>JAHIZO010000007.1 GCA_018814405.1 Gammaproteobacteria bacterium
CGCTCGCCCAGTGCGCGTTCGATGTTGACGATGTGCACGTCCTTGTCGTGCACCGCCTGACTGAGGGTGGCGACCTCACCCGTCCGCTCGCCCAATGCGCGTTCGATGTTGACGATGTGCACGTCCTTATCGTGTACCGCCTGACTGAGGGCGGCTACTTCGCCTGACCGCTCGCCCAGTGCGCGTTCGATGTTGACGATATGCACGCCCTTGTCGTGCACAGCCCGACTCAGTTCTGCAATTTGCCGGGGAGCATCCAAGCATTCTTGATGGCTCAAAGTATTCGCCATGCCTTCCATCTGTTTTGCCAGCCTAGCAAACGACTCTGTCGATGCTTCTGCTTCCAGGCTGATCCGGTCGGACGCAATTTCGTCCAGCAACAATACTGCAGATTTGACCGGATCTGGCACTTCAGCTGCTTCGGCTACATCTTGCAAGGTGTACGAGGTATGTTGTAGGCCTTTATCCAGAAAGCCCTTTGTGAACTCGGTAAGACGGGCCGCATCCAAGCTGCTCTCCATCCCCAAGCCTGTGGCCATTCTTGCTATCTGGCGTTCAGGCTCTGCCATGAGCCGGTCATAGTCGACCAGCACCCGGGGCTTGCCTTGCGTAAGGAGTACGCTGGGCAGGATATGCTCCAGCCATAGATAGTGACTTTTTTCTGGCGGGAGATTGTCTCTGGCTTTGAGGGATTGCGCCACACTGAGCGGGTTCCTTGTTGCAATCACATATGCGTCTTTAAGCCCTAGTTCAGCAAACACCTTTTGCCAGAAGGGCAGCAGCCGGCACATCCTAGGGTCTTTCATGCCAAAGCTTTCTGCTTGTGCCAGACGCGAGCGCAACAGTTCCTTGGCTCGCTGATGACATTCGGCATATTTTGACTGTAGGAATTCTTCTGTCGGCACTAAAGCGAGCGTATGCCAGTCTTGTCCTATGGAGGACAGCAACTCTGAGTTCAGCGCACTGATCTCGGTGTCCTCAAAGAACCCTTTTTCATTGTTGCCAGCTATAGGTGGCATGAGACTATTTCCCAGCTCTACACCCATCACTACCAGCGCGCGCGTTATCGCACTCGTGCCGCTTCTGTGCATCCCGAGTACAACGTAGACAGATTTTCCTTTTATGCTCAACTTATTCATCCCGTCCCACACGCGCGTCAGCGCATTTCGTCCAGCAAGATGTTCTTCAGGTAGCTGCCGTAACCGCTCTTCAGCAGCGGCGCGGCAAGGTGCTCAAGCTGTGCTGCGTCGATGAATCCCTGTCGGTAAGCGATCTCTTCCGGGCAAGCGATCTTCAGCCCTTGGCGGTGCTCGATCGTCTGGATGAATTGGCTGGCTTCGAGCAGTGATTCGTGCGTACCGGTATCCAGCCAGGCATAGCCCCGGCCCATGATCTCGACCGATAGTTTCTTGCGCTCTAGATAGATACGGTTCACATCGGTGATCTCCAGTTCGCCGCGAGCTGAGGGCTTCAGGTTGGCGGCGATATCGATGATGTCGTTGTCATAGAAATATAGACCGGTGACCGCGTAGTTCGATTTGGGTTCCAGCGGCTTCTCTTCCAGAGAGATCGCGCGTCCGCTCGGGTCGAATTCAACTACCCCGTATCGCTCGGGATCGCGTACATGATAGGCAAACACGGTGGCGCCTTCTTTCTGTTGCACAGCGTTGCTGAGCTGGTCCTCAAATGAGTGTCCATAGAAGATGTTATCCCCCAGCACCAGTGCGGAAGGGTCGTTTCCGATGAATTCGCGCCCGATGATGAAGGCTTGCGCCAGCCCATCCGGCGAGGCTTGCACGGCATATTGCAGGTTCAATCCCCAGGATGCTCCGTCACCCAGCAATTGCTGGAAGCGCGGCGTATCTTGCGGTGTGGAGATGATGAGGATGTCACGTATCCCGGCCAGCATCAGTGTGCTCAATGGGTAATAGATCATCGGTTTGTCATAGACCGGCAACAATTGCTTGGAGACTGCCAGTGTGACCGGATGCAGGCGTGTACCGGAGCCGCCGGCGAGGATGATGCCTTTACGATTCTTCATTTTCATTTGTCCAATATCTCTGCAAGCATGCGTGCGACACCGAATCGCCAGTCCGGCAAAGTCAGGTCGAAGACTTGTTGCAGTTTCTTTGTGCTCATACGCGAGTTGTGCGGGCGCCGGGCTGCCGTCGGAAATGCGCTGGTCAATACCGCCTGCGTGGCTTCAGGCGGCACCTTGAGCTCTATGCCAGCCTTGCGGGCATAGTCGAGAACAAAACTTGCATAGCCGTGCCATGATGTCTCGCCGCCGGCGACGAGATGATACAGGCCAGCCACTTCCGGTGTTTGCTGTGCGGTTCGGATTGCATGTGCCGTAACATCGGCCAGCAGATCTGCCCCGGTCGGCGCGCCGATCTGGTCGTCGATGACATTGAGTTTGTCGCGCTCTTGTGCCAGCCGCAGCATGGTCTTGGCGAAGTTGCCGCCGCGTGCGGCATACACCCAACTGGTGCGAAAGATGATGTATTTGCATCCGCTCTGCCCGATGAACTGCTCGCCTTCCAGCTTGGTCGAGCCATAGACGCTCAGCGGTCCGATCGGGTCGGTTTCCAGCCAAGGCTCTTCGCCGCTGCCGTCGAACACGTAGTCAGTCGAGTAGTGGATAAGCCATGCGTTGCTGCGTTGCGCTTCCTGCGCGATCACTCCGGGCGCGAGTGCGTTGATGGTGCGCGCCAATTCCGGTTCGCTTTCCGCCTTGTCCACTGCGGTATGGGCGGCTGCGTTGACGATCACATCGGGCGCAATATCCCGGATCGTTTGTGCTATCCCTTCAAGGTCGGTCAAGTCACCGCAATGTTCCTTGCTGTCGAAATCGAGCGCGACAACCTCACCTAGCGGTGCAAGACTTCGCTGCAGTTCCCAGCCGACCTGGCCGCCTTTGCCGAACAGTAATATCTTCATATTCAGCCTTCGTACTGTGGCAAGCGCTCAGGCGCGAAGTCTTTGAGCGGCATCCCGTCCTTGTCTTTGGCGGAAAGCTCCGGCTCGCTGACTGGCCAGAGGATGTCCAGATCCGGATCGTTCCACAACACGCTTGCCTCTGCTTGCGGGTTGTATCTGTCAGTGCATTTGTAGGCGAACATCGCATAGTCTGAGGTGACACAAAAACCGTGCGCGAATCCGGGCGGGATATATACCTGACGCTTGTTGTCCGCCGACAGCGTCACGTTGATTGCTTTGCCAAACGAGGGAGAGCCGACGCGGATATCGACGATCACGTCGAATACTTCTCCCTGCAATACATAGACCAGTTTGCCCTGCGTATTCGGTTTCTGGAAATGCAGACCACGCAGAATCCCCCGCTTTGAGAAAGACAGGTTGTCTTGCACAAAGGCCTCCTTTATCCCTGCCGCTTCGTATGCAGCCTGATTCCAGGTCTCCATGAAGTATCCGCGCTGATCGCCAAATACCTTGGGTTCTAATATCAGTACGCCTGCTAGTTCCGTGCTTGTTGTCTTCATTACGGCTCCATCAGCCCTTCTTGGTTTTATGTCGCTGCATTATGCTTTTGCCAAACGTTTGCCCAGCCGCTCCCTCACCGAACACCCGGGTTCGGCTTGCCGCCCTTAGGGTGTATTGCTCTTTCAACCCGCTGCATCTTTGAATGCTCACAGCCCGAACACGACCTTGGCCGAGATGGCGATCTGGTAGATGATCTGTGTCATATCTTTCCAAATCTGACGTGACTTCACATCCACTTTGGGCAGTACCAGAATATCGTCGCCCGCTCGCACTGTGCCACTGTCCTGCTGGAAGCTACCGTCACGGTGCGCGAGGATGATGCGCGAGTTATCAGCATTCTGGGTATACCCACCTGCGCGCTCCACGTAGTCATCCAAGTCAAGCTCCGAATCGAAAGCGATGGCATTCGGGAAGAGTACTTCTCCGCTGACCAACACTAGGCCATCCTTGACGGGTATTTTGATGATGTCGCCATTTTCCAGCAGCAGCGTGTCGCGGTTCTCGGCTTGCGCAATCTGGACTTGTCCGCTGGGCACGATCTTTTTCGCTCTGTCGATCCATTGCAGGATCATGTCGGCTTCGTCTTTGCGCAATCTTGCTTCATCGCTCGTGCCGCTGCGTGCTGTCAGCACTGTAGATTCCAGACTGCGCAACGATGTCTCCAGCAGCGAACTTTGACGATCACGCACGCTGACGCGGAGCAATTGGATGCTCGATTCATCCGACTGTTCAGTCAGCTGAATTCGTTTCATCAACTCGCCCAAGCGCGCACCGTATGGCAGCACATATTCCTGCGGACTTTTGTGCTCACCTTCGACGCGCACGGTGATCGTGCCTGTCTTTTTGTCAGAGGTGAATTCAGCCTCATCTCCATTCGAGACATACACGTCACCTGCTTTTTCCAGCGGGTAATATTCGACGTTACGCGTCGTTCCGCTATTGCGTACGATCCGCACATGTGTCGTCTGTGCCAGTGGTTTTGCCAGCCCCATGAGCTCTTTGAGAGCCAGTGCCGATGCCTTGAACTCGAAAAGTTTGGCATTTTCTGCTTGCCCGCTGACCCTGACTGTATTGCGGCGCTGGGTTACGAAGATGACATCTCCGTCACTTAGTTGCAGGAGCGGAATACGGCCAGCCAACAGAAAGTCATACAGATTTAGCGTTCCGCGTGTTTGCTCTCCCCGTTTGACCTGGATGTCGAGAAAGCTTCCACGCTCGAGGTCGATGCCCCCCGCCTGATCCAGATAGTGCAGTACACTATCCATGCTGGTACCGTTATACAACCCCGGACGCCTGACGTTTCCTCCCACGAACACCCTTACCGGCTGGGCTGCTGCGAGATTCGCATAGCTGTTCACATTTGACCGAAACACTTTGCTCGCAGCCAGTTCCACCGCACGCTGCAGTTCGGCGTTCCGCACCCCCATCACTTGAACGGGACCAACTTGTGGCAGGAACAGGTTTCCTTGCGGATCGACTGTAAGCACGCTGTCAAAGTTGAAACCGCCCCACAATCGGACTTGTATCTTGTCTCCTGCGGCAATCAGATAATCGGGATTGAATTGTGTCGCACCATACTGTGCGAAACTGCCTGTAAACAGCTGAGCTCCGAATACATCGCTATTGGTGTTCGAGGCATATCCACTGGGTGGCGGCATCACAGCCGGAGGCGGAACAGCAGGCGCGGCCGCAACAGGCGTGGAGATGGTGGTTGATGGCGTCAATCCAAGCGCGCCTTGGACGCCCAGCGGATCCGCATAATCCAAGGCTGCCGCCGGTGCAGCAATCAATATCGTTAGTAGCGCGACCAGAATTCGCATGGTTCAGTCCTTGTGATCTCGGATGATGGCTGCCAGCAGATGCGTGATCCCTGCCAGCAGCAGCGTGAATAATATGAACACTGTGATGTTGTACAGCCTGCGCGGTTCAAGCGGATACTGCGGCATTGATGGCTTCTGCAACAGCGTCGCTTTCTTCAATGTACGCGATGCTTCTATTCTCCCCTGCTCCAGCGCGACCAAAGCAGTTTTGTAGATATCCTGCGCGAACTCCGCATCCATCTGCAGGCGTTGATATTCTTCTACCGTGCTGTTCAGCATCTTGCCGCCCGGAGCGATGAGCCGCGCCTGTTCTTGTTCGATCTGCTTTTCGACAGCCGCAATCTGCTGTTCTGCTTCGATCACGCTCGGACTATTGGGCATCAAGTACGCAAGCATAGCCGCTCTGCGTGTACGCATGTCTGCCAACTGCCCTTCCAGCCGGTTGATGATGCCTACCAGATTCTCGGCAGCATTCTGCGGTGAGGCCATCCCCTTGCTGTTCTGAAAATTCAGCAGCGCTTGGCGCGCCAGATTTGCGCGCTTGCCCATCTCGTCAACTTGCTTCTCAAGAAATGCGACCTGGTCCTGTGCTAGGCTGTGAGCCATCTCGTTCATGTGGCGCTCACCCTCTGCCACCATTGCAGTTGTGATCGCATGCGCCATTTGTTCATCATAGGCTTGCGCCCTGATCACCAATAGGCCTGCGTAATCATCAAACTCCACACTGGCTCGGGTCAGGTAATAGTTGTGGAATTGCTCTATCGGGGCATCTTTGAACCACATGCGCGACAGCGGATCACGCTTCCAGTCGCTGAAGTGCGACCGAAGGTCAAGCTGTGCATCCAGCGTTTTAAGCATATCGACCGAGAGCAAATGATCCCGTAGCAGCAGTTGATCAGCCCGGTTGATACTCGCACCACCCAGCAGACTTGCAAAATCAGCAGTCTGCCCACCCGACAGATCTGTTTTCTGCACGATGACGTGTGCTTCTGACACAAAGCGGTCCGATGCAATGATTCCCCAGTAGATTATCGCGAGAATCGAGGCGGCCAATGCCATCCCGATCACTCTTCTGCGTTGCAGTGTGGGAAATAACTGCTCTTGCAACCATATGCGGCCCATCAACGCCAACTCTGCGGCTTTCTGCTGCATGTTATTTGTTTTCATCTTGCTCTTGCAGCCTCTCACATTGGGTATGCAGATCGTACAAGTCGACGATCTTGCTGCTTGTTGCTGTCAGTTTTTTTCTGAGGATCGGCATCTGGTTGGGCTTTATACGATAACCCAGCTTCTTAAGCTGACCAGCCCCTGCCAATACTATCCCTTCGCGCTTTGCTATGCGCAGCATGCTTCGCCAAGCGTCATCTTCAATCGTAACCGGATAGCCTGATCGGCCCTTATTCAACAGCGCCATCGCTTCCTGCTTCTTCTTCTCTCGCCTGGCCTCCAGCTTGTTGATGTCCCGCTCTTCTTGAAGCGGAAGCTGCCCCAGGTTGAGCGAGACATCTTCTGGCTGACTTTCCCTATAGGCAGTCAATGCATCTTCTATATCGTCAAACCAAACCGCCTTGCCATCATTAAGCCATATTCCTGCTTGGCAGAATTGCTTCAGTGTCCCCTCTCCATGCGAGACCATGATCAGGCTGGCATGGTCAGACAGCTGTTTGAAGGCGGCCGCGGCTTTCTTCCTGAAGGCGGCATCCCCTGTTGCCGTGACCTCGTCGGAAATATATACGTCGAAATCAAAAGCCAAAGACAATCCGAATTGCAGCCTTGACCTCATGCCGGACGAGTAGGTGTTGATCGGCTCATCAAACGCACCCCCCAATTCGGCAAAATCCTCTATGAATTCCAGCCGTTCGTACATGTCGGCCTCATGTCCGTGGACACGGCATACGAATTTGGCATTCTGCCGACCGGTAAGTGATTTTTGCAGTCCGCCGCCGAATCCCATCGGCCATGACACCCTGCAGTTCCGTTCTATGCTGCCGCGTGTGGGATTGTCCACGCCACCTATCAGCCTTAGCAGTGTCGACTTCCCCGCCCCGTTGCCGCCCACAAGCCCTACATTGATCTTGGGCGGAATCGTGAACGTTACACCCTGCAACACCCACCCTCCGACCCCGTGTTTGGTCTGGTACCGCTTGTAGACGTCGTCGACTATTATCATTTCGCCTTCAGCCTTAGCGCATACTTGACATGTAAAGCGAGTCCGATGAATACCATGATTATGGCAAAACCATACATATATCCGATGCTTAGTTCGGGTACAGCATGGTAATAGGGGGCAAATCCCAAACGGGCCGCCTCCACTCCGTGCGCTACCGGATTTAGCATCAGCCATTCACGATAGAGCGGGGGTAAGTTTGTGATCGGGAAGATCACGCCGGAGGCTAAGTACATCGGCATCATGATGAATCCCACTACCTTGCCCATTTCAGGTATCAGTTCCGCCCCCACCGATGCTATCAAGCCAAAGCCCGCGCCCAGCAGCCATAGCCCAAAGAATGCCTCGAGCACCGCCAAGGGATCAGCTGGGATCATGTTGACACCGAACATGGCAGCGCCTGCGAACAATATGATGCTGATTATCAATGTCAGGAACCCTTCGAGAGTACCTCTGACCAACACCGTGTCCACAGGCTTGACCTGCCGGTATGTGAAAAGCCCTTTATTTAGGCCAACCGCATTCTGGCATTGCGTTCCTGTACGCCTGAACATCAGAAACGCCATCATTCCGACCATCAGCCATACCGCAGTTTCGATGCCCCCCACCGTTCGCATCCGAATTGTGGAAAACAAGAAGAGCATGAAACCCACATGAATCAGCGGCTCTACCAGCAACCACACCCATGCAGCCCTACCCGTCGATAATCGGCTGACCGCCTCACGCAGCAGCAAAGCCTTCCAGACGGAGAGGGTGATTGCAGTGGAAGTTCGTGCGGTACTCATCCGTCTACTTGCTCCATCAATACACTCTTACGCCGCGTACTGCTTCTGAACCCATTCGCGGTATTCCCCGCTACTGACGTTCATTACCCATTCCTGATTGTTCAAATACCACTCGACGGTTTTTCTCAAGCCAGTTTCAAATGTCTCCAGCGGCTTCCATCCGAGCTCACGTTCTATCTTGCTGGCGTCGATCGCATACCGCTGATCGTGTCCCGGTCGATCCTTGACAAAAGTGATGAGTTTTTCATATGGCGCACCTTGCGGGCGCAACTCATCAAGAATCGCGCAGACGCCGCGCACCACTTCAAGATTGGTCTTTTCGTTCCATCCGCCGATGTTGTATGTCTCGCCAAGCTTGCCCTTGTTCAACACCAGATGCAGCGCGCGCGCATGATCCTCGACGTATAGCCAGTCGCGGATGTTGTCGCCCTTGCCGTAGATCGGTAGCGGCTTGCCGTTCACCGCATTCAGGATCACCAGCGGGATGAGCTTTTCGGGAAAATGATAAGGGCCGTAGTTGTTCGAACAGTTTGTGGTCACTACCGGCAGGCCATAAGTGTGGTGCCATGCGCGCACCAAGTGGTCGGATGAGGCCTTGCTCGCTGAATAGGGGGAATTGGGTTCGTAGGTCGTTTCCTCGGTGAAGAATCCATCAGCACCGAGGCTGCCGTAGACTTCATCCGTGGAGATGTGGTGGAACCTGAAGTTCGCTTTCTTTTCACCGTCCAGTTTGCTCCAGTGCATTCGGGCCGCTTCAAGCAGCGTATAGGTTCCTACGATATTGGTCTGGATGAATTCGGCCGGCCCGGTAATGGAACGGTCGACATGCGATTCCGCTGCCAAGTGCATCACTGCATCGGGCTGGTGCTGTTTGAACACGCGCGCCACTTCGGCCGCATCACAGATATCCACGTGTTCGAAGCTATATCTAGAGTCTTTTGCTATCGAGGCCAGCGATTGCAGATTGCCTGCGTAGGTCAGTTTATCCAGATTGATGACGGCATCCTTGGTGTTGCCAATGATATGCCGTATCAACGCCGAGCCGATGAATCCAGCCCCCCCTGTGATCAATATTTTCTTCATAGGGGCGCGATTCTAATGTCTATAGCCCAGTTTGACTATAGACCAAACAGCATATTTACAGTCAAAACTGTGCGTGTTATGGGCTGAATGAGCTCAAATCAGTGCAACGCTTGGTTCACCCGTTCCAGATCCACTTCCTGCAGATTACCTGTCGCAGCCTTCAACCGCAGATGACTCACCAGATAGTTATATTGCGCCTGATACAGATCGCGGCGTGTGGCATACATCTGCTGTTGCGCATTGAGCACATCGAGGCTGGTACGCACGCCGACTTCCTGGCCCAACTTGCTGGCGGACAATAAGCTCTCGCTAGATTTCAGCGCCTGTTGCAATGCCTGCACCTGGGCGATGCCTGTTGCCACACCGAGATATGCTTGGCGCGTCTGCACCGCCACATTGCGACGGGCATTTTCCAGATCTTGCTTGGCTTTCTCGCGATTGGCATCTGCCTCGCGCCACTTGGACTGTGTCGCCCCGCCCTGGAACAGCGGCAGGTTCAGCTGCAGCCCGACCGAGGTGCTGCGCGTGTCACCGCAACTGGTGAATGCACAGCCGGTGTTCTTGGAGTAGCTGCCCACCAGATCCAATGTCGGCAGGTGGCCGCCACGATTACGCGCGACTTCTTCATCTGCCAATTCGTAAGCCGCCTCGGCGATCTTCACCTGCACGTTGTTCAGCTTTGCATCTTCAACCCACTTCTGCACATCGGCGGGTTCCGGGGCGACCGGATTGAATCCCGCACCCAGCACGTTCAGCGCTGGCACATCTGCATTGATGAGTTGCTGCAGATCGCGACGCTTCACTTCCAAGTCGCTGGCTGCTGCCAATTCCTGCGCAAGGATCAGGTCATAACGCGCCTGCGCTTCGTAGGTATCAGTGATGGTGGCTGTGCCCACTTCGAAATTACGCTTGGCTTGTTCCAACTGTTGCGAGATAGCGGACTTCTGCGCCACGATCAGCTGCACCGTATCCTGCGCGATCAGCACATCGAAATAGGCTTGCGCACTGCGCAAGATGACATCCTGCTGCGCGGCTTTGAACTGCGCTTCGGAGATGGCGACCTGCAGCTCGGACTGGTTATACATCGCCCAGTTCTGCTCGCGAAACAGCGGCTGGGTGACCGTCACACCATAGCCGTGGCTATTGTATTTGTTCGCACCATATGGAGCATTGACGTCGTTGTACGCCGTGTTGGCATTCAAGTTGACGCTCGGCATCAGCAGGGCGCGTCCCTGGCTCAGCTTTTCCTGACCTGCCTGTTGCGCCGCACGCGCGGCGGCGAACACCGCGTCCTGAGTCTGCGCGGCGCGGTAGATATCGATCAGATCTGCCGCCGAAGCCGGCGCGGCAAATGCTACTGCCAGCATCGCGCTCAAAATGGTTCTGGACGGTTTCATGTGGCACTCCATTAGAATATTAGAATTGGCTAATATTATATGTTTGCCCCGATCAAGGCAAACATATGTGATCAGCCGAACTTCAGAAAACGAAACGTTGCGGCTGTGCTGCGTTGCGTAGCGGTGCAACCACGGTTTCGAACAAGACTTTAGTTTCGAAAGTATCAGCTCCGGTACGGGTGATCAGTTGTGCATGCATCGCCGGCGCATCACCAACGATAGCGAACAAGCGGCCGCCGACCTTCAGTTGCTGCTTATAAGCTTCCGGCACCATCGGCACCGAAGCCGTCAACACGATGGCATCGTATTCAGCCTCGCCCCAGCTATGCGCGGCATCGCCAACCTGCAACGTTACGTTGTCGATATTGTGCGTTGCCAGGTTGCGCGAAGCGACTGTACTCAGTTCCGGCTCGATCTCAACGCTGGTCACCTGTGCAGCCAAGCGGGCCAGCAAGGCGGTCAGATGGCCGCTGCCAGTGCCGATCTCCAGCACACTATCAGTTGGCTGCAGAGCCAATGCCTGCACTGCGCGCGCTTCGACCTTGGGGAACCACATGCATGCGTCATGACCCAGCGAAATTTCAGTGTCGGTAAACGCCAGCCCTTTGCTGTCGGCGGGTACGAACTGCTCACGGCGCACTACCTTCAACAGCTCCAAAACACGGGGATCAAGAACGTCCCAGGGGCGGATCTGTTGCTCGATCATGTTGAAGCGTGCTTGTTCCACATTCATTTCTCTCTCCTCGTTGTTCAGTGTATTGCCGTCCGATGGGCTATATCGCGCGGGAGTATAGCAACACCCCCTATCACCCTCAACCTGCCTTTGCCTCGCTAGCGGACGCCGGATGGCGCCGCAACTTGTTCACCATCCTTTGCATCCATTGAATGGCGTCGTCCACATAGGTGAAAACCACTGGGATCACCAGCAAGCTCAGGAAGGTGGAAGTGATCAAGCCACCGATCACCACGATCGCCATCGGTGCCCGGAAGCTCGGGTCCACACCGATACCCAGCGCCACCGGCATCATGCCCGCGCCCATCGCCAGCGTGGTCATCACGATCGGACGCGCGCGTTTTTTGCACGCATCCAACAACGCTTCGGCACGGTTCATACCGCGCTCGCGCCGCGACACGATGGCATATTCCACCAGCAGGATGGAGTTCTTGGTGGCGATACCCATCAGCATGATGAGGCCGATCATGGACGGCATGGATAATGCAGTTTGCGTGATGAACAGCGCGAGGAACGCGCCCGGCACAGACAGCACCAGCGCCGCCAAAATGGTGGTCGGTTGCATGAAGTCCTTGAACAGCAACACCAGCACTATATATATGCACAACACGCCGGTCAGCATCGCCAGACTGAAGCTCTGGAACAGTTCACCCATCGCCTCAGCATCACCCACCGTCGCCACGGTCACCCCGCGCGGTAGCTCCTTCAAGCTGGGCAGTGCCAAGGCTCTGGCCTCCACCTCGCCCAATGGCTGCTGGTTGAGCTCGATCTCGAAATTGATGTTGCGCATGCGGTCATAGCGGTCGATCTCCGATGGCCCGCTCTCGATGCTCAGGTCTGCCACATTGCTCAGCATCACCGGGCCGCGCGCACCCGGCACCACCAGACGGGACAGCAGATCGAGATCTTGTCGTGCATCTGGACGCAGTTTCACCACCACCGGGATCTGCCGGTCAGCTAGATTGAGCTTGGCCAATGCCTGATCGTAATCACCCGCTGTGGCGATACGCAATGTATCGGCGATGGCCGCCGTGGTCACTCCCAGATCGGCTGCACGTGCAAAGTCCGGTCTTACCACCAGTTCTGGGCGCACCAGACTGGAGGTCGAGGTGACGTTGCCGATGCCGGGAATGGTACGCAGATCACGCATCACCTTCTGCGCATGTTCGCCCAATACCTGACCATTCTCGCCCGCCAGCACCAGGATGTATTTATCGTTCGAACCGCCCAGGCCGACTTTGACGCGCACGCCAGGCAATACCTGCAAAGCCTCACGCAACTGGCCTTCGATGTCCTGCTTGGTGATATCCCGGTCCTGGCGGCGGGTGAAGTTCAGCGTCAAAGTCGCTTTGCGCACATCGGCGGCACCCTGAGGTGCGAAAGGATCACCCCCTGCGCTTCCGCCACCGATCGCGGTGTAGATCAGCTTCACATACGGATTCTGCGCAACGACCTCGCGGGTGCGTTCGGCCATACGGTAGGTCTGTTCAAAGGTGCTGCCCGGCGGCAGGGTGATCGTCACCTGCGACTGCGACAGATCGTCCGGCGGAACGAACCCCGTCGGCAGCAATGGCACCAGCGCGAACGACCCGAAGAAAAACACCGCTGCACCAATCAGCGTCAGAACGCGGTGTTTAAGGCAGAACGTCGCCCATTTCATATACACGACGAGCCAGCCCGGCAACGCGTGAGCGACGCGCGGACGCAGAATATAGGCAGACATCATCGGTGTCAGCATGCGCGCCACCACCAGCGAGAAGAACACCGCAATAGCCGCCGTCCAGCCGAACTGCACGAAGAACTTGCCGGGTACGCCGCTCATGAAGGCGGTGGGCAGGAACACGGCGATCAACGTGAATGTCGTGGCGATCACCGCCAGCCCGATCTCATCGGCTGCTTCCATCGCCGCCTGATACGGCGTCTTGCCCATCTCCAGATGGCGCATGATGTTCTCGATCTCGACGATGGCATCGTCCACCAGCACACCCACCACCAGCGATAGCGACAACAAAGTCACGATGTTGATCGAGAAACCCATGAAGTACATGGCTGCAAAAGTCGGAATCACCGCCAATGGCAACGCCGTCGCCGCCACGATGGTGGCGCGCGTGTTGCGCAGGAAAGCCAGCACCACCAGCACCGCCAGCGCCGCGCCTTCATACAGCAAGTTCATCGAACCTTCATAGTTCTCCTGCACCGGATCGACGAAGTTGAACGCTTCGGTGATCTCGATATCCGGATGCTCGCTGCGCAGCTTATCCAGCACCACATTCACACCCTGCGCCACATCCACCTCGCCATAACCGCGTGTGCGGCTGATCTCGAAGCCCACCACATCCCGCCCGTTGAGCAAGGCAGCACTGCGTCGTTCTGCAATGGTGTCGCTCACCGTGGCCACTTGATCGAGCCGTATATGACGACCGTCTGCCAGCACCACTTCGATCTTCGCCATCTCTTCAGCAGACTTCACGGTGGCGATGGTGCGCACCGATTGCTCCATGCCACTGATATCCGAGCGGCCACCCGAAGCTTCCTGCTGGATCAAGCGCAGTTGCTGCGAGACCTCCGATGCCGTTGCATTCAAAGCCAGCAGCTTTGCCGGATCGAGTTCGACACTGATCTGGCGAGTCACACCGCCCACGCGCGCGACCGCCCCGACACCGCGCACCGACAGCAGCGATTTGGTCACCGAGTTATCGACGAACCATGAGAGCTGCTCTTCGCTCATGCTCGGCGAGGAGATGGTGTAAGTCAGGATGGGCAAGCCGGCCAACTCTACTTTGGCCACCGTCGGGTCGCGCAATTCGCGCGGCAGGTCGGCACGTACTCGAGTGATCGCGGCACGCACGTCATCCACTGCCTCCTGCGTCCCTTTCTCCAGACGGAACTCGGCCGTGATGGTCACAGTGCCGTCCTGCACCTTGGTGTACAGGTGCTTCAAGCCTTGCGTATTGGCGAGCGAATTTTCCAGCTTGCGCGCCACCTCGGTCTCCATCTGCGCCGGCGAAGCACCCGGTAGCGATGCCGTCACCGTCACCGTCGGCAGGTCGATATCCGGGAACTGCTGGATCTTCATGGCCTTGAAGCCCATGATGCCCATCAGCGTCAACATGATGAATGCAAGGATCGCAGGAGTCGGATTACGGATGGACCAGGATGAGACGTTCATGCTTATTCCTTCACCACCAGCACCAGATCACCATCAGTCAGAAAAGCGCCGCCGCTTTCCACGACCTGCTCGCCTGCCTGTAATCCCTGAGTGATCTCGATACGTGCGCCATTGCGCTGGCCGATCTGCACCACGCGCTCATGCACGCGCGATTCCGCATCCACCGCCAGAACGTAGCTCTGACTACCGCGCTGCAATACGGCACTGGAAGGTAACCAGCGTACTTTGCGTGCACCACTGACATCGAAGGTGCCCCGCGCGAATGCACCGGCAATCACGCCGTTGCTGTCATTCAGCGAAACCAGTGCATAGCCATAACGGGTGTGCGGATCGACCGAGGGAGAGATGGCGCGCACTTTACCGTTCAGGGAACGACCGCCCGACAGCATCACGCGCGCTTTCATGCCTTGCCGCAGCTTCATCAATTCATCGGCGGTCAATTCAGCGCGCCATTCCAGCCTCCCTTTGCGGATGAGACGGAACAATTCCACCCCAAGCTGCGGCATGGAACCCACATTGGCGCTGGCGGCCGAGATCACACCGTCATCCGGTGCCAAAATCTTACCCTGCGGCGCACCGTCGCTACCGCGTTGTATCGCATTATCCAAAGTCGCCAATACCTCACCGCGCTTCACATGATCGCCGATACTCACTTTTACTTCGGCGATACGCACACCCTGTAACTGCGACCCGATGATGGCTTCCTGCCAGGGCAGGATGCTACCGTTGGCAGACAAAGTCTCAGACCACTTCCCTTCGCTCAGCACGCTCGTGCGCACCGTCAGCGCCGGCCGACCCGTCGCAGCTGGCTCAGCGCCAGTCTCTTGCGCAGCACTGCTTCCCATCAACCAGATTGCGCCACCCGCCAACATCAGTGATGCCAGCACCAATTTGACCGCCAGTACTTTGTTCTCGAGGAGATATGTCTTCATCATGTACTTTCCTTTTGCAATTTCGTGCGTCGTTTCTTCTCGCCGGCGATCAGTACCAGCGCCTGATCCACCAATCGTTCCACCATCGTTTCACGGGCTGGCACGCCCTGCAGCAATTGCGGCGCGAATGCCTCGACCGCGTTGCGTGCGCCATGCAGATACACAGTCGCCAAACCGACCAGACTAAAAGCCAGTCGCTGCACTTCGTCATCGGCTTCGCTCACCTGCAATTCGCGGCACAGCAAAGCAAGCAAGTTTTCATGATTGGGGCGGAAGGCTTGCACCATGGCATCGCCCAGCACACCGCTCGGATCGCCTTCTTCACGCGCATGCAGACGCATGAACTGCTGCAGCATCGGATCGGACTCGGCTTCGGGAGGGAACAACCACACATACATCGCATACAGCGCGTCGCGCGTCGCGATCGACGCCACATCGATGATAGCGAAGCTGTTGCAATCGTTGAGAAAAGGGAGGCGAAATACTTCGCGATAGAGCGCAGCCTTGTCACCGAAGTGGTAATGGATGGAGGCGAGATTGACCTCTGCCCTGCGTGCGATCTCGCGCGTTGTCGCCGCCTTGAATCCAAGTTCAGCGAACACTTCGGTGGCCGACTGCAACAGGCGCCAGCGTGTTTCTTCCTGAGAACTGGGCGCATGGCCCAGCAGGCGCTGCGCCATGTTCATCAGGGGACAACATATTTTTTTGGAAGGACTCAACTTCGCTCCGGCTGCGATGGACAGAGCGCGCACGATATTTCAGTCAAGCGATTAAGTCAAGCGACTGAATCCAACTCTCAGGTGCTTGGTGTGGTGCCGTACACCTCATGCAACAGCTCGACAAAACGCTGTGCCTGCGGTGACAAGAACTTGCCTTTGCGCAGCACCAAACCGTAGCCGCGCTGAGGGAAATAATCGATGAGCGGGATGCGCACCAGGTCCTCGTTGCCGGTCAGACAGATGTCGGTAACGATGGAGATACCCATACCAAGCTCGACATATTTCTTGATCACTTCCCAACCACCCGCTTCCAGTGTCACCTTGAAAGTCAGGTTGTGCTGCTGGAACACATATTTCACCATGTTCCAGGTGGACAGGTGGCGCGGCGGCAGGATGAGTCCGTACTGACTTACATCCTCCAGCGTGACTTTCTTCAATTTGGTGA
This sequence comes from Gammaproteobacteria bacterium, assembly GCA_018814405.1. Lineage (GTDB taxonomy): Bacteria > Pseudomonadota > Gammaproteobacteria > Burkholderiales > Gallionellaceae > Sideroxyarcus. The sequence goes on from JAHIZO010000007.1 coordinate 16,752, forward strand.
GCGGGTGACCCTTGGGCGTGATCAGCACCGGGTCGAACATCGCCACCGGCTCATAGATGATGTCGTCCGGCACTTCCAGCATGGATCCGACCGCAAAGTCGATCTCGTCGGCGCGCAGCATCTTCAGACCGTCGCGGCCGGTGACGTTGTGCAGCTTGGAATGGATGCCGGGATAGGTCGCCACGAAACGCCGCACCGCCTCTGGCAACACATAAAGGATGGTGGATTCTCCCGCACCTATATTGAGCTCGCCGGATTCCAGTCGACCATGCAGCGCAGCGAAGTTCTCCTGCAAGCCATCGACACCTTTTACGAGCGGCTCAGCCAGCTCATAGAGCGACTCGCCATCGGGCGTAAGCTTGAGTACCGGGCCGCGTCTTTCGAACAAAGCGACGTTCAATTCACGTTCCAAAGCCTGAATCTGCAAGGTGACCGAAGGCTGGCTGATGAACAATTTCTGCGCCGCCTGCGTCACGCTGCCGCAACGCACCACTTCGCAGAATGCGCGCATCTGCTTGATTCTACTGTCCTTGTAGTACGCCTGCCCGTCCTTTGCCATGACCGCCTCCGGCTTTAATGATTAATCACTTAATAATTAAAATTGAAATAATTGATTCTGTAAATGATTGTAACTTTATTACCCTTACCTCCACTATGAATTAGCGCAGACTGCACGGCGAGGCAGGCGCATACGGGGGATCAACCATGCAAACACTGCAATCGATCTTATTTGCTTCCACCTTCATGGCCGCTTTGGGCGGCTTGCTCGCGCTATTCCTGGCACTGGCCAGCAAGCGCCTGTATGTGTTCGAGGATCCCCGCATCGAGCAAGTCGAAGAGATGCTGCCGCTTTCCAACTGTGGCGCATGCGGCACAGCCGGTTGTCGCAACTTCGCTGAACAAGTCGTCGCAGGCACTATCGAACCCGCGCGCTGCACCGTCAACCCGCCACAACAGAACCACAACATCGCTTCCCTGCTCGGCATCGACCTAGGCAATGTCGAGAAACGCATCGCCCGTCTGGCCTGCTCCGGCGGCAACAACGTCGCCAAGAGCAGCGCCAACTATGTCGGCCATTCCACTTGCCGTTCCGCTTCCGTGATCAGCGGCGGCGGACGCTCCTGTGTATGGGGCTGCCTCGGCCTGGGCGATTGTTCCCATGTGTGCGATTTCGGCGCTATCTTCATGAACCGCCAGGGCCTGCCCGAAGTCGATCCGGAAAAGTGCACCGCCTGCGGCGACTGCGTGGATATCTGCCCCAAACAACTCTTTTCCCTTGAGCCTGTGTCGCGCCAGCTGTGGGTGGCCTGCAAGAATCAGGCGGACCCGAGCGCTTCCGAGAATTCCTGCGAAGTGTCCTGCACCGCCTGCGGCCGCTGCGTGATGGATGCCGCACCCGGCCTGATCAAACTCGAGCGCAATCTGGCCGTCATCGATTACTCCAAGAACCAAATGGCAGATCGTCATGCCATCGAACGTTGCCCCACCGGTGCCATCGTCTGGCTGGACGGCAAGCGTGCCGACAAGGGCCGTGCCGCCCGCAAGATCATCCGAATCCAACCCCTGCCCGCAACCGCAGAAGCTTGAGGAGACACCCATGTTGAACAAGATCAAACAATTCAAATTGCTGGACGCCATCACCGGTGCCGAGCAACAGACAGAATTCAAGTATCCCGGCGTGCGTGATGCCATCGACGGCAACACCGCCGTCATCATGGTCGAGCGCGAATCAACAGACGGCGCGGGTGCTTACCCGATCACCCCGTCCACGCAGATGGGCGAATACTGGGCTGAGGCGGTCGCCGCCGGGCACGTCAACACCGCCGGTCGTCCGCTGATCTTCATCGAGCCGGAATCCGAACATGCCGCCGCCGGTGTCACCGCCGGCCTGTCCATGACCGGCCAACGCGCAGTCAACTTCACCTCCTCGCAGGGCATGGCTTTCATGCACGAGTCGCTGTACGGCGCCGTCGGCAAGCGCCTGCCCTATGTGCTGAACGTTGGTTGCCGCGCCATCACCAAGAACTCGCTCAATGTGCACTGCGCGCATGACGACTATCACTGCGCCGACGACACCGGCTTCATCCAGGTGATGGCGAAGAACGCACAGGAAGCTGCCGACCTCAACATGATCGCGCGCAAGACCGCCGAGCTGGCACTGACACCGGCCATGGTCGCGCAGGACGGTTTCCTCACCACCCATCTCATCGAGCCGGTACTGGTACCTGAGCGCGCACTGGTGGACGAATACCTCGGCTACTCCGACGACATCATAGCCACGCCCACCCCCGGCCAGCGCCTGATCTACGGCGAGACACGCCGCCGCGTGCCATTGCTGTGGGACGTGGACAATCCTGTCTCCTCCGGCGGCGTGACCAACCAGGATGCCTACATGCAGGCCGTGGCTGCACAGCGCCCCTACTTCTTCGAGCACATCCCGCAACTGGCCGAGCTGTGCATGGACGAGTATTACAAGCTGACCGGCCGCCGCTATAAGCGCGTGGACGAGTATCGCTGCGAGGATGCCGATTACCTCATCCTCGGCCAGGGCAGCATGACCGTGCAGGCCGCCGCCGTCGCCGACTGGTTGCGCGAGAATCGCAAGATCAAAGTGGGCGTGGTCAATCTCACCATGTTCCGCCCCTTCCCCGGCGACCTGTTGGGCAAGGTATTGAAAGGCAAGAAAGGCGTGGCCGTGCTGGAGCGTACCGACCAGCCGCTGGCGGAAGACCTGCCGTTGATGCGCGAAGTGCGCGCCACGGTTTCCAAATGTCTTGAGAACGGCCGCGAGAACAACCACGAAGGTTATGCAGCATATGAAAACCTGAAGGACATGCCCGCGCTGTATTCCGGCTGTTACGGTCTGGGTTCGCGTGACCTGCAGCCGGAAGGCCTGATCGCCGCTGTGGAGAACATGCTGCCCGGTGCTGCGCATCGCAAGTTCTACTATCTGTCGGTCGATTTCGTGCGCGACGAATCCGCCACACCGAAACAGGAAGTACGCCAGCAGGCGCTGCTGGAAGCCTATCCCAACATCAAGGACATGGCGCTGCGCGGTTCCGAAAACCCCAACCTGCTGCCCAAGGGTGCCATCGCGGTGCGCATGCATTCCATCGGCGGCTGGGGCGCGGTGACCACCGGCAAGAATCTAGCGATGACCTTGTTCGAACTGCTGGGCTGGGACATCAAGGCCAATCCGAAATACGGTTCTGAGAAGAAGGGCCAGCCGACGACTTACTATCTGTCTGCCGCACCGGAGCCGATCCGCATCAACTGCGAATACACCGCCATCGACGTGGCGCTGTCGCCCGATCCGCAAGTGTTCCTGCACACCAACGCCGTGGCCGGTCTGAAAAAAGGCGGCGCGTTCATCATCCAGAGCAACCTCGCCACCGCGGAAGAAGTGTGGGCCACCTTCCCCGCGCACACGCAGAAGTTCATCGTGGAGAACGACATCCGCGTGTTCTATCTGGATGCGTTCAAGATCGCCCGCGAAGAATCTTCTAACGTCGACCTGCAACTGCGCATGCAGGGCAATGCCTTTCAGGGCGCGTTCTTCCATGCTTCCGATGTGAAGGAGCGAGCCGGTCTGACTGAACAGAATCTGTTCCAGGCTATCGAGAACCAGCTGGAAGCCAAGTTCGGCAAGAAGGGCAAGCGCGTCGTCGAGGACAACCTGCGCGTGGTTCGCCGCGGTTACGAAGAGATCTTCGAGATCCCCGCATCCGCCAAGCAGGTCGGCGCACGCCAGCAGGCCGTTGCCAAGCTCGCGCCCGCCCTGCCGATGATGCTCAAGCACCTGCCGGAAGGCGACGGCGGCGCGACCGACATCCACCGCTTCTGGGAACAGACCGGCAGCTTCTATATGAAGGGCCAAGGCTCCGACAATCTGGTCGACCCGTTCATGGGCCTGGCGCTGATCCCCGCCGCCACCGGCGTGTACCGCGACATGACGCAGATCCGCTTCGAGCATCCGGAATGGATCGCCGAGAACTGTACCGCCTGCGGCGAGTGCTACACACAGTGTCCGGACAACGCCATCCCCGGCCTGGTCTCGACCAGCAGCGACATCCTCAACACCGCGATCCAGATGATCGAGATCGGCGGACGTCCGACACGCTTCCTGCGCAAGTTCAGCCGCGCCATCGACAAGAAACTGCGCGGCATGCTGGAGCGCGACGGCCTCGATGTACGCGCCCTGATCGGCAATGCCATCACCGAAGCGTTCACGGAAGACACGACCGAGGGCGACGACCGCGGCCGTCTGGAAGTGGAATTGAACCTGCTGCGCGAGAAGCTGGGCGACTTCAAGTTCGCCACCACCAAGCCTTACTGGACGCAGAAAGAGAAGAAGGAAAAAGGCGCCGGCGGCCTGTTCTCCATCACCGTCAACCCCTACACCTGCAAGGGCTGCGCGGTGTGCGTGGAAGTGTGCGACGACAACGCGCTGAAGATGGTGACGCAGACCAGCGACAGTATCGAAACGCTGCGCAAGGAATGGGACTTCTGGATGGAACTGCCCACCACACCGGATCAATTCAGCCGCATCGACGATCTGGACGAGAAGGTCGGCGCACTGGAAACGCTGCTGCTGGACAAGCACAACTACAACTCCATGGTCAGCGGCGACGGTGCATGCTTGGGCTGCGGCGAGAAGACCGCCATCCATCTGTTCACCAGCACCGTGACCGCGCTGATGCAGCCGCGCGTGAAGAAGTTCGTGGCCAAGCTGGATACATTGATCGGCCAGCTGGAAGACCACATCCGCTTCAAGCTGTCGTCCACAGTGAACCTGACCGATACCCACGCCCTGCTGCAAGCCGTGCAGGCCAATCAGGGCCGCGACCTGACCCTGTCCGCGCTGGCCCAGGGCGGCGAGCCCATCGATCAGGAATGGCTGCGCTGGGTGAGCCAGTTGCTGGAGAAGCTGGTCGATCTGCGCGACGCCTACACCGGCCCGCGTAGCCGTGCCCACATGGGCGTGATCAACTCCACCGGCTGCACTTCGGTATGGGCATCGACCTTCCCGTTCAGCCCCTATCCCTTCCCGTTCACCTCGCACCTGTTCCAGGATTCACCCTCGGTGGCGATGGGCGTGTTCGAGGGCCATATGGCCAAGATGATCGACGGCTTCAAGGCGGTGCGCATGGCCGAGATCGAGCTCGAGCGCGGTTATGCCACTGCGGACGATGGCGCCTTCTTCACCCACTTCAACTGGCAGCAGTTGTCGGAAGAAGAATGGCATCTGTGCCCGCCGGTGGTGGCCATGGGCGGCGACGGCGCGATGTACGACATCGGCTTCCAGAACCTGTCGCGCATGCTGATGTCCGGCATGCCGGTGAAGGTGATGGTGGTGGATACGCAGGTGTATTCCAACACCGGCGGTCAGGCGTGCACCTCGGGCTTCATCAGCCAGGTGGCCGACATGTCGCCGTACGGCAAGAAGGGCCACGGCAAGACCGAGATCCGCAAGGAGATCAGCTTGATCGGCATGACCCATCGCACTTCCTACGTGTTGCAGGGCAGCGTCGCCCACCCGACCCATCTGATCGAGAGCTACATCGACGGCCTCAACAGCCGCCGTCCGGCACTGTTCAACGTGTATGCCGTGTGTCCGCCGGAACACGGCGTGGGCGACGACACGCTGACCCAGCAGAGCAAGCTGGCAGTGGAGTCGCGTGCCTATCCGCTGTTCCGTTACGATCCGGATGCGGGCGTCACCTTCTCCGAGTGCGTGAGCCTGGAAGGCAACCCGTCCATGGATAAAGACTGGATCGAGTACAGCCTGGATTACCTCGACGAAGAAGGCCTGCAGCAGAAGATGACCCTGCCGCTGACCTTCGCCGACTTCGCGTTGAGCGAGGGCCGCTTCGCCAAGCAGTTCAAGAAGGCACCGCCCGACACCTGGAACGACGACATGGTGTTGCTGGCCGACTTCCTCAAACTGGATGCGGACGAGCGCGAAGGCAAGTTCCCCTTCATCTGGGCCGTGGACAAGAAGCAGCGTCTGATGCGCGCACTGGTGTCGCAGGAACTGGTGAACGCCTGCGAAGAACGCCAACAGTTCTGGCATCAGCTGAAGGATGTGGCTGGCGTCGGCCAGGCTGCCGGTGACGAGACCGCTATCGCCGACCGCGTACGCATGGAGCTGATCCAGCAACTGACGTCCGGCATGAGCGGTGGCACAGCAGTACCGCAAGTCATGAGCACAGCAGGCGGCAACCCAGCCGGCTCTGCCGCGAATGCAGGTGACTATGAGGCCGTGTGGATCGACACGCCGGAATGCACGGCATGCGATGAATGCATGAATATTAACCCCAAGGTGTTTGCCTACGATGCAACGAAGAAAGCGATTGTTGTCGACCCGAAAGCGGGCACTTATCTGGAGATCGTCAAAGCGGCAGAAAAGTGCACCGCAGGCGTGATCCACCCGGGCACCCCCTGGAACAGCAACGAAGCGAATCTGGAAAAGCTCGTTGCCCGGGCAGTCAAGTTCAACTGATCCATCACACAAAAAATGGATCGACCGGTTTACAGTGAAGCAGGTTCGGCAAAGGGGTTCTCTCTCCTCCCCGCGCCCCCCGCGCATCTCCCCTTGGTGGAAGGTTCCAAATCTTCCCACGGGCTTGCTTCACTTTTTTCTTTCTGGCGTCGCGGCAGTTTCAAGCGCGGCGTCCACCCTGCGCCACACAAGGGCACGCTCGATCAGCCGATCAAGCGCATGCCCTTCCCGCGCAAGCTGATCCTGCCGCTGGCGCAGCACATCGGCAAACCGTCGCTGCCGCTGGTCGCGGTCGGTGAAGAAGTGGTGCGCGGTCAGCTGATCGCCAGTTGTGACGGCACACTCTCCGCGCCCATCCATGCGCCCGCCGACGGCGTGATCGAAGCCATCACCCCGCGTCCCAATACACGCGGCGCGTGGACAGACGCCATCGTGCTGCGCGTGTATGAAGCTTCCACACAAGAAGTGCGCTGCAATGTCACGCAAGACATAGACGCGATGGATCAAGCGCAGCTCATCGCCGCCATCCAAAAGATCGGTATGGTCGGTCTGGGCGGCGCGGCATTCCCCAGCCATGCCAAGCTGAACGTGCCCACCGACAAGCAGGTGCATACGCTGATCGTGAACGGTTGCGAGTGCGAGCCTTACCTCACCTGCGATTACAAACTGATGCGCGAATGGCCAAAAGAATTGATGGCCGGCATCCGCATCGCCATGCGCGCCAGCGGCACCACACGCGCCATGATCGGCGTGGAAGACAATAAGCTGGACGCGATCGAACTCATCCGCCCACACCTGCCCAGTGACGGCAGCATCACCCTGCATGCGGTCGCCACCAAATACCCGCAAGGCGCGGAGAAGATGCTCATCAAATCCTTGCTCGGCCTCGATGTGCCGAACGGCGGTTTGCCCAGCCAGCTCGGACTGGTGGTGCACAACGTCGGCACACTGGCGCTGCTCGGTCGTCTGTTGCCGCTTGGTCAGGGCCTGATTGAACGCGTGGTGACACTGGCCGGGCCCGGCATCAAGAAGCCCGGCGACTACTGGATCCCCTTCGGCACCACGCTGCGCAGCATCCTCGAATGGGCGGGTGATCCGGAATGCAAGGAACGCGAAGTCATCCTCGGCGGGCCGATGATGGGACAGGCCGCCAGCACGCTGGACATCCCGGTGAGCAAGGGCACCTCCGGCATCCTGGTGTTCGACAAGCGCATGCTGGAACCCATCACCAAACAAAGCTGGGCCTGCATCCATTGCAGCGAATGTGTGAATGTCTGCCCGATGGGATTGAATCCCTCACAGCTCGGCATGCTGTCGGCTAAACTTGAGTTCGACGAGATGGCCGAGCACTATCATCTCGGCGATTGTTTCGAATGCGGCTGTTGCAGTTTCGTGTGTCCGTCACACATCCCGCTGGTGCAACAGTTCCGCGCGGCCAAGGCGTTCCTGAGAGAGAGGAAACCGTTGTGAGCATGCAACTGCGCGCATCGCCGCACCTGCACAGCGGGCGCGACGTCCCCACCATCATGCGTCATGTGGTGTATGCGCTGCTGCCCATCTGCGGTTTCTCGGTGTGGCAATACGGTCTGTCCTCGCTGGCACTGATCGTCACCGTCACACTGTCCTGTCTGTTCGCTGAGCGCGTCTCCAACAAACTGTCCGGCACGGTCAATACCCTGTCCGACTGGAGTGCCACCATCACCGGCGTGCTGCTGGCGCTGACTTTACCGCCCGCCTTCCCGCTGTGGATGGGCGCGGTGGCCGGCCTCACCGCCGTGTGGCTGGGCAAGTCGCTGTTCGGCGGTCTGGGGCACAACCCGTTCAACCCGGCACTGGTCGGTCGTGCCTTCGTGCAAGCCGCCTTCCCCACCGCCATCACCACTTGGGCACCCGCATTCACCGCGCACCGCTTCACCGAATTCATCCCTTCCTCTCTGACACTGCCCCTGATGCAGCCGAACGACATCAGCAGCTGGGTCGCATCCAACATGGTGGACGGCTTCACCGGTGCCACGCCACTGGCGCGCTGGAAGTTCGAGCACTTCGTGTATCCGGTGCAGGACATGATCACCGGTGCGGCCTCCGCCTCGACCGGCGAGACCTCGGCGCTGCTGCTGGTGGTCTGCGGCCTGTATCTGATCGCACGCAAATTCATGGACTGGCGCATCCCGGTGGCGGTGGTCGGTAGCGCACTGTTATTGGCCTTGGCCTTCCGTCTGTTCGGCGGCGACGAATATCCGCCCGCTCACTTGGTGCTGCTATCCGGCGGCCTGATGCTGGGCGCGCTGTTCATGGCGACCGACATGGCGACCTCGCCGGTCAGTCCGCGCGCGATCTGGGCTTATGGCGCGATCATCGGCACGGTGACCATCATGATCCGTTATTTCGGCGGCCTCACCGAGGGCGTGATGTACGCCATCCTGTTCGGCAACGCACTGGCACCGCTGCTGGATAAATACCTGCAACCCAAGGTATTCGGAGCGCGCAAATGAGCGACCAACAACCCATCCACATCGTGCCGCCGGTGAACAGCCTGCGCATGGTGCGCACGCTGATGCTGGTGACTGCACTGTGCGGCGGCCTGATCGTGGCGGTGTGGCAGATCACCCTACCCGCCATCGCCGCCAACAAGAAGGTGGTGCTGGAGCGCAGTGTGCGTGCGCTGATCCCGAACGCGGCGCAGATCGTGGAATACGATGTAAGTGATAAAGGCGTGACGCCGGGCAAGGGCGACCCAGCCGCTGGTGTCGTGCGCTTCTATGCCGCTTACGACAAAGACGGCAAGCTGGACGCCATCGCTGCCGAAGGCGGGGCGCGCGGCTATTCCGACACGGTGCGCGTGCTGTATGGTTATCGTCAGGCATGCGAATGCATCTTCGGCATTCAGGTCACGCAGATGCGCGAGACGCCCGGCATCGGCGACAAGATCATCACCGACCCGGCGTTTCTGAAGAACTTCGAAAAGCTCGATGTCAGCTTGTCTCCCGATATGAAGTCCTTGTTCAATGCGGTGAAGACGGTCAAGCATGGCACCAAGCAGTTCGGCTGGGAGATCGACGCCATCTCGGGCGCGACCATTACCTCCAAAGCGGTGGGGCGCGGCATCAACGACAGCGCGAAACATCTGCTGCCTTTACTGATACCGCATCTTGAAAAACTTGGGAAGGGAGAAGGGGGAAGGGAGAAGGGTAAAACCCTTGGCTCGGCACTGAGTATCCCCTTCCCCCTTCCCCCTTCCCTCTTCCCCAGCGAAGGAGAAACGGCATGAGCAGATCGGTGATACAGGCCAGCAATATGGAGCAACTACTCGAAGGTATCTGGGAACAGAACCCCCTATTCGTGATGGCATTGGGCATGTGTCCCGCACTGGCGGTGACGGTGTCGGCCTTCAATGCACTGGGCATGGGCCTCGCCACCACCTTCGTGCTGATCTGTTCCTGTACGTTGATCTCGATGTTGCGCCATTTCATCCCCAAGGAAGTGCGCATCGCCACTTACATCGTGATCATCGCCACCTTCGTCACGCTGGTCGATTACATCATCCAAGCCGTCAGCCTCGCACTGTATGAAGCACTGGGCGCGTTCATCCAGCTGATCGTGGTGAATTGCATCATCCTCGGCCGCGTCGAGTCGCATGCCGCAAAGAACCCGCCGCTGTCGGCGCTGGTGAATGCGCTGGGCATGGGCATCGGCTTCACCATCGGCCTGTTCGCGCTGGGCAGCGTGCGCGAGATATTGGGCGCGGGCAAACTGTTCGGCATCTCGCTGTTCGGCGAACACTTCCAACCCTGGGTGGTGATGGTGCTGCCGCCAGGCGGATTCTTCGTGCTCGGCCTGTGGTTGCTGTTCTTCGCCTGGCTGGCTAAACGCAAGGAACAACGCCCACTCATTCATGCGGGCGATGAGGCGATTATGGCGCTACGTGCAACTACTGAGAAAGGTGCTCGCCATGGAGCATGAGACCTTAGGCCAGATCTTCATCATCACCATGCTCTCCAGCAATCTGGTGCTGGCGATGTTCCTCGGACTGTGTCCTTTCCTCGGCGTGTCCGGCAAGCTGGAGACCGCCGTGCCGATGGGCATCGCTACCAGTTTCGTGATGCTGGTCGCCTCGCTGTGCAGCTATGCGCTGAATGTACTGCTTACCCACTTCGATCTGGAGTTCCTGCGCCTGATCGCCTACATCGCGGTGATCGCTTCCGCCGTGCAACTGGTGGAGATGGTGATGAAGAAATTCTCACCCGCGTTGTTCCGCGCGCTGGGAATCTTCCTGCCTCTGATCACCACCAACTGCGCGGTGCTGGGTATCGCCTTGTTCCAAACGGCGCGCGGCTATGACTTCACCCAGTCAGTCGCTTTCAGTCTGGGCGGCGGTGTGGGTTTCTCGCTGGCGCTGATCCTGATGGCAGGTGTGCGCGAACGGCTGAACCTGTCCAACCTGCCCAGCGTGATGCACGGCACGGCTTTATCGCTGATGCTGGCCGGTCTGTTGTCACTGGCCTTCATGGGCTTTGGCGGCATCGGGGTGGCGCGATGAAATATCTCATCACCATCCTGCTGATGCCGGCACTGGTACTGCTCTGGGTTGCGGTGCAAACTGCAGCCAGACGGTTCGCGGCGCGTCATCCGGAATTCGGCCCGGCGCGTGAAGAGGGAGAAGAAAGTTGTGGTGGATGCAGCAGCAGTTGCTCCGGCCATTGTGTGAGCAACGCTAGTCATCATTGAAGGTTTATTACGAGGGAGAGAACGTTATGCAACCGTATGTCATTCCATTCGAATCGCTGGGTATCGCGGACATCCCCGAGGTAGGCGGCAAGAACGCTTCACTCGGCGAGATGATCTCCAGTCTCAGTTCTTCCGGCGTCCAGGTTCCGGGCGGTTTTGCCACCACGGCGGATGCTTATCGTGACTTCCTCGCCAATGATGGTCTGGACAAGCGCATCGAAGAGAAACTCTCGACGCTGGACATCGAAGACGTCTCTGCATTGGCCGACGCGGGCCGCACCATCCGTAACTGGATCGTCGAAGCGCCGCTGCCCAAGCGTCTGGAAGATGACATCCGCAGCTACTATGACAAGCTGGTGGCGGACGATGAAGGCAGCTTCGCCGTGCGTTCCTCAGCCACCGCGGAAGACCTGCCGGACGCTTCTTTCGCCGGCCAGCAGGAGAGCTTCCTCAACATCCACGGTATCGAGAACATCCTGCATGCGATCCGCGAAGTATTCGCCTCGCTGTACAACGACCGCGCCATCTCCTACCGCGTGCACAAGGGTTTCACTCACGCCGAAGTGGCTTTGTCCGCCGGTGTGCAGCGCATGGTGCGATCCGATGTGGGCGCGTCCGGCGTAATGTTCACGCTGGATACCGAGTCCGGCTTCAAGGACGCGGTGTTCATCACCTCCTCCTACGGTCTGGGCGAGATGGTAGTGCAAGGTGCGGTGAACCCGGATGAGTTCTATGTGCACAAACAGCAACTGGCCGCCGGCTTCCCCGCCGTGATCCGCCGCACCTTGGGCTCCAAACTGCAACGTATGGTGTTCGACGAACAGCGTTCCGCCGGTCGTTCCTGCCGCATCGAGGCGGTGGATGTCGCCGAGCAGAACAAGTTCTCCATCACCGACGAAGACGTGCTGGAACTGGCACGCTACGCCGTCGCCATCGAGCAACACTACGGTCGTCCGATGGACATCGAGTGGGGCAAGGACGGTAACGACGGCAAGCTGTACATCCTGCAAGCACGTCCCGAGACAGTGAAGTCGAACGCCAACCACAGCGGCGGTTCAGAGAAATATCGCCTCAAGCAACGCGGCGATGTGCTGGCAGAAGGTCGTGCCATCGGCCAGAAGATCGGCGTGGGCAAAGTGCGCCTCGTATCCGGTCCGGAAGAGATGGGCAAGGTGGAAGCCGGTGACATCCTGGTCACCGACATGACCGATCCGAACTGGGAACCGGTGATGAAAAAGGCTGCTGCTATCGTCACCAACCGTGGCGGACGTACCTGCCACGCGGCCATCATCGCGCGTGAACTGGGCATCCCCGCCATCGTCGGTTGCGGCCATGCCACCACCGAACTGCAAGACGGCGAGATGGTGACCGTATCCTGCGCGGAAGGCGACACCGGTTTCGTCTATCACGGTTCGTTGCCGTTCGAAGTGATCGTGCACAGCGAACAGGCACTGCCGCCTATCCCTGTGAAGCTGATGCTGAACGTGGGTAACCCCACACTGGCTTTCGAGTTCGCTCAACTGCCGTCCGCCGGTGTCGGTCTGGCACGCCTGGAATTCATCATCAACAACCTGATCGGCATCCACCCCAAAGCCGTGCTGGAACACAACCGCCTGCCGAGCAAGCTGCACGAGCAAGTGATGAAACGCTCCGCCGGTTATGCCGATCCGATCGAGTTCTACGTGGAGAAGATCGTCGAAGGTGTGGCCACGCTGGCCGCCGCGTTCTGGCCGAAGAAGGTCATCGTGCGCATGTCCGACTTCAAATCGAACGAATACCGCAAGCTGCTGGGTGGCGAGATCTATGAGCCGATGGAAGAGAATCCGATGATCGGCTTCCGCGGTGCGGGCCGTTATGTGGCTGCCAACTTCAGCGACTGTTTCGAGCTGGAATGTCGCGCCATGAAGCGTGTACGCGAGAAACTGGGCTACACCAACGTCGAACTGATGATTCCCTTCGTGCGCACCGTGCAGGAAGCCAAGGAAGTGGTCGAGACATTGGAGAAGAACGGCCTCAAGCGTGGCGAGAACGGCCTGCGTCTGATCATGATGTGCGAGATCCCGTCCAACGCCCTGCTGGCCGAAGAGTTCCTGCAATACTTCGACGGCTTCTCCATCGGCTCCAACGACCTGACACAACTCACGCTGGGTCTGGATCGCGACTCCAGTCTGGTAGCCGACCGCTTCGACGAACGCGACGGTGCGGTGAAGGCACTGCTGTCGATGGCGATCAGCACCTGCAACCGTCTGGATAAATATGTCGGCATCTGCGGCCAAGGCCCGTCGGATCACTTCGACTTCGCCCAGTGGCTGATGGAACAAGGTATCCAAACCATGTCGCTCAACCCGGACACCCTGCTGGAAACCTGGCGCAAGCTGGGCCAAGTCAAGTAGGCCGTCCAACTGTTTGCCCGTCCCTCCGCTTCTCTCTCCCTCTCTCCTCGGCGGAGGTGTCGGGCCCCTAAACTAAGGGTCGCCAGCAATGGCGACCCTTTTTTACACATGGGCATGAGCCTGTTTTAACTTGTGTTTTTGCCCTGTTTCCAGTAACTTCCGCCCCTCGCTAGGGGTCTGCCGCATGGCAGTGAGACACACCCTTTGAACCTGTACGGGTCATGCCGTCGTAGGGAAGCATCCTTCCGGTGCTTCTTGCAATTTCAGGAGTACCACAATGAACGCACCCGAATTCCTTTCCGCCACCGCCCACGTTGATGAGGCTGCTATCAAGCCGCTGCCGAACTCGCGCAAGATCTACGTCGAAGGCAGCCGCCCCGACATCCGCGTACCGATGCGCGAGATCACACTGAGCGACACCCACCTGAACAATGGCGTTGAGAAGAACCCGCCGATCTACGTCTACGACTGCTCCGGCCCCTACACCGACCCCGATGTGAAGATCGACATCCGCTCCGGTCTGGAAGAACTGCGTGCAGGCTGGATCGCCGAGCGCGACGACACCGAAGAATTGCCGCGTCTGAGTTCCGACTACGGCCAGCAACGCTTGGGCGACCCGGCACTGGCCGACATGCGCTTCAACCTGAAGCACACCCCGCGCAAAGCCAAGCCCGGCAAGAACGTGACGCAGATGCACTACGCCCGCCAAGGCATCATCACACCGGAGATGGAGTACATCGCCATCCGCGAGAACCAGAAGCGCGACGGCCTGACCGGGATGATGTTGCAGCAGCATCCCGGCGAGAACTTCGGCAAAGCCATGCCGAAAGAGATCACGCCCGAGTTCGTGCGCAGCGAAGTCGCTGCCGGACGCGCCGTCATCACCACCAACATCAACCACCCTGAGTGCGAGCCGATGATCATCGGCCGCAACTTCCTGGTGAAGATCAACGCCAACATCGGCAACTCCGCGCTCGGTTCCAGCATCCAGGAAGAAGTCGAGAAGATGACCTGGGCCATCCGCTGGGGTGGCGACACCGTGATGGACCTGTCCACCGGCAAGAACATCCACGAGACACGCGAATGGATCATCCGCAACTCGCCCGTGCCGATCGGCACCGTGCCCATCTATCAGGCGCTGGAGAAGGTGAACGGCAAGGCCGAAGACCTGACCTGGGAGATCTTCAAAGACACACTGATCGAGCAAGCCGAACAGGGCGTGGACTATTTCACCATCCACGCCGGCGTGCTGCTGCGCTACATCCCCATGACCGCAAAACGCATGACCGGCATCGTCTCGCGCGGCGGCTCCATCATGGCGAAATGGTGTCTGGCCCACCACGAGGAAAGCTTCCTGTACACGCACTTCGAAGAGATCTGCGAGATCATGAAAGCCTACGACGTGACCTTCTCGCTCGGCGACGGTCTGCGTCCCGGCTCGGTGTATGACGCCAACGACGAAGCACAACTCGCCGAGTTGAAGACCTTGGGCGAACTCACCCAGATCGCGTGGAAGCACGACGTGCAAGTGATGATCGAAGGCCCCGGCCACGTGCCGATGCACATGATCAAAGAGAACATGGACCTGCAACTGAAGTGGTGCCACGAAGCGCCCTTCTACACGCTGGGCCCACTGACGCAAGACATCGCCCCCGGCTACGACCACATCACCAGCGCCATCGGCGCCGCGTTGATCGGCTGGTTCGGCACCGCCATGCTCTGCTACGTCACACCCAAGGAACACTTAGGCCTGCCGAACAAGGACGACGTGAAAGAAGGCATCATCACCTACAAGATCGCCGCCCACGCCGCCGACCTCGCCAAGGGTCACCCAGGCGCGCAGATCCGCGACAACGCGATGAGCAAAGCGCGCTTCGAGTTCCGCTGGGAAGACCAGTTCAACATCGGCCTCGACCCGGACCGCGCCCGCGAATTCCACGACGAGACCCTGCCCAAAGATTCCGCCAAAGTCGCCCACTTCTGCTCCATGTGCGGCCCGCAGTTCTGCTCGATGAAGATCAGCCAGGACGTGCGTGACTTCGCAGCGGCTCAGGGGATTGCTGAAGCAGAGGCTTTAGCGAAAGGGATGGAAGTGAAGTCGGTGGAGTTTGTGAAGAAGGGTGCTGAGGTTTATCATAAGGCGTGACGAATTTGCAGGGACAGATAGTCCGCCCCTGCAATTCTAAGCGACTCGATAGCTTGGCCTTTTTGAAGAAATTTCGTCGTCGAAAAATTCACGGAAGGTGATGACGTTAGTCTTGTCTTTGTAGCAAGTTTCCTTAGACTTCTTCAGGGACTCCGGGACGACCAAATGGATTCCATGGCTACTCATGTCATCAATTGCGTCGGAAGAAACACGATCATCGACTGTTGCCAAGAACAACTCGCATTTGAATTTTTCCATAGTCACTTGCTTCCATCGCTCCCGTAGTGTGGTTTTTGCCGAGAGCACCATTGCGTCCTCAAAAGCCCTGTCTTGAGCATTCAACACAACCAAGCTTGGCAACACAAAATCTGGGCGGCGCCCACCCGTTACGGCTTGCTCTTCAAAGGCAATTCGACCATCGCGCAATAGTCTTGCGATGTGCTGCTCAAACGAGCGCCCTGCACGCGATTTCCGGTGTTGGCTTGCGCTCAGAAAGGTAGCATCCAAATCAGGAAAACCGCGCACGACGGAAGAAACAATATCCTCTCCACCGCCCGTAATGATGCGAATGACCTCAGCAGCGCGGTAACGCCGTTCCGCGCGCTTGTAGAGCGAATACTCAATGTCTCTACTAATCTTCATAATTGCATCGCCGGGCGCTTCCATTTCATACGGGCTTAATCCGTCGAGATCGTTTTGCTGGAGAAATACATTTTGTGCCTCTGCTGCCAATATTTCAGGTGCCGGCATCTTAGAAACAGATGCAATGAAGGTTGCCAGTGACCCCGTTTTGAGCGCGAAACTCAATTCTTCAATCAGCTGTTCCGTCTCATCTTGCTGAATTCTCAATGCATCAGCTGGATTGAATAGTCCATAGTGAAAATCTGCGCCAAGATCAAACATGGCTTCGATTAACTCCACCTCCTCCATGGCCGAGTCCACAACCATAAACCAGTGGGAGACATCATCGATTGGTTCTCGCAGGCTGCCGCCTATCAATAATGATGCCGGAGTAAGCCCAGAGAACTCGTCTTTGGGCACTCCAGTAAAGTGCATCTCTGGCCCCTTGTTTGAGTAGTGCTTCAAATTTGAAGTCTTAATTTCCCCCGTTGCAGGCCACAGTGTTTCAAGCTGCGCCTCAAAAATATGCGGCTTCTGGGTGTTTACATTCTTCAGCTGAGGAAAGAAATTCGATTCTCGTATTGGGCGAGGGATATAGACGCCATTCTGGTGTCCATGTTCCGGTCCCTCAGCCCAGCCGCAGTCATTCCGGGAAAGCTTCTTTACAAATAGCTGACCACTTTTCCCGATCCACTCTTGAATATCACTCCATTGATTAGAAACAGTCATCGATTGCCCTCGGTAATTTCCGTATAAAGTAAATCTAGGCGCGTCAGTACATCTCGCAACTCGCATTCCCACACTACAAATACACGCCAACCAAGGCCCTTCAATGCGGCTATTTGGTATGCGTCCCTAGCTATATTTCTGAAAGCTTATTTGTCCAAAATTCCTTCCGACTACTTGGAGTAGTCGCATACTTGCAGCCCGCATGCTGATGCCAAAAACATCCATGTACAAATACTACGGCCCCATATTTTGGTAAAACCAAATCCGGCTTCCCAGGCAACTCTTTTGCATGAAGCTTATAGCGAATACCGCGCTTATGCAGATACCTTCTAACCTGCAACTCTGGCTTGGTATGTTTACCTTGAATTCCAGACATCATCCGACTACGAGTTTCTCGGTCGACAATATCAGCCATCAGCTGCAGCTCGTTTCTTAGTGAAGTTGACTCGAATCTTCAGCGCTACAAATTTCCAAATCCTGGATGTTGTATCTATACGTAGGATTTAACCGCATGCCTACGAGAGTTTGAACCAGCACACGCTCGCCATCTCCTTCTAGAACAACCATGCGCAATTCTTCATCACCCGCGTCAATGACCTTTTTGAATTTGACTACATCGCCTCTATTCATGACTACCTCCTTTATGCAGTTGCGTATTGAAGGGGAAGCTCAGGCTCCAAAGTTTCTGCTTCCAACATCGGTTGCATCAACCTTGCAACATGAGCCATGACATCAACAACAACAGAGTTTCCGAATTGCTTGTATGCCCGCGTATCCGACACTGGAATCCTGAAAGTATCCGGGAATCCCATTAGCCTTGCACATTCACGAGGCGTAAGACGACGTGGGTTCTTGTTCTTGCCCTGATAGACAAGGATTTCCGAGCCATCTTTGTAGTAACGCGCCGAAAGAGTCCGCGAAATGTTTTCAGGTGTAACCAGACCGAAGCCGAAGCCATTTCCCTTTGCGCGGTGCTTCTCTGCATAGTTCTGCAAATAGAGCCAAAGATTGTCCGTCAAGGTGTATTTATCCGGCACACGCTTCTTCTTGTGGTCAAAGAATCTGCCCTCATCCCACTCCAATACGGGTTCTGTGCCATCGGTGCGATGCAGAATTTCTTTCAGCTTGATCTCGCCTTTTGGGTGCAACGGAAGCGCATCGAAGTCGAAAGCGACTGGCTCGCGGAATCCAACGATTATGATGCGCTCGCGATGCTGGGGGGTGAAGTGCGCTCCGTCGATGACACGGTAATGTATGTGATACCCAAGCTCTTTCGTCAGGGTGCGGCGGATAACGTCGAAAGTGCGTCCCTTGTCATGCGAGATAAGATTCTTGACGTTCTCTAGCATGAAGGCGCGCGGGCGCTTTGTATCAATAATGCGCGCCACGTCAAAGAACAGGGTTCCCTGTGTTTCGCATGCAAACCCATGTGCCTTACCTAGTGCATTTTTCTTGGAAACACCTGCTATGGAAAACGGCTGACAAGGGAATCCTGCCAACAGCACGTCATGATCAGGAATTGTCGCTGCATCCACCTGCGTGATATCACCCGCAATGAGGTGACCGTCGCGGTAGTTCTCGGCGTAGGTCTTTTGCGCGTAGCTATCCCATTCGCTGGTGAACACACAGCGCCCGCCTATACCTTCGAATGCCTTGCGAATGCCACCGATGCCTGCGAATAGATCGATAAAGTCGAAGCTCCCAGCCGCGCCTTCCGGCTCCGTAAATGGTAGAAGCTGCTGCAATGCATGAGCTACATATGCTGGCGGTTTCGTCTGCCGCGCTTCCCAGCGGCTGATGGTGCGAACTCCAACCCCAAGATGCTTGGCAATAACGGCTTGAGTGTTATGTTTGCGGGCTTCTGCAAGATAGTTAAGCACGGCATCTTGATCACCTACTAGTGCGATTACTGAATTCATGAACGTTCGTTCTCCTGGGAATTTTTGTGGACAGTATGACATTGTTATGACCCAGTCAAGCAGGTCAGCCTTAGCCATATCAGGCGCACTTGCCTTTAACCGCGAGGCAAGCTGACTTATTCATTCATCCTTGCATGAAATACAGACGGCGTAGTGCTGACGCAGTCGCCTATTTCATTGATTTATCTTGATAAATAAACCGCGGTGTTGGCTGTACATTGTATGTATATCTTGTATATATAAATACTATGCGCATACAATGCGCCGTATACGTATATTATTAATACTGGAGATGCAAATGAGCAGCGCAGCAATTAACGAGAAGAGAGATGCCAGAGCCAAGTTTGTTGAGTTAGCAAACAAGCGTGTTACAAAGGCAATCAAAGACATAAGACTGGTTGGGAATTTATCTAATCGGCGGGCATATAAGTATGAAGATACGGATGCCAAAAAAATCATCCGCGCATTACAGAGTGAGTTGGACGTATTGAAAGCACGGTTTCGGGGCGATGCTGGTGATGATGATTCAATATTTTCCCTATAGGGGGTTTGATGAAAGCTAGTTGGATTTTTCCGGAGACGGGGCCTTACCAGGTGCAGGGCAGGGATTTGTCGGAAGATAATTTCGCACCCGAGGGTCGCACCAATTTGGAAATTTTGATTCGCGAGGTTCTTCAGAACCCGCTGGATGCGCGAGATGCGGGAAATAGCGGGCCTGTGAAAGTACAAATCAGCGTACTGAAACCGGGCGAGTTTGATCACGGTTACCTTGTGGAACTGCTTAACGGTGAATTTGGTAAACGCCTTGAAGCCTCCGGTGGCGCCAAGCTGCCCGAAATGTCTACCGCAACGGTGCTTGTATTGGAAGACTTTGGTACGACCGGTCTTAATGGATCGTGGAATGATCAGAATGCCGACGGATCGAACGAAAATTGGAATGCATTCTGGTTCAGAGAAGGGGAAGGGGCGAAATCGCTTTCAGGCAGCAATGGGCGTGCTGGGCAGGGAAAGATTACCTACTACCGAATCAGTGCGGCCCGTGCTGTTTTTGGTTACACAATCCGCAATTCCGACGGTCAATCCCTGCTGATGGGGAGAAGCGCCTTTCGGAAGGTATATCCGTTCAACGGCTCGAAATATCTAAAACATTCTTTTTGGTGTACTGGGCAGGGACAGGCTTTGCCAGTTCTTGATGAAGGCGAGATCCTAGCATTCAGGCAGGCATTTGGATTGGAACGAAAGGATGAGCACGGTCTCAGTTTGGTCATTCCGATGCCGATCGACTTCGAGCCCAAAGCCGCAATACAGACAATCATTACCGAGTTCTACTATCCGATCGCCTGCGGGAACCTTGAGGTTCGCATCGGCGGGATGGATATCGGCCGGTCGAATGTCGATTCTGTCGCGGATCACGTATTGCCCGATGACAGGGCTCGCGAAATCAGATCCGCGTTTACCAAGGGCTTTAGAAAGCTGATTGGAGGAACGATTGGGGAAGAAAGGAACGGAGTAACTCCGGTCGAGTTAAAACCCGGCTGGGACAAGGCGTCCGCGATTAGGGAGGAGTTCTTTCCCGAAGGGATGCTGGGAATGCTGCGTGGTGCAATTGAGAAAGGGGATTCAATTTCCGTCAGGTGCCCAGTTACCGTGCGCCCTAAAATCGGCCAGCCGGTTCAGACGTGGTTTGATGTTCATCTGCAGATTCCCGAAGATCTGGATCGTGTTGAAGAAGCGTACATACGGCGGGATCTGTTGATCGGCTCGGAAACACACCTTGCTTCGAGCGCGCACCTACAGAAAGCGCGCGGTCTGACCCTGATCAAAGATGCTGCATTGTCTGCCTTTCTGGCCGACGCCGAAGAGCCGACTCATTTGAAATGGAACGGCAGCCGCCCTCGTCTGGCGGAAGACTACTTGAATCCGCAGGCAACTCTGCGCGCAGTCAGAAATGCGGCCCCCCGTCTGCTGTCGGTTATTTCCAACGGTTTGGTAAAGATGGATGTGAAGGCACTCGCGAAGTACTTCACTAAGCCTGCCGAGGAAGGAAAGAAACATGCATCCGGCGGTGATAAGAAGGGCGGAAAGGAAACCAAAGAAATCATTGTATTTCCCGCGCCGGTTCGCAGGCCGTTCCGGATTGTGACGGGGAAAGACAGGGTTCATGTATTGCCGAACGGCACCGCGGCACCAAAGACGGGAGATTTGCCGATGTCGTGTGTGCTTGAGCTTGCCTACGAGGGGCTTGATCAAGATCCATTCAAAGCTTACGACCCGTTCGATTTCAATCTGACCGACGAAAAAAATCATGCAGTGATTGTAGCCGGGGCCAATGTTACGGAGCGACTAAACAACCGGATACATTTCGAAGTTGTTAACCCGGATTTCTCGGTCGAAGTGCAGGGATTCGACCAAAACATCCGCCTGAGGGCAAGGCTGAACTTTACGGAGAAGAATGATGGGACGACTATCGGCGAAGAGTAATCCGACGGGCCTGAAAGAGCTTGACCGTGGCCGTGTCTCAATATCTGTTTCGGAAATAGCCGGCCGGCGGAGCTTTGTGCTGGACCGGCTTGATCTAAAAAACACAGGGCTTTCGGATACTCTGCTGGCTGTCATTGTGGCTAGGGCGGGCAATACCAGCCTGCGTTGCGAAATGGGAGCCGTTTCAAACATCACACCCTCAAGCCATTCCCTTGACAAGCTGGACCGTTCGCAGCCTTTGCGGTTCAGGGCTCTGCTGCGAGCACCCGACAGTCCGGTACTGGTGGCATCCATAGAGAATATAAGCACGCGCGATGATTCACAGAGCGAAAGCCTGTTGCCGATGGAGCCCGCGGATCTCGGCGAGCGACTCTGGAAACTGGTGATAAACGATGATGGGCCGGTGCTCCAGTTTAATTCGAGAGTTTTTCCAAGTGCCGCGGGCGCGGAGAACTACAAACCCTTCGGGGCGATGGTTCTGCCCGAGGCGTTGCGCCAGGTGATGGAAAAGATTGCAGAGGATCCCGGCTGTCTAGATGACGAAGGCAATTCCTGGTACGCGTGGTCGGAGTGGCTGCATGCAATCGGCGCGGAACGACCATCGGCAGACGGGGATGAAGAAGAACTGGCCTTATGGTGCGATCAGGTCGTAGACCGTTTCTGCGGGAAATTTAGTTTTGCCACACAGCTCAATGCCAATTTGCTTGAGGGGGCGGGCAATGACTAACGCGAGAAAACTAAATGCCGACGGCATTGCCGTATTTGCCAAATGGCTTGAAAACCCTGTTGGTGATGTGCCGCCGCGGGAATTGCTGGGCAGCGATTCCACGTCTGAAGAATATGGTACTTATGAAATCGACCCGGCCCGCGAGTTTGAAACACGGCTTGAGTTTGGGAAATATCTGAATGAACAGTTTTCGGCAGCCGATTTTAACGAAATGACTTCACCCGACAGCGACGGCTTGTGGGCATGGCTGGCAGTGGTCTATTTCAGGCAACTTGCGAAAAGCAAAATCCGCCGCAGTGAACACTACGTTGTGGTGCGGAAGGGTTCCGCCGGCTCGCTGGCCTATCGTCATGCAGTAAGAACGCCCTACGAACTGGTTCACATTCACGGTGAAAGTGCGCTGATCTGCCTGAAGAGTCCGATGAGTATTATGGGTGATATGACTGAGCAACTGGCCTCGCGCCAAACAATCGCGCACAACCGCGGATTCTTTCAGACCGCATATGAGCTTTACGTTAAGGACGGAAAACTTAAGCGTGGTGCTTCATCCAAACCGAAGAAGCCCAAAGATAGAAAAGCCGGGGATAGAACGGGGTTCGGAAGTGCTAGACGGTTGGCGGTTGCGCTGCAGCGCCTGGATCTGACTTATGACACCGAGAAAATGGCTGCCGAACAAATGAGACTGGTACTGCCAAAAGAATTCGCAAAGTGGGACTCAGACAGTAAACCCGCGTAGATAGTGCGAGCATAGTTATACTCGCGCCCCATGAACTGCCGCCCCTCCTGCGCCGCCTGCTGCATCGCACCCTCCATCACCTCGCCCCTGCCCGGCATGCCGAACGGCAAACCTGCCGGGGTGCCGTGTGTGCAGCTGGATGAGAATCTGGGTTGCAAGGTGTTTGGCAAGCCGGAACGCCCGGCTTTTTGCGGCGGGTTGCAGCCTTCGGCGGAGATGTGTGGCGAGTCGCGCGAGGATGCGCTGGTTTGGCTGGCGCATTTGGAGCAGGCGACTTGCCCGCGGGTATAATGCCGCGCCATGAATTCTTCCCTACCCCACCTTCCGCAAGACATCACTGCTGAATCCCCCTGCATCGGCCATTGCTCGACGGTAATGGGTGATGAGGTGTGTCGTGGGTGTTCGCGCACGTTCGACGAGGTGATTCGTTGGGTGGGGATGAGTGATGATGAGCGACGTGATGTGAATCGCCGTATCGCGATGGAACAGTGGGAGCAGTCTGCCCGCAAGTCTACTTAGGAAACCAATGGATATTCTGCTTCTGCTTAAAGCAGCCTTGCTCGGTGTCATCGAGGGCCTGACCGAGTTCTTGCCTATCTCTTCTACCGGGCACTTGATCATCATCGGTGATCTGATCGGTTATAACGATGAGACGAGCAAGGTGTTCAAGATCGTGATCCAGCTGGCGGCGATCTTGGCGGTGTGCTGGGATTATCGCGAGCGCTTGATGCGCACGGTGCGCGGCATCAAGACCGATCCTGTCGAGCAGCGTTTCGTGGGGTTGCTGTTCATCGCCTTCCTGCCAGCAGCAGTGCTGGGACTGATGTTCCATTCGACCATCAAGGCTTTGTTGTTCAACCCGATCACGGTGGCGACGGCGCTGATCGTGGGCGGTTTCATCATTCTGTACGTGGAGAAGCGCAACTATCATCCGCGCTTGAATTCTGTGGATGAGATGCGCTGGCCGGATGCGCTGAAGGTGGGCTTCGCGCAGGCGCTGGCGATGATCCCCGGTACGTCACGTTCGGGTGCGACCATCATGGGTGGTTTGATATTCGGACTTTCGCGCAAGACAGCGGCGGAGTTCTCGTTCTTTCTCGCCATCCCGACCATGTTCGCGGCGACGGCTTATGATTTATACAAGAACTGGACGGCGCTGCATGCTTCCGACATTCCGGTGTTCGCGGTCGGCTTTGTCACTTCTTTCATCGCGGCGATGTGGGCGGTGAAGAGTTTCATCAAGTTCATCTCCAACCACACCTTTGTGGTGTTCGCTTGGTATCGCATCGTGTTCGGCATAGTAGTGCTGCTGAGTGCCTACACCGGGGCGGTGAGCTGGTCGCACCCGTAAAAAAGCCCGCTTTTGCGGGCTTTTTCTCTGAGAGCTGTTAAGCGATCAACCTTGTTCCCAAGGCAGGTCTTTTGCGCGCCAGCCGTTCAACTTGTTGCGCTGGTTGCTGCTGTTCTTGTCGCCTTCAAAACCCTCGAGGATGTTGTAGCAATCGGCATAGCCGTTCTGTGTGGCCAGTGCTGCAGCGGCGTGTGAACGCTGGGCAGTGCGGCACAGGAAGAGCACCAGCGATTCTTTATCCACTTGCTGTTCCAGCGATGCCATGAAGTTGGCGTTGGGCTTCATGCCGGGATAGCCCAGCCATTCGATCTCGACTGCGCCCGGCACTTTTCCGACCCAATCGATCTCTGCGCGTGTGCGCACGTCCACCAGCTTGGCGCCGGGGGCGCTTTGCCAGATGGTGTTTGCTTCTTCAGGTGTCAAAGCCCCTTCGTACGGTAGGCCCAAATCCTTTGCCCGGTTCTGTGCTGTGGTCAATATTTCTGTGATTTTTCCCATGATGCGCTTTCTTCGATATTAAGGTTCGGTGCGCGAAATGTTATCCTGCGCCCTCGTCTGCATACTATCCCAACAGCAATGAAAAATCACACGCACGCACATAGCCACGACAAGGCCGCGGCCTTTGAGCCAGCTCATCCCGAGCGCTTCGCCGCTGCGCGCAAGAGCACATGGGTCAGTATCTTCACCAATCTGCTGTTGAGCATCGTGCAGGTATTGGCAGGCTTCTTCGGCAAGTCGCAATCGTTGATGGCCGATGGTCTGCATTCCTTTGCTGATCTGGTGGCTGATGTGTTGGTGCTGTTCGCTAACCGTCATGGCAACAAGCATGCGGACGCCAATCATCCTTATGGTCATGCGCGTATCGAAACGGCAGCTTCGCTCATCCTTGGTTCCAGCCTGACCGTGCTGGGTATCGTGTTGCTGGTCGCTGCCGGTTCGCGCTTGCAACACCCCGAGCATGTGCAGACAGTGCATCCCATCACCTTGTGGGTAGCGATCTTTGCCTTGGCGGCGAAGGAAGGATTGTTCCGTTACATGCTGGCGGTGGCGAAGCGCGTGCGCTCGCAGATGCTGGTAGCGAACGCATGGCATGCACGCTCTGATGCGGCCTCTTCGCTGGTGGTCATCGTGGGTATCTCGGGCAACTTGCTGGGGTACACCTTCCTCGACTTGATCGCCGCCGCTGTGGTGGGCGTGATGATCGCTTACATGGGTTTTCAGTTCGCGCGCGATGCCATGCTGGAGCTGGTGGATACCGGTCTGGAGGCGGAAGAAGTGCGCGCGATCCGCAACACGCTCAAGTCGGTGCCGGGCGTGTTGGGATTGCACGATCTGCGCACGCGCAGGATGGCGGACAACGCTTTGGTCGATGCACACATCATGGTCGATCCTTACATCAGCGTATCCGAGGGGCATTACATCGCGGAGGCAGCCCGGGCTGCTGTGCTGAAAAGCCATCATGTGATGGACGTGATGGTGCATATCGATCCGGAAGATGACGTCCATTCCAAGCCCAACGCACATACACCGCAACGACACCTATTGTTGGTTCATCTACAAAAGCGGCTGGATCAAACACTGCCGCCTGACAGCCATATCTTGTTGCATTACCTGAACGGCAAGATCGAGGCTGAGCTGCTGCTGCCAGCGACGGATGACGTGAGCGAGCTGCGAGCCAAGTGCAACGCTATCGTCGCTGACGACCCGTATTTCAAGCGTATCAATGTATTTCAGGGTGTTGCACCAAAATAGTGCGCAACTTATCTAGATTGCCCCGATTTTGGGCGCGCACGATGCCCGCCAAGTCCAATTAGATATGGCACAATGGTCGCCTGACTGGATATCAGGCGATGGCACAGTTTCTGCTCTTTTCGACCCGTACCAATCAAACGGTTCGCCTTACTGACTTTTGTTTTTAATTTCCTGGGAGATTCAAGTATGTCCAAAACAGCAGCTGACGTTCTGAAGCAGATCAAAGAACAAGGCATTAAATTCGTCGACCTTCGTTTTACAGATACACGCGGTAAAGAGCAGCACGTTGGCGTGCCGGTCAGTGCCGTTGACGAGAGCAAGTTCGAAGACGGTCACGCCTTCGACGGTTCTTCCATCGCTGGCTGGAAGGGCATCCAAGCTTCCGACATGCTGCTGATGCTGGATCCGGCTTCTGCTTATGTCGACCCGTTCTTCGACGAGCCGACCATGATCATCACTTGTGACGTGGTTGAGCCGACCGACGGCAAGGGCTACGACCGCGACCCGCGCTCCATCGCCAAGCGCGCTGAAGCTTATTTGAAGTCTACCGGTATTGGTGACACTGCTTACTTCGGTCCTGAGCCAGAATTCTTCATCTTCGACTCCGTTGAGTGGAAAGTCGACATGTCCGGCTGCTTCCTGAAGATCAACTCTGAAGAGGCTGCATGGGCTTCCGGTGAAAAGGTCGAAGGCGGTAACACTGGTCACCGTCCTACCGTGAAGGGTGGTTACTTCCCGGTTCCTCCGGTGGATAGCTTGAACGACATCCGCGCACAGATGTGTCTGTTGCTGGAAGAAGTCGGCATCCCTGTTGAAGTGCATCACCACGAAGTGGCGACTGCCGGCCAGTGCGAGATCGGCACCAAGTTCGACACATTGGTGAAGCGCGCTGACCAGACTCAAACTCTGAAGTACATCGTGCACAACGTTGCTCACCAGTACGGCAAGACTGCCACCTTCATGCCCAAGCCTATCGTTGGCGACAACGGTTCCGGCATGCACGTGCACCAGTCGATCTGGAAAGACGGCAAGAACACCTTCGCAGGTAACGGCTACGCCGGTCTGTCTGAGACTGCTCTGTTCTACATCGGCGGCGTCATCAAGCACGCCAAGGCACTGAACGCGATCTGCAACCCAAGCACCAACTCTTACAAGCGTCTGGTTCCTCACTACGAAGCACCCGTGAAGATGGCTTACTCTGCCAAGAACCGTTCCGCTTCCATCCGCATCCCGCACGTTGCCAGCGACAAGGCTCGCCGCATCGAGACCCGTTTCCCGGATCCGACAGCGAACCCATACCTGTGCTTCGCAGCATTGATGATGGCTGGTCTGGACGGTATCCAGAACAAGATCCATCCTGGAGATCCTGCAGACAAAAACCTGTACGACCTGCCACCGGAAGAAGATGCAAAGATCCCGACTGTTGCAGTTGGCCTGGACGAAGCATTGGCCGCTCTGGATGCAGACCGTGAGTTCCTGACACGCGGTGGTGTGTTCTCCAGCGACTTCATCGACGCATTCATCGCGTTGAAGATGGACGAAGTGAACAAGATCCGTATGACGACTCACCCTGTCGAATTCGACATGTACTACAGCATCTAAGTCGTTCTTCGACATGTTGAAAACAACGGAGCCCTCGTGGCTCCGTTTGTTTTTGGTGCGGTCGTTTGTCTCACCCGAATCCATACCCTATACTCCGCCCATCGAATTCCGAGGTCACACTATGAAGCCAACCCGCATGCTGTTGTTGTGCGCCGTCTTCACCGCCAGCACCGCCGCCCACGCGGAGATATACAAGCGCGTGGACAAGGAAGGCCGCGTCACCTATTCAAGCGAGCCGATCCGGGGTGCACAGAAGTTGCAACTGGAGCCTTTGCCGACCGTACCCCCGCCCAGAACCGTTGCCAAAGAACGCAATCGTGAAAGCGATGAAGCCGCTTTCCCGCGTGTGGACAAGGAAACGCAAAAGCGCCGCGACGATAAACGCTTGCGTATCCTCGAAGACGAGATGACCAGCGAGCAACAAGCGCTTGAAGAGGCCCGTACACAGTTGAAAGTGGCCGAGGATACGCCGCAGGTCTATCGTGCCGCGAATGGGCAAACCTATCGCAATATGGCGAAATACGAAGAGACGGTGCAAGCCGCGCAAGAGAACGTCCGGATGCATGAGAACAATGTCCGGGCGATACAGACCGAGATCGATAATCTCAAGTGACCTGACGCTGGCATGTTTTCTGCTCTTTGTTTGACATGACCAGCGCCCCACTCCCCACACTGGACTTTCTGTCGACTGCCGTGATGCTGCTCGATGACCAGTCGCGCATCGCCTATCTGAATCCGGCAGCGGAAGATCTGTTCGCAGTGAGCCACAGCAACCTCATCGGGCATCCGCTGCAATTCGCGTTCAGTCACACCGAGCAATTGTTCAGCGCGATCCAGACTGCGCTGGCCAATCGCTCAGCACACATCGAGCACGACCTGTTGCTGGGCACTCACACCCATGCGCAGAAACTGCATCTGAGCTGCACAGTCACCACCATGCAGCTGCCGCAATATGCGCTGCTGCTGGAATTCCACACCATCGAGCGGCCGCTCAAGTTGGCGCGTGAAGAACAGATGCTGGACCAGACGCAGGCCAACCGACTGCTGTTGCGCAACCTCGCGCACGAGATCAAGAACCCCTTGGGAGGCATCCGCGGTGCCGCACAATTACTGGAACAGGAATTGGATAGGCCGGCGCTGCGCGAATACACACAGGTCGTGATTCAAGAAGCAGATCGTTTGCGTTCGCTGATGGAGAATCTGCTCACCCCGCAACATACGCCCCATTTCAGTGCACTGAATATCCATGAAGTGTTGGAGCGCGTACGCAGTGTGGTGATGGCAGAATTGCCGGAAAGCCTGCACATCCAGCGCGACTACGACTTGAGTCTGCCCGACCTGAATGGCGACAAAGCGCTGTTGATACAAGTGATCCTGAACATCGTGCGCAATGCCGCACAGGCGATGCAGGGCAAAGGCACGATCATTCTTCGCACCCGCATCTCGCGTCAGGTCACGGTGATGAAGAAACGCCATCGCTTGGCCATCTCCTTGCAGATCATCGACGACGGTCCGGGCATCCCGCAACACCTGCAAGACAAGATCTTCTATCCGCTCGTCTCGGGACGAGCCGACGGTCACGGCCTTGGGCTGACGCTGGCACAGGACTTCGTCAACCAGCATCAGGGCAGTATCGAATTCGACAGCGAACCGGGACGCACTTGCTTCACGGTCATGCTGCCAATCACTTCCATGGACACACAATAATGAGTAAACCTGTTTGGATCATCGACGACGACCGTTCCATCCGCTGGGTGCTGGAAAAAGCACTCGCGCGCGAGGAGATCGAATACAAGAGTTTCGCCTCAGCGGACGAAGCGCTGGCCGAGTTGCCGCACAGCCTGCCGCAGATGGTGATCAGCGACATCCGCATGCCGGGCAGTTCCGGCCTCGACCTGTTGCAGACGCTGCGCAATGAATATCCGGCACTACCGGTTATCATCATGACCGCGTATTCCGATCTGGAAAGCGCAGTGTCCTCGTTCCAGGGCGGTGCGTTCGAATATCTGCCCAAGCCCTTCGATGTGAACCATGCCGTCGAATTGATTCGCCGCGCACTGGCACAAAGCCAGCGCAAGCAAAGCAACGGTGTCGAAAGCACCGAAGCCCCGGACATCCTCGGCCATGCGCCATCCATGCAGGAAGTGTTCCGCGCCATCGGCCGTCTCGCACAATCCAATGCCACCGTGCTCATCACCGGCGAATCCGGTACCGGCAAGGAATTGGTCGCCCATGCGCTGCATCGTCACAGCCTGCGCGCCGACAAACCTTTCGTGGCGATCAACACCGCCGCTATCCCCAAGGACCTGCTGGAGTCGGAACTGTTCGGCCATGAGAAGGGTGCGTTCACCGGTGCCAATACCACACGTCATGGTCGCTTCGAACAGGCCGAAGGCGGCACGTTGTTCCTGGACGAGATCGGTGACATGCCGGCCGAGTTGCAGACGCGTCTGCTGCGCGTGCTGTCGGACGGCAACTACTACCGCGTCGGCGGCCACCAACCGATCAAAGCCAACGTGCGCATCATCGCCGCCACCCACCAGAATCTAAATGAACGTGTGAAACAGGGCCTGTTCCGCGAGGACTTGTTCCATCGTTTGAATGTGATCCGTCTGCGCCTGCCGCCGCTGCGCGAGCGTCGCGAAGACATTCCGCTTCTGGCGAAATATTTCTTGCAAAAGAGCGCGAAAGAATTAGGCGGAGAGCAAAAGACACTGAGCGAATCCGCGCTGACTTTCCTCTCTGCGCAAGACATCCCCGGCAACGTGCGCCAACTGGAGAACCTGTGTCACTGGCTCACCGTGATGACGCCGACCCAGCAAGTGGAGATTGCCGACCTACCTGCAGAATGGCGCGAAGGTTCGTCCTCCGCACCTGTCGGCGGCGATTGGCATACCTTGCTGGCGCAGCAAGCTGTGCAGATGCTGCAGCGCGGCGAACCCAACATCCTCGAGACACTCACCAAAGAATTCGAGCGCACGCTGATCACGCAGGCACTGCAACATACCGGCGGACGCCGCATCGAAGCTTCCACGCTGCTTGGCATGGGGCGCAATACGCTGACGCGCAAGATTCAGGAGTTGGGGCTGGATGGAGATGGCGAGAAGGACTAACGCCACACGCCGGTGATGCTAATTGCCTTGGCGCTCTCGTTGATGCCAGGCAGGCCATGCATCTGCAAAATAGTACGCAACACATTGTAGTGGTCGATGCGTTGCGCGTACTGCCCCGGTTTGACCATGGGGCCGACGAAGAGTGTGGCGATACGATTTCCCTCAGCCCCATTGTCCTCGTCGAAGGTGACGATGAGCAGGCTGTTGTTGTCCATCGCCCACTGCGCATACCCCTCGATGTTCTGCTTCAACCAACTATCACCCTGCGCGATGCTGCCATCGTGCATGTCGTTGCGCTGATCGGGAATCACCCAAGATACGGTTGGTAACTTGGAAAGATCATGTGGCCAGGCAGTCAGCGGTTGATTCATTGACGCCAGTTCTTCCCAGTTCGCAGCGGGATTGTGCTTGCGCATGTATGAACCGTAGCGACACCCTTCATAGCCCGCACGTGGCATCGATTCCGAGTAGCTGATGAAACTCAGCCCTTTAGTCGCCAAGACGCTGGCGAGATTGTCACCGGACAGATCGAGTGGGCAGGTGTTGCTACGGATGCCGCGCGTGCTACCGGTGAATAGCGCAAGGTAGTTGGGCTGGCTGGGATGGGTGATGCCGTGCGAGTTAGTGAACAATGTACCGCGTTGCGCCAGCGCATTGATATAGGGCGCGTCGGGATTGCCGATGATCTGCGAGTAAGATTTGTTCTCTTCGATCACGATGACGATGTGATCGGGACGCGGTAAATCGGCTGCCCGCACCTGCAGTGCCACGCAAAGCAAGAGCAAGCCCGACATCAACCTCATCATTCCTTGTTCCCTGAAGTTGATTCGGGCGCTTCGTCCTGCACTTTCTTACGTGTGCGGTTCTTGCTCGGATCAGCGAATCGGAAACGCCCCGCCAACACACAACCTTTCATACCGATGTCGCACGGCTGGTTCAGCACCTTCTGGCACTTGCCATCAGCCTCGTGAGGACAACCCCAGCCGCTCATACCAATGCCTCGTTAGGCCTTCTTCACGAACTCGGTCTTTAACTGCATCGCGCCGATACCATCGATCTTGCAGTCGATGTCGTGATCACCATCCACCAGACGGATGTTCTTCACCTTGGTGCCGACCTTCACTACCGAAGACGAACCCTTGATCTTCAGATCCTTGATCACGGTGATGGTGTCACCATCATTCAAAACTGTACCGAATGCATCCTTGAACACTTTCACTTCTTCAGTTGCTTCGACAGCGACCTTAGGCCATTCGTGCGCACACTCCGGGCAGACGTAGTTATCGCCGTCTTCGTAGGTGTATTCGGAGTTGCATTTGGGGCAGTTCGGAAAATCGGACATAGTGTTTCCTGTTTAATTAGGTCGGGTTAATGGTAATCGTCTTCACGCTGATGACGTACTGCAATGATGGTCACGGTTTCATTGCTATCGATTCTAAACAGCGCAACGTAGCCTGCTCCGCCAAAAGGAATCAATAACTCACGCAGCAAAGAAAGGCTTTCATCTTCACTCGCCTTACGGCAAGAAAATGGGAATATTTCAAGTAGTTCTATTGCCTTATAAATTGCCGCCTCTGCTTTTTCAGCTGCACCAACATCCTGTTCCAGCAAGAAATCAAACAGACGCATCAAATCATCTTCGGCCTCATGCGTAAATCGGATGCGATAACTCACTTTGCAGATTTCTTGCTGCGGGCTTTATCTAATTTTGCGCTGAGCTTGCTCAGCACTTTCTTTGCAGAAACATATTCTCCGCTTTCTTGAGCAGCGTTCAGTGAAGCAAGGCCGCGCGCAATGAATTCCTGTTGATTGCGGCGCAGCGCAACATTGCGACGCAGCGAATCTTCAACGAAGGCGGAAAGCGATTCGCCCGGACGCAATGTTTCTTCAGCGGCTTGCCTCAATTCAGGCTCCACACGCAAAGCTGGCATAGTTGCAGTTTTCATATGACACCTCGTGCATTACAAATGTGATGCATATCATCGTTGAAGTTGGAGGAAGAAGCAAGTGCGAGGTTTGCAGGGGGAAACTACGCAGCATCTTCCACCGGAAGGTGCTGAAAGTTGGCTAACGCAAATATGGGAAATACAGAAGTTGGCTGTTGACGTTGGTTACAAGTCGCGAAAGCGAGTCAGCATCAGCCTCTGAAAGTTCACGAATTATTACGCCTGCCTCGTTAGTAGTTCTGAGAATTTTTTTCTCCAAGTGGTAAGAGCGGATGAGGAAATTGTTGCTATAAACGAGGAGGGTGAACCTATCTGGTTGGTTATATTCTCGAATAGTCGGCGGCGTTATCCGGAATTCCTTTTTCCAAAAATGCCGGTTGTCGTTAAAAATCTGCACTAGGCCTGCAACAGCAAGTGGATCCGTAAAGCTATCCGAAATATCAGTTCTCGAAGCCCCTTCGTACCTTTGAAGTACAGCACGATCAATCTCTTTAAGTTCGGGCAACGAATAACGATCCAGCTCATTAACAGCGAGCGCGG
Source organism: Gammaproteobacteria bacterium (assembly GCA_018814405.1). Lineage (GTDB taxonomy): Bacteria > Pseudomonadota > Gammaproteobacteria > Burkholderiales > Gallionellaceae > Sideroxyarcus. Next base: position 50,035 of record JAHIZO010000007.1, read on the forward strand.
AAGTTAATCCAGCACCATAAAATATGGCTTCACATCCAGATAGCAGGAAAAGGACTAGCGCAATGACCGGTACAAAGTGCCGTCGATTGGCAAACAACATGGGAAATCTCAATTACAACTTGTATCCGCGGTGCACCGCCACCACACCCCCCGTCATGTTGAAGTACTCAACGCGCTCCAAGCCAGCATCGACCATCATCTGTTTCAGTTCTTCCTGACCCGGATGCATGCGGATGGATTCGGCGAGGTAGCGGTAGCTGTCGGCGTCGTTGGCAATGAGTTCGCCCATCTTGGGCAGCAGCTTGAATGAATACAGGTCATACATCTTCTCCAGCGGTTTGGCGACCTTGGAGAATTCCAGCACGATGACGCGGCCGCCCGGTTTGAGCACGCGCTTCATCTCGCGCAGGGCGGCTTCCTTGTGGGTGACGTTGCGCAGGCCGAAAGCGATGCTGACGCAGTCGAAATAGTTGTCGGGGAAAGGCAGGTGCTCAGCGTCGCATTGTGCGGTGGGCGTCGGTGTGCCGTTGTCTATCATGCGGTCGCGGCCGACGCGCAACATGGCGTTGTTGATATCGGTGAGCACGACCTGACCGCTGCGACCGACCTTCTTCAGGAACAGCTTGGACAGATCGCCCGAACCGCCCGCCACATCCAGCACACGCTGGCCTTCATGCACATTCGCCAGACCGACCGCGAAGGGCTTCCACACGCGGTGCAGACCGACCGACATGAGGTCGTTCATGATGTCGTATTTGCTGGCAACGGAGGTGAACACACCAGCGACTTTTTTCGCCTTGTCATTCTCGTCGACGGTCTCAAAACCGAAATGTGTCTTCGCCATTTTTCTGTCTCCTATTTTGGGTCGCGCGATGCGCCCGCTGCCTGCAACTTTTCCAGATATGCATGCCACAGTCCTTGCTGATTCTTTCCGTACGTATAGAGCAGGTCCCAGTCGAACAGGCCGCTATCGTGGCCGTCGTCGAATTCCAGTTTCAGCGCATAGCTACCGGCCGGTTCCAGCCCTTTGAGCACGACGTCACGCTTGCCGACCTGCAGCACCTCTTGACCCTCGCCGTGACCGCGTACTTCCGCCGAGGGCGAATGTACGCGCAGAAACTCGGCAGGCAGGTTGAAGCGTGCACCGTCTGAGAAGGCGATCTCCAACGAATTGGACTTTTGGTGCAGGACGATCTCGGTGGGGGTGGCGGTCATAGTGAGCGTATCTTCTTGAGCAATGCGGTGGTTGAGCGTTCATGCAGGAAAGGGATGCTGTGCACACTGCCGCCCCAGCCCTGCACTTCTGTTGCGCCGACGATGTTCTCCGGCGTCCAGTCGCCGCCCTTGACCAGTTTGTCCGGCTTGCAGGCAAGGATGAGATCGAGCGGTGTATCTTCGTCGAACTGCACCACCAAGCTCACCGATTCCAGTGCGGCCAACACCGCCATGCGGTCGGCTTCGTTGTTGATCGGACGGTCATCGCCCTTGCCCTGGCGCTTCACCGAAGCATCGCTGTTGACGCCGACGATGAGCGAGGCACCCAGTGCACGCGCCTGTGCCAGATAAGTGACATGGCCGCGATGCAGCACGTCGAAACAGCCATTGGTGAAGACCAGCGGGCGCGGTAATGCGGCGACCTTGGCAGCTAGATCGTCCGCCGTACATAGCTTGTCTTCAAAGCTGGGGGGGGAATACATCAGTTCATGTACTCGAACACGCGCACTACTTTCTTTACGCCGCGCGTGGTGGCCGCGATCTCCGAAGCGGCATCGGCTTCGGCGCGGGTGACGATGCCCATCAGATACACCACGCCTTCTTCGGTGTAGACCTTGATGTGATCGCGATTGAACGACTTGTCTTCGAGGAAGCGGGTGCGCACATCGCCACTGACACCTGAATCACTGCGGCGCACACCGGTATCGTTGGAACTTCCAACATGCAATTCGTTGGCGATGCCCTTGATGGGCGAGATGCTACCGACGATACGCTCGATACCCTGCTTGGTTGAATCGTTCGGGACTTGTCCGGTGATCAGCGCGAAGCGATTGAAGCAGGTCACGTTCACTTGGATATTGCTGCGATATTTGTCGGCGATACGCTGGCGCGAGGTGTATTCGATATTGCTATCGTCCTGAACGGCGGCGGCGCTGCGGCGTTCGCTATTGGATGCGGAGATGCCGCTCGTCTGGGCACAACCTTGCAACAGAGCAAGTGCAAATAGTGAAGCTAACAAGAAGCGACTGCGCATCATTCGCCCCCCAGCAGGACGTGATCGATCACATCGCACAGACAATGCAGCATGAGCAGATGCACTTCCTGGATGCGCGCTGTTCTTTCTGTCGGCACGCGCAGGTGGAAATCGCCTTCCTGCAGCATCGCACCCATCTGTCCGCCGTCACGGCCGGTGAATGCGACCACGACCATACCGCGTTCGTGTGCAGCTTCGATGGCTTCCACCACATTGGGTGAGCTGCCGCTGGTTGAGATGGCGAGCAACACATCGCCTTCCATACCAAGTGCCCGAACCTGCTTGGAAAAGATCTGCTTGTAGTCGTAATCGTTAGCGATCGAGGTCAGCACCGAACTGTCAGTGGTGAGTGCGATGGCTGGCAGACCGGGGCGCTCGACTTCGAAGCGGTTGATCAACTCGGCAGCGAAGTGTTGTGCATCGGCAGCAGAACCGCCATTGCCACAGGCTAGGATCTTGCCGTCGTGCATCAGGCAGTTGACCATGGCTTGCGCCGCATCCGCGATGGGCTGGGCCAATACTTTTTTGCTTTGCAGCTTGATCTCGGCGCTGTCGTCGAAATGTTTGCTGACGCGTTTAGCGAGTGTCATTTATTGGGATTCTCGTTGGTGAATGGGCTGGATTTTACCCTAAAGATGGAACGCATTCTTGAGCCACTCGATACCTTCGCCGCCTTCAGCCGAGCTGAGTAGGACAGCATCGAAACGGCAGGGCGGTATCGGCGAGACAGAAGAAAGATAATGTTGTGCCGCGAGGATGAGCTTGTGCTGTTTGCGTGCGTCGATGCTGGCCGCCGCACCGCCAAAATCCGACCGGCTGCGCAAGCGCACTTCGACGAAAACCAATGACTCGTGATCTTTCAGGATCAGGTCGATCTCGCCGAAACGGCAGCGATAGTTGCTTTGCAACAGCTGCAGCCCTTGACGCTGCAGATACTGTGCAGCGGTCTGCTCGGCCTGCGCGCCGGCCTTCATCCGCTCACTCTTCCGGAACGGAAGTCGGCTCTACAGGTTGCGGCCCTTTCAATGCGTTCTCCATCGTCATGCCCTGCCCGCTACGCATGATCGACTTCACACCATCGCGCTTGACCCGATTCCCTTCCAGCGTCAACTTGCCGGTCACACCGTCCAGCGGCAGTGCATTGATCATATTGTGGTGATATAGCACCTGCAACATACGGTAGGCGTCTATGCCCAGCGCAAACAGACGCTCCATATCCACGGTGTATGGCGGCTCCACGTGCGGGTAGACCATCACGGCAGGGTGGTCAGGCTGCATCACCCATGGCATGTCATAGAAACGCACTTCGCCCAGATCGTAGTTGATCAGGTTGTTGCCGTTACCGGTGAAGATCTGTGAAGTTGCGTACACAGGGATATCCGCGAAGATATAAGGGCGCATCAGGCGCGCCTTGTCCGGTTCTGCAGCAAGAAACACCATGCTGCCCGCTTCACCACCCAGCAAGCGGATCTCGCTTGGGTCGTCTTCGTACACGATATCGGGCCATAACACGCCGCCAGTGCGCTGCCATTCTTCCGTGAAAGCTTGCGCCAGACGGTTGGAAAGCGCGCTATCGGTTCGCACCACGGTGGCGGAGAGCAGCCCTTTACTTGCCGCCCACTGGGCAGCCTGACGTGCTTCGAGCTCGGGTGGCAGGCCAAAGAAATACAACTGGTCGGTACGTTCTATCTCCAACACGTTCATCGCGAGTGTCGGCACTGGCAGTGCAGGATTCTCGGCCAGTGCCGCGACACCCCCCCGGGTCAGCGGGCCGGCCACTGCCAATGCGCCCTGCTCCAGCGCCAGACGATACAGTGCTTCCACTTCGAACTTCTCATCGTTGGAGGAATAGATACGTACCGGCAGTTCGTTCGGCTGCTGTTCGGCTGCGGACAGGAAACCCAATTGCACCGCCTCTGCGGCACGACCGAACAAAGGTGAGCGCAAAGGCAGGATCAAAGCGATATGGTGTTCTGCGCCTTCTGCCAGACGGGGCAGCATAGGAGTGACTATCGGCTGTTCGATATCGACAGTGCCGGTCTCGACAACAGGTGCTTCCTCGCCCGGCTGCTGCTCAGTAGTTGTCGGTTCAGCGACTGGCGCTGTAGTTTGGGGCGGAGTGGCGCAGCCAAACACGCTCACGTATAGTGCGGCGATCAACAGACCGCGCAACCATTTCAACCCGGGGATACTCGTTTGCATAGCAAGACCAATCAAAAAATCGAACACGCATTATATGTAGTCGCCACCCCGATTGGAAATCTGAGTGACATTTCTTTGCGCGCGCTGGACATCCTGAACGGCGTAGACATCGTCGCAGCCGAAGATACGCGCAATACACGCCATCTATTGCAGCATCACGGTATCAGCGATGCCAAACTGCTCGCTGTCCACCAGCACAACGAGCGTGGCTCCGCCGACAAGGTCATCGCGCTGCTACAAGAAGGGAAAAGCATCGCGCTGGTGACCGATGCCGGCACCCCGGCCGTCAGCGATCCAGGTGCCGTACTGGTGGAGGCCGTCCGAGAAGCCGGTCTGCGCGTCATCCCCATTCCCGGTGCTTCTGCAGTGGTCACTGCCTTGTCCGCCGCCGGACTGGTCAATCCGCATTTCATGTTCTACGGCTTCCTGCCCAACAAGCCTGCTGCCCGCCGCACGACGCTGCAATCTTTGGCCGGCCAGACCTGTACGTTGGCATTCTATGAAGCACCGCACCGCATCCTTGAATGCACGGCCGACCTGCAAGCCGTGTTCGGCGACGAACGCGAGATCGTGTTCGCGCGCGAGATCACCAAGCTGTTCGAGAGCATCCACCGCTGCAAGCTGGGCGATGCTATGGAATGGTTGAACAGCGACCCGAACAACCAACGTGGCGAGTTCGTACTGTTGCTGTCCGGCGCACCCGAGCGTACCGAGGAGCTTGATGCTGAGGCAGAGCGGGTACTCACATTGCTGCTGAACGAACTACCGCTCAAGCAGGCGGTGCAACTCGCCGTGCAGATCACCGGACAGAACAAGAACGCGCTCTATCAGAAGGCGCTCGCGCTCAAATCTTCATAAGGGCACCTCTAATAATCCAAACTTCGTCGCAATACTGCGTTGCTCACAATAAATCGCTCCTTACATATCAGGCATATGCTGCGTCGTGTTTTTTTGCTCGCGCCTTGTCTTGCTTAGAATTTTGAATTATTAGAGGCACCCTTTAAGCGCGCGGTTGTTATTCAGTGCGGGTTTGCTAAACTCGCTGCCCCGCACCACGATCCGACCTTATCGAGGACGCAATGAATCCCGCATCCAAATTTCTCCCCGTTCTGCTGGCGCTGACCCTAGCCGCCTGCGGTGGCGGCGACAAGAAAGCCGGCGCGCCCGCCGCCGGTGCCATGCCACCCCCGCCTGAGGTCGAAGTCGTCGTCGTGGCGACTGGCAATGCCACTTACACCCGCGACCTGCCGGGCCGTGTGCAAGCCTTCCGCACCGCGCAAGTACGCGCCCGCGTGGATGGCGTGATCGAAGCCCGCCTGTTCAAGGAAGGCAGCGACGTGACCGAAGGCACGCAGTTGTTCCGCATCGACTCGCGCAGCTACCGCGCCGCCGCCGAAGCGGCCAATGCCGATGCCGCACTGGCCTATCAGAATCTGGATCGCGCCAAGCGCCTGCTCGAGATCAAAGCTATCAGCCAGCAGGAATACGACATGACGCTGGCCAAGGCCGCACAGGCACGCGCCGCGCTGGTGCGTGCCAATGAGGATGTCACCAACGCCGGCGTACCCTCTCCCATCACCGGCCACATCGGGCGCACCGAAGTGACTGAAGGCGCGCTGGTCAGCAAGAGTGCGGGCACGTTGCTGGCGACCGTCGAGCAGATCGATCCGGTATATGTGAACTTCTCGCAATCGGCGACCGACCTGTTGCGTCTGCGTCAGGCAGTGGCGACCGGCGTGCTGAAACGTGCCGAGTCGGCCAATGTCGAGTTGATGCTGGAAGACGGCAGTGTCTATACCAAGACGGGCCACATCTTCTTCACTGACCTTGCGGTCGATGCCAACACCGGTTCGGTCTCTTTGCGCGCCCAGTTCCCCAATCCGAAACGTGATCTGCTGCCCGGTATGTTCGTGCGCCTGCGCTTCCCCGAAGCCATGGCCGAGAACGTCATCCGCATCCCGCAACGTGCGGTGCAATCCGGTGCACAAGGTCAGTTCGTAATGGCGGTCGGCCCGGACGGTAAAGTCGGCCCTCTCCCAGTCACCACCAGCGGCATGGCCGGTGCAGATTTCGTCATCGCCTCCGGTCTGAAGCCGGGTGACCAGGTCATCGTCAACGGCCTGCAAAAAGCCCGGCCTGGCACAGTCGTCAAGCCGGTGCCGATCACCACCACGATGAAAATGGAAAGCCAGCTTTCCGCTGCGAAATAAGCCGATATGCTCGCCCGCTTCTTCATCGACCGTCCCATTTTCGCCTGGGTCATCGCGCTGGTCATCCTGCTGGCCGGCGTGCTGGCTTTACGTGGTCTGCCCGTGGCGCAATATCCCGCCGTCGCACCGCCCGCACTGGGCGTCACCGTCACCTATCCGGGCGCCTCGGCACAGGTGATCGAAGAGACCGTGGTCTCCCTGCTCGAGCAGGAGATGAACGGTATCGACAATCTGCTGTACATGGAATCCTCCGCCGAGCTGGGCCGTGGCAGCATCACCCTGACATTCAACACCGGCACCGACCTCGACCTCGCATCGGTGGAGACGCAGAACCGTGTCAAACGCGCCGAGATCCGCCTGCCGGAAGAAGTGCGTCGTATGGGTATCCGCGTGGCGAAATCGGCGCGTAACTACGTGATGATCGTCGCGCTGATCTCGCCCGACAAGAGCCTGGACAACGTCGCGCTCGGCAGCTATGTCAGTGCCAACGTACTGGACAGCGTGCAGCGTGTGCCGGGTGTGGGCGAGGCTTTGCTGTTCGGCACCGAATACTCGATGCGCCTGTGGCTGAAACCCGAGAAACTGCAAGCCTACGGCGTGTCACCCGCTGACATATCCAAAGCGGTACGTGCACAGAATTCAGAGCTGGCTGTCGGCGAACTGGGTCAACTCCCCTCCGCGCCCGGTCAGGAGATGAACGCGGTGATCGTCACCCGCAGCCGCCTTTCCACACCGGAAGAGTTCGGCAACATCGTGGTGCGCACCAATCCCGACGGCTCAGCATTGCGCGTGAAAGACATCGCCCGCGTCGAGCTGGGGGCACAGGATTATTCCACTGCCGCGCGCATCGACGGTCAACCGACCGCCGCCATCGCTATCCGCCTGACACCCGATGCCAACGCTTTGGATACCGTGAAAGCGGTGAAGGCGCGCATGACCGAAATGGCGAAATTCTTCCCGCAGGGCATCGACTGGGTGGTGCCGTATGACACTTCCAAGTTCATCGAGATCTCCATCAAGGAAGTGTTGAAGAGTCTGGCCGAGGCACTGCTGCTGGTGTTCTTGGTGATGTATCTGTTCCTGGGCAACCTGCGCGCCACGCTGATCCCCACCATCGTGATCCCGATCGCATTGGTCGGTGCACTGGTCGGCCTGTATCTGCTCGGTTATTCGATCAACGTGCTGACGCTGTTCGCGATGGTGCTCGCCATCGGTATCGTGGTGGACGATGCCATCGTGGTGGTGGAGAACGTCGAACGCATCATGACCAAGGAGAACCTGCCGCCGCGTGAAGCGACGCGCAAAGCGATGGATCAGATCATCGGTGCGATCATCGCCATCACGCTGGTGCTGTCGGCGGTGTTCATCCCTATGTCGCTGTTCCCCGGTGCCACCGGTGCGATCTATCGCCAGTTCGCAGTGACACTGGTGCTGACCATGGGCTTCTCCGCACTGATGGCGCTGACACTGACGCCCGCACTGTGCGCCTCGCTGCTCAAACACACGCCGGGCAAGGATGATCTGGTGCCGAAGAGCGGCCCGCTGCACTGGTTCCATGATGCATTCGAGCGTTTGATCCATCGCTATGTCGGCTTGGTCGGCAAGATCGTGCGCAAAGCGGCGCGCTATCTGTTGGTGTATGCCGCCATCCTCATCGCCGTGGGCTGGATGTTCAACAAGCTGCCAGGCAGCTTCCTACCTTCGGAAGATCAGGGCTACTTCGTCAGCGTGATCCAGCTGCCGGCCGGTGCCACGCGCGAACGCACACTCGATGTGCTGTCGCAGGTCGAGCAGTACTACCTCGGCCTGCCGGAAGTGGAGCACGTGATCGGCGTAGCCGGCTTCTCCTTCTTCGGTCGCGGTCAGAATGCCGCCATCACTTTCGTGCGCCTGAAGGACTGGAGCGAACGCCCGGGCAAAGAAAGCGGCGCATCGGCACTGGCACAGAAGGCCAATATGATGCTGTTCCGCATCAAGCAGGCGATGATCTTCGCCATCAACCCGCCGCCTATCCCCGAACTGGCCGCCGCGGGCGGTTTCGACTTCCGCTTGCAGGACCGTGGCGGACTGGGCCGCGACAAGCTGCTGGAAGCGCGCAACATGGCACTGGGTATGGCGATGCAGAACCCGGTGCTGGCCGGCGTGCGCCCAGAAGGTCAGGAAGCCGGACCGCAACTGTTCCTCGATGTGGACCGCATCAAAGCCGAAGCACTGGGTGTTTCCATTGCCGATTTGAACGAGACGCTGCAATCCTTGCTGGGCACGGTGTACATCAACGACTTCGTGCGTCAGGGCCGCGTACTGCGCGTGCAGATGCAGGCCGAGGCCAATACCCGCCGCACCCCTGACGACCTGCTCAGCATCTCCATCCGCAACAAGCAGGGCGGCATGGTGCCGCTGTCCAGCATCGCCACCGCGAGCTGGATCAGCGGCTCGCCCAAGCTGGACCGCTACAACGGCCTGCCCGCGATGAAGATCGCCGGTGGCCCGGCACCGGGACGCAGCTCCGGCGAAGCGATGCAGGCGATGCAGGAGATCGCCGCCAAGCTGCCGCCGGGCTTCGGCTTCGAATGGTCGGGTACGGCGCGCGAGGAAGAACAGTCCGGCGCGCAATCCACACTGCTGTTCGCCGTCTCCATCGTGGTGGTGTTCCTGTGTCTGGCCGCGCTGTACGAGAGCTGGTCCATCCCGTTCGCGGTGATGCTGGCCGTGCCGCTGGGTGTGTTCGGTGCGCTGTTGGCGGTGACATTACGTGACCTGCCGAACGACGTGTACTTCAAGGTCGGGCTGATCGCCATCATCGGCCTGTCGGCCAAGAACGCCATCCTGATCATCGAGTTCGCACGCAGGTTGCAGGACGACGGCATGAACCTGATCGATGCCACGCTGGAAGCCTGCCGATTAAGATTCCGCCCCATCCTGATGACCTCGTTCGCCTTCATGGCCGGCGTGTTGCCGCTCGCCCTTTCAAGCGGTGCAGGTGCGCAAAGCCGCCACGCCATCGGCACCGGTGTGATCGGCGGCATGTTCACCGCCACGTTGTTCGCCGTGTTCCTGGTGCCGGTGTTCTTCGTCATCGTGCGCCGCTTCTTCCCGGGCCATTCACGCAAACACCTCGACTAGGCGGCATCGAACGACCCGCGAGCAATCGCGCTACAATCCGGCTGACTTCAATCAGCCGGGATTTTTTCATGCAACAACTCACCCTCACCCGCCCCGACGACTGGCACCTGCACCTGCGCGACGACGCGCTGATGGCCTCCGTCCTGCCCGACACCGCGCGCCAGTTCGCCCGCGCCATCGTCATGCCCAACCTGCGCCCGCCGGTCACCACTACCGAACAGGCGGTCGCCTACCGCGAGCGCATCCTCAAAGCGCTGCCCGCGGGCATGAAGTTCGATCCGCTGATGACGCTGTACCTGACCGACATCACCAACGCGGACGAGATCAAGAAAGCCAAAGCCAGCGGCGTGGTGCATGCGGTGAAACTGTATCCGGCCGGTGCCACCACCAACTCCGACGCGGGTGTGACCGACCTGCGCAAGACCTACGCCGCGCTGGAAGCCATGCAAGCCTGCGGCATGCCGCTGCTGGTGCACGGCGAAGTGACCAGCCCCGATATCGACATCTTCGACCGCGAAGCCGTGTTCATCGAGCGCGTCATGCAGCCGCTGCTCAAAGACCTGCCCGAGCTGCGCGTGGTGTTCGAACACATCACCACCCAAGACGCCGCCGAGTTCGTGATGAGCGCACCCGACACCATCGCCGCCACCCTCACCCCGCAACACCTGCTCTACAACCGCAACGCCATGCTGGTCGGCGGCATCCGCCCGCACTACTACTGCCTGCCCATCCTGAAGCGCGAGACGCACCGCGAAGCCCTGGTGAAAGCTGCCACCAGCGGCAGCAAGAAATTCTTCCTCGGCACCGACAGCGCCCCGCACGCCCAGCACACCAAAGAGAACGCCTGCGGCTGCGCCGGTTGTTACAGCGCACATTCCGCCATCGAGCTGTATGCCGAAGCATTCGAGAACGCGGGGGCACTGGACAAGCTGGAAGGGTTCGCCAGTTTTTATGGGGCGGATTACTACGGGTTGCCGCGTAATACTGAGAAGGTCACGTTGCGCAAGGAAGAGTGGCAGTTGCCTGCATCGGTGGGGTTTGGGGAGCATCAGCTCGTGCCGTTGCGAGCTGGGGAGACGATGAAGTGGAAGCTACTTGGGTGAAAATGAATTCTGATAACGATTCTGCCCAGCGCAATATGCACATCAACAAGGTGGTTTCATTTTCCTCCTTGCGAAAACTCGTCCAGTTGAGCGAGGATCTCGAACACAAGCAGAGAGAAAATACATTCTGGATTGAAAGAACAACATTAGCGATTGTCCTGGCACTGCTTTACCCACTACCAGCATTTAATTTTCTACATTTTGCATTCGGTGAATACATGTCTTGGAGTCATCCGTACCATATGGTAGTCACCTCACTATTTCTTCTTTCATGGATACTGGTCTTTTTAATCCCATTTTTCTGGAAACGACCGTTAGATAAATAGTCAAAATGGGTCAGCATCGCAATAGATGATCGGTTGCAGGCTGCCCGCGATTCCTTTTCATAAATTCCAATTGATAATATAGCTTTGCCTCTTCGTCTCCCGACGACCCCTTGCTGCACATGGCCTTTGCCACAAGTGGCAATTTCCGCTGGCACATCCAACTCACACCTTTACAATGTCCGTCTAGCTTCGGGAGGACGAGATGGAACGCAAGCCACGCGCTAAGAAATCCGCAAAGAAATCGGCGCCACTTAAAGCGGACAAACAAAGAGATGCACTCATTCTCAGTGCGGTGGTTGATTCCTTGCACTCGATCTTCGAGACGATGATGAGTACCAAGGTGGTGATGGGTGCGCCGTTTCCCAAGCCAAAGAATACTGTGCAAAGTGGCGTCTCTGCCTTGATCGGCATGAATGCTGACGAGGCGCGCGGCAGCGTGGCGATCAGCCTGCCGATGCCTGCCCTGAACGAGATTTCGTGCAAGCTCTTCGGCGAAGAGATCACGGCTATCGACAAGGAGGCAGCCGGTCTGGCGGGTGAGCTCTCCAACATGTTGGCGGGTAGCGCTAAGCGCATCTTGTCCGAGCAGGGCATAGAGTTCGATATGCAGACGCCGCAGATGATGCATGGCGATGGACATGAGATCGAACATCACCATGACGGCCAGACCATGCTGTTGCCGGTGAACATGAACGGCCACGAATTCTTCGTCGAACTTAATTTCGTGTGAATTTTTGAGTATGTCTGTTTCCAACTACCTAGATACCTCACCTGTCATCGGCGATAAGACCTACCTGCATCCATCCTGCCAGGTGATCGGCGATGTGACCATCGGTGAAAACAGTTCCATCTGGTGCAACACGGTGTTACGCGGCGATGTGAACCACATCGTGATCGGGCGCTGTTCGAATGTGCAGGACCTGAGCATGGGCCATGTGTCGCACAAGACTCCCGAGAAACCGGATGGCTCGCCGCTCATCATCGGCGACTACGTAACGATCGGGCATTCGGTAATCTTGCATGGCTGCACCATCGGCAACGAGTGCCTGATCGGTATGGGTTCCATCATCATGGACGATGTGGTGATACCCGATCGTGTGATGGTGGGAGCGGGCAGCTTGATCTCGCCGGGCAAGACGCTGGAAGGCGGCATGCTGTACATGGGACGGCCTGCCAAGGCGGTGCGTGCGCTGACTGATGAAGAGATCGAATATCTGCGCTACTCCGCCGAGCATTACATGCGGGTAAAAGACAATCATCTGAAAAGCGAGGCTGCCTGAGATGTTCGGCGACGATATCGTTTTCAGAGTTGAGCGCGAACTGGAATTGGAGATCGAGCGCAAGTGCCTGATCCTGCAGCTGGATAGCCACGATGCTGTGGCGGCACAGGCGTTCGCACATGATGTACTTAACCACCTCGATAGCTATGGCAAAGCCGCTGCCGATGGCGATATGCAGGCAAGGATCAAGATCGAGCTATATGGTATGGCCGTGTTGATGCACAAGAGTAATACGGCAAATTTTGGTGCGGGCTATATGACACAGCTGGATGCGCTATCTGCGCGTGAATCCGCCTGGGTGAACATTGCACGTGCCATTTGGAACGAACTAGAAAGGCGTAGTTCGATGGATGAAGTTAGGAATGCACAACAATGAGCATGGAAAACGACGAAAAGCTGCTGCGCGGCCAGATCAACCTTGAGACGGCGCAGATAGCTTGGCGTGAATTGCAACGCTATTTCGCCAGTGGCGCGACGGTCTTCGTCGGCCCGGAGCTTGATCTGGTCGAGGTGGCGTATCAGATAGCGAAAGACAATGCGACACAGGTTGGCGAGTGGATGGAACAAGGACAGATCGCCCGTGTCACGGATGAACAGGCTTTGGCCTGGCATGAAGCTGACGCCCTTGTGTGGGCCGTGGTCGCTAGACCTTACGTTTTGATACAGGAGAACCGCCATGTATTACATAGTTGATAGCGAGAAACCTTTCGAGCAGGCCTCCGCCGATTTGGAAGCATCCGTGAAGAAACACGGTTTCGGCGTGCTGCATGTGCATGACATCGGCAACACACTGCGCGGCAAGGGTCTGGCATTCGAACCGCAGTGCCGTGTGTTCGAGGTGTGTAATCCGGTGCAGGCTTCCAAGGTGATGGCGGCGGATATGCGCTTGAACATGGCGCTGCCCTGCCGGATCTCGGTCTACACCGAGGGTGGCAAAACGCACATCGGCATGATCAAACCTGCCGCCATCCTCGCTTCGCTGTCACAGGACCTTGCGCTCAAGGTCGTGGCGCAAGAGGTTGAGCTGAAGACGATGCTGATGATCGACGAGGCGAAGTAGGCTTTTACTTCGCTTTCTTCAGCGCCGCTTCGATGCGGTCGCACATGGTCTTCAGTATTTTGATGCGGGCAAAATACTTGTCGTTGGCCTCGACCAAAGTCCACGGGGCGATCTCGGTGCTGGTCCTATCCACCATGTCGCACACCGCGTGTTCGTAGTCGTCCCATTTATCGCGATTGCGCCAATCCTCTTCCGTTATTTTGAATCGCTTGAAGCCGATCTTCTCGCGCTCCTTGAAACGACGCAGCTGCTCTTCCTTGCTGATCGCAAGCCAGAACTTGACCACCACGATGTGGTGCCGCACCAGTTGCGTCTCGAAGTCGTTGATCTCGCTGTAGGCGCGCATCCAGTCGGCAACTGAACAGAATTTCTCCACCCGTTCCACCAACACCCGGCCGTACCATGAGCGGTCGAAGATGGTGACACGGCCGCGCCGCGGCACATGCCGCCAGAAGCGCCACAGATAGGGTTGGGCGCGCTCTTCCTCGGTCGGCGCGGCAATGGGGATGATGTTGTACTGGCGGGCATCCAGCGCACTGGTGATACGGCGCACCGCGCCACCTTTGCCGGCGGCATCGTTGCCCTCGAACATGGCGACAACCGTAAGCTTTTTGAATTTTGGGGAACGGGTCAGCATGGCAAGCTTGCCTTGATACTTTTCCAGCTCCCTCACATAGTCCTTCTTGTCCAGCTTCTGCTTCAAATCCAAAGTCTTCAATACGTTCAGCTGGTCGATCGAAGGCATGGGCGGGGGCGCCGTCACTTCAGTGCTTCGTTTGGCCGGTTGCTTCATGCGTTTGTTGAGCGCGTCGAGCAGGATCTTGCCGACCGTCAGACTGCGATAGCGCGTGTCATAACCTTCGACGATGGTCCACGGTGCATCGGCCGTACTGGTATGGCGGATCACACGTTCATTCACCGCATTGAATTTGTCGTACAAAGTGTAGTGCTCCCAATCACGCTTGGTCACGCGCCAACGCGTCTTGGGATCTTTCTCCAGTGATTTGAGCCGTTTTTCCTGCTTCTCTCTGGAGAGGTGCATCCAGAATTTGAGTACCAGCGCGCCCTCGTCTACCAGCATCTTTTCCAGTTTCTTGGCACGCTCCAGACTTTGATCCAGTTCGGCATTCTTGGTCACACCGCGCACACGGTTGAGGATAGGCCAGGTATACCAAGAGCCGAGGAAGATGCCGATGCGCCCTTTCGGCGGCAATTCACGCCAGAAGCGCCACATCATGGGGCGGTCGAGTTCTTCATCGGAAGGCTCTCCCATGCCATGGGTCTGCACAAAGCGCGGGTCCATCCATTCGTTGAGCAGGTTGACGGTCTCGCCGCGACCCGCGCCATCCACACCGCCGATCAGGATAACGACCGGGAATTTGGCCTGTTTGGCCAGCTCCATCTGCGCTTCAAGTAAGGCTTCACGCAGCACCGGTACTTCTGCATCGTAGGTGGCTTTGTCCAATTTGTGCCCGAGTTCGGCGGATTCAAACATTCTCTTCTCCCTATGGTTACAGGCTTTCCGGGGTGATGGCCAATTTCAGATTGGTCTGGAAGTCGCCTTCGTTCGTGCGTCGTGTCAGCCACCACACCGCGCCTTTTTTTACGCTGAAACCGGCGTTCGAATCTGACAGCAGCTGGGCAGCGATCTGTCCCAGCGTGGGCTGGTGTCCGACCACCAACACAGCGCCTTCTGCATCCGGCCAGCCGACGGCATCCAATACATTTTGCGGGCTCGCGGATGTGCCCAGTGCTGCATCGGTGATGTAGTGTTTGGTGAGTGCGAGTGCGGTCTGTTGCGTACGCTTGGCAGGACTGACCAATATACGGGTGTGTTCGGGTAAACGGTCACGCAGGAAGGCGGCCATCTTGTCAGCTTGCTTGCGACCTTTGCCGGTCAATTCGCGGTCGATATCGGGCGTCCCGTCTTCTGCCTCGGCGTGTCGCCAAAGTATCAGTTCCATGCTGCCTCTCCCGAAATATTACAATCGTGTCAGCAGGATATACCGTCTATACTGTTTTTGCCATCTCACTACTGGAGACTCAACATGGTCACACCCGCCACCAAAAAAGCCACACCTGTTGCACGTAAATCTGCCAGCACGACACGCAGTGCTACAACCGCCAAGGCTAAAGCGACACCAAAGCCGGTCAGCACAGCTCGTAGAACCACAGCTGCTGCAAAACCGGCAGCCAAGCCCGCAACTAAACCTGCCAAGAAAGTCAAAGTAGTGCGCGACAGCTTCAGCATGCCGCAGGATGATTACGCGTTGATCGCGAAGCTGAAAGAGAGATTGCTAGCCAGTGGCTTGCAGGTCAAGAAGAGCGCGCTGTTGCGTGCCGGCCTGCAGTTGTTGGACAAGAGTAGCGCACTGCAGTTGAAGCGCGTGATCTCCGGCCTGACACCGATCAAGACCGGCAGGCCGAAGAAGCACTAAGCGCTTTCTTCTTCTTTTGGCGTTGGCATCTGCCCCAATAGGGCCGCCAACTCGACTTGTGCGTTGACGGGTTTACTGCGATTCGGTTTCTTGCGGTGCCAGAAGCCGTTGCAGTCCATCTCCCATGCCTGCCGGTTGTCTTTCAGGTAGATATTCAACCCTTCATCCAGCACACGCTTCTTCAGTTTCTTGTCGAGGATGGGGAAGCACGCTTCGATACGACGGAAGAAGTTGCGATCCATCCAGTCGGCACTTGCCAGATAGATATCCTCCTTGCCACCATTGCGGAAGTAGAAAATACGGGTATGTTCCAGGAAGCGTCCGATGATGGAACGTACGCGGATGTTCTCCGAAAGTCCTTTCACCCCGGGTCGCAAAGCGCAGACACCGCGCACGATGAGGTCAACTTTCACACCCGCTTGCGAAGCTTCGTACAACGTGTTGATGGTCTCCGGCTCCAGCAGGGCATTCATCTTGGCGATGACGTGTGCCGGCTTGCCTGCCTGCGCCAGCGCGATCTCGTTGCGGATAGATTCCAGCACCTTGCTGTGCAATGTGAACGGTGACTGCCACAGATGTTTGAGCTTGCTCGCCTTGCCCAGTCCGGTGAGCTGAACGAAGATCTCATTCACGTCGCTGCACACTTCCTCATCGCAGGTGAACAATCCAAAGTCGGTATACAGGCGCGCAGTGCGCGGATGATAGTTGCCAGTGCCCAGATGCACGTAGCGACGCAAACCACCCTCTTCGCGGCGCACCACCATCAGCAATTTGGCATGCGTCTTATGGCCGACCACACCGTACACGACATGTGCGCCGACCTGCTCTAACCGTGATGCCCAGACGATGTTGGCTTCTTCGTCGAAGCGTGCCAATAGCTCCACAACGACCGTGACTTCTTTGCCGCGCTTGGCTGCCGCAATCAAGGCATCCATCAATTCTGAATCGACACCGGTACGGTACACCGTCTGCTTGATCGCCACCACTTCGGGATCTGCCGCTGCCTGCTGGATGAAATCGATCACTGGCCGGAACGACTGATAGGGATGATGTAGCAGCACGTCTCCCTTGCGTATGACCTTGAACATGTCCGCGCCCTTCTTCTTCAGCAGGGGCGGCATGCCGGGCACGAACGATGGGAATTTTAGATCTGGCCTTTCCACCTTATCGGGGATGCCCATGAGGCGTACCAGATTGACGGGGCCATGCACGCGATACAGATCGTCGTTGTTCAATTCAAAATGTTGCAACAGAAAATCCGCCAATTCCGGTGGACAGTTATCTGCCACTTCCAGTCGCACTGCATCACCGAAATGACGCTGTGGTAATTCACCCTGCAGGCTGATACGCAGATTCTTCACTTCTTCCTCGTCCACGAACAGATCACTGTTGCGGGTGACGCGGAACTGATAGCAGCCCTTCACCTCCATGCCGGAGAACAGTTCGCCCACGTGTGCATGCAGGATGGATGACAAAAATACAAATCCATGCGGACAGCCGGCGATCTCGGGCGGCATCAGGATCGCGCGTGGCAACACGCGCGGTGCCTGCACGATGGCTTTGGCGGAATTGCGGCCGAAGGCATCCTTACCTTGTAATTCCACTGCGAAATTCAGGCTCTTGTTGAGTACGCGCGGGAAAGGATGTGCCGGATCGAGCCCGATCGGTGTCAGTACCGGCATCACTTCACGCAGAAAGAAGTCTTTAACCCAATCCTTCTGGGCCGTATTCCAATGCGTGCGACGCAGAAACTTGATGCCCTGTGCCGCCAGTGCCGGCACCAGCTCTTCGTTAAACAGCTGATATTGGCGAGCGATCAGCTGATGCGTCGGACCGAACAGACGCTTGAGGATCTGTGAAGCTTCCAAGCCGTCTGCTCCTGCAGCGATGCCTCCCAGCCGGACTTGCTCCTTCAGACCTGCGACACGTATCTCAAAGAACTCGTCCAGATTGCTGCTGACGATGCACAGATACTTGAGCCGTTCCAGCAACTGCACACTCGGATCCTCCGCCTGCGCCAATACGCGCCGGTTGAACTCGAGCAGGCCGAGTTCACGGTTGAGGAAGTTCTGTGCGGTGTAGGTCTTGGCCACGCTTAGTTTTTTGGCGGCACGAAGCCCTGCGGCATCTGCGCTTCCCCGCCGAAGAAGTAGTTCTCCATCTGTTGCGCCAGATACTGGCGTGCCTTGATGTCCGCCAGATTGAGGCGGTTCTCGTTCACCAGCATGGTCTGGAACTTGATCCAACCCTGCCATGCTTCCTTCGACACGTTGTCGAATATGCGCTGTCCCAGCGGACCGGGATAGGTCGGGCGCTCCAGCCCTTCCGCTTCGCGACCCAGTTTTACGCACTGCACCATTCTTGTCATTGATCTTCTCCATAGCCGGTTGATGATAGGCGCGCAATGTTACACGCCGATGAAACGAAGCATCTCATGGGTGTCTCTAAAAATTCAAAATTCTAAGTAAGACAAGACGCGAGCAAAAAATTACGACGCAGCATATGTTTGATATGTAAGGAGTAATTTTTTGCAAGCAACGCAGTATTACGACGAAGTTTGGGTTTTTAGAGATGCCCTCATTTCAGATTCTTTACAAATACCTTTGAGCGGCGCTGGTAGTTGTACAAAGCCTTCTTCTCCTTGGGCAGCTGATTGACATCCGCTTCCTTGAAGCCGCGCTCGATGAACCAATGCGCAGTACGCGTAGTCAGCACGAACAACTTCTTCATGCCTTGGCTCTTGGCCAGCGCCCCCATGTGGTTGAGGACAGCCTCGCCATAGCCTTGGTCACGATACTGGCTGTCCACAGCCATACACGCCAGCTCTGCAGACGCTTCATTGGGGAACGGATACAGCGCAGCACAGCCGATGATGCGATGGTCGTGTTCCAGCACTTCGAAGCGTGATATCTCGCGCTCCAGCAACTCGCGCGAACGCCGCACCAGAATGCCTTCTTCTTCCAAGGGGCGCAGCAACTGCAAAATGCCGCCCACATCCTCGATGGTCGCTGCCCGCAAAGTATTGAGCGTGGATTCGACCACCATGGTGCCGATGCCGTCGTCGCTGAACAGCTCCTGCAACACCGCTCCGTCTACATGACGGCTGACGAGGTGCGTGCGTGCCACGCCTGCCTCACAAGCGCGGACGGCACAGGGCAAGAACAGGCTGATGTCATCGGGAAGCTTGCGCTTGCCGGACAAGATGGCTTGTGCTTGACTGATGGTCAGCTCTTTTAACAGCCCGCCCTTTTTCTCCTGCACACCGTCTGTGTCCATCAGGAACACCAACTTGTCGGCATCGAGTGCGATGGCGGTGGCAGTCGCAACATCTTCCAGTGTGAGATTGAATACCTCACCGGTAGGCGAATATCCCAGTGGCGAAAGCAGCACGACTTCGCCGAAGTCCATGCGGTCATTCAATGCGGCAGCGTCCACTTTGCGCACACTGCCGGTATGCATCAGATCGACCCCGTTGATGACGCCGAGCGGTTGAGCAGTGATGAAGTTGCCGCCGGCCACGCGGATGTCGGCATTCGCCATCGGCGAATTGGCCAGCCCCATCGACAGCAGCGCCTCGATCTCGACCCGCACGCGCCCGACTGCCTCCTTCACGCAAATCATGGTCTCGGCATCGGTCATGCGTACCCCGTGATGGTAAGCGTCTTCCAGCTTGTTCTTGGCCAGATGCTGTTCGATCTGCGGCCGGGCGCCGTGTACCAGCACCAGCCGGATGCCCAGTGCCGCCAGCAGATTGAAGTCGTGCGTCAGTTCGACGAACTTACCGTCCGCCACCACTTCGCCGCCGAATGCGATGACGAAAGTCTTGCCGCGGAAGGCATTGATGTAAGGCGCGACCGAACGGAACCAGTTGACGAACTCGGTGGACTGGAATGGCATGGCTATCGTTTCGGGAGAAGTTGGCAACGTTTGTAATTAGACACCCAGAACGAAAAAATTGCCATTTGTCACTCAATGTAAAGAGACTAGAATCGAATCAACAATCAAGCAGACAGCAAGCGTCTCCATGCAAAGGGTGTAGCCATGAACAATCTCCTCAGCCAGGTCTCCTATCCGGTGTTTCTATACATGACCCTGCTTTTCTTTCTGATCGCCAGCGTGTTCTCTTTTCTGGTCGGCGTAGGACTTTCCTTCAGAAGTCGGCGTGCTCTACGCTTGTTCGATGCCTTGAATGGCTGGGTGTCCATGCGCAAGATGCTCAAACCCCTCTCCATGAAGCACGAGGTTGAGCCCACCTTGATGAAACAACCTGTCTGGCTCGGAACGACCATCATCGCCGGTGCAGCAACCGCGCTCTACCTATTGCAGGATGTCAGCTTGCAGCCAGCCTTGTTGCTATTTGACGGCAGCCTGACCCCATTCGAAATGGAGAGCGTGGCCGACAACCTGAAAACATTCCTGTTGGTCGGCAACGCCCTCTGTCTGCTGGTCGGGATATCCATCATGTTCTTCCCGCGCACACTGACTGTGGTCGAGCGCTATACGGATCATTGGTACACCGCCCGCCGCAGCACGCGCGTACTGGACGAGATGCATATGGAAGTGGATAGGTGGGTGCTGAATCATCCGACCAGCGTTGGCATCACCATGTCACTGATGTCACTAAGCCTTGGGATGATGATGTACAGCCTGATGCAGAACCTGCCCGCCTGATCATCATTCCTCGTCCAGGAGTTTGCCGGCGATAGCCCAGTTCTCGTCGGGCAGTTCGTCGAAAGCGATGTAGGTGTGCGACTGCGACACGTTACTGGCGTAGCCAGCCGCTTGCGGGAGCAGTCGCCGCCACACCGTTACGCTTCGTCCAATAGCTTGCCGGCAATTGCCCAATTTTCCTCAGGCAGTTCATCGAAGGAGATATAGGTGTAGCTCGCCGGTTTGTGCGCGATGCGTTCCAACGTATCGGTGATCTCTGCGGCGATCTTTGCTTTCTGTTCGCGGCTCAATGTTCCCGCGATGCGGATGTTCACATAAGGCATGCGCGCCTCCTTCTGCTAGTTGAAATCGCCCCACAGGGTCTGAATGGCGGTGATACCTGCGATGGCCGCCGTCTCGGTGCGCAATACACGCGGCCCGAGCAGGATGGGTGCGAAACCGACTTGTTGTGCGACATTGGCTTCATCCGCAGTAAAGCCGCCTTCAGGCCCGATCAATAGCGTCACGCGTTCTTGTGGTTTGGCTTGCGCCTTAAGCGCACAGGCCCCGCCCGGCATCAGAATGAATTTGCTGCCGCTTTGGGCGCGTGTGGTCTGTAACCATTCCGCCATGGTGACAGGAGGCAGGATGCTTGGCATGTCGTTGCGGCCGCACTGTTCGCAAGCCGAGATGATGACGTTCTGCCAATGTTGGGCACGTTTCTCTGCGCGTGCACCGGTCAGTTTCGCCACACTGCGTTGCGCTTGGATGGGCACGATCTCAGTCGCGCCCAGTTCAGTGGCTTTTTGTATCACCCAGTCCATCTTCTCGCTGCTGCATAGGGATTGCGCCAGCACGATCTGCAATTCACCGCCCTGCTGTTGCACCATGCAGGTTTGCAGATTGCCCAGATATACATGCTTGCCCGTGATGCTGTTGATGGTGGCATCCAACGCATTGCCTAGGCCGTCGAAGATCTGCACCGCATCGCCGACACGCAGACGCAATACACGGCTGGCGTGATGAGCGGCTTCGGGCGGCAATTCGCAGTGGTTGTTTTGCGGGAGCGGCGGCGGACAATAGAATCTGGGGGCTGACATGGTGAACCGTAGGCATCTGAATGGGCGTGATAATATAACGCCGCAAAAAATCACGCTGTTCATCAGGAGGAAGTTTCATGGTCAGTCTGCAACCACCATTGTGCGATTTCGGCTGGAAGGCGCTGCCTTTCGACTTGCCGGGAGCCGATGGCAAGCGCTATTCACTGGAGAATGCTCGCGGCCCCAACGGCCTGCTGGTGATGTTCATCTGCAACCACTGCCCCTACGTAAAATCCATCCGCGAGCGCATCATCCGCGATGTGCGCGAGCTGCAACAGCACGGCATCAACGCCATCGCTATCATGTCGAACGACCCGGCCGACTATGAAGAGGACTCCTTCGATAACATGAAGAAGGTGGCACAGGAGTTCAGTTATCCCTTCCCTTATGTGTGGGATGAGACGCAGCAGATCGCCAAGAATTACGGTGCAGTCTGCACGCCGGATTTCTTCGGCTTCAACGCCAAGATGGAATTGCAATATCGCGGCCGTCTGGATGCTTCGCGCAAAGAAGCGGCGCCGGATGCCAAGCGCGATCTGTTCGAAGCCATGCTGCAAGTGGCACAGACCGGTCAGGGCCCGCGCGAGCAGATCGCCAGCATGGGCTGTTCCATCAAATGGAAAGGCGAAGCAGCGTGAAGATCCTCATCCTCGGCGCAGGGCAGGTCGGTTCCTCTGTTGCCGAAAGTCTGGTCGGCGAAGCGAACGACATCACCATCATCGACTCCGATGCCGATAAATTACGCGTACTGCAGGACAGGCTGGATCTGCGCACCGTGGTTGGCAACGCAGCCCACCCTTCCACACTGGAACAGGCAGGTATCGCCGATGCCGATATGTTGCTGGCGGTAACACAAAGCGACGAGGTGAATCTGGTTGCCTGCAAACTGGCGGCCAGCCTTTACAACACACCGACCCGCATCGCTCGCATCCGTGCCACGGACTATCTGAACCGGCCCGAGATCTTCGAAAAGGATATGCTGAGTGTGGATTTTTCCATCTGCCCCGAGCAGATCCTTACCGAATACATCGTCAAGCTGATCGAGTTCCCGGAAGCCTTGCAAGTGCAGAAGTTCTCGCAGGGCAAAGCTTCGCTGGCCGCTGTGCGCGCTTTCAGGGGCGGGCCACTGGTGGGCCAGCCCCTTTCCTTTTTGCGCACCGACATGCCGCAGGTCGAGGCCCGTGTGGCCGCCATCTTCCGCCATGATCGCCCTATCACTCCCGAAGGAACTACCGTGGTCGAAGACGGGGATGAAGTGTTCTTCATCGCCGCTACCGAGAACATCCGCAGCGTGCTTCACGAACTGCGCCGCATGGACAAACCGGTTAAGCGCGTCGCTATCGTCGGCGGCGGCAACATCGGTTTCCGTCTGGCCAAAGCGATCGAGAATGATTATCAGGTGAAGCTGATCGAGTACGACAAAAAGGCCTGCACGCGCCTTGCCAGCCAGCTCACCAACACGCTGGTACTGAACGGGGATGGCACCGACGAGAAATTGATGCAACAGGAGCACATCGGCGATGTGGATGTGTTCTGTGCACTGACCAACGATGATGAGAACAACATCATGTCTGCCCTGCTGGCCAAACAGGCCGGTGCCCGCAAAGTGATCGCCCTGATTAACCGCAGTGCTTATGTAGATCTGTTGCAAGGCGGCAAGATCGACATCGCGCTGTCGCCCGCCCAGGTCACCATCGGCTCGTTGCTGGCTTATGTTCGTCAGGGCGATGTGGTTGCCGTGCATTCGCTGCGACGCGGTGCCGCTGAAGCACTGGAACTGGTCGCGCATGGCGATCAGAACTCTTCACGCGTGGTCGGCCGGCGCCTCGATCAACTCGACCTGCCCAAGGGAGCGACCATCGGCGCCATCGTGCGCAACCGCGAGGTGATCATCGCCCACCACGACACCGTTATTGAAGCCGAAGATCATGTGATCGTGTTCGTCATCGACAAGAAGATGGTGAAGAAGGTCGAAAAACTGTTCCAGGTCAGCCTCGGGTTCTTCTGATGGGTCGCGCCCTGACGGTTATCAATGCGCTGGGTTTGCTGCTGGTGATGTTCAGCCTCACTTACAGCCTGCCCATCATCACGGCGCTGGTGTACGACGATCACGCGATACTGGTCGATTTTTTGGCCGCCATGTTGTGGACGGCCAGCTCCGGCATCCTGATGTGGTTGCTGACACGCCGTTATAAAGGTGAACTCTCCATTCGTCACGGCTATCTGCTGGTGGTAACCATGTGGACCGGGATGCCGCTGTTCGCTACGCTGCCTCTGCTGCTGGCTATTCCAGGCCTGAGTTTCACCGATGCCTATTTCGAATCCATGTCCGGCATCACCACTACCGGGGCAACAGTATTGACCGGTCTGGACAACATGTCCCCCGCAATCAACATCTGGCGGCATGAGATGGAATGGCTGGGCGGGCTGGGCATCATCGTGCTGGCAGTCGCCGTGTTGCCGCTGCTGGGCATCGGCGGCCGTCAATTGTTCAAGGCCGAGACCCCGGGGCCGATGAAGGACAGCGCGTTGACACCACGCATCGCCGATACCGCGCGCAACTTGTGGGTCGTGTATGCGGTGATCACCCTCGCCTGCATCCTGACACTCAAATGGGCGGGCATGGATTGGCTGGATGCGATCTGTCACGGCTTCTCCACCACCGGTTTAGGCGGCTTTTCCACGCATGACAGCAGTGTCGCGTTTTTCAATTCGCCACTGATCGAATTCGTGATGATGGTGTTCATGCTGTTTGCAGTGATCAATTTCGCCACCCACTTCCTCGCCTGGCGTGGCAAGACTTTGCGCGTCTATCTTTTCGATACCGAGGCACAAGCTGCGCTGGGCTTGATCGTTACCAGCTGCTTCGGCATCGCCCTCTTCCTCTGGGTGAACAACGTTTACCCGGATTTCCTGACCGCCTTGCGCCACGCCAGCTTCAACGTCGTCTCCATCGGTGCCAGCTCCGGTTTCGCCAGTGTCGACTACGGGCAATGGCCGATCTTTGCGCCCTTGTGGATGCTATTCGTCGGCTGTATCGCGGCCAGTTCCGGTTCCACCGGTGGCGGCATCAAAATGATCCGTACACTGGTGTTGGTAAAACAGGCGGGGCGCGAATTCGTCAAGCTGCTGCACCCGAACGCGGTCAATCCGATGAAGATCGGCGGGCACGTGATCGCCAACAACATCGTGTTCGCGGTATTGGGCTTCATCTTCCTGTATTTCATAACCATCGCTTCGCTGACTTTCCTGCTGCTGATCAGCGGCTTGGACTTCATTACGGCTTTCTCGGCGGTGCTGGCCTGCGTCAATAACTTCGGTCCCGGCCTCGGCATGGTCGGTCCGGCATCCAACTATCAGGGGCTTACCGACTTCCAGACCTGGGTGTGTGCTTTCGGCATGTTGGTCGGCCGACTGGAGATCTTCACCGTGCTGATCCTGTTCACGCCCGCCTTCTGGCGCCGATAAACACGTTGAGGCGGCAGGGACAAATGGGGTAGGATTCGCCCGTATCGCGGCGGCGATGCGGTAGGAGGGGGATTCGTTCCAACTAACTTGGGTGTACAGCATGAGCGATAGTCTGGCCGGGATAAGTGTATTACTGATAGACGATAGCAACACCATACGCCGTAGCGGCGAGATCTTCCTGTCGCAAGCAGGCGCCAAAGTGGTACTGGCCGAAGATGGGTTTGATGGCCTGTCGAAGGTGGTCGATCACAAACCTGACATCATCTTCGTCGATGTCATGATGCCCCGGCTGGATGGCTACCAAACCTGCGCACTCATCAAGAACCACCGCGATTTCAAGGATGTGCCTGTAGTGATGTTGACCAGCAAGGACACGCTGTTCGACCGCGCCCGCGGCAAGCTGGTCGGTTCCGACCAGTATCTGACCAAACCATTCAGCAAAAAGAGTCTGATTGAGGCGGTCATCGCCCATACGCAACAATACGAGGATGTGGATTATGGCAATTAGCAAAGTGATGGTAGTGGACGACTCGGCAACAGAGCGCCACGTTTTGGGGGACATCCTCGGCAAGAAGGGTTTTCAGGTGGTCTATGCTGAAAGCGGCGAACAGGCAGTGGCGAATTCCAAGACCGAATTGCCCGACCTGATCCTGATGGATGTGGTGATGCCCGGACTCAACGGCTTCCAGGCCACGCGCGCCATCACCCATGACGATGCGACCAAACACATCCCCATCATCATCTGTACCACCAAAGGGCAGGAGACCGACAAGGTGTGGGGACTGCGTCAGGGCGCCAAGGATTACGTCACCAAGCCGATCAGCGCCGACGAGTTACTCGGCAAGATCGCCGCACTCGGCTGATCCCCTAGACGATGTCGAAACGCTTCAACCTGCGCGAATTCCAGCAACAAGTGCTGGATCGCCTCCAGGCGCAGACTGCCGGTGAAGGCCGCCAGTCGACACTGGGCATCCAGCTCGGGCAGGAGAATTGGCTGGTCGATATGACCGACATCAGCGAGGTCATGCCGATGCCACCGCTGACAGAGGTTCCCCTTACAAAGAACTGGTACTGCGGTGTCGCCAACGTGCGTGGCAATCTGTACAGCATCATCGACCTGAACACCTATAACCGCCAGGAGGCGACCGCTCGTGACGCGCACAATCGCGTGATGCTGCTGGGACATCGCTATGCCTTCAACGCGGGATTGCTGGTGTCGCGTGTGCTGGGCCTGCGCAACACGGAAGATTGGACACAGCGCGAAGAGAACGGCACGACCAGTTATCAAGATCCCAGCGGCCAGATATGGCACAAGCTGGACATCCACCAATTGTTGTCACAACCAGAGTTTTTGCAGATCGGGGAATGAACCCCGTCGCACAGGGAGAATAAGAAATGGCTTTCAAGTTACCGTTCGGAAAAACCTCACCCAAGCTCACCAAGCACGGGGCCGGCTCGCAGAAAGCCTCCAGCGCCATCCGTATTCCTTGGTTCAGCGATCAATCGTTCGACCGGCAACTGCGTATCCTGGGTTTCCTGCTGCTGGTATTTTTGATCGTTGCTGCCGTATTCACTTATCTCGATACCCGCACTTCGAGCGCAGGCTCACGCTATGTCGCCCAGGCTTCCAAGCTGCAATTGCTAGCTTTGCAACTGGCCAAACATGCGGAAGTCGCCAGTATCTCCGGTGAGAACGATGCGTTCGATGCGCTGCTCAGTACGCGCGCAGCATTCACGGACACACTGAACAGTCTGGATAAGGGCAATGCCGAGCTGCCCGCCACGACAGGCGCGCCGCGCGACTCGCTGGATCTGCTGCTGCAAAAATGGCAGCGGCAGGAAATCCTGCTGAACCAAGTGGAAGAAGGTCGTCCTTTGCTGGTGACACTTGAGCGCGGCGCTTCGCTGCAACGCGACATGCTGCACCGCGCGGATGTCATCGCTTTGCGTGCACCGCTTGTTTATGCCCAGAAAGCCGCCCGTTTGCAATTGCTGCTCGAGCAGATTGTAGGTGCGGTACAGACCGTACAGACTTCCTCGTCCATCGATATTCTCGCGACCCTCCCCGACAAGATGCAGGCTGCCCGAGCCCTGTTCAGCGAATTGCCGCAAACCGACTCCGACGTGCTGGAATTGGCTGAAGAGTTCGAAGGCTATCAAAACGTGGTGGGCTTCATCATCTCCAACCAGAAGACTTTGCTCAGTTCACGCCAGGCCGCGCAGCAACTGCTGAATGAGGATGCGCGCATGCAGTCACTGATGCAGAACCTGCTGAATGCATATGAACAATCCGGCTCGAATCGCCTCACCAGCTTCGTGGTCGCCTTCTCCGGCGGTATGTTGCTGTTGCTGCTGTTGCTGCTGTCCAAGATCTATCTGGATGAATCGCAGCGCCGCGAGCACGACTCCGCCCGTATCAACCGCCAGAACCAGCAAGCCATTCTGCGCTTGATGAACGAACTGTCAGATCTGGCAGACGGCGACCTGAGTGCCAAAGCGACCGTCTCGGAAGACATCACCGGCGCCATCGCCGACTCGATCAATTACACCACGGACGAACTGCGTAAGTTGGTAGCACGCGTTATCACCGCCTCGGAGCAAGTGAACAAGGCCACCAGCGATGCGGGTACTGTCGCCAAAGGCCTGTTGAACGCGGCGGGCAAACAGGCTGAAGAGATCCGCGAAGCCGGTAGTGCGGTGGAGCTGATGACCAAGTCCATTCAGGAGGTCGACAGCAGTGCGGCACAGGCTTCGCAAGTGGCGTCTCGTACTTTGCAGGTGACAGAACAGGGCGCCAAGGCTGTGCAGACTTCCGTGACTGGTATGGATAGTATCCGCGAGCAGATCCAGGAAACGTCCAAACGCATCAAGCGTCTGGGCGAGAGCTCGCAGGAGATCGGCGAGATCGTGGACCTGATCTCGGACATCACCGAGCAGACCAACGTGCTGGCTTTGAACGCTGCCATTCAGGCGGCTTCGGCCGGTGAAGCGGGACGCGGCTTCGCGGTGGTGGCGGAAGAGGTGCAGCGCCTCGCGGAACGTTCCGGCGAGGCGACCAAGCAGATCGGCTTGCTCGTGAAAACGATTCAGGGCGACACCAATGATGCGGTGGCCGCGATGGAGAAGAGCACGCAAGGCGTGGTCGAAGGTGCGCAACTTGCCGATGACGCCGGTCATTCGCTGCAAGAGATTGAAAAAGCCACGCGAGAACTGACCGACCTGGTGAACAGTATCTCGGTCTCCACCCAGGTGCAGACCGACATGGCGCAGGAAGTTGCGTCAGCGATGGCCGACATCCTGAAAATCACGGAACAAACCACCAAGGGTACCCAGCTCACCAGTGCTTCAGTCAACCAGCTGGAAGGCTTGGCCAAAGAACTGAGTGGTTCGGTCTCTGGCTTCAAACTCTAATCACGGCACAGGCATCTAGTGACTCCCGCGTTCAATCCTCTGCTGCTGTCATCGGTCAAATCCGAGCTGGACAGCTCGCTGGCCACCATCATCCGCGAACAGGAGCAGTTCTTCTCCAGCGGCGGCAAACACCCGCTGGATACCGCGCTGGAAGAGTTGCATCGTCTGCGCGGCGTATTGCAGATGCTGCACCTGCAAGCTCTGGAAGTGTTCTGCGGCGAACTGGAAACCCTGATGCGGGAAATGGCGGAGCAGCCGGACAACGCCACCGTGATGCATCTGGATGCGATGCGGCATGCCTTGTTCGGCCTCACCCATTATCTGGATGCGCTCTCCGCCGGTGCTGCCAACGCAGCCCTGCGACTTTTCCCGGAATATCAGGAACTGCACCAGGTGCGCGGCCTGGATATGGCTTTCGAAGTCGACCTGTTCTTCCCCGAACTGAATGTCGATCTGCCACCCGAGCTGCTGGAAGGTGCGGTGCCCGACAACGCAGCTGCACGCATCAAGCAGGCACGCATGCACTTCCAGCAAGGCCTGCTCAAGTGGCTGCGCCGAGACGAAGCGGACGATGCCTTGCGTGCCATGACGGCCGCCGTCAAGACGGTCGCAAATTGTGTGACAAGCGAAGAGCGCTCATTCTGGTGGGTGGCGGAAGGTATTTTGGGCTGTGTCGCGCTGGAAGGTGTGCCGCCCGAGTTGAACGTCAAGAAATCGTTCAGCCGTATCGATCAGGGCATGCGCGCCCTGCTGGACGATAGCGCCTTTGACACGGTTGTTGCCATGAGCGAGATGCTCTATCTGGTCGCGCGCAGCCACACCGTCAATGAGACGGTAGAGCGGATCAAGCAAGTGTTCGATCTGGACACCTATCTGCCCGAAGCGCCGCCTCTGCCGGCGGGCGAGACATCGGCATTGCTGGACAACATGCGCGCGCAACTCACCGTGGCGGACGAAGCATGGGAACAATGTGTACTGAACGACCGCGCCTCCTGCACCCGCTTCGCGGCACAGTCGGAACAACTACATGCCTTGTCCGAACAGCTGGATCGCAACACACTGCAGTTCCTTTGCAAACAGATCCATGCCACGGCGCAGCATGTGGAGAATCCGGAACACGCGCAGTCCATCTCCATGGATATGGCGATGGCGTTGTTGTTGCTCGATAGCGGTATCGAACACTATCAACATCTGGGCAGCGGCTTCCACGAACAGGCGCGACTGCTCACCTCGCGCCTCCATGAAACGCTGCTGAACCATCCCGAAGACCATAACAAGCTGGCCAGTCTGGTCGCGCTGTACTGCGAGATGGAACAGCGCGACGTCATGGGACCGCTGGCTATCGAGATGCAGAGCAATCTGCAACATATCGAACAGACGCTGAACGCCTTCTTCGGCAATGCCGCCAAGCGTACCGAGCTATTGCAGGTCAATCGCTTGCTGAGCCAGGTGCAGGGGGGCTTGCACATCCTCTCGCTGGATATCGCCGAACAGCTGCTAGTCACTCTGCGCCAGATCACAGAACGCTACCATCAGGGAGACACGCCTTCCTCCGCCGAGATGCGTGCCGTTGCAACAGCCATCAGTGTCATGGACGATTACGTTCACGGGCTGACATTGGGACAGAAACCCGACCCGATGTCGCTGAACGATGTCTTACGCAATCTGGCCGAAGCGACTGCCGGCCATGCCCAAGCTGAAACAGAAGCGACTGAGGAAGCAAGCTCTGCCTCAGTCGTATCCATCCGTTCCGGCGATGAAGATGCCGAACTGCTGGAAGTGTTCCTAGAAGAAGCGCAGGAAGTGATGGAGACCTTGCGCACCAATCTGGAGGTCTCGCGCCTGCATCTGGATAGTCGCGATCCGTGGATCACCATGCGCCGTGCCTTCCATACACTCAAAGGTAGCGGCCGCATGGTCGGACTGACTGAGCTGGGCGAAGTCGCCTGGGCAGTCGAGCGGGCCATGAACAAATGGATCTCCTCCAATCAGCCTGCAACGCCGGATCTGCTCGATCTGGTCGGCGATGCCGAAGTGTTGTTCCAGCACTGGGTAGACATGCTGGAGAACGGCAGCACCACGGCCCAGATCGACACCGCGCATCTGCTCACGCTGGCAGATTGCATCGAACACGGCAAACCGGCACCCCAGCCTGTCGTGCCTGCCGCCACAGAACCTGAGCCTGAGATCGAAGCTGCTGTCGAGTCCGCCCCCGAACCTGAAGATGAAGGTCCTATCGTCATCGGCGACGTCAGCATGTCACCGGTATTGTTCAATATCGCTTCAGAAGAAGCGCTGGAACATGTGCAGGCCCTGCGCGCCTGTTTTGACATCGTTCAAACATCTTTAAAGCCGGTGGTCTCTTACGATTTCATGCGCGCCGCCCACACGCTGGCCGGCGTCAATCGCACCATGGGCTTCCTGCCAATCGCCGAACTCGCTTACACCCTGGAGATGTGGCTGGAGCCCCGTATCGACAAAGCCGGTGCCATCGGCACGCCGCAACTGGTCTTACTGGACGATGTCATCACCCGCTTGGATGCGCTGTCCCATGGCGTGCGCGAGCGCAAAGCACCGGAGCCACAAACTGAGCTGATCGAGCGCCTGCAATCCGACAAGATCGTTGGCGGGTCTGAAATCCCGCAGGAAGCTGAGGAAGCCGCTGACGAAGAAATCATCGAGATTGCCACACCGGCGGAGATGGTCGCTCCACAGATTGAGTCTGTTACACCCTCGTTGCAAGCCGAGCCCGAAGAAGTGGCGCAGGAAGAAGAGGAATCACCCGCGCCCCAAGCTGAACCACATGAGCGCACCGTACACGACGAGGTGGACGAGCAGCTGCTGCCCATCTTTCTGGAAGAAGCCCATGAGCTCTATCCGCAGATCGGCAGCACTTTGCGCGCATGGCGCGATAACCCGGAAGATGCCCAACAGGGGCGCAATCTGCAACGCAGCTTGCACACGCTCAAGGGCAGTGCACGCATGGCAGGGGCCATGCGACTGGGTGAACTGACCCACCGTGTTGAAGACCGTGTCGGCAAAGCGATCTCACAAAACGCGCTGGACGAGAACTTGTGGAACGAGATGGACAACTATCTCGACCGCATCGCGCATGCCATCGAACAATTGTCCCAACCTGCTACGCCTGAAGTCCCGGCACAGCAAGCAGAAGAAACTGGAGCAGCTGTCGCCGAAGCTTCCGCTACTAAAACACCTATCGCCCCTGCGGCACCTGTCGCCGCATTGGAAGTGGGTGCCGAGCGCGCGATGCAATCCGCCCTGCTGCGCGTGCGCTCCGATATCGTGGATAGGCTGGTCAACGAAGCCGGCGAGGTCAGTGTGACGCGCTCGCGTGCCGAGGCTGAGTTGCGCGAATTCAAGACCAGCGTGCTGGAACTGACGGACAGTGTGAGCCGGCTGCGTAAACAATTGCGCGAGATCGAGATTCAGGCAGAAAGCCAGATGCAGGCCAATGTCGCCGTCAACACGGATGTCGCCGACCAGTTCGACCCACTTGAGTTCGACCGTTTCACACGCTTCCAAGAGCTGACGCGCTTCATGACTGAGAGCGTGCACGACGTGCAGACTGTTCAGCAGTCACTCTTGAAGAATCTGGATGAGACTGCCGCCGCGCTGAACGCACAGTCACACCTCACCCGCGATCTGCAACAGGGCTTGATGAGCATACGCATGGTGCCCTTCGCCAGTATCAGCGAACGCCTGTATCGCATCATGCGTCAGACCGGCAAAGAGATGGGCAAACGCGCCAACCTGGAATTGTCCGGCACCGAGATCGAACTCGACCGCAGTGTGCTGGAAAAGATGACGGCACCATTTGAGCATCTTTTGCGCAACGCGATCGCGCATGGACTGGAAGCACCGGAGCAGCGTGCCGCCAGTGGCAAGCCTGCCATCGGTGAAGTGCATTTCTCTTTGCGCCAAGAAAGTAACGAAGTCGTGTTCGAGCTGGCCGATGACGGCGCCGGACTGGATATCGAGCGCATCCGCCAAAAAGCGCTGGACAGCGGTCTCATCACCGCCGATGAGGAGATCAGCGACGAACAATTGATGCAGCTGATCTTCACTGCCGGTTTGTCTACTGCGGGCGAAGTGACCGAGATCGCCGGACGCGGCGTCGGTCTGGACGTGGTGCGCAGCGAGGTGTCGGCACTGGGCGGGCGCGTCGATGTCAGCTCCGAGCCCGGCAAGGGCGTGCGCTTCACCATCCACCTACCCTTGACGCTGGCTGTCACCAGAACATTGATGGTGCGCGCGGCGCACGCTGTCTATGCCCTGCCCGGCACCATGGTCGAGCATGTGCAGCAAACAAAGCCCGCGGAATTGAACGCCCTCTATGCCCAGCAATATGTCGATTGGCAGGGCAAGCGCTACCCCTTGTTCTATTTGCCGCGCGTGCTCGGCGACGATCAGGCGGAAGTGGTCAGCCAGCCGCACAACCCGATCCTGCTGCTGCGCAGCGGCGAGCAGCGCATCGCCCTGCATGTGGACGCCCTGCTTGGTAATCAGGAAGTGGTGGTCAAGAACATCGGTCCGCAATTGGCGCGTCTGCCCGGCATCGCCGGGGCAACGGTATCCAGCAGCGGCGACGTGATCCTGATCATCAATCCGGTGGCCTTCACCCAGCGTATCGCCGTGACGCGCAAGATCGCCAAGAAGGTCGAAGTCGAAGCGGTACATAGCAAGCCGCTGGTGATGGTGGTCGACGATTCGCTGACCGTGCGCAAGATCACCACCCGCCTGCTGGAACGTAACGGCTATCTGACCGTGACCGCCAAAGACGGTGTGGAGGCACTGGAACAGCTGATGGAGATTGCACCCGACGTGATGCTGCTGGATATCGAGATGCCGCGCATGGACGGTTTCGAGTTGGCCAAGCGTCTGCGTCAGGACAGCAAGACCAAGGCTTTGCCCATCATCATGATCACCTCGCGCACGGCGGACAAACACCGCAACTACGCGATGGAGTTGGGCGTGAACGAATACCTCGGAAAACCCTTCCAGGAAGATGAATTGCTCAGCCACATCGCCAGCTTCGTCAAACAGTGATGCACTGCATCTAATTTGTGAAGGCTGGCGGCAATAGCTACAATGCCGCCATGTCCGACATCGACCTCACCAACCACTTCCTCATCGCCATGCCGGCGATGACCGATCCATTCTTCGCCAAATCACTCACCTATGTGTGCGAACACAATGAAGAAGGCGCGATGGGTATCGTGGTGAATCGCCCCATCAGCCTGACCTTGAGCGAGCTGTTCGCCCAGATCAACATGCCGCTGACCCAGTCCGATCTGGAAGATATGGCGGTGCATTTCGGCGGCCCAGTGCAAACTGACCGCGGCTTCGTGTTGCATGACACCGGCAAAGAGTGGCAATCCACACTGCAAGTGAATGACAAGGTTAGTCTCACCACCTCTAAAGATATCCTACAAGCTGTCGGAGAAGGCAGCGGGCCCAAGCACCTGCTGATCACACTAGGCTATGCCGGTTGGTCGGAAGGTCAATTGGAACAGGAAATCGCCGACAACGCATGGTTGTCAGTGCCAGCGACCGAGCACATCCTGTTCGATCTGCCTGCCGAAGAGCGTCTATCTGCTGCCATGGCCCTACTCGGTGTCGACTACGCCACCTTGTCGGAGGAAGCCGGACATGCCTGAGGGCGTGACCGCGACCTATTCCGGCACCCTGCTTGCTTTTGATTTTGGTACCCGTCGCATCGGCATCGCGGTCGGCAACACCGTCTCCGGCACGGCACGCCCGCTGACCACTATCAACGACGAGCGCAACGATGTGCGCTTCGCCAGCATAGCTGGCCTGCTGCAGGAATGGCAACCGGTCGCACTGATAGTAGGCCTGCCCTGCAACGATGATGGCACGCCGCACGAGATGACCGCACATTGCCGACGCTTTGCCAATCGACTCAAAGGCCGCTTCAATTTGCCCACTTTGCTGGTGGATGAGCGTTATACTTCCGCCGCCGCGAGTTCAGCACTGGATGATGAAGGGATACACGGCAGAAAGCAGAAATCCCTGATCGATCAGTATGCCGCGCAACAGATACTGCAAGCGTATTTCGATGAACCCAGCGCAGGGATCCATGCATGAATAATCCACAGTTGAATAAGAACGGTGAACTACAGCACCTGCTGTCCACCGAAGGTTTGCCTGCGCGCATCCTGCGCGACATCCTCGATCAGGCAGCCGAATTCGTAAATCCGAACGGTGGCAGCGAGATACGCAAAGTGCCGCTGCTGCATGGCAAGTCGGTGTTCAACATCTTCTTCGAGAACAGCACCCGCACCCGCACCACTTTCGAGATCGCCGCCAAGCGCCTGTCGGCCGACGTGGTCAACCTCAATATCGGCTCCTCGTCCACCAGCAAAGGCGAGACCCTGCTCGATACCGTGGACAACCTGTGCGCGATGCATGCGGACATGTTCGTGGTGCGCCATTCTTCGGGTGGCGCTGCGCACCTGATCGCCAAGCATGTTGCACCCGATATCCATGTGATCAATGCCGGTGACGGCCGCCATGCCCACCCGACGCAGGCGCTGCTGGACATGTTCACCATTCGCCACTACAAAAAAGAATTCCACAACCTGACTGTCGCCATCGTCGGCGATGTGCTGCACTCGCGTGTGGCGCGTTCGCAGATCCACGCGCTGACCACTCTGGGCGTGCCGGAAGTGCGCGTGGTCGCACCCAAGACCCTGTTGCCGACCCATGTCGACAAGCTGGGTGTACGCGTCTTCCACAACATGGAAGAGGGTCTTAAAGGCGTGGATGTGGTGATGATGCTGCGCTTGCAGAATGAACGCATGCAGGGCGCGCTGCTGCCTTCGGCACAGGAATATTTCAAATACTACGGCCTAACGCAGGAACGTCTGGCGCTGGCAAAGGACGACGCCATCGTGATGCACCCGGGCCCGATGAACCGCGGTGTGGAGATCGACTCCAGCGTGGCGGACGGATCACATGCGGTGATCTTGCCGCAGGTGACATTCGGTATCGCAGTACGCATGGCGGTGATGAGCATGCTGGCGGGGAGTTGACCATGAATATCCATATCAAGAACGGTCGCCTGATCGACCCCAAGAACAAACTCGATGCACAGCAGGATCTGTTCATCGTTGACCGCCGTATCGCGGCCATCGGCAACGCGCCCAAAGGCTTTATCGCCGAGCAGGTGATCGACGCCGGCGGCATGATCGTGATGCCGGGATTGGTCGATGTGGCAGCACGCCTGCGCGAGCCGGGATATGAATATCGCGCCACGCTGGAATCCGAGATGAACGCTGCCGTTGCCGGCGGCGTGACCTCGCTGGCCTGCCCGCCCGATACTGATCCGCCGCTGGATGAACCGGGCTTGGTCGAGATGCTTAAACACCGCGCGCGCGCACTCAATCAGTGCCGCGTGTTCCCCATCGGCGCCCTGACCTATGGCTTGAAAGGTGCTGAACTGACCGAGATGGTGGAATTGAGTGAAGCCGGCTGCAAAGCATTCAGTCAGGCCGATGCGCCGCTCACCGATACCCGCGTACTGATGCGTGCCATGCAATATGCGGCCACCTTCGACTACCGCGTGTGGCTGCGCCCGCAAGACAGTTTCCTCGCCAAGAACGGCGTGGCGCACGACGGCGAAGTCGCCACACGCCTCGGTTTACCGCCGATCCCGGTGGTGGCTGAGACTGTCGCACTATCGACCGCGCTGCAATTGGCGCGCGAAACCGGCGTCACCTTGCATATCTGCCGCATATCCAGCGCCGCCGGAGTGGATATGATCCGCGCCGCCAAACAGGAAGGACTGAATGTCACCTGTGATGTATCGATGAACCATGTGCACCTGACTGAGATGGATATCGGCTTCTTCGATTCAAACTGCCACCTGTTACCGCCGTTACGCAGCCAGCGCGATCGTGCCGGTCTGCGCGCCGGTCTGCTGGACGGCACCATCGATGCCATCTGCTCCAACCATTCGCCGGTGGACGACGATGCCAAACAATTGCCTTTCGCGGAAGCGGAAGCTGGGGCGACTGGGCTGGAATTGTTGCTGACTTTGGTACTGAAGTGGGCCGAGCAGGAGAAGGTGCCGCTGCTGCATGCCCTATCGCGTATCACCATCAACCCGGCACAGTTACTTGGCCAAAAGATGGGCCACCTGTCGCTGGGCGCGCATGCTGATATCTGCATCTTCGATCCTGTTGAGAGCTGGCGCGTGGCACCTGCTGCATTGCGTAGTCAGGGCAAGAACACCCCGTTCAACGGCTATGAGATGCAGGGCCGCGTACGCTATACCTTGCTGGACGGACAGCTCGTATTTCAACAATAGGCACACCCTTCAGGTTGTGCCGTTCTTAACGTGAGCCTTATGAACAATCCTCTACTCGACCAATCCGGTCTGCCGCGCTTTGCTGAGATCAAGCCCCAACATGTCGCCCCCGCCATCGATCGTTTGCTGGAAGAGAACCGCGCGCTGAATGTCCGCCAGTTATCCGATGCCGTAGCACCGACCTGGGACGATTTCGTGCGCCCTATGGAAGACGCCAATGAGCGCCTGTCCCGCGCTTGGGGTCCGGTGGGGCACCTGAATGCGGTGATGAACTCGCCCGAACTACGCGAGGCCTATAACAGCACGCTGCCCAAGATCACCCAGTATTACGCCGAGCTCGGCCAGAACCAGTCACTGTTCGAGAAGTTCAAGTCTTTGCGCGCCAGTGCCGAATTCGACACCTTGAGTCCGGCGCGCAAGCAGGTGATCGAGAATGAATTGCGCGATTTTCGTTTGGGTGGTGCCGAGCTGCCCGAGGACAAAAAGGCGCGTTACATGCAAGTGCAGGAACGCCTGAGTGAACTGTCTTCGCGCTTCTCGGACAACCTGCTGGATGCGACCAACGATTTCACGCTGCTGGTCGAGCAGCGCGGTGAAGTGACCGGCATGCCGGAAGACGTGCTGCAGACTGCACGCGAAACCGCCGAAGCTGCGGGCAAGACCGGCTGGCTGTTCACCTTGAAAGCGCCCTCTTATATGCCGGTGATGCAGTTCGCGGATAACCGCGAGCTGCGCGCAAAGATCTACCGCGCCTACGCCACGCGCGCTTCAGAATTCGGCAAGCACGACTGGGACAACACACCGCTGATGGACGAGATCATCGCCCTGCGTGCGGAGGAAGCCGAGCTGCTCGGCTTCGCCAACTACGGCGAACTGTCGCTGGCCGCCAAGATGGCAGAGACACCGCAACAGGTCGCGGACTTCATGCGCGAACTGGCACAGCGCGCGCGCCCCTTTGCCGAAAAGGATCTGCTCGAACTGCGCGCGTTCGCCAGCCAGGAACTGGGACTGGGACTGGCTGAATTGCATTCATGGGATGTGGCCTACGCCAGCGAGAAACTACGCGAGCAGCGCTATGCTTTCTCGGAGCAGGAAGTTAAACAATACTTCCCGGAGGATGCGGTATTGAGCGGTTTGTTCAAGTTGATCGAGACCCTGTACGGCCTGACTATCAAGGCTTCCAGTGCGCCGGTATGGCACGAGTCCGTGCGTTTCTTTGATATCAGTGACGATCAGGGTGAGCTGGTCGGTCAGTTCTATTTCGACCTGTATGCGCGCAGTAGCAAGCGCGGCGGGGCTTGGATGGATGATGTGATCGCACGTCGCCGGCTGGCCGATGGCACGATCCAGACGCCGGTCGCTTACATGAACTGCAACTTTTCCGCGCCGGTAGGCGGCAAGCCTGCCCTGTTCACCCACGACGAGGTGAACACACTGTTCCACGAGTTCGGCCATGGCCTGCATCACCTGCTAACCGAAGTGGAAGAACTGGGCGTGTCCGGTATCAACGGCGTGGAATGGGATGCCGTGGAACTGCCCAGCCAGTTCATGGAGAACTTCTGCTGGGAATGGGACGTATTACAGAACATGACAAGACACGTGGACAGCGGCGAGCCGTTGCCGCGTGAGTTGTTCGACAAGATGCTGGCCGCGAAGAATTTCCAGAGCGGCTTGGCCACCCTGCGCCAGATCGAATTCGCTTTGTTCGACATGCTGATGCACAGCACCTTTAAACCGGGCGATGGCAAGTCCATCCTGCAGTTGCTGGACGAAGTGCGCGCCGAAGTCGCCGTGCTGATCCCGCCTGAGTTCAACCGCCTCCCCCAAAGTTTTGCACACATTTTCTCCGGTGGTTATGCTGCGGGCTATTACAGCTACAAGTGGGCCGAGGTGTTGTCGGCTGATGCTTACAGCCTTTTTGAGGAGCACGGGGTGCTCAATCCCGAGATCGGCGCACGCTTCCGTAGCGAGGTTCTTTCCTTCGGGGGCGCACGCCCGGCAATGCAATCCTTCACTTCATTCCGTGGCCGCGCCCCTTCCATCGACGCGCTGCTGCGGCATAATGGGCTGGTCGAAACCAAATAGTAGGAGAGTGTCATGAGGATTTTCATGATTATTGCCATGCTCTGCGTTTTTATCGGCAACGCACAGGCCGGGCTTTACCGGTCTGTGGATAGCCAAGGCAAAGTACATTACAGCGACAGTCCGCTGCCAGGCACAGATGATGTGGAGCAGCTAAAGCTAGGTGCCAAACCAACACCGGATACCAGTTTGCCCTACGAGACGCAGCGCGCTCACAAGAATTTCCCGGTAATGCTGTATGTCTCACCTAACTGCGGCGCACCCTGTAACGAGGCACAGTCGTTCCTGAATAAGCGCGGTATCCCTTTTACCGAACAGAGTCTGGATACCGCTGAAAAAGTCGAGACATATCGTAATAAGAACGGTGACTTGACTGTTCCTGCCCTCACCATTGGCGACACCCGGCTCAAGGGTTTCCTTGAATCATCCTGGAACATGGAGCTGGATTTTGCCGGTTACCCCAAATCCGCTCCCTATCGCCCGCGCCCCGTGCAACCTGCTCAATGAAGATTGCTACCTGGAACGTCAATTCACTCAAAGTGCGTTTACCACACCTGCTTGATTGGCAGGCGGAATCGCCGGTGGACGTGGTCTGTCTGCAAGAGACCAAGACGGAA
The DNA here is from genome assembly GCA_018814405.1 of Gammaproteobacteria bacterium. Taxonomy (GTDB): domain Bacteria; phylum Pseudomonadota; class Gammaproteobacteria; order Burkholderiales; family Gallionellaceae; genus Sideroxyarcus. The sequence continues at coordinate 89,703 of JAHIZO010000007.1, forward strand.
GACAAGAATTTCCCGCTGGCAGATATCGAAGCTGCCGGTTTCCATTGTGTCTTCAGTGGCCAGAAGACCTATAACGGCGTCGCCATCCTCAGCCGCAGCGCGGCCAGCGATGTGCAAGTCGGCATCCCGGATTTCGAGGATGAGCAAAAGCGCGTGCTCGCCGCGACCATCGATGGCGTGCGCATCATCTGTGTCTACATCCCCAACGGCCAAGAGGTCGGCTCGGACAAGTATGACTACAAACTGCGCTGGCTAGCCGCATTGCATGCCTGGCTAAAGGATGAGATGCGGAAGCATCCCAAGCTGGCACTGTTGGGCGACTACAACATCGCTCCCGATGACCGCGATGTGTATGACCCGGTCGCCTGGAAAGACAAGGTGCTGTGCAGTGTTCCTGAGCGTGACGCGTTCCGGAGGCTGCTGGATCTCGGTCTGCGTGATACGTTCCGCTTGTTCGAAAACGGCGACAAACTCTATTCCTGGTGGGATTACCGCATGATGGCTTTCCGCCGTAACATGGGTATGCGCATCGATCACATCCTGATCAGTGATGCACTGCAATGCGCAAGCTGCCACATCGACAAAACGCCGCGCAAACTGGAACGTCCTTCCGACCACACGCCTGTGGTGGCCGACGTCGCTTGACTCGCCACGATGTTGAACTGCTGTTCGTTGATGACTACCTGCTGGTAGCCGTCAAATCTGCCGGTCTGCTGTCGGTACCTGGCCGTGGCCCGGATAAGCAGGATTGTTTGTCCGCGCGTGTGCAATCTCGCTTCCCCGACGCACTCGTCGTTCATAGGCTGGATATGGCGACATCGGGCTTGATGTTGTTCGCGCGCGGGCCCGAGATACAACGCTTGCTGTCGATGATGTTTCAACAGCGCGAGATCGATAAACGCTATATCGCCGTATGCGCTGGCAAGCTTCAACAACCCCAAGGCGAGATCGATCTGGCTATCTCGCCCGACTGGCCGAACCGGCCCCTGCAACGCATCGATGTTGAGCTTGGTAAGCCCTCGCTTACACGTTATCGCCTACTGCATGAGGAAAGTGATCGCTCACGTGTCGAATTGGAGCCGGTCACAGGGCGTAGTCATCAATTACGTTTACATCTGGCTACCCTTGGCCACCCTATCCTTGGTGATGCACTTTATGGTGATGAATACAGTGCACCACGCCTGCTGCTGCATGCCTGCAAGCTGCACTTAATCCATCCCATCAATAGGGAATCACTCACGTTTGAACATGCGCCATCCTTCTGAACTCGCTTGTCACTACGGTATACTGCGCGTCCTGTTTGAATATCAAATCCAAGGATGTATATGAAACATATTGCTGTTGCCCTGACGCTGCTACTCACCAGTTTGTCCCTGATCTCGACCAGCGCCGAAGCCAAGCGTCTCGGTGGTGGTCTCAACCTCGGCAAGCAGCGCACGATGAGCGCACCGCAAAAGCAGGCTGCACCCGCTCCTGCCCAAGCCAATCCCGCACAAGCAGCTGGCACGCCGGCCAAGCAGGGCAACAAATGGCTTGGCCCGCTGGCTGGCATCGCCGCTGGTCTGGGTCTGGCCGCGCTGTTCTCTCACCTTGGACTGGGTGAAGGTATGGGCATGCTGCTGATGATCCTACTGTTGGCCGTTGGTGCTTTCTTCCTGTTTTCGATGCTGCGCAAGAAGCAGCAACCCGCGATGCAGTACGCAGGTGCAAGCACTAACTATGACGTCCCCCCTCAGCCTGCGCCCTCAACGACCAATGTTTCAGCCGATACCGTACCGCAACGTGCGGCGAATATCCCAGCCGATTTCCCGGTAGAAAGTTTCCTGCGCAGCGCCAAGATGTCTTTCATCCGCCTGCAAGCTGCAAATGATCGTAAAGATCTGAACGACATTCGCGAATACACGACGCCCGAGATGTTCGCCGAGATCAGTATGCAGCTGCAGGAGCGCGGTGATGCACCACAACAAACCGATGTCGGCTTTGTAAACGGCGAGTTGCTGGAAGTCGTGACCGAGAATGATCTTGCCATCGCCAGCGTGCGCCTGAGTGGCCAGCTGCGCGAGAACAATGCCGCGCCGGAGAACTTCGAGGAAGTTTGGCATGTGCAGAAAGACCTGAAGGATGACAATTCTGTATGGTTGTTAGCTGGAATTCAGCAGAATTGAACGTGAACTGAAGTAGACTTACGGGCACGGCGCTTTGGCCGTGCCCTTTTCATTTGTAGCGATGCGTTTCTTTCGACTGATCAAGATCATCTACATCGTCCTCCGCTTCGGACTGGACGAATTTCTGCTGGCACATGCCCGTACCAGCTGGCTGTTGCGCCCGCTCAATCTGCTGCTGTTCTTCCGAGACAACAAAAGGCCACGCGGCCTGAGACTGCGCTTGGCGCTGGAAGCACTGGGCCCTATCTTCGTCAAATTCGGTCAGTTGTTATCGACACGGCGTGATCTGATCCCGACGGACATCGCCGATGAGCTTGCATCCCTGCAAGACCAGGTTCCACCTTTTCCATCCAACCAAGCTGTGGCGTTGCTGGAGACGGCCTATGGCAAGCCTTTGCAGGATGTTTTCGCCAGTTTCGAGCAACTTCCGGTCGCCAGTGCTTCGGTCGCGCAAGTCCATTTCGCCGTGCTGCCTGATGGGCGAGAAGTCGCCGTCAAGATCTTGCGGCCCGGTATTCAACAGATCATCGAACACGATCTCGCGCTGCTCGATATCGCCGCATCCCTGATCGAGCGTCTATGGGAAGACGGCAAGCGGCTTAAACCCAAAGAAGTGATCGCTGAGTTCGAAAAGACGCTGCATGACGAGCTGGATTTGATGCGCGAAGCTGCCAATGCCAGCCAGCTGCGCCGCAACTTCAGCGATGCGACTTTGCTCCTAGTGCCCGAGATCTACTGGGATTGGTGTAGCGAACAAGTGATGGTAATGCAGCGCATGCAGGGAATTCCCGTCAGCCAGATCGCTTCGTTGCGTGAAGCCGGGATCGATATCCCAAAACTAGCCAGTGACGGGGTCGAGATCTTCTATACGCAGGTGTTCCGCGACGGCTTCTTCCATGCCGATATGCATCCCGGCAACATCCTGGTAGCGCGTGATGGACGTTATGTGGCGTTGGATTTCGGCATCATGGGTACGCTCACCGATAACGACAAACATTATCTGGCGCACAACTTCATCGCCTTCTTCAATCGCGATTACCGGCGCGTGGCGGAGCTGCATATCGAGTCGGGCTGGGCGCCTTCCACAACGCGCATCGATGAATTCGAATCAGCTATTCGCGCGGTATGTGAGCCCATCTTTGACAAACCGTTACGCGAGGTATCGTTCGGCCGTATCCTGCTGAGGCTTTTCCAGACATCGCGCCGCTTCGGTATCCAGATCCAGCCGCAATTGGTTTTGCTGCAAAAAACGTTGCTGAATATCGAAGGCTTGGGGCTGCAACTCGATCCCGAACTCGACCTGTGGAAGACGGCCAAACCCTGGCTGGAACGCTGGATGAGTGAACAGATAGGATGGCGCGGATTCTTGAAAGCCCTGAAGCGTGAGACACCCCGTTTCGCCACCTTGATCCCGGAATTACCTCGCTTGATCCATCAGCGCCTGAAGCAGGAGCCTTATGAACATGCTGCACCATTATTGATGGAATTGGTCGTTCAGCAAAGACGGCGCAATGGTTGGTTATCACTGATCTCCGTGCTGCTTGCTTCCGCCCTTGCACTGGCCTTATTCGTGCAGTTCGGCTAGATAAAGCCGGTCTCGGTCAGCTCTTTGGCGAGCGCTCTGTAATCCGCCGCACCCGGGCTATTCGGCGCATAGGCAAACACATCCAAGCCGTGCATCGGGCTGGTCGCCAACGCAACCGTCTCGCCGATACGGGTCTTGCACACCAGATTGCCGTAGCGTTGTTTGAGCTTGTCATAGATGTCGAATGAGAGCTTACGACGTGAATCGAATCGGGTCACTACGATGCGGCGCTCGAATGTCCTCTGTAACTTCTTTTCCAGCACATTCAGTGCGCTGTCCAATCTGTGTACGCCATGCTGCGACAGATAATCCGGCGATACCGGTATCAGCACCTTGTCTGATGCCAGTAAGGCGTTCAGCGTCAACACACCGAGCATGGGACAACAGTCGATCATGATAGGCGCACCTGTCAATCCCAGTTCTTCTGCTATCCCTTGTTTTAACTTCTTTGCGGCTTGCGGGTCGTTGCCATACATTGCATCGATCTTGGACAGTTCCAGCGTCGCAGGGATCAGTTGCCAACCAGCTGGTGTCTCATACAGCAACTTGGCCAGTGGCGTGCCGTCTTTAAAGAATGACGCGATGCTTTCTCTTTGAGTCGTACCGTGGCGCAATCCTGATGCTAGGCTCAAGTGCCCCTGGGGATCCATATCAATGGCGATAGGACTGCGCTGGGCAAGCGACAGCGCTGCCGTCAGGTTGAGGCAGGTCGTGGTCTTACCTACACCACCTTTTTGGTTGAATACGGCGATAGTCGCCATGCTGTGCTTTTCTCCGGTGATACGGGAGGGTGGATATCAGCATCCTCTTAGGTATTCAGCCCATTGATTTGCTGGATACCCATGATTTAACTGCTTATTCCACCGTAACGGATTTGGCGAGATTGCGAGGCTTGTCCACATCCGTTCCCTTTTGCAGTGCCACGTAATATGCCAATAGTTGCAATGGGGCGGTATGCAGAATAGGGCTGAGAAACCCTGCGTGTTCTGGCATTTGCAGGATGTGAACGCCTTCGCTGGTGTGTATGTGGGTATTCGCATCCGCAAAGACGAATAGTTCTCCTCCCCTCGCTCTGACTTCTTGCAGGTTGGATTTGAGCTTTTCCAGAAGCGTGTCGTTGGGCGCGACTGATACCACGGGCATGTCCTTGTCTACCAGTGCCAGAGGCCCGTGCTTCAATTCACCTGCGGGGTAGGCTTCTGCATGGATATAGGAGATTTCCTTGAGCTTCAGCGCACCTTCCGCCGCAATCGGGAAATGCATACCGCGACCAAGGAACAGTGCGTGATGTTTGGTCGCGAAGTGGGTGGACATCTCTGCGATCTGAGGTTCCAGTGCCAATACTTTCAGCATCGCGGCAGGAAGATGCCGCAATTCATGCAGGAATTGTTGTTCGCGCGCTTCATTCAAATGACCACGTACTTTGGCCATCACCAGCGTAAGCAGGAATAGTCCCGCTAGCTGGGTGGTGAAGGCCTTGGTTGAGGCTACCCCGATCTCCGGGCCGGCACGCGTCAGGAACCGTAGTTTCGATTGGCGGATGATCGCGCTTTCCGGCACGTTACAGATCGCCAGCGTGTAACCATGCCCTGTTGCCTTGGCATGGTTCAGTGCGGCCAAAGTATCTGCCGTCTCCCCTGATTGCGATATGGTGACTACCAATGTTCTGGGGTTGGGTACGCTTGTGCGATAACGGTATTCGCTGGCAATCTCCACTGTGCATGGTATCCCTGCGATCTCTTCCAGCCAGTAGCGCGCCACTTGGCCAGCGTGGTTGCTGGTGCCGCAAGCGAGGATGAGGATGTTCTCTACCTTCGGGAAAATTTCATTTGCCTCTGCGCCAAATATCCCCGGCACTAGAGACTGACTGTTGCACACCGATTCTAGGGTGTCCGCCAAAGCTTGGGGCTGCTCGTGAATCTCTTTCTGCATGTAGTGCTGGTACTCGCCCAGTTCTACACTGTCGTTGTTCAGCTCGCTTATCTGCACCGGTCGCTGCACTTCAACACCCTGCTCATCAAATATCCGGTAGCTATCAACGTTCAGTTCGACCACATCCCCCTCTTCCAGATATACGACGTTCCTTGTGACCTGCAACAAAGCTGACATGTCGGAACCTACGAAATGTTCGCCTTCTCCAACGCCGAGTAGCAAAGGACTGCCCTTGCGTGCCGCGATAAGCTGATGGGGATTGTCCGCAGCGATGACACCGATCGCATAAGCACCGATCAATTGTGTCAATGCCATTTTCGTGGCTGCCAACAGGCTGCCTTGCACGTAATGGCTGTGCACCAGATGTGCGATGACTTCCGTATCTGTGTCTGAAGTGAATTCGTAACCTTGCGCGGTTAATTCTGTACGCAATTCTTCATAGTTCTCGATGATGCCGTTATGCACCACAGCGATCAGATCACGGCTCATATGCGGGTGTGCGTTGCGTTCGCTTGGTACCCCGTGTGTGGCCCAGCGAGTATGTGCGATGCCGACTTCTCCTTGAGTGTTCGCGCTCTTTTGCACCAGTTCCGCAACGCGGCCTTCACTACGCACGCGTGCCAACTTGCCTTCATGCACTACCACCAAACCTGCTGAATCATAGCCACGGTATTCCAGTCGAAGTAGGCCATTGACCAAGACTGGGACGATGTTTCGCTTTGCGACTGCTCCGACGATACCGCACATGCTATTTTTTTCCTTTCACGGGACGTTTCCAGCCGGTGATCGAGAGTTGCTTGCTGCGGGAGAGAGTGAGTTCTCCGGCGGGCGTATCTTTGGTGATAGTTGAACCGGCACCTATGGTTGCGCCTTTTCCTACCGTGACGGGCGCAACCAGTTGTGTATCCGAACCGATGAAGGCATCGTCTTCGATGATGGTGCGGAACTTGTTCGCGCCATCGTAGTTGCAGGTGATAGTTCCCGCTCCTATGTTGACGCGACTACCCACTGTACTATCGCCGATGTAACTGAGGTGGTTGGCCTTGCTACCTTGACCGATCTCGCTGTTCTTTATCTCTACGAAATTGCCCACATGCGCATGATCGTGCAGTTTGCTGCCTGGACGTAAACGTGCGTAGGGGCCGATGTGGCAGCTAGCACCCACTTCGCTGCTATCGATGTGACTATAGGGTGCTATCTGAGTATCCTGCGCGATTGTTGCGTTGCGAATGATGCTGTAAGCGCTGACTTTCACGCGGTCACCCAGCGTGACTTTGCCTTCAAAGATACAGCCGACGTCTATCTCTACATCTCGCCCGCACACCAGATTACCGCGCACATCGATTCGCGCCGGATCAGTCAGGGTCACGCCTTGGGTCAACAACCTTGCTGCTATCTCTTTTTGCCACACGCGCTCAAGGCTAGCCAGCTGCATCTTATTATTGATACCTTCTACCTCCCAAACATGGGCAGGTTGCACAGTGTGCACCTCAACATTCTGCTCCACAGCCATCGCCACGATGTCGGTTAGGTAGTACTCACCCTGCGCATTATTGTTACTCAATCTGCTTAGCCATCCTCTAAGTTTGGCTGTCGGAACCAGCATGATGCCGGTATTTACTTCTTGTATTTCCAGCACTTCCGGTGAGGCGTCCTTTTGTTCGGCTATACGCTGTACGTCACCCTCATTATTACGCACGATACGACCGTAGCCTGTTGGGTTTTCCAGATTGACCGTCAGTATGACCAGCCCTTCGCCCGCGTTCTGCATCTGGTGCAATGTGCTGTGCTGGATCAACGGCACGTCACCATACAAGATCAGTGTATGGCTATCATCTACCAAGTGTGGCATAGCCTGTTGCACTGCATGGCCGGTACCAAGTTGCGGTTCCTGAATGACGAATGTTGCGCCGTACTGCTGCATTGCCTGCGGCACTGCCTCACCGCCATGGCCGTAGACTGTACAAATTTGCTGTGGCAATAATGAAACGGCGCAATCAAGTACATGCTGTACAAGGGGTTTACCTGCCAGTGAATGCAACACTTTAGGCTTGTCCGAATACATGCGGGTGCCTTTGCCGGCAGCCAAGATAACGATATTCAATGCGCTCATATTCTTTGGTTCTTCATGGATATGCGAGTATATCTTTCAGGCAACAAAAAAGCAGCCGAAGCTGCTTTCTCGTTTTGTCCACTAAGGGATACTTAGTGCGTAGATTTGCGCATTTGCTGAATTGCACGCAATTGAGCGATCGCCTCTGCCAACTCTGCCTGAGCTGCAGCGTAATCGATATCGGAGGTGCGATTCTTCATCGCCTCTTCTGCCGACTGTTTGGCTTCCAATGCACGTGCCTCATCTAGGTCAGCACCGCGAATCGCAGTGTCGGCCAGAACAGTAACCACGTTAGGCTGAACTTCAAGCATGCCACCGGATACGTAGATCAGCTCTTCCTGCTCCTGATCCGGACGCTTGATGCGTACAGCACCTGGCTTGATGCGAGTCATCAGGGCGGTATGACGCGGGTAGATACCCAATTCGCCCATCTCGCCCGGTACCACGACGACTTCAGCTAGCCCGGAGAAGATCTGCTCCTCCGCGCTCACTACGTCTACATGTACGGTCATTGCCATGGTTTATACCCCACTAATTATTGCAGTGTCTTGGCCTTTTCGACCGCTTCTTCGATGCTGCCGACCATGTAGAAAGCCTGCTCTGGCAAGTGATCGTATTCACCATCAACGATGCCTTTAAAGCCCTTGATCGTATCTTTCAGTGTGACGTACTTACCTGGTGCACCGGTAAACACTTCAGCAACGTGGAACGGCTGCGACAAGAAGCGCTGGATCTTACGTGCACGGGCAACTGCCAATTTGTCTTCCGGTGCCAGTTCGTCCATACCCAGAATCGCGATGATGTCACGCAATTCTTTGTAGCGCTGCAGTGTCTGTTGCACGCTACGTGCAACGGCATAGTGCTCTTCACCCACTACCAGCGGATCGAGCTGGCGAGAAGAGGAATCCAGCGGATCGACCGCAGGGTAGATACCCAGCGAAGCAATGTCACGGGACAACACGACTGTGGAGTCAAGGTGCAAGAAGGTCGTGGCAGGAGACGGGTCGGTCAAGTCATCCGCAGGCACGTAAACGGCCTGGATAGATGTGATGGAACCAACCTTGGTGGAAGTAATACGCTCTTGCAGACGGCCCATTTCTTCAGCCAGTGTAGGTTGATAACCCACGGCGGAAGGCATACGACCCAGCAAAGCGGAAACTTCAGTTCCGGCCAATGTGTAACGATAGATGTTGTCCACGAAGAACAGGATGTCGCGACCTTCGTCACGGAATTTCTCAGCCATAGTCAGACCGGACAGCGCAACGCGCAGACGGTTGCCGGGAGGCTCGTTCATCTGACCGAACACCATCGCCACTTTGGACTTGCTGAAGTCTTCAGTGTCGATAACGCCTGCTTCAGACATCTCGTGATAGAAGTCGTTACCTTCACGGGTACGCTCACCCACACCTGCGAACACGGACAGACCCGCGTGTTGCTTAGCGATGTTGTTGATAAGTTCCAGCATGTTCACGGTCTTACCCACACCTGCTCCGCCGAACAGACCAACCTTGCCTCCCTTGGCGAACGGGCAAACCAAGTCGATCACCTTGATGCCGGTTTCCAGCAAGTCCACGGAAGGAGACAATTCGTCGAACTTCGGTGCAGCCTGATGGATGGAGCGCAGCTCATCACTCTTGATCGGACCGACTTCGTCGATCGGGCGGCCCAGCACGTCCATGATGCGACCCAGCGTGCCGGTACCGACTGGCACTTGGATTGGGTTGCCGGTGGCAGTCACTGCCATGCCGCGGCGCAGACCGTCGGATGAACCCATTGCAATGGTACGTACAACACCGTCGCCCAGTTGCTGCTCGACCTCGAAGGTCAGGCCAACTTCAGCAGTAGAGTTACCAGCATCCGCCAACGTCAAGGCTTCATACACCTTGGGCATTTGGTCACGCGGAAATTCGATGTCGACCACGGCACCGATACACTGAACAATCTTTCCTTGACTCATTTTAAGATTCCCCGTCTAAATTAATTCTGAATTCTTGCCGATCAACCGATCGCCGCTGCACCGCCCACGATCTCCGAGATTTCCTTGGTGATCGCTGCCTGACGTGCTTTGTTGTATACCAGCTTAAGCTCGGAGATAACGGTCTTAGCGTTATCGGACGCGGCCTTCATTGCCACCATACGCGAGCTTTGCTCGGAAGCCATGTTCTCCACTACCGCTTGATACACCAGAGATTCGATGTAACGCAGCAACAGTTCGTCGATGACCTTCTTTGCATCCGGTTCGTAGATGTAGTCCCAATTGCCTTCGCTGGTGCCCATTTGCTCACCACTAAGCGGTAGTAATTGCTCTACGCGCGGCTCCTGCTTCATCGTATTGACGAAGTGGTTGTAGCTTAAGTAGATAGCATCGATCTCGCCTGCCACATATGCATCCAGCATCGCTTTAACGGTACCGATCAGCTTTTCAATATGCGGTGTATCACCCAATCCTGTCAGGTGCGACTGGACCTTGGCGCCAATACGGTTCATGAAGCTGAAGCCCTTGTTGCCGATCGGACACACCAGAAGCCCTTTGCCTTCACCTTCCCAAGTCTTCATCTCATTGACTGCGAGACGCAACAGGTTGGTGTTCAAGCCTCCGCACAGACCTTTGTCTGATGTGACAACGATCAGGCCGACGTTCTTCACTGTTTCACGATTGACCAGGAATGGATGCTTGTATTCCGGATTTGCGCGTGACAAGTGAGCGGCGACGTTACGAATCTTCTCGGCGTAAGGGCGAGCGGCACGCATGCGATCCTGCGCTTTGCGCATCTTCGCAGCTGCCACCATTTCCATCGCACGCGTGATCTTGCGCGTATTTTCAACGCTCTTGATTTTGGTGCGAATCTCTTTACTGCCCGCCATAACTCAGCTCCCCTTAATAGACAGCAGTTGCCTTGAACGATTCGATCGCAGCCGCCAGCAATTTTTCATTGTCAGCAGACAATTCCTTGGTGGATTCAATCGCGTCCATCAACTCTTTGCTGTTGGCCTTCAGGTTAGCGTGCAACGCAGATTCGAATGCCAAAGCTTTCGGCACAGGAACATCATCGAAGTAGCCCTTGTTCACAGAGAACAGTGTCGTTGCCATTTCAGAAACAGACAACGGCTCATATTGCAGCTGCTTCATCAGTTCTGTCACCAGACGACCACGCTCCAATTGCTTACGTGTCGATTCATCCAAGTCGGAAGCGAACTGCGCGAACGCAGCCAATTCGCGGTACTGAGCCAGTGCCAGACGCACACCGCCACCCAATTTCTTGATGACCTTGGTCTGTGCAGCCCCACCCACGCGGGACACCGATACGCCGGCGTTGATCGCGGGGCGGATACCGGCATTGAACAAGTCAGCTTCCAGGAAGATCTGGCCGTCGGTAATGGAAATCACGTTGGTCGGCACGAATGCGGAAACGTCACCAGCTTGGGTCTCGATGATCGGAAGTGCGGTCAGCGAACCTGTCTTGCCTTTGACTTCGCCCTTGGTGAAGGCTTCAACGTACTCGGCGTTTACGCGGGCTGCGCGCTCCAGCAGACGGGAGTGCAGATAGAACACGTCGCCAGGATAAGCTTCACGACCAGGCGGACGACGCAGCAGCAGTGAGATCTGGCGATATGCCCAAGCTTGCTTGGTCAAGTCATCATAAACGATCAGCGCGTCTTCACCACGATCACGGAAATACTCGCCCATGGTGCAGCCGGCATAAGGTGCCAGGAACTGCATCGCTGCGGAATCGGAAGCAGTAGCTGCCACAACGATGGTGTATTCCATCGCGCCGTGTTCTTCCAGTTTGCGCACCACGTTAGCGACGGTTGACGCTTTTTGACCGACCGCAACGTAGATACAGGTCATGTTCTGACCCTTCTGGTTGATGATGGCGTCAACTGCAACAGCTGTCTTACCAGTCTGACGGTCACCAATGATCAGTTCGCGCTGTCCACGGCCAACCGGAACCATGGAGTCGATGGACTTCAGACCGGTCTGTACTGGCTGGTCAACTGATTTACGTGCGATAACGCCTGGAGCGACTTTTTCGATCTTGTCGGTCATCTTGGCATTGATCGGCCCCTTACCGTCGATGGGTTGACCCAGCGCGTTCACCACGCGACCGCGCAGCTCAGGACCAACCGGCACTTCCAGAATGCGACCAGTACACTTGACTGTATCGCCTTCGGTGATGTGTTCGTACTCACCCAAAATCACGGCGCCGACAGAGTCACGCTCGAGGTTGAGTGCCAGGCCGAATGTATTGCCTGGGAATTCCAGCATCTCGCCTTGCATCACGTCAGACAAACCGTGCACACGAACGATACCGTCGGTCACGCTGACCACCGTACCTTCGGTGCGCGCTTGGGTCAGTGCTTCGAAGTTATCGATGCGACTGCGAATCAAATTGCTAATTTCAGAAGGATTGAGCTTCATCTGGATTTCCTTATTCTTGATAAATCTTTATCAGGCTAGGGCTGTCGCCATTTCGCCAAGGCGCGCCAACGCAGATCCGTCGATGACCTTGTCTCCGGCGCGGATCACCACGCCACCCAGCAATTCTTTTTTAATGCGGCTTTCAAGCTTGATCTCGCAGCCCATGCGTTTCTTTAACGAAGCTGCGATCTTGTCTTGTTGCTCAACTGACAATTCAAACGGAGACTCAACCACCACATTGATCGATTTTTCAGCCTCGGCCTTAAGTGCTTCAAAGCTGGCTGCGATCTCAGGCAGAACTGTAACGCGCTGATTGTCTGCAAGGATGCGCACGAAATTTTGCAGCTTTGCATCCGGGCTGTCGCCCAGAAACGCCTCCATCAGCGAAGCCACTTGGGCTTTCGCTACCTTAGGACTGCCGATGATGGCACTCACTTCAGGGTGGGAGGCTGCTTCTGCCAGTGTATTGAGTGCATCTGACCAAGCCTGTAGCGCATTCAGCTTTTGAGCTTCCTCAAAAGCTGCCTGGGCGTAAGGACGTGCAATGGTTATGGCTTCAGACATAGCGATCAGATTTCCGCAACGAGTTTGTCGAGCAGGTCGTTGTGTGCCTTAGCGTCGATCTCTCGACCCAGAATCTTACCGGCGCCTGCCAGTGCGATTGCGGACACCTGCGTACGCAGTTGTTCTTTAGCGCGGAACACTTCCTGATCGATCTCAGCCTTCGCACCAGTGATGATGCGATCACCCTCTACCTTGGCTTGAGTCTTTGACTCTTCGACGATCTCACTTGCGCGCTTTTCACTGTTTCCAATGATTTCGCCAGCTTTTTCTTTGGCTTCACGCAGGATCTCAGCAGAACGGCGAGAAGCAAGCTCCAGATCCTGCTTGGCACGCTCTGCATCTGCCAGACCGTCAGCGATCTGTTTCTTGCGCTCATCCAATGCCGCCACGATCGGGGTCCACACGAACTTCATGCAGAACCATACGAACAGCGCGAACATGATCAGCTGTGCGAGAAGAGTTGCATTGATATTCATGCAAGCTTCCTTTCTAAATTATGCGATTCGCTTGCGCGAATTAGCCGACCACTGCGAACAAAACGTACATGGCGATACCGACAGCGATCATCGGAACTGCATCGACCAGACCCATCACCACGAAGAATTGTGTACGCAGCATTGGGATCAGCTCAGGCTGACGTGCGGCGCCTTCCAAGAAGCGACCACCCAGGATACCGATACCAACAGCTGCGCCAAGTGCGCCCAGACCCATCATCAATGCGCCAGCGATGTACAGCAGTGCGTTTGCCATTTCCATTTTCAATTTCTCCTGTTAGATAAAAGTAAAGTTAAAGTTAATGAAGCAGAATTAGTGGTGTTCCTGATGCGCCATATCCAGATAAACAACCGTCAGCGTCATAAAGATGAACGCTTGCAGGGTCACGATGAGGATGTGGAAGATTGCCCAGCCGAGAGACAAAAGAATCTGAGAGCCGAACAATGTAACGCCGCCAAGCGAGAAGCCCGCCCAAGCACCGCCCATCAACGCGATCAGGATAAAAATCATTTCACCCGCATACATGTTGCCGAATAGACGCAATGCCAGCGAAATCGGCTTAGCTATCAAGTTCACGCCTTCCAACAGGAAGTTGACTGGCATGCCCCATTTACCAAACGGCTGCAGAGTCAACTCTCCCATGAATCCGCCGAATCCTTTCATTTTCACACTGTAATACAACACCAGCAAAAATACGCCGATAGCCATGCCGAATGTCGCATTGGGATCGGTTGAAGGGACGACCTTGAAGAATGGCACGCCAAGCGAAGACATCAGCAGTGGTACCCAGTCGATTGGGATCAAATCCATCAGGTTCATCAAGAACACCCAGAAAAATATGGTCAGCGCCAGCGGGGCGACCATATTGTTCTTGGAAGTGAAGGAACCCCGCACACTGGTATCGACAAACTCGATCGCCCATTCACAGAAGTTTTGCAAACTGCCAGGCGCTCCAGTGACCATTGTCTTTGCCACGCGACGGAACACGAACATAAAGATCGCACCCAGTAAAAATGACATGATCAAAGTATCAACATTGAGCGCCCAGAATCCCATTGCCTTGGCTTCTGCGGCGCTGTGGGCAATACCCCATGTGCCGTCCGGAAGCTGACCCCATGTTAGATTCTGGAGGTGGTGCTTAATGTAATCGCCCGATGTGTGAGCCGCCTCGTGGGCTACCTCGGTTGCTGCATGCGCCATTTCACTGGACATTTTGTGAGCCACTTTCCGTCTTGTTCTTTAACAATAAGCGAGCTGCCAACAGCGTCGCCTGCCCTAATACAAATCCACCAATTACCATCAGCGGAGAATCTTTAAGTATCACAAGGACCAAACCCAGCAATACAACCACCGCCAGAAACCGCTCGGTGGCATAGAAATACATAAGCCGTAATTGTTGATGCGCGTTTTGGACTGGGTGCCGAGTTGCTCGGGACATTCTCCAAGCAATCAACGCACCATTGAGAATGGAAATCCCTCCTCCACCTAACACTGCAATCGCATTTTGCGGCGAACTTCCCCAAGCCATGACAGCGCTTACTACTGACAGTGTGGCCAATTGAAACCAGATCACCTGACGCGCCGATTTTTTTTCTTGTTCTTCGGCTAGGAAAAGCGGCGGGATGATAGCGGCGTTCTCACGGGGTGTCAAACACTCTTGCTGCTGTTTTCCCATAGCTTCCAACGTTTATCGGGCTTGGGTCAATCGCGCAATCAATTCATCCAAGTGATCGTTGCTGGCATATTCGATGACAAGCTTACCTTTACCCTTTTTCCCGGACTTGATTTCCACCCGCGCACCAATCTTGTCAGTCAGCTCTTCCTGCAGGCGTTCTGTGTCTCTATTACTTGCCTTTTGCTTGGTGCTTTCTTTTGGGGCGGCTGTGGCTCGCTTTTGCACCAACACCTCAGCTTCACGAACCGACAGCCCTTCGAGCGCCACTTTGTTTGCCAACATGATTTGTTGCGCCGGCTCCAGCGACAACAAAGCCCGCGCGTGCCCCATGTCCAGTTTGTTTTCCATCAGCATGCCCTGCACTTCTGCAGGCAGTTTGAGCAAACGCAGTAGATTACTCGCAGCGCTTCTCGAGCGCCCGACCGCATCAGCGGCTTCCTGATGGGTCATCTGGAACTCGTCGATCAGACGCTGGATACCTACCGCCTCTTCCAGCGGATTCAAATCTTCGCGCTGGATATTCTCGATCAGTGCCATGGCCAACGCTGCATTATCAGCAACAACTCTTACCAATACGGGAACTTGCGTCAATCCCGCCAATTGCGACGCACGCCAGCGGCGCTCACCGGCGATGATCTCGTAACTGCTATTCGGCAATTCCCGCACCAAGATCGGCTGCATCACCCCTTGAGACTTGATAGAAGCCGCTAACTCCTTGAGTGACTCTTCGTCCATATGGCTGCGTGGCTGGTATTTACCCGGCTTGAGCTGATTGACATTTAACTCACGCAATGACTCATTTGTCTTAGTCGCACCGCCTCCCAGCAGCGCATCCAAACCTCGTCCCAGCCCTTTGTTTATTTTTGCCATTATATTTTCCGTTCAATTTAAGTTATTGAATTCCTTGCTGACTCTTCGCTCTATTTAGGATTTCTCCAGCCAGTGCCAGATATGCTTGAGTGCCTTTGGATTGCGCATCGTGATACAGCACTGGCACTCCATAGCTAGGCGCTTCTGCCAAACGAATATTGCGAGGAATCACGGTGCGATAAACTTTTTCACCAAAATGCTGCTGCAATTGAGCAGATACCTGCTGCGCCAATGAATTGCGCGGATCGAACATGGTGCGTAGCAATCCTTCGATCTCCAGTTGAGGATTCAGATTTTCTCGCACCATGCGTATGGTGTTCACCAAATCACTCAGTCCTTCCAGCGCATAATATTCACACTGCATCGGGATCATCACAGAATGGGCTGCACACAAACCGTTCAAAGTCAGCAAATTCAGCGCAGGTGGACAATCTACTAGCACATAGTCATATTCTTCTGCGACCGCCTCGATTTCTTTTTTTAGACGCGTTTCACGTCCGTCCACATTAACCAGTTCGATTTCCGCACCTGCCAGATCTCTGCTCGCCGCTAAAACGTCGTACTTCCCCTGCTGATAACTTATTCTTGCTTGCGCAATGCTGGCTTCGCCCAATAACACATCGTAAACAGTCACTTCCTGTGCATGCTTGTCGATGCCGCTGCCCATAGTCGCGTTCGCTTGCGGATCTAAGTCTACCAACAGCACACGCTTCTTTGCTGCGGCCAGGCTTGCTGCCAAATTCACCGTTGTTGTAGTCTTGCCAACCCCGCCTTTCTGGTTGGTGATTGCCATTATCCTTGTCATTCCTGTCGCTCCCTATTTCCTTCCTGCGATCACCAGACTTCTTGAAGCATCAAGACCCGGCACTTGCAATGTAATGATCTGATCGATTCTATATTGCAGTGGAATCGCCTCTTCCATTTTCCCCTTCATCGCTGCCCATCGCCCCTCCGGCGCCAACAATCCTTCTGTCAGCCTGAAAAAATTCCCAATCTCTGTAAATGCCCTGGAAATTATTCCGTCAAAACGAGCACTTTCCTGCCAATCCTCTACTCTGCCCGTGTGTACTTGCACATTCTTTAGGCCCAACTGAATGGCCACCTGCTGCACAAACCCCGTCTTCTTTGAATTACTGTCCAGCAATGTGAATTCCCAGTCTGGCCGCATGATGGCCAGCACAACTCCCGGCAACCCACCCCCACACCCGACATCCAGCCACTTACCCGTCCAAAGGTGGGGCAGCACCGCCAAGCTGTCCAGTAAATGATGTGTCACCATTTCGGGGCCGCTGCTGATAGCCGTCAAGTTGTACACTTTATTCCATTTTTGCATCAGGGCCATATATTCGAGCAACTTCGACTGCGCATCAGCTGTCAATTCAATGCCCAACAGGCCCGCCCCAGATGTTAGCGTTTGGCGTTCACTTTGCATCTTCGTTACCCGCCTTGTTCGTACGAAATCCCCGCTTTAGATGTACCAAGAGCAATGAAATATCGGCCGGTGTAATACCTGAGATACGGCTTGCATGGCCGATAGTCTCCGGCTTTTGCAGATTCAATCTCTGTTGCGCTTCGATAGAAAGTGCTCGCACCTCTCGATAATCGAGCGTTGCAGGAAGCGCCAAGTCTTCCTGAGCTGCCTGTTGTTGCACTTCCTGATTCTGTTTCGTGATGTAGCCTTGATACTTGGCACCGATCTCCACCTGCTGGGCCACCACATCTTGCGCCACCCTCTCGCCGCTATTGGGCAATGACATCAAGGAGTCGTAACTCACTTCCGGTCGCCGCAACAGATCGTACAAGGAATATTCCCGCTCAACGACCTTCCCCAAGACGCGAATCGCGTGTTCTTCGCTCAGGACTGCAGGATTAACCCAAGTGGTTTTCAAGCGCTGCTCTTCACGAGCAATAGCCTCCCGCTTTTCATCGAATGCGCGCCAACGCGTTTCACTGACCACCCCCAAATTCCAGCCGATCTCTGTCAACCGCAGATCCGCATTATCCTCGCGCAACTGAAGTCGATACTCAGCCCGACTGGTGAACATTCGATATGGCTCAGTCACCCCTCTTGCAGTCAAATCATCGACCATCACCCCCAGATAGGCTTCATTGCGCTTCGGGCTCCATGCCTCTTTCTCGCAAGCATGTCGCGCGGCATTGATCCCTGCCAGCAAGCCTTGTGCCGCCGCCTCTTCATAGCCCGTCGTGCCATTGATCTGCCCGGCAAAGAACAAACCTTCTATAACTTTGGTTTCCAAAGATCGCTTTAGCCCTCTTGGATCAAAATAGTCGTATTCGATGGCATATCCAGGACGCAATATATGCGCATTTTCAAGGCCCCTGATTGAGCGAACCAATGCTATCTGCACATCGAACGGCAGGCTGGTCGATATTCCGTTCGGGTATATCTCATGTGTTTCCAAGCCCTCCGGCTCAAGGAATATTTGATGTGAGCTTTTTCCGGCAAACCTAGTTATCTTGTCTTCAACGGAAGGACAATAACGAGGACCGACACCCTCGATCACTCCCGTGAACATCGGCGAGCGATCTAACCCCCCTCGTATGATTTCATGGGTTTTTTCATTGGTCTCAGTGATCCAGCATGGTAACTGCCTTGGATGTTGTTCCGCTTTGCCCATGAAAGAAAACACCGGGGCCGGATCATCTCCCCATTGCTCGTGCATGACTGAAAAATCAATGCTGCGACCATCTATTCTTGGTGGCGTACCGGTTTTTAATCTTCCCACCGGCATTCCCAGCGCTCGGAGTTGCTCAGAAAGCGTAATCGAAGGGGGGTCGCCGGCGCGCCCAGCGGAGTAATTTGACTGCCCGACATGAATCAAACCCGACAGAAATGTGCCCGCCGTCAGCACCACGCTTTTTGCAGAGAAACACACCCCCGCTTGCGTTTTTACGCCCTCAATTCTGTCTGTATTGACAATCAATGCGTCCACAGCCTGCTGGAACAACCATAGATTCGGTTGATTCTCCAACCTCGAGCGAATGGCTTGCTTGTAAAGCAACCTGTCGGCTTGTGCTCTAGTGGCCCTAACCGCCGGCCCTTTGCTTGCATTTAGAATACGAAATTGAATGCCCCCCTCATCCGCCGCCGCCGCCATTGCCCCATCAAGCGCATCCACCTCTTTGACAAGGTGCCCCTTTCCAATCCCCCCAATCGAAGGGTTGCAGGACATCTGCCCCAAAGTCTCGATGTTATGGCTGAGCAGCAATGTTTTGCAGCCCGCCCGCGCACTCACCAAGGCCGCCTCGGTGCCTGCGTGACCACCACCAACAACGATTACGTCAAATTTATCCGGATAATCCATCGTGTTCATGAATCTTAAGGGGGGCGCATCTTACATCAGGGAGGCTGGTTACAAAACCATGTTTCACGTGAAACAATTGCTTGGGTCTTTATTTTCCTATGCAAAACTTGCCGAAGATCTCGCCCAATAAATCATCTGCTACAAATTCTCCAGTGATTTGGTTGAGTTCGTTTTGGGCTAGGCGCAAGGATTCGGCAAATAACTCGAGCCGTGAACTTAGTGCCTCTGCGCCCTGAAGGGCTGCCAGCGCTTGGGAGATCGCATCTAAGTGCCTGGATCTAGCCATGAACACCCCTTCTTCCTTATGCCAGCCCACTGCGTTCAGAATTTCGCTTTTTAAAAGACTGACTCCAGCCCCGGTCTTGGCAGAAAGAAACACTTGGGTAGTGCCATCATTCTTCTCAATAGTGGGCTGCAAACCAGTCAGATCGATCTTGTTATGAACAAAAATCGTTGGGGTGATGCCAACATTGATTTCTGCCTTAATAAAGTATTTTGCCTTTGTTGCATCGGATTCATCGATTAGCAAAATGAGAAGGTCGGCCTTTTCTATGCTCTGGCGAGCACGGACAATGCCCATCTGTTCCAGTATGTCATTGGTTTCGCGGATACCTGCGGTATCTACCAGATGGATGGGGATCCCGTCGATCTGAAGCGCCTGGCGTATGGTATCCCGTGTGGTTCCAGGAATATCGCTCACCATCGCGACATCCTCACCGGAAAGCTGGTTCAATAAGCTTGATTTTCCTGCATTAGGAGCGCCTATCAATACAACTTGGGCGCCTTCCCGGAGGATATTTCCCTGTGTAGCCAGCGACTCGATATGCTCAAGCTCGCCCTTTAAAGTACTCAAATCAACTAACAAGCGATCCGAATCAACTACAACTACACCCTCCTCTTCAGGAAAGTCCAGTGTCGCCTCTACAAAAGCCCTTAGATGTATGATTTTTTCCAAAACACGGGTAATAGCCCGCGAAAATTCGCCGCTTAATGAGCGGACAGCACTTTTAGCTGCCTGCTGAGTGGTCGCGGCAATCAGGTCTGCGATGCTTTCTGCTTGCGCCAAGTCCAGTTTGCCATTTAGAAAAGCGCGTTGGCTGAATTCTCCCGGTTGAGCAAGACGCGCGCCAAGACTGATGCAACGATGCAGAACAGATTGCAGCACAGCGGGGCCGCCATGCCCTTGGAATTCAACCACTTCTTCGCCGGTAAATGAGTTGGGGGCGGCAAAATACAGTGCTATTCCCTGATCCAGAGTCTCTCCAGACTCATCTAAAAATGGTGTATAGGTGGCGATTCGCGGAATAAGCTCTTGTCCGGTAATGGCTGAGGACAAACTCTTGAGGTTCGCGCCCGAAACGCGAACCACGCCGATCCCGCCTTGACCGGGTGCCGTAGCGATCGCCGCTATTGTGTCAGGCTTTGGAAGCACCCTTTTGAGCCGCTTCTGCGTTATGGGTGATGTACCACTGTTGTGATATGGACAAGATGTTATTCACGATGGAATACAAAACTAGTCCGGCAGGGAAAAAGAAGAATATGACGCTGAATGCCACCGGCATGATTTGCATAATCTTGGCTTGAAGCGGGTCTGTGGGTGTTGGGTTCAACTTGCTTTGTATCAGCATACTGACACCCATAATAATAGGCAGCACAAAGTAAGGGTCGGTTGCTGATAAATCAACAATCCAACCGACAAATTCCGCATGACGCAACTCGACGCTTTCAAGAATCGCCCAATATAAACCGATGAATACAGGGATTTGGATCAATACCGGCAGACATCCACCCAAAGGATTGATTTTTTCGCTCTTGTATAGATCCATCATGGCGCGATTGAGTCGCTCACGATCATCGCCGCATTGTTGTTTTATCTTTTCCAGCTTTGGTGCGACCAAACGCATTTTGGCCATGGACCGATAGCTCGCTGCCGACAACGGGAAGAATGCCAGCTTGATCAATACTGTCAGCAATACGATGGATACACCCCAATTCCCTATCCAGGTATTCAGGAAATCCATTAGCCAAAACAAGGGAGAGGCAAATATCGTGAAAATCCCATAATCTACCGATAGGCCCAAGCCGGGGACTATGTCATTAAGTTTGGTCTTGGCTGGGCCTACATATAATCGGGATTTGATTTCGGCTGTTTGACCAGGGGCTATTTCCGCTTCTGGCATTACAACACCAGCAGAAAACAGGCCCTCTCCAAGTGATTTTGTGTAGAACTCCCGCTGACCATTACCTTCTGGTAGCCATGCAGATACAAAATAGTGCTGCAACATCCCAACCCAGCCGTTGTTTGCCGCTGTGGGCAACTTTTGCTTTTCTTTGGCAATGTCACTGAATTCTATCTTCTTGAACTTCTCTTCATCCGTATAGATAGCCGGACCGGTATAGGTTGGAATGAACTTCGATCCACCTTCTGGAGGCTCGTCGTCCCTTACCAGCTGGAAATACGCTGTTGGCTGGATTGCTTCCTTACTCTTGTTTTCAATTTGATAAACGACATCAACCAGATAAGAATCGCGATGAAAAGTATATGTTTTGGAAACTTGTACTTTGTCCTTATCTGCTGCGGTCAGTATGATCGAGATGTCGTTTTTGCCGCTTTCTAGGCGGGCTGTGCCACTCAAGGTCGTTTCAAAAGTGGCATTATGTGTGGGCAAACCCCGGCCTAACAAGCCAGATTGGGCTAAATAAGTATGGTTTTCATCTTGTTGAAACAGCTTAATTGGCTTTGTTTTATCGTCTGTTTCACGATGTTTCAACAATGTAATGCCATTGATATTTCCGCCTGCGGTGTTGATATTCACGACATAGTTGTCGGTTTCAACCACCAAGTTCGCGCCTGTCGGTGCCTCGATTTTGCTCTCTTTGGGCTGTGCAGGAACTGACTTGAGTGACGTTACTTCAGGCGTTTGGCTAACGCCCTTATTTTCTTGGATCTGGGGGCTTGCGGGCTGCCCTTGGCGATTCCATTCTCCCCACAATATGATCAAGGAAAAAGAAAAGACAATAAATAGTAATAAGCGCCGCGTTTCCATCGATCTATCACCTGTTAATAATATTTATGGTACGGGGTCAAATCCACCCGAGTTCCAAGGATTGCATCGCAATATCCGCTTTACAGAAAGCCAAGCGCCCTTCAGCGCTCCGTATTTAACGATAGCTTCTTCTGCATATTGTGAGCAGCTAGGATGAAACCTGCATGACGGTGGCAAGAGTGGACTGATCAGATATTTGTATCCGCGCACGAAGAGTAGAAATAAAGACTTCATTTTTTCGCCAATACACCCTTAAGTATCTCTGTCAATACAGAGAAAACCTGAGATTGTTCTGTCTTTTCGATCGGTCTTCTCAATCGAATAATCACATCTTGTTGTAAGCCACTTCTGACTTGAAGACGAAAGTTCTCGCGAATTTTCCTCTTCAATCTGTTACGTTGTGCAGCGCTTGGGATATGGCGCTTACCAACGGACAGCCCTAGTCTTGCACATCCTGAATTATTGGGTCTGGAATGAACAGCAAACCAACGACTCAAAAGGGGCCTTTCTTGCAAAAGCCCTGAAAAACCTTCTTGGCGAGAAATTCTACAACGCCGGGAAAAATGAAAATTGTGTTCTGCTTTAGACACCAAGACGGGTTCTGCCCTTAGCACGACGGGCTGCGATTACTGCACGACCACCTTTGGTCTTCATGCGAACGAGAAAACCGTGGGTACGTTTTCTTTTGGTTACTGACGGCTGAAATGTGCGCTTCATGGCTAAATCCTATATTTCTAGTATTGAAAAGCGCGCAATTACAATCGTTTGCGCTTCTGCTGTCAAGTTTAATTTATATTGTGGATAACTTTGGGTGGAGCTTGTAGAATTGGCCGGTCTATAAGTAATCGAATCCTAGCTTTTTATGTCATCTCAAGGCTTGTCTGTGTGCTACCAGAAATATTTTCAGGAATTGCTGCCTCCGCAACAATACAATTCCTGGATCAAGCCGTTATTGTTTGAAATGGATGGTAATAAAGTCATTCTTACCGCGCCGAACAGCTTCACATTAAGAATCATACAAGAGCGGTTTCTTTCTGCCTTATCAAAGCAGGCTCATGATTTTTTTGGTTTTCCTACGGAAATTGAGCTGCGATTGCAAAAGAAACGAGCCGTGAAGATAGTAAGCCCTGCTGATACTCCTGTTGTCACAGAGAATAATCCGAAAGCACCACCTAAAGTATCAAAATCGGCCAGTAAACTTAATCCCTTGCTGACTTTTGATTCTTATGTGACCGGCAAAGCGAATCAACTTGCCCATGCTGCTGGCTTACAGGTTGCTGAAACACCAGGCGCAACATACAACCCGCTTTTCATTTATGGCGGGGTCGGACTTGGAAAAACCCATCTACTACAATCAATTGGCAATCTGGTCGCAAAAGAGAATAGTGATGCAAAGATCTGCTATATCCATGCAACCAATTACGTTTCAGGTGTAGTTAAGGCGTTTCAGACAAAAAGTTTTGACGAGTTCAAACAGTTTTATAACTCTTTGGATTTACTACTCATTGATGATATTCAGTTCATTGCAGATAAACCCGGTACTCAACAAGAGTTCTTCTATACCCTCAACTCACTAATTGATACCAACAAACAGGTTGTAATCTCTTGTGATACGTTCCCAAAAGAAATTACTGGGATTGAACCCCGCCTTACCTCCAGATTTACTTGTGGTCTTACCGTTGCAATTGAACCACCGGGCCTTGAAATGCGGGTGGCGATCCTGCTACAGAAAGCCGCAAATAGTTCAACTCCGATAACAGAGGATGTAGCATTCTTTATTGCTAAACACGTACGTTCAAATATTCGTGAGTTAGAAGGCGCACTAAATAGAATTGAGGCTTACGCGCGCTTCCATAAGAAAGTGATTTCTATCGATTTAGCCAAAGAAGCACTAAAAGATCTGCTTGCCGCCCAAAATAAACAAGTAACGATAGAGAATATACAAAAAACAGTTGCTGACTTTTACAGACTAAAACTAGTCGACTTGCTTTCAAAAAAAAGGACTCGAGCAATTGCACGACCTCGGCAAATTGCCATGTCATTAGCCAGAGAATTGACTCAACTTAGTCTTCCTGAAATTGGCAACACCTTTGGTGGCAGGGATCACACCACCGTACTACATGCTTGTAAGACCATTGATGCATTAAGAAACTCTGATTCTGTAATCGAAACAGAATTCAATCTTTTGCATCAGACTTTAAGGGGATAACTTCGGATATTGATACTTGTAATTGTGCATAACTATGGATATTTTCCATATCCAAATAATTATCCACAATCGATTTACAGTAAACAATGAAGGTAGCTAACAGTTAAAATGTATCGTTTGTTATTGAATTAAATTAAGTTTTACGAGTTTCCACAAAAACCGACCCAATTATTATTTATATTAAGAATTTAAGGAAAAACATGTTTATCAAACAAATCAATCGAAATGACTTGGTAAAACCCTTACAAGCTGTAGTTGGTATTGTGGAACGAAAACAACCTCTCCCAATCCTTTCTAATGTACTTCTTAAAAAGATCGGTGATTCGCTACACTTGGTTACAACAGATCTTGAAATTCAGATTGAAGCCAAGCAAAAAGTAGAACTTCAAGAATCAGATGGGCCGGACGCCATCACAATTTCAGCAAAGAAATTTCAGGATATTTTGAAAGCCATTCCTGAAGAAAGTTTAATTAGCTTGGATATTCGTGAGAGCAAATTACTTGTAAAAGCGAATAAAAGTAAATTCAGCTTACAAACCTTACCTGCTCAAGACTTTCCAAATCTCACTGATCAACTGGAAGGCGCTACACAGATCCGTATTAAGCAAGGGAAAATGAGGCGTCTATTAAGTTCGGTGCAGCATGCAATGGCGCAGCAAGATATTCGCTATTATCTGAATGGTGTTTTGGTTGTTGTTGAGAACAGCTCTATAAAGCTTGTAGCGACTGATGGCCATCGTTTGGCATATATTGCTGAAGATATGGACGAGGACTATCCGAAATTGGAGGTGATCCTTTCCAGAAAGACAGTAAATGAACTATTGAAGCAATTGACTGATAGCGACGATGAACTACTTATCGAACTTGCTGAAAAACAGGTCCGCTTCAATTTTGCCGATACAACCATGACCTCAAAGGTCATTGACGGAAAATTCCCGGATTACACCCGTGTCATACCAAACCATATCAACCATTTGGTGTTGAATAGAATGGTCATTATGCAAGCGCTGCAAAGAGCGGCAATTCTGTCTAACGAAAAATTTAGAGGAGTACGTCTACTCCTCACTGAGAACAATTTACAAATCATCAGCAATAACAGTGAACAAGAAGAGGCTCAAGAAGATATTGAGACGCAATACTCAGGCGGTGCTTTAGATATTGGATTTAATGTGAACTATCTATTGGATGGCATTAACTATCTGAATAGCGAAGAAGTTACTTTTTCTTTCGGTGATCAAAACAGCAGTCTGCTGGTAACAACGCCTGAAAAGAATGACTACAAGTATGTGGTCATGCCAATGCGTATTTAACGTGTTCCACGTGAAACAGTAACGAAAGTAAAAACACAGATGAGCGAAAACTACGACGAATCAAGTATCCAGCAACTCGAAGGTTTGGAGGCTGTACGTAAACGACCTGGTATGTACATAGGCGATACATCAGATGGAACAGGCCTACATCACATGGTCTTTGAGGTGGTAGATAACGCCATTGATGAATCGCTGGCTGGGCACTGTGACGACATTAAAGTTATTATTCATGGGGATAATTCGATTTCGGTCTCAGATAATGGTCGAGGAATTCCCATTGGTATTAAGTTTGATGATAAGCATGAACCTAAACGATCTGCGGCTGAGATAGTGCTGACAGTGCTGCACGCGGGCGGTAAATTTAATCAGAATAGCTACAAGGTATCTGGTGGTTTGCATGGTGTGGGTGTGAGTTGCGTAAATGGCTTATCGGAATGGCTTAAGTTGACCACATACCGTGATGGAAAAAAATTCGGCTTGGAATTTGATCGTGGGGTGGTGAAAGAGCGCTTGGTTGTAAACCAAAAAGGGGTGGAAGTTTCCCCAATGCGAGAACTAGGAGAAAGTCAGAAAAAAGGAACAGAAGTACATTTTTTAGCTGATGCAGAAATTTTTGGTAATGTTGATTTTCACTACGAAGTACTTGCAAAACGATTGCGAGAACTGTCTTTTCTGAATAATGGCGTTAAGATTGAACTGGTAGATCAGCGAACAGGAAAGAGCGAAAACTTTGCTTACTCCGGAGGTGCTCGAGGTTTCGTTGAGTACATGAATAAAAGCAAATCTGTACTGCATTCCAAGTGTTTTGAGGCGAGTGGGGAAAAGGACAACATCGTTGTTGATGTTGCTATGCAATGGAACGACAGCTACTCCGAAGTCGTGCAGTGTTTTACCAACAACATCCCACAAAGGGATGGTGGAACCCATATGACCGGTCTGCGCATGGCAATGACGCGCGTCATAAATAAATATATTGAAGACAACGAACTGGCTAAGAAAGCCAAGGTGGATACCGCTGGTGATGATATGCGAGAGGGATTAACTTGTGTACTCTCAGTGAAAGTTCCAGATCCTAAGTTTTCTTCACAGACCAAAGATAAACTTGTTTCCAGTGAAGTTCAGCCAGCGGTACAAGAAGTTGTGGCACAAAAACTAACAGACTTTTTGCTGGAAAATCCAGTGGATGCAAAGATCATCTGTAACAAGATCATCGATGCAGCCCGCGCCCGCGATGCAGCCCGGAAGGCTCGAGAATTGACGCGTCGTAAAGGAATATTGGACGGAATCGGCTTGCCTGGGAAGTTGGCAGACTGTCAGGAAAAAGACCCGGCCTTATCTGAGATTTACCTCGTCGAGGGGGATTCCGCTGGCGGTTCTGCTAAACAGGGCCGAGATCGAAAATTTCAGGCTATATTGCCGCTCAAGGGTAAGATACTTAACGTAGAGCGAGCACGATTTGAAAAACTAATCTCTTCGCAGGAAATTGCCACCTTGATTACCGTCTTGGGCACAGGTATCGGTAAAGATGAATATAACGCGGATAAATTGCGTTATCACCGCATTATCATCATGACCGACGCCGATGTGGACGGTGCACACATCCGCACCCTGTTGCTTACTTTCTTCTATCGTCAGATGCCGGAACTGGTTGAACGAGGTCATATATACATTGCTCAACCTCCGCTATATAAGATCAAGCAAGGCCGTGATGAGCGATATCTAAAAGACGAGCACGAACTGAAGAATTACATGCTTGGTTCAGCGTTAAAGGATGCTTCGTTCTATCCAGCACTTGATGCCTCGCCAATTCAGGGCGAAGCGCTGGGAGAAATTGCTAAACAATATTTTCTTGCTGAAGCCGTTATCGATCGGCTTTCTCGTTTCATTGCACCCGAGGCTAGCCACGCCCTGCTTATTTTGCCGGCACTATCGTTGGCGGACGAAGCCAGCGCAAAAAAGAGTGCCAAATTACTGCAAGAAGCCTGCGGCGGCGTTATCAAGGCAGATATCGAAAAAGACGAGAACAATGAATTGCGTCTTCGTTTGGAAAAGATCTACCACGGCAACTACTCTCTCAGTTTTCTAGATAAAGAGTTCTTGGAGAGCGGAGATTATGAACAGATTCGTCACACCGCAGATGCTTTGAATGGATTGATATCTCCCTCTGCCTACGTTATGCGTGGGGAACAGAAGCGAGGAGTAACAAGCTTTAAACAAGCTGTCGAATGGTTGCTTGAAGATGCCAAGCGAGGCGTTAGCGTTCAGCGTTATAAAGGACTGGGTGAGATGAACCCGGAGCAGCTATGGGAAACCACGATGGATGTAAAGAACCGCATTCTGTTGCGTGTGTGTATCGAGGATGCGATTGGTGCCGATGAGATATTCACCACGCTTATGGGCGATGTGGTTGAGCCACGTCGTGCATTCATCGAAAAGAATGCACTGGGCGTAAAAAATCTGGACGTATAATTTTGTAGGTTTGTAGGTTCTCAGAAAAGGTGAAATTATTATCACCAAATGAAATGGCCACAGTTACTGTGGCCATTTTTATTAAAAGAGAAGCACGAAACTTACATAAGCCAATAACTACGGGTATTGAAAGAGGGGCGCTCAGAAAGCGCTGTGGCTCGTTAAATGTGCCGCCCTGAGGCGGCTAGCCCATAAAACCTTAAAAGCGGCGTATGGGCTTATAAACGAGCCGAACCCTGTCCGCTCAAAACCTCATACAATTTGGTGTTGGTAATATGTTCTTATGGGAATCACCTTTTGTTTTCTCCTGATTAAAAATTGGGCAGCGTACTCGGATTAGCCGGTCAATTTTCTGTGCGCGGCAACAATTATTCTCGCCAAATGAAACGGCCACAGTTTCTGTGGCCGTTTTTATACGACTGGCTTGTGAAAACAACGAGAAAAAACTAGGGCTTGCTTGTACTAGATACTATTTCTTGGCGGCCTTCTTAACCGCGGGTTTCTTTTCGGTAGCTTTGGCAGTGGACTTTTTAGTTGTTGTTGCTTTAGAGGCAGTTTTTTTGGCCGAAGTTGTTGCAGTTTTGGTGGTTTTCTTGGCTGACGCCTTTTTGGCCGTTGCTTTTTTGGGAGCTTTGGCTTTGCCAGTGCCGCCCTTTGCGGCTCTTGCGGCGATTAGCTCAAGAGCCTCTTCCAATGTAACCGCTTCCGGTGTTACATCCTTGGGCAAGGTGGCGTTGATCTTGCCGTGGCGTACATAAGGGCCATAGCGTCCACTACACACTTCGATAGGAGCTTTGTCATCTGGGTGCTCACCAAGCGCGCGCAACACTGTGGCACCCCCTGCCTTGGCCTGTGAGAGTAATTCCACAGCACGTTCTAAACCAATATCGAAGATGCTGTCAGTGCGCGGGATAGATTTGAACTTTCCATCGTGCCCAATGTATGGACCGAAGCGACCAATATTGACGATGACCTTCTTGCCGCTTTCTGGGTGAATACCCACTTCTCTTGGAAGAGATAGCAACTTAAGCGCAGACGCAAGGTCGGCTCCCTCCAAGGGAAGCTCCTTCGGCCAGGAAACCCGTTTGGGTTTTGTCTTGACGCCTTCTTCCTGTTCGCCCAGCTGAACGTAAGGACCGTAAGGGCCGCGTAACAACAAAACGACTTGTTTGGTATCCGGGTGCTCGCCTAGCTCCTTGCGTGCTTCTCCAGTGTCTTCTTCTCCGTCAAGGCTGCGAGTAAAGTCGCACTCAGGATAACCGGTACAACCGATGAAATTGCCTCGTTTTCCAAGTCGCTTGGAAAGCGGCTTGCCGCACTTGGGGCAAGCTTCTTCCAGAATTTCGGTGCCAGGACGATCGACATCCTTCTTATCAACAATCAGCTTATGAAAGCCCGTCCAAAAGGCATCAAGCACAGGTATCCAATCTCGCTTGCCTTCAGAGATTTCGTCCAGTTCATCTTCAAGATTGGCGGTAAAACTATAATCGACATACTTTGTGAAGTGCTCGTTAAGGAATTTAATTACGACGCGACCCACATCAGTGGGCATGAAACGCTTCTTATCGAGTGTTGCGTATTCGCGAGCTTGCAGCGTGGAGATGATGGCGGCATAGGTAGAAGGACGACCAATGCCATACTCTTCAAGTGTTTTTACCAGGCTGGCCTCAGAATAACGAGGTGGAGGCTGGGTAAAGTGCTGCTCACCATAGAGTTTATCGATTGGCAAAACATCGCCTTCCACTAGGGGCGGCAACTTCGCGCTATCCTCTTCCTCAGCATCATCCACATCTTCCATGTAGACGCCAATAAAACCTGGAAACACCAAGGTTTGGCCACTTGCTCTGAATAGGGTGTCATCACTGCTCAGGCGAATATCAACACTAACCGTGTCAAAGCGTGCAGGCGACATTTGACTGGCCAGAGTGCGTTTCCATATCATTTCGTACAAACGCATCTGGTCAATGTTCAGATGGTCTCGAAGACTATCGGGTGATCGTTCAATAGAAGTAGGACGAATCGCTTCGTGCGCCTCCTGGGCATTCTTTGATTTGCTTTTGTAGGTGGGTTGCTTTCCGGGCAGGTAATCGGAAGCGTAATTATCTTTGATATAGTCACGAATCTCCGCGACGGCTTCGTTGGCCAAATTCAAGGAATCGGTACGCATGTAGGTGATCAAACCTATGGTCTGTCCGCCGATATCAACGCCTTCATACAATGACTGTGCGGTGCGCATAGTGCGATCGGATGTCATGCCAAGTTTGCGGACCGCTTCCTGTTGAAGGGTAGAGGTCGTAAAGGGCGCAGCAGGACTTCGCTGCTTTCCCTTTTTATCCACACGAACAACCTTTGGAGGCAATTTGGCATCATTTAGCTTGGCATGGATCGAGTCATATTCACCCTGGCTGCCGATGCTGAGCTGTTCCAGTTTGTTACCTTGATACTGAAAGAGTTTAGCTTTGAACGGAATACCGATTTTCTGGCTATCCAGATGTACGGACCAATATTCCTGACTATTGAACTTCTCGATCTCCAGCTCACGCTCGACGATAAGGCGAAGCGCAGGACTTTGAACGCGGCCGGCAGAAAGCCCGGGTCTGATCTTGCGCCACAGCAAAGGAGAGAGATTAAAGCCAACCAGGTAGTCCAGAGCTCTTCGAGCCTGTTGGGCATTTACCAATGGCATCGAGATCTCTCTGGGTTTGGCGACAGCTTCTTGGACAGCACTTTGCGTGATCTCATAAAAGACGACGCGTTGCATGTTCTTCTTTTTGAGTGTGCGCTTACTTTTAAGTAGTTCAGCGATATGCCAAGCGATAGCCTCACCCTCGCGGTCCGGGTCGGGTGCGAGAAAGATGTTGTCAGCTTCCGCTGCGGCTTTGGCAATGGCATCGACATGCTTAGAGTTACGAGCAATGGTCTCGTAGTTCATTGCATAGCCGTTATCAACGTCAACAGCGCCGTTTTTGGGGATCAGGTCGCGAACATGACCGTAGGAAGCGAGAACCTCAAAGTCCTTGCCTAGATATTTCTTGAGTGTCTTGGCTTTGGCTGGGGACTCAACAATAAGCAGATTGGTTGCCATGCGTGGTTTCTAATGTAGTGGCGTGGTGCCGGAAGGTGTAAGCAGATCTTCAATCAACATTGGATCAAGTTCTTCATGTTGGCTCCATAACACCATGAGCATAATGAGCTTCACTTTATCCAATTGAAGGTTTTCACGGTCAAGGGCGACAGCGCGGTCTATGATCATTTCACGCTCGATCGGCGAGATGAATTTGTTGTGTTCCCAGAATTTCAAGAAAAGAAGCGCTTCGGAACTGATGCGCCGCTGTTCATATTCGGAGAAAAGGCGAAAGCCGCTTTGATTGATGCTCTCTGGATATTTTGCTTGGGTAAGCTGTTGCAAACCAGACAACCAAACCAAAGCTTGATTGATATCCTCTTCCTCAAACCCAGCAGCTGAGAGCTTTAGGGAAAGTTTGTCGTGATTGGGATAACTGCCAAGATCGAAATAACTCTCGAACAGGAATAAGAGGATATCAAACATTAATGTATATGAGTTTTAGGCGATACGTTGATACAACCCGCCAGGCAGGCATGTTACGCACCCGTCGAGTTCAAGTTGCAACAGGATGGCTGATAGCTCGCTTATCGTCAAGCCGCTGCGATGAACGAGCACTTCAGTATCAACTGGATCGAAACCTAAGTGAACAAACAATGGGTGCTCTGTTGAGGTGCTTGGCATCGAAACATCGCACAGGGGGTGTCCAAGCTCCTCAAGGATGTCATTTGCACTTTCGACCAGTTTTGCGCCTTGCTTGATCAACGCGTGGCAGCCCTTGGCATGCGGGGAATGGATTGATCCGGGAATAGCAAAGACATCTTTGCCCTGCTCTACCGCCAAACGTGCCGTAATAAGTGAACCGCTGCGGACAGAAGCCTCGACAACCAAGCATCCAAGACCAAGTCCGCTGATGATTCGATTGCGACGAGGAAAGTTAGCTGCCAAGGGAGGTGTGCCAAGAGGAAATTCCGAAATGATAGCGCCTGATTGAGCAAGCTGATGAGCCAGATCCCGGTTGGAGGCGGGATAGACTTTATCAAGTCCGGTACCTACAACAGCAATACTTGATGCATGACCTCTCAAGCCGCCAGTATGTGCGGCGGTGTCGATGCCTTGCGCTAAACCGCTAACAACGCACAGACCGGAATCCGATGCAGAAAGTGCAAAGGCTTCCGCATTGCGAACACCCTGAGCAGAGGCATTACGACTACCTACGATGGCCAAAGCAGGAACATTCAAAAGGTCAAGCCGGCCTTTTACAAACAGCAACAAGGGCGGATCGGGAATATTGAGCAGGGATTTGGGGTACGTATCATCAGCGATTGTGATGACATGATTCAGCGGATCATCCAACCAAGCAAAAACAGCATCAATGATTGAAGAATCAAATTCAGCCAACAGGGCGCGAGCAATTGCCGGTTTGACGTATTGGGTGAGATCAGAAATGGATTGAGAAAAAACCACAGAGGGAGAGCCAAAGACTTTTAACAGGCGGCGCTGGCTTTCTCCCCCCAGCCCCGGAACCATGTAGAGTTGGAGCCAGGATGCGAGTCCTGAATCAACAGCCATTTAATTCGCTTATTCCGGGTTGCGCGCGCTATCGAGTATCTGGACCGGTAGTCTGGTTTCCATAACCAAAGCGTATGAGACCTTGTTGAAAACACGGAACACCATGACCAAACCATAGCGCATGTCAGGAAGATTGATGTTGGGCTCAAACCAACCCTGGGTCTTGAGTACTTCACCTTTTTGATACAAAGCAAGGATATTGCCAGCCTCTAGTCCGTCGCGGCGGCCTTTATTCAGCGTGATAACGGCATGTTGACCTGCCTGCTGGACGCCGCCGTAAATAGAGATGACCTTGGCAGAGATTTGACTCTCAGGTGCACGCGGTAAATACGTAGCACTATATCCAGTGCCCGCTTGGGCTAAATAATCACCCTTGTTGATTTCCAAAATCGCATTGCTAATGCGTAGCGTGCTGGGGTCACCGAATTTCTCAACAGTCGCGTCACCAAGATACATGACCTCTTGGCCAAGTTCTTCATCGGTATCGGGATCGACAAACTCCACATTGGGGCGGTAGACCTGCCATTGTGTGCCTTTGTCTGAAGGTAAGTTCTGAACATAAGCCAAATCATTGACCGACAGAAGCGTGCGCTGCTCATAGGTACCCACCAACTTGGGGGCATTATCTAGCTCTTCATCATCAACCACCAAAGGGCGGCGTAAAAAAGAAGCAATCAGATCAAGCGGGATAGCAGGAATAGCTTCAGTGTTTTGCGCGACGACTCGAACCTTGGGCTCAAGTTTCACAATGTTGGACGGCGTGACGGGCTGGTCTTCGGGTGTGGGCGGCGTTGTGGTCAGGGTACCCGTACGACGATCCAAATAGACCAAATCTCCAGGATAGATCCAATGCGGGTCCTTGATGGCTTGCTTGTTCAATGCCCAAATCTCGGGCCATTTCCACGGATCTTTGAAGAACATCGCCGAGATATCCCACAAAGTGTCTCCCTTGACGACGACATAACGGTCAGGAGCATCTTCGCGAATCTGCAACACATCTGCGGAAGCGAGGATGGGCAACAGAAAGCAAATCAGCGATATAATCTTGCGCATGGAAAACCCCAGCAAAGTAAAGAAATGCGGTGCAAAGTTTGTGCACCTGTTTAAATTCTGCATCTAGTCTCTTAAGTTGGCAAGCATTTATGGCATTACTACCCATTATTAAATATCCAGATCCGCGTTTACATAAGGTAGCCAAACCCGTTGCGGCGGTGACGGAAAACACCCGGAAACTGATACGGGATATGAGCGAGACGATGTATGCGGCACCCGGCATCGGACTCGCTGCGACACAAATCGACGTGCATGAGCAGATCGTCGTGATTGACGTGTCTGAAACCCATGACGACCTAATAGTCTTCATAAATCCGGTTTTACTAGAACTTGAAGGCACCGAAGAGAGCGAAGAAGGATGTCTTTCGGTTCCTGGTATCTATGAAACAGTGACAAGGGCGAATCGAATCAAGGTGCAGGCTCAAAATGAGAGTGGAGAAATCTTTCAACTGGAAGCGGATGGCCTGCTTGCGGTTTGTATTCAGCATGAGATCGATCATTTGCACGGTAAGGTGTTCGTTGAACACCTGTCTCACCTCAAACAAACCCGTATCCGTGCCAAGCTGAAGAAACAGCGGCGCGAGACGCTGTAGAACGCTAGCGTGAATATCATCTTTGCGGGTACTCCTCAGTTTGCAGCCAGCGCACTTGCGGCGCTTATAAATACAGAACACAAAGTGCTGGCGGTGCTGACGCAGCCAGATCGCCCGGCAGGCCGCGGCATGCAATTGACCGCAAGCCCAGTCAAACAACTAGCTGTCGAGCACGGTATTTCCGTATTACAACCCACTTCTCTGAAGTCGGAGGCCGTGCAACAGATGTTGGCTGAGCTGAAAGCGGATGTGATGGTGGTCGCAGCATACGGTTTGATTCTCCCCGCTGAGGTGTTGCATATCCCCCGTCTCGGCTGTTTGAATATTCACGCCTCACTTTTGCCCAGGTGGCGCGGTGCGGCACCAATACAGCGTGCTATCTTGGCCGGAGATGCAGAAACGGGTATCACTATCATGCAAATGGACGTTGGTTTGGATACGGGCGACATGCTATTCAAGTATCCCTGCCCTATTACAGAAATAGATAACGCCCAGACCTTGCATGACAAGCTGGCGGACATAGGCGCTACAGGTATCGTCAAAGCGCTACAACTGTTGGAAAGTGACAAAGTCCACCCAGAGAAGCAAGACGATAGCAAAGCTTGCTATGCAGCAAAACTGAACAAACAGGAAGCGCTTATCGACTGGAACCAGAAGGCTGTTGACCTAGAAAAAGCGATTCGCGGCTACTTCCCATTCCCTGTGGCACATACAGTGTTCAATGGAACGGCAATAAAACTTATGCGCGCCCACAACGGGCCTGAAGATACGGCTAGTCCCGGAACGATATTGGCCGTCAACAAGATGGAAATCGTTGTGGCATGCGGGCAAGGCACATTGGCGCTGGAAGTTTTGCAGAAACCAGGTGGAAAACCATTGCCTGTGGCGCAATTTGTACAGGGATTTCCGCTCAAGGTCGGTGACAGATTCGGTGCCAGTGAAACGTGAATGTCATTCAGACAGAGGCAGCAGGAATTGTCCAGCGTGTCATGGACGGATGCAATCTGGACCGCGCGCTGGCTGACAGGCTGGCAGCTAATTCAGACTATTCTCCCCAACAAAGGGGTGCCCTTCAGGATTTGAGTTATGGCACGATCCGCTACTACGCGCGTCTTGAATTTATGCTGGGAAAACTACTCGACCGCCCACCCCGCGATAAGTTGGTGTCCCATCTGTTAATGGTGGCCCTGTACCAACTGGAATATAGCAAAGCCGGATCACACGTCATTGTCGATCAGGCAGTGCGCGCTGCTAAGAAAATGAAATCTCCGATCAGTGGGCTGGTGAATGCCGTGTTGCGCAACTTCCTGCGCCAGCAGGAAAGCCTTCGCATGGCAGCAGATGCAGAAAAAAGCAGTCGCTTTGCCTACCCAGATTGGTGGATAAAAGAAATAGAACAACAGTACGGGGAAAGTTCGCCAAGCATACTAGAGGCCGGCAACATGCATCCGCCGATGACACTCAGAGTCAATCGTTGTCGCACGACA
Organism: Gammaproteobacteria bacterium; assembly: GCA_018814405.1. Lineage (GTDB taxonomy): Bacteria > Pseudomonadota > Gammaproteobacteria > Burkholderiales > Gallionellaceae > Sideroxyarcus. The sequence goes on from JAHIZO010000007.1 coordinate 125,652, forward strand.
ACGGGGGACTACCTGTCATTGTTGGAAAGTGCAGGCATTGCTGCACAGCGTGTCGCACCAGAAGCCTTATTGCTGGCACAACCAATGTCCGTGGAGCGTTTACCGAAATTTGACGAAGGCTGGGTATCGGTACAAGACGCTGGTGCGCAGTGCGCCGCTCCCATTCTTGATGTCGCAGATGGCATGCGCGTACTTGACATGTGTTCAGCCCCGGGCGGCAAAGCGATGCATATGCTGGAGCAAGCGGACATCGAGCTTGTGGCCTTGGACAAGGATGAGCGACGACTGGATAGGGTCAGGCAAAACCTAAAACGGGGGGGGCAGAGTGCAGAAGTGATTTGCGGAGATGCTTCACAACCTGCCACATGGTGGGATGGCAAGCTGTTTCAGCGCATACTTGCAGACGTCCCATGTTCGGCTTCCGGGGTCGTGCGCAGGCATCCTGATATCAAATGGTTGAGAAGATCGGCTGATATCGCCGAGTTTTCCGAGCAACAATCGCGCATATTGGAAGCTATTTGGCCGTTGTTGGCGTCGGGTGGTAAATTGCTGTACGCCACGTGCTCAATATTCAAGCAGGAAAATCAGGATGTAGTTGAGCGGTTTCTGGCTAAACATAAAGATGCCAATCAGGAAGCCTTAGCGCTGCCTTTTGCAAACGATCCACCCGGACAGTTATTGCCTTGCACCAAGCATGATGGATTCTTCTATGCCCTGCTGCGCAAAATTGATTAGAACATTGCTTCGAAGCCTGTGTGCCTGGATGCTGATCTTTGGCGCCTCAACTGCCATCGCCGAGGGTATCGAAGTCAAAAAAGCAGAAGCACGGCTGACTAGCGAGGGCTACCTGATCTCGGCTGATTTTGATATTCAATTGCCACCACAAGTCGAAGAAGCTTTGAGGCGTGGAGTAATACTTTATTTCGAGAGTGAACTATCGGTTCATCGTTCGCGCTGGTACTGGATGGACACAGAGATCGCCAGCTATACACAGACCAGCAAGCTTTCATTCAATACCCTGACCCAACAATATCGCCTGACTCGTGGCGGTTTGTACCAAAGTTTTCTTACTTTATCAGATGCCCTGCATATTCTGGGGCGCCAAGTCGCACCACCGATCGAGATATCCCGCCTGGATATGTCCGGTGACGGATATTTTTCGAGGCTGGTCAAAAAGGGGAGTGAGGTCGGGGCCGTGGCATGGATGAGTCTTGACCTTACGCAATTGCCAAAACCGATGCAAATGAATGCACTGACCAGTGAGCAGTGGAAGGTCGAGTCAGAACACTTTCATTGGGACATCAGTCCAGAACCTCCGGGCGAAGAAGAAGCGCCATGAAATATTTGGTCCTGTTCTCGAGCGTCATTGGCGTCATCCTGCTCTACCTGTTGTCCAGTGCGAGCGGCAACACGGATCTGCATGATCGCAATTATTTCACGCTGCTGTTGCTGACAGGAACATTGGCATTGGGCCTGTTGGTGCAGGTGATCTATCAGTTCTGGCAGCTAAGAAAGAAGTTGCGAGACCAAGTGTATGGTGCCAAGTTGACGTTGCGTCTGGCGATGTTCTTCTCTTTGATTGCCGTATTGCCAGGTATGTTGGTATACGCAGTATCTGTGCAGTTTCTAGGAAAGAGCATCGAATCGTGGTTTGATGTACGTGTCGAGAAAGCACTGGAAGGCGGCTTGAATCTTGCACGCAGTACCTTGCTGAATGGCTTGGATGAATTGGGAAGAAAAGGTCAGTTCGTAGCGCTGATTCTTGCGGACCAATCCCCCAGTAGACACGGCGAAACGCTGGCTCGATTCATCTCAGAAGGCGGTGCGCAGGAAGCTGCTGTATTCGATAAGAACGGAAAACTTTCAGCTTTTGCCAGCAGTAAACGCACAGATCGCATTGAATCACCATCGATAGAAATGTTGCGCCAAGTCAGGGAAAAAGGGCGGTACAGCCAAGCAGATGCTTTGCCGGATGGCCGGTTGATTTTGCGGGTCATCGTCCCGATCAGGGCAAGTAACAACGAGGGAAGAGTATTGCAATTTGCTCAACCGGTTGCTGAGCGTTTGGCGGCAGATGCCGAGACAGTTCAAGGGGTCTATGGTGACTATCAGCAATTAAGTCTTTCCCGGGTGGGGCTCAAGCGGTTGTATGGAATCACGCTTACGCTTTCCTTATTGATCGTATTGCTAAGTGCCATTTCGGCAGCGTTCTATTTGAGCTCAAAATTGAGTGCGCCATTGGCGGCTTTGGCGGCGGGTACGCGAGCGGTAGCAAAAGGTGATTTCAGCAGCAACTATTCCGTACAAAGCAACGACGAACTTGGCGGATTGACAGCATTGTTCAATCAGATGACATCACAATTATCAGCGGCGAAGACATTGAGCGAGCAGCAGCAACAACAAGTTGCCGATGCCAAAGCCCACCTAGAAAGCGTGCTTGGGCACTTATCATCAGGCGTGTTGGTGCTGGATGAGCATCTTTTGTTGCGTTCAGCCAATGCGAGTGCGGGCCAGATACTTGGCGTGGCTTCTGCAGAGTTGAATGGAAAAAACACGCGGGACCTCGCTGAGGAGCATGGCTTGCTAAGACCGTTCTTGCATGCGATCGAACAAGGCATCGCCTCCAGTCCGCAACAAGTGTGGCAGCAGCAGATCGAGCGCATGAGCAAGGAGGGCGACCAAGTCCTGCTCCTGCGCGGGACTCGATTAGCGGGCGATGCAAATCGGGGCTACGTGGTGGTGTTCGATGACATTACCCATTTGCGCCAAGCCGAACGGCAAGCCGCCTGGGGCGAGGTCGCCCGGCGCTTGGCACATGAGATCAAGAATCCGTTGACCCCGATCCAGCTCTCGGCTGAACGCCTGCAACATAAGCTTGCAGATCGGCTGGATGAAAAAGACGCGCAACTGCTGCAGCGCGCCACACAGACCATAGTCAGCCAGGTTGCTGCAATGAAGAATATGGTTTCGGACTTTGCTGACTATGCCCGCGCGCCAGCGGCGCGCCTGTCACCACTGGATCTGCACCAGTTGCTGAATGAGATACTTGGCTTGTATGAGGCAAACAGCAGTCCAATCCAGATAAAGCTGGAAGCACGCCAAACCACGATCAATGGCGACGCGACGCGTTTGCGTCAAGTAGTGCACAACCTGCTACAGAATGCGCACGACGCGTTGCAACAGGTTACGGATAGATTGATCACTTTGTCGACCAGTGATGACAAGAACGGCATGCTACGACTGTCAGTAGCGGATAACGGAAGTGGATTTCCGGAGCAGTTCCTTGCCAAGGCTTTTGAGCCATACACAACGACCAAAGCCAGAGGAACGGGCCTTGGATTGCCGATTGTAAAAAGGATCGTGGAAGAACACGGGGGAAGCATCACCATACAAAACCAGCCACAGGGCGGAACATGTGTCAGCATTCTGCTGCCCGTGCTGGAAAAGAAGATCGGGAGGGCGGCATGACAAGCAAGACTATTATGATCGTGGATGACGAAGCAGGCATACGAGAGCTGTTGTCCGAGATACTGTACGACGAAGGCTACGGCGTTTTACTGGCGGAGAACGCGGAAGAGGCACGCAAAATAATCGGTCAGAAACCGGACGTCGTGTTGTTGGATATCTGGATGCCGGACACGGATGGACTTACCCTGCTCAAGGAATGGGTGGCACAAGGACGATTGACGATGCCGGTGATTATGATGTCGGGGCACGGCACCATAGAGACAGCGCTGGAAGCGACTCGTATCGGTGCAGTGGATTTTTTAGAAAAACCCATCGCATTAAAAAAACTGCTGGCAGCCATTGCGCAGACTTTAAAGCCGCAACAGGTTGCTCCCGTAAAGCATGAAGAAGAGGCAGAATCAACAATAGATAGCCGTGATGGCTATGTGAAACTGGAGTTGCCTTTGGAGTTGCCGTTCCGCGAGGCGCGCGAGCATTTTGATACCGCCTATCTGAACTATCATCTTGAGATGGCGCAAGGAAATATTGCCAGTTTGGCAGACAAAATCGGCATTGAGCGCACGCATTTGTATCGAAAACTCAAGCAATTGGGTATAAAACCACCTAAAAAGAACGCCAACTGAACTTAGAAAGCATTCCCAATCATTGATCAAGGGTATTGTCGAGTTGCCCAGACAATGGGCGCTGAGGCATAATCGCCCCTCTTTAATGTAGTGTCCGGTGCTTAATCACCACAAAGTTTTTTCGGAGGAGAACGGAAATGTCAGCAACGCGCAGTGTAAACCCACCAAAATATAACGACATCACAGGTGCGATCCGCATGCTGGCGGTGGATGCAGTGCAGAAGGCAAACTCCGGTCACCCGGGCGCGCCGATGGGCATGGCAGAGATCGCCGACGTATTGTGGAATCGCCATCTGCGCCACAACCCAGCAAACCCAAAATGGCCTGATCGTGATCGCTTCATCCTATCCAACGGTCACGGCTCAATGTTGATTTATGCATTGCTGCACTTGTCTGGCTACGACCTGCCAATTGAAGAACTGAAGCGTTTCCGCCAGATGCATTCCAAGACTCCGGGTCACCCCGAGTACGGTTACACGCCAGGCGTAGAGACTACCGGTGGCCCGCTGGGTCAGGGCATCACCAACGCCGTGGGTATGGCGATGGCAGAAAAGTTGCTGGCTGCTGAATTCAACAAGCCGGGTCACGAGATCGTCGATCACCGTACTTATGTATTCCTCGGCGACGGTTGCATGATGGAAGGTATCTCGCACGAAGCAAGCGCATTGGCCGGCACATGGGGTCTGGGCAAACTGACTGCATTCTGGGATGACAACAACATCTCCATCGACGGCCACATCGACGGCTGGTACACCGATGACACCCCCAAGCGTTTCGAAGCATACGGCTGGCACGTCATCGCAGATGTTCAAGGTCACGATTCCGAGGCAATCAACGCTGCAATCGAAGCTGCCAAGGCAGTTACTGACAAGCCGACCCTGATCTGCTGCAAGACTGTGATCGGTGCCGGTTCTCCGAACAAAGAAGGCACGCATGACGTACACGGCGCTGCGCTGGGCGATGCTGAAGTCGCAGCGACGCGCGAGCACATCGGCTGGAAATATCCTCCGTTCGAAATCCCGGCACACGTCTACGAGGCATGGGATGCACGCACTAAAGGCGAAGGTCTGGAAAAGCTGTGGAACAACAAGTTCGCGGAATACAAAGCGGCCTTCCCGAAAGAAGCTGCTGAATTCGAGCGCCGTATCAATAACCAGTTGCCAGCCAACTGGGCTGCTCACGCTGCTGAGTTCATCGCCAAGACCAACGAGAAGGCGGAGACCATCGCCACGCGTAAGGCTTCGCAAAACGCTATCAATGGCTTGCAACCTGCACTGCCTGAATTCCTCGGCGGTTCCGCCGACCTGACTGGTTCTAACCTGACCAACTGGACAGGAGCACACCACGTCAGCGGCAAGAAGCCTGGCAACTACATCAGCTACGGTGTGCGTGAATTTGGCATGTCGCACATCATGAACGGTATGGCTCTGCACGGTGGTTTCTTACCGTTCGGCGGCACCTTCCTGATGTTCTCCGAATACGCACGCAATGCGCTGCGCATGTCGGCACTGATGAAACAGCGCGTGATCTATGTGTTCACCCACGACTCTATTGGTCTGGGCGAAGACGGCCCGACACACCAGCCTGTCGAGCAGACAGCAACCCTGCGCTACATTCCGAACATGGAAGTATGGCGTCCGTGCGACACCGTCGAATCCGCCGCAGCATGGGTGGCCGCAGTTGAGCGTACAGACGGCCCGTCCAGCCTGATCTTCAGCCGCCAGAATCTGACGTTCCAGAAGCGTGATGCGGCGCAGATCGCCAACATTCGCAAGGGCGCTTATATTCTGTCTGAAGCAGCAGGCGGTAAGCCACAAGCAGTTATCATCGCAACAGGCTCTGAAGTATCGCTGGCACTGGGCGCACAAGAAGCACTCGCTGCAGAAGGCATCAACGTGCGTGTGGTATCGATGCCATCTACCAACGTATTCGACAAGCAAGACCAAGCCTATAAAGACAGCGTATTGCCGAAGGGCAGCAAGCGCGTGGCAGTCGAAGCGGGTGTGACCGGCGGTTGGTACAAGTACGTTCTGGATGGCGCCGTGGTTGGTATCGACACCTTCGGTGAATCCGCACCGGCACCTGAGCTGTTCAAGCACTTCGGCTTCACCACAGAGAACGTGGTCAAAGCTGTCAAGTCGGTACTGTAAGGCAATAATTTAATTACTAAAACGGGAGAGAAAACATGGCAATCAAAGTTGGTATCAATGGTTTCGGTCGTATCGGCCGCATGGCATTCCGCGCAATCGCTAAGGACTTCCCCGAGCTCGAAGTTGTTGCGATCAATGACTTGTTGGAGCCGGACTATCTGGCTTACATGCTGAAGTACGACTCCGTACACGGCAACTTCCAAGGCGAAGTCGGTGTTGACGGTAACAACATGGTGGTGAACGGCAAGAAGATCCGTCTGACAGCCGAAACCGATCCGGCAAACTTGAAGTGGAATGAAGTCGGTGCTGAGCTGATTCTGGAATGTACTGGCTTCTTCCTGGACGATGCTGGTTGCCAGAAGCACATCGCTGCCGGTGCCAAGAAGGTCGTGATGTCCGCGCCATCCAAGGATGCGACACCGATGTTCGTGTACGGCGTAAACCACACTGCATACAAAGGCGAAGCGATCGTTTCCGCAGCTTCCTGCACCACAAACTGCTTGGCACCGGTTGCTAAAGTGCTGAACGATAACTGGGGCATCAAGCGTGGTCTGATGACAACTGTGCACGCTGCAACCGCTACACAGAAGACTGTTGATGGCCCGTCCAAGAAAGACTGGCGCGGTGGTCGTGGCATTCTGGAGAACATCATCCCCTCTTCCACTGGCGCAGCCAAGGCAGTGGGCAAAGTGTTGCCAGAGCTGAACGGCAAGCTGACCGGTATGGCATTCCGCGTTCCGACTTCTGACGTTTCCGTGGTCGACCTGACTGTCGAGCTGAACAAAGAAGCAAAGTACGAAGATATCTGCGCTGCAATGAAGAAAGCATCACAGAGCGGTGACATGAGCAAGACACTGGGTTACACCGATGAGAAAGTGGTTTCCACAGACTTCCGTGGTTGCGGCTTCTCTTCCATCTTCGATTCGGAAGCAGGCATCGCGCTGGACGGCACTTTCGTCAAGATCGTGTCTTGGTACGACAACGAATATGGTTACACCTGCAACATGCTGCGTTTTGCGCAGCACATTGCCAAGTAATCCATGTTGAACAAGGGCTGGCACATGCCAGCCCTTTAAGTTTCAGTCTGTAGAAGGAAAAATCATGTCCGTAATCAAAATGACCGACCTGGATCTCAAGGGCAAGCGTGTCCTAATCCGTTCTGATCTCAATGTGCCTGTCAAAGATGGCAAGGTGACTTCCGATGCGCGTATCAGCGCATCCATGGCTACTATCAATGCCGCTCTGAGCGCAGGCGCCAAAGTAATGGTGACATCCCATCTTGGCCGTCCGGAAGAAGGCGTGTTCTCCGACGAGAACTCGCTCAAGCCGGTGGCTGACGATATCGCGAATAAGCTGGGCAAGCCTGTCCGCCTGATCCGCGACTGGATCGACGGTGGCTTCGATGTCGCTGAAGGCGAACTGGTGCTGTTGGAAAACTGCCGTTTCAACAAAGGCGAAAAGAAGAGCACTGAAGAAGTGGCTAAAAAATACGCCGCGCTGTGCGACGTGTTCGTGATGGACGCATTCGGTACAGCGCACCGTGCTGAAGCTTCTACTCATGGCGTGGCCAAGTACGCACCAGTCGCTGCTGCCGGCATCTTGCTGACGCAAGAACTGGAAGCACTGACCAAAGCATTGCTCAGCCCGGCACGTCCGATGGTCGCTATTGTTGGCGGTTCCAAGGTCTCTACCAAGTTGACCGTTCTGGAATCGTTGTCCGAGAAGTGCGAACAGTTGGTGGTCGGTGGCGGTATCGCCAATACCTTCATCAAAGCGACCGGTGGCAACGTTGGCAAGTCGCTATGCGAAGATGACCTGATCCCAACCGCTCAAGCACTGCTCGAAAAAATGAAACAACGCGGCGCTAACATCCCCATCGCGGTGGATGTGGTGTGCGGCAAGAAGTTCGATGCCAATGAGCCGGCAGTCCTGAAGGATGTAGGCGAAGTAGCAGACGACGACATGATCTTCGACATCGGTCCTAAATCTGCACAAGAATTGGCTGACATTATCATGAAGGCAGGTACCGTGGTTTGGAACGGTCCGGTCGGCGTGTTCGAGTTCGATCAGTTCGGTGAAGGTACCAAGAAGATCGCCGAAGCGATCGCCAATACCAGCGCATTCACACTGGCTGGCGGTGGCGATACGATCGCTGCGATCCAGAAGTACGACATCTTCGACAAGGTGTCTTACATCTCCACCGCAGGTGGTGCGTTCCTTGAATTCCTCGAAGGCAAGACATTGCCGGCAGTGGCGATTCTGGAAGAACGCGCAAAGCAGTAAAACGAACGTCACCTGCATCCCGGAAGAGAGAGAGGGATGCAGGGTAGAACGCTAGAAACAACAAGGAAATCATGCTGCGCAGAACAAAAATAGTAGCAACCCTGGGGCCCGCGACCAATGACCTCAAGTCATTGACCGCGATCATCAAAGCCGGCGTCGATGTCGTGCGTATGAACTTTTCGCACGGCTCTGCTGAAGACCATCAGAAACGCGCCGAGATCGTGCGTGCGGCAGCAGCCACGGCAGGCCGCACCGTCGGTATCCTGGCCGATCTGCAAGGACCCAAGATCCGGGTACGCAAATTCGAGAATGACAAGATCATTCTAAAGCCTGGCGACCCGTTCATTCTGGATGCTACGCTGGAAGGCTTGGGCAATCAGGAACGTGTCGGTCTGGATTACAAGGAGCTGCCCGATGATGTTGAGATCGGCACAGTTCTGTTGCTTAACGACGGCATGCTGGAATTCCACGTCACTGGCGTCAAAGGTGCCGAAGTGCATTGTGTCGTGGTGCGCGGTGGCGTGCTGTCCAACAACAAAGGCATCAACCGCAAAGGCGGCGGACTCACGGCGCCTGCGCTGACCGACAAAGACAAGGAAGACATCAAGACAGCCGCGCTGATCAAAGCCGACTTCTTGGCAGTTTCATTCCCGCGTTCAGCTGAAGACATGAAGCTGGCACGTGAACTGATGCATGCCGCTGGCGGTAAGAGTTTACTGATTGCCAAGATCGAACGAGCAGAAGCGATCCCCGTATTGGGCGAGATCATCGATGCTTCGGACGGCATCATGGTCGCGCGCGGTGATCTGGCTGTCGAAGTGGGTGATGCGGCCGTGCCCGGCCTGCAGAAGAAGATGATCAAACTGGCGCGCTCCAAGAACCGCCTGGTCATCACGGCTACGCAGATGATGGAGTCGATGATCACGGCGCCGATACCCACAAGAGCTGAAGTATCCGATGTGGCGAATGCCGTGCTGGATGGAACCGATGCGGTGATGCTGTCGGCGGAAACCGCCGTCGGTGACTATCCTGTAGAAACCATCGAATCGATGGCTCGTATCTGTCTCAATGCCGAAGAGGAGATCGTAGATAGCGCGACGGCTCGCCGTCTGGAGTACAACAAATTCACTCGCATCGATCAATCGATTGCGATGTCTGCTCTGTACGCAGCTTCCCACATCAAGGTGAAAGCCATCGTCGCATTGACACAATCCGGATCGACGGCTTTGTGGATGTCTCGTACCAGAGCGAACACCCCGATCTTTGCATTGACCCCCGTGCACGAGACACTGAGTAAAGTCACCTTGTTCAGTGGCGTACATCCTTTCGCTTTCGAGTCGGCTTCGGATGACCATTCAGTCACCCTGCGTCAAGCTGAAGACGAGTTGCTGCGCTTGGAAGTAGTACAGGAAGGCGACCTTATCGTGATGACCGTCGGCGAAGCCATCGGCCGAGCCGGTCACACCAACACAATGAAGATCGTGCGTGTCGGCGATCATCGCAAGAGTTAATGTTTTGTAATTAATATCAGGAGGAAATAATGGCACTCGTATCCCTACGTCAACTTCTCGACCACGCAGCCGAGCACAGCTACGGCCTGCCCGCGTTCAACGTCAACAATCTGGAACAGGTCAAGGCCATCATGGAAGCGGCCGACGAAACCAACAGCCCGGTGATCATGCAGGGCTCCGCCGGCGCGCGTAAGTACGCAGGCGAACCGTTCTTGCGTCACCTCATCGAAGCTGCGGTCGAAATGTATCCGCACATCCCGGTCGTGATGCACCAGGACCACGGCGCATCGCCGGCCGTATGTATCAATGCCATCAAATCCGGCTTCTCCAGCGTGATGATGGACGGCTCTTTGATGACAGACGGCAAGACACCTTCATCTTTCGAATATAACGTCAACGTGACGCGCAGCGTCGTCGAGATGTCGCACGCAGTCGGCGTTTCCGTCGAAGGCGAACTGGGCTGCCTGGGTTCTCTGGAATCCGGCGCAGGTGAAAAGGAAGACGGCCACGGCGCAGAAGGCGTTCTGTCCCACGACCAATTGCTGACCGATCCAGATGAAGCTGCTGAATTTGTGAAGGCTACCCAAGTTGATGCTTTGGCAATCGCCATCGGCACTTCCCACGGCGCGTACAAATTCACCAAGCCGCCCACAGGCGACACCTTGGCGATCAGCCGCATCAAAGAGATCCACGCCCGTATCCCCAACACACACTTGGTGATGCACGGTTCTTCTTCCGTGCCGCAAGAGTGGCTGGAGATCATCAATCAATTCGGTGGTGCGATGCCTCAGACTTACGGCGTGCCTGTTGAAGAGATCGTTGAAGGCATCAAGCACGGCGTGCGCAAAGTGAACATCGACACCGACCTGCGTATGGCTTCCACCGGTGCGACCCGTCGCTATCTGGCTGGCAATCCAAAGGACTTCGATCCACGCAAGTTCTTGGCAGAAACCACCAAGGCGATGAAGGCAATCTGCAAAGCACGTTACGAAGCCTTCGGTTCCGCAGGTCAGGCTGGCAAGATCAAGCCGATCGCGCTGGATGCCATGGCAATGCGTTACATCAAAGGCGAACTGAACGCGATCGTGAAGTAATCGACGCGACAAGCAAGCAAATAAAAAGCGACCTTCGGGTCGCTTTTTATTTGTCCATAGCAACAATCTGCGATTGATTGATCAAGTATTTTTCGAATTCAACGACCGCAGTCGAGAACCGTTTGTCTTTGCGTTGAACGATGTACCAGTGCCGTACGATGGGAAAGCTGTCCACATCCAGAATAACAAGGCGACCCGTTTCAAGTTCAAGTTCTATGCCGTGGCGAGAGATAATGCCAACCCCCATGCCAGCCTGGACCGATTGCTTGATTGCCTCATTGGTATCCATCTCCATGTGTATGGGCAAAGGAAGTTTGTTGCTATCAAAGTAGCGTTCGACCACACCGCGGGTGCCCGAACCCAACTCGCGCAACAAGAAAGTCTCTTTGGCTAATTGATGTGCCTGAATATGCGAACTTCCAGCCAGCGCATGTGAAGGGGCAGCAATGACTACCATTGGGTTTTGCAGGAACGGTTTGGCGATCATCTCTGTACCAGCCGGTGGCTGGCCCATGATGGCAAGGTCGGCGATATTTTCAGAAAGTTGTTTGACGACAGCGTCACGGTTTGCAACGGAAAGCGCGACTTGGATGCCGGGATGAAGCTGGATGAAGCTAGCAAGCAACTGCGGCATGAAGTAGTTGGCCGTACTGACCACCGCGATATTCAGCTTGCCGCGCTCCATGCCTTTCATCGCATCGAAACTGGACTCCATCTCCTGCATCAATTGCAATATGGCGCGCGAGTAATGCATCAATTCACGCCCGGCCTCGGTCAGAAACAGGCGTTTGCCAGCTTGCTCGAACAAAGGTATTCCGATAGTCTGTTCAGCCTGCTTGATCTGCATTGAAACGGCAGGCTGCGATAAGAAAAGTTCTTCTGCGGCACGAGAGTGATTCAAGTGACGGGAAACACTTTCAAAGACCTGAAGCTGGCGAAGAGTAAGTGGCAACATAGTGGTCAGAATTTTATTCCATAAGCAAAACTTATGATAGCGATAAAAACATTTGACTGTTATTTATGATAGCGGCTGCGTAAAGTGCACGCCGTTGCAAGAACATTTAAACGACAAGAGGAGAAAAACAATGGATCAATCGAATCGTTATGCAAATCTGAATCTTAAAGAAGCAGATTTGATCGCTGGCGGTAAGCACCTGCTGGTGGCATACAAGCTTATTCCTGCTAAAGGCTACGGTTTCCTGGAGGTAGCTGCTCACGTTGCAGCTGAATCTTCTACAGGTACTAACGTAGAAGTTTCCACAACCGATGACTTCACACGTGGTGTGGACGCGCTGGTATATGAGATCGACGAAACTGCATTCGGCGATGACCCAGTCAAGGGCGGCGGTTTGATGAAAATCGCATACCCAGTTGATCTGTTCGACCCTAACCTGATTGATGGTTTCTACAACGTTTCGCACATGTGGTCCTTGATCCTAGGTAACAACCAGGGCATGGGCGACCACGTTGGTCTGCGTATGCTGGACTTCCTGGTACCAGAGTGCATGATCAAGAAATTCGACGGCCCGAGCACCGGCATCGCTGATTTGTGGAAAGTATTGGGTCGCCCAGAAGTAGACGGTGGTTACATCGCCGGCACCATCATCAAGCCGAAGCTGGGTCTGCGTCCTGATCCGTTCGCTAAAGCGTGTTACGATTTCTGGCTCGGCGGCGATTTCATCAAGAACGATGAACCGCAGGCAAACCAGGTCTTCTGCCCGATGGAAGTGGTCATTCCCAAGGTTGTTCAAGCGATGGACAAGGCTCAACAGGAAACCGGTCAGCCCAAGCTGTTCTCGGCTAACGTGACAGCTGACTTCCATGGCGAAATGATCAAGCGTGGCGAGTACATCCTGAGCGAGTTCGCAAAAATCGGTGCCGAGAAGCATGTGGCCTTCCTGGTTGACGGCTTCGTGACTGGCCCAGCTGGTGTCACCACCTGCCGCCGTGCATTCCCGGATACGTTCTTGCACTTCCATCGTGCCGGTCACGGCGCTGTGACTTCCTACAAGTCGCCAATGGGTATGGATCCGCTGTGCTACATGAAGATCTCACGTCTGTCAGGTGCTTCCGGTATTCACACAGGCACCATGGGCTACGGCAAGATGGAAGGCCATGCCAAGGAAACCGTTCTGGCATACATGCTTGAGCGTGACGAGTGCCAAGGACCTTACTTCTACCAGAAGTGGTACGGCATGAAGCCGACAGCACCGATCATCTCCGGCGGTATGAACGCGCTGCGTCTGCCAGGCTTCTTCGAGAACCTGGGCCACGGTAACGTGATCAACACCTGCGGTGGCGGCTCTTTTGGCCACATCGACAGCCCTGCAGCTGGTGGTATCTCTCTGGGCCAGGCTTACGAGTGCTGGAAGACAGGTACGGATCCAATCGAATACGCCAAGACTCACAAAGAGTTCGCCCGCGCGTTCGAATCCTTCCCCAAGGATGCGGACAAGTATTTTGCAGGCTGGCGCGAGAAGCTGGGCGTACACAAGTAAGCTCAGGCAGTATCGAAGCAATAAAACGCGCCCCCACACGTTGGGGGCGTTTTTTTCCAGACGCAGAAAAACCGCAACCGAGTTGCGGCTATGTGTCGAACCAAGGAGTTCGTTATGGATAACAAGGAACAATACAAAGTCCACGCTGAGCCGTTCTATCAAGCTCAAGGTGACGAAGTGGCACTCTACGAAGCAGCCTACAATGCTCGTTTGCCTGTAATGGTCAAAGGCCCAACAGGTTGCGGCAAGTCGCGATTCATCGAATATATGGCGTGGAAATTGAACAAGCCGCTCATCACGGTCGCCTGTAACGAAGATATGACGGCGTCAGACCTTGTTGGTCGCTATCTTCTTGATGCCAATGGTACACGCTGGCTCGATGGACCGCTTACCACTGCGGCGCGTATCGGAGCTATCTGTTATCTGGACGAGATCGTAGAAGCACGTCAGGACACAACAGTAGTCATCCACCCGCTGACTGACCATCGCCGTACCCTACCGCTAGATAAGAAAGGTGAGCTGATCGAAGCACACCCTGACTTCCAGTTGGTGATCTCATACAACCCCGGTTATCAGAGTCTGATGAAGGATCTGAAGCAGTCCACTAAGCAGCGATTCACCGGGTTTGAATTCGGGTATCCAGAAGCGGCGCTTGAATCGGAGATTCTCTCTAAGGAGACAGGGCTCGGTGCGGAAGTGTGTACCAAGCTGGTACAAATCGGACAGGCTGCCCGTAACCTCAAAGGCCACGGACTGGATGAAGGAATCTCGACACGTCTGTTGGTCTATGCGGCGACTTTGATCAAGAATGGCGTTGATGCCAAAGCGGCTTGCCGCATGGCGATGGTGCGTCCAATCACCGACGATGCAGATATCCGCGACACGCTCGATCACGCGATCGATGCCTCATTCGGCTAAATTCGTAGCGAGTTGACAAGCGGAGGGTAGAGCAATGGCTGAAGCGGTGATGGATAGAAGCGAAGAAGTCGCCATGTACTGGGAGAAACTGGGTTGCAAGTTCGCCCAGGTGAACAATGTCTTTGATGAATGCATGAAAGAAGCCAAGTCTCTGCTTACCGAAGAGGGACTGGAATCATATATTTACAATGCCCGGATCATCGGCAAGATGGGTCGGGGCGCCGAACCTCTGTTGATTTATCTGGAAGAAGCGCCAGGGGTGGCAGGCATCGTTGGCGAAGAGGCCCTGATTGAACTACGTGTGTTCGCTGAGTATATGTCGACTCACACCAACTTCAAGGCGATTGTGCCTTTCCTACAAACCTGCACCGCAGTTGCGGAGTGTCTGCCTACACAAGCATTGTTCAAGCAGTATGTCGAACTGGTTCGAGACATGATGGATCGTACGACCGGATCGGTCCATGGGCACCATACTACTTTTGCCAGCCCCGGCCTGCCGGAGTTGCTCAAGCAGGCACCGAATATCCTTACACTGGTGCCTTTGGGTGGGATGAAGAACTGGATCGAGTATGGCATCCGCTATTACAACGACCATCCGGAACGGCAGATCGAATATTTCACCCTCGATTCGGCGGATTCGAAAGCCGTGCTGCAGAGAGAGCGCCATGGGACTTTGTTCATCGACAATGAGCGCAAGCTGGATCTTTATCTGAGAGGATTGTGGGAAGACACAGAGCAGCTTGTCCCCTACTCTCAAGTGTTCGATGGGCTTGTCAAACCGACACCATATTATGATGCGGAAGGAATCCGAATTCCGGACGTGTACGATGATCTGGATGTGATTCCGGGCATTGATCGCTACCGAGCCACATTGGCACACATGGCAGGGCATCGACGCTGGAGTACTAAAATGGTCGTGGACAACTGGAGCCCGTTTCAGCGGCTCGGTGTCGAAATCTTTGAAGATTGCCGTATAGACCATCTGATCTGCAAGCAATACCCGGGCTTGAGAAAAACGCTACTTGCTTTGCATCCGATCCCAGATGAGGGATTGCTGGAAAAACCCGAAGCTTCTGCCATCCGCATCAAGCTTGCGATGGTCTCGCGGGCCATGCTCGATCCGGACTATCAGTATGAGAATATCGACATACGGGAATTCGCCACCCGCTTCCATGATGAGATGGCGAAAGGTGAGAGCAGCAGTCCGGAAATGTCACGACTGGGATTGTCATTCATCGCACGCATGAGACGCCAGTCAGATCTGTCACCCAAAGTGTATTTCCAGGATACCGAAGTGGATTACCGCGATGACAACCGTCACCTGTGGATCTATCTGGAGAAAGGGGATGACGAGGACACGATCTTCGACCATCTCGATTTCAAAAAGAAAGAAGATGAGGAGCTGCAGTCCCTGCCCCCACGCCACTATGATGAGTGGGACTACGCCAACAAGAACTACCGACCGGACTGGGTGAGCGTGTACGAAATGAAGCACCCTGGGGGCAGCCCTGCAAAAGTGGAGGGACTGCTGGAAAAGCATGCGGGCTTGGCGAAACGCATGAAGCGAATCCTGGACATGATCAAACCGCAGGACAAGGTCCGTATCCGCTATCAGGAAGAAGGCTCGGAGCTTGATCTCGATGTCGCGATTCGCTCGCTGATCGATTACAAGGCCGGCTCACAACCAGATCCACGGATCAACATGAGTCACAAAACGGATGGACGGAACATCGCAGTCTCGCTGGTATTGGACCTCTCTGAATCATTGGGGGAAAAAGTACCGGGAACAGGCCAAACCATTCTGGAGTTGTCTCAAGAAGCAGTATCTCTCCTTGCATGGGCGGTGGAACATCTGGGCGACCCATTCGCGATATCGGGTTTCCATTCCAATACACGACATGACGTGCGGTACTACCATATCAAGGGTTACAACGAAGGATGGGATGACAGCGTAAAAGGGCGAATCGGCGCGATGCAGGCTGCCTGGTCGACCCGCATGGGCGCAGCTATGCGGCATGCAGGCCACTATCTGAAAGCACAACCAGCCGACAAAAAGTTGATGCTCATCCTGACGGATGGAGAGCCGGCGGACATTGATTCGAAGGATCCGCAGATGCTGATCCAGGATGCGAGGATGGCGGTCAATGAACTAGATCGAGACGGTATTTTCTGCTATTGCATCAATCTGGATCCGAAAGCAGATGAATACGTGTCGGACATCTTTGGCAGGCAATACATGATTGTGGACAAGATTGAACAGTTGCCGATCAAGCTGCCGGAACTGTTCATCGCACTGACCAAATAGCAAACTGAAATCAAGGAGAGCAAGCATGGAACTAGCGTCTAACGGCAAGACTTTGGTAGGTATCCTCACAGGAAGCCCCAATGATCTACCCACAGTCGTGAAAGTGCGTGACACATTGTCCGACCTCGGTATCGCAAGTGAGATCGTGGTGGCATCGGCGCACCGCACACCGGATAAAGTGGTCGCTTACATCGACCGTGCGCACCAAGAAGGCGTACAAGTGTTGATAGGCTGCGCCGGTATGGCTGCCCACTTGGCCGGTGTGATCGCCGGGCATACCCGCTTGCCAGTGATCGGTCTGCCTTTGTCGGGCGGCGTGGTGTCCGGTTTGGATGCATTGCTGGCGACCGTGCAAATGCCGCCAGGTGTTCCTGTGGCGACTGTTGCAGTGGATGGCGCTAAGAACGCGGCTATGTTAGCTGCACGCATCCTGGCGCTGAAATTCCCCGAGATTAATCAATCCCTGGAAGATGCGGCGAAGAAGGAGCGCGCCCGCTATGATCAGACAGCAGATGAAGCGCTTGCCAAACTGTCCGCAAAATAAACAATGAAGCGATCCTGAACCAGGGAACGTCATGAACAATATCGGCGAACCTTGGATGTGGTCAGTATTCATTGCCGTTGTGCTAGTGATGCTAGCGCTGGATTTATTTGTATTCGGCGGCAATAAGGCGCACAAGGTCAGCGTAAAAGAGGCGGCAATCTGGTCACTAGTCTGGTTCGGCCTAGCGCTGCTGTTCAACGCAGGGCTGTGGTGGCATCTGAACGGCTCGGTCGGACCGGAAATCGCCGACAGCAAGGCACTGGAGTTTTTCACCGGCTATTTGATCGAGAAATCACTGTCGGTGGATAACGTATTCGTATTCCTGCTGATCTTCACTGCTTTCCATGTCCCCCCCGAATACCAGCGGCGTGTACTGATTTACGGCGTGCTAGGGGCGATCGTCATGCGCGCAGTGATGATTCTGGCCGGCGCCTGGGTGGTGCGTGAATTTTCCTGGGTGCTGTACTTGTTCGGGGTGTTTCTGGTGATCACAGGCGTGCGCATGCTGGTGATGGCGGAGAAGAAACCCGACCTGGAGCAAAATCCGATTCTGCGATTCGCGCGCCGACACCTGCGTATTTCAGAGGAGATGCATGGCGAGAAATTCAGCGTGATGAAGCATGGTGTGAAGTACTTCACACCGCTGTTCCTGGTGCTGATTCTGATCGAGGTCTCGGATCTGGTGTTCGCGGTGGATTCCATCCCGGCCATCTTCGCGATCACTACCGACCCATTCATTGTGTTCACATCGAATATTTTCGCGATTATGGGCCTGCGAGCGCTGTACTTCCTGCTGGCCGATGTGGCCGACCGCTTCCACCTGTTGAAATACGGTTTGGCTATGGTGCTCGTCTTCATCGGCAGCAAGATGTTGATCGTGCCTTGGTACCACATTCCCGTGCAGGCATCACTTGCGGTCATTGCTGTGTTGATAGGCGCCAGTGTCGCTGCTAGTCTGATTGCCACGCGGGGGAAGCAATGACGCAGTTCGTCGGTAAATAGCCGTGGAGGGCTGGCCGGAAAACCTGTAAAATCCGTCAGTTGAAAAAATTTCTAATAAAGAGGAGAGCAACATGAGCAAGAGTTTGATCCAGTTCATCATCGAAGAGCAGCGTCAGATCCCGGGTGCTACCGGCGACTTTACTGGCCTGATCAGCGATATCGTATCCGCATGTAAACAGATCGCGCATGACGTGAACAAGGGTGCGCTGATCGGCGTGCTGGGTTCCGCGGGCAGCGAGAACGTGCAAGGCGAGACACAAAAGAAGCTCGACATCATCACCAATGAAGTGTTCATCAAGGCCAATGAGTGGAGCGGCCATCTGGCAGCGATGGCTTCCGAAGAGATGGACGACATCTACGAGATCCCCAAGCAATACCCACGCGGTAAGTACCTGATCACTTTCGATCCGCTGGATGGCTCTTCTAACATCGACGTGAACATCTCTGTCGGTACCATCTTCTCCATCTTGCGTTGCCCAGAAGGCGTGACCAACCCGACCGCTGCCGACTTCATGCAGCCAGGCACCAAGCAAGTTTGCGGTGGCTACGCACTGTACGGCCCGAACACCATGATGGTGATCACCACCGGCCACGGCGTGAACGGCTTCACATTGGATCGCGACGTTGGCGATTTCTTCCTGACACACCCGAACATGACGATTCCGGAAGATACGGCCGAATTCGCCATCAATATGTCCAACCAGCGTTACTGGGAAGCTCCGGTGCAGAAGTATGTCGACGAGTGTATGAAGGGTAAGGACGGTGGTCGTGAAAAGAACTTCAACATGCGTTGGGTCGCCTCCATGGTGGCCGAAGTGCACCGTATCCTGACGCGCGGGGGCATCTTCATGTATCCGTTCGACACCAAGGATGCGACCAAGCCGGGCAAACTGCGCTTGATGTATGAAGCCAACCCGATGTCCTTCATCGTGGAACAAGCTGGCGGCGTAAGCTCCACCGGACGCGAGCGCATCATGGAACTGCAACCCACAGGCCTGCACCAACGTGTGCCAGTCATCCTCGGCTCGAAGAACGAAGTCGAGCGTGTGGTCGGTTACCATAAAGGCGCGTAAGTTAGCGAAAAGCGCCCCCGGCAACGGGGGCGTTGTCACGTCTGCAATATGTTGAAACAAAAGAGGTAATCATGACTGCCTTGCACGAATCCGATCTACCCAGCCTGAAATTCCTGCATCGCGGCAAAGTGCGCGACCTGTACGAAGTGGACGAAAAACATCTGCTGATCGTACAAACCGACCGCTTGTCCGCGTTCGATTTCATCCTGCCGACACCGATTCCCGGCAAGGGCGAGGTGCTGACGGCGGTATCGAATTTCTGGTTCAAGAAGTTGGGTCAAGTCATTCCCAACCACCTGTCCGGTATCGATCCCGAATCCGTGGTGAAGACCGATGCCGAAAAGGCCCAAGTGCGTGGCCGCTCTTTCGTTACAAAGAAACTCAAGCCACTGCCGATCGAGGCCATCGTGCGCGGCTATCTGGTTGGTTCCGGCTGGAAGGATTACAAAAAGACCGGAGCCGTATGCGGTATCGAATTGCCTGCTGGTTTGCAGGAAGCACAGAAGTTGCCGCAGGCATTGTTCACGCCCTCGACAAAAGCTGCTGTGGGTGACCACGACGAGAACATCTCGTTCGAAGAAGCCAAGAAGTTGTTGGGCGACGACATGGCCGAACAAGTGAAGAACGCCACGCTGGCGCTCTACACGCAGGCTGCGGAATATGCCCTGACACGCGGCATCATCATCGCTGATACCAAGTTCGAGTTCGGTACCGATGATGGGGGCAAGCTGTACCTGATCGACGAAGCGTTGACGCCGGATTCCTCGCGCTTTTGGCCTGCAGACCAATATCAGGTCGGTAGCAATCCGCCCAGCTTCGATAAGCAGTTCATCCGTGATTGGTTGGAAACATCCGGCTGGAACAAGCAACCGCCGGCACCATCGGTTCCCGCTGATATCCTGCAAAAAACATCCGACAAATATCGCGAAGCACAACGTCTCTTGACAGGCGAATGACCAACCCTACAGAACTGATCAAAGGTTTCCATCGTTTCCGTGAACAACATTTCACGGACGACGATGCTTTGTATCGTCAGCTGGTACAAGAGGGGCAGACACCGAAGATACTTGTCGTTGCCTGTTGTGATTCACGCGTCGATCCGGCACTGGTGCTGGATTGCGCGCCGGGCGACCTGTTCGTTATTCGCAACGTCGCCAATTTGGTGCCGCCCGACGAGAACCGTATCGGGGGTCGTCACGGTACCAGTGCCGCGCTGGAATACGGGGTGAAGACGCTATGTGTGGAACACATCGTCGTACTGGGACACGCCCAGTGTGGTGGCATTCAGGCCTTGATGAGAGGCTCGGCTGATATAGATGGTCAAGAATCCTTCATCAGCAGCTGGATGCGGCTGGCCGAGCAAGCGCGCACCAAGGTGTTGCAAGAGTTGCCGGATGCCTCGAGTAAAGTGCTGGAACGCGCCTGCGAACAGCAGGCCATACTCAGCTCACTGGATAATCTGATGAGCTTCGAGTGGATACGCGAGCGCGTAGAGGATGGACGGTTGATGCTGCATGGCTGGTATTTCGATATCGAAAACGGGCAGTTGCTGCAATACAAAGCAGACAACTGCCAGTTCAGCCCAATGTGATCATTCCCCGTCTTGGCGGGGAAGTCCCTTCAGTTCGCGATAGCGAGCCTTGTCGGCAGCGTACCTTGCCTTAACGGCTTTTAGCTCTGCCGTATTCGTATCCAACTCAGCCTGGAACTGTTCGATGCGCAGTTCGGCATTCTCCAGATCTTCCAGCAGCGATTTGGGTGTCTTGCGGTTCTGCTTGGCAATCCGTTCTTGCTCCTGTTGCAGGCTGGCAAGGTTCTCGTTGGCCGATTTGAGTAGCGTGGTGTAGCTGCTGATGCGCGCCTCGACCTGCTGCAGGTTGCGGTCACGCGCAAGGTCGATCTCTTCGTCGGAACTGTAAGTGTTGACCAGTGCGTTGTCGCGCCGTTCCGACTGTATCTCCTCATCGGTCTTCATGCGGGTTTGCTGATTGAGGTTGTCGCGGGAGGACTCGCGCTCTTTCAGGCGCCCCTTTTCCAGCGTTTGTGTGTCGCGGTTGGCATAGCGGGGCGGAATGGTTTCACCGTAGTGCGTGGTGCCGTTCTCATCCACCCACTTGTACAGCTTGGCTTCGGCATTCAGTGACACAGCAGCCAGCAGGGCTGCCACGCTCAGCAATACTTTGGAATCCATCATCATTTCACCCCGTATCTATCTCGATAAGTTTGAACCGCTTGCAGATTCTGCACCAAGTCTGCCTGCCCCTGCAAATAACCGAGCAGATCATTCAGTGCGGCGATAGAGACGACCGGCAGGCCATAGTCGCGTTGCACCTCCTGCACGGCAGACAATGCCCCCTGTCCGCGCTCCATGCGGTCCAGCGCGATCACCACGCCGCACGGTGTGGCACCCGCCGCGCGGATAAGTTCGATGGATTCGCGCACCGACGTACCCGCCGAGATCACATCGTCGATGATCAACACCTTACCCAGCAATGCCGCACCTACGGTATTGCCGCCCTCGCCGTGGTCCTTGGCTTCCTTGCGGTTGAAGCAATACGGTACATTACGCCCCTGCTCCGCTAATGCGATGGAAGTACCCGCTACCAATGGAATGCCCTTGTAAGCTGGGCCAAACAACATATCGAACTCTAAACCTGACGCAAGGATGGCCTGCGCATAGAACTGGCACAGCTCGCGCAATGCAGCACCGTCTTGGAACAGCCCCGAATTGAAGAAGTAAGGTGACAGACGACCGGCTTTGGTCTGGAACTCGCCGAAACGGAGGACGTTCTGCGCGACGGCGAAGCGGATGAAATCCTGACGGTATGCGTGCATGGGGAGAATGGGAACGAGTTGAACGATGCGGCCATTATAATGCCCGCCACCCAAGATGACAGAAACGAACCAACAGTTATGAGAATTATCAGTTTGAACCTCAACGGTATCCGCTCCGCCTATAACAAAGGCCTGCTCGAATGGTTCGGCAAACAGGAGGCCGATATCATGTGCGTGCAGGAGCTCAAGGCCCAACAAGCCGACATGACCCCCGACATGCTCGGCCCCTTCGGATATCACGGCTATTTCCACTATGCTGAAAAGAAGGGCTACAGCGGCGTCGGCATCTACAGCAAGAAAAAACCGGACAACGTCATCGTCGGTCTGGGCATCCCCGAGTTCGACATGGAAGGCCGTTACATCGAAGCCCAATTCGGCAACCTCAGCGTGGTCTCGCTTTACCTGCCCTCAGGCTCCAGCGGCGAAGAGCGCCAGGCCGTGAAGTTCAAGTTCCTGGAAGCCTTCATGCCGCACATGGTTGCGCTCAAGCAGAGCGGCCGAGACGTCGTCGTCTGCGGCGACTGGAACATCGCCCACACCGAGAAGGACCTGAAGAACTGGAAAGGAAACAAAAAGAATTCAGGCTTTCTGCCCGAAGAACGTGCTTGGATCACCTCACTGTTGAATGAAGTCGGCTTCGTCGATGTATTCCGCAAACTACACCCCGAATTGGAAGCCTACACCTGGTGGTCGAATCGTGGTCAAGCATGGTCCAAGGATGTGGGCTGGCGTCTTGACTACCAGATCACCACGCCCGGCATCGCCGAAAAAGCCATTTCAACTGGAATATATAAAGAACAGCGGTTTTCGGATCACGCACCGTTCATGGTGGACTACAAGGATTGAGGCGAAGGTTGCTCATTCCACGGAGCCACTTTCAGTAACAGCAGCATCCCCGGTATCGCCAGCAGCACGCACAGCAAGAAGAACATCGTCCATCCCATTGATTCCACCAACCATCCCGTTGCCGCATTGGCAAAGGTGCGCGGTATTGCCATCAAACTGGTGAACAGCGCGAACTGGGTAGCCGTATAAGCGGGGTGGGTAGTGCGGGCGATGAAGGCTACGAAGGCGACGGTGCCGAGGCCGACGCCTAGGGCTTCCATGCCGATAACGATGGCGAGCTGGGTGCGTTCGGCGACGCCTATCTCAGTGAAGGGGCCGTGCGAGGCGAGCCAAGCGAAGCCGAAGATGGAGACCACCTGCACAACGCCGAACAACCACAGCGCGCGGTTGATGCCGATCTTCACCATCCACAATCCGCCCAGCATGCCGCCGATGATGGAAGGCCACAAGCCAGCGTTCTTGGCGATGAGGCCGATATCGGTCTTGCTGAATCCCATGTCGAGATAGAACGGCGTGGCCAGCGCGGTGCACATGCTGTCGCCGAGTTTGTAGAACAGCAAAAAGGCCAGCACCAGCAATGCGCTGTTCCAGCCGTTGCGGGTGATGAATTCGTGGAACGGTTCCACCACTGCTTCACGCAGCGTCTTGGGTGGCGAAGCGCGGTGTGGTTCACTCACCATCAGCGTCATGGCGATACCAGGCAGCATGAATAGCGCAGTGATGATGAATACCCAATCCCACGCCATGTGATCGGCGAGGATCAGCGAAAGCGAACCGGGCACCAGACCGGCGACGCGGTAAGCGTTGACGTGGATGGCGTTGCCTAGCCCCAGTTCTGCATCACCTAGCAATTCACGGCGATAGGCGTCGAGTGCGATGTCCTGTGTGGCGGAGAGGAAGGCGAGCAGCGTGCAGAACAGCACGATGGCGGTCATGTCGGTCTGCGGCGAAAAGCCGCCGAGCGTGGCAATCACCAGTAGCAGTCCAATCTGCGTAACCAGCATCCAGCCGCGTCGCCGACCCAGTATCGGCAACACATAACGGTCAAGGAATGGCGACCACAGGAACTTCCAGGTGTAGGGGAATTGGATCAGCGCGAACAGGCCGATGGTTTTAAGGTCGACCTGCTCGGTACGCAGCCAAGCGGGCACCAGATTGAACAGCAGGAACAGCGGCAGACCGGAAGCGAAACCCGTGAACACGCATATCAACATGCGCTTGGTGAACAATTGCTCCCAGACGCTCATGCCTCGCGCTTGAAGCGGTATGCCGCCACGTTGCCAAACAGGTTGGGCAGCAGGTTCACATCGCCATGCTCGTTCATCACGTGACGACCGAGGATGCGGATGCCGAGGTGCTCACACAGCAGTTCGAAATCCTTCAGCGTGCACAGGTGCACATTGGGTGTGTCGTACCACTGATAGGGCAACTGTTTCGACACCGGCATGTGGCCGTTGAAGATCTGCAGGCGGTTCTTCCAGTAGCCGAAGTTGGGGAAACTGATGATGCCCTCGCGGCCCACTCTGACGATCTCTTTCATCAATGCTTCGGTATGACGCGTGGCTTGCAGCGTCTGCGACAGGATGACGAAATCGAAAGACTGGTCCTCGAAATCGGCCAGACCGCTATCCAGATCGTTCTGGATCACGTTCACGCCGTTGGCGATGCAAGTGGCGATCTTTTTGTCGTTGATCTCCACGCCGTAACCGCGCACCTCGCGTGTCTCGCGCAGGTAACGTAGCAGGCTGCCGTCGCCGCAACCGAGGTCGAGCACAGAAGAGCCTGGTGGTATCCATTGGGCGATGGCGGCGAAGTCGGGACGCGCTTCGATGATGGATGTATTCATGGCAGCTCCTCCGCCACGCGCTCAAGGTAATTGCGCATCACCGCGAAATACTGTTCGTCCTGCATCAGGAAGGAATCGTGGCCATGCTGCGAGGTGATCTCGGCGTAGCTCACATTGCGTTTGTTATGCAGCAGCGCCTTCACGATCTCGCGCGAACGGTCGGGCGAGAAGCGCCAGTCGCTGGAGAACGACACCACCAGATAGTTGGCTTGCACATTGGCGAAGGCGCGCGCCAGATTGTGCTCGGTGTGCTGTGCCGGATCGAAATAATCCAGTGCCTTGGTCATCAGCAGATAAGTGTTGGCGTCGAAGTACGCGGCGAACTTGTCGCCCTGATAGCGCAGATAGGATTCGACCTCGAACTCGATGTCGTAACCGTATTTGTATTCACCCGAGCGCAGACCGCGCCCGAACTTGCCCGCCATCGCATCATCGGAAAGATAAGTGATGTGGCCCAGCATGCGCGCCAAGCGCAAGCCGCGCGTCGGTATCACGCCGTGCTGATAGAAATCGCCGCCGTGGAAATCGGGATCGGTGAGGATAGCGTTGCGCGCCACATCATTGAACGCGATGTTCTCGGTGGTCAGGTGCGGTGCGGTGGCGATGGCCAGCACGTTACGCACGCGATCGGGATAAGTGACCGCCCATTGCATCGCCTGCATGCCACCCAAGCTACCGCCGATGATGGCGGCGAATCGTTGGATACCAAGAAGATCCGCCAGACGTGCTTGCGAATGCACCCAGTCTTCCACGGTAACCATCGGAAAATCCGAACCGTATGGTTTGCCGGTGACAGGATCGATACTGGAAGGACCGGTGGAACCGTGACAGCCGCCCAGGTTGTTCAGGCCGATGACGAAGAACTTGTTGGTATCGATGGGCTTACCAGGGCCGATCATGTTGTCCCACCAGCCGATGTTCTTCGCGTCGTCGGCATAGCTGCCCGCGACATGGTGATGACCGGATAGCGCATGACAGACTAGGATTGAATTCGACTTGTCGGCATTCAGCGTGCCGTAGGTCTCGTATACCAGCTCGTAGCGCGGCAGCACTTTGCCGCAGCTGAAATGCAGCGGCTCTTCAAAGGTTGCGCGTTGCGCGCTGACGATTCCAACAGATCCGGACAATACAAACTCCCAAAACAAAACCCGCACAGCTTGAGGCTAGAGCGGGTCATCTCGCTTTAGCTGGAATGTTTAACGTGCCCCGCAAGCTGATCTCAAATCGGCACGGGACGAAGTGTCCGTGTTTTGCTACAGGCTGTCAATTCACACTGGCCACCGGGATATCGCGAGCCGCGAAACAAAACTGTCATACAGCCTTCATGAGGCAGTAACAAAGCGACGGCATCATCCGCTCCCAGTTCTTTCGGCGCTTGGCCGTTAAGAGCCAAGTGCAAATATTTTGTTAACGTTAAGGAGTAACCATGAAACAAAAACTGATCGCACTGGCAATCGCCTCTGCCCTCTCCGCCCCCGCTTTCGCCGACAATGCAAACGTTGAAGTTTATGGCAAGGCATTCCTGACTATGGATTCGCACAATGACGGTACCAACACCGCCATGCGCGTGAACACCAACGCTTCCCGCTTCGGTGTCAAGGGCAGCGAAGATCTGGGTGACGGGCTGAAGGGTCTGTTCCAGTACGAAGTCGAGATGGATGCTGACGGCAGCACAGGTGCCGGCTTGGGCAAGACTCGTAACAGCTACTTTGGCTTGCAAGGCGATTTCGGTAAAGTCGCTCTGGGTATCCACGACACCCCGTTCAAGGTTGCTCACAACAAGATCGAACTGTTCGACAACACTACTTCCTGGTCTGCTACCAATGTGATCGGCCGTTCTGCCGGCAAGAATTACAACACTCGCCAAAAGAACATGGTTCAGTACTGGTCTCCGAAGATGGGTGGTCTGCAAGCTGCATTCATGTATAGCCCTGACGAAGCCAAGACTGCTACTTCGAACAAAAGCATCACGTCTATGTCTGCCACTTACGCACAAGACGAGATCTATGCAGCTGCAGCTTACGAGAGCCGCGCTGACGTGACAGTCGGCACGACTGACAGCGCTTTCCGTCTGGTTGGCAAATTCGATCTGGCTGACGCATGGGTCGGCGCGATGTTCGAGAACATGAAGACCAACACCAGCATCACTACCAGCGTGACCGGCAAGAACGTTGAATTGGTTGGCGGCATCAAGTTCGGTGCAGGCAGCATTGCAGCCAGCTTCGCCAAGGCAGGCTCGACAGCCGCCACGGGCGCGGCAGCTAACGATGTGAACAACCTGGCTATCAAGTACGCATACAACTTCTCCAAGCGTACCGAAGGCTTTGTTGCTTATTCCTCCATGAAGACCAACGGCGCAACCAGCGTGACAGCAACTACCTTCGGTGGCGGCTTCCTGCACAAGTTCTAAGCTGGCTTCGGTCTAGAAATAGAGCAATACAAACGGGCGTCCTAGGACGCCCGTTTGTATTTAGCTACGAAATTAAGAAACGTCAGAGCGCGTTCAACTTATCCAACAGTTCGCGGATCTTGAGTGGATCATCCGCACGCAGAATCCTTTGTACCAAAGGACCGATCTCCGGCAGGCTGGTAGTGAGGATGCGCTGCTTGGTACCCAGCAACTGGGCCGGATGCATAGAGAACTGACGCAGGCCGATACCCAGCAACAAACGCGTATAAGCCAATTCTCCCGCCATCTCACCACACACAGATACCGGAATCTTTGCCTTGTTGGCAGTCGTGATCACATGCGACAGCAATTCAAGGATCGCCGGATGCAGCGGGTCATAGAGATGCGCGACTTCCTCGTCAGTACGGTCGATAGCCAGCGTGTACTGGATCAAGTCGTTGGTGCCGATGGACAGAAAATCCAGTTTTTTGATGAAGGCACCCAGCGCCAGTGCGGCTGCCGGTATCTCGATCATGCCGCCGACGGGTACGCCTTCGCGGAAAGGGACTTTTTGCGCAGCCAATTCCTGTTTGACGGAATCGATCAGTTGCAGGGTCTGATTGATCTCCGAAGCGCCGGATAACATGGGTACCAAAATCTTCAGATTGCCGTATACCGATGCGCGCAGCAGTGCGCGCAACTGGGTGCGGAACAATTGTGGTTCGGCAAGACACAGGCGGATTGCGCGCAAACCCAGCGCCGGATTGCTGGCGACACGTGTCACGCCTTTGAGCTGTTTGTCCGCTCCCAGATCATAGGTGCGGATGGTGACCGGTTTGTCCTTCAGGCCCTGCAATACAGTGCGGTAGGCTTGGTATTGCTCTTCCTCGTCTGGCAGTTCATCGCGGTTGAGAAACAGGAACTCGCTACGGAACAGACCCACGCCGTTCGCGCCGTTGTCTTTCACCTGTTGTACATCGGTCGGCATCTCGATGTTGGCCATCAGGTCAATGACCGTACCATCCAGCGTGTTGGCGCGCGCCGTCTTCAGGCGCTTCAGTTTCTGCCGTTCCAGTTGCCATTCGCTCTGGCGCAGCTTGTATTCGGCCAGCAGGTTCTTGTCCGGATTGACGATGACCACACCCTGACCTCCGTCCACGATCAGCATGTCGCGGTCTTTGATCAGTTCGCGTGCATGGTGCAGGCCGACGATACACGGTGTGT
Source organism: Gammaproteobacteria bacterium (assembly GCA_018814405.1). Taxonomy (GTDB): domain Bacteria; phylum Pseudomonadota; class Gammaproteobacteria; order Burkholderiales; family Gallionellaceae; genus Sideroxyarcus. The sequence goes on from JAHIZO010000007.1 coordinate 154,261, forward strand.
TCAGGCCGCGTGCGACGATGGCGGTGTGTGATGTGGCGCCGCCAAGGTCGGTGAGGATGGCGCAGAACTGGTGCGGCTTGAGCTGGATCAGGTCGGCCGGGCTCACATCGTGGGCGACCAGCACCATCTCGGTATCGGGCTGGGGTGTCGGCGGCACATGGCCGGGATGTCCGCCCAGCACCTTGAGGATGCGCTCCACGACTTGGATCACATCGGTCTTGCGTTCGCGCAGATAGGCATCATCGAAAGCTTCGAACTGTGCGACCAGTTCATCCATCTGCGTTTTCAGTGCCCATTCGGCGTTGCACTGTTCGGCCTTCACCATTTCGCGCGCAGCATGACTGATGTGCTCATCGCCGAGGATCATCAGGTGCAGATCGAGGAATGCATCGAATTCTGCCGCTGCCATCTGCGGGCGATGTGTGCGCAGGTCGGTCAGCTCTTCTCTGGTCGCATGCAGCGCTGCGTCGAGGCGGGCGACTTCCTCATCCACCAGATGCTTGGGCAAGACATAGTGCGATACCTCGAGTGAGGTATGGGAGACAAGATGTGCGCGGCCGATAGCGATGCCGCTGGAGACTGGTAAGCCATGAATGGAGAAACTCATAAATTCCTCGCTAAATCTACTGCGCACATTGATTGCGGCGTTGCGCGGTACTCTAAATCCTCATGCACCATATGTGCACTCCGGTTTCTACGTGCCGTACGCCTTGCACTCAAAGTGCTCGCTACGATTTTTCGAGGAATTTGTCGCATTGATCACTCTCCCTCGCCGAAATAGTCATTGATCAGCGCCAGCAATGATGTCATCGCTTCTTCTTCGCGTTCACCATTGGTTTCGATGGCGACGGTCGATCCTTTGGCCGCGGCCAGCATCATCACCCCCATGATGCTCTTGGCATTGATTCGTTTGCCGTTGCGGGATAACCATACTTCACACGGATATTGAGAAGCGAGTTGCGTCAGCTTGGCGGATGCCCGTGCATGCAAGCCGAGTTTATTGATGATGAGTGCATCTTGATTCAGCATGTCTTTCCTTATTCTTCACCCATGGTCACGATGCATTCGCGACCGCCTTCCAGCGCGATCTGCGCCAGCTCGGGCATTTTTTTGGTGGGATGGCATGCCACGCGCAGCAGCATCGGCAGGTTCACGCCGGCCACGCCCATGATGTGTTCCTTGTGGCACAGTTGTCGCGCGACATTGCTGGGCGTGGCACCGAAGATATCGGCAAGGATCAGTACGCCACTGCCCTTGTCCAACTGCTGGATGAGATCGTGCCCCTCGGCCAGCTTCTGTTCCGGGTCATCGTCGGCATACACCGACAACACCTTCATGTTCTCCGGTATCTTGCCCAGCACGTGGGCGACGCAATCCACCAGACTCTCTCCCAACGCGTTGTGCGCAACCACCAATATGCCGGTCATCAGATGACTCCTAGTAAACGTGCGAATAAATATGCAACAGCCAGTAGAACCAGCCAGCCGTAACGTAACAGCCAACCGAGGGCGCGGGCTCTGAAAGCGTCTTTGGCGTTCTCTTCATCCACGATGCCGCGTATCTGTTTTAGTGCATGGTGTGACGCACTGCGACGGATGTTCTGCTGAAGTGGGTCGTCGGAATTCATGGTACGACTGACGTGACGGTTTGCTTGTCGGTGAATTCTAGACGTTTCTGCATGGATTCGGTGAGATGCACCTTACCATCAGCATCGATCAGCAGCACGTCGGTCTGGCCCATGCCGCGGACTGCAGCGCGCCAACCGGAAACACCGGCGATGAAAATGGGCTTGGAGGTCACATCCGACAACAGTCCGGCACGTTCTCCGCGAGTCAGTACAGTGACTGCTTGCACGCCTTGTACAGGCTGGCCACTTCGCGGATCGAGCAGGTGACAATAGCGTTTACCGTCCAACTCGAAGAAACGCTGGTAATCGCCGGAAGTGCCGACCGCCTCGCCGTTACGCAACTCCAGCGTTGCGATCGTGCCGGGTTTGCGCGGATGCTGGATGCCGATATGCCAAGGGCGCTTGCCGTGTGTGCCCGAAGCGATCACATTGCCACCGATGTTGATCAAGGCATTGGAGATACCTTGTTTCTGCAGTATGTCCACGGCACGATCCAGGGCATAGCCTTTGGCAAACCCACCCAAGTCGATCATGACAGAAGGATTCTTACTGCCGATCTGTTCCTCATTGCCGCCAGAAACAGGGGGCTGATAGAACAAGTCCGTCATTTGAGGGGCGGATTTCAGCAGCGCCGAGATCTTATTCTCGTCGGGCAGCACCGGCTGGAAAGTGTCCGACTGGAATCCCCAGGCTTTGATCAGGCCGCCTATAGCCGGGTTGAAGGTACCACCCGATTGCACCGAGAAATGTTCGGCATCCTGCAGCAAAGAGACCAGTTCAGAGGGCGTCGCTTGTGTCTTGCCTTGAGCGAGGGCCTCGTTGATCGAGGATAAAGCAGAAGGCTGCCAGGCATGCAGCAGGTCGTGCAGGCGCTGGAACTCGGCCATCACGGCCGCCGCGCCCTGTCGCGCCTTGGTTTCTTCCTCGCCGTAGATGCTCACTTCGACGATGGTGCCGAACACATAGGCCTGCTCCTGATAGAGTGGCTCTTTGCCACAGCCGGCGAGCATCGGCAGCAAAGCCAGCAGAACAATGAGGGATCTCATCATGCCGCCAGCTCCTCCAGTTCGATGGACGCTGCCAGCAAGGCCAGACGCGCTACTACACCGTAGGCATAAAAGCGGTTCGGCGGTGCATCGGGTGCGCGGTCAGGGTTGGGCAAGGTGCAGCTGCTCTCGAACGCAAGCGGCACGAAATGCATGCCCGGCGCGTTCAGGTTCTCGTCCACGCCGCGTCCGGTATGCACGCGGTAGAAACCGCCCACTACGAAGTGATCCACCATGTACACCACCGGTTCGGCGACTGCATCGTTGATCTGCTCGAAGGTATACACCCCCTCCTGCACCAGCACATCCGAGACCGACAGCCCCTCCTTCACCACCGCCATCTTGTTGCGCTGCTTGCGGTTCAGGTCACGTACCTCGCTGGCGTCTTTCACCGTCATGATGCCCATGCCGTAGGTGCCGGCATCCGCTTTCACGATCACGAACGGATCGTCCTTCACGCCGTACTCGGCATATTTTGCCTTCATCTTCTGCAGCAACATATCGACCTTGCCGGCCAGACAATCCTCGCCGGTGCGCGCATGGAAGTCTATTTCGCCGCAACTGTCGAAATAGGGATCGATCAGCCAGGGATCGATGCCCAGCATCTGCGCGAAATCCTGCGCCACGCGCGAATAGGCCGCGAAGTGGCGAGACTTGCGGCGTGTGGTCCAGCCGCCTTCCAGCGGCGGCAACACGTTCTGTTCCAGGTTGCGCAGCAGATCGGGCACACCCGCAGACAGGTCGTTGTTGAGCAGTACCACGCAGGGATCGAAGTCGCCGATGGACAAGCGGTTTCCTTTGCGCACGATGGGTTCCAGCGTCAGGGTGCTGCCGTCCACGAGCTGGATATCCGTCGGCTGGGTGATCTCGGGCAACAGACTACCGATGCGCACGTTAAGGCCCGACTGGCGCAACACACGCACCAGCATCGCAACGTTCTGCAAGTAGAACTGGTTGCGCGTGTGGTTCTCAGGGATCAGCAGTACGCCACGCGCCTCGGGGCAGATCTTCTCGATCGCGCTCTGCGCCGCATGGATACACAACGGCAGGAATTCCGGGTTCAGATTGTTGAAGCCGCCGGGGAACAGATTGGTATCCACCGGTGCCAGCTTGAAGCCGCTGTTGCGCAGATCGACCGAAGCATAGAACGGCACGGTGTGTTCCAGCCACTGGGTGCGGAACCAGCGCTCGATGTCCGGCTGCTTTTCTAGGAAGCGCCGCTCCAGATCGAGCAACGGGCCTTTGAGTGCGGTGGTGAGATGGGGAACCATGATTAACCTGCTAGAAACGATGCAGGCATTCTAGCCGATTTGGCCCATGACGATTGGAAGTGCGGCGGATTTGAGTGTCAGTTAATCAGGCAGTCTGGCGCGCAACACATCCCGCTCGAACCACCACTTGTCGCCCACGATGGCATCCACTACCGCCGCCAATCGCGGCAGGAAGATCTGCGGGTCGCGCAGTTGCAAGTGGTTCAGCCAGCGGTCCAGCCCTTCCTGATCCTGCACGTTGCTGTGACGCTGGGCGACCATGGCGATCAGGTTGTTCACCAGGAAGCTTTGGCTCTCGTGCTGCGCGTCGTCGGCACGCAGATCGACCACATAACGTGCGGTGATGGCCGCCACTGCTGCCCCGTCAGAATCGTTAGGCGTCTCGTCCACCACGTGGATCAGCATGGCGACCGTCAGCTCGGGATCGACCGGGAAGGTGACGGACAGCCAGATACCCATGCCCAGCGCGGCCAGCGAGTCAGGCTGGTGCGCTTGGAACAGCACATCGCAGGCTTCCACCGCATCGGCCCAGGATTCCTGCCGCATGCAGGTAAAGAACGCCTCGCGGGCGATGTCCCACGCTTCTTTCTTACGACCCAGTGCGTTGAGCACTTCAGCGATGTCGAGCTGTAACTTTGCACGCGGCAACGGCTCATCTTCCGCTGCTGATTCAAGTGCTTGCAATGTTTCGGCAAGCTGCTTTTTCAGCCCTGCACGCTCTTCGGCACTCAATCCGTCGTTGCTGTCATTCGTCAGTTGGGTGATATTGATGCTCTTCTCTTGCATGATCGGCTCGCTGCATGTTCTTGTGAAGGCGGCAGTTTAAACCAGCCGCCAGCGAATCGAACCCTGCTGTCAGTGGTAGAATGCCGCCCTTCGAAAATAAGGCAGTCCCATGTTATCTACAGCAAACATCACTATTCAGTTCGGCGCCAAGCCGTTGTTCGAGAACGTCTCCGTCAAATTCGGTGACGGCAACCGTTACGGTTTGATCGGCGCCAACGGCTGTGGCAAGTCCACATTCATGAAGATCCTCGGTCGCGATCTGGACCAGTCCTCGGGCGAAGTGATGCTGGACCGCGGTGAACGCCTCGGCAAATTGCGTCAGGACCAGTTCGCCTATGAGGAGAATCGCGTGCTGGACGTGGTGATGATGGGCCATGACGAGATGTGGGAAGCGATGAGCGAGCGCGATGCGATCTACGCCAATCCCGATGCCAGCGAAGAAGACTACATGCGCGCCGCCGATCTGGAAGCGACCTTCGCCGAATACGATGGCTATACCGCCGAAGCGCGTGCGGGGGAACTGCTGCTGGGCTTGGGCATCGATATCGGATTGCACCAGGGGCCGATGAGCGCTGTTGCGCCGGGCTTCAAGTTGCGCGTGCTGCTGGCGCAGGCGTTGTTCTCCAATCCGGACATCCTGCTGCTGGACGAGCCGACCAACAACCTGGACATCAACACCATCCGCTGGTTGGAGAACATCCTCAACGCGCGCAACAGCACCATGGTCATCATCTCCCATGACCGCCACTTTCTGAACAGCGTGTGTACACACATGGCGGACTTGGACTTCGGCAAGATCACGGTCTATCCGGGCAACTACAACGACTACATGCTGGCCTCGACGCAGGCGCGCGAACAACAGTCGTCCGACAACGCCAAGGCCAAGGAAAAGGTCGCCGAGTTGAAAGCCTTCGTGGCACGTTTCTCGGCCAATGCATCCAAGGCCAAGCAAGCCACTTCGCGTGCGCGCCAGATCGACAAGATCAAGATCGAAGATATCAAACCGTCCAGCCGTCAGTACCCGTTCATCCGCTTTGAATACGACGAGCGCGAGAAGCTGCACCGCACTGCCGTCGAAGTACAGCATATGGCCAAAGGCTACGACAAGGTACTGTTCTCCAACGTCAACTTCCGTATCGACGCGGGCGAGAAAGTCGCCATCATCGGCCCCAACGGTATCGGTAAGACCACTTTGCTGCGTTGTCTGGCGGGCGATCTGGAAGCGGATACCGGCACCATCAAATGGGCGGAAAAAGCCAAGCTGGGTTATTACGCGCAGGACCATGCGCATGACTTCGCCGAAGACAAAGAGATGATGGAATGGATGACCGACTGGCGCGGCCCGTCCGATGACGATCAAGTGGTGCGCGGCACACTGGGCCGCTTGCTGTTCTCCGGTGACGACGTGAAGAAGAAGGTCAAAGTGCTGTCCGGCGGCGAAAAAGGCCGCATGCTGTTCGGCAAGCTGATGCTGGCCAAGCCCAACGTGTTGCTGATGGACGAGCCGACCAACCACATGGACATGGAAGCCATCGAATCGCTCAACACCGCGCTCGATCTGTTCAAGGGCACGCTGATCTTCGTGTCCCACGACCGCGAATTCGTGTCATCGCTGGCCACGCGCATCATCGAGATCTCCGACAAGGGCGTGACCGATTACCACGGCACCTACGAAGAGTATCTGCGCAGTCAGGGCACGGAAGAGTAACGAAGGAAGAACGTGGTCAGGACTATCGGCATATTCGATTCTGGCGTGGGCGGCATCTCGGTTCTGCAGCATATCCGTGAGGCACTGCCCGAAGCCAACCTGATCTATGTCGCCGATTCCGGTCATGTGCCCTACGGCGGCAGATCGGCCGCCTTCATCGAAGCCCGTTCTATGGCGTTGACCCGCTTCCTGCTCAAACATGGCGCAGAAGCCATCGTCATCGCCTGCAACACCGCGACCGCCGCCGCCGCCCTGCCGCTGCGTAAGCAATTCAGCAAGATCCCCTTCATCGGTATGGAACCGGCCATCAAACCGGCGGTCGCCGCGACCCAGAGTAATGTGGTGGGCGTGTTGGCGACTGTGGGTACGCTGGAAAGTGCGCGCTTCGCCGCGCTGTTGGATAAATACGGGGGCAAGGTGAAGATCGTCACCCAGGGTTGTCCCGGACTGGTGGAGCTGGTCGAGCGCGGCGACTTGCACAGTGTCGAGGCACGACGTCTGGTCGAGCGCTACACCACACCGCTACTGGAAGCCGGAGCAGATACTTTCATTCTCGGTTGTACCCACTATCCCTTCCTCGCACCGCTGATTCGCGAAGTAGCGGGCGAAGCAATCACGCTGATCGATACCGGCGCAGCCGTTGCGCGCGAACTCAAACGCCGTGTCGACACCGAGCTGCCGCCGCGTGTGAGGCTGGGCGTGGTTGGCAATGAGACTTTCCATACCAGCGGCGATGCCGAGCGTGCCACAAGCATCGTGTCCCAGTTGTGGGGCCAAGATGTCGAGGTCAAACCGTTGCCGCAGTCCTATTGCTGATCTAAGCCAAGATGAGCAAGACGGCAGACAACAAGCCAGAGACTCAAGCCCCCAGATGCAACGACTGTGCGCATTTCTACATCACCTACGAGGTGCAATTCCGCTACGGCTGTCGTGCGCTGGATTTCAAAAGCCAGCGTCTGCCGATGTTGGAAGTGCTTGAGGCTTCCGGTCATCCCTGTCAGTTCTTCCATAACAAGCAGCGCCGTCCTTAGCTGTGGATGCATCCCTGTGAGGGATATCCGTTAGAATCCATGCACTGATACTAGGAGTCTCTGCATGAGCAACACGCATCGCTACACCCTCACCATCTCCTGTCCTGACCGTTCCGGCATCATCGCCGCGGTCACCGGTTTCATCGCCGAGCATGGCGGCTTCATCACCGAGGCGAGCTATCACACCGAGCAGGAGGCTGAGCGCTTCTTCATGCGTCAGGAGATGCGTGCCGATTCCTTGCCGTTCGATGCAGCGACGTTCTGTGAGAAGTTTAAGCCGCTGGCCGATGAATTTCAGATGACATGGCAGCTGACCGACTCCGCCAACAAGAAGCGACTGGTCGTGCTGGTGAGCAAACAGGATCACTGTCTGGACGATCTGCTGCATCGCTGGCGCAGCGGCGAGCTGCAGGTGGATATACCCTGCGTGATCTCCAACCACGAAGACCTGCGCAGCTTCGTCGAATGGCACGGTATCCCGTTCATCCATGTCGACATGGCAAGCAATGATCCAACAGCCAAGGAAGCAGCGTTCCAGCACATCGCCGCCCTGTTCGATGAACATCAAGGCGATGCCATGGTGCTGGCGCGCTTCATGCAGATCCTGCCGCCCTGGTTATGTCAGCGCTATCCGGGCCGGGTGATCAATATCCACCACAGCTTCCTGCCCTCCTTCGTCGGTGCCAAGCCCTACCATCAGGCTTACCAGCGCGGCGTGAAGCTGATCGGCGCCACCTGCCATTACGTCACCGATGAACTGGATGCCGGCCCCATCATTGAGCAGGACACGGTGCGTATCGACCACGGTGACACGCCGGACGATCTGGTGCGCTACGGGCGCGACATCGAGAAGACCGTGCTGGCGCGCGGCCTGCGCTACCATGTGGAAGACCGCGTGCTGGTGTGCGGCAACAAGACCATCGTATTTCGTTGATCAGATAAGCCGGGGGGCCTATGCAAGAGTTGGATCGTGATCGTGCGTTGACCGCGCAGAACCTGCTGTTCCACAACGTAGACTTCACCAGCGTCGCATACATGTTAGAACGCACTACGGTGCGAGAGTTGGCAGCCGGCGAGAACCTGCTGCAGCCGGAAGTACCCAATACTTTTCTGTATCTCATCCTTGAAGGTGAGCTGAGCGTGCACCTTGCCGCCCACCAGACGGTGGAACATGCCACGCTGGTAGCTGGCGAATGCACGGGCGAGATCTCGCTGGTGGACGGCAAGAACCCTTCCGCGCTGGTGGTCGCCGCCAAAGCCACGCGCGTGCTGGCGGTGCCGCACGACACGGTGTGGTCGCTGGTCGACCAGTCGCACGATGTGGCGCGCAATCTGCTCGCCATCATCGCCGGGCGTATGCGCAACGACAATTCCGCCCTCATCACCTCGCACAACCAGCGCGCGCAATATGAACATCAGGCCACGGTTGATGCGCTCACCGGCGTGCACAACCGGCGCTGGATGAGCGATGCCTTTCCGCGCGTGCTGCATCGCTGTGCATTGAATAAACAGCGCAGTGCCGTGATGGTGTTGGACATCGACCACTTCAAGAAAGTTAACGACAGCTATGGCCATCTGGTGGGTGACGCCGCGCTCAAATCATTGGCGGACATCATGCAGCACAACCTGCGTCCACACGACCTGCTGGTGCGCTACGGCGGTGAGGAGTTCGCTATCCTGTTGCCGGACACCGCGCTGGAAGATGCGCGCGCCATCGCTGAACGACTGCGCAAGATGGTCGCCGCCAACGAAGTGGTGAGCCATGGTGTGGCATTCAAGATCACTGTCTCCAGCGGTATCGCTTCCATCGGCGAAGTGGCCGAATTGGAAACAAGCTTTGCCCAAGCCGACGAGGCGCTCTATCGCGCAAAAGAAGGCGGGCGCAACCGGGTCGAGATCGCTGCCTGACCTTGCTTCAATTGCGGGTGGTCGGAAACTAATCGGGCGTTGCCATACTCTATGGCATCGTTAGAATTCATTTACCGCTTAATGCACATTGCACCTGAATGTCAGTGAACCCGCCCATCCTCCGCATCGGACCCTATTCCATCGTGCGCGAACTGGGCGAAGGCGCAACCTCCAATGTTTATCTCGCCCTGCGCGACGACTCCTACGCATCGGTAGCCCTCAAGCAGCTGCGCAAAGCCAGCCAATCCGATCTGCATAAATCCATGTTCACAGACGAGGTCGAGCTCGGCCAGAAGATGCAGCACCGCAACATCGTGCGCGTGATCGATGCTGACCTGAATGAAAAGACCGGCGCTTATCTGGTGATGGAATATATCAACGGCAAGCCGTTGGATAGGAACGATAATGTTGAGAATCTGCTGCCCTTGGATAAGGTGCTCTCTGTCACTGCACAAGTCGCCGAAGCGTTGAAATATGCCGCCGGAATGGGCGTGGTGCACCGTGATGTGAAGCCCGGTAACATCATCCTTATGCCCAATGGCGTCGCCAAGCTTGCCGATTTTGGCTGCGCTATTCCGGTCAGTGAGATGGGCGCGGTGGTGGCAGGCAGTCTGGCTTATATGTCACCGGAACAGATAGAAGGCGAGGCGTTGGATCAGCGTTCGGACATCTATTCGCTTGGGGCGGTGATGTATCGCCTGCTTACCGGCCATTACTCTTTCGAGGCAGATAACCAGTTCGATGCGCGTATCGCCATCATCAACTTTCCCATCATTCCCATCGAGAATTACCGTCAGGAGCTACCCAAGGTGCTTACCGATGTGGTCGAGCGCGCCATGCAGAAAGGTCGGGAGGAGCGCTATGCGAACTGGGATGAGTTCATCGCCGACCTGGCCAAGGCGATACACCTGATCGAACAAAGCGACTACGACATGGACTTGTATCGCGGCTTCAGTATGCAGACACAGGCCGAACTGTCGAACTACATGTCCAGATCCAGAGCGTTTTCGCGTAGCGTGTTCTCAAGGAGTGGGTTTTCGAGGAGTACGGTGCCGGATACGTATGGGGGCGGGTAGGGTTTTCAGCCTATCCGTTCGTCCTGAGCTTGTCGAAGGATGGGCGAAGCCCGCAGGCTCATGAAAATGTAGGATGGGTATCGCTACGCTCCACCCATCCTACGACAGATGAAAAAGGGCACCTCGCGGTGCCCTTCATATTTATTGAGATGCAATGCAGATGCTCAGCGCAGGCTGGCAACATATTTCGCTTGAGCCTTCACGGGTATCGGTACTTCGATACGCTGAGGCTTGGGCAACAGCGGATGCACAACTTCTACCCGTTCAGCCAGCGTCAGTAGCTCCTCAGATTCTGTGGAGCGTGCGAGTTTGATCACTTCTCTAGCGTAGCGCTCATCGGCGCACATCCATTCGATGTCGATGATGCGGTTGTGTTCGCGTCTAAGTAGGACGTGGATGCGTCCGGCCAGTGCGAACAGTTTTTCCATCTCTCCTGGCATTTGTTTCTCCTTGTTGCATTGAATTTTGGTGAAAAAAAGGGCACCCGCGAGGGTGCCCTTAAGAATGGAGCCGGGAGGCTCCAGGGAGGAGAAGTTAAGCGTTGTATGCGCGCTCGCCGTGTGTTGCTGTGTCCAGACCTTCGCGTTCGTCTTCTTCCGAAACACGCAGACCCATGACCATGTCGACCAACTTGAAGCAGACGAAGGCAACCACACCGGACCAGACGATAGTGATCAACACGCCAGTAGCTTGTGTCATCACTTGTGCGCCCATGGAGTAGCCATCGATGCCCACGCCGCCCAGTGCTGGCGATACGAAGATACCTGTGCCGATCGCGCCGACGATACCGCCGATTGCGTGGATACCGAATACGTCGAGTGAGTCGTCATAGCCCAGAGATTTCTTCAGACCAGACACCGCCCACAGACAGACCGGACCAACGATCAAGCCAAGGATGATCGCGCCCATCGGGCCAACAAGACCGGCAGCCGGTGTGATGGCAACCAGACCAGCCACTGCACCGGAAGCGATACCCAGCATGGATGCTTTGCCGCGCAGGACTTTCTCAGCGCCCATCCAGCTCAGTGCTGCTGCACCGGTAGCGACGATGGTGTTCAGGAAGGCCAGTGCTGCACCACCAGTGGCTTCCAGGTTGGAACCGGCGTTGAAGCCGAACCAGCCTACCCACAGCAGGGATGCGCCGATCATAGTCATTGGCAGGTTGTGCGGAGCCATCGGCTCTTTACCGTAACCGATACGCTTGCCGATCACGATTGCGCCGACCAGTGCTGCGATACCAGCATTGATGTGCACAACAGTACCGCCAGCAAAGTCCAAAGCACCCTTCTCGAACAGGTAGCCACCTGTTGCCCACACCATGTGTGCGATAGGCAGGTAAGAGAATGTGAACCACAGTGCGGAGAACACCATCAGCGAACCGAATTTGATGCGCTCAGCGAAGCCGCCGATGATCAGCGCGGTAGTGATCGCCGCGAAGGTCAACTGGAAGGCCACGAATGTGAACTCGGGGATCACCACGCCGTCAGTAAATGTTGCAGCGGTGCTGTCACCGGTCATACCGGCGAGGAACATCTTGCTCAGGTCACCGATTGCCCAGTTCATCGAACCGCCGTCACCGAAGGCCAGCGAGTAACCGTACACCACCCACAGGATGGAGATCAGGGCGAAGATGCCGAACACTTGAGACAGTACGGACAGCATGTTCTTGGCGCGCACCAGGCCACCGTAGAACAGGGACAGGCCAGGTACGATCATCAGGATCACCAGCAGTGTGGACAGCATCATCCAGGTGGTGTCGCCTTTATCGGGCACGGGGGCAGCGGCAGCAACTGCTTCAGTTGTTGCCATAGCAGCTTCGGCTGCCGGCATGACTTCCTCGGCGAACGAGGGGCTGACTGCGCCGAACATCACGGCCAGCAGCATGAAAGAAGCGAGTAGTTTCTTCATTTCCATTCTCCTTAAAGGGCTTCCGGACCGACTTCGCCGGTGCGGATACGGATCACTTGTTCGAGGTCTTGCACGAAGATCTTGCCGTCGCCGATCTTGCCGGTCTGAGCAGCTTTCTCGATTGCTTCAAGCACGCGATCCAACTGGTCTGCCTTGATCGCTGCTTCCAGCTTGATCTTGGGCAGGAAATCCACCACATATTCCGCGCCGCGATACAGCTCGGTATGGCCCTTCTGGCGACCGAAACCTTTTACTTCGGTGACGGTGATGCCTTGCACATCCATGGCGGACAGTGCTTCACGCACTTCGTCCAGCTTGAACGGCTTGATGATTGCAGTAATCATTTTCATCATGCTTCTCCTTGAGATTTCCGATTCGTTTGCCGTTCTCTTAAGAGCCCGGCGGAGGGGCGGCGAACCGCCCCGAGTTAATTACATGGATTTGCTGATCGCGAGAATCAGAGTGCCCTTGACCAGGTCATTGCCCTGCGCATCAACCAAACCACCAGTTACGTTGGCCTTGGTGTAAGTCGCACTGAAGCCGTAACCACCGATTTCCTTGGATGCACTGAAGCTAACGTCGGTGTAGTCAGCAGCCGGGCTGTTAGCAATAGTCTGTTTGCCGTAGTGGGCGCCGAGGGAAATGCCTGCGTCTTCCAAGTCATAGCTGGCGCTCAGGTCCAGATAACCGCTGCCGCTGGAGTTAGCCACGCCGAACAGATTGCCGGTGCTGCGGGAGTACTTGGCCGTGACGAACATGTAACTGACAGAGCCATAGAGTTCGGTAGTGTTGGCAGTCAGGTTCGTGCCATAGTCGCCAGGGTAGTTGTAAGCCAGCAAGCCCACGTCGTAGCCGATGTCGCCTGCTTCACCGGAATAACCCAAGTAGGTGTCGAATTCAGTGCCTGCGCTAGCGGCTGTGCCAGAATCGCCCAACCAGCTGATGCTGGAACCCCAGATGCCAGCGTAGAGGCCGCTTGCATGGGCGTAGTCGAAACCGCCTTGCAGTGCTGGCTTGTTAGCAGTTTGTGAGATGCCGCGATATACGTAGTTCGTAGTGATGCTCACGTTTGCGCTGAAAGGAGAATCTTCAGCCATAGCGGGCACAGCAAAGGTAGCAGCCAGAGCAGCAACAAGCAGGTTTTTCTTCAACATGGTATTTCCTTTCGTTAAGTTTAAAACGGGATAAAAAGTATCCACGCTTTCCATACAGCAGCAACCGTGCCAGCCTGCACAAACCCAATAACGGCGGGCTTTGTTCCGCATTCGTGAAAAACGGTGCACGCGAAAGGTGCACCGAGTAAGCGCGGATTTCGGCGCTGGTGCACACTGTTGGTGCGGCTTTAGGACACGTTGCCGACAAGGTCGGCCGATTGCGGGAGTGGCTGCCTTGACGCGCCTGCGGGACCTGAAGATTGATGCCATGCGTAGTTAGCGCGGCAGTATTTGGTACACTCCGCCCACACAAAAAACAGGGAGAAGCGCCATGCTGAATGCGAAGTTCTTTGAAGAGATGTCGTCCAAGTTGAATGAAGCCGTGGCTAACAGCCCGGCCAAAGACTTTGAAAAGAACGCCCGTGCCTTGCTGGCACAGGGGTTCTCCAAACTGGATCTGGTGACGCGCGAGGAATACGAGGTGCTGGCGCAGCGCGTGGACAAGCTCGAGGTGCGCCTGGCCGCACTGGAGTTCAACAAGTAACTCATCATGAGCCTGGCTGTTCTTTACAGCAGAGGTTTGTCGGGCATGGAAGCCGCGCTGGTCACGGTCGAAGTGCACCTTGCCAACGGGCTGCCGCAATTCACCATCGTTGGCCTGCCCGAAGTGGAAGTTAAAGAGAGCAAGGATCGCGTACGCGCCGCCTTGCAGAATTGCCAATTCGAATTTCCCGCCCGTCGCATCACCGTCAATCTAGCGCCCGCCGACCTGCCCAAGGAGAGCGGGCGTTTCGACCTGCCCATCGCCCTCGGCATCCTCGCCGCATCGGGACAGATACCCGCCGACAAACTGAATGAATATGAATTTGCAGGCGAACTGGCACTGACCGGAGAGTTGCGTCCGATACGCGGCGCGCTGGCGATGACCTACCGCGCGGCGAACAGCGGACGCGCTTTCGTGTTACCGGAAGCCAATGCCGCCGAGGCAGCGCTGGTGGACGATGCGGTGGTCTATCCCGCAAATTCGTTATTGCAGGTGGCGGCGCACTTGGCCGGACGCGAATCTATCGAGCGTTTCATCCCGCAAGTGGAAAGTGCTGCGCCGACCTACCCGGATATGCAGGAAGTAAAAGGCCAAGTCGCATCCAAGCGCGCTCTGGAGATAGCCGCCGCCGGGTCGCATTCCGTGCTGATGAGCGGCCCGCCGGGCACCGGCAAGAGCATGCTGGCCGCGCGCTTCCCCGGCATCCTGCCCGCGATGACACAAGAAGAAGCGTTGGAAAGCGCAGCGATGCAGTCGTTGGGCGGCGCTTTTGAATTGGAGCGTTGGAAGACGCGCCCTTATCGCGCGCCCCATCACACTGCGAGTGCCGTGGCTTTGGTTGGCGGCGGTAGCAACCCGCGACCGGGCGAGATCTCGGTGGCGATGCACGGCGTGTTGTTTTTGGATGAGCTGCCTGAATTTGATAGAAGTGTACTGGAAGTACTACGCGAACCGTTGGAGAGCGGGCGCATCACTATCTCGCGCGCGGCGCGGCGTGCCGACTTCAAGGCGCAGTTCCAGTTGCTTGCGGCGATGAACCCATGCCCGTGTGGCTATCTTGGTCACTTCAACGGCAAGTGCCGCTGCACACCGGACCAGATCGCACGGTATCGCGGCAAGATCTCCGGCCCCTTGCTGGATCGCATCGATATTCAGATAGAAGTACCGGCCGTGCCGCAGGAAGATCTGTTGAAGCAATCAGATGGCGAAGACAGCGCAACCGTTAAGCATCGTGTCGAAGCAGCCCGCCAACGCCAGCTTGCGCGACAGGGAAAGCCGAACGCGCAACTCAACGTGACCGAGATCGATGAACATTGCGCACCGGATGCGCAAGGCGAAGCGCTACTGCGGCAGGCCATCAGTAAATTGAACCTGTCCGCGCGTGCTTACCATCGAATCCTCAAGGTGGCGCGCAGCATCGCCGATCTGGCCGCGAGCAAAGACATACAAACCGCGCACATTGCCGAGGCGGTGCAGTACCGGAGGATGGACAAAGGAAACTGAACACCCGCACAAACGATGCGGGCACTCAGGCAGGGCTCAGTGTTTGGACTTGGGTACGCAGGGCACGTACTTGGCATCCTCGTGCAGGATATGATTGAACAGCCAGGTCACCATCAGATTGTTCAGTTCGACAGAGGCAGATTCGCTGGTATTAAAGCGATCACGTAACTCACGCACCTGTTTGGCGAACTGCTCGTGCAGTGCTTTGTGTTCGTCTATCTGGGCATAGTTGTAATCATCCAGCATGCCTTCCTCGAAGGCGAAATGCGTCAGGGTGTAATCGACCAGTTCATCGATGACGTCCTGCATGGCTACTTTACCGGTGTTGCTTTTGTGCACGTTGTACAGTTTGTTGATGTAATCGACGATGCGTTTGTGCTGGTTGTCGATGACATCGATACCGGTGTTCAGATTGTCTGTCCAGATCAGGTTCTTCATGGTGCACCTCCTAATATCAGCCGATTAATGCAAGTAACTATTTTTATTATCCGAACAACCTTGCGAACAGACCGCGCTTGCGGTCGACAAAATCCTGCTTCTGCGCAAGATAAGCCTTAACGGATTCAACGTAGTCATTGTCGTCGCGTTTGATATGGTTGAACAGCCAGGTCACCAACAAGCTATTCAACCCCTTGATCACATCCTCACCCTGTTCCGCGCGCGCCTGAAAATCGGCGATGCGCTTGGTGAACAGCTCGTGGACTTTCTTGTGAGAGGTCAGGAAAGGGTACTTGGCTTCTTCCTGCAAGCTCTCCTCAAAACCGAAATGGGAGATGGTGTAATCGACCAGATCATTGAGCAGCCAGGATATCTCGTCGTTTGACATGCCGTTCGAACGGGCGTCATCCAATTGGTTGATGTATTCCACGATACGCCGGTGTTGTTGGTCTATGACATCGATACCGACGTTCAGCTGATCCGTCCAGATGAACTTTGCCATGCATGCTCCTGTGTGCGAGAGGTACTGCAATAAAGTCACAATAATAGTAGTGGTATTGGCGTTGTGCAGCAAGCCGTCAATGGCCACTGAGCGACGCACGGCATGTAAAAATCGATGAGCGGCAGCAGGCCCGCAAAACGAAGCAAGCAAGGCTGCATGGTAGAATCCGCGCTCAATTCAAGAGCCGATTCCCATGAAACACCAGATACAAGACCTCCTGCAAAAACGCATCCTCATCCTAGACGGCGCCACCGGCACCATGATCCAGCGACACAAACTGGTTGAGGCGGATTATCGCGGCGAGCGTTTTGCGGACTGGCCCAGCGACCTCAAGGGTAACAACGACCTGCTGGTGATCACCAAGCCGGAAGTCATCAAGAACATCCACCGCGAATATCTCGCGGCAGGCGCGGACATCGTCGAGACCAACACCTTCGGCGCAAATGCGACCACGCTCAAGGCCTACGGCATGGAAGCGCTCAACTACGAGTTGAATGTGGCCGGTGCCAAACTGGCGCGCGAGGCTTGTGACGAATATGCCACGCCGGACAAGCCGCGTTTTGCCGCAGGCGTACTCGGCCCCACCGACAAGACAGCCACCATCTCGCCCGACGTGAACGACCCGGCGGCGCGCAACATCAGCTTCGACCAATTGGTGAGCGATTACTCCGACGCCACGCGCGGCCTGATGGACGGCGGTGCAGACCTGATCCTGATCGAGACCATCTTCGATACGCTCAACGCCAAGGCGGCGATCTTCGCTGTGCAGTCGGTGTTCGAGGAGCGCGGCACGTCCTTGCCCATCATGATCTCCGGCACCATCACCGACGCATCCGGCCGTACGCTGACCGGTCAGGTCACCGAGGCCTTCTACAACTCGCTGGCGCATGCCAAGCCGATCTCCATCGGCCTGAACTGCGCACTGGGTGCAGAAGAACTGCGCCAGTATGTGGAAGAACTGTCGCGCGTCGCCAACTGTTATGTGAGCGCCCACCCCAACGCGGGCCTGCCCAATCCATTGGCCGAGACCGGCTACGACGACACGCCCGAGAACATGGCGGGGCAAATCAAAGAATGGGCAAGCAGTGGCTTTCTCAACATCATCGGTGGTTGCTGCGGCACTTCGCCCGACTTCATCAAGGCCATCGCCGAAGCGGTCAAGGACATCGCCCCGCGCAAGATCCCAAGCAATCCGGTCGAGTGTCGTCTGTCCGGTCTGGAGCCGTTCAACATCGGCAGTGAGTCGCTGTTCGTGAACGTGGGCGAGCGTTGCAACGTGGCCGGTTCCGCCAAGTTCAAGCGCCTGATCATGGAAGGCCAGTACGAGGAAGCGCTGGAGATCTGCAAGCAGCAGGTCGAGACCGGCGCGCAGGTGATCGACATCAATATGGATGACGCCATGCTGGACGGTCAGGCCGCGATGGTGAAGTTCCTCAAGCTGATCGCTTCCGAGCCGGACATCTCCAAGGTGCCGGTGATGATCGACTCCTCCAAGTGGGAGATCATCGAGGCGGGTCTGAAGTGTGTGCAGGGCAAGAGCATCGTCAATTCCATCTCGCTCAAGGAAGGCGAAGAGAACTTCGTCAAATACGCCACGCTGGTGAAGAAATACGGCGCGGCGGCAGTGGTGATGGCGTTCGACGAAGCCGGCCAGGCCGACACCTACGCGCGCAAGACCGAGATCTGCAAACGCAGCTACGACATTCTGGTGAACAAAGTCGGTTTCCCGCCTGAGGACATCATCTTCGACCCGAACATCTTCGCTATCGCGACGGGCATCGAGGAACACGACAACTACGCGGTGGACTTCATCGAGGCTTGCGCGTGGATTCGTAAAAATTTGCCTTACGCAAAAATCAGCGGTGGGGTGTCCAACGTGTCGTTCTCCTTCCGTGGCAACGAGCCGGTGCGCGAGGCCATCCACACCGTGTTCCTGTACCACGCCGTCAAGGCGGGCATGAACATGGGCATCGTCAACGCCGGTCAGTTGGGCGTGTACGAAGAGTTGCCGAAGGACTTGCGCGAAGCGGTCGAGGACGTGGTGCTAAACCGCCACCCCGATGCGGGCGAGAAGCTGGTCACACTGGCGGAGAATTTCAAAGGCGGCGGTAAGGCGCAGGTGGAAGACTTGGAATGGCGCAAAGGCACGGTGCAGGAACGCCTGACCCATGCCCTAGTGCGCGGCATCACCACCTTCATCGTGGAAGACACCGAAGAAGCACGACTCGAAGCCAAGTTCCCGGTCGAAGTGATCGAAGGCCCGCTGATGACCGGCATGAATGTGGTCGGTGACCTGTTCGGCGCGGGCAAGATGTTCCTGCCGCAAGTGGTGAAATCGGCGCGCGTGATGAAGCAGGCCGTGGCCCATCTCATTCCCTATATCGAAGCGGAGAAACTGCGCTCCGGCGACACCAAGCCCAAGGGCAAGATACTGATGGCGACCGTGAAGGGCGACGTGCACGACATCGGCAAGAACATCGTCACCGTGGTCTTGCAGTGCAACAACTTCGAAGTCATCAACATGGGCGTGATGGTGCCCTGCCAGCAGATCCTAGACACCGCGCGCGAACACAACGTGGACATCATCGGTCTGTCCGGCCTGATCACGCCTTCATTGGAAGAGATGGCGCACGTGGCGAAAGAGATGGAACGTCAGGGTTTCAAGATTCCGCTGCTGATCGGCGGCGCGACCACCTCGCGCGTGCACACCGCTGTGAAGATCGAACCCAATTATTCGAGCGGCACCGTGGTGTACGTGACGGACGCCTCGCGCGCCGTGGGCGTGTGCAGCAATCTGCTCTCCTCGACCCTGCGCGACGACTACGTGGCCGAACTCAAGGCCGACTATCAGGCCGCACGCGAGCAGCACGAAGGCAAGAAGAGCAAAGCGACTTATGTGTCGCTACAGGAAGCGCGCACTCACGGCCTGAAGACCGACTGGAAGAAGTATTCACCGCCCAAGCCCAAGCTGCTCGGTGTGCAGAAGTTGGAGAACTACCCGCTGGATGCACTGGTGGACTTCATCGACTGGACACCGTTCTTCCAGGCATGGGAACTGGCCGGCCGTTATCCGAAGATATTGAGCGACGAAGTGGTCGGCGTGGAAGCGACCAAGTTGTTTGCCGATGCACAGGCCATGCTGAAGAAGCTGGTCAAAGAGAAATGGCTCACCGCCAATGCCGTGTTCGGTCTGTTCCCCGCCAATGCAGTGAACAGCGACGACATCGAGATCTACACCGACGACAAGCGCAAGCAAGTCGCGATGACTTGGCACAACCTGCGCCAGCAGACCAAGAAACCCGCCGACATCCCCAACTACTGCCTGGCCGACTACATCGCGCCCAAGACGAGCGGCGTGAAGGACTACATCGGCGGCTTCGCGGTGACTGCGGGTATCGGCATCGAGCAGAAGATGAAGGAGTTCGAGAAGGCCAACGACGACTACAGCGCCATCATGCTGCAAGCACTGGCCGACCGCCTCGCCGAAGCCTTCGCCGAACACCTGCACCTGCGCGTGCGCCGTGAGTTCTGGGGCTACGCCGCAGATGAAGGTCTGAGCAACGATGACATCATCGCCGAAAAATACCGTGGCATCCGCCCAGCCCCCGGCTATCCCGCCTGCCCAGAGCACAGCGAGAAAGGCCCGCTGTTCGAAATGTTGCAAGCGACTAAGAACGCAGGCATCACGCTCACCGAGAGCTTCGCCATGCTGCCTACCGCAGCCGTGAGTGGCTTCTACTTCTCACACCCCGAAGCGAAGTATTTCGCGACCGGCAAGGTGGATAAAGATCAGGTCGCGGATTATGCGAAGCGTAAAGGCTGGACGGTGGAAGAGGCTGAGCGGTGGTTGGCGCCGGTGTTGAGTTACTAGAGGCAATATGAAACTCAGGCAGTATCAGGTTGATGCATTCACGAGCACATTATTCAGTGGTAACCCAGCTGCTGTGTGCCCTCTGGATGAATGGCTCGAGGATGCGCTGCTGCAGTCAATTGCCGCAGAAAACAATCTCTCCGAAACCGCATTCTTCGTAAAAGTAAAAGACGGTTTCGAGTTGCGCTGGTTCACACCCGTGGCGGAAGTGGCGCTATGTGGCCATGCCACCTTGGCGACCGCACATGTGATCTTCGAGCATCTGGGATATTCAGAAGCTGCTATCTCATTTCAGACGAAGAGTGGTGAGTTGAGCGTTGAGCGAGCGGGAGGCTTGTTGGAGATGGATTTCCCATCGACCCCTCCTGTTGCATGCACGGTGCCCAAAGCGCTACTTGTCGGATTAGGGCTTCACTCAGCAGAGGTGTTTGCTGCGGATGATTACTTTGTGGTGCTCGATTCGGAAGATTCTGTGCGAGCTATTGCGCCAGATCAAAGCAAATTGGCTGAATTGGATTTGCGTGGTGTTATCGTGACGGCTCGCGGAAAGAATACTGACTTTGTAAGTCGCTTCTTTGCCCCCAATTTGGGTATTCCAGAAGATCCTGTGACCGGATCTGCGCATTGTGCGCTGACGCCATATTGGGCGAAAAAGCTTGGCAAGAATGTCCTCAGCGCTAGACAGATTTCGGCGCGTGGCGGCGATCTTCAGTGTGTACTCAACGGCAATCGGGTAAGGCTGGCTGGCAACGCCGTCACATTTATGCAAGCTGAAATATATATTTGAAACTCAACTTAGGAAATCGCAATGACTGAACTCATCAAAACCGACATCAACCTAGGCGAAGGCGCAGAAGCGCAAGCTGGACAAACCGTCATCGTGCATTACACCGGCTGGTTGTTCGACGAGAGCGCAGAGGGCAACAAGGGCACTAAGTTCGACAGCTCACTCGACCGCAATGATCCATTCTCGTTCCCACTCGGTGGCGGGCGCGTCATCAAGGGTTGGGACGAAGGCGTGGCAGGTATGAAGGAAGGCGGTCAGCGTACTTTGGTGATCCCGCCGGAGATGGGTTACGGCCCGCGCGGTGCGGGTGGTGTGATTCCGCCGAATGCGACGCTGGTGTTCGATGTGAAGCTGTTGAAGGTCATCAAGACCGACATGATCGACACCAAGGTCGGTGAAGGGGACGAGGCACAGGCGGGACAGAACGTGAGCGTGCATTACACCGGTTGGTTGTTCGACAAGAAGGCGGAAGGCAACAAGGGCACGAAGTTCGACAGCTCGCTCGACCGCAATGAGCCTTTCGAATTCCCGCTGGGTCAGGGTCATGTGATCCAAGGTTGGGACGAAGGCGTGCAGGGTATGAAAGTAGGCGGTCAGCGCACATTGATCATCCCGCCGGAAATGGGTTACGGCCCGCGCGGTGCGGGTGGTGTGATCCCGGGCAATGCAACGCTGGTGTTTGAAGTTGAATTGCTGGGTGTGAATTAAATGAAGCGCTTCACCGTTCTTCCTTTCGTTGCATTGCTCGGTGCGAGCAGCCTGTTGTTCAGTGCTTGTTCGCAGGCCGAGTTGCCAGCAGCCAAACCGAGCAATGTGACCGAGCTGATGCAGATCGAAGTCAAAGCGGGTGCAGGCGCGCTCGCCAGTGCCGGTCAAACGGTTTCAGTGCATTACACCGGCTGGTTGTATGACGAGGCTGCACCGGAACACAAAGGCAAGAAGTTCGACAGCTCGCGCGACCGCAACCGGCCGTTCGAATTTCCGCTCGGTGGCGGTCGTGTCATCAGGGGTTGGGATGTGGGCGTGCAGGGTATGAAAGTGGGCGGATCGCGCACTTTGGTCATCCCGCCCGAGATGGGTTATGGCGCGCGCGGTGCGGGGGGTGTGATCCCGCCCAACGCGACGCTGGTGTTCGACGTGGAGTTGCTCGCCATCAATTAAACATCCCGGACAAACAGGCGTAACATTCTGGTGTGACGATACGCAAGTAAAAGGAGCGGCAGATGTTCCAGATTCGAGTTCACGGGCGGGGCGGTCAGGGCGTTGTGACGGCGACAGAGATGTTGTCGGTCGCGGCGTTCGAGGAAGGTCGCCATGCTCAGGCTTTTCCCAGTTTTGGTTCTGAGCGCACAGGTGCGCCGGTGGTGGCGTTCTGCCGCCTCGACGACAAAGAGATTCGTCTGCGTGAGCCGATCATGGAGCCGGATGCGCTCATCATCCAGGACCCTACCCTGCTGCACCAGATCGATGTGTTCTCAGGACTCAAACCGGACGGTTATGTGCTGCTCAATTCCGCACACAGCTTCGAGCAGATCGGGCTGGGTGAATTGGTGAAACAGCGCGGACATTCCAAGATGTCCACCTTGCCCGCGACCGAACTGGGCCTGAAACACGTCGGTCGTCCTATCCCCAACGTGCCGCTCATCGCAGGCTTCGCCGCACTCTCAGGCATGTTCAAACTCGAATCCGTGATCAAGGCGATCAACGAGAAGTTCTCTGGCAAAGTGGCCGAGGGCAACATCGCCGCCGCCACGGAAGCCTACGAGCTGGTGAAGCAACAGATGGAGGATCGCGCCCATGCTTAAGCAGATAGAAGGCAGCAAAGCCGTCGCCGAAGCCATCGCTTTGTGCCGTCCCGAAGTGATCTGTGCCTATCCGATCTCGCCGCAGACGCACATCGTCGAAGCACTGGGCGAGATGGTGAAGTCCGAAGAATTGGCGCCCTGTGAGTTCATCAACGTGGAGAGCGAGTTCGCCGCGATGTCGGTGGCCATCGGCTCTTCCGCCGCGGGTGCACGTTCCTACACGGCGACCGCATCGCAAGGTCTGCTGTTCATGGTGGAGGCGGTTTACAACGCAGCGGGTTTGGGCCTGCCTATCGTGATGACCGTCGCCAACCGCGCTATCGGCGCCCCCATCAACATCTGGAACGACCATTCCGATTCACTCTCGCAGCGCGATTCCGGCTGGATGCAGTTGTTCGCCGAGACTAATCAGGAAGCGGTCGATCTGCACATCCAGGCGTTCAAGCTGGCGGAAGAACTCTCCATGCCCATCATGGTGTGCATGGACGGTTTCATCCTCACCCATGCTTTCGAGCGCGTGGACATTCCGACGCAGGAACAGGTGGATGGTTATCTGCCGCCGTTCGATCCGCGCCAGTCGCTCGATCCCAAAGAGCCGATCTCCATCGGTGCGATGGTCGGCCCCGAGGCGTTCATGGAAGTGAAGTATCTGGCGCACGCCAAGCAGATGCAGGCGCTGGAATTGATCCCGCAACTGGCGGCCGAGTTCAAGCAACAATTCGGGCGCGACAGCGGCGGACTGGTGCGCACTTATCGCGCCGATGATGCCGAAACGATGATCGTGGCCATGGGTTCGGTGTTGGGTACGGTGAAGGACACGGTGGACGAGCTGCGCGAACAGGGACACAAGATCGGCGTGCTGGGCATCATCAGCTATCGCCCCTTCCCGCTGCAGGAAGTGCGCGCCGCGCTGGTGAACTGCAAGCGTTTCGTGGTGCTGGAGAAGAGTCTCGCGGTTGGCATGGGCGGTATCGTCGCCACCGACGTGCGCATGGCAGTGAGCGGCACCGGTCTGAAAGGCTTCACCGCCATCGCCGGATTGGGCGGACGCAACATCACCAAGGCGTCGCTGCACAAGCTGTTCCTCGAAGCGGAGCAGGAGAAGCTGGAGCCGGTCACATTCCTCGACCTTGACTGGGATGTCGTCAACAAGCAACTGGAGCGCGAAAAACAGAACCGCCACTCCGGTCCTATCGCCGAGAACATCCTGTACGACAAGGGGATGTCCACTTCTGCTGCGAAATTCGGTTGAGGAGAACGCAATGAGCTTTCAACCCGTGAAGTTCTATCAGACCGGTACCTACACCGTGGGTAACCGCCTGCTTGGGCCGGACGAGCGCAGCGTGCAGTCGGGCGAATTGCGCAGTAACTCCATCAACTCCGGTCACCGCGCCTGTCAGGGCTGCGGCGAAGCACTCGGCGCACGCTATGCCATCGACGCTGCGATGGCGGAGAGCAACAACCAGTTGATCGCGGTGAACGCGACCGGCTGCTTAGAGGTGTTCTCTACACCTTATCCGGAATCGTCCTGGCAACTGCCGTGGATACACTCGCTGTTCGGCAACGCAGCCGCGGTCGCGACAGGCGTCGCCGCCGCGCTGAAGGTGAAGGGCAAGACTGAAGTTCGCGTCGTCGCGCAGGGCGGCGACGGCGGCACCACCGACATCGGCTTCGGCTGCCTGTCCGGCATGTTCGAACGCAACGACGATGTGCTCTACATCTGTTACGACAACGAAGCCTATATGAACACCGGCGTGCAGCGTTCCAGTGCCACGCCGCCCACCGCGCGCACCGCCACCACCATGCCGGTGGGCAAAGAGCCGGGCAATGTATTCGGCCAAGGCAAGAACGTGCCCGAGATCGCCATGGCGCACGGCATCCCCTATGTAGCGACCGCGACCGTGGCCGACTTGCGCGATCTGGAATACAAGGTGCGCAAGGCGATGAAGATGCACGGTGCACGTTACATCCATATCTTCGTGCCCTGCCCGCTGGGTTGGGGCTCAGCCTCGCATGACACCATCAAGCTGGCACGGCTGGCCAAGGAGACGGGCACGTTCCCAGTGTTCGAAGCCGAGCATGGTGAAGTGACCAGCGTGCTGAAGATCCGTAAAAAGCAGCCCATCGAGGAATATCTCAAACCGCAGAAACGCTTTGCACATCTGTTTGGCAAGCATGCGCATCCGGAGATGGTGGAACACCTGCAAGCCATCGCCGACCGCAACATCCGCAAGTACGGTCTGCTCGACGAGGAGAAGGCTCATGGCTAATAAACCTTTCGCCATCACGCTCAAACCGGGCACTTCGCTGGCCAACCTGACCGGATCTTGGCGCTCGGCGCGCCCGGTGTATCTGAACCGTTTGCCGCCCTGCAACAACGCCTGTCCGGCTGGCGAGAACATCCAGGGCTGGTTGTTCCACGCCGAATCCGGCGATTACGAACAGGCTTGGCGTGTGCTGGTACGGGACAATCCGCTGCCGGCCGTGATGGGGCGTGTGTGCTATCACCCGTGCGAGACCTCATGCAATCGTGGTCAGCTCGATGAGGCGGTCGGCATCAATTCGGTGGAACGTTTCCTCGGTGATGAAGCGAACAAGCGCGGCTGGAAATTCGATGCACCCGCTGCAGCGACCGGCAAGAAGGTGCTGGTGGTCGGCGCAGGCCCGTCGGGACTTTCTGCTGCCTACCATCTGGCACGCATGGGTCACCAAGTCGAGATACAGGAAGCCGGTCCGCTGGCCGGCGGCATGATGCGTTTCGGCATCCCGAAATATCGTCTGCCGCGCGAAGTGCTGGATGCCGAAGTGCAGCGCATCCTCGATCTCGGCGTGACGCTCAAGCTCAACACCAAGGTGGAGCACATCGAACAGAGCATGAAGGACGGCGGATTCGATGCAGCTTTCCTCGCGGTCGGTGCGCACATCGGCAAACGCGCCATGATTCCCGCCGGCGACGCGGCGCACATAGTGGATGCGGTGTCGGTGTTGCGTTCGATGGAAGGCGAAGATAAGCCGATGCTGGGCCGTAAGGTGGTGGTGTACGGTGGTGGCAATACCGCTATCGATGTGGCGCGCTCAGTGAAACGCATGGGCGGCGAGCCGATCATCGTCTATCGCCGCACGCGCGACCGGGCACCGGCGCATGATTTCGAGATCGAGGAAGCGCTGCAGGAAGGCGTGCTGATCAAGTGGCTGTCCACCATCAAGCAGGCCGAAGTGGGCGAGATCACAGTGGAGAAGATGGAGCTGGACGAGAAAGGTTTCCCGCAGCCGACCGGCGAGTTCGAGAAACTGGAAGCGGACTCGGTGGTGCTGGCGCTGGGGCAGGATGTCGACCTTTCTTTGCTGGAGGGCGTGTCCGGTCTGGAGATCAAGGACGGCACGGTGCAAGTCGCACCCAATATGATGACAGGCCATGATGGCATCTTCGCTGGTGGTGACATGGTGCCTTCAGAGCGAACGGTGACGGTGGGCGTGGGCCACGGCAAGAAGGCGGCACGCAACATCGACGCTTGGTTGCGCGACATCACCTACGCGCCGGAGCCGAAGCACGAGATCGCCACCTTCGACAAACTCAACCCTTGGTACTACTCCGACGCGGACAAGACGGTGCGTCCGATGCTGGACATGATCCGTCGCCAGACCAGCTTCGACGAGGTGCAGGGCGGGCTGGACGAGACGAATGCCCTGTTCGAAGCACGTCGCTGTCTGTCCTGCGGCAACTGTTTCGAATGTGACAACTGCTACGGCGTGTGCCCCGACAACGCGGTGATCAAGCTCGGCCCCGGTAAGGGATTCGAGTTCAATTACGACTACTGCAAGGGGTGTGGCATCTGCGAGGCCGAGTGCCCGTGCGGTTCGATCAAGATGGTGCCGGAAGATATTTAATTCGCATTTACAATACCCAAACCTTTGCACCACAGAGACACTGAGACACAGAGAAGATCAAAACCCAAGCGGCTCTTCAAGATTGAGAAGTTTTTCGGGTTGGTTTTTCTCTGTGTCTCTGTGTCTCTGTGGTGAGTTGATTTATTAGGACTCACAACATGCACATCCACATCCTCGGCATCTGCGGTACTTTCATGGGCGGCATCGCCGCCATCGCCAAGCAGGCAGGCTACCGCGTCACTGGTTGCGATGCCAACGTCTACCCGCCGATGAGCACCCAGCTCGAAGCTCAGGGCATAGAACTGATCGAAGGTTTTGGCGTGGGGCAACTCGACCTCAAGCCGGATGTGTTCGTCATCGGCAACGTGGTGTCGCGAGGCAACCCGCTGATGGAAGAGATTTTGAATCGCGGCCTGCCCTATGTTTCCGGCCCGCAGTGGCTGGCCGACGCCTTGTTGCGTGACAAATGGGTGCTGGGTGTGGCGGGTACGCACGGTAAGACCAGCACCACTTCTATGCTGGCGTGGATATTGGAATATGCGGGGCTGAATCCCGGCTTCCTGATCGGCGGCGTACCGCAGAACTTTGGCATCTCGGCACGCATCACCGAGTCGCCGTTCTTTGTGATCGAGGCGGACGAATACGACACTGCCTTCTTCGACAAGCGTTCCAAGTTCGTGCACTACCATCCGCGCACCGCGATCCTGAATAATCTGGAATTCGACCACGCCGACATCTTCGCCGACCTGAACGCTATCGAAACGCAGTTCCATCACTTGGTGCGCACGGTACCGGGCAACGGCTTGGTGGTGTGCAACGGGCGTGAGGAAGCATTGCAGCGTGTGATCGAACGCGGCTGCTGGACGCCGGAGGAGAAGTTCGGTAGCGAGGACGGTTGGAATATTGATGACCAGGAGCTGGTGACACTCGATGGTAAGCCGCAAGGTACGTTGCAATGGGAGCTGTTCGGCGAACACAACCGCATGAACGCACTCGCGGCATTGGCTGCGGCACGTCATGCCGGTGTGCTGGTGGCGCAAGGGTTGGCGGCTTTGGCAGAATTCAAGAATGTGAAGCGCCGCATGGAAGTGCGCGGTACGGTGAACGGCATCACGGTGTATGACGATTTCGCACACCACCCTACCGCTATCGACACCACCGTCGCTGGTCTGCGTCGCAAGGTGGGTGCGGCACGCATCCTGGCTGTGCTGGAGCCGCGTTCCAACACCATGAAGTTGGGTGTGATGAAAGATGCACTGCCCGGCAGTCTGAAAGATGCCGACCTGACCTTCTGCTATGCGGGCAATCTGGGTTGGGATGCGCGCGGTGCGCTGGCGCCGATGGGTGATAAGGCAGTGGTGAAAGACGACCTCGATGAACTGGTCGAGGCTATCGCCGCCGCCGCCCGATCAGGCGATCAGATTCTGGTGATGAGCAACGGCGGTTTCGGCGGGATACACGAGAAGCTGCTGAATCGTTTGGCCTGATCAGCTACACGTTTCAGACGTGCTTCAGCCGTTCATACACTTCCATGATGCGCGGCAATGTGCGCTGCAGAGCTGCCACCACTTCAGGGTCGAAATGCTTGCCCGCATCCTTGTTGATGGCCTCTAGTGCACTTTCCATCGACCAAGCCTCCTTGTAGGGGCGCTTGGAAGTCAGTGCGTCCAGCACGTCTGCCACGGCGATGATGCGCGCGGAAAGCGGGATGGCTTCGCCTGCTAGTCCGGCGGGATAGCCGCTGCCGTCGAATTTCTCGTGATGCGCTTCGGCGATCTCGATGCCGACCTGGAAGATGCTGTGACCGAGTGACTTCATCTGCTCTTCGCTGCGGCGTAAGACCTGCCCGCCGATCACCGGATGGCGCTCCATCTCTTTGCGCTCCTCGGCATCCAGCTTGCCCGGTTTGAGCAGGATGTCGTCGCTGATGCCTACTTTGCCGATGTCGTGCATGGGCGCGAAACGGAACACGTCGCGGACAAAAGCCGGTGTGATGAGCGACTGATATTTGTCATCCTGTTCCAGCGCTTCCGCGATGATGGCCGAATACAAGCTCATGCGCACCAGATGGTCACCGGTTTCGGGGTCACGGCTCTCGGCCAGTTTGGCCAAGCCCTCTACCGCAGCGACCACCAGCCCTTCCATGACCACGGTCTTCTCGATGATCTGTCCGATCTGGGCGGCGATGTTGCTGAGGAAAGCGACATGGTCAGGCGCATAGGCATTGGACTGGGAAGTGGCAAACACAAGGATCGCGTCGCTGCCGCCCGCTTGCTTCATGGGCACCAGCAAGGCAGAATTCTTTTCGTCAGCAGCCAGTCTGGAAGCCATAAAATCAGCGTGCTTGTCGCGGGAGAATGCAGCCAGATCGTCGATGGCCAGCGCACCGCCTTTGGCCAATGCGACTTCGGGCGCGCCGAGGGCGAACTCGAAATGATCCCCTTCCTTGAGCGCACTACGCGTATCGCTGTACAGGCGTTCCAGCACGACCTGTTTGCGATCAGGCGTCAGCAGCAGCACGCCGACCCACTGTACCGGCAGAAAGGCACGGAACTCCACGCATACGAACTTGAGCGCTTCATACAGGCTGGTGCTGCGGCTGATGTGGTCGGTGAGGCGGAACAGGCTGCGCATGCGATCGGACAGATGATTGAAGGCATGGGCCATCTGTCCGATCTCGTTGTCCGGCACGGCGGGCAGCTGATAGCCGAGTTCGCCGTTGGATACCCTGGAAAAACCTTGCACGGTGCGGCTGAGCGGGCGCAGCACTTTCCGGTAGAGCAGGATGGCGATCAGGATCGAGAGCAATCCGGTCGCGACCATCGCCAACTGGTTGAATAGGCGGATTGAGGAAAGCTTGCCTTCCATCATGTGCTGGAAGGCCCGGCTCAAACGGTCTGAAGAAGTCGCCAGTTCTTCGCCGTACTCGGCGACGAAACGGGCTGCAGCTTTCTCGGGATTCAAACGGTTGCGCGCGATGGTCTGTTGCAAACCATCGCGGAAGCGATCCCAGGTGGCGGCACTGACATCCAGTTGATTCTTGGATTGCGCATCCCAACTGCAGGTCAGCGGTTCATCCAGTCCGGTGATCTCGGGGTCGAGGCGGCGATTGCGGAAGCCGGCAATGATCTTTTCGTACAACTGCATGTTCTGCTGCAGGTTCTCGAAATACAGATCGTTGATGCCGCGACCGTCGACATTACTGAACAGCCCTTCCTTAAGGTAACTGTGCGATTGAAAAACCAGGGAATGACTGATGACGCGTGTCTGGCCGGCAAGATTCAGGATCTCGTAATCATGTTTGCGTAGATCGACTTCGTATAGGGTGAAACCGGCGGTGAATGCCTGCAGCGCGAACAGCACGAACAAGGCGAGACTGACCCTGAACCGGATCGAGTTGTACCAGAACAATTTCACCATCGCTTACTCCTTCAAGCCAAGCTGCATCCAGACTCAGGCGAGATGCACAGTCATTGCACTAGATACTCGATCACATCACCCGCCGCTTCTTCGAAATTCCGCCCCAGGCTGATGGCACCGGCACCATGCAGCACGATCTGCTGGTGGTTGAGTTCGATGACCTGACCATCGCTGAAACGCACGAATGTGCCGTTCACGCTGTGATCAGTGAGCAGGAACTTGCCGAAATTAAATTCGACGCGGGCATGTTGACGGGAGGCGAGGCTATCGAGTATCGCCATATCTGAATCTTCGGAGCGGCCCAGTATGGCGCTGCGGCGTTGTTCGCTGATGGTGATCACTTGCGTCTCGTGGCGCAGCATCATTTCTTGGCGCGATAGGGCCGGTTTGCGGAACTGCTGCGTGCCGATGCGCGTGCTGGTCGTATCTTCCTGTTCCCACATCACCTGAAATACATCGAACGATTCCTGTTTGCCGCGGAACGCCGTGCGATGCAGGGGGCGCGTGCGCTTGAGCAGTTTGTCAGGCAGTTCGCTGATCACGGCTTGTGAAGTCAGGATCTGTCGGGCGCGGGTGATGGCCGTGATGCGCGCCGCAAGGTTAACGGTGTCGCCAAATGCGTCGTTGCGATCGAGCAGAACCTCGCCGTAATGCAGGCCGATTCGGACGTAGATCGGATGATCACCGCCGGGACGCTGGTGCTCGACTTCCAGCTGCATGGCACGTGCGGCGTTGAAGGCCTGCACGGCGTCCGGGAAGGAGCACATGACTTCATCGCCGATGGTCTTGATCAGCTTGCCCTCGTGATTGAGTGCCACCCGGGTGAGGATGGACAACGTGCGCGTGACCATGTGCAGTGCGACCTCGTTGCCCAGCTTGTCGTACAGCGCGGTACTGCCGCTGATATCGGCGAACAGAATAGCGAGATTCTGTTGCGCGCTGTTCATCAGCCGTTGGCGCCGAACATCATGCGCTTGGCTACGAACTTCTTGGCCGGCGGGATGTGGTCGAGCAGGTTGAGTGCGGCGGAGCGCAAGGGAGCGAGCAAAGGAAGGTCATTGGAGAACAGACGTACCAGCCCGTCGGTGAAGCGGATGCCCGCATTGCGGTCGACGCGACGTGATTTGCGGTAGGCGGCACACATGGCGGCGGAGCCGATGCCGTCCGGTGCGTGGTCGAGGATGGTCTGTGCCAGTTCCCATGCGTCGCGGATGCCCATGTTGAAGCCCTGCCCCGCCACGGGATGCAGCGTCTGTGCGGCATTGCCGATCAGCACGGTGTGCGGAAAGGTGATGTCGGGTGCACGCTTCAGGCGCAAGGGATAGCTGCTGCGTTTGCCGATGGTGGCGAAGTTGCCGACACGGTCACCGAAGTGGCCTTGCAGGTAGTGCAGGAAGGTCGCATCGTCCCAGCTCAACATTGTTTGCACTTGCTCGTGCGCCGCTGTCAGCACCAGTTCGTAGCCATCCATGTAGGGCAGCAAGGCCATCGGCCCTTGCGCGGTGAACCGTTCAAAGGCGACACCGTTGTCCGGGCCATCGGTCGTGACGTGGGCGATGATGCCGCTCTGGCCATAGTCTGTGATCTGTGGCGGGCGCTTGGCTTCCAAAAGTTGGCCGCCGTCTGCTACTACGGCGAGTTTCGCCGAGAGTGTGTGCTGAGCGCCGTTGTGCTGATAGACGATGCTTGATTGTTCATTGTTGCTGGACAGGTCACTGACGGCGGCACCATACAGACAATCGACATCAGACTGATGCAGTGCCTGTTGCAAGGCGGCATGTAATGCCGTGTAGGGCAGCACGTAACCCATGTCCGGCACGTTCAGATCGTCGGCGCGCAAAGTGGCATGACCGGCACTGTCCTTCTGTGTGACTTCAATAACTTTTATGCCGCTGACGTTTTGCAGTGTCTGCCAAGCGCCCAGTCGTTGCAGCAACAGGCGCGAACCGTAGGACAGCGCCAGCGCGCGTGGATCGGTGGTATTGATCTCTGATTCGCGCGCTTCCAGCAGTGCCACTTTCAGGTCGTTGTCGCGTAATGCCAATGCAAGGGCGATCCCGACCGGACCGCCGCCGATGATGGCGACGTCATATTGTTCATTCATGGCGCATCTCCTCCTCGATCTGTTCGACAGTCTTGGGTGCTTCCTGAGTCAGTACTTTATTGCCTTGCGGTGTGATTAACACGTCGTCCTCGATGCGGATGCCGATGTTCCAAAGTTCGTGCGGCACATTGTCGGCAGGGCGAATATAGCAGCCGGGCTCAACCGTTAGGGTCATGCCGCTTTGCAGCGTACGCCATTTTCCGTCCACTTTGTATTCGCCCACATCATGCACATCCATGCCCAACCAGTGGCCAGTACGGTGCATATAGAACTGTTTGTAGCTTTCGGTTTCGAGCACCGAATCTACAGACCCCTGACAAAGTTGTAGGTCGATGAAGCCTTGCGCCAATACGTGCAGGGCTGCCTGATGCGGTGCGTCCCACGAATTGCCCGGATGCGCGGCGGCGATGGCGGCCTCTTGCGAGGCGAGCACGATCTGGTACACATCTTTCTGTGCGGCGGAGAACTTGCCGTTGATCGGGAAGGTGCGCGTGATGTCGGCGGCATATCCTTCCAGTTCGCAACCTGCGTCGATCAGCAACAGTTCGCCGTCATGCAACGGCGCGTTGTTGCCCACGTAGTGCAGCGTGCAAGCATTAGCCCCTCCTGCAACGATGCTGGTGTAGGCGGGCTGGCGCGCGCCGTGACTGCAGAATTCGTGCAGCAGTTCGGCTTCCACTTCATATTCATATTGGCCGGGTCGCGTGAAGCGCATGGCGCGACGGTGGGCCTCGCATGAGATAAGCGCGGCGCGGCGCATGATGTCTTGTTCGTGGCCGTCTTTGATCAGGCGCATCTCGTTCAACAGTTCTTGCACGTCGCGCAGATGGGACGGTGCCTGAATGCCGCTGCGCGCTTTGGCTTTCACCGCTTCGCGTACTTTGAGTAGACGTGTGTCCCACTCGGCGCTCGCGCCCATCGGGTAATACAGGGTAGGCTGATCGGCCATCAGTTCGGCCAGCTTCTCATCCAACAGAGAAATGGGGTAGGCGGCATCGAAGCCGAAATGTTGGGCGGCAGCATCGGGGCCGTAGCGGAAGCCGTCCCATATCTCGCGTTCGGGGTTCTTCTCGCGGCAGAACAGGATGGACTGTGTTGTCACGCCGGCGATCAGCACCAGCACCGCTTCCGGTTCGGCAAAGCCGCTGAGGTAATAGAAGTGGCTGTCGTGACGGTAGTCATAGTGCGCATCGGCATTGCGTGCGACTTCGGGCGCGGTGGGGATGACGGCGATACCCTGCCCCATCTTCTCGAAAAGGCGGCGACGACGCTGGTGGAAATGGGCGAGATCAGACATGGTCCGCATTCTGCGACGCATGCAATAGCTTGTCGAGTTCATCCAGCCGCTGCGGCGTACCGATGTCCATCCATACGCCGCGATGATGCTCACCGCTGACTTTGTTCAGTGCGATCTGCTCTCGCAGCAGCGGGGCAAGTGGTGCCTTGCTGCCGCCAGCGATACCCGAGAAAAGAGCGGGCTTGTATAGGCCGATGCCACTGAAAGTGAACTTGGGAGCAACGTCAGTGACGCACTGGCCACGCAGGCCGAAATCGCCTTTGGGATTGTGTTCGGGGTTGTCTACCAGTACCAGATGCGCCATGTCAGTGCTGCTTGCGAGCTCGTTAGTACGCGCGGTCAGGTGCGAAAAATCGTAATCGCAATAGATGTCACCGTTCACCACCGCGAAGGGCTCCTCACCCAGCAGGTGCAGGGCGAAGGCGATGCCGCCTGCCGTTTCCAGTGCTGTACCTTCATCGGAGTATTGAATGCGTGCACCAAATTGCGCGCCATCGCCAAGCGCCTGCTCGATCTGCATGCCAAGGTGGGCGTGGTTGATGACCAGGTCGGTGATCCCTGCGGCGACCAGACGCTCGATGTGCCACACGATGAGCGGCTTGCCACCCGCCAGCAACAGCGGCTTGGGCGTGTGGTCGGTCAGCGGTCGCATGCGTTCGCCACGACCGGCGGCCAGGATCATGGCGCGCATGGATCAGGCCTTTTCCATCTGGATATTGAGTTCAAGCAATATGACCAACAACGGTTTGAGGTCGATGTAGCGTTCACAAGCCTTGTGCAGGTATTCCATCACCTGCGGCATGTCTTTCAGATAGCCGTCCTTGCCGTCGCGGTGATAGAGGCGCGCAAAGATGCCCAGCACCTTGATGTGGCGTTGCACGCCCATCATCTCGTAGTCGCGGTAGAAATCGCCGAAGTCCTCATGCACCGGCAGGCCGGCTTTGCGTGCCTTTTCCCAATAAGAGATCAGCCAATCTATTACATCGGCCTCCTCCCATTGGATGTAGGCGTCCTTGAACAGCGAAGCGAGGTCGTAGGTGATGGGTCCGTACACGGCGTCCTGGAAATCGAGGATGCCGGGATTGTTGTCTTTCACGAACATCAGGTTGCGCGAGTGGTAGTCGCGGTGTACGTAGACGCGGGGCTGGGCGAGGTTGTTGGCGAGGATGCGCTGGAACACTTCCCCCAGCTTGGCCTTTTGCTTGTCGTTGAGCGTCACACCTAGATGCTTGCCGATGTACCACTCGGGAAACAGGTCGAGCTCTCGGCGCAACAAGGCTTCGTCATAGGGTGGCAGTTCAGCAGGCTTGGAGGCGAGCTGGATCTTGATCAGGGCATCGGTCGCCGCAGCGTAAAGTTGTTTGGGGCTTTCAGTCTGTAAGGCTTGCAGATAGGTGGTGTTGCCGAGGTCGGACAACAGCAGGAAACCTAGTGTCAAATCTTGTGCA
This sequence comes from Gammaproteobacteria bacterium, assembly GCA_018814405.1. Lineage (GTDB taxonomy): Bacteria > Pseudomonadota > Gammaproteobacteria > Burkholderiales > Gallionellaceae > Sideroxyarcus. The sequence goes on from JAHIZO010000007.1 coordinate 189,383, forward strand.
TACACATGCGGGACATGTGTGCCGGCCTGCTCGAACAGCTTGCCGATATGCAGGAAAGGCTCACAGTTCTCGTGCTGCGGCGGGGCGTCCATCACCACTTTGGTCGATCCGTCGCCGAAGGTGGCGCGGAAGTAGCGGCGGAAGCTGGCGTCGGCGGAAGCGGGGGTAAGGGTGAACGGGTGGTCGGGGAAAAGGCTTGAAAGCCAGTCGGTAAGCTGTTGTTGACGCTGCATTTGATTGCCTTTGTAAGGGTTTTGTGCGATTTTAGCACCTTAATTTGACCGACCCGCCCATGCTTTTCCGTTCGCGCCCGCTCGCACTTTTCCTGTTGTTCACCCTGCCCTGTCTGGCAGTTGCCGAGACCTTGCCGCTCAAGTTGGATCGCACCTTTAAACGTCTGCCCCCGCAGTCTGAGCCGGGCGTGGCGTTCATCAGCGCTGATCGTCTGGAAGCGCGCCAGGGTGATCAGATGGAAGCCAGCGGAAATGTGGAACTGCGTCAGGAGGGCAGGGTGGTGAAAGCCGATCACTTGCTTTATGAGCAAGAGAAACAGGATGTGTTTGCTGACGGGAATGTGAGCATCGTGCAGGGAGAGACCGTGATGCGCGGCCCAAAACTGAAGATGAATCTGGACCTTGATGTCGGCGAGATGGCGCAGCCAGAGTTTATTATTGGTGAAAACAACGCGCGTGGCACAGCGGCCGTGATGAACATGGAGGGCCGTCAGCATCAGATTTTCCGCTCGGCGGTCTATACGACCTGCCCTGCCGGCAATGATGACTGGTTGATCCGCATGAGTACGCTGGAACTGGACCGTGACAGGCAGGTCGGTGTCGCATACAACGCCAGAGTGGAGTTCAAGAGCGTGCCCTTCCTTTACACGCCATGGATGGATTTCGCACTGAATGATGATAAGCGATCCGGTTTCCTGGGGCCGACATTCGGCAGTACCAACTCGGGTGGTAGCGAGATCACGCTGCCCTATTTCTGGAATATCGCGCCGAATTTTGATGCGACGATCGCGCCGCGCTATATCAGCAAGCGCGGTACGCAGCTCAATAACGAGTTTCGCTATCTGCAACCACGCTACCGTGGCGAGATCCACGCCGATGTGCTCGCGCGCGACCGGGTGAGCGATCTTGATCGCTCACATTTTGGCATCACGCATCTGCACGATCTGGGCAGCGGTTTCGCAGCATCGGTGGATGCGAATGTGGTGTCCGACGATGCCTATTACCGCGATCTGGCGGGTGCGATCAGTGGTACGTCACAGGCTAACCTGTTGCGTGAAGGCGTCGTGACTTATGCCGGATACGGCTGGGATGCCGCGGCCAGAGTGCAGCGCTACCAGACCTTGCAGGATCCCTTGGCGCCAGTGGCGATACCGTATCGTCGCCAGCCGCAACTGACGTTGAATGCAAGCCGTCAGGTTGCGGATAGCACGCTGAATTTTACGAGCGAATATGTGGACTACCGCCATCCGACTTTGGTGAACGGCCAGCGTGTGGTGCTTAATCCCTCCATCAGCTACGCATTGCTGAACGAACCAGGCTACTTCCTGACACCCAAGCTGGGCCTGCACTACAGCAGCTATGTGCTGGATGCCAATAACACGACTAATGTGCCGAACACGCAGCGTACTGTGCCGATATTCAGTGTGGATAGCGGGCTGATCTTCGAGCGAAACGACTCTTTTTTGGGCAATGCATATATGCAGACGCTGGAACCGCGTGCCTTCTATGTGCGCATCCCTTACCGCGACCAGTCTTTCTTGCCCAATTTCGATTCGGCACTGGCTCCGTTCAGTTTCAGCCAGATATTCACCGAGAACCGCTTCCTCGGCAGTGACCGAGTGGGCGATGCGGACATGGTGACCTTGGCGCTGACTTCGCGCGTGATCGACGAGGACGACGGAACCGAGCGGTTGCGCGTGGCAGTGGCAGAGCGCTTTACACTCAAGACGCCGCAAGTGAATCTTGGTGCCATTGCTGACAGTAACAGTCGCTCGGATATTCTGCTGATGCTGGGGGGGAGGATGACACGGGCTTGGTATTTGGATAGCCAGCTGCAATACAACCCCAACCAGAGCCATACGCAGACCTACAGCGCTGCGGCTCGCTACAACCCCGAGGCAGGAAAATTGCTGAACCTTGGCTATCGCTATACCCGTGATTCATTGCGCCAGATGGATCTTTCGGGTCAGTGGCCTTTGTTCGGGCGCTGGCATGGCGTTGGACGATTCAACTATTCATTGCACGACAACCGCGTTCTGGAGGCGCTGGGCGGGCTTGAGTATAATGCCGCGTGCTGGTCGGTGCGGTTTGTGGTGCAGAGTTTCGCGACCGCCACCAATGAGCGTACGACCGGGATATTCGCCCAGCTTGAGTTAAGTGATCTGGTTCGTATCGGCTCGGACCCGCTTGAGGCTTTAAAGATCAGCGTTCCCGGCTATATCAAGTTAAATGAATTACCATCCGACAAGCCGGAACAAGGCTTGCATTGATCCCCCTTTACGAAAGAAGTACATGCTGAAAATTCGAATCATGCTCACGCTGTTGTTGCTTGCCAGTTCTGTTGCCACGGCGGAATCTGCCGAGAGCCCCAAACTCATCGATGACATTCGCGTGGTCGTGAATGAAGACGTCATCACCCGACTGGAACTCGATGAGCGTATGCGGGTAGTCATCAGCCAGTTACAACGTCAGGGAACGCGGCTGCCGGATCGAGCTATCCTCGAGAAGCAGGTGTTGGAGCGCATGATCATGGAAAAACTGCAGATGCAGTTTGCCAAAGAGACAGGCGTGCAAGTGGATGACAGTCAGCTCGAGGGTGCGTTGCAGCGTATCGCCCAGCAGAATAAATTTCCGTCATTGTCGGCCTTCCGCAGCAAACTGGAAAAGGAGGGGGTAGATTTTTCAAAGTTCCGTGAAGAGATACGCGGCGAGATGCTTACCGGTCGTCTGCGCGAGCGCGAGGTGGATAGCAAGCTGGTCATCAGTGAGGCGGATATCGAAGCGTTCTTGGCCACACAAGAGACGCAAGGCAAAAAAGGCGAAGAGCTGAATCTGGCGCACATATTGGTGGTGGTGCCGGAACAAGCTACGGCCGCCAGTATCCATGCTTACCAGCGCAAGGCGGAAGATGCGCTGGCCAAATTGAAAGGTGGCGCGCCATTCTCGCAAGTTGCGGCGGGTTATTCGGATGCCAGAGATGCATTGCAAGGTGGTGAGCTGGGTTGGCGTCCGACCAATCAGTTGCCGGCATTGTTCAGCGAGCCTTTGGCGAGCATGAAGCCTGGCGAGTTCAGTCCCTTGTTACGCAGTCCTTCCGGTTTTCACATCATCAAGCTGCTCGACCGTCGCAGCTCGGATACGCCGGTGTTCATCACTCAGACACATGCGCGACACATTCTGATCAAGACCAGCGAGATGGTGCCGGAGAGCGAGGCGAAGGCACGCTTGCAGGAGATCAAGCGCCGCATCGACAAGGGTGCGGATTTCGCTGAACAGGCCCGATTGCATTCCGAAGACGGCAGTGCAGCTCAGGGTGGAGATCTGAACTGGATCTCACCCAGTGAGACCGTGCCAGAATTCGAGACGGCGATGGATGTGCTCAAAGTCGGGCAAGTCAGTGGTCTGGTGCAATCGGGTTTCGGCTGGCACCTGATCCAGGTGTTGGCGCGCAGGAACACAGACATCAGCGCCGAGCAGAAGAAACAACAGGCTCGCCAAGCCATCCGCACCTATAAATCAGATGATGCCTATCAGGATTGGCTGCGACAGTTGCGCGACCGCGCATTCATCGAATATCGCGAATAAGGTGTCGGCACCGTTAATCATCACCAGCGGCGAACCGGCAGGTATCGGTCCTGACCTGTGTCTGCAACTGGTACGGGAAACGCAGCCGCTGGTAGTGATCGCAGACAAAACGCTGCTACAGCAGCGGGCTGCGCAGCTCGGTATTGAAGTCGAGTTCCACGCATATTCTCCCGCCGAACCGCTGGCGAGTGGCAAGCTGAGTGTGCTGCATGTGCCGCTTGCGCGTCCTGTTGTGGCGGGTCAGCTTGATAGCAAGAACGCTTCCTATGTGTTGCAGATGCTGAGCCGCGCGGCTCAGGGCTGTGTCTCCGGCGAGTTCTCAGGCATGGTCACTGCCCCGGTGCATAAAGGCGTCATCAACGATGCCGGCATCCCTTTCACTGGGCATACGGAATTCCTCGCTGAACAAACCAAAACGCCTTTAGTGGTGATGATGCTCGACGGAGGCGGTATGCGCGTGGCACTGACCACGACCCATCTGCCTTTGCGCGAAGTGGCGGACGCGATCACGCCTAAATTACTGGAAGATATCCTGCGCATTCTTCACCGCGATCTGCAATGTAGATTCGGCATCGCGCGACCGCGCATCCTGGTGGCGGGCTTGAATCCGCATGCAGGCGAGTGCGGACATCTTGGGCGCGAAGAGATCGAGGTGATGATTCCCGTGCTGGATAAGTTGCGCGCGGAAGGGATGAATGTGAGCGAGCCTTTGCCTGCGGACACGCTGTTCGCAGCGCACCGTCTGCGTGAATGTGACGCGGTACTGGCGATGTATCACGACCAAGGACTGCCGGTGCTCAAGCATGCCAGCTTCGGTGAGGGCGTGAATATCACATTGGGCATGCCCATTATCCGCACCTCGGTCGACCACGGCACGGCGCTGGAACTGGCGGGAACAGGCAAGGCCAATGTCGGCAGCTTGCTGGAGGCGATCAAGGTCGCGACGGAGATGGTGCAATATGAGCGGGCATAAAGCTAAAAAACAGTTTGGACAGAATTTCTTGGTCGATCAGAACATCATCGCCGACATCGTGCGCGCCATCCGTCCGGCTGCCGATGACAACATGGTGGAGATCGGCCCAGGTTTGGGTGCGATGACGCGCCCGCTGATGCAGCACTTGAACAAATTGCATGTGGTGGAGATCGATCGCGACATCATCGCGCGCTTGAAAACTGATTATCCGCAAGACAAGATCGTCATCCACGAAGGTGATGCACTGAAGTTCGATTTCGCGACGCTGGGAACACCGCTGCGCATCGTCGGTAATTTGCCTTACAACATCTCTTCGCCGCTACTTTTCCATTTCGCCAAATATGCCGAAGGCATCACAGATATGCACTTCATGCTGCAGAACGAGGTGGTGGAACGCATGGTGGCTGAGCCTTCCACGGCAGCCTTTGGGCGCTTGTCGGTGATGCTGCAGTACCGTTTCTATATGGAGAAACTGCTGGATGTGCCGCCGCAATCATTCCGCCCTGCGCCCAAGGTGGATTCGGCCATCGTGCGCATGATCCCGTTGCCCGCAGCGCAGATCACGGTAAAGGACGAAGCTTTGTACGCCAAAGTAGTGGCCTCGGCTTTTGGCCAGCGCCGCAAGACCTTGCGTAATACGTTGCGCGACTATCTTGCGGAAGATGATTTTGCACAGCTGGATATCAACCCGCAGTTGCGGGCCGAGAACTTGGGTGTGGCGGAATTCACGCGCATCGCCAATTTCCTCAACGAACGCGCCGTTCCTTCCCCTTGAGCCGCTGAAAGGCTGGCTTTCGGGTAGAATCGCATCTCATTCATCACCTTCAGACGGCGCTTCTTCATGTCCGACATTCCACCTATCGTATTGACCTTCGCTGCCAGCGACCCGAGCTCAGGCGCGGGGATGCAGGCCGATATCCTGACCATCGCCAGCATGGGCTGCCATCCTTTGTCGGTGATAACCGGCATCACGGTGCAGGACACCAGCGGCGTAGAGGATATTCAGGCGGTAGATGCTGATCTGGTGATCGATCAGGCACGCACGCTGTTGGAAGATATGCCGGTCGCGGCGTTCAAGATTGGCTTGCTGGGCAGCGTCGATAACATCGCAGCTATTGCTGAAATCGTTTCGGATTACCCGGATATTCCGCTGGTGCTCGATCCCGTGCTGGCTTCCGGTCGCGGCGATGAGTTGGCCAACGAGGACATGCTGGATGCACTGCGTGAGCTGCTGCTGCCGCAGTCGACCATTCTTACACCCAACAGTATGGAAGCGCGTCGTTTGGTGGTGGATGAAGATAACGAAGAAGACGATCCGTCCTTGTCCGAATGCGCCAAGCGCATCTTGGGGATGGGCTGCGAATATGTGCTGATCACCGGTACGCACGAACACACACCCAAGGTGGTGAATACCCTGTACGGCGAGCGCGGGCAGATACGCAGCGATGACTGGCCTCGCCTGCCGGGTATTTATCATGGTTCCGGTTGTACGCTGGCTTCCGCCATCGCCGCATTGCTCGCCAACGGTTTGAGCATGGAAGATGCCGTGCGCGAGGCGCAGGAATACACATGGGAAGCGCTAAAATACGGCTTCCGCCCCGGCATGGGACAGCACATCCCAGATCGTTTGTTCTGGGCGCGAGACGAGGATGACGCAGGTGAGGAGACCCGTCATTAAAGGTTTGTATGCCATCACGCCGGATGAACTAGATACGGCAAAGCTGTTGCAACAAGTGGAATGCGCTTTGCGTGGCGGCGCAGCGGTCCTGCAGTATCGAAACAAACTTGCCGATGCGGTGTTGCAGCAGAAACAGGCTTCAGCCTTGCGCGAGATGACGCGCAGATTCGGCACGACCTTCATCGTCAATGACGATGTGCAGTTGGCGCTTAAGGTATTTGCCGATGGCGTGCATCTGGGCGCGGACGATGGCGATATCGCCGCAGCAAGGGCGGTTTTAGGGCGCGACAAGTTGATAGGTGCCTCTTGCTATAATCGTGCGCCGCTGGCGCGCGAAGCTGTGCGGCAAGGTGCAGACTATGTGGCGTTCGGTGCTTTTTTCTCATCAAGCGTGAAACCCGGCGCGGTGGCTGCCGAAGTTTCCATGTTAGAAAATGCGCGTCGCGAACTGAAGGTGCACATCGTTGCGATCGGCGGCATCACGCTTGAAAACGGCAAACAGCTAGTCACGGCAGGCACAGATGCACTGGCCGTGATCTCGGCACTGTGGCAAGCACCAGACATAGAACAGGCAGCAAAAGAATTTTCACAATTATTTGAGCAAGGTAACCCAGCATGACTTCGCATAATCAAGAGCTGTTCGACGAATCCCAAAAGATCATTCCCGGCGGTGTGAACTCACCGGTACGCGCATTCAAATCAGTCGGCGGTACGCCGCTGTTCTTCAAACGCGGCAAGGGGGCTTATGTTTGGGATGCCGATGACAAACAGTACATCGATTATGTGAATTCCTGGGGGCCGATGATCGTTGGCCATTGCCATCCGAAAGTGGTGAAGGCGGTGCAGGATGCGGCGGCTGAGGGCTTGGGTTTCGGTGCGCCGACCGCGAGCGAGTTGGAGATCGCCGAACTGCTGTGCAAGATCCTGCCGTCGTTGGAGATGGTGCGCTTGGTCAGCTCCGGAACTGAGGCGACCATGACTGCTATTCGTCTGGCGCGCGGCTTTACCGGCCGCAGCCGCATCATCAAGTTCGAAGGCTGCTACCACGGCCACTCCGATGGTTTGCTGGTTAAAGCCGGCTCCGGCGCGCTGACCTTTGGTCAGCCGAGTTCTTCAGGCGTTCCTGCCGAGATTGCTGCGCTGACGACGGTGCTGGATTACAACGATGCGGCCGGTCTGGAAAAAGCTTTCGCGGAATACGGCGATGAGATCGCGGCAGTGATCGTGGAGCCGGTAGCCGGCAATATGAACCTGATCTTGCCCAAGCAAGAATTTCTCGATGCGATGCGCAGCCTGTGTACCAAGCATGGCACAGTGCTGATTCTGGATGAGGTGATGTCCGGTTTCCGCGTCGGCTTGCAAGGTGCGCACGGACACTTCGGCATCAAGCCGGACCTGATCACGCTGGGCAAGGTGATGGGTGGCGGCCTGCCGGCAGCAGCCTTCGGTGGTCGTCGCGACATCATGCAGTGCCTCGCTCCGCTGGGCGCGGTGTATCAGGCGGGCACACTGTCTGGCAACCCGGTTGCCGTCGCAGCCGGTCTGACTACTTTGAAATTGGTGCAAGCCCCCGGCTTCTATGAACATCTGACCAAGATTGCCAAGGATATGACCGAAGGTATCGCGGCCAGTGCCAAGAAACATGGCATTCCGTTCAGTGCGCAATCCATCGGCAGCATGTTCGGTCTGTATTTCAGTGAGCAAGCACCAACCAGCTATGCCGAGGTGATGGCGAGCGACAAGGAGGCATTCAATCGCTTCTTCCACGCGATGCTGGCCGAGGGCGTATATCTCGCGCCCTCGGCGTTCGAAGCGGGCTTTGTGTCGGCAGCGCATAGCGATGCCGATATCGCAGCGACTATCGCTGCTGCGGATAAAGTCTTCGCGGCCTGGAAATAATGGGACTCTTTTCCCGGGCGGCGTTCTTCACCACCGTCAACCATATGAAAGATTTGCCGCTGCATGGCGGCAAGGAAGTCGCGTTCGTCGGACGTTCTAATGCGGGCAAATCCAGCGCGATCAATACGCTGGCGAACCATGTGCGTCTGGCCTATACCAGTAAGACGCCTGGCCGCACCCAGCATCTCAATTATTTCGACCTTGGCGACAACCGCTTTCTTGTCGACCTGCCCGGATACGGGTATGCCAAAGTGCCATCGGATATTCAGGCGCATTGGGAGCACTTGCTGGGTCAGTACTTGCAAACGCGTGAAGAACTGGCCGGGCTGGTAGTGATAATGGATTGTAGGCACCCGCTGACTGATAGAGATCAAGGGATGCTGGGCTGGTTCTCACCGACCGGGAAGCCGATTCATATCTTACTGACCAAGTCCGATAAACTAAGCCGCCAGCAGGCGACCAAGACGCTGCGGGAGGTGAAGGATTTTCTGGCTGAGCACTTTCCGCAATGCTCGGCGCAGCTGTTCTCCAGTTTGAAAAAGACCGGTACCGACGAAGCAGAAAGTGTGATTGCGGGATGGCTGCAAGCCTGACAGGCAAAAAAATGCCCCTGAACCAAAGGGGAAAGATTCAGGGGCAGAAGGTCTTTACAGGGTAAAGACGCCCGCTCAGGGAGGAGAAACGGGAAGCAGCTCTCGCTACTTGTTCGCTCAGACGGAGCAATAGAAAAATAGTTCCATTACTTTACAAAAATATTGGGAATAGCCATGCAAATACTCGGACAGTACCCTCAATCTAGAATGCGCCGCATGCGCAGAGACCAATTCTCGCGCGACTTGATGCGTGAGCATGTGCTCACACCGGCGGACTTCATCTACCCAGTTTTTGTGCTGGAAGGCAGCAACAAGACCGAGGATGTGAAATCCATGCCGGGCGTGCAGCGCAAGACTTTGGATTTGCTACTTAAGGAGGCCGAACAATGCATGAAGCTTGGTGTGCCGGTGATGGCGATCTTCCCTGTGATCGACGCATCGAAGAAAACGCTGGGTGCAGAAGAAGCGTACAACCCGGACGGTCTGGTACCGCGTGTAGTGGCGGAGTTGAAGAAGAACTTCCCTGAACTGGGCGTGATGACTGATATCGCGCTTGATCCGTACACTAGTCATGGCCAAGATGGACTGATCGATGCTAGTGGCTATGTACTCAATGATGAGACGATCGCGGTACTGACAAGGCAGGCACAGGCCCATGCTGCTGCAGGTGCGGACATCGTCGCGCCATCCGACATGATGGATGGCCGCATCGGCGCGATACGTGCCGCGCTGGACGAAAAGAAATACATCTACACCCGCATCATGGCTTATTCAGCCAAATATGCCTCCAGCTTCTACGGCCCGTTTCGCGATGCAGTGGGTTCCAGTGGCAATCTGGGCAAAGGGAATAAAAACACCTATCAGATGGATCCGGCCAATTCAGACGAAGCATTGTGGGAAGTCGGCTTGGATCTGCAAGAAGGCGCGGACATGGTGATGGTCAAACCTGGTATGCCGTATCTGGACATCGTGCGTCGCGTGAAAGATGAGTTCAAGGCGCCGACCTTTGTTTACCAAGTGAGCGGGGAATACGCGATGTTGAAGGCTGCCGCGCAGAACGGCTGGCTCAATGAAGAAGCTTGTGTGCTGGAAGCTCTGCTGTCCTTCAAGCGCGCAGGAGCAGACGGGGTGCTGACTTACTTCGCGCTGGATGCAGCCCGTTGGTTGAAATCAGGCGGCTAACAGCGCCTCGACTGCGGCGGTGTCCGCATGTGTTTTGGGGTGGCGGCTGCCACTGAAGCGGGCACTTTCCGGTAGCACTACGATGTGAGTCTGGATCCCGGATGCAGCAGTCAATGTGTAACTGGGGACGGATTCCTCCCGCCCACTGATGCGTTGCCGCCATTCTCCACTCTCAAACTCGATCTTGTTCTTGAGCAATAAAAGCAGGACAGCTTTAGCATCGTCAGAATAGAGCATCAGATTGATATCGGAATTCACGCCCGCTGATCCGCTCAGCACCGACCCGGTCAGGTAGGGGTGGAATTGGGCTAACTGTTGCATATTAGCTAGGGCCTCCTGACGCAGACTACGCAGTATGGAAGAGTGCTCTTCATGCAGGTACAGCGCTCGATATTGCTGCAACGCTAGATCGATTTCTTCATTGCTTGGCAGATGGTGCGTATCGTCAGCACCAAGTTGGTGGGCAGCTTTACGTTTGGCAAGGGCGTGGTCGGTGATGTTGCCATCTGCCATCAGCTTGGCAGCTTGATGTGCAAGTTGGGCGCGCATCAGGTCGCGATGCGGAACAATAGGCTTGCGCATCAGAATAGTTGGTCGGAGCCGGATTCAGTTGGTTTGAATATGTCCAGCAGGCTGGAGCTTCGCTCGGCCGGGACGTTCTCTTCATAGAAATATTCGACATGCTGCCCGTCAGGATCTCGCAGGCCTTCATCATTGATGCGTGCGATCACCATGTGAGGTGGCACGGTATACTCGATCTCGGGTGTGTCCTTCAGCATCTCCCCCATGTAGTCCATCCAGATCGGCAACGCCGCGCCGCCACCTGTTTCCCTTTCACCGAGACTATGAGGATTGTCATAACCCAGCCAAGTCACGGCAACCAGCGTCGGGTGGAATCCGCAGAACCAAGCATCCATGGATTCGCTGGTAGTACCAGTCTTACCGGCTAGATCTTGCCGTCCAAGCTGCATGGCGCGTCTTGCCGTACCATGTTTGACGACATCCTGCATCATGTTGACCATGGTAAAGGTGTTGCGGATATCAAGAATCTGCTCAGCATCTTTGCCGGCCTCAACCGGAACAGTTTGGCTGATGATATTGCCTTGTCCATCTTCGATGCGCTGAATCAAGTAGGGCGTGACACGATAGCCGCCATTGGCAAATACCGAGTATCCGCCCAACATCTGCCAAGGTGTTGCAGAAACGGCTCCCAGAGCCATGGTCAGATAGGGCCCGACCTTCTCGCGGTCAAAACCGAATTTTGTGACGTAATCCTGCGCATATTCGAGGCCGATGGATTGCAGCACGCGAATCGACACAAGGTTTTTGGATTTGATCAGTCCTTGACGCAAGCGCATCGGACCTTCGAAGCTACCTTCATAATTCTTTGGCTCCCATAATTCACCACCGGTATCGGACAAATTAACTACGAGCGGCGCGTCATTAACGATTGAGGCGGGGGTGAACCCTTTTTCAAGCGCAGCCGAATATATGAAAGGTTTAAAGCTGGAACCGGGCTGGCGCCAAGCTTGGGTGACATGGTTGAACTGCTTGCGGTTAAAGTCGAAGCCTCCAACCAGTGCGTTGATCGCACCAGTGCGAGGGTCTGCAGATACAAATGCGGCTTCTGCCTCAGGAAGTTGAGTGATATCCCAAGTGTCAGAGGGTGTCTTGAGAATGCGTATCAAAGCACCTTTCTTGATACGTGGGTGCAGCGCCCAGCGGTTCTCAATCAGATGCTGTGCGAAGCGCAGGCCCTCTTTGGTAATTTCAACTGATTGTCCGCCTTTGGCTCGAGCAATAATGCCTTTTCTGCTAACGGACAAGACAACAGCGGGGATGAGTTCGTCGCTGCTTGATACATCTTGCAAAGCTTTATCAAGCAGCTCATCCGTATCATTTTTTACTAGGTCTACAAAACCTTCAGGACCGCGGTAGTCGTGTCTATGATCGTAATCCATCACACCTTTTCTTAGAGATGCGTAGGCGATACCTTGGTCTTTTACTCGAATTGTGGTGAAGACATTGTAGCCTTGGGTGTAAACATCTTCCTGAAAGCGATCGTACATTTCTTGCCGAACCAGTTCGGAAACGAAACTCGCATTTACAGAAAAATCCTGATGATAGGTGGACTGTTTGGTTTGAATCGGTTCGGAAAGAGCGGTGCTATATTCATCCTCTGTGATGTAGCCAAGATCACGCATGCGGCGAAGGATGTATTCTTGCCGGACTTTTGCCCGGGAAGGATTGACGACGGGATTGTAGGCGCCAGGTGCTTTAGGCAAACCTGCGAGCATAGCCATTTCAGCAGTGTTCAGCTGACTTATGGGCTTGGAATAGTAAGCCTGTGCAGCAGCGCCGAAACCGTAAGCACGCTGACCAAGGTATATATGGTTTATATAAAGCTCGAGAATCTCGCCTTTAGTAAGGTTGTGTTCAATTTTAAATGCGAGCAGCATTTCGTTAAATTTTCGGGATAATGTTTTTTCCTTTGAGAGAAAAAAATTGCGTGCTACTTGCATGGTGATCGTACTGGCACCTTGTCTGACGCCGCCCGATGCAAAATTGGAATACGCTGCGCGCAAGACACCGATGTAATCGACACCGCCGTGCTCATAGAATCGGTCATCTTCAGCAGCAAGTATGGCAAGCTTCATGCGTTCCGGGACTTCATCTATCTTGACCAGCTCGCGCCTCTCCTCGCCAAATTCCCCAATAAGCGCTCCCTCAGTACTGTAGATGCGCAAAGGCATCTTTGGGCGGTAGTCGGTAAGCGCCTCAAGTGAGGGGAGGGTTGGATAGGTCAGAATCGCTGCAAAAAGAAGCAGCAGGAAAGGCAAGAGCGGAAGCATCAAAATGCCTAGCGCAGGATAAAACCACCAGCGTGAAGTCATGACTGTCAATTCTTGTTAAGTTCAGAACCTAATTATATCGCCCAAGGGGGGCAATAGAAAAAACTTTACACTCGCGGGAGTTATTGCTAGGATTTAAACCAGTTTATACGGAAGTGCGCTAACTATCCTATGATTAAAGGAAATTTTGACATCCCGTTAGATTTTCTGCAGACCTCCACGCCGCCAATGATTGGTGTGGATATCAGTTCATCTTCCGTCAAGATGCTTGAGCTGAGCGAGGCGCCGAAAAAAAACGGGTTCGTAGTGGAAAGATATGCAATTGAACCGCTGCCGTCTGATGCCGTAAGCGATGGCAATATCAATAATCTGGAGGCGGTGTCAGAGGCGCTGCAACGTGCGTGGAAGCGCATGGGGACGCGTATCAGAAATGTCAGTCTGGCGTTGCCAGCTGCGGCGGTCATCAGCAAGAAAATCATGTTGCCTGCTGGTTTGCGCGAGGACGATCTTGAATATCAGGTTGAGTCCGAGGCGAACCAATATATTCCGTTTGCGCTGGACGAAGTGAATCTGGATTTTCAGGTTATCGGCCCCTCACCAAACAATCCTGAAGAAATCGAAGTGCTACTAGCTGCTTCGCGCAAAGCGAATGTCGAGGATAGAGTGGCTGCAGCCCAAACCGCAGGATTAAAGGCAGTGGTTGTAGATGTTGAGCCCTACGCTGCTGAAGCCGCTTTCAATCAAATTAGCTCTCAGCTACCTGGTGGCGCTGAGGACCAGTGTATTGCTGTAGTGGATATTGGCGCCAGCGTCATGAACGTAAATGTACTGCGAAATGGGCAGTCTGTTTACACACGTGACCAGCAGGTGGGCGGCAGCCAGCTTACGCAGCAGATACAAGCGGCATTTGGCCTGACAGCAGAAGAGGCGGAGGCTGCTAAAAGGAATGGCGGCTTGCCGGAGAATTATGAAAGCGATGTGCTTGCTCCATTCCGGGAAAACGTGGCAATGGAAGTGGCACGTGCGCTGCAATTTTTCTTTACCTCAACACAATATAACGAGGTGAGCTATGTGGTGTTGTCGGGCGGATGTGCGGCACTACTGGGTTTGGATGAGGCCGTCGCTACGCGCACTCAGGTCAGCACGCTAGTGGCAAATCCTTTTGAGTTGATGACCCTGTCATCACGAATCAAGCCGCGACAATTGCAGACAGACGCACCGGCATTGATGATTGCCTGCGGATTGGCGATGCGGAGGTTTGACCCATCATGATAAGAATAAACCTATTACCGCACCGCGCAGAGAAACGTCGCGCTAAGCAGCTGCAATTCATTGTACTTAGCGTGGTGTCCATCATGCTTGGTGCAATCCTGGTTGGACTTGTTCATGTGGCGATTGGCACCCAGATCTCCTATCAGGAGAGAAGGAATGAATACTTGAAGCAGGAAACTGCGGTACTGGATAGGCAGATTGCGGAAATCAAAAAGCTTAGACAGCAGACGCAATCGTTATTAGCCAGAAAAAATGTGGTCGAGAACTTGCAATCCACCCGCTCGGATGTGGTGCATCTGTTGGATCAAATGCTGCGCATCTTGCCTGAAGGTGTGCACTTGAAATCACTAAAGCAATCAGGACAGAGAATTAGTCTTGTAGGCTATGCGCAGTCAAATGCTCGCGTCTCCACACTGATGCGCGCCATTGACGACTCTCCATGGCTGAATTCTCCTGCTTTGGTAGAGATACATGCGGCAAATGTCGGCGGCTCGCGTCTAAACGAATTCTCCTTGAACTTTAATCTGACCAAATTGGCGGATTCTGATTCAGGTAAAAGCAGGTAGAGGTGGCCATGAACTTTTTAGATGAACTTAAGAATATTGACCCCCAGAAACCTGGGAACTGGCCATGGCTGATAAAACTGGCAGCTTTCTTGTCCATGTTCTTGTTGGTAGTGGCTGCAGGAGGCTTCTTCGATTGGCAAGATCAGTATGAGAATTTGAAGCGTATCAAGAACGAAGAATCAAGTCTTAAAGAGGCTTTTCTTGCAAAGAAACGTGAAGCCATTAATCTGGATATCATTAAGAAGCAACTGATAGATACCCAACAGTCCTTCGGCGCCTTGCTAAAACAGTTGCCAAGCAAATCTGAGATGGATGCCTTGCTGACCGATATTAATCAGGCAGGTCTGGGCCGGGGGTTACAGTTTGAGCTCTTCCGGCCGGGCGGAGAGGTGGCGACGGGAGTATTTACCGAGCAACCGATTGCACTAAAAGTGACTGGGAGTTACGACGACCTAGGGAATTTTGCTAGTGACATCTCGCAATTGCCGCGGATTGTTACGCTGAACGACATAAGGATTTCTCCTATTGCTGGTGGGATGTTGAGTATGGAGTCGACAGCAAAAACCTATCGCTACTTAGACGAAGCTGAGTTGGCGGCGCAGAAAAAAGCAGCGCAGGCAGCCAAGAGGAAGAGAAGATGAGGGCGCGATTATTTGTTGTGCTAGTAGCCGTTCTGCTCACAGGATGCGGCGGAGAAGAGTTTCAAGATCTGAGAGATTTTGTTAACAACGCTGGCGCGGATATGCGGGGTAAAGTCGATCCACCTCCGGACATCAAGCCATATGAGCCATTTGCATACGACAATGCGACCTCATTGCCAGATCCTTTCAAGCCACGCAAGACTAAATCGGGCGGGTCAGGGCGCGGCGGTATCAATCAGCCCGATTTCGATCGCCCCAAAGAAGAGCTGGAAGATTATCCGCTCGAGAGTTTAACGATGGTTGGATTCTTGTCCCAAAAAGGAGTGGGTCATGCAGTACTCCGCTCGTCGGAAGGGAAAATTCATCAGGTAAAAACTGGAAATTATGTTGGTCTGAATTTCGGTCAGATCACGTTGATCTCTGAGACCGAAGTCAGGGTCAAAGAAATGGTTCAGGATAGTGCTGGCGACTGGACGGAGCGCGAAAGTAGCCTGCAATTGATCGAATGATTAGGAGTGTAAAATGAAACTGCTTGATATGACGGCAAACAAAATATCCCGAGCAATGGCGATTGCGGTTGCTCTGTGCTCCTTCAGTGTACTTGCTCAGGATAACATCGAGTTAGCGAATAGCATTGAGTCTATCAGCGCTACTAGTGAGAGTGGCAAACTTGTCGTGAAGGTGGGGTTGAAGTCGCCACCTCAAGGCCAGCCTGCTGCCTTCACGATCAATACTCCACCGCGCATAGCCTTTGACTTTCCAAATACAGAAAATGGATTGGGAACTTCAATGCAAACCTTTGGCGAAGGGGAGTTACGCAGCGCTAACATCGTTCAGGCGGGAAACCGAACACGCTTAGTAATTAACCTTTCTCAAATGGTTGGCTACGATACAAGAGTAGATGGAAACGACGTTTTGATTACGCTACAGCCAAGAGGTGTGGGTGGCGGAGCGGAGCCGGTTCCTGCGGCGCATTTCGCGGATGTTTCATCGAATTCTCAGTTGCATAGCTTGCGTGACATTGATTTCCGTCGGGGTAAGAACGGAGAAAGCAGAATCCAGATTGATTTGTCTGATGCGGATATCGGCATTGATATCAAGCAGCAAGGACGCGCATTGATAGTTGATTTCCAGCACGCAATACTTCCACGCAATCTCCAGCGAAAGTTGGACGTATCTGATTTCGCAACGCCGGTTCAAATGATCGATGCATTCGTTCAAGGTGGGAATGCGCGTCTCTCAATTGAACCTAAAGGGCTGTGGGAATATTCGGCTTACCAAACCGACAATAAGTTCATCATAGAAGTAAAGGCTGTAGCCGAGGATCCGAATAGACTGGTAAAAGGCAATACGCCAGGGTATTCCGGTGAGAAGCTAACGTTGAATTTCCAAAATATATCCACGCGCGAGGCGCTAAGTGTGATCGCTGATTTTACCGGACTGAATATGGTCATCAGTGATTCAGTCTCAGGTAGCCTGACGCTACGTTTGAAGGATGTACCTTGGGATCAAGCCTTCGAAATCATCCTGCAAAGCAGAGGGTTGGATATGCGCAAGAATGGCAATGTCATTCAGGTCGCTCCACGAGAAGAGATTGCTGCCAAAGAAAAGATTGAATTTTCATCAAGGCAGGAAATTACTGAGCTTGAGCCACTACGCACAGAAAATTTCGAACTGGCTTACGCGAAAGCGGCAGATGTAGTTAAATTGATTTCAAATGATAAGCAAAAGATTCTGTCGAATCGCGGTAGCGCCAACTTTGATTTGCGTACGAATCTGTTGTTTGTTAAAGATGTTCCTTCAAGCTTGGATGAAGTGCGCAAGTTGATCAAGCTAGTCGATGTGCCTGTCCGCCAAGTGCTGATTGAAGCGCGATTCGTTGAGGCGGGTGAATCCTTCAATCACACTTTAGGAGGGCGCTTGGGATATACAGGTCCTACGCAAGCTGCTGGAGGCGTAGCAGCGGGCAATGCCAGAGCAGCAATCTCCGGCGGAAGCTTGAACCTGCCTGGTGCCGCAAGTGGATTGGGCGGGCTAACAATGACATTGTTCAACGCTGCTGCTACGCATACATTGACGCTGGAGTTGAATGCTTCGGCGATTGACGGCACAACAAAGAACATAGCAAGCCCGAGGGTGGTGACAGGAGATAAGACGCCTGCGACGATTGAATCTGGCGTCGAAGTGCCATATTTGCAAGCCAGTAGTAGCGGAGCAACAAATGTGGCCTTTAAAAAAGCAGTGCTGGGTTTGACCGTAACGCCGCAGATTACCCCTGATGATAGCGTGACCATGAAAATCAGCGTAAGCCAAGATTCCGTGGGTAACATCTACTCCGGTGTGCCGAGCATCAACACGAAAAAGGTTGACACACAGGTGTTGGTTGATAACGGTGGAACAGTAGTTATCGGCGGAGTGTATACACAAGACGATTCCGACTCTACCTCCGCAGTGCCTGGATTAGCGGACATTCCAGTTCTTGGTTGGTTGTTTAAAACCAATACTGTTGTAAAGAGCAAGAAAGAGCTCTTGGTATTCATTACACCCAAAATTTTAAAAGATACGCTAGGCACAAACTAATAAAGCGTCCTCCTTTTAAAACAAAAGCCCGGCCTTGCCGGGCTTTTGTTTTAAAAGGATAAGAACATGAATTCCGCTACAATCCAAAATATGGAATCAAATGAAGCCTACAAACTGAGCTCAGGAAACATCATTTTGATTGGACTGATGGGCTCAGGAAAGACCACGGTTGGAAAGCTACTAGCCAAGCAGCTTCACAAGTCCTTTGTGGATTGCGATGAAGAAATACAACGCCGCACTGGAGTGACCATTCCCCACATCTTTGATGTCGAAGGGGAAGAAGGGTTCAGGCAGCGTGAAACTGCAGCTTTGGAAGAACTTGTGCAAAGACACGATATCATTCTTGCAACTGGTGGCGGGGCGCCATTAAGCCCAATAAACCGGGATTTGCTGAAGCGAAGTGGAGTTGTTGTGTATCTGAAAAGCAGCGTGCATGATTTGTGGCATCGGACAAGGCATGACCAAAATCGCCCATTGCTGCAAACTGCAGATCCTCGCGCAACACTACAGGCTTTATATGAAATGCGCGATCCTCTGTACAACAGCATAGCTGACATCGTCATTCACACAGGCAAACAAAATGTGCAGATACTCCTGTCTAAGTTGCAGGAGAGGCTTGCAGAGTATCGTGCCACAGACAAACCAGCACCAGAGAGTATCCAGTAATGCAAACCTTGAACGTTGGCCTCGCCGAGAGAAGTTACCCGATATATATAGGCAGTGGGTTGCTGCCGGATTGTGGATTGCTCATACCCTATCTGACAGCCGGGCGTGCAGTGATCATTAGCAACACGACGGTTGCGCCTTTGTATTTGGAGAAGCTCCGCTCAAGCCTTGAGAGCGCAGGCGTGCGTTGCAATAGCGTCATTCTGCCGGATGGAGAGGAATACAAGAATTCATCCTCCATGGATGCCATCTATGACGCTTTGTTGAGATCGCATTGTGAGCGGAGCACCACGCTTATCGCTTTGGGTGGTGGGGTGATCGGCGATATGGTGGGCTTCGCGGCAGCGACATATTTGCGTGGCGTACCATTTATTCAGATTCCCACAACGTTACTGTCACAAGTGGATTCATCCGTGGGTGGCAAGACTGGCATCAATCATCCCTTGGGAAAAAACATGATCGGGGCGTTTTATCAGCCGAAAGTGGTGCTGGCGGATACGCGCACGCTGGATACGCTTCCGGATCGTGAATTGAGTGCAGGAATCTCGGAAGTGATTAAGTATGGATTGATACGTGATATGCCCTTTTTCGAATGGCTTGAAGTAAACATCGAAAAATTGCTGGCGAGAGATACCGAAGCGTTGCAGTACGCAATAGCCAGAAGCTGTCAGAACAAAGCGGAAGTGGTTGGGAACGATGAGCGCGAAAGTGGCGAGCGCGCACTGTTAAATTTGGGACATACGTTCGGACACGCTATCGAGAATGGTATGGGATACGGCGTCTGGTTACACGGTGAAGCAGTAGCGGCAGGCACGATGATGGCTGCTGATCTTTCGCGCAGAATGGGTTGGTTGACTGAGGCAGACGTTGGACGGATACGAGATCTGTTCCAGCGAGCAAAGTTGCCGGTAATCGGGCCTCGAATGTCCGTTGAAAAATACCAGGAATTGATGGGGCTGGATAAGAAGGTGGTCTCGGGAAAAATTAGATTTGTTCTGCTAGAAGCATTGGGCCGTTCCGTTATGACGGGCGATGTATCTGTGGGGCTATTGAAGGAAACGCTAGAGGCATGTTGTGACTGATCGGCTATTGGCGCCCTATGCCGTGATCGAGAGTTCAGGCGGCAGGCAGATCGAGGAGCCCAGTCCGCCAGGCAGAAGCGAATTCCAGCGAGATCGGGACCGCATCATCCACTCTAGTGCTTTCCGCAGGCTGGAATATAAAACGCAGGTATTCGTCAATCACGAAGGTGATTTATTCAGAACGCGTCTTACGCATAGTATAGAAGTGGCGCAAATCGGGCGTTCTATCGCACGCCGTCTAGGCTTGAATGAGGATCTCGTTGAGGCGATCTCTCTAGCCCATGATTTGGGGCACACCCCGTTCGGACATGCCGGCCAAGATGAGCTCAACGAATGCATGGCTGAATACGGCGGATTTGAGCACAACCTGCAATCTCTCCGTGTTGTGGATGTATTGGAAGAGAAATATGCCGCATTTGATGGACTGAACCTTTGCTTTGAAACGCGCGAGGGAATCCTCAAGCACTGTTCGCGCGAAAATGCAGAGCAGATGGGGGATGTGGGTCAGCGGTTCTTATTGGGTCGCCGGCCTAGCCTTGAAGCTCAGGTAGCCAATCTGGCCGATGAGATCGCCTACAACAATCACGATGTCGATGATGGATTGCGGTCGGGACTATTGTCACTGGAGCAGCTGGCGGAAGTAGAGCTATTCTCAAGCCATCTAAAGGAAGTGCGGCAAGCATGGCCGCACTTGGCGGAGCGTCGCCTAGTTCACGAAACAGTACGTCGCATGATCAATACGTTGGTCACTGACATGATTGCCCAGACGCTCGGCAATATCACAGAATGTGCCCCCCAATCGCTTGAGGCGGTGCGTAGCGCACCAGCACTGGCCGCATTCAGCCCCCGGATGCGCGAATTGAACAAGGAACTAAAAAACTTTCTGCGGACCGAGTTGTATCGCCATTATCGAGTCATGCGCATGAGTGCAAAGGCGCGCCGCGTGATTCGAGAGCTGTTTAAAGCATTCATGGAAGACCCTCGCTTGCTGCCACCGCAATCGAGCAATCAGAGAGCAGAGCAACTGCCGCGCACCGTGGCAGACTACATCGCAGGCATGACCGACCGGTATGCTATCCGCGAACATAGGCGAATTTTCGCCATAGAAGAGATTTAACCGGTTCTCGGTTGCCCACCACCTACGGTTTAAGGTAGCATTCCCGCCCTTTTGGATAAATTTCCCGGAAAAGCGGCGTTTGTCGCTGTGTTGTCGGATGAATGAGGTGAGGAACAAGGTGAATAATTCTTCGTTGCCCGCGCGGCAAGGTCTGTATGACCCGCGCAATGAACATGATGCATGTGGTGTCGGTTTCGTCGCACATATTAAAGGTATTGCCAGCCATGACCGAGTAAGTGAAGGTCTGAACATTCTGGAGAATCTGACGCACCGCGGCGCGGTCGGGGCGGACCCTTTGGCGGGCGATGGCGCCGGCATCCTGATCCAGATTCCGCATGCTTTCCTGAGCACAGCCACGGCGAAGAACAAGATCCAATTACCGGAAGCCGGTGAATACGGTGTCGGCATGCTGTTCCTGTCGCGCAATAAAGCCGCGCGCGCGGCATGCGAAAAGATCGTCGAAGCCAAGATTAAGGCCGAAGGACAGATCCTGCTGGGCTGGCGTGATGTGCCGGTGGATAGCTCCGGCTTGGGCGAGAGTGTGAAAGCAGTCGAGCCGCTGGTTCGTCAGGTATTCATTGCTCGCGGCAAGAAGACCGTCGATCAAGATGCATTCGAGCGCAAGCTGTTCGTCATTCGCAAGACGATCGAACATGCCGTGCGCAAACTGCCGAAGGGGCAAGGCGCAGGCTTCTACATCCCATCCATGTCGTCACGCACCATCGTCTACAAAGGCATGCTGCTGGCGACTCAGGTCGGGGAATACTTCCTCGATCTGCAAGATGAAAGCTGTGTAAGCGCATTCGCGCTAGTGCATCAGCGCTTCTCTACCAACACCTTCCCTACATGGGACTTGGCTCATCCGTTCCGCATGATCGCCCATAACGGTGAGATCAATAC
This sequence comes from Gammaproteobacteria bacterium, assembly GCA_018814405.1. Lineage (GTDB taxonomy): Bacteria > Pseudomonadota > Gammaproteobacteria > Burkholderiales > Gallionellaceae > Sideroxyarcus. The sequence continues at coordinate 211,202 of JAHIZO010000007.1, forward strand.
CATGCGCGGCAACGTCAACTGGATGGCTGCGCGCCATGCAGCGATGTCCTCCAGTTTCCTCGGCAGTGACTTGGAAAAATTGTGGCCGCTGATCGCCGAAGGCCAGTCTGACTCCGCATGTTTCGACAATGCGCTGGAGTTGTTGGTAGCCGGTGGTTACTCCTTGCCGCACGCGATGATGTTGTTGATTCCGGAAGCATGGGCTGGCAATCCGCTGATGGATGAAGAGCGCCGCGCGTTCTACGAATATCACGCCGCTTTGATGGAGCCGTGGGACGGCCCCGCAGCCGTAGCATTCACCGATGGTCGTATGATCGGCGCGACGCTGGACCGTAACGGTTTGCGCCCTGCGCGCTATCTGATCACCGACGACGACGTTGTATTGATGGCATCCGAGATGGGCGTGCTGCCAATCGCGGAGAGCAAGGTCGTCAAGAAATGGCGTCTGCAACCTGGCAAGATGTTCCTCATCGACATGGAAGCAGGCCGCATCGTTGATGACAGCGAGTTGAAAAAGCAGATTGCCACTGCGAAGCCTTATGGCAAGTGGATCAAGCAATCACGCTACTTCCTGGATGATCTGCGCACAGTTGCCAACAAGCAGGAAAGCAGCGTCAGCCTGCTGGATGCGCAACAGGCATTCGGCTACACGCAGGAAGACCTCAAGTTCATCATGCTGCCGATGTCGACGGCCGGCGAAGAGCCAACCGGCTCAATGGGTAGCGATGCCGCATTGCCGGTGCTGTCGGGCCGTAGCAAGGTGTTGTACAACTACTTCCAGCAATTGTTCGCGCAAGTGACCAATCCGCCTATCGATCCGATCCGTGAAGAGATCGTGATGTCGCTGACATCGTTCATCGGTTCCAAGCCGAACTTGCTCGGTGTAGATGAAACCAGTCCAGCTCCGCGTCTGGAAGTGCACCAGCCCGTGTTGTCGCACGAAGATGCAGCCAAGCTGCACAACATCGACAAGCTCACCAAGGGTAATTACAAATCCAAAACACTGGACATCACCTATCCGGTGAAGAACGGTGCGGCAGGTTGCGAAGCAGCGATCAAAGCTTTGTACAAAGAAGCCGATAGGGCAGTGGCAGCTGGCTTCAACGTATTGATCCTGTCTGACAGGGGCATGACGGACAAGCGCGTGGCGATCCCAGCTTTGCTAGCGACCGCCGCAGTGCACCATCATCTCGTGCGTGAAGGCCTGCGCACCAGCACCGGTCTGGTCGTCGAGACCGGCTCGGCTCGCGAAGTGCATCACTTCGCCTTGCTGGCGGGTTACGGCGCTGAAGCGGTCTATCCGTGGTTGGCATTCGACAGCATTTCGTCATTCGACCTGCCTGCTGGCGTGACAGCAAAAGACGGACATAAGCGTTTCATCAAGGCGATCAACAAAGGCCTGCTGAAAGTGATGTCCAAGATGGGCATCTCTACCTATCAGTCTTATTGCGGTTCGCAGATATTCGAAGCCATCGGCCTCAACAGCGATTTCATCGAAAGTTACTTCCCCGGCACCGCGACGCAGATCGAAGGTATCGGCCTAACCGAAGTGGCAGAAGAGGCAGTGCGCACTCACATTGGCGCATTCGGCAACGATCCGCTGTTGCAAAATATGCTCGATGCGGGCGGTGAGTTCGCTTACCGCATACGCGGCGAAGAGCACACCTGGACGCCGGATTCTATTGCCAAGTTGCAGCATTCGACGCGTTCGAACAACTACGAGACTTACAAAGAATACGCCAAGCTGATCAACGACCAGACACAACGCCAAATGACGTTGCGCGGCCTGTTCGAGATCAAGTCTGCGGGCAAGGCTGTGCCGCTGGATGAAGTGGAATCGGCCAAAGAGATCGTCAAGCGTTTCGCCACAGGTGCGATGTCGCTGGGTTCCATCTCCACTGAAGCGCACACCACACTGGCGCTCGCGATGAACCGCATTGGCGGCAAGTCCAACACCGGTGAAGGCGGCGAAGATCCGAACCGTTTCAAAACTTTGTATGGCGGCGAGAAGCTGTCCGAAATCATTGGCAAGGGCCGCATCGAAGCCGATCAGACCATGAAGGAAGGTGACTCGCTGCGTTCACGCATCAAGCAGGTGGCTTCCGGCCGATTCGGCGTCACAGCGGAATACCTAAGCAGCGCAGATCAGATCCAGATCAAGATGGCGCAGGGCGCAAAGCCCGGCGAAGGCGGCCAGTTGCCTGGTGGCAAAGTTTCCGAGTACATCGGCAAGCTGCGTCACTCGGTACCGGGCGTCGGCCTGATCTCTCCTCCACCGCACCACGATATCTATTCCATCGAAGACTTGGCGCAACTCATCCATGACTTGAAGAACTCTAATCCGAGTGCTTCCGTATCGGTGAAGCTGGTGTCCGAAGTCGGCGTAGGTACGGTCGCTGCGGGTGTTTCCAAAGCCAAAGCTGACCACATTGTGATCTCCGGCTTCGACGGCGGCACCGGCGCATCGCCGCTGTCTTCCGTGAAGCACGCGGGTACATCGTGGGAGCTGGGTCTGGCTGAAGCGCAACAGACCTTGGTATTGAACAATCTGCGTGGCCGCATCGGCCTGCAAGTCGATGGTCAGATGAAGACCGGCCGTGACGTGGTGATCGGCGCCTTGCTCGGTGCCGACGAGTTCGGTTTCGCCACCGCACCGCTGGTGGTCGAGGGCTGCATCATGATGCGCAAGTGCCACCTCAATACCTGCCCGGTCGGCGTCGCCACACAAGATCCTGAGCTGCGCCAAAAATTCACCGGCCAGCCGGAACACGTGGTGAACTACTTCTTCTTTGTGGCCGAAGAAATACGTGAGCTGATGGCGCAGATGGGCGTTCGCAAGTTCGACGATCTGATCGGTCGCAGCGACCTGCTCGACAAGCGCAAAGGCATCAAACATTGGAAAGCCAAGGGTCTGGATTTCAGCAAGGTATTCCACCAGCCCAAGGTCGGTTCTGATGTGGCGCGTCGCCAAGCTGAAGTGCAAGACCACGAACTGGAAAAAGCACTCGACAACGACCTCATCGCCCAAGCCAAAGAAGCCTTGGATGCAAAGCGCGTGGTTACCATCGAAACCAAGATCTGCAACGTCAATCGTAGCGTCGGCACCATGCTGTCGCACGAAGTGGCCAAGCGCCATGGTAATGCAGGGCTGCCGGATGACACCATTCGCGTGAGACTGCTGGGCACTGCCGGACAAAGCTTCGGTGCCTTCCTCGCACACGGTGTGACCTTCCAGCTGGAAGGTGAGGGCAACGACTACGTGGGCAAGGGTTTGTGCGGTGGCCGCATCATCGTCAAGCCGTCCGACGACAGCCAATTGGTCGCGGAAGACAACATCATCGTCGGCAATACCGTGTTGTACGGCGCGACTGCCGGTGAAGTGTTCTTCCGAGGCGTGGCGGGTGAGCGTTTCGCGGTGCGTAACTCCGGCGCGGTCGCCGTGGTCGAAGGCGTGGGTGACCACTGCTGCGAATACATGACAGGCGGCATGGTCATCGTGTTGGGCAATACCGGGCGCAACTTCGCCGCGGGCATGTCCGGTGGTGTGGCTTACGTGCTGGACGAAGAGGGCAACTTCGCGCAGCGTTGCAACATGTCTATGGTGCAGCTGGAAGCCGTGCCGGAAGAAGCGGCACTGAGCGAGACCGGCGAAGTGGAAGCGCATGGACGTGTGCACTTCAACCACCTGAACAAGGCGGACGAAGCAGCGCTGCGCGGCAAGATCGAGAAGCACTTGCGCTACACCGGCAGTGCACGTGCCAAGCAGATTCTGGATAACTGGGCGGTGTATCTGCCCAAGTTCGTGAAGGTCATGCCGACCGAATATCGCCGTGCGTTGCTAGAGATCGCGGCGCAGCAGCAGAAGGAGGCCGCATAATGGGCAAGCCAACCGGATTCAAAGAATTTGAGCGCGTCAGTGAAGGTTATGCGCCGGTCGAGCAACGCCTGAAGCACTATCAGGAGTTCGTCGCACATCTGTCCGATAGCGAAGCGACCCAGCAGGGCGCACGTTGCATGGATTGCGGTATCCCGTTCTGCAACAACGGCTGCCCAGTTAACAACATCATTCCGGACTGGAATGACTTGGTCTATCGCGGCAACTGGAAGCAGGCGATCGAAGTGCTGCATTCCACCAACAACTTTCCGGAAGTGACAGGGCGTATCTGCCCTGCACCGTGCGAAGCGGCTTGCACGCTCAACATCAACAACGACGCGGTCGGCATTAAATCCATCGAGCATGCCATCATCGACAAGGCAGGCGAGAACGGTTGGGTCGTACCGCAACGTGCCAAGAAGAAGACCGGCAAGAAAATTGCCGTGGTCGGTTCCGGTCCTGCCGGAATGGCCGCGGCACAGCAGCTGGCACGCGCCGGTCATGCCGTGACTGTATTCGAAAAGAACAGCCGCATCGGTGGCTTGATGCGTTACGGCATCCCTGACTTCAAGCTGGACAAGCGTCTGATCGACTGGCGTATGGCGCAACTCACTGCCGAAGGCGTGAAGTTCCAGACCAATACTTTCATCGGCAAGGAATTGCCGGGCAAAGGCATCGTCAATGACGCGAAGAAAGTCATCAGCCCTGCCGCTTTGAAGAAGGATTTCGACGCAGTGATCCTGGCTGGTGGTTCCGAGCAGCCACGCGATCTGCCGGTACCGGGACGCGAGCTGGCCGGTGTGCACTACGCGTTGGAATTCCTGATCCCGCAGAACAAGGAAGTGGCGGGCGATGCGAAGAACCCGATCAATGTTGCAGGCAAGCACGTTGTGGTCATCGGCGGCGGTGATACCGGTTCCGATTGCGTGGGTACTTCCAACCGCCACGGTGCTGCTTCGATCACACAGATCGAAGTGATGCCGCGCGCACCGGAGCAAGAGAACAAGCCAATGACTTGGCCGAACTGGCCGCTCAAGCTGCGCACTTCCAGTTCGCACGACGAAGGTTGTGTGCGTGACTGGGCTATCGCCACCAAAGAGTTCGTGGGCGAGAACGGCGTTTTGAAAGCATTGAAGTGCGTGCGCGTCGAATTCAAGGAAGGCAAGATGGTCGAAGTCGCTGATAGCGAGTTCGAGCTGAAGGCCGACTACGTGTTCCTTGCCATGGGCTTCACCAATCCGCTGGCGCAGGTGCTGGATGCTTTCGGCGTGCAGAAGGATGGTCGCGGCAATGTGCTGGCCACTACCGAGGGCGACAAGTGTTACCAGACCAGTGTGAAGAAAGTATTCGCCGCGGGCGACATGCGCCGTGGTCAGTCGCTGGTGGTATGGGCGATCCGCGAAGGCCGTCAGGCTGCACGCGCGGTCGATGAGTTCCTGATGGGCAGCAGTCAGCTGCCACGATAAGAAAAGAGCAAAATGAACTTCAAAGTAAAGAACGACACCTTCCTGCGCGCCTTGCTGCGCCAGCCTACCGAATACACACCGCTGTGGATGATGCGTCAGGCTGGTCGTTACCTGCCTGAATATCGCGCCACACGTCGCACGGCGGGCAGCTTCTTAGGGTTGTGCAAGAACCCGGACTTTGCCACTGAAGTGACCTTGCAGCCGCTGGAGCGTTTTCCGCTGGATGCCGCCATTCTGTTCTCCGATATTCTGACCGTGCCGGATGCGATGGGTCTGGGGCTGTATTTCTCGGAAGGCGAAGGCCCGAAGTTCGAGCGTCCGCTGGAAACCGAGGCAGATATCATGGCGCTGCAAGTGCCGGATATCGGCAAGGACCTGAAGTATGTGACGGACGCTGTATCGCAGATCCGTAAATCGCTGGATGGCAGCGTGCCGCTGATCGGTTTCTCCGGTAGCCCGTGGACGCTGGGCTGCTACATGGTAGAAGGCGGTAGCAGCAGTGATTACGCCAAGGTGAAGACCTTGATGTACAAAGAACCCAAGCTGATGCATCACATCCTGAATGTGACCGCACAGGCAGTGACCGCTTACCTCAATGCGCAGATCGAGGCCGGCGCGCAGGCCGTGATGATCTTCGACTCCTGGGGCGGCGCTTTGTCGCACTCCGCCTTCCACGAATTCTCGCTGGCTTACACGCAGCGCATCGTGGATGGCCTGATCAAGGAAAAAGACGGTGTACGTATCCCGTCCATCGTGTTCACCAAGGGTGGCGGTCTGTGGATCGAGAGCATCGCCGACATCGGCTGCGATGCAGTGGGTCTGGACTGGACCATGGATATTGGCGTGGCACGCCAGAAGGTCGGCCACAAGGTCGCCCTGCAAGGCAACCTCGATCCGACCGTGCTGTTCGCTACGCCGGAAGTGATCCAGGCAGAGGTTGAGAAGGTGTTGTCCAGCTTCGGTTTCGGCAGCGGCCACGTGTTCAATCTGGGCCACGGTATCTCGCAACATACCGATCCGGAGAACGCTGCAGCGCTGGTGCAGGCCGTGCACGAACTCAGTAAAAAATATCACTGAAACATCTTGACAGGCGCTGTTTTATGAACAGGCGTCCAAAACAGAAAGGCCATGGGTGGCAGCATCCGTGGCCTTTTGCATTGGCGACATAAGTTATTGAAAGTTAAGGTGGTAATAAACTGCTTCGAAAATGTGCGAAGAAAAAAAACTGTATACACTGTTTGCAGTTAGCGCACTTAAAGGGCGGTTGTTAACATTGTTATCCACAGGAATTGTGGACAACAAAAAAACTCTATATCGCTCAATGGGATTCGCTAAACTTCAAACAAAATACCGGAAAGAATCTGCTTAAAATGTCCATCATCCGCGTCGCGCTCGACGTGCCCTTGTCAACACTTTTCGACTACTTCGTAAGCGAAGCAATGCAGATCGAGATCGGCCAGCGCGTTCTCGTACCTTTCGGTCGCAAACAGGTGTTGGGCATCGCGATGGAATGGGCAGAAAGTTCCGATCTTGCTGCCGGACGCATCAAGCCGTTGGCGCAAGTGCTGGATGATGTGCCGCCCCTGCCGCAGGACATGCTGACCCTGTTGCGCTTCTGCAGCGACTACTACCACTTCCCCTTGGGCATGACCGCGTTGTCAGCCTTGCCGGCACGCCTGCGCGCGCTGGAACCGGTCAAGTTCAAGCAGGCTTTGGACTACGCACTGAGCGCAGCAGGTAAGGCACTGGATGTGGCGACCCTACCCAAGCGCCGCGTGGTGCAGCTGCGCATCCTGCAAGCCCTGCGCGAAGCGCCATTAAGCGGTGCGCAGTTGCGTAGTCTGTCGCCTAGCGCCCCGGCAGCATTGAAGGGATTGATGGAGGCGGGCTGGGTGGAAGCTTGCGCCCCTGTGCCTCGCATCACGCACACCTTCAACGATGCGCATGCGCTCACTGCCGAGCAGCGACGAGCGGTTGACGCTGTCACAGCGCAAAATGGATATGGCTGCTTTCTGCTGCACGGCATCACAGGCAGCGGCAAGACCGAGGTCTATGTGCATCTCATGCACGAAATGTTGCAGCGCCAGGGCCAAGTATTACTGCTGGTGCCCGAGATCAATCTCACCCCGCAACTGGAGAACTACTTCCGCAGCCGCTTCCCTGATGTCGATCTGGTCAGCTTGCATAGTGGTCTGGCGGATGGTGAGCGCGCGCAGAACTGGCTCAAGGCGCAATCCGGCGAAGCGCGCATCGTGCTGGGCACGCGCTTGTCAGTATTCACTCCGTTGCCGAAGTTGGGCCTGATCTTGGTGGACGAGGAGCACGATCCTTCATTCAAACAACAGGACGGCTTGCGTTACTCGGCGCGCGATGTTGCCATCTTCCGCGCCAACCAGCGCGGTGTGTCCATCGTGCTTGGCTCGGCCACACCCTCACTGGAAAGCTGGCACAACGCACAAAGTGGACGTTATTGTTTGCTCAAGCTTACGCAACGTGCCGTGCAACCCGCCACCTTGCCCGTCGTGCGTTGTATGGATGTTACCAAGCTGCCGCTGCAAGAAGGCTTGAGTGAGCCATTGCTGACTGCGATAGAGGCCAGATTGCAGCGCAAGGAACAAAGTCTGATCTTCATCAACCGGCGCGGCTACTCGCCGGTGCTGATGTGCAGCGCCTGCGGCTGGTTATCCGAGTGCAAGCACTGCGCAGGCAAGCTGGTGCTGCACATGAAAGACCGCAGCCTGCGCTGTCATCACTGCGGGCATCAGCAGCGCGTACCGCCAGCCTGCCCCACCTGCGGCGATGTCGACCTCAAACCGGTCGGTATCGGCACGCAGCGTTTGGAAGAGACATTGCAGAGCCGCTTCCCAGAGGCACGCATCTTGCGCGTGGACAGGGACAGCACGCGCAACAAAGGCACGTGGAATGCCATGCGCAAGCAGATACACGACGGCGAGGCGGACATTTTGATCGGCACCCAGATGCTGGCAAAAGGTCACGATTTTCCCAACCTCACGCTGGTCGGCGTGATCAGCCCAGATGGCGCGCTGTACAGCTCGGACTTTCGCGCCTCGGAAAAACTGTTCGCCCAACTGACGCAGGTCGGCGGCCGGGCCGGCCGCGCGGACAAAGCGGGCGAAGTCATCGTGCAATCCGCCTTTCCCAACCATCCGCTGTTCCAAGCATTGCGCGCCCATGATTACGAAAGCTGGGCCAAGACATTGTTGGCAGAACGCACCCTTGCAGGTCTACCACCATTCGCGTTCCAGGCATTGTTGAGTGCAGAGAGCAAGGACGAACAACTGGTGCTGAAGTTCCTGCATCAGGCGCGGCATTGCGCCGAGCAGGTCGGTTCCGAAGTGGAGATATACGGCGTGGTGCCGGCAGCCATGCCTAAACGCGCCAATCATCACCGTGCCCAGTTGCTAGTACAAAGCGATGCGCGTAAAACACTGCAGTTGTTTTTAAGAATTTGGAAACCCGAGTTGGATACCCTGTCATCGCAAAAGATCAGGTGGTCTTTGGACATCGATCCGATGGAATATTGAAAATGACCCGACAGGGCTATATAAGCCCCTACTAAAATAGGAGTTATAATGCGCGGGATCAATTGAATGGAGTAAAAAATGGAAATCCAGCGCTTTACCCTCTCCAACGCAGCACTTCCCCTCAAGACTTTGTTCAGCGGCTACCTCCTGGTGGTCGGTCTGGGCCTGCTGTTCGCCGGCGGGCAGATCATGCTGACGCACGGCATGGCGGACGGCAAGGTCGGCCTGTCGGTCGATGACATCGTCTACAGCTACTACGGCAACCGCGCAGAGGGTTCCAAGCTGGTGTCCAAACTCAACGGTTCGATGAAGGACAATGCGCCGCCGGAAGTGCGCATGGCGATGATCAAATGGGCGGAGACCGGCGCCACACCGGAAGAGTGGGATCTCCGTATATCCATGGACATCGACCAGTATTGCCAGCCCTGCCATGCCAACATCTCCGGCCTGCCCGATCTCAGCAAAAAGGAAACGATGAACAAGCTGTTGGCCGTCGATGAAGGACAGCCGATGGCCACGCTGACGCGCGTGTCGCACATCCACCTGTTCGGTATCTCGTTTATCTTCTTTTTTGTGGGCTGGATATTCACCTACTCGACCGGCATCTCGCCGATGCACAAGGCCATCCTGATCTCGGTGCCGTTCGGCTTCCTGATCGTGGACGTGCTGGCCTGGTGGCTGACCAAGTGGCACCCAGGTTTCGCTTGGTTCGTCATCATCGGCGGCTTCGGCTACAGCATGGCGGCAGCCACCATGATCTTCACTTCGCTGTATCAGATGTGGATCCTGCCGCTGCGCAAGAATCATCCGGTGTATCCACCCTCTGACGCAACGTGAGTTCTGAACGAACACTGGTCGAGCGCATCGCCGCCATCACAGGCGGCGATGCCGTTTTGACGGGTGACGCAAAGGCTAATCACTGTCAAGACTGGCGCGGCCGCTATCAGGGCGAAGCCATCGCAGTCGTATTTCCGGCCGATACGCAGCAAGTAGCTGACGTGGTGAAATTGTGTGCAGCGGAACGCATCGCTATGGTGCCGCAAGGGGGTAACACCAGCCTGTGCGGCGCATCGGTACCGCTGGCAGATGGCACAGCGCAGATCATCATCAATCTGTCGCGCATGAACAGCATCCGCGAAGTGGATGCCACCAACTACACCATGACGGCGGAAGCAGGTTGCAAGCTGGCATCACTTTATGAGGCAGCTGAGCAAGCCGACAGATTGTTCCCGCTCGGGCTCACCGCCATCGCGCCGCACTGTGAGATCGGCGGCAACCTCTCCACCAACGCGGGAGGTATCGGTGTGCTGCGCTACGGCAGCGCGCGCGATCTGGTGCTGGGGCTGGAGGTGGTGCTGCCGGACGGCAACATCTGGCACGGCCTGCGCCGATTGCGCAAAGACAACACCGGCTATGACCTCAAGCATTTGTTCATCGGCGCGGAAGGCACGCTGGGCATCATCACCGCCGCCGTGCTCAAGCTCTATCCTCGCCCGCGTTCCACCGCCACAGCCTGCATCGCCGTGCGCGAACCGGCAGCGGGCGTCGCGCTGCTCGCGCATCTGCGTGCCAGCTGTGGCGACACCATCAGTGGCTTCGAACTCATCTCGCGTTCCTGCCTTGATCTGGTGTTCAAGCACATCGACGATACCCACGAGCCCTTCGCCGTGCCGCACGAATGGCTGATCATCACCAAACTGAGCAATGTGCTCCCCGCGCCGCTGGATGAAGCGTTGCGTAGCGCATTGCAGGATTTCGACGGCGTCATCGCTTTCGACATCACCAGCGACGAAGCGCATGCCGAACGTTGGTGGAAGCTGCGCAAGAACATCGCCGAAGCGCAAAAGGCCGAAGGTATCAGCATTAAACACGACGTGTCCGTACCGGTCAGTCGCGTGGCCGAATTCATCGCCGATGCCAGCGCCGCCCTGCGCGCCGCGTATGAGGGCATCCGCATCGTCGCCTTCGGCCACATGGGCGACGGCAACATCCACTACAACATCTCCATGCTCGATGCCGCGCAGAATGATGCCTTCATCAAGCTGCACGAACACGACGTCAATCGCATCGTGTATCAAGTCGTCGCTGGACTGGATGGCAGCATCAGCGCCGAACACGGCCTTGGCCAACTCAAGCGCGAAGAAGTCACTCACTACAAGAGTGCGCTGGAGCTGGAACTGATGCGCCAGATCAAGCACACGCTAGACCCGCACGGTCTGATGAATCCCGGCAAGGTGGTGTAAGCTTTCGCCATCGAACCGCTTAAGGAGGTAGTGATGGCAAACCAACCCGAGATCACCAACATGGCCCTGTTCTGCGATTTTGAGAACGTGGCGCTGGGCGTGCGCGATGCCAAGTACGCGCAGTTCGATATCAAGAAAGTGCTTGAACGTCTGCTGCTCAAAGGCAGCATCGTGGTCAAGAAAGCCTATTGCGACTGGGAGCGCTACAAAGAATTCAAAGCCCCCATGCACGAAGCCTCCTTCGAGCTGATCGAGATTCCCCACGTGCGACAGAGCGGCAAGAACTCCGCCGACATCCGCTTGGTCGTCGACGCGCTAGACCTCTGCTACACCAAATCCCACGTCGACACCTTCGTCATCATCAGTGGCGACTCGGACTTCTCGCCGCTGGTGTCCAAGCTGCGCGAGAACAACAAATACGTCATCGGCATCGGCGTGAAAGATTCCACCTCCGACTTGCTCAGCGCCAACTGCGACGAATTCATCTTCTACGACGACCTCGTGCGCGTGCAGGAAGCCAAGAAGAAGCAGGCCGCCAAGAAAGCGCCCGCCAAGGCCAAGGCAGAAGCCGCCAAGCCCAAGGAAGCGAAGGTGGAAGATGCCAAGAAACAAGAAGCCATGGACTTCCTCGTCGAAACCGTCGAGGGCCTCATCTCCGAACGCGGCTCCGATGAAAAACTCTGGGGTTCCATGGTCAAACCCACCATGCAACGCCGCAAACCCGGCTTCACCGAAACCTATTATGGCTACCGCTCATTCAAGGAACTGATCGAGGATGCGCAGAAGCACAAACTGGTGGTGTTGGTGAGGGATGAGAAGTCGGGGCAGTATATGATTCGGTTGCCGGCGGGGGAGTGAGTGGGCGGCTATCGGCCACTTTGAGACACTCAGTTACATTCCCGCTAGCAGTCATTCAACAAATATATAGGCCAAATGGCATATTGACCCCGCCGCAATGGCGGGATAAGTTCCGGCCATGTCCCTCCAATACTTTAATTCGATGCCGCCCCCTTTGGCACCCTCACCGCACCAATCTTTTGCCTATTGTTCAGCTTGGCTTCTATTGGTAGTGTTCACTCAATTATCTCTGCGGATATTAGCAACCAGCAAGGAAATCTCATTAAAGCGAATATTCCTACACGAGTAGGGATGTAAATATTAATCTGATGTTGTATCAATGCCTAAGGAATAGTAATGCGATTAATACTTGAAAATGTACGTGGCTTTGGTGCTCGTACAGAGGTTCCGATTAAGCCTCTTACTGTACTTATTGGTGAAAATAGTACGGGAAAATCAACTGTACTCTCTATGCTCAATGCTGCGCTTCAGCCCAATTTTCCCTTTGGGGAAAACCCATTTAACAGCGCTCCGTTTGATATGGGTACTTTTGACACTATCGCAACCTACAAGGGAGGGAAGTTTGGTCGAGCCTCTACATTTACATTAGGAATAATGTCTACTGTGGGCGGAGAAGAAAGTGGCATTGAAACCACTTACACTAATGATTATGGAACGCCAGCAATTCTTGCTTCTGAGTGGACCTCACAGAACGCAACGCTAAAACTGGAGCGAAAGGAAGCATCTGGAAATTACACTCTTCATATTTCTACAAAAGCTAAAGATGGAAAAAGAAAAGAGTTCGATTTTGAGGTGGATCTACGAAATATTCGGCGAGATCGAAATAAGGATTTACGCACAGCATTGCTCACTGAAATCTTTTCACAAGGAAAGAGTAAAACTAGCACCCCTGAGGACTTTGAAGCCTTATTTGATACGCTTTTTGAAGCGTCGTCGATTATTATGCGCCAGTCAGCCAGCGTTGTTGCCTTGGCACCATTAAGAACAAAACCAAGAAGAACCTATGATGAAACAAAAGACGACTTTAAGCCTGAGGGCGATCATATTCCGCTACTGCTTTCTAGATTGTCGAGCGGCGGAAAATTAGACAATGAAAAAGTTGCCGCTTCATTAAATAGCTTCGGTATCACGTCACACTTATTCGACTCAATAAAAATCAAACGACTCGGAAAACGACCTAGTGACCCATTTCAAGTTCGAATTAAAGCGTCAGGCCCAGACGTCAATTTAACTGATGTTGGGTATGGTGTAAGTCAAGCTTTGCCTATTATCGTCGACTCAATCATGGCAAAAAAAGGACAAACTTTGCTGATTCAGCAGCCTGAGGTGCATTTGCATCCTCGTGCGCAAGCTTCACTTGGAACGTTTTTTTCTACACTTGTAGCAGTTGAACACAAGAAGTTCGTGATCGAAACACACAGCGATTATTTAGTAGATCGAATTAGGCAAGAGATTGCAAAAAAAACAATAAAGCACAGCGACGTAAGCCTGCTGTATTTTGAGCGCAAGGGAACCGATTTGCACCTATCCCCCATTACCCTCGATTCAACCGGAAACATTCTGAATCCACCAGATGGATATAGAGACTTTTTCCTAGAGGAAGAAATGAACCATTTGCTAAGAGGGGCCGATTAAATGCCGACTATTGTTGATGCAAATTGCTGTTCAAAAACCTTTTCATCACCTCCTAATCCAGAGTTCATGCCAATTGTAAAAGCAATTTTTAGCGGTAAAGTAACGCTAGCTTGTGGCGGAAGGTTGCAGCGCGAATATGCGCTGATCAAAGATGCACGCAGTGCACTTGTTAAGCTTGAGCAAGCAGGTCGCCTAATATTGCTTAACAAAGATAAGGTTGATTTTCTTGAGAAGGAACTGATTGCCAAAAATGCCTGTGTTTCGGACGACCAGCATGTAATTGCTATAGCTCAACTATCGGGAGCTAGGCTCCTGTGTAGCCACGATCATGCGTTGCACACTGATTTTCAGAACAAGTCGTTAGTTGATCAACCGCGCGGGAAAATCTATCAGCATGCAGGCCATGCAAGCCTAATTAAAGCATTGGGCCTATAGCATCATTCTGATGGCGCTTCTCAATGTTCATATCTGTTTTGAGAAACAAGCAGGCCAATACTCACGCATGGCAACACGCCTTATAACGTGCTGGAATTGAGGAGTAGCTAAAGGGGTCAGCATCGCAATTGTTTTCAGCAACGACCGCTATGGGTTAGAAGCAGCCCTTGAGACTCACCGCCAATCGCTTGAGAAATCGCTGTTCGCTTTAAGTCAAAACCGTCGGGGGTTGCCCGACAGCAAGTTACTTTCTTTTGCTTCGCCAAAAGAAAGTAACCAAAGAAAAGGCGACCCTGGTTTGCCGCCCACTACGTGGGTTCCCTGCGTTGCTCGGCAAGTCAGGCGTCTGCGGAACTCGCGCTACGCGCTCAGACAGTCCTCGCCGACATCCCCTGACTTACCTGCGCTACTCGGCGGCGCTCAAGGGAAATTAAAATCAACAGCGGTTTTGTGTGCGCTTTGCGCAGGCTTCTTTTTTGGTTTGGTGAGGCGGGCAATGCCCGCCTCGCTGGTTTGGGTTTTAGGTTTTTTGGTTTTGACTTTTCCTCCCCTGTGCGCCGCCGAGTAGCGCAGGACGGACGGGGGAAGTCCGACGAATATGTTTGAGCACGTGGCCGCGTAGCGGATCGTGCGAGTTTATGAGGAGGCCCGTCCGTTCGAGCAACGCAGGGTACCCCGAAGGGGCGGGAAGCTGGGGGCGCCTTCTTTTTGGTTACTTTTTCTTGGCGAAGCAAGAAAAAGTGACTAGCTGTCGGGCTACCCCCGACGGTGTTGATTTTGAATTTGATTTCAAAACCAGCGGGCTTCGCCCATCTCCTTCGACCTTGCTCAGGACAGGCTTCGATACGGCTGCGCCTAATCAGGACGAACGGCCTTAGTTCCTCTAGGTGCATAAGTTCACTAACAACCAGCCCGTCCCCCCAATGCTATAATCCGCGCCTCTTTTGAAGGCGTCCCCGCAATGTCCGTAGTCCTGAATTTCAGATCCCATCTTTCCGAATTGTTCGCGCAGGCTTTGCGCGAGGTGTCGCCGGAGTCGGCAGACATGTCTATTCTCATCGAGCGTCCCAAGCAGTCGGCGCATGGCGATTACGCCTGCAATCTGGCGATGCAACTGGCCAAGCCTTTGCGCAAGTCGCCGCGCGACATCGCCAATGCGCTGATCGCGGCATTGCCGAAGACCGACTTCATCGACAAGGTGGAGATCGCCGGTGCGGGTTTCATCAATGTGTTCCTGACTACGACGGCCAAGCAGGCGGTGGTGAACAGCGTGCTGACGGCGGGTGCGGGCTATGGTCATGTGCATGTCGGGCAGGGGCGCAAGGTAGGGGTGGAGTTCGTGTCGGCCAATCCGACCGGGCCGCTGCACGTGGGTCATGGCCGCGGTGCGGCGGTGGGCGATTGCCTGTGCAATGTGCTGCACGCGGCGGGCTGGGATGTGACGCGCGAGTTCTATTACAACGATGCGGGCGCGCAGATCGATAATTTGAAGTTGTCGGTGCAACTGCGTTGCAAGGGCATCACGCCGGAAGACCCGTCATGGCCCGAGTCGGGCTATCGCGGTGACTACATCCAGGATGTGGCGGATGCCTATATGGCGAAAGAGACCGTCGAGGCGGACGATCAGCACATCACCGGCAAGGGCGATGCGGACGATGCGGAAGCCATCCGTCACTTTGCAGTGGCCTATCTGCGCCGTGAACAGGACTTGGACTTGCGCGCGTTCAAGGTGGAGTTCGATGTGTTCTCGCTGGAGTCCGCGCTGTATACCGAGGGCAAGGTGGATGCTGCGGTGCAGAAGCTGATCGCCAGCGGCCATACTTACGAACAGGACGATGCGCTGTGGTTGCGCACCACCGAATTCGGCGACGACAAAGACCGCGTGATGCGCAAGAGCGACGGCGGCTATACCTATTTCGTGCCGGATGTGGCCTACCATCTGGAAAAATGGGAACGCGGTTTCGTGCGCGTCATCAACGAGCAGGGTTCTGATCACCATTCCACGATCACGAGGGTGCGAGCCGGCTTGCAGGCGCTGGGCGCGGGTATCCCGCAGGGCTGGCCGGACTATGTGCTGCACCAGATGGTGACCGTGCTGAAGAACGGCGAAGAGGTGAAGATCTCCAAGCGTGCGGGAAGTTATGTGACCCTGCGCGACCTGATCGACGAAGTGGGTTGTGATGCGACGCGTTATTTCCTTGCGGCACGCTCACCCGATTCGCAGCTGGTGTTCGATATCGATCTGGCAAAATCGCAGAGCAACGATAATCCGGTGTATTACATCCAATACGCCCATGCCCGCATCAGTACGGTGCTGGCGCAGTGGGGCGGCGACAGACAATCTCTGCACACGGTCGATCTGACTGTGTTGGACAGCGACTACGAGCAGGTGCTGTTGCAGAAGATGATCGATTTCCCCACGGTGATCGAGACGGCAGCTAACGATCTCGCACCACACCAGATCGCTGTCTACCTGAAGGACTTTGCGGCTGATTTTCACAGCTATTACAATGCGTCGCGCTTCCTGGTCGACGACGAACAGGTCAAGCTGGCGCGGCTGGCATTAATCGCAGCGATCGCACAGGTGATCCGGAACGGATTGTCGCTACTCGGTGTAACAGCGCCCGAGCAAATGTAATCTCAATAAAGGAACAACATGGCCTCAGCAGGCGGATCACAAAAATCCAAGGCGCTCGCATCGCTGATCATCGGTATGGTGATCGGTGTTTCCATCGCGGGTATCGTCGCTTGGTACTTGGTCAAAAAGAATCCGACCACCTTCAATCAGCCGTCGGTAGCGCGCGAAATGCCGAAGCCGGTGCCACAGATCGTGGTCCCGCAACCGCCATCAAGCGAGCCAGCCACGCCGGCACAACCACAGTTCGAGTTCTACAAGGTATTGCCGGACAAGTCCGAAGGGGCGTCTGCCTCAACAAAACCGGCAGCGGTTGCCAAGCCGCAGCCCAAGCCGCCGGTGGATAGCACGCCCTATCTGGTGCAGGCTGGTTCTTTCCAGAACGTGGATGATGCGGAGAAGCTCAAGGCGCGTCTGGCGCTGGGCGGGTTCGAGGCCAGCATCGTCAGCGTCAATCTCCCTGAAAAGGGTTTGTGGCATCGCGTTCGGCTCGGACCTTTTGCGGGCCTGGCTGCAGCGAACACCGCCATCGCCAGTTTGAAAACCAGCGGCATCACTGCGACCGCGGTGCGTGCCCAATAACCACAGGAGTAGCAGATGACTCTCATGCGTAAACTGATCGTTGTTCTATTTATGTTGTGTGCGATGCAAGTCCAGGCCGAGGTGATGGCCGGCCGCGACTACAAGGAGCTGAAACCGGCACAGCCGATCAGCAGCGGCAGCAAAGTGGAAGTGCTGGAATTCTTCTTCTACGGTTGTTCGCATTGTTTCCATCTGCATGGCCCGCTCAGCAACTGGGAAAAGACCATGCCCAAGGATGTCGACCTGCAGTATGTGCCGGTCATCTTCCGCGATTCCTGGGAGCCGATGGCGCGCACTTTCTATGCGTTGGAAGCCATGGGCGAGCGTGAGCACCTGCATAACGATCTGTTCGAAGCATGGAACGTATTCGGTACCGACTTGAGCGATCAGGCAAAGATATCGGAATTCGTCGCCAAGCGCGGTGTGGATCGCAGCAAGTTCGATGCGGCCTATAACTCGTTCACCCTCGCCGGCAAAGTCGCGCGCAGCAACCAGCTGGTGCGCAGCTACGGTGTGCGCGGTACGCCCACCATCGCCGTGGACGGCAAATACATCATCACCGGGCTTGAGCCGGCAGAAACCATCCGCGTATTGAACGAAGTCATCAAGATCGCCCGCAAGGAACGCAGCAAACAAAGATGAAGGTCGTCATTTCTGGCGCGTCGAGCGGCATCGGTCTTGCCCTCGCGCGCCATTATCTTGAGCGCGGCGCGACCGTCGCCGCCTTCGCCCGTCGCGGCGAGCTGTTGCAGCAACTCTCCTCGCAATTCCCCGATAAGGTCTTTCCCTACACGCTGGATGTGCGCGAAGCCGCCGCCATCAGCGCGGCAGCACACGATTTCATGGCGCGCATCGGCGTGCCGGACATTGTCATCGCCAATGCGGGCGTGAGCATCGGCACGCTGACCCGCCACGCCGAGGACAGCGATGTGTTCCGTGATGTGATGGAGATCAACGTGCTGGGCGCAATGCAGACCTTCCAGCCCTTCATCGACAAGATGCGTGAAGCCGGCAGTGGCAGGCTGGTCGGCATCGCAAGCGTGGCAGGTTTTCGCGGCTTGCCCGGTGCGGGTGCCTATTCCGCTTCCAAGGCCGCATTGATCTCCTACATGGAAAGCCTGCGGCTGGAGATGCGTGGCAGCGGCGTCAAAGTAGTGACTATCTGCCCCGGCTACATCCGTACGCCGATGACCGACGTCAACACATACCCCATGCCGTTCATGCTGGAAGTGGGCGATGCTGCAAGCCGCTTCGCGCGAGTGATAGAACGCGGCTGCTCGTTCAAGGTGGTGCCCTGGCAGATGGGTTTGGTCGGGCGCGTTATGAAGCTGTTGCCGAACTGGCTATATGACCTGTTGTTCGCCAAAGCGCCGCACAAATCGCGCGCCAAGAGTTGATGGCGATCTACAAACGATTCATCAAAGGTGGCGTCCCCGAATACTTGGCTCATCATTATTGGTGGGCCTATCTGTGGGACAAGAGCATCTGGTTCTTCGACCATCAGCCCATCATCAACGCCATCCTGTTCGGCCAATACGACAAGCTGTTGCACAAGACCTTGCGCCAAGTCGATGCGCGCTCGGGTGCGCGCCTGCTGCAACTGACCTGTGTATACGGCAAGCTCACGCCCTCACTGTTCCGCAACGCCGATAACGAAGTGCATCTGTGCGACGTGGCGACCGGACAACTCGAACTGGCGCGCGGCAAGACGCAGGACATCGCACACCGCATCCATCTGTCGCGCATGAACGCGGAGACGCTCGCTTATGCCAACGACGCCTTCGATCAACTGATCCTGTTCTTCCTGTTCCATGAGTTGCCGACTGAGGCGCGGCAGAACGTGTATGACGAGATGGCGCGCGTGCTGAAACCGGGCGGTTCGGTGCTGGTGACGGAATATGCGGCGACGCCGCATCATCATCCGCTGTATCGTTTTCCGCTGACGCGCTGGATATTGGGAACACTGGAGCCGTTCCTGCCGGGATTCTGGCAGGAAGACGTGACGGCGAAACTGGAAGAGGCGCTGCGCAAGCAGGGCAAGCACCTTGCAGGAGAGCCGCACGTGGAATATTGCTTTGGCGGCTTTTACCGGGTGATGCGTTACAACGTGGCGGCCGATTAGCCTGCCAGCTTCGCTTTCAGTATCTCGTTGAGTTGCGCCGGGTTGGCCTGGCCCTTGCTGGCTTTCATGGCCTGACCGACGAAGAAGCCGAACAGCTTGTCCTTGCCGCTGCGGTATTCGGTCACCTTGTCGGCATTCGCCGCCATGATCTCGTCCACGATCTTCTCAATCGCGCCCGCATCAGACACTTGCTTCAGACCTTTCGCTTCGATGATGGCATCCACTTCGCCACCGTCCGCCCACATGGTGCGGAACACTTCCTTGGCGCCAGAGTTGGAGATCGTACCGTCCACGATGCGAGCCAGCATGCTGCCCAGCTGCTGTGCGCTGATCGGGCACTGCGTCATGTCGAGTCCGTCGCGGTTCAGTTGCGCGTTCAGTTCGCCCATGATCCAGTTGGCGCAGATCTTGGCATCCTTGGGCACGGCAGCCAGCACGGTTTCGAAGAAGTCGGCCATCTCGCGTGATGCGGTGAGGATGCTGGCATCGTAGGCTGAAAGGCCGAGCTCGTTCACATAGCGCGCTTGTTTGGTCTGCGGCAATTCCGGCAGCGTGGCGCGCATCTGTTCGATCCACTCGGGTGATATCTCCAGCGGCAACAGATCGGGGTCGGGGAAGTAGCGATAGTCGTGCGCGTCTTCCTTGCTGCGCATGGCGCGTGTTTCGCCGGTGTCCGGATTGAACAGGATGGTGGCTTGTTGCACTTTGCCGCCGTTCTCGATGGTGTCGACCTGCCACTGCACTTCGTAGTCGATGGCTTGTTGCATGAACTTGAATGAGTTCAGGTTCTTGATCTCGCGGCGTGTGCCCAGTGGTTCGCCGGGTTTGCGCACCGACACGTTCACGTCGCAGCGGAACGAACCTTCTTGCATGTTGCCGTCACAGATACCGATCCAGCGCACCAGTGTGTGCAGTGCCTTGGCATAGGCCACCGCCTCGGCGGCGGAACACATGTCCGGCTCCGACACGATCTCCAGCAGTGGCGTACCGGCGCGGTTCAGGTCGATGCCCGTCATGCCGTGGAAGTCGCCGTGTAGCGACTTGCCCGCGTCTTCTTCAAGGTGGGCGCGCGTGATGCGCACGGTCTTCTCGTAAGGCTTGGCATTGCCGGACAGCGGCGCGACCTGGATGGTCAGCGCGCCTTGGCCGACTACCGGCAGCTCGAATTGGCTGATCTGGTAGCCCTTGGGCAGGTCGGGGTAGAAGTAGTTCTTGCGCGCGAATACCGAGCGCGGCGCGATGTGCGAACCGGTGGCGAGACCGAACTTGATGGCGCGTTCCACTGCGCCTTTGTTCAGCACCGGGAGTACACCCGGCAAGGCCAAGCTCACGGCGTCGGCCTGTGTGTTCGGCTCGGCGCCGAACTCGGTCGACGCGCCGCAGAAGATCTTTGAGTTGGTGGAAAGTTGCGCATGCACTTCCAGACCGATGACGATTTCCCAGCTCATGTTCAGATTCCTTTTGGCGCGCGGCTATGCCAGTCGGTCGCGAGTTGATATTGGTGCGCCACATTCAGCATGCGTGCTTCGTTGAAATAGTTGCCGATGATCTGCAGGCCGACCGGCATGTCGTTGTCGCCGAAACCGCAGGGGATGGACATGCCCGGCAGACCGGCCAGATTCACCGCGATGGTATAGATGTCGGACAGATACATCTGCACCGGGTCGTCACCTTTTTCGCCCAGCTTGAAAGCAGTCGATGGCGAAGTCGGCCCCATGATTACGTCACAGTGTTTATAGGCTTCGACGAAGTCCTGCGCGATCAGGCGGCGGATGCGCTGTGCCTTGATGTAGTAGGCGTCGTAATAGCCGTGGCTGAGCACGTAGGTGCCGATCATGATGCGGCGCTGTACTTCCGCGCCGAAGCCTTGTGCGCGGCTCTTCTCGTACATGTCGGCCAAATCGTTGTACTCGGGGGCGCGATAGCCGTAGCGCACGCCGTCGAAGCGCGACAGGTTGCTCGATGCTTCCGCCGGCGCCAGCACGTAATACACGGGCACGGAAAGTTTGGAATTCGGCAGCGAGATGTCGACGATGGTCGCGCCCAGTTTCTTGTATTCGGCGATGGCTGCTTCGATGGCTTTGGCCACATCGCTGCCCATGCCTTCAGCGAAGAATTCTTTGGGCAGACCGATGCGCAGACCGGTCAGTGGCTTGTTCAGGTCACGCGTGTAGTCTTCTTTGTCGCGTTGCAGCGAAGTGGAGTCGCGTTCGTCGAAACCGGCCATCACGTTCATCATCAGTGCCAGATCTTCAGCGCTTCGCCCCATTGGGCCCGCCTGATCGAGGCTGGAGGCGAAGGCGATCATGCCGTAGCGCGAACACACGCCATAGGTCGGCTTCAGGCCGGAGATGCCGCACAGTGCGGCGGGCTGGCGGATGGAGCCGCCGGTGTCGGTGCCGGTAGCTGCTGCGCACAAACGTGCCGCGACCGCTGCGGCCGTGCCGCCGGACGAGCCGCCGGGCACGCGTGCCGTATCCCACGGGTTCTTTACCGGACCGTAGTATGAAGTTTCGTTGGAAGAGCCCATGGCGAATTCGTCCATGTTGGTCTTGCCTAGGTTGATCGCACCCGCGTTGTTGAATTGCGAAATGATGTGCGCATCGTAGGGCGATACGAAGTTGTGCAACATCTTGGAGCCGCAGGTGGTGAGCCAATCCTTGGCGCAGAAGATGTCTTTCTGCGCGATGGGGATGCCGGTCAGCGCATCGGCGCTGCCTGCTGCCAAGCGTGCATCAGCTGCTTTGGCTTGCGCCAGCGACATCTCGGGATTGATGGTGATGAAGGCGTTGAGCTGAGGATTCAGCTGTGCCATGCGGTCGAGATAGCATTGTGTCAGCTCGACACTGGAGATCTTCTTGGCGCGCAATGCGTCGCCGAGTTGCTTGAGGCTGGATTCGAACATGCTGGATTACTCGATGACTTTGGGAACGAGGAACAGGCCCTGCTCCACTTGCGGGGCGACGGCCTGGAAGGCTTCGCGCTGGTTGGATTCGGTGACTTTGTCCTCGCGCAGGCGCTGCGCCAGATCCTGGCTGTGCGACATGGGTTCCACGCCGTCGGTATCCACGGCCTGCATCTCGGCGATCAGGCCGAAGATGCCGTTCAGTTGGTTGCGTGAGGTTTCGATCTCGGACGGGCTCATCGCGAGGCGCGCCAGACGGGCGACTTTTTCTACATCCTGAGTGCTTAAAGACATGGCAAAGACTATATTCAAACTGGGCTGATAGGGTATCATACGCCGCCATTCGCGACACCTCTTTAGACTACAGGACTCAACATGTTCGGACTGTTCAACAACTACTTCTCCAACGACCTCGCCATCGACCTTGGTACGGCTAACACACTGATCTGGTTGCGCGGGCAAGGCATTGTGCTCGATGAACCGTCCGTGGTGGCGATCCGGCAGGAAGGCGGGCCCAACGGCAAGAAGGTGATCCAGCAGGTCGGCTTGGCCGCCAAGCAGATGTTGGGCCGCACGCCGGGCAACATCACCGCCATCCGCCCGATGAAGGATGGCGTGATCGCCGACTTCACCGTGACTGAACAGATGCTCAAGCAGTTCATCCGCCGCGTACACAAATCCAGCATCTTCACCCCCAGCCCGCGCATCGTGATCTGCGTGCCGTGCGGTTCGACCCAGGTCGAGCGCCGCGCCATCCGTGAATCGGCCTACGGTGCCGGTGCACGTCGCGTGGAGTTGATCGAAGAGCCGATGGCTGCCGCGATAGGCGCGGACCTGCCGGTCGAGGATGCTACCGGTTCCATGGTGGTGGACATCGGCGGAGGCACCACCGAAGTGGGCGTGATCTCGCTGGGCGGTGCGGTGTATTCCGGTTCCGTGCGCGTCGGCGGCGACAAGTTCGACGATGCCATCATCAATTACATCCGCCGCAACTACGGCATGCTGATCGGCGAAACCACTGCCGAGCAGATCAAGAAACAGATCGGTTCCGCATTCCCGGGCAGCGAAGTGCGCGAGATGGAAGTGAACGGCCGCAATCTGGCAGAAGGTGTGCCGCGCAGTTTCACCATTTCCAGCAACGAGATCCTCGAAGCGTTGACCGATCCGCTGAACAGCATCGTCAGCGCGGTGAAGACGGCGCTGGAGCAGACGCCACCGGAATTGGGCGCGGATATCGCCAGCAAAGGTATGGTGCTCACAGGCGGTGGCGCATTGCTGCGCGACCTCGACCGTCTGCTGATGGAAGAGACCGGCCTGCCGGTGGTGATCGCCGACGATCCTTTGACCTGTGTGGTACGCGGTTCCGGCAAGGCGCTGGACTGCATGGACAAATACACCAACATCTTTACATCCGATTGATCTAAGTGGCGCTGGAAGACACCCGCACCCTGCGCTTCTTCAATCGCGGCCCGAGTGCGGTCGCGCGGCTGGTGTTCTTCTCGGTGCTGTCTTTGCTGTTGCTGTTCGTGGATGCGCGTTTCCAGTATCTGGAATCCACACGCCAAGTCATCTCCATCATCATCTACCCCTTCCAGCGTCTGACCGCTTTGCCCGGCGAGATGTGGGACGGGGCCAATGCCTTCATCTCATTGCAGAGCCATCTGGTCGCCGAGAACGCGCAACTGCATCTGCAGCATGATGCGGATTCCGCACAGCTCAAGCAGATGGAGACGGTGCTGGGCGAGAACGCGCAATTGCGTGCCTTGCTTGAGGTCAAACAGCGTGCCGAGTACAGCGTGCAGGCTGCGCAGATCGTCTATCTGGAACGCGACATATTCAAACGCAAGCTGTTCGTCGATGCGGGTGAGCAGAACGGCGTGCAGGCGGGGCGCGCGGTGGTGGACAACAACGGTGTGGTCGGCCAGGTCACGCGCACCTATCCCTACCTGTCCGAGGTCACGCTGGTGACCGACAAGGATAATGTGGTGCCGGTGCAGGTGGTGCGCACCGGTTTGCGCGCGGCGGTATTCGGTTCCGGCAATATCAGCGAATTGGACTTGCGCTATCAGCCGGTGGATGTGGATATCCAAGTCGGTGATGAACTGGTGACATCGGGTATGGACGGCACCTATCCGTCGGCCCTGCCGGTCGCCAAAGTAATCCGGGTCGAGCGCGATCCGGCGTATCCCTTCGCGCGCATCGCCTGCGTTCCGCTGGCCGGAGTGGACAGGCATCGCACGCTGCTGATCGTATCCAGCGTGCCTGATTTGCCGCCGCGTCCGGCAGCAGAAGATGCCGGGGGCGTTCCATCACGATTTAAGAAGACACCTCGTCGAGGCACGCCATGAGATATGAAATGAGCATGGATCGTGAATTCCTGTTGCCGGCCACCAGACGCTTCATCCTGGCCAGCTTCATCGCGGCCGTATTGCTGGAGTGGCTGCCCTGGCACGGTATGGCGCTGGTGTTGCGTCCCGACTTCGTCGGTCTGATGTTGCTCTACTGGTGCACGCACAAACCGCACCGTGTAGGCATCGGCATCGGCTGGATGCTGGGTATCTTCGTAGACGTGGCGGATGCCAGCCTGTTCGGCCAGCATGCGCTGGCCTATACGGTGCTGGCGTTCGGCGGTCTGGCGCTCAATCGCCGCGTGCAGATGTTCAGCCTGAAGGAACAGTCCGTGCACGTGTTCGTGCTACTGCTCGCCAGCTATGCGGTGTATGCATTGGTGCACTGGCAGGTGCGGGGTTATGTCGAGTGGAACTACTTCCTCGGCAGCCTGACCTCCGCCCTGCTGTGGGCACCGCTGACTTTGCTCATACAAACGCTGCGTCGTCCGCGCCGCAATCCGAACGAACTATGACGCCACATGTCGAGCTGAAGAACCATCAGCGCGAGCGGTACTTGTTCAGCCTGCGCCTGATCTTCTGTCTCGGCTTCGTCACTGTGCTGCTGGCGATCCTGGTGGCGCGCACTTTCTATCTGCAGGTGTGGAAGCACGAATACTTCGACACCATGGCGGAGAGCAACCGCATTTTCGTGGTGCCCATCGTGCCGAATCGCGGCGTGATCACCGACCGCAACGGCGAGGTGCTGGCGCGTAACTATGCCGGCTACACACTGGAGCTGACACCGGAGAAGATCCCCGATCTGAATGCCACCATCGCAGAGATCGGCAAACTGGTCGAGATCAAACCCAAGGATTTGCGCCGCTTCAAAAAACTGATGTCCGAGCGGCGTTCGCTGCAGACGTTGCCGGTGAAGACGCGTTTGACCGACGAGGAATTGGCGCGCTTCGCCGCTCAGCGCTATCGCTTCCCCGGCGTGGAGATCAAGGCGCGCCTGTTCCGCGAATATCCGCTTTCTGAGACCACCTCCCACCTGCTCGGCTACATCGGCCGTATCAACCAGCAGGAGCTGGATGATCTGGATAAGAAAGGCCTCGCGGGCAACTATATGGGCTCCGATTACATCGGCAAGACCGGCATCGAAGAGCGCTACGAGAAAGAGATGCACGGTGTGACCGGTTTCGAGCAGATCGAGGTGGACGCAGGCGGACGCGCCGTGCGCATGCTGTCACGCACGGCGCCGCAATCGGGCAAGGATCTGCAACTGACCTTGGATGCAGGCCTGCAGCAGGTGGCAGAGGAGGCGTTCGGCGACTATCGCGGTGCGCTGGTGGCGATCGATCCGGCCAACGGCGAGATACTTTCTTTCGTCAGCAAGCCCGGTTACGACCCGAACCTGTTCATCGACGGCATCGATACCGAAAGCTGGGACGCGCTGAACAATTCCCCCGATGTGCCGCTGAACAACCGCGCGTTGCGCGGCCAGTATCCGCCCGGTTCCACCATCAAGCCGTTCATGGCGCTGACCGGATTGCATTTCGATATCCGCTCGCCAAGTTTCAGCATCAGCGATCCCGGTTACTTCACGCTGCAAGGCAGTTCGCACCAGTACCGCGACTGGAAGACCGGCGGGCACGGCAAGGTCGATCTGTTCAAGTCCATCGTTGTGTCGTGCGACACCTATTACTACGGCTTGGCGACCGAGTTGGGCATAGACCGCATGCACGAGTATCTGGAGCAGTTCGGTTTCGGCAAGCACACCGGCATCGATCTGAAAGGCGAGACATCGGGACTGTTGCCTTCAACGGAATGGAAGAAGAAACGATACCAGCAGATTTGGTATCCGGGAGACACCGTATCGGCCGGTATCGGGCAGGGCTACAACCTGGTCACCCCGCTGCAGCTCGCCTTCGCCACCGCCACGCTGGCCAACGACGGTGTCGCATACCGGCCGCATCTGGTCAAGGATATCCAACATGCGCCGGATGAAAAGCCCGCGGCACCCGAACCGTTGTACGATCTGCAAATCCCTGCCGAACATCTGGCGCTGGTGAAAAGTGCCATGCAGGCGGTGGTCAAGCCGGGCGGTACGGCGGTCGGAGCGTTCTGGGGTGTGCCCTACCCGGTGGCGGGTAAGACCGGCACCGCGCAGGTGATCGGCGTCAAACAGGGTGAGAAGTACGACGAGGACAAGGTCTCCGAATACAATCGCGACCACGCCTGGTTCATCGCCTTTGCGCCCGCCGACAAGCCGCGTATCGCGCTGGCCGTGCTGGCCGAGAACGGCGGCCACGGCGGTTCGACTGCCGCGCCCATCGCGCGCAAGGTGCTGGACTATTATCTGCTCGGCAAGAAACCCAAGCCGCTGCAGAAGGTGATCGAACAAGCGGGAGCGGAGGACGATTGATGAATCTGCGACTTATCAAACAGCGTTTCATGCTGCATCTGGACCCCATACTTCTGTCGGGTCTGGGGGCGTTGCTGCTGGTCAGCTTGCTCACGCTATACAGCGCCAGCGGCGGCAACGAAATGCGCGTGTTCGGTCAGCTGGGCAATATCGCCATCGGCTTCGTCGCGCTGTGGATCGTCGCCAACATGCCTTTGCACTGGCTGATGCGTATCGCGGTGCCGGTCTATGTGCTGGGCATGTTGATGCTGGTCGGCGTCGCCCTGTTCGGCGAGATCAGCCACGGCGCACGGCGCTGGCTCAATCTCGGCTTCATGAACTTCCAGCCGTCCGAGCTGATGAAAGTCGCTGTGCCGCTGATGATGGCCTGGTATTTCGAGAAGCACGAAGCCACGCTGACCATGAAGAACTACGTGATCGCCACCCTGCTGTTGCTGTTGCCGGTGACGCTGATCCTGCGCCAGCCCGATCTGGGCACTTCCATCCTGATCGCCGCCAGCGGTTTCTACGTGTTGTTCCTTGCCGGCTTGTCCTGGCGTGTCATCATCGGCCTGCTGGTAACGGCCGCGGCCAGCGCACCCTTCCTGTGGAACATGCTGCATGAATATCAGCGCCACCGCATCATGATGTTGTTCGATCCTTCGCAGGATGCTTTGGGCAAGGGTTACCACACCATCCAGGGCATGATCGCGGTCGGCTCGGGCGGTTTGCTGGGCAAGGGCTACATGCAGGGCACGCAGACCCATCTGGAATTCTTGCCCGAGCGCACCACCGATTTCATCTTCGCCGTGTATTCGGAAGAGTTCGGCTTTGTCGGCAACTTGTTCCTGCTGGGCTTGTTCGCCTTCGTCATCGGGCGCGGCTTCATGATCACGGCTGGCGCTTCCACTTACTTCACACGCCTGATGGCGGGCAGCATCACGCTCACCTTCTTTACCTATGCATTCGTCAACATGGGCATGGTCAGCGGTATCTTGCCGGTAGTCGGCGTACCGCTGCCACTGGTAAGCTATGGCGGCACTTCCATGCTCACGCTGTTGCTCGGCTTCGGCGTATTGATGAGCATCCACACCCACCAACGTCTGGTCAAAACCTGAGGGAGTCACCATGAACAGAAACCTGATCATCATCCTTGCCAGCCTCGCACTGCTGAGCGCCTGTTCCAACATACCGCGCCGCTCGACCACCGATCAGGCAGCGACACCGGATAAACCGACTGCCGCTGCACCCGCTGTAACCGGCGGGAAATATCTGGCAGGCGACGGGCCGGGCGCAGATGTGCCCAGCAATCTGGACAGTCTCCCGGATGCCGTACCGAAAGCCGAGCCGTTGCATCGTTATGCCAATCGTCCGTATTCCGCGCTGGGCAAGACTTACACCCCGCTGCAGGACGTCGGCAGTTACAAAGAGCGCGGCACTGCTTCCTGGTATGGCAAGAAGTTCCACGGCCAGCGTACCTCCATTGGTGACACCTACGACATGTACGGCATGACCGCCGCCCATCCCACCCTGCCAGTGCCCAGCTACGCGCGCGTGACCAATCTGGCCAATGGAAAAACCGTCGTCGTACGCGTGAACGACCGCGGCCCCTTCCTGCATGACCGCATCATCGACCTGTCCTACGCAGCGGCCTACAAGCTGGGCTATGTCAACAACGGCAGCGCCGAAGTGGAAGTGGAGAGCATCGCCGTCAACGGCAATACGCCGGTCGTAGCGGCCGTAACGACGCCCGTCGTGAAGGCAGAATCCGTGGCAGCCGAAACTGTCATGCCAGTAATGCCGCCCGATGTTGCAGGAAGGGTCTACTTGCAACTGGGTGCCTTCAAGGAGAAGCAGGGGGCGGAGAGTTTTCTGTCCAAGATGCGTTCCGAATTGGGCGATACCGGCAAGGACATCATTCTGCTGCGCAAGAACGGACTTAATCGTATCCAGCTCGGGCCTTATGCCAATTCCGAAGAAGCGCGCCGCGCCGCCAACACATTGGCAGGACGCCTAGGCTTCAAGCCCTTCGTGAGCCAACACTGATGCACGTCGCCGCCAACATCGTTGTCGGCTTCGTCGCACTGATCCACATCTACATCCTTGTATTGGAGATGCTCCTGTGGGAAAAACCTGCCGGTCTGAAAGCATTCGGCTTGAGCAAGGAGTTTGCCGCTCAAACCCGGGTGCTGGCCGCAAATCAGGGTTTGTATAACGGCTTTCTGGCGGCGGGTTTGATCTGGGGTTTGTTGTCTGCGCGGGTCGATGTGCAGATGTTCTTCCTTGTGTGTGTGCTGGTGGCGGGTGTGTATGGCGCGTTGACGGCCAATGTGAAGATACTTTGGATTCAAGGAATGCCGGCGCTTGTTGGGTTGGTGTTGGCGGGGTTGGCGTAACGCACGCTGTTGCGATTCACCGTCAGTTCCCTCTCCCGCCGGGGGAGGGCTAGGGTGGGGGAATACGCCTAGATATTCCGCAGACTTCAAAGTCAAAACCATCGGGGGTTGCCCGACAGCAAGCTACTTTCTTTTGCTTCGCCAAAAGAAAGTAGCCAAAGAAAAGGCGACCCAGCTTCCCGCCCCTTCGGGGTTCCCTGCGTTGCTCGACTGGTCAGGCGGCTGCGGAACTCGCGCTACGCGCTCAGACAGTCCTCGCCGAAATCCCCTGACCAGCCTGCGCTACTCGGCGGCGCACAGGGGAAAGAAGTTCAACAGCAGTATTGTGTGCGCTTTGCGCACGACTCTTTTTTGGTAGTGCGAGGCAGGTATTGACCGTCTCGTAGGCAACTGCTTATCTTGTCAGAAAATTATAATATGCTAATATTCTCACCACTTGTTATTCAGGAGGCAGAGCATGTTTGGAATGAACGTTAAAGAGATCGACGCGAACCAGTTCGCGCAGTGGGTGGGAGAAGACGGCCACAAGATGCGTGTGATCGATGTGCGTCAGATGGAAGAGATCGCGCAGGGCACGGTGCCCAAGGCCGAGGCATTGCCGCTGCATACTTTGCCGATGAAGGCGAACGAGCTCGACAAGTCCGAGAAGCTGATCATGGTGTGCCGCAGCGGTGCGCGTTCGGCGCAGGCTTGCATGTTCCTGCAGCAGCAGGGCTTTTCCAATGTCTTCAACCTGCGTGGCGGGATGATGGCTTGGGTGCAGAGCGGTTTTCCTGCATATCGTTTGGGTTGAGTTGATTATGAAGAACAAGATAATGTGGGTCATCACCGCTGTGCTGGGGCTGATGCTGGTGATGCAACAGTTGCAGGCCAGCCAGGGCGTGGATGTGAGGACGGCACAAAGCATGAGCCAACAGGGTGCGTTGTTGCTGGATGTGCGTGAGCCGAGCGAATACGCGGCGGTGCATGCGGTAGATGCCAAACTGATGCCGCTGGGTCAGGTGGGCATGCGTCTGAAGGAGCTGGAAGCCTACAAGGACAAACCGGTTGCGGTGATCTGCCGTTCAGGTCGACGTTCTGCGCAAGCAGTCTCGATTCTGCAGGAGGCGGGTTTTAGCAAAGTGGTCAACGTGCAGGGCGGAACCAACGCTTGGGTTGAAGCTGGCCTGGAAGTCGTCGCACCGAACTGATCTTTCTCGCGGGCGTTCTGCCCGCTCATCTCAACTTTTCTTCTTGGCGCGTGGATGCGCACCGTCGTAGATCTTGGCCAGATACTGGAAATCCAGATGGGTGTAGACCTGCGTGGTGGAGATGCTGGCATGACCAAGCATCTCCTGCACCGCACGCAGGTCGCCGGATGATTGCAGTACATGGGTGGCAAATGAATGGCGCAGCATGTGCGGATGCACCTTGCTATTGAGTCCCTGTTTGACTGCCCACTTCTGTAGCTGTAATTCGACCGTACGCGGCGAGATGCGCGCGCCGCGCGTGCCGACGAACAAGGCGAGTTCGTCCGCATTGGCGACTTGATCGCGTACCTGAATCCATTCTTTGATGGCGGAAATCGCTGCTTGCCCCACTGGCACCACTCGGGTCTTGCTGCCTTTGCCGGTGACGCGCACTTCGTTCGAGCGCAGGGTGTCTTGCATGGATGAAAGATCAAGGCTGATCAGTTCGGCCAGTCGCAAGCCGGAAGAGTAGAGTAACTCGAACATGGCTTTGTCACGCGCATCCAGCGGCGTTTCCACTTTCATCTCCACCAACTTCACAGCTTCGTCGGGGGAAAGTGCATGCGGCAAGGTCTTGGGGGATTTGGGCGCGCGCAGCCCGACGCAGGGGTTGCCGGGACAGCCGTGGTCGCGCATCAGGTAGTTGTAGAAGCCGCGCCAGGAGGAAAGCACGCGCGCCAGCGAGCGACCGGACAGGCCGCTGCCGTGAAGCTGCGCGATGTAGCGGCGGATGTGGTGACTCTTCAGTTCGGCCAGTGCTGTATTGCCGGCCAGCTCGAACAGGCGACGGATGTCGCGTGCGTAGTTGTCTGAAGTATGGGGTGAATAGTTGCGTTCGTGCTGCAGGTAGGCCAGATAGCCGGTCAGCGTGAGCGGCTGATCAGACATGCAATCGGAACGCACTACCCAGTGTCTCGGCGATGCGCTGCAGGAACACGGTCCCCATCTCGGGATAGAAGCGCTCCTTATCTTCGCTGCCGAGCACCAGTAGACCGATGGTTTGGCCGTTGGCGCGCAGCGAGAGATAGGCAAAGGAGCGCAGGTGACTGCCGGTTTCCCCGAACCAGCTTTGTGTGTCGGCGACCGCGTGATGTGCGCACACCGGCAAGGCGTGTTCGTCAGCGAAGGCCAGCACTTCTGCACTGGGCGGCTCATCCTTCCACAGATGCAGGGCCACGTGCGGCACGGCGAAGATATCGTTCAGATTGTGCGCGACCAGACTCTGCAGCGTGGCGCGGTCGTGCGGGCCGAACAGCGCGCAATTGAACTGGTGCACCTTGAGCTGCAGCGCGTCGTTCTCCTTGGCGAACTCGATCAGTTCGCGCAGTTTCTTCTCCAGTGATTTGACCTTGTCGCGCAGCGTGAGCATCTGCCGCTCGGAAAGCGAGATGGTGCGACCGCCGTGCGGATGCGGCAGGTTGATCTCGGCCAGCATCTCGGCATTCTGTTCGAAGAACTCGGGGTGGTCTTGCAGATAGCGTACGACGTCATCGGATTTCATGTGATTCCTTTACAAGTTGATTTCGCCTTCGAACACCGTGATGGCCGGGCCGGTCATTAGGACAGGGTTCGTGTTACCTAACCAGGTGATGGTCAATGCGCCGCCGCGTGTGGCGACGTGAACGGAGTCGTCTAGCAGGCCGCGCCGGATACCGGTGACGACGGCTGCGCAGGCACCTGTGCCGCAAGACAGAGTCTCACCCGCGCCACGTTCGTAGACGCGCAGTTTGATGTGCGTGCGATCCAGCACCTGCATGAAGCCGGCATTCACGCGCTTGGGGAAGCGTGCGTGATTCTCGATCGACGGACCTTGCTGCAATACGGGGGCTGTGTCTACGTCTGCCACGACTTGCACCGCATGCGGGTTGCCCAAGGAGACAGCCGAAATCAGTATGCCCAAGCCATCAATATCCAGCGTTTGGGTGATGTCGTCGTTATCGCTGACGAATGGGATGCGCGCAGATTCGAATATGGGCGCGCCCATGTTCACCGTGACACGGCCATCATCCTCCAGTTTGGGTGAGATCAGACCGCTCTTGGTCTCGACCACGATCTTCTTCTTGCTGGTGAGTTGCTTGTCGTGAACAAAACGCACGAAGCAGCGCGCGCCGTTGCCGCACTGCTCGACCTCGCCGCCGTCGGCATTGAAGATGCGATAGCGGAAATCAGCGTCGTGGCGCTGTGATTTTTCCACCAGCAAAATCTGGTCGCAGCCGATGCCGAAATGGCGGTCGGCGATGAAGCGCAGCTTCTCCGGCGTCAAGGCGAGCGATTGGCGGATGCCGTCGATGACCACGAAATCGTTGCCTGCGCCGTGCATCTTGGTGAATTTTAGGGTCATGATCGACTGTCGGATAGCGATACGCGGATTATACGTCGGCACACAACTGGCTGTGGTCGCGGAACATGCAGCGGTCCATCACCACCGTGATGCCGGCCTGCTGCGCGCGCAAAGCGGCTTCTTCATGCACCACACCATCTTGCAGCCAAAGCTTTTTGATGCCGAGCTTGATACAGCTGTCGACGATGGCGGGCACATGTTCCGGCGCGCGGAACACATCCACGATGTCGACCGCAAAGGGGAGGCTCTCCAGATCGGCGAAAGCCTTTTCCCCCAACACTTCTTCTACCAAGGGGCGTACCGGGACGATGCGGTGGCCGAAACCTTGCAGCGCCTTGGCGACATTGAAGCTGGGGCGGGCGCTATTGGGCGACAGGCCGACCACGGCTACCGTATGTGATTCGCGCAGCAGGCGGCAGATGTCTGCAGGGCTGGGGTTATTGAAGGTCATGTCAGTTTCCAGAAAGAAGCTGTGTCTATAATAAACCATCGGTCCATTCACGACGGGAGCTAAGTTTGAGCGCAATCCATTCATCACAATTGACCTTCTTCGCCGCCCACGCCCCGTTCGACCGCTTCGAAGGCGCGCATCAGGTCTGGCTGTTGGAGCGCCTGAAACTCGCCTACTACGCCAAGGGCGAAGTGATCGCTTCGCCTGCGCAGGGCAAGTCGCAACGTTTCTTCATCATCAAGCAGGGGCTGGTGCGTGGTGCGCGACAGTCTGATGGCAGTAGTGATGCAGTGATCGAACTGCACGAAGGTGAAAGCTTCCCGGTGGGCGCGTTGCTGGCCGGACGTGCGGTGACGTCCACCTTTCGCGCGGCCGAGGATGTGTTCTGCTTCGAGTTGGATGCGGCCGATTTCCATGCGCTGCTCGAACTCTCTCCTGTGTTCAAGGATTTTTGCACGCGCCGTATCACCGCCCTGTTCGAACAATCGCATCAGGCCATGCGCGCGCAGTTCGCGCAGGCAGCGACCGAGCAGCAATCGCTGTCCAGTCCGTTGTCCGAGATCGTGCGCCGCGAGCCGGTGAGCTGCGCGCCCGATACCGCCCTGCTGGAAGTGTTGCGCACCATGCGCGAACTGCGCGTCGGTTCCATGGTGGTGGTGGATGCGCAGCACAAGCCGCTGGGTATCTTCACCTTGAACGATCTGCTCGGGCGCGTGGTGCTGCCCGGCTTGTCGACCGATGTGCCGATCTCGCAGGTGATGAGTCCGGACCCCATGTCTCTGCCGCCGACCGCTGCAGCCTACGAGGCGGCCATGGCGATGGCACGCGCCGGTTTCCGCCACGTACTGGTGACCGAAGCGGACGGCACGCTGCGTGGCATCCTGTCCGAGCGCGATCTGTTCTCCTTGCAGCGCGTGGGACTGCGCCAGATCAGCGGCGCGCTGCGTCAGGCTGCGGATGTGGAAACGCTGGTCGGACTGAGTCGCGACATCCGCGCTTTGGCGCGCAACATGATGGCGCAAGGCGTGGCCGCCGAGCAGCTCACCTTGTTCATCTCCACGCTGAACGATCTGTTGGCGGCACGTCTGATCGAACTGGAATGTGACGCATCGGCACTGACCGGTACGCCGCTGCATGAGAACCTGTGCTGGCTGGTGATGGGCTCCGGCGGGCGCTATGAACAGACACTGAACACCGATCAGGACAACGCTTTGATCTTTACCCTGCCGGACGGCATGAGCGCGGATGAGGCGCGTGCGATCCTGTTGCCTGTGGCGCTGCGCATCAATCAGGCCATGGCTCGCTGCGGCTTCCCGCTGTGCAAAGGCAACATCATGGCGTCCAATCCCAAGTGGTGTCTGTCGCTGGAGGAGTGGCAGGAGGTGTTCATCAAGTGGGTAGACAGAGGCTCGCCCGAGGCCTTGCTGCATGCCTCCATCTTCTTCGATTTTCGCGCGCTCAGCGGGCAGCGCAAACTGGCTGATACCTTGCGCAACTGG
The DNA here is from genome assembly GCA_018814405.1 of Gammaproteobacteria bacterium. Classification (GTDB taxonomy): domain Bacteria; phylum Pseudomonadota; class Gammaproteobacteria; order Burkholderiales; family Gallionellaceae; genus Sideroxyarcus. The sequence continues at coordinate 246,152 of JAHIZO010000007.1, forward strand.
CTGGCAAAGTTGGCGCGCGACAACAGCCGCTTCCTGCACCAGATGGCAGCCAATGCGTTGCGCAACCGGCCGCCGCTGGGCGTGGTGCGCGATTTCGTTTTGAACGATGCCAAGCGTCTCGACCTGAAGTTCAACGGGCTGGCACCGTTCGTCGATGCGGCGCGCATCTTCAGTCTTGCAGCCGGCATCACGCCGACCAGTACCATCCAGCGCTTGCGCCAAAGTGCAGCAGCGTTGCATGTGCCTGCAACCGAGGTGGAGGCGTGGATCGATGCCTTCCTGTTCATCCAGATGCTGCGTTTGCGCCACCACTATGAAGCCAGTGCGAACCTGAGCGAGGCCGAGATCGCGCAACTGGACAATCTGATCGATCCCGCTGCGTTGAACGAACTGGACAGGCGCATCCTGAAAGAATCGTTCCGTCAGGCGCGCAAGGTGCAGGCCAAGCTGGCGCTGGATTACCAGCTGTGAAGAAGCTGTTGCAGCGCTGGTTCGCGCCACGCGCCAAGCTGGATGCGCCACAGGTGGCGCGTCTGGCAGCTTGGGATAAGCTGCCCGAGCCGAACACCAGGTTGCCATTCGATCAGGCGCGCTATGTGGTGGTCGATGTGGAGACCACCGGCCTCAATCTGATGACGGACACGCTGATCTCCATCGGCGCGGTGGCGGTGGTGAACGGGCGCGTGGAGATAGGCGACAGTTTTTCCGCGGTGTTGCAACAGCAGCAGAGCAGCCGCAAGGAGAACATTCTGATCCACGGTATTTCTGGCACGGTGCAGCGCGAGGGGGTGCCGCCTGCCGAGGCTTTGTTGAATTTCATGGATTACCTCGGTGATTCACCGCTGGTGGCATTTCATGTCGCCTTCGACGAGACCATGATCCGACGCGCCATGCGCCAGTACCTGAATCACAACTTCAAACATCCTTGGCTGGATCTGGCCTATGTGATGCCCGCCCTCAACCGCGAACTCATGCGCAGCCATCGCGTATTGGATGACTGGATAGCGCGCTTCGGTATCCGCATCGAGGCGCGCCATAACGCGCAGGCCGATGCACTGGCGACTGCGCAGTTGTTACTGATCGCCCAAGCCCAGGCGCAGCGTAAGGACATCTCGGACTACATCGGACTGCGCGATCTGGAGCGTGCGCAGCGCTGGGCCAGCAACGTAAGATGATTGTAAGGTTGCTCCCGTAACCTGCCGCGAGCAGTGTCGGGCAGGCTAGCTTTATGGCGGGTGCGGCGCTTCGATCAAATCAATAAGGGAGACAAGCATGGATAAGCAAGGCGAAGCCTATTGGAAGGCAACGTTGGGCCTGCTGACCAAAATTTTGGCAGTCTGGTTCTTAGTCTCGTTCGGCGCGGGCATCCTGTTCGCAGACATGCTGAACGGCATACATCTCGGGGGGTACCCGCTGGGCTTTTGGTTCGCTCAGCAAGGATCTATCTATGTTTTCGTGGCACTGATCTTTGTCTATGCCAAGAAGATGGGTGAGATCGATCGTAAGTTCGACGTTCACGAAGAATAAGGGGATACCATGGATCTGCAAACAACGATTTATCTGGTGGTGGGGCTGAGCTTCGCCCTGTACATCGGTATCGCCATCTGGGCGCGTGCCGGTTCCACTTCCGAGTTCTACGTCGCCGGTGGCGGCGTTGGTCCGCGTATCAACGGTATGGCGACTGCTGCCGACTGGATGTCCGCGGCTTCCTTCATCTCTATGGCCGGTCTGATCGGTTACATGGGTTACGGTGGTGGTCTGTTCCTGATGGGCTGGACCGGTGGTTATGTGTTGCTGGCTTTGCTGTTGGCACCTTACCTGCGCAAGTTCGGCAAGTTCACCGTGCCTCAGTTCATCGGTGACCGCTACTACTCACAGACAGCTTCCACTGTTGCGGTGTTGTGTCTGTTGGTGGCTTCGCTGACCTACATCATCGGTCAGATGACTGGTGTGGGCGTTGCCTTCTCGCGCTTCCTTGGCGTGAGCAACGAGACCGGCATCTATGTGGGTATGGCCATCGTGTTCACCTATGCGGTGTTCGGCGGCATGAAGGGCATCACCTACACTCAGGTGGCTCAATATGTGGTGCTGATCTTCGCGTACACCGTACCGGCGATCTTCATCTCCATGCACCTGACTGGCAACCCTATCCCGCAACTGGGGCTGGGTTCCGATATGGTCGGCACTGATGTGTCCTTGCTGCAAAAGCTGGACAGCATCGTGGTCGATCTGGGCTTCGGTCAGTACACCACCACCACTGCAGGCAGCACACTGAATATGTTCGTGTACACACTGTCGCTGATGATCGGTACCGCCGGTCTGCCACACGTGATCATGCGCTTCTTCACAGTGCCTAGCGTTGCAGCTGCACGTTTGTCCGCAGGTTGGGCTTTGGTGTTCATCGCTATCCTGTACACGACCGCACCTGCTGTTGCTGCCATGGCTCGCATGAACTTGCATGCCACAGTTAACTCGGCAGTGAACTCCGGTGGCGATATGTTCGCAGCTGAATCCAGCCTGAAGGTCGAAGACCGTCCTGAATGGATGAAGCGCTGGGAAGTGACCGGCCTGTTGAAGTTCGAAGACAAGAACGGCGACGGTCGAATCCAGTACTACAACGACAAGACAACGGATCAGGCAGTGTTGGACAAAGCTGCTGCTGCCGGTTGGAAAGGTAGCGAACTGACAGTTAACCGCGACATCATCGTGTTGGCTAATCCAGAGATCGCACTGTTGCCTAACTGGGTGATCGCATTGGTGGCCGCCGGTGGTTTGGCTGCTGCGCTGTCTACTGCTGCCGGTCTGTTGCTGGCTATCTCTTCTGCGATCTCGCATGACTTGGTGAAGGGCGTGTTCAACCCCAACATCAGCGAGAAGGGCGAGTTGATGGCAGGTAAGGTCGCTATGGCATGTTCCATCGTGCTGGCCGGTTACCTCGGTCTGAATCCTCCGGGCTTCGCGGCGGGTACTGTGGCTTTGGCCTTCGGTATCGCGGCTTCGTCGCTGTTCCCGGCAATCATGATGGGTATCTTCTCCAAGAAGATGAACAAGGAAGGTGCTATCGCCGGTATGTTGGCTGGCCTGACCATCACCCTGTTCTATGTGTTCGCACATAAAGGCTTGTTCTTCATCAAGGGTACCGACTACCTGCCTCTGATCGGCGGCAAGAACAGCTTCTTCGGCATCACGCCGGAAGCCTTCGGTGCCATCGGTGCACTGGTCAACTTCACAGTGGCCTTCGTGGTGGACAAGTTCACCAAAGCGCCGCCGGAGCATATCCAGGCGTTGGTTGAGAGCGTGCGTACCCCGCGCGGTGCGAAAGCGGTCGACGGTCGTCATTAAGACCAGTCGTTCTGCATGTAACATAGACCCCGCCGTATCCCGGCGGGGTTTTTTCTTGGAGTGAATATGGTCTTTGATGTGAGTGTTGCTATCACCTGGTTGTTGTTCATAGCCTTGTTCCCGATCGCGTTCGTCTGGCTGCGCCGTGTCTGGCGCATCGCCATTCGCCGTGACTTTTCTGAAGTGGCTTTGAAGCGTGGCGAATCGCCGCCGCAACCGGAGCGCTATGCGCCCTATGCTGCTGCCATTAATCTGTTGGGTGGGGTCGTGGTGGTGTACGTGATCATCGGTGTGTTGACGGCGAGCATGGATTACGAGACTTGGAGTTCGACTGCCGGTGTCACCATCTGGCTGAAGATCATTGCCGATTTTATCCTCAGTCGTCAGGCACACCCGATGGTGCTCAAAAGCAAAGTTGAGTAATCGTGCAGTTTTACGTCAGCAGTTGAAAGCGCACACAGAAACGCGTGCCGATTCCGTCCGTACCTTCGGATAGCGTCAGTTCCGCGCCGTGACGTTTAGCGACCTCGGCCACGATGGGCAGTCCTAGTCCGCTACCGCTTTGGCCGCTGCCGAGGATGCGATAGAAACGTTCGAACACGCGCTCGCGGTGTTCGGGCGCGATACCGGGGCCGTTATCTTCGACGCATAGCATGGCGTAGCCGGGCGAATAAGCCGTGCTGACGGTAATGTGCCCGCCGTTCGGGGTGTAGCGGATCGCGTTGTCGATCAGGTTGTTAAGCATCTCGCTCAAGCTGGGTGCATCGCACAGCAGCGGCAGTGGCTTGGCGCTCGCCTCATAGCCAAGGTCGATATTCTTTTCCAGTGCCATCTGCACCCATTCCATCGTGCATTCTTGTGCCAGTTGGCGCAGGTCGATGCGCGTGAAACGGTCGGTACCCAATCCGGCGGGCTCGGTTCTGGCCAGTGCCAACAGTTGGTTGACTAGGCGCGTGCCGTGACGCGTGTTGGTCAGGATGTGGCGTAATGCATGTTGTTTCTGCTCGACATCATCCGTGCGCAAGGCTAGTTCAGCTTGCGTCTTCAGTCCGGCGAAAGGTGTGCGTAGCTGGTGTGCGGCATCGGCGACGAAGCGCTGCTGTGCTGCCATCACTTGTTTCAAACGTTCCAGCAGATCGTTCACCGCGTCAATCAGGGGGCGTACTTCGGCGGGCGCTTTGCTGCCGTCGAGTTGGCTCAGGTCGTCGCGCTGCCGGTTGCCAACTTCGTTACGCAGCCTTTCCAATGGACGCAGACCTTGTTTCAAACCATACCAAACTACGGCCAGCGCGATCAGGGTCAGCAGCAATTGCGGGATCACGATGTTGGCCAGAATGCCGCGTATCAATGCTTGCCGCTGTTGGGTGGTTTCAGCCACATGCAGTTGCAGTGTGCGTCCTTTGGAATAGAAGGTCAGGCTGACCATGCGCGTCTTTTGTCCTTCGCGCTCGCCATTGCTGAATAGCGGACCGGTGCGTCCACGCCGATAGGAGAGTGGCCGTAGCGTATTGCCGTTACCGGCCAGTTTGTGGCCTTCGCTATCGGTTACGGTGAAAACCACACGATCCGGTAGCGCGGGATCTGAGCCATCCGGTAGCGTGGGTTCGAAATTCAGTTGTTCTTTGTCGCTGCCGAGGCCTAATTGGGCAGCGATCTCGTTGGCGCGTTGCAATAGCACCAGATCATAGGGTTGATTGGCGTAGTTGATGGTTGCGAAGTAGCCGACGGCAGTACTGACGATCCACAGCAGATACAGCGAGATGAGTAGCCGCTGCATGAGATAACTGCGCAGGGATCGGATCTGGCTTTCCATGCTGATCTTTATCCGCAGTGGATCGAGAGATGAAAGGTGCTGACTATCAATTTGTGGGTGGTGCCAAGTTGTCGATCACGTAACCCAGGCCGCGGATGGTGCGGATGGTGACACCTGCGGGCTCGACCTTTTTGCGCAAGCGATGGATGTAGACTTCGATCGCATTGTTGCTGGCTTCTTCTGAATAACTATAGAGGCGCTCCAGCAGTTGTTCTTTACTCACCACCCAGCCGGTGCGCATCATGAGTGCCTCGAGTACACTCAGTTCACGAGTGGTGAGTTCTAGCGGTGCACCATCTATCATGGTGCGTCGTGCGACACTGTCGAAGGTGAGTTTGCCACAGGCATAGACCGGATTCATGCCACATTGACCGCGTCGTATCAGCGCACGTACGCGTGCTTCCAGTTCGGGCAGGCTGAATGGTTTGATCATGTAATCGTCTGCGCCGAGGTCTAGACCTTTTACGCGGTCGCTTTCGTCATCGCGGGCAGTGAGGATGATGACCGGCACTTGGCGATTGTTGTCGCGCAGGCTGCGCAGTACGCTGAATCCGTCCAACTTGGGTAGACCGAGATCGAGGATGACCAGATCGAAGGGCTGCTCACCACTGAGGATGAGCTTGGCGGCATGTCCATCTTTGACGCAATCAACGGCATAACCGGAATGGCGCATGGAGTTACACAGGCCGTCGGCCAGTACTTCGTCGTCTTCTGCGATCAGAATGCGCATCTGTGTCAGTCCCACGTAAGGGAATAGGGTTAAGTTCGTCGCGGGCAGGTATGCTTAGGTCTTTATCGTCTGCCGCTGGGCTGCATTCTATGTGCAAGCGGCTGATTGTCCAAATAGCGAACGCGGTAACAGGAAACTGGGTCGGGAACAGACATGCAGGTAAGTGAAAGACATCAAAGATATTGGCGCAGCAATTTGCGCATGACTGGCATGCTGCTGGCGATCTGGTTCCTGGCCACCTTTGGTGTCAGCTGGTTCGCACGCGAGTTGCAAACGCTGACTGTGCTGGGCTTCCCTTTGCCATTCTTCATGGCGGCACAAGGCGCTTTGTTGATCTATCTGTTGTTGGTCGCGTTCTATGCCTGGCGCATGGGCAAGCTGGATGACGAATATGGCGTCGGAGAAGACACCTGATGTCGGGTCAGTCGCAATTCACCTCGCAACTTAAACGCTATTACTCGCTGTATACCGGCGGCGTCATCGGCTTTGTCGTGCTGCTGTCCATCCTCGAGCAAATGGGCGTGCCTAACCAGACGCTGGGCTATATCTTTCTGGGCGTGACCGTGTCGCTGTATGCCGGTATCGGCATCCTGTCCAAGACCTCGGACGTGTCGGAATACTACGTGGCCGGACGCCGCATCCCTGCTTTGTTCAATGGCATGGCGACAGCCGCCGACTGGATGTCGGCCGCGAGTTTCATCGGTTTGGCTGGCACCTTATATATATCGGGCTACGACGGGCTGGCGTTCGTCATGGGTTGGACTGGTGGCTATTGTCTGGTGGCATTGTTCCTCGCGCCCTATCTGCGCAAGTTCGGCCAATACACGGTGCCCGATTTTCTGGGCGCGCGTTACGGCGGTGACGGCCCGCGCATGATCGGCGTGTTCGCGGCCATCTTGTGTTCGTTCACATACGTCATCGCGCAGATATATGGTCTGGGCTTGATCGTCAGCCGCTTCACCGGTTTGGATTTTGGCGTCGGTGTGTTCGTCGGCCTTGGCAGTATCTTGTTCTGCTCCTTCTTGGGCGGTATGCGCGCAGTGACTTGGACGCAGGTGTCGCAGTACGTGATCCTCATCGTGGCATACATGATCCCGGTGATCTGGCTGTCGGTGAAACATACCGGCAACCCTGTGCCGCAGATCGCATACGGCTATGTGCTGGAGCAAGTGACTGCGCGGGAGAAAGTTCTTAATGATGCCCAGACGCCTGATGGCGCGCGAGAAGCGGAAGTGCGGGCTATTTTGAAACAACGCCAGACAGGAACTGAAGCGAAGTTACAGGCCTTGGATGCCGGGGGCGAGAAATATCTGGCGGCAGAGCAAAAGCGATTGCAGGCGAAGTTGGACGCGCTGCGCAAGCAGCATGCAGATGAGGCTGATATCGCAATTACTGAGCAGAACTTGAATGCGTTTCCGAAAACCGTGGCTGATGCGAACAGTGCATGGCGCGGCGAAATCGAAGCCGACCGTTTGAAGTCCTCTCCCATCGCGGCACATGCAGAACCATTTGCCGGGCCGGATGAAGAGACGCGCGACAACAAGCGCAAGAACTTCCTGGCGCTGGTGTTCTGCCTGATGGTAGGCACGGCAGCCTTGCCGCATATCCTGATGCGCTTCTACACCACGACTTCGGTGAAAGAAGCGCGACTGTCGGTGTTCTGGTCGCTGTTGTTCATCTCCTTGTTGTATCTGACCGCACCGGCGCTGGCGGTGCTGGCCAAATACGATGTGTACACCTTGTTGGTAGGGTCGAGCTTCTCCGAGTTGCCGAGTTGGGTGTCGGCTTGGGCTTCGGTGGATAAAGCCTTGATGAATGTGAGTGACATCAACAAGGACGGCATCGTGCAGTTGGCCGAAGTCACCATCGGTGGCGACTTGATCGTGCTGGCGACACCGGAGATCGCGGGACTGCCTTATGTGGTCACTGCGCTAGTGGCAGCAGGCGGTCTGGCTGCCGCACTATCGACGGCCGATGGTTTGATGCTGACCATCGCCAATGCCTTGTCGCATGATGTGTATTACAAGATGATCGATCCAAAAGCGCCGACCGGACGGCGTCTGGCCATCTCCAAGGGCTTGCTGCTGGTAGTGGCGGTGTGTGCCGCTTATGTCACCTCGCTCAAACCGGGCGATATCCTGTTCATGGTGGGGGCGGCGTTCTCGCTGGCCGGTTCTGCTTTCTTCCCGGCGCTGGTGCTGGGCATCTTTTGGAAGCGCGCCAACAAGATCGGCGCCATCGTGGGCATGATCAGCGGGCTGAGTGTCTGCATGCTCTATATGTACATCACCTACCCGTTCTTCGGCGTGAATGCGCCGCTGTGGTGGGACATCAATCCGATCTCAGCGGGCATCTTCGGCATTCCGGTCGGGTTCGTCGGTGTCATCGTCGGTAGCGTAGTGAGTCGTCCGCCAGCCGCCAAGGTGCAGGCATTGGTTGATTATGTGCGCTATCCGAACATGGCCGGTGATGAAGGTCGCGGGGCGTCTTGAACCGGTGATGAGCGATCCTCTGCTGCTATTGATTGTCATCCTGAAAGCCTTGGTGGAAGTGGCGGCCTTGTCGTTGCTGGCGCAGGGCGTGTTGCGTATTCTGGCAGGCCGAAATTTTCAGCAGAATTTCGCTTATCGTTTGTTCCAAGTGATTGCCTCACCGGCGATCTCGCTGGCACGTTGGGTATCTCCCAGCTTCATCGCGCAGCAATATCTGGGATTGGTCGCGCTCCTGCTGTTGTTCTGGATGTGGCTGGCGCTGATCTATGCCAAAGCCTATGTCTGTCATGCCCATCAACTGTCGTGTTTCAGCGCTTAGTCGTTGGACTGCAGGGCTAAAAGCCGCTATCCTTCGCGCCCTCAAACAGGCGCCCGTAGCTCAGCTGGATAGAGTATTGGTTTCCGAAGCCAAGGGTCGTGGGTTCGACTCCCGCCGGGCGCGCCAAATTATGTTTTTAGGTTCACGCGGTCGCTTAGGCCGGGAGGGAAGTCATGGCACGTCTGATCTTTCTGGTGTTGGCCATCGCACTGGTGTATTGGTTGTTGCGTCGTTTTCGCCAGCCGCCATCCGAGACGCAAGATACTTCACAAACTGAAGATATGGTGAGCTGTGCCTACTGCGGTTTGAATCTTCCCAAGAGTGAAGCCCTATCCTCCGGTAATAACTTTTATTGCTGCGAGGCACACCGGCTAGAATCCAAGTCGGAATGACGCGCATGCGGGACGCTTCGAATCCCGAAGTCTCACTATTTGCAGCTTGGCGTCCGCCAGCTTCGTTGTCGCCGGATAGTCTCTGGCGCTCTCTCTCTCTGTTCAATCTATATCGCCTGATCCTGGGCGGGATGTTGGTATTCACTTCGGCGTTGTTCGGGACGGCACTGTCGTTGACGCGACACGAACAGACGCTGTTTTTCTGGGTCAGCGCGATTTATGCCGTGCTGGTATTGGCATCGGTATTGGCGGTGGTATTGCGCAAGCCGCAGCCGGGTTGGCAGCTTGCTTTCCAGCTGTGTGTCGATATCGTATCGATCAGCACACTGAGTTACATCGGTGGCGGCGTGCAGAGCAACTTGCCTATGCTGATGTTGGTGTCCTTGGCTTTTGCCGGCATGATCAGTCACGGCCGTATCACGTTGTTGTATGCGGCGCTGGCCAGTATCACATTGCTGCTGAGTCACGCCTATGCGGTGCTGACGCGCGAAGCGTCGGAAGCCTTGTTCTTTCAGACCGGCATCCTGAGCACCTCCTACTTCGCGGTGGCCTGGCTGGCGCATGCGTTGTCCAAATATGCGTTGGACAGCGAACGGTTGGCCGCACGCCGCGGCGAAGACCTATCCAGCATGGCCGAGGCGAACCGATTGATGATCCAGGGTATGCCGGACGGTATGCTGGTGGTGGATGAACGCGGCCATGTGCGGCAGTTCAATCCCGGTGCCGGACGCTTGCTGGGATACACCTTTACCGCCGGGCAAGAGGTCGCGCTGGGTGAGTGCTCGCCTTTGCTGGAAGCCATGTATGCCGCTTGGAGGCAGAATCATGGGTTAGGCAGCGAGGTGCTGCAATTGCCGCGCACCAATCGCATGGTGCGCGTGCGCTTCCTTGAGATCGGCGGGGGTGCATTTTGGGGGGCGGTGATCGTGCTGGAGGATATGCAACGTATCCAAGAGCAAGCGCAGCAGGTGAAATTGGCGGCTTTGGGCAGGTTGACCGCGAACATCGCGCATGAGGTGCGTAATCCCTTGTCGGCGATCAGCTACGCCACTGAACTATTGCACGAAGGCCCGCGCGATTCGGCGCAGACCCGCTTGCTGCAGATCATTCTGGACAATACTTCTCGTCTGAACCGCATCGTACAGGATGTGATGCAGATCAACCGTCGGGACAGGTCTCAAGCGGAAAATATCGCGCTGTCTGCGGCGTTACCGACATTCGTGGATAGCCTGTCGCAGGTGGAGCAGGTGCCGCGCGAAGTATTCGAACTCAAATTGCCTGCGGATTGCGCGATATATTTTGACCGCGGCCACTTCGAACAAGTGCTGTGGAACCTGTGTCGCAACGCTTTGCGATATAGTCGCAAGCAGTCCGGCAGCGTGCAGTTGAGATGCCTGCAAGATGCTCAAGGGCGTCAGATGCTTGAAGTCGAGGATGACGGGCCGGGGGTGGCCGAAGCTGAAGTGCAGAATCTGTTCGAGCCGTTCTATACCACCGACAGTCGCGGCACCGGGTTGGGGCTATACATCGCCCGTGAACTGTGTGAAGCGAACGATGCCGTGATCGGTTATCGGCGTGCCGACCGGGGCGGGGCGTGCTTTACCATCATCTTCGCGGCCGCCGGCGATGCATAAGGAAAAAGAAATGGAAGCGGGAATACCGAACGTACTGATCGTGGACGATGAGCCGGACATTCTGGAGTTGCTGGAACTCGCGCTGACCAGAATGGGCTTGGATGTAACCCAAGCCAGTGGATTGGCTGAAGCAAAAGCGCGGCTGGGTGAGCGTCGCTATGCCATGTGTCTGACTGATATGCGCATGGCCGATGGTACGGGTTTGGATGTGGTGTGCCACATCGCTGCAAGCAATCTCGACCTTCCGGTCGCCGTGATCACGGCGCACGGCAATACGGAAAATGCCGTGGCAGCGCTCAAGGCGGGTGCCTTTGACTATCTCTCCAAGCCGGTGTCACTGGAACAATTGCGCACATTGGTGAATTCGGCGTTACGGCTGCCGGTATGTGCCGCGCAGACAAATAAATCGCTGTCCTCCTTGTTGGGCGAGGCACCGGCCATGCAGCAGGCGCGCGATCTGATCGGCCGTGTCGCGCGCAGTCAGGCGCCGGTGCACATCAGCGGCGAATCGGGGAGCGGCAAGGAAATGGCGGCGCGCCTGATCGTGGAGCAGGGGGCACGATGCGGGCAGCCGTTTGTCGCGGTCAACTGTGGTGCCATCCCCGAGAATCTGATGGAGAGCGAGTTCTTTGGCTACCGTAAAGGCGCGTTCACCGGTGCCGACAGGGACCGCGACGGATTCTTTCAGGCGGCGAACCAAGGCACGCTCTTGCTGGATGAGGTGGCAGAGTTGCCACTGGCAATGCAGGTCAAGCTATTGCGCGCCATCCAGGAAAAGCGGGTGCGCAGAGTAGGGGCGACCGAAGAAGAGGCGGTGGATGTGCGCATCTTGAGTGCCACCCACCGCGATCTGGCTGAATGTGTGCGCGACGGCAGCTTTCGGCAAGACCTCTACTATCGCCTGAACGTGATTGCGCTACGCATGCCGGCCTTGCGTGAGATGCATGAGGACATTCCGCAGATCGCGCAGCAATTGCTGACGCGGATCGGCGGTGCGGCAGGTGCAAAGTTTTCGCCTGCCGCGCTGAAGGTATTGGCAGCTTATGACTTTCCGGGCAACGTGCGCGAACTGGAGAATGTGATCGAGCGCGCGCTGGCCTTGTGTATAGAGGGGCGTATCCAGCCGGACGATCTGCAATTGAAGCCCATGGCCGGAGAGCAGCAGGTGGCGGTGACAGGTGGTAAGTACCCGCTGACCGATTATCTTGATCGGGTGGAACGCGAAGCGATACTGGAAGCATTGCATCAGACGCATTTCAATCGGACTGCTGCCGCAAAGATCCTAGGCGTGACGTTCCGCGCGCTACGCTATCGCATGGACAGGCTGTCCATCACCGACAAGGATAAGCAGTAGTGAAGTTCGATGCGAACGGATGGTTGAGCGGGGTCAGGCGTGTCGCATCGCCGAACTACGATGCGCGACCCGCCCGGACTGCGGTCAGTCTGCTGGTCATACATAGCATCAGCCTGCCGCCAGACGAATTTAGCGGGCCGGGTATAAGGCAGTTGTTCACCAATACATTGGATTGCAGCGCGCATCCTTATTATGCGCGATTGGAGGGGGTGCGTGTCTCGGCGCACTTTCTGATCGCTCGCGATGGCGGCGTCACCCAGTTCGTTGCATGCGGCAGCCGGGCGTGGCATGCCGGCGTGTCCATATGGCAGGGGCGGGAGCGTTGTAATGATTTTTCGATAGGCATCGAGTTGGAAGGTTGTGACAGCCAGCCTTTTGAGTCTGTTCAATATGTGGCGTTGGCACGTCTGACGCGTCGCTTGCAGCGACAATATCCGATTCGGCACATCACGGGCCATGCCGATATCGCCCCTGGACGCAAAACTGACCCCGGCCTAACATTCGATTGGAAACAATATTTCAGCCTGCTTGACCGCTCATCCGCGTAACGGCGGGAGAAGGTCGAATATGAAAATATATAGACCAAATTTCCGCTTGCATTAATTCCCTCAGCTACTAGAATTAGCCCCATTCCGCAGGTTGGACCACTAGATGTAGTGTTTTCTGCGAAAAGCCGCTCCGGTGCAAGGCCGGACGATATATGCAAATAAAAAGGGGAGAATACATGCTGCAAGCTTCTGAAACCGCATCGCCATCCGTATCTGCCAACGTGTTCACTTCTCGTGAGTCCAAGTCGGTTTCTGGATCTTCCGGCATGACGTTGGATCAATACAAGATCATTCGCCGTAACGGCTCCGTTGTGACATTCGAGCCATCCAAAATTTCCATTGCGCTGACCAAGGCTTTTATCGCCGTGAACGGTGGGCAAGGTGCAGCTTCCGCGCGTGTGCGCGAAATCGTTGAGCAATTGACCGATGGCGTGGTGAATGCGCTGGCACGTCGTCAGCCGCATGGCGGCACCTTCCATATCGAAGATATTCAGGATCAGGTCGAATTGTCCTTGATGCGTTCGGGCGAACATGATGTGGCGCGTGCGTACGTGTTGTATCGCGAGCGCCGCAATCAGGAGCGCGCTAAGATCAAAGCGGACACGGCGACAGAAGCGCCATTACTGAACATAACTGAAGGCGGCGTGAAGCGCCCGCTGGACGTGCAGGCGCTGTCGGCCAATATCGAGGCGGCATGTGCGGGTTTGGGTGATGCGGTCGATGCGGCCAAGATCCTCAAGAGCACACTAAAGGATCTGTACGATGGCGTGGCTATGGAAGAGGTGCGCAAGTGCGTCATCCTGTCTGCCCGCGCATTGATCGAGCAAGATCCGGCTTACAGCTTTGTGACCGCGCGTTTGCTGCTGAACAACATTTGCTGCGAGATTCTGGGCGAGGCAGTGACGCAAGCCGATATGGCAACCCGTTATGCAGAGTATTTCCCTAAATTCATCAAGCGCGGTATCGAGGCAGAGTTGCTGGATGAAGAGTTGGGTCGTTTCGATCTGGCACGCTTGGCGGCTGCGCTGGACTCGGATCGTGACCTGCAGTTCAACTATCTCGGTCTGCAGACCTTGTATGACCGTTACTTCCTGCATGTAGAAGACAAACGCATCGAATTGCCGCAAGCATTCTTCATGCGCGTGGCGATGGGCCTGTCTTTGAATGAAGTGGATCGCGAAGCGCGCGCCATCGAGTTCTACCGTCTGCTGTCCAGCTTCGACTTCATGAGCTCGACGCCGACATTGTTCAATTCCGGTACACGTCGTTCGCAGCTCTCTTCCTGCTATCTGACCACTGTTGCGGACGATCTGGATGGCATCTATGAAGGCCTAAAAGAGAACGCATTGTTGTCCAAGTTCGCTGGCGGTCTGGGTAACGACTGGAGCAACGTGCGTGCACTGGGCTCACATATCAAGGGTACCAACGGCAAATCGCAAGGCGTGGTGCCCTTCCTCAAGGTGGTGAACGATACTGCGGTGGCAGTGAATCAGGGCGGCAAGCGCAAAGGTGCGGTGTGTGCTTATCTGGAAACTTGGCACCTTGATATCGAGGAATTCCTCGAGCTGCGCAAGAACACCGGTGACGACCGTCGTCGCACACATGACATGAATACTTCCAACTGGATCCCGGATCTGTTCATGAAACGTGTGATGGAAGGCGGAGAGTGGACATTGTTCTCGCCTTCGAACTGCCCGGATCTGCACGACAAGTTCGGCGCCGAGTTTGAAAAAGCCTACGTCGGCTATGAGGCAAAGGCAGCCAGCGGCGAGATCAAGCTGTTCCGCAAGGTGCCGGCGCAGAGCCTGTGGCGCAAGATGCTGACCATGTTGTTCGAAACCGGCCACCCATGGGTCACATTCAAAGACCCTTGCAACATCCGTTCGCCTCAGCAACACGTGGGCGTAGTGCATAGCTCCAATCTGTGCACCGAGATCACACTGAATACTTCGGAAGATGAGATCGCCGTGTGTAACCTCGGCTCTGTGAATCTGACGGCGCACTTGACCGCAGATGGTCAGATTGACCACGAAAAGTTGCAGCGCACGGTGCATACCGCCATGCGTATGCTGGATAACGTGATCGATATCAACTATTACGCGGTTGCCAAGGCGCGCAATTCCAATCTGAAGCACCGTCCGGTCGGTCTGGGCATCATGGGTTTCCAGGATTGCCTGCATACCCTGCGCATCCCGTATTCCTCTGAATCTGCAGTAGAGTTCGCTGACCGCTCGATGGAGGCCGTCTGTTATTACGCATACTGGGCTTCTACCGAGTTGGCCGAAGAGCGCGGTCGTTATGCTTCGTATCGTGGCAGCCTGTGGGACAAGGGCATCCTGCCGCATGACAGCATGGATCTGTTGCGCGAAGCGCGCGGTGGTTATGTCGAGGTCGATACTTCGGTCACTATGGACTGGGATGCACTGCGTGAGCGTGTCCGTCAATACGGTATGCGCAATTCGAACTGTGTGGCGATCGCGCCGACCGCAACTATCTCCAACATTATCGGTGTCTCAGCCTGTATCGAGCCGACCTACCAGAACATCTTCGTTAAATCGAACTTGTCCGGTGAGTTCACCGTCATCAATGAGCATCTGGTGACCGATCTGAAACAACTGGGGCTGTGGGACGAAGTGATGGTGTCTGACCTTAAATATTTTGACGGCAGTCTGACCAAGATCGACCGTATCCCGGCTGAACTCCGTAGTCTGTATGCGACTGCCTTCGAGGTCGAGCCGCAATGGCTGATCGAAGCGGCTTCGCGTCGTCAGAAATGGATCGATCAGGCGCAATCCCTGAATATCTATATGTCCGGTGTTTCGGGTCGCAAGTTGGATGAGACCTACAAGCTTGCATGGGTGCGCGGCCTGAAGACTACGTATTACCTGCGTACCTTGGGCGCCACGTCTGCCGAGAAGTCCACTTCGCGAGCCGGATCACTGAACTCGGTATCGAGCGGCGGTGCAGGTGAGATGTCCGCAGCGCCTGCAACTGAGGAAACGCAGTTCTGCTCGATCGATAATCCAGAGTGCGAAGCCTGCCAGTAATAATCCAATGACCCGACTCGGCAGCCTGCCGAGTCGTGGCGAATCGCAATAAACCTCTCCCGCGCGTGCGAGGATAAAAGTAGAAAAGGACAACACATGCTGAACTTCGAAGATGATGTGACGCCAGCAGTCGCACCTGCAGTTGCGCTCATGGGCGCGATGGGCGCTAAACCTGCGCCTGCAGCTGAGCATGACTACACCATTGCTTCGGTTTCGACCGGCCGCATCCGAGTGGAAGATAAGCGTTTGATCAATGGCAATGCGGACGTGAATCAGTTGGTCCCGATCAAATACAACTGGGCTTGGGAAAAATACAACGCAGGCAACGCAAATCACTGGCTGCCGCAAGAGATCAACATGTCGGCAGACATCGCGTTGTGGAAGAACCCGAATGGCCTGACTGAAGATGAGCGCCGTTTGGTCATGCGCAACTTGGGATTCTTCTCTACAGCTGACAGTCTGGCGGCGAACAACAT
Organism: Gammaproteobacteria bacterium; assembly: GCA_018814405.1. Classification (GTDB taxonomy): domain Bacteria; phylum Pseudomonadota; class Gammaproteobacteria; order Burkholderiales; family Gallionellaceae; genus Sideroxyarcus. The sequence goes on from JAHIZO010000007.1 coordinate 262,299, forward strand.
CGTGTTGGGCACCTATCGCCACATCACTGCGCCGGAATGTCGCCAGTACCTGCTGCGCCAAGCTTATGATGAAGCGATCCACACGCATGCCTATCAGTACATCGTGGAAAGCCTAGGGATGGATGAGGGTGAAGTGTTCAACATGTATCACGAGGTGCAGAGCATCCGTGACAAGGATGAGTTCCTGCTGCCGTTCATCGACACGCTGACCAACCCGGAGTTCAAGACTGGCACACCTGAGAGCGATCAGAAGCTGCTGGAATCTTTGATCGTGTTCGCTTGCATCATGGAGGGCTTATTCTTCTATGTCGGCTTTGTGCAAGTGTTGGCTCTGGGGCGCCAGAACAAGATGACCGGTGCTGCGGAGCAGTTCCAGTACATCATGCGTGATGAGTCGCTCCATCTGAATTTCGGCGTGGACATGGCCAATCAGATCAAACTGGAGAATCCGCATCTGTGGACGCCGGAATTCAAAGAGCGCCTGAAAGGTCACTTCACCAAGGCGGTGGAACTAGAGTATCGCTACGCGGAAGACACCATGCCGCGTGGCGTGCTGGGTCTCAATGCAGGTATGTTCAAGGAATATCTGCGCTTCATCGCCAATCGTCGTTGCCAGCAGATCGGTCTGGATGTGCTATATCCGGGCACTACAAACCCCTTCCCATGGATGGCGGAGATGATCGATTTGAAGAAAGAGAAGAACTTCTTCGAGACACGTGTGACCGAATATCAAACAGGCGGAGCTCTGTCTTGGGATTGATGTTGGCGCAGTTGAAGCGGTAAAAATTTCGCTCCGCATAGGGGCGAAATTTTTATGTAGAACGCGTTCTGAAAAATCAAATGAGCGACGAGAAAAGAAAGATCAAAAAAACAACGATTGCTTATTGACATCAAACATATTTCGGATAAAGTTGCAATCGCAAGATGTAGTGAAAAAAATCCAAGAAAACTACTACTTATAGTAGCGGCGGATATAAAAAAGGGGGCTTCGCTTGGGCGAACTCGATATTCAGGAAGCAACTACATTTCCGGCATCACTCTTTGCGCAGAATGCGCAATTGAAAAACGAGATTTCTCTCGGGGGCGTTCCTCCCTCCAAATTCACAGAACATGATTTTCGATCGGCAGAGATGCCTGATCGTGACGTAGTGCATTCAGTCATTCGCGCTGAGGCGAAAGCTGGACGTGCATAAACACGATATCGGATCGATGGCGCAGCGTGATTTGCGCCGCAAGGGCTTTGGTATTGCTGCTTTGCAGCATGCTGGAGGAGTAGTAAGTGTTGTTCTTATTAACTTTCATATCTCAAGGAGGTTGAAATGGTAGCAGCAAAGAAAGCCAAACCAGCAGCAAAGAAGCCGGTAGCGAAGAAAGCAGTCGCCGCCAAGAAGCCCGTCGCTAAAAAGGCAGCCGCCAAGAAGCCCGTCGCTAAAAAGGCAGCAGCCAAGAAGCCCGTCGCTAAAAAGGCAGCAGCCAAGAAGCCCGTCGCCAAAAAGGCAGTAGCCAAAAAGCCCGTCGCTAAAAAGGCAGCAGCCAAGAAGCCCGTCGCTAAAAAGGCAGCAGCCAAGAAGCCCGTCGCTAAAAAGGCAGCAGCCAAGAAGCCCGTCGCCAAAAAGGCAGTAGCCAAGAAGCCCGTCGCTAAAAAGGCAGTAGCCAAGAAGCCCGTCGCTAAAAAGGCAGCAGCCAAGAAGCCCGTCGCCAAAAAGGCAGCAGCCAAGAAGCCCGTCGCTAAAAAGGCAGCAGCCAAGAAGCCCGTCGCTAAAAAGGCAGCAGCCAAGAAGCCTGTGGCTAAAAAGGCAGTAGCCAAGAAAGCGGTAGCGAAGAAGCCCGTCGCTGTTAAGAAGCCTGTAGCGAAGAAAGTGGTGGCGAAGAAGCCTGCGGTGGCAAGCAAGCCGGCGGCAGCTCCAGTCACGACGGCTCCTGCTCCTTCTGCGCCGCCGCCAATTCGTCCGGCTGCGACCTGGCCCTTCCCGACGCCAGGTATCGGCAAGCCTAACTAAGGCTGCGGGAGGCTGTGAAAGCAGCCCCGACTCGTTGTACAAGTAGGGGCTGATTCACCTTTTATTTGCAAGCAAGTGGCTTGTGGGTCGTGTGCGCCCTATGTTTGGAGTGCGCTTGTTCAACTTTTGCGCGAGCCAGCATATGGCATTGGCTCAATGCGCACTCAATTCTGATCGTAAGATCGGTGCCAGTATTCCCGGTATCAAGTAGATGTCTTAGATGACGTTCGTAGTTGTGAATTGAGCGACCGATCAAATCGGCCTCATATGCCCCCCGCTTTTCTTTGCAACGCAGTATCAATTGGATATTTTACTAATTGGTGCTTTGTGAGGAGTCTGGGATACGTTTCAGCATGTCTTGATATCATTACGTCAGTCGTAGATTCATATCATGCGGAGGTGTGAGGACAGGCGGTCTGATTGTCTTGGCATATCGATGTCCCTCAGAGGTAATGAAGCCCTTCATAGCACTTTCCTTTCCCGAAGGCGGCACATGGATTTGATCATTTATGCTCTTTAGCTCGCCTATCCCTTATCTTAAAGATGCCAGCCCATACTTTGCAGCGGTTCGCGATTGGCCGTGGGCAGCATGGCTTGATAGCGGAAATATCGGACGCTTTGACATCATCGTTGCCAAGCCGTTGACTACGCTAGAGACGCAGGGCGAGCAAACGGTCATAAAAATATCTTCAGTCGATCACTATTCAAGTGACGACCCATTTGAATTGATTCGTACCGAACTTGGGGAAGTGGTCGAGCAATATCCTGATATTCCGTTCGCAGGAGGCGCTTTAGGGGTCTGGGGGTATGACTTGGCTCGCAGATATCAGCAATTGCCAGTTGGGCCGCAAGGTCTAGAGGAAATGGCGCAGATGGCGGTGGGTATCTATGACTGGGCCATCGTTATCGATCATCAGGAGAGAGAGGCGCGCCTAGTCTCGCGCTTGAAATATCCGCAGACTGAAGAGACGTTGGATCAGGTGATGCGCAGGATTGAAGCAGCCCTGTCTTCAGTGTCGAGCCGGACACAATTTATAGTTCAAACAGGCGTCACTTCAAACTTATCGCCAGCCGAATATAGGCAGGCTTACGAAAAAGTGCAGGATTACTTGCTGGAAGGTGATTGTTATCAGGTCAATCTGGCGCAGCGATTTACAGCCAAGGCATCCGGAGACGCGTTTTTAGCCTATCAGGAATTGCGCAGGCTGAGTCCGGCTCCGTACTCAGCCTTCATGGACTGGCCGCATATGCAGGTACTTTGTGCATCGCCGGAGCGCTTTCTTCAGGTTAAAAATGGCAAGGTGGAAACAAAGCCGATCAAAGGTACGCGGGCACGGGCGCGCGACCAAGCAGAGGATGAGTGCTTGGCGAACGATCTGCTGCACAACCCAAAAGACCGGGCTGAGAATCTGATGATCGTCGATCTGCTGCGTAATGACTTGGGCAAGAGTTGTGAGCCCGGCTCGGTACTAACACCCAAGTTGTTCGAGCTGGAAAGTTACTCGAATGTGCACCATCTGGTCAGCACGGTTGAGGGGCGCCTGAAAAATGGTTGCGATGCCTTACATGTGTTGCGCGATTGCTTCCCCGGTGGGTCCATAACGGGCGCCCCTAAGCGGAGGGCGATGGAGATCATCGAGCAGTTGGAGCCGAATCGCCGTGGAGTGTATTGCGGCAGCATAGGCTATATCGGTTTTGATGGGCAGATGGACACCAACATCACCATCCGAACAATGGTGTATGCGCAGGGTGAGATTTGCTGCTGGGCAGGCGGCGGCATTGTGGCGGATTCGCGCAGCGAGGAGGAATATCAAGAGACTTTTGACAAGGCCAGCGTGATGCTGGAAATACTGCAGCGATTTTCGAATTAGCGGTAGTACTTAACTGGCGTTCTTCAAGCGGGCGATGCGGATCACTTCGGGAATCTTGCGCAGATTGCGCAAGATGTTGGCCAGATGCAGACGGTTGTTGACCTGCAAGGTGAAGTAAGTTGCGGTGTACTCACCCTCATTGCTGAAATTTACGTTCTCGATATTCGAGTCGGCATCGGCGATGGCGGCGGCAACCTTTGCCAGGACACCACGCCGGTTGGCGACGATCAGCTTGATGCTGACATCAAAGGAGCGGCTGATGTTCTTGTCCCACATCACGTCCAGCCATTGCTCGCTGCCGCGACCTTTGCGCAGCGTCGGGCAATCATGGGTATGCACGATCAAACCTTGGCCGCTCTTGATGATGCCGATGATTGGATCGCCTGGGATCGGACGACAGCACTTCGCGAACTGCACGGCCATACCTTCCGTGCCCTGAATGGTGACCACGGCATTGCCCAAAGCATCACTGGAGATAGTGTCGCCTATGCTGGCGAGTTGCTTGGCAACCACCATGTTCAGCCGGCGCCCAAGTCCGATATCGGCAAAGATATCCTGCTGGGATTTGACGCCGGTATCGCGCAGTAATTTCTCCCAGTGTGCCTCATCCATGTCCTGCAGCTTCAGGCCCAGCGCATTGAATGCCTGAGTAAGAAGACGTTCGCCCAAGCGGGCGGATTCATTAAGGTGCATGGTCTTCAACGCATGGCGGATCTCGCTACGTGCTTTGCTGGTGACCACATAACCCAGCCATGCAGGATTGGGGTGTGCCTGCGGCGCTGTGATGATCTCCACGCGATCACCGTTGCGTAACTCGGTGCGAAGTGGCACCAATTCGGAATTGACCTTGCAGGCAACGCAGCGATTGCCGATATCCGTATGAACTGAGTAAGCGAAGTCGACAGTTGTCGCACCACGCGGCAACGCGAAGATCTTGCCCTTGGGCGAGAACACGTAGACCTCATCCGGAAACAGATCGATCTTTAGATGCTCTAGGAATTCGACTGAATCGCCGCTCTGAGCCAGGCTTTCCAGCAGACTCTGCAGCCACTGGTGTGTCTTCTGCTGCAGTTCATTGATTTGCGTATCGTTGGCCTTGTATAGCCAATGTGAGGCTACGCCACTTTCCGCCAACTTGTTCATTTCATGCGTGCGAATCTGCACTTCGATCGGCGTGCCGAAAGGGCCGAAAAGCGTCGTGTGCAGGGACTGATAGCCATTGGCCTTGGGAATGGCGATGTAGTCTTTGAATTTTCCCGGAAATGGCTTGTACAGGCTGTGCAAGACGCCCAGCGCAAAGTAGCAGGACGGAATGTCATCGACCAGAATGCGGAAGCCGTAAATGTCCAAGACTTGCGCGAATGCTAGCGACTTGCTTTGCATCTTTTGATAGATGCCGAACAGATGCTTCTCGCGACCTTTGACCTCTGCCTGGATATTGTTGGCATCCAAGCGCTGGCCTATTGATTCAAGGATTTTGCTGACTACTTCGCGGCGATTGCCGCGCGCAACCTTAAGTGCCTTGGATAGCACGGCATAGCGATTGGGGTGCAGGTACTTGAAGCTGAGATCTTCCAGTTCCTGGTAGATGGTGTTCAAGCCAAGGCGATTGGCGATGGGGGCATAGATATCCATCGTCTCGCGCGCAATACGCGCGCTCTTATGAGCGGAGACGGAATCCAGCGTGCGCATGTTGTGTAGACGGTCCGCCAGTTTGATCAGAATCACGCGCACATCGCGAGCCATCGCCATCAGCATCTTGCGGAAGTTCTCCGCTTGCGCATCTTCCAGCGTATCGAACTTCAATTTGTCGATCTTGCTAAGGCCCTCAACGAGGGCAGCGACGGCAGGCCCGAATTGATCCGAGATTTCTTCTATGGTGACCGTGGTGTCTTCAACGACGTCGTGCAGCAATGCAGCATTGATGGCGTGCACATCCAGATGCAGCGGCGTCAGGATGCGGGCGACAGCGATGGGGTGTGTGACGTAAGGGGCGCCTGACTGGCGCATCTGCCCTGCATGGGCGGTGTGGCTGAAATCCAGCGCGGATTGGATCTGTGCTACGTCTTCCGTTTTGAGATAGGCGGAGACTTCCTGCAGGAGCGCTTCAGCATCGGCTTGGGACATGTATGTGCTCCGCTGAGGTCCTGCAGAAATGGGGATTAGGCCATGCCGCGGTTCAAAATCTCGATGCCGACTTTGCCTTCGCTGATCTCGCGTAAGGCGACGACAGTCGGTTTGTCCTTGCTGGTTTCGACCAAGTGATTGGCGCCGTTAGCCAGTTGGCGGGCACGATAAGCGGCGGCTAGGGTCAGCTCAAAACGGTTGGGTATATAGGTCATGCAGTCTTCGACGGTGATGCGAGCCATGATTAATTCTCCGGTGTCTGTAATTGGTTGATAAGTTGCTGGTGCCTTGCGATTTGTCTCGGTCCGCGCAGCCGGGCGGCCAGCACGACGGATTCAAGCTCGTGCAGTGCCCTGTTCAGGTCGTCGTTGATAATAACATAATCAAATTCCGCGACATGCGCGACATCGTCACGCACGGCGGCAAGGCGTTTAGAGATCACGCTGGGGTCGTCAGTGCCACGACCGTTCAGTCGTTGTGCCAAAGCTTCCGGCGAGGGAGGCAGGATAAAGATGGAGAGGCATTCGGGGAATATCTTGCGCACTTGTGCCGCGCCCTGCCAGTCGATCTCAAGTAGGATGTCGCGTCCTTTGGCAGTCTCGTCGGCAATCCATTTTTGCGAAGTGCCATAGAAATTTCCATAGACCTCGGCGCTCTCAAGAAACTCACCTCGCTTGGCCATTTCAAGAAAGGTCTCGCGACTGATGAAATGGTAGTGCTTGCCGTCTACCTCGCCATCACGTGCTGCACGCGTCGTATAGGAAACGGAAAGCCCGATTTGGGGGTTATGTTCGAGCAGGGCGTGAACCAGACTGGTTTTCCCCGCGCCGGAAGGGGCGCTGATGACAATAAGGCTTCCTGGCATGCTGATCTCCTATTCGATGTTCTGTACTTGCTCGCGCATTTGTTCGATCAATAACTTGATATCCATCGCGCAGCGCGAGACTTCTGCATCCACTGATTTTGAGCCTAATGTGTTGGCTTCTCTGTGTAGTTCCTGCATCATGAAATCGAGGCGTTTGCCCGCGATGCTGCCCTTGGCTATCACTCGCTTCACTTCGGCAAGGTGGGTGTGCAGGCGGGAAAGCTCTTCATCCACATCGATCTTGCTGGCGTATAAGGTGATCTCTTGACGGACTCGTTCGTCATCTTCGTTGCCCAGCGCTTCGAGCAGTCGAGCACGCAACTTGGTTTCATAGGTGGCAATAGCACCGGGAATGCGTGGCGCGACGGCCAGTCGCAGCTGCTCAATACTTTCCACTCGTTCAAGCAGAAAGCTGGCGAGCTTTGCTCCCTCGCGCTGTCTGGCGGCAGCGAAATCCTGCAAAGCTTGTTGGAGGGCAGCCGCAACAGCGGCGTGCAGAGCATCGCTGGAAAGGGAAGGACTTTCAGTCATGCCGTGCCATTTCAGTATCTCGGAAATCGTCAATTCCCCAGCCGCAGGGAATACATCGCGTACCTGATCGCTCCAGGATGCAAGCTGTTTGACGATATCGGGATTGATTCGGCTGTCCGGCTGAACGGAGACGCGGCTGAGAAGATTGATGCGGCATTCGACTTTGCCGCGGCTGATCTTGGCAGAGATCTGTTCGCGCAACATGGGCTCTAGTGCGCGCAATTCGTCCGGCATCCGCAATTGCAGGTCCAAATAGCGATGATTGACTGAGCGCAACTCAAGCGAGAGGGAGCAGGCATCAAGTTCTGCCGTGGCAACGGCATAGCCGGTCATGCTGAAAATCATCAAAACTCCAAGCGGAAGGAAAAAAGACGGACTGAATCCGGCGCATTATATTACGATTGCGTCCAGTCGCCGCGTTCGCACATCGTTGCGGGTAGGCAAACAGCGGGAAAATGAATGAAGTTCGCTATTCACCAAGCCAACCATATCGGCGGGCGCAAATACAATCAGGATCGTGTGGGCTACGCCTATACCAATGATGCCTTGCTGCTCGTGCTTGCCGACGGCATGGGCGGTCATCTGCATGGTGAGATCGCAGCGCAGATTGCTGTCTACACATTCATGCGTGCTTTCAGCAGGCTGGAGGCGGGGCGCGTGAAAGAGCCAGAAGTTTTTTTGCGCGCGACCATGCGCGCCGGGCACGATGCCATCATCGACTATGCGCGCGAACAGAATCTTGGGGGTAGTCCTGGCACCACCTGTGTGGCTGCGTTGGTGCAGGATGGCAAGGTGTGGTTCGCGCATGCCGGGGACTCGCGCTTTTACCTGTTGCGTCAGGGTGCGGTGCAGAGCGTCACGCACGACCACTCGGTAGTCCAACAATGGGCGGACTGGGGCATCATCAGCCCTGAAGAGATGCGCACCCATCCGGATCGTAACAAGATCACCAATTGTCTGGGGGGCGTGGAAGATATGTTCTACGCCGAGGTCGCCCCCAGTGTCGAAATGCAAGATGGCGATATGTTGCTGCTCTGCAGCGACGGCTTCTGGAGTCCTTTGGAAGAAAACGAACTGACCAAGTTGCACACGACCAGTTATCTGCAAACCACATTGGGTGAATTGATCGATGTGGCTATCTACCGTGAAGGGCCGCGCGCCGACAATACGACCGCGGTCGTAGCCAGACTGGGAGCAGTTGAGCAGGATCATGCAACCGAATCGCCGGTGTGCGTGATACTCGAAGAAGGTGCGGCTGCATAGATAGCCGTGCGAGGCGGTATAATCCGCCCTCGATTTTTCTCACGGATTCACGCCATGCGCCCTAGCCAAAGACAGTCTGATCAACTCCGTAATATCTGCATCACTCGCCACTACACCAAACATGCCGAAGGTTCTGTGCTCATTGAGTGCGGCGACACAAAAGTCATTTGCACCGCCAGCGTGGAAGAGCGTGTCCCGCCCCACAAAAAGGGTAGCGGTGAAGGCTGGGTGACAGCCGAGTACGGCATGTTGCCGCGCTCAACCGGCAGTCGCATGGGGCGTGAAGCAGCTAAGGGCAAGCAATCGGGACGTACTCAAGAGATCCAGCGCCTGATCGGGCGCAGCCTGCGTGCCGTGGTCGACCTCGCCAAACTCGGCGAGCGCACCATCACGCTGGACTGTGATGTGATCCAAGCCGATGGTGGCACGCGCACCGCCAGCATCACCGGCGCCTATGTCGCTTTGCATGACGCAGTGAACAGCCTGCTGAAACAGGGGCAAGTTAAAGAGAATCCCCTGAAAGATACAGTCGCGGCAATTTCGGTCGGCATCTACCAAGGCACACCCGTGCTTGATCTTGACTATCTGGAAGACTCCGATTGTGATACTGATATGAACGTGGTGATGCTGGGGAGTGGCCACTTTGTTGAAGTGCAGGGCACGGCTGAAGGCCATCCTTTCTCGCGTGAAGAGATGGATACGCTGCTGGAGCTGGCCAAACTCGGGATAGAGCAACTGGGTGAGATGCAACGCGCGGCCTTGGCAAAATGAACAAGCTGGTCATCGCTTCGAACAACACCGGTAAGCTGCGCGAGTTCCAGCGCATGTTGGCACCGCTGGGTATCGAGGTGCTGACGCAATCACAGCTTGGCATCTCCGAAGCGGAAGAGCCGCACTGCACTTTCGTCGAGAATGCGCTGGCAAAAGCCAGGCATGTCAGTCGTGCCAGCGGCTTGCCCGCACTGGCGGATGATTCGGGTATCTGCGTGGAGGCGTTGGGTGGTGCACCCGGCGTGATCTCGGCGCGTTATGCGGGTGACAATCCAAAATCCGATGCGCGTAATAACGAGAAGCTGCTGCAAGATATGCAGGGTGTGACAGGTCGTCGTGCGCACTATTATTGTGTGTTGGTTCTGGTGCGACATGCCGATGATCCGCAGCCTTTGATCGCCGAGGGTGAATGGCAAGGCGAGATATTCCACGAAGAGCGTGGCGAAGGTGGTTTCGGCTACGACCCGATGTTCTGGTTGCCGCAGTTCGGCAAGACCGCCGCCGAACTCTCACATGATGAAAAAGCACAGATCAGCCATCGCGCCAAGGCACTGCAAGTGTTGATGCAGCGCTTCCCGCGTGCATGAGCAGCCAGCCGCTACAACCATTCGGCATTAAATCGCAGCCGGCAAACTTTACGGCGTTGCCGCCGCTATCACTTTACATCCATATACCCTGGTGTGTGCGCAAATGCCCGTACTGCGACTTCAACTCACATGAGGCGCACGGCACGATACCGGATCAGGAATATGTAGAAACATTGTTGAGCGATCTGGACTCGGCATTGCCTTTGATCTGGGGGCGCAAAATCTATTCCATCTTCATCGGTGGCGGCACGCCCAGTTTGTTATCGGGCGATGCGCTTACGTATCTGCTGACACAAGTGCGCATGCGATTGCCTTTGGCGCATGAGGCTGAGATCACCATGGAGGCGAATCCCGGGTCGGTTGAGGCGGATAAATTCGCAGCCTTCCGTGATGCCGGAGTGAACAGACTTTCTCTCGGCATTCAGAGTTTCAACGATATCCATCTGCAAGCCTTGGGGCGTATCCACTCCGGTGACGAAGCAAAGCACGCTATTGATATCGCCCAAACGCACTTCGACAACATCAATCTGGATATGATGTATGCCTTGCCCGAGCAGGCGCAGGAAGGGGCGTTTCTTGATGTGCAAACTGCGCTGTCTTTTGCCCCGCAACATCTGTCCTGCTATCACCTGACGCTGGAGCCGAACACGTTATTTGCCCATCACCCTCCGCAACTGCCAGACGATGACGCAAGTAGCGAAATGCAGCTGGGGATCGAAGCGCTCATGGCGGCTCATGGCTACGAGCATTACGAGACTTCAGCGTTCGCCAAGCCGGGCAAACGTGCTCGACACAATCTGAATTACTGGCAATTCGGCGATTACCTCGGCATCGGTGCGGGTGCGCACAGCAAGCTGAGTTTTCACGACAAGGTGATACGCCAAGCGCGGCATAAGTTGCCGAAGGCGTATATGGAGGGTGTGACGCAGGGCTCGCAGGTGCAGAGCGAACAAGTGTTGGGCAAGGACGACCTTGCTTTTGAGTTCATGATGAATGCCTTGAGGCTGAATGGCGGGTTCGAAGAAATGCTGTTTCAGGAACGCACCAGTTTGCCGCTGCTATTGATACGCAATGAATTGGCGGAGGCCGAGCAAAAAGGATTGCTGGGGCGAGAGGCGGGGCGCATCGCGCCGACCGAGAGGGGCAGGCGTTTTCTGAATGATCTGCTACAGATCTTTCTTGCGGCGGAACACTAGATCCCAGACGCCGTGGCCCAGCCGTATGCCGCGCTGCTCGAATTTGGTGAGCGGGCGGTATTCTGGCCGGGGCGCATAGTCGGCGGCAGTATTCTCTAGCTGTAGTTCTGAGCTAAAGACATCCAGTATCTGTTCTGCATATTCCTGCCAGTCCGTTGCGGCATGGATATATCCGCCGGGTTTTAGCTTAAGCACCAGCTTCTCGATGAACGGTGATTGGATCAGGCGGCGCTTGTGGTGGCGCGCCTTATGCCACGGGTCGGGGAAGAAGATGTGTACGCCGTCCAGTGACGCATCGGGAATCATGTCGCGCAGTACTTCCACTGCATCGTGCTGGATGATGCGGATATTGTTTATCGATTGCGCATCGATCAGCTTGAGCAGGTTGCCAACGCCCGGGGTGTGCACCTCCAGCGTCAGATAATCGATCTCAGGGTGTGCGGTGGCAATGGCTGCCGTGCTGTCGCCCATGCCGAAGCCGATCTCAAGTATCTTGGGCGCACTGCGACCAAACGCATGCTCTAGATCGAGTGGTCGTGCCACATAAGGGATGCCGTAGCGCGGCAACAGTGTATCGACCGCACGTCGCTGGGCAGTTGAAAGGTGGCCCTGACGCAGGACGAAACTTCTGATGTGCCGTTGGCGAAGGTCTTCGGGCGCCGTCATCAGCTGCGGGCCGAAGCGATGATACCTGCAGTCGGCGAGCTGGGGCTAGCGCTATAGAGTTTCTTGGGCATGCGTCCGGCGAGATAGGCTTCGCGCCCGGCTTCCACGCCTTTTCTCATTGCTGATGCCATCAGTACTGGGTCCTTGGCGGCAGCAATTGCAGTGTTCATCAGAACACCGTCGCAGCCCAGCTCCATGGCGATGGCGGCATCGGAGGCTGTGCCCACGCCAGCATCCACGATCACCGGCACTTGCACGCGCTCCATGATCAATTGCAGGTTCCAGGGATTCAAGATGCCCATGCCAGAGCCGATCAGCGATGCCAGTGGCATGATCGCTGCGCAACCGATGTCTTCCAGTTGCTTGGCCACAATAGGGTCATCCGAGGTGTACACCATTACTTGGAAGCCATCGGCGACCAATGTTTTGGCCGCAGCAATGGTCTCGATCACATTGGGGTAGAGTGATTGCGGATCGCCCAGTACTTCCAGCTTGACCAGCGAATGACCGTCCAGCAATTCGCGCGCCAAACGCAAAGTACGCACGGCGTCGTCCGCGCTATAGCAGCCAGCCGTGTTGGGAAGATAGGTGAATTTGGAGGGTGGCACGGCGTCGAGCAGGTTTGGCTCGTTGGCATTCTGCCCCAAGTTGGTGCGACGAATCGCAACAGTGACGATTTCGGCGCCGCTGGCATCGAGGGCTGCACGCGTTTCGGTGAAATCTTTATATTTGCCGGTGCCTACCAGCAGTCGGGAAGAATAGCTCTTACCTGCAATGGTTAAAGTGTCATTCATATATATATGTGTAGATGTGTTCAGGAATTGTAGTTAGCCGCCACCAACTGCGGCTACGATTTCGAGAATGTCGCCATCCTCGAGTTGTTGAGAGGCAAACTGACTTCTCGGCACGATCTCGCCGTTCCGCTCAAGCGCGATGCGCTTGCCGGTCAGCCCCATCTCTTCAAGCAATGAATCGATGTTGAGGGCTGTTGTTAGTTGCCGAGAGGCGCCGTTAATGCTGACTGTGATCACTTTGTTGATTGATGCCCGTGTTAGAATCCGCGCCGCATTCTACACCATGCGGGTGTAGCTCAATGGTAGAGCAGAAGCTTCCCAAGCTTACGACGAGGGTTCGATTCCCTTCACCCGCTCCAGCGATATTCCGCATCGCAAATTGTGATTATCCACATAATCTGCGGGGACGTTTTTTGATATATATCAAATTGCGCCTATCGATAATTCCATAGTATCCACACCGCTTTCAAAGCGCCTCATCCCGACAAAATTAGTGGGGTATGTCGTGTACGGAACTACTTTTGGCTTTACTTGTCGCGCTCGCACTGCGACAATTTGCCGCGCTGTAGGTTTGCAACAAAGGGTGCGTCAGGCACACAGGAACATTTGGGTGCCCGGCGCATTGGTTTTTTTAACTTCGCTCTGGGGAGGAGACTACTGTGGAAGCTAATCAAGCGACACCAGTAAAGTACGATATGGAGGTAGTGCGTTGGTTCACCATCGCTGCCGCCATTTATGCATGTGTAGGTACGCTCATCGGTGTGTACGTCGCATCGGAGCTGGCTTGGCCGTTCCTGAACTTTGACTTGGAATGGATCACTTTCGGTCGCCTGCGTCCGCTGCATACCAACGCCGTGATCTTTGCGTTCGGTGGATGTGCGCTGATGGCAACAGGCTTTTATATCGTGCAACGCACCGGTGCTACCAAGTTGTGGAGCAACGGTCTTGCATGGGCAACATTCATTGGTTGGAACCTGATCATCGTTTCCGCAGTGATCACTCTGCCGCTGGGCTGGACTTCCGGTAAGGAATACGCCGAGCTGGAGTGGCCGATCGATATCGCGATTGCAATTGTTTGGCTGATGTATGGCTTCAACTACATCATGACCATCGGCATCCGCAAGACATCGCACATCTATGTGTCGAACTGGTTCACCATGGGCATGATCGTGATGATCACGTATCTGCACGTGGTTAACAGCATGGCGATCCCTGTCAGCATGACTAACTCCTTCTCCATCTACTCTGGCGTTCAAGACGCCATGATTCAGTGGTGGTGGGGTCACAATGCGGTTGGTTTCTACCTGACTGGTGGCTTCCTGGCGATCATGTACTACTTCGTTCCGAAGCAGGCTGGCCGTCCGGTGTTCTCCTATCGTCTCTCTGTGTTGCACTTCTGGGCGCTGACATTCGGCTACGTTTGGCTGGGTGCGCATCACCTGCAATACACAGCATTGCCTGACTGGACTGGCTCTTTGGGTGCCGCAGTTTCCTTGGCTATGATCATCCCATCTTGGGGTGGTGCGATGAACGGTATGATGACTTTGTCCGGCGCATGGGATCGTCTGCGTGACGACTACATCCTGCGCTTCCTGGTTGTGGCACTGGCGTTCTACGCGATGTCCACTTTCGAAGGCCCGGTGATGTCCATCAAGACTGTTAACGCCCTGTCTCACTACACAGACTGGACTGTTGGTCACGTTCACTCTGGTGCTTTGGGCTGGATGGCGATGGTTGCCTACGGCGCGATGTACCACATGATCAAAAAGCTGTGGGGCGTAGAGAAGATGTACTCCGAAGGCTTGGTGAACGTTCACTTCTGGTTGGCTACTATCGGCACCGTAGTCTATGTCGTTGCGATGTGGGTCTCCGGCATCATGCAAGGCCTGATGTGGCGTGACTACGATGAGTACGGCACTCTGACCTATACCTTCGTTGAATCTGTTTCCGCTATGCATCCGTACTACGCGATGCGCGCTATCGGCGGCCTGATCTTCAACATCGGTACGTGGATCGCTCTGTACAACATCGTGATGACTGTGCGCACTGCAAGTTCTGCACGCAGTGCCAGCGCTGTTCCGGCTAATGCATAAGGGGAGTGAATAATATGTCTGATCACGACAAAATCTATTCGACACAACTTCAGGATAAGACAGAGCGCAGTACGCTCCTGATGTTCGTGCTGACCGCAATCGCCGTGGCTATCGGCGGTATCGTGGAAATCGTGCCGTTGTTCTATCTGCCGAACACGGCGATGTGCCAGAACGATCCTACCTGTAACAATACGCAGCATAAGGATCTGAACGGTAACGTCATTCCGATGGACAAGATCATCTGGAATCCAGCCACTTCAGCGAATAAAACGCTGGATGACTGGCAGCCTGGTGATGGTGTGCGTCCTTACAAAGCTCTGGAATTGGCTGGTCGTAACGTTTACATCCGTGAAGGTTGCTTCCTGTGCCACTCTCAGATGATTCGCCCCTTCCGCGATGAGAAAGACCGTTATGGCCATTACTCTATCGCTGAAGAGTCCATGTACGACCACACTTATCAGTGGGGCTCCAAGCGTACCGGTCCAGATTTGGCCCGTTTGGCAGGCAAATACTCTGATGAGTGGCATCGTCGCCATCTGATGTATCCGCGCGATGTGGTTCCTGAGTCCGTGATGCCTAACTACTTCTGGTTGAATGACAAGAAGGTAGACGTTGCAGAGACTGTGGAAACCATGAAGGTTCTGACCATCATGCCGTTCAATCCAGTGCCGAAGACTATCTACACCGATGCATACATCGCCGGTGCGGCAGCTGAGCTGGAAGGCAAGACGGATCTGGAAGCGCTGATTGCATTCCTGCAAAGCCTGGGCAATCACGTCAAGTTCGAAGAAGGTGTGAACTACCGTGATTAAACTGTTGGAATACTTTGGCATGGATGTGCAGGCCATGACGACCAATGATTGGCTGGGGGTGTTCTTTGCCTTAGTCGCTGCGATCGGTATGGTGGTGACCTATGTCATGGTGTTTCGACCGTCCAACAAGCAAAATTTCGAAGCCCAGAGCCGGATGGCTCTGGACGACGAGGACCCTATCAAATTGGGAGAAAAAAGATGAGTGACAAACACGATGCAAGCAGCGTGCCAACAACAGGGCACGTCTGGGATGATGATTTGGGCGACTATATCAATCAGCCGCCAAAATGGTGGATGCTTGGCCTGACAGTCAGCGCGATATGGTGTGTGGTGTACTGGTTGTACTACCCAGCATTCCCTATCTCTAACGCTGGATACTTCACCAAAGGCCTGGGTGGTTGGACTGCGATCGGCGAGATGGAAGCAGACAAGAGTGTCGTTGACGAAGTGCGTGGCAAGTATGAAGCCAAGCTGAAGGATATGACTCCTGCTGCGATTTTGGCTGACAGCGAACTGACAGAATACGTAACACGTTCTGGCAAGGTGTTGTTCGGTGATAACTGTGCGGCTTGCCACGGCACCAACGGTGTTGGTACCCATGACAAGCAAGGTCTGTTCGCGCCAATCCTGAATGACGATGACTGGCTGTATGGCGGCACCATTGATACCATCCATGAAACAATTCAAGGTGGTCGTCAGGGTATGATGATGGCTCACGCTGATATGTTGTCTGAAGCTGAGATCGACACACTGGCAAACGCAGTTGCAGCCGGCAAGCCGACCTCTACTCCGTTGTTCGCTGAGAAGGGCTGTACAGCTTGCCACGGCGAAGACGGCAAGGGTATGCAGGCAATGGGTTCTGCTAACCTGACGGACAGTGTGTGGCGCTTCGACGGATCCGTTGAGGGCATCAAGTACACTATCAAGAACGGTGTCAACTCAGGTATGCCTGATGCACGTGTGGCAGTGATGCCTGCGTTCCAAGGTGGCAAGCTATCTGATGCAGAGATCAAGAAGCTGGCTGTGTATGTTTACAAGTTCGGCGGTGGTCAAGCGCAGTAATCTTGTGAGGCCTGCATGAGTGAGCTTGTGCAGGCCATAACGTAAGGAGAGCAGCTATGAATCAGGATATGGTTTTTTGGGGTGTGATCATCGCACTGGTAGGTTCTGTCATTGTTCCGCTATGGCTGTTCTACAAAGCCTATACCAACGCGGTCAAAGCTGAGGAAGAGAAGAAGAAGCAATAAGTAGTGGCTTCCTGAAAAAAGGAGGAGAGTTCGCTCTCCTCCTTTTTCTTTGTATGAAAAATCACTGAACAGCAACAGCTTAAGCAGTAGAATCACGCGCACGCGAGATGTCTCGGTTGTGAATAAGGCGACATAGTGCGCATTCAGGAGGCGGTATGAATCAGGAAATGGGTAAAAAAGAGCCTGGTGAAGTCACCACGCTATATAACGAGTTTGAAACATGGACTGTCAATACGGGGGGGCAGACCATCCATGCCAAGCGCATGCCGGGATTTTTCAGGACTTTCAAAGATAGAGCGCAGTTGGCGCTGTGGTTGCCCTTCTTCTTGCTTCCCTATTTGCGCTGGAATGGCAAGCAAGCCATCCTGTTCGACGTTGACCATAACCAGTTCCACTTCTTTAGTCTGACCGTTCTTCCGCAGGATATCTGGATGCTGTCGTTGGTCTTGCTTGTGGCCGCGATGACGCTCTTCGCAGTTACATCAGTGGCATCACGTGTTTGGTGCGGATATTTCTGTTTCCAGACGGCATGGACAGACTGGTACACATGGTTGGAAGAAAAGATCGAGGGAAATCCTACTGCGCGACGTAAACTTGATGCGGCTCCATGGACTCTCGATAAGATTAAGAAGAAGGTCATCAAGCATCTTTTGTGGATGTTGATAGCGTTGCTGACGGGTATTAGTTTCTCGATCTGGTTCGTGGATGCCTTCGAGTACTGGAACAAACTGCTGCATTTCCAGTTGCCGCTTGTGGGCTGGGTGACATTGACAATGTTCTTGTTTGGTACCTACATACTGGCGGGATTTTTGCGGGAGCAGACTTGTTTCTGGTTATGTCCATATGCGCGTATTCAGGGGGTGATGTCTGACAGCCAGACAATTCTGCCTACCTACGATTACACGCGGGGAGAGCCTCGTGGCAAGATTCGTAAAGGTGGCGAAGCTGTTGCACCGCAAGGCGACTGTATTGACTGTTTCCAATGCGTGCAGGTTTGCCCGACAGGCGTGGATATCCGTAACGGGCAGCAACTGGGCTGCATAACATGTGGCCTTTGCATAGATGCTTGTGATGTCGTGATGGATAAGATCAACAAGCCGCGCGGATTGATCCGTTACGCCTCGCTGGATGAGTTGTCGGGGCAAGCGGCCAAGAAGATATATCAACATCCGCGTACTTTGGTGTATCTCAGCATCATCCTGCTGGCACTTTCAGGCATTGTGTGGGGTTTGACACACATGGGTTCTATGACGCTGAAGATCGTTCACGAGCGTCAGCCATTGTTCGTGCAAATGAGTGACGGTTCGATCCAGAACAAGTTCGATTTCAAAGTACTGAACAAAACCGACAAGGATTTTCGCGTAAAAGTATCAGCGGAAGGCGGCGTGAAAGATCAGGTCATTATTGGCGCGGAGCAAGATCCGATGACACACCACGGACGTGGGACATCCTTTACGATTTTCGTAAAAGCCCCAGCTGTGAACATCAAGAAAGATGTTGTGCCTATACAGTTCCGGGTGGAGAACGTTGACGATCCTAATGTGTTTGCTGAATACACCAGCAAATTCTACGGCCCGAACAAATAACGGAAAAGAATATGATTTCTCAAGATCACAAATCGGGTTTACGTAACCCTTGGCTGCTCGGGATGCTGTTACTTATCGTAATAGTGCTCGCGGTCAATGCGACTTTTATCTGGTACGCGACGCACAACCAGTCCTCGTTGATTGACCGCGAGTACAAGACCAAGGATCGCAAGACGAATACACAAATGTTGAGTGAATTGGGCAGGCAGCAGGCATTGGGATGGCAGACATCAATCAACAAGCCCAAAACGCTGATCCAGGGTCAGCCTACGATGTACGAAATCTCTGTGAAAGACAAAGACGGCAAGCCGGTGAGCGGTGAGATGGAAGTAGAAGCTTATCGTGCCTCGGATGCCAGCAAGGATTTCATCGTCCCGTTCAAGGAAGTCGCTACTGGAAATTATCAAGGTTATATTGGCTTTCCGCTAAAGGGCTATTGGGAATTGCATATTCACCTCAAGCGCGGCAAAGATGAAATCGCGGTAGATACAGAGCGCTTCATGGTGACTGAGGCGACCCGTTGATATTGCTCGGTTTAAATGAGTCACGGTAATAATATTTCGGCAGGTTGCTTTCACTGCGGCCTGCCGATTCCCGCTGATACCTCATTTTCTAGCGTGCTCGAAGGCAGGAATAGGGATTTTTGCTGTTTTGGTTGCCAGTCAGTTTGTGGGGCAATCTACGAGGCCGATTTGCAGGGGTATTATCAACGTACGCCAGAAGGCGTCCTCCTTGGGCCGCCTCCAGAACCCCCCAAAGATATTGACATCTACGATTTCGATGAAGTCCAGCAGGAATTCACTTCTTGCTCGGGCGACGAACGTGCGATCCACCTGCTGGTTGAAGGTATCCATTGCGCTGCCTGCGTATGGTTGATTGAAAGAGGCCTGAAGAGAGTGCCCGGTGTTCTTTCAGTAGAAGTAAATCTGGCTACCAAGCGCCTGCATTTAAAGTGGGATAACAGCAGGGCCAAGCTGTCCGATCTGATCAAGGCACTGGTACGCATCGGATATTCGGCAGTGCCATATGATCCCGAAAGTGCGGAAGGCGCAAGCAAAAGAACCAATCGTGCCATGCTGTTCAGGCTGTTCTTCGCAGGCTTTGCTGCGATGAATATGATGTGGATCGCTATTGCACTCTACAGTGGGGCTGATCGGGATGAATTTCGCAGTTTCTTCCACTGGATGGGGTTGTTGCTGGCAACACCTACATTGCTCTATTCGGGCTATCCCTTCTTCAAAGGGGCGGCAGGGGGACTCAGGGCGGGACATCTGACGATGGATTTGCCTATTGTGCTAGGTCTGTCAGTCACATTCGCCTATTCACTCTATGTTACGTTGACCAATAATCAGCATGGCGAAGTCTACTTTGATACGGTCACAAATCTGACTTTCGTTATTTTGATTGGGCGTTATCTTGAAGGTATGTTTCGACATCAAGCCCTGTCGGCGACCAAGCGCCTGATGGAACTTCAACCAAGAGTGGCCATGGTGATCAAGGGCGGTGTAGAGAAAATGACGCCGATACGCGCAGTGATGCTCGGCGATCAGGTAATGGTCAAGCCGGGCTACACCGTTCCAGTTGATGGGGTTGTGCTGGAAGGGCGCAGCGCAGTAGATGAGTCGATGCTGAGTGGAGAGTCGGTGCCGGTTCACAAACATATCGGTGATGTCGTCTCTGCAGGAACGGTTAACACATCGGGAGCCTTGTTGGTCGAAGTGCGCACTCAGCTGCAAGATACCACCCTGTCGAAAATCATACGTTTGGTTGAAGAAGCGCAGTCTTCAAAAGCGCCTATACAGCGTCTGGCAGACACCATAGTGCCTTGGTTCGTACTGGTGACATTGCTGTGTGCTGGCGTGACCTTCTTTTTCTGGAATGCGCATGACTTCGAGTTGGCATTGATGGCAGCAACCTCTGTACTCATCATTACCTGTCCGTGCGCGCTCGGCATGGCAACGCCTATGTCGATAGCAGTTGCCTCAGGACTCGGTGCAAAGCATGGCATTTTGGTCAAGAACGGGCTTGTATTGGAGACGCTCTCCAAGGTGACACATTTTGTCTTTGATAAGACAGGCTCGTTGACTGAAGGAAAGATGAGTGTGTCGCGATCAAGTGTGGCGACAGGGGTGAATGCTCAGGAGATGATAGCCAAGGCGGCGGCGGCAGAGCGCTATAGTGAACACAGTACCGCTCGCGCCCTTGTCAACTTGGCAGAGCAGCAGGAGCTGGCATACCGCACGACAGAGGTTGGCGGTTTTCATGCAACAGCAGGCTTGGGTATCGCTGCGACCGTTGAAGGACGGGAAATTAGGTTGGGCAGTGCAAGCTGGCTGGTTCAGTCAGGGGTGGTGTTGGATGAGGCTTTGCAGAAACAGGCCCATGGCTGGGAGTCGGAAGCAATAAGTTGCGTATATATGGCCTGCGCCGGACGACATGTGGCGATATTTGGCTTGGCAGATCAGCTACGTGGCGATGCACAACAGCTGGTGGATGAGCTACGAGAGGCAGGAATAGGCATGACCTTACTAAGCGGTGACCGCCGCCCTGTCGCCGAAGCGATTGCAAAGCAATTGGGTGGTATGGAGGTGATCGCCGAAGTGATGCCGCAAGATAAAGATCAAGTCATCCAAAGTTTGCAGAAAAGAGGCGAAATCGTTGCAATGGTGGGAGACGGCGTAAACGATGCGCCAGCTCTGATTCGAGCGAATGTGGGTATCGCATTGGGGTCGGGAACGGATGTATCCATTGATAGTGCGGATATCGTGCTGATGCATAATGAATTGAGCAAGGTGCTGCAGGCGACTCGGCTATCACGGCGCACCTTGCTTACAATCAAACAGAATATCGGCTTATCATTTATATATAACCTTATTATGGTGCCCTTGGCCATGATGGCCAAAGTCAGTCCACTGGTGGCAGCGATTACAATGCCGATCAGTTCGCTGATCGTGATTGGGAATGCGGCACGTATCCGCACTATGTTCAGGAAGTGAGAAAGCTATGGAAGTGATTTACAGTTTGATACCGGGCATGATGTTCTTCGGCGTCCTCTTCGTGATCGTATTGATTCTGGCCGTGAAGAAAGGGCAATACGAGGATATGGAAGGCGGCGGCCAGCGCATCCTGATGGATGACGATGAAGACATGATGCCGCATCCGAACAAAAAGTCGGACGCGGAATAAAGCTTACTTAGTAGTTTGTGCTGCTTGCTTGAGCAGTGGCGATATCAGTTTGTCGAACTCTGTGGGGGCGACATATTGCAAGATAGGTTTCTCGCCTCCACTCATCGTGATATCCAGCCCGTTTTGCGGGTAGAGCCAGTGGGTGGTGCCATTCTCTTCTTCCTTGATGATCTGTGAAGGCTCACCGAAGCGCTTGAGGAACAGTGTTTCATCTACTTTCACGCCAGGCATATAGGTCAGGCTGCTGATGGGTGCTTTGCGAAGTATGGCAATATCATCAGGCGTCAGGGTGATCTTCTTGCCACTCCCAGTACCCGCCATGCGCAAGCCGCGTTCATACATGACTTGGAGGTCTGCATCCGAAATATCGGCAGTTAACACCACTCTAGAGCGCAAGCCGGCAAGATTGATCTGTTCAAAGAACATCTCGGCCGACAATTTACCTGCAGGTGATTTGAAAAGGCTGGGCTCCCCTTCCTCTTTGAATCTGGCTTCAGCATCGCCGGGTGTCGATTGACCTAATGTAAGGCCGAATACCTTGACAGCATTTGGGGCGGGATGTTCGATGTGCCAAGGTAGATCCTCTTTGTTCGGACGGTCTCCTGGTATCAGGAAAGAGCCAAAAATAATAACGACGGAAAATATGCCGACGCCCCAATAGATTTTTTTCTCAGTTGTCATTGCACTCAAAATAGTTTTGTTCAGGCAGTAGTTGAGGAGGTGGTAGCGCCCTTGGGCATCTTGCTGCTTTTCGCTTGGTGCACGGCATCGTTGCCAAGCACGATCAAAATCAATAGTGAAACCATGAAGGGCAGCAAGCCTACGCCGCCCAGCAATGCGATTGTCGCGATCTTGGACCATCCCATGGCAGAAGAGAGCCAGAACCCGCCAGCCATAACGCCGCAAGTGATGCACAACAGCCACATGAAGTGTGAGTTGCGCTTGTGGGCGAGGACCCAATGAGCTTTAACGAATACAGTGTCATTACTGGCTTCAATCATGCGAGCTTTGATGAGAATGTAACCGGTGATGCCGAAAGACATGAAAGGGACGATTAGCACCATCAAAGGGAATGTGCTGAACACACCGAACGTGGAAGCGAAGACCAAAATATGGTTGAACACCAGATTGATCAGGAATATCTCGTGTGGCCACTTGGCACGTACGATCTCGTCAGGAGTAGCATTATATTTTTCACTCATGGGATGCCTCAGGATTGAAGTGGGTATGCAGAATACTGATTCCGCCAAGTTAAAGGAACATCTTTGTCACTTGCCAACCATCTCGCGCAGTTTGGACAAGGCTAGGATTTCAATCGCCCGTGCTTTGACCTGTATCAGTCCCTCATCCTGAAAATGAGAGAAAGCACGACTGACGGTTTCTAGTTTAAGACCAAGATAGCTGCCGATCTCCAGTCGTGACATGCGTAACCGTAGCTGGGTGGCAGACATGCCATGTATGGCGTTGCGCTGGGACATGTTCAGTAAGAAGGCAGCTAAACGTTCCTCAGCGCGCATGGAGCCCAGTAACAACATGATGCCTTGGTCGCGGACAATTTCACGGCTCATAATCTTATGCACATGGCGTTGCAGGCTGGGGATCTCGCGACTCAACTCGGCAAGTTTGCTATAGGGTAGTTCACAGACTTCGCTATCTTCCATAGCCAGCGCTTCGCAGGTATGAATATCGGTGCTGATTGCGTCCAAGCCAATAATCTCGCCTGCCATCAGAAAGCCTGTGACCTGTTCGCGTCCGTCTTCGTGTAGTACACGGGTTTTAAATGACCCGCTACGGATAGCGTGCAATGACTTGAAGCGATCCCCTGAGCGGTAAAGATAGTCGCCGGTGGCATAGCTGCGCTTCTGGTTACTTAACTCCTCCAAGCGTGTCATCTCGTCCGGTGTCAGGTCAACGGGAAGGCACAATTCGCGCAGATTGCAATTGGAGCAAGCTACCCGCAGACGCGTGATTTCGGTTTGGTTTATGTCGTTCAAAGCCACATTCATCGAAGGGTTGATACGGCGCTATTTTGACATATATCAAGTCAAACGGGCAGCAAACTGGCATAGTTACGCCCTTGCTAGAGGAGGAGCGGATGAACGAAGCAGTAAATCAATTGGTTGTGGACTTGGAACTGATACGCAGGCTGGACAAGAATGGGCCGCGCTACACTTCATACCCCACTGCGGACCGGTTCGTAGAGGCGTTTAACGCCGAGAGTTATAGTCATTGGTTGGCAAAACGTGAGATAGGCGGTGTCGGCCGTCCGCTTTCGCTATATATCCATATCCCGTTCTGCAACACATTATGTTTTTATTGTGCTTGCAACAAGGTCATCACCAAGGATCGCAGCAAATCAGCAGAATATGTGCGCTACCTGATCAAGGAAATGGCGATGCAGGCTGAGTTGCTGGGGCCTGGCCAAGTCGTAGAACAACTACATTTTGGCGGCGGTACACCGACTTTCATGAGCGATGATGAGATTCGCGAAGTGATGGCGGCGATAGGCAAGTACTTCAAGCTGGTTGATGATGGCGAATATTCCATTGAGATCGATCCGCGCAAGGTCAGTGACGAGACCATAGCGTTACTTGGGGCGACAGGTTTCAATCGCATCAGTGTCGGGGTGCAGGATTTTGACGATGATGTGCAAAAGGCGGTCAACCGTATCCAGAGCGAGGAAGAGACGCTGCGTATCATCAATGCGGCGCGCGCCAATGGTTTTAAGTCGGTCAGCATTGATTTGATCTATGGACTGCCGAAGCAGACTCTGGAAGGTTTTGGGCGCACGCTGGATCGTGTGATTGCCACCAACCCAGACCGCTTATCGATCTACAACTACGCGCACATGCCGACTATCTTCAAGCCACAGCGCCGCATCCATGAAGAGGACCTGCCGGAGCCGCAGGTGAAGCTGGACATCCTGAGTATGGCGGTCAACAAGCTGACCGGTGCGGGCTACGTGTATATCGGTATGGACCATTTCGCCAAGCCGGAAGATGAGCTTGCCGTGGCACAGCGTGAAGGCCGCCTGCATCGTAACTTCCAAGGTTATTCGACCCATTCTGATTGCGACCTCGTCGCCCTTGGTGTGAGCGCCATTGGTAAGATCGGGCCAACCTACAGCCAGAACTATCGGGAGCTGGAGCCGTATTACGATGCGCTGGATCGTAACGAGCTGCCCATCATGCGTGGCTTGGAACTGAATTCAGACGACCTTGTGCGGCGAGCCATCATCCAAGCGCTGATGTGCCACTTTGAGATATCCAAGGAATCGTTCAATATCTCGTATCTGATCGACTTTGATAGCTATTTCGCCGCAGAGATGAAGGAGTTGGAGGAATATGCGCGCGAAGGTCTGCTCGAGCTATCCCCGCAGTGGATCACCGTTACACCCAAGGGGCGCATGCTGATTCGCAATATCTGTATGGTGTTCGACAAGTATCTGCGCACACGTCAGGAACACGCACGTTACTCTAAGGTAATATAAGTCCGGAATGCAGCCTGTGACTCGCAATCGAGCGAGCGCAGGCGGCTCTATGGAGGAGGCCCCGTCATCTGGGGAAGATATGACAATAAAAGTAGATGATTTTCGTCTGAAGCTCGGCAAGCACGAGCTGGTACCAATTATGATCGGCGGTATGGGCGTCGACATTTCCACTGCTGACTTGGCCTTGGAAGCAGCACGTCTGGGCGGTGTCGGGCATATCTCGGATGCGATGCTGCCAACCGTGTCGGATCGCCGTTACGACACCGGCTTCGTCAAGGAAAAACTGAAACAATATAAGTACAACATAGACAATTCGGACAAGGCGGATATCAAGTTCGATCTTGGGCACATCGCCGAATCCACCCGTCTGCACGTGAGCAAGACCATGGAACGCAAGCGTGGTGACGGCATGGTGTTCATCAACATCATGGAAAAGCTGACCATGAATTCACCGCGCGATACGTTGCGTGTCCGATTACATGAGGCCTTGTCTGCCGGTATCGATGGCATCACTTTGGCGGCGGGATTGCATCTAGGCTCTTTCACCTTGATGGAAGATCATCCGCGCTTTCGTGATGTAAAGCTGGGTATCATCGTATCTTCCGTGCGAGCGCTGCAATTGTTCCTGCGCAAGAACGTCAAGACTAAACGTTTGCCTGACTTTGTCGTGGTGGAAGGGCCGCTGGCTGGTGGCCATCTGGGTTTCGGTATGGACTGGGCGCAATATGATTTGCGCACCATCGTCAACGAGATACACACTTTCCTGAAAACTGAAAATCTTGATATCCCCGTGATTCCGGCGGGCGGCATCTTCACCGGCAGCGATGCGACCAGCTATCTGCACGAAGGTGCGGGGGCCGTGCAGGTGGCAACCCGCTTTACGGTGGCTAAAGAGTGCGGCTTGCCGCCGGAAGTGCAGCAGGAGTATTTCAAGGCTAGCGAGGACGATATCGAAGTGAACGGCACATCGCCCACCGGCTATCCCATGCGCATGTTGAAGAACAGCCCGTCCACCGGTTCCGGCATCCGCCCCGGTTGCGAGTCATACGGCTATCTACTCGATGCAAGCGGTCGCTGTGACTACATCGATGCATATAACCGTGAGGTTGCAGCGCATCCCGGCGAGAAGAAGATCGCGGTATTCGACAAGACCTGTCTGTGTACCCACATGCGTAACTTCAAGTGCTGGACCTGTGGGCAGACTACCAGTCGCTTGAAAGACACCACGAACAAGCTGGCGGATGGCAGCTACCAGTTGTTGAGTGCAGAGCACGTATTCAAGGACTATCAGTTCAGTACCGGCAACAAGATCGCCCTGCCCGAGTAAGTATCAAGTCTATCCGGAACAGACTGCACATTGCGGGTCGCGCGCCAGTTTCATGACGCGCGGCTGCATGGTCAGTGCATCCAGTGCTAGCAACCTGCCGTGCAGCGTACTATCGATCCCCGCCAGCAGCTTCAGTGCTTCGGCAGCCTGCATGCTTCCCACGATCCCCACCAATGGTGCGAACACGCCCATCACCGCACAGCGTGTCTCCTCGGATTCGCTGTCTTCAGGATACAGGCAGTTGTAGCAGGGGCTGTCCGGTTTGCGAAAATCAAACACACTCACTTGGCCGTCGAAGCGTGTGGCCGCACCTGATACCAGCGGCTTGCCTGCTGTGGAACAAACGCGATTCAAAGCGTAGCGCGTGGGGAAGTTGTCGCTGCAATCCAGCACGACATCCGCCTCGGCCACCATGGCTGTCAGGCGCGCCTCGTCAGCCCTTTCTTGCACCGTACGCACGCGAACCCCAGGATTGATTGCATTCAATGTTTGTTGCGCAGATTCCACTTTGGCAACGCCGATACTCGTGGTGCGATGCGCCAGTTGGCGTTGCAGGTTGGTGAGATCGACTTGATCATCGTCGCACAGGGTGAGTGTGCCTACGCCGGAAGCGGCTAGGAACATGGCGGCCGGCGAACCCAGTCCACCGGCACCAAGTATCAGCACATGGGCGTCAAGAAACGATTGTTGTCCTTCAATGCCGATCTCGGGCAGCAGGATATGGCGGCTGTAGCGCAGCAGCTGGCTATCGTCCATCCTGTGTTACTTCGCTTCGCTGGATTCGGGCGAGATGTCTACGTGGTCGCCGTGTGGATGTTGCTCATAAGCTTTGACGAAAACCTCTTGAGAGTTGTTCTTAGTGCGCGGCTCAGGTGTCTTGAGGTTGTGGTACTGAACGTCCTCGCAATAATGGATGAGTGTGTGTTTGATGCGATCCAGCAAGCTGAAGTTGAAAACGAAGCCCTCTTTTTGCAGCGCCTTTTGCAGACCTTCCAGTGAATAATGCACAACGCTGTAGCGTATACGCAGCGATCTGTGAGCAGGTACGCGCACCACTTCAAAGTTCTTCAGTCCGCTCAGCAATAGATAAGCCTGCTCGACTTGATCGTCAGGCTCATCGGCAAAAACCAGAACGCGTTCCTTATGCAGTTCAAACGGATTCATATCTATTTCCCCCGCAGAATGCTCATCCCCTTCAATAGATTCAACGCCTGATTTAACTGATAGTCGTTCTTAGCGCCGAATTCTGCAATCTCTATCTTCTCGGCATTCTCATCTTTATTCTTGGGAGTGGCTTTGTGGGCCGGCTTGGTCGAACTTTCGGATTGCTCCAGCTGGCCGTTACTCAAGTGCTTGTCCAAGTCAGCTTCACGCAAACGCAAGGTGCTGTCGAAGGTGGCAGTCGCCGGGTCTTCCACGATGATATCCGGTTCAATACCCTTAGCCTGAATGGATCGTCCGCTGGGGGTGTAGTAGCGCGCAGTGGTGAGCTTGATGGCAGTGTTGTTGCCGAGCGGCAGGATGGTCTGCACCGACCCTTTGCCGAATGACTGGGTGCCCATGATGACGGCACGTTTATGATCCTGCAGTGCACCGGCAACAATCTCTGAAGCGGATGCGGATCCACCATTCACCAGTACTACCATCGGCACATTGGTGAATTCGCCAGGCAGGTCTTTCAGATAGTCTTTTTTGCTTCCGCGCAGATAATAGTCTGGATTGGCTAGCAGACGCATACGCGCATCTGCGGTACGGCCTTCGGTGTAGACCACCAAAGAATCTTTGGGCAAGAATGCGGCGGATACACCGACTGCTGCAGTCAACAAGCCGCCCGGATCGTTGCGAAGGTCTAGCACCAGACCTTGCAGGGGTGCTTTGTTCTGTTTGCGTAGGTTCTCAAGCGCAGTCGCGAGGTTTTCACCGGTATGCTCTTGAAATTGGGTGATTCGCACGAATCCATAGCCCGGCTCGGGCAGTTTGAATTTCACGCTTTGCACCTTGATCACTGCACGCACGATGTCCACTTGGAAAGGCTTGGGCTCGGTCTTGCGCACGATGGTGAGGCGGATGGTGCTGCCGGGTTTGCCGCGCATACGCTTGACGGCGTCGTTGAGGGTGAGGCCTTTCACCAAGGTGTCGTCCAGTTTGATGATCAGGTCGCCGCTCTGGATGCCGGCCTGGAATGCAGGGGTATCTTCGATAGGGGAAATGACTTTGACCAGGCCGTCTTCCATGCCGACCTCGATGCCGAGGCCGCCGAACTCGCCTTGCGTGCCGACTTGCAGCTCCTTGAAGCCCTCCGCATCCAGATATGCTGAGTGTGGATCGAGACCCGACAGCATGCCGTTGATCGCTTCGGTGATCAGCTTCTTGTCGCTCACCGGCTCAACGTAGTCGCTCTTGATGCGGCCGAACACATCCGAGAAGGCGCGCAGCTCTTCCACGGGCAACGGCAACGGCATTTCTTTTTCAGCCAGTGCGGAGAAGTGCAGGCTGACAAAGATGCCTGCCACCAAGCCGATACTGATCAGACCCAATTCCTTGAAGCGACGACTCATCTTTATTTTCCTCGTGGATGCTTGATCCACTTGTCGGGGTTGAAAGGACTGCCTTTATAGCGCAGTTCAAAGTATAAACCGGAATCCATGTTGCCGCCGCTGTTGCCCACGCTGGCAACGATGTCACCGGTCTGTATGTTATCGCCTACCTGTTTGTACAGTGTCTCGTTGTTTCCATACAAACTCATAAAGCCTTGCCCGTGATCGATGATCAGCAGGTTGCCGAAACCGCGCAGCCAATCGGCATACACGATACGCCCCGCAGCGACGGCTAGCACCGGTTGGCGCGCTACGGCACGCACGAACCATCCGGTCCACGGCAAGTTGCTTTCGGCGCGCCGGTCTCCATAACGATTGCTTACTTTTCCGCTAACTGGCAGTGTCAGCTTGCCCTTGAGCGCTTTGAACGCGGAACCATCGCCATCGGTAGAGAGTTGGCCCAGCTCGCCTACCAATTTGGTCAGGCGTGCCTCGTTGCGTTTTAATCGCGCAATTTCGTGTTGTTGCTTCTTCAATTGCTGAGCAATCTGGCGTAATGTCTTGCGGCGTTTGTCCTGTTCACGCTGCAGTTGGTTCAATTCCTTCTTTTCCGAGTCCTGCAGTGCCGCGATCTCTTGTTGTTTTTCCTGAGTCTCGCGGGTCGCCGCCTGAAGTTCGGCAAGTCCGCTGCGCAATTGTTGCAATGTGTCCGCCCGCTCGCGTGCGATGTAGTCGTAATAGCGCAGCTCGCGTGCAAGCTGGTTCGGTTCCCGGCTGTTGAGCAGCAGTTTCAGGTAATCCTGATCGATGCCGCCGATATATTGTCGGTAGAGCAAGCGTCCCAGCAGTGATTGCTGTTTATGGTAGTCGGCGTTCAGTTTGGTATTTCGTCGCTGCAATTGGTCCAGTTCGCGGTCGGCATGGCGGCGCTGGCGTGTCAGTTGCGACAGATTGCGATTGCTGCCACTGATCGCACGTTCTGAATCGCGCAGGGCGTCGGTGACTTCAGAGCGCGATTCGCTGGCTTGTTCAAAGTCACGCTGAATGGCAGCCAATCGTTGGCGCAATTTCTCAAGGTCGGACTCTTGCGATGCAAGCGCGCTTGTGGGTAGCAATATTACAGCCAGCAAGCACGAATGCAGTCTGCGTATCACTTGAACCGGATCAGAGAATGGCCGGTCATTTCCGGCGGTTGTGACAGGCCCATCATGGCCAGTAGTGTTGGAGCGACATCTTGCAGTGCACCTTCGCCAACGGGTGCCATTTCAGCCTTGCGTCCGATGTAGAGAAAGGGCACATGGTTGAGTGTATGAGCAGTGTGGGCTTGGTTGGTGCCGCGATCTATCATCTGCTCGGCATTGCCGTGGTCGGCGGTGATCAACACTTCCCCGCCGCATTCCAGCATCGCATTCACCACGCGGCCGATGCATTCATCCAAGGCTTCCACAGCTTTGACGGCGGCTTCCATCACGCCACTATGGCCAACCATGTCGCCGTTGGCGTAGTTGCACAGGATGGTTTGATACTGCTTACTGCGGATTGCTTCTTCCAGTTTGTCCGTCACTTCGAAGGCGCTCATTTCAGGTTTTAGGTCATAGGTGGCGACCTTGGGTGAGGGCACCAGTACGCGGTCTTCGCCGGGGTAGGGTTGTTCGCGTCCGCCACTCATGAAGTAAGTGACGTGGGCATATTTTTCAGTCTCGGCGATGCGTAGCTGTTTCAATCCCAGATTGGACAGATATTCGCCGATGCCGTTATGGATAGTGTCCGCGCTATAGGCGCTGGGTAGATGGAAATCCGCACCATAACTGCTTAAGCTGGTGAAGTTGGCCAGTTTAGGGAAGCGGGTACGGGCGAAGCCGTCGAAACTCTCGTCGGTCAGCGCGCGGGTGATCTCTCGCGCACGGTCAGCGCGGAAGTTCATGAATACTGCAACGTCGCCGTCCTGCATCGCACAAGGCTCGCCGATCACGGTGGCCTGCACGAACTCATCGTTCTCGCCGCGTGCATAAGCAGCTTCAAGACCGGATTGTGCGTCGGTAGCGCTGAAGGGGGCTGTGCCCAAGGTCAGCAAGTCATAGGCGATCTGCACGCGCTCCCAGCGGTTGTCTCGGTCCATCGCGAAGTAGCGCCCAACGATGCTGGCGATCCGCCCGGCGCCTAGCTGTTCGCATTGATCTTGCAGCGCCTGCAAGGATTGGGCGGCGCTACGCGGTGGCGTATCGCGACCATCCAGAAAGGCGTGGACATAGATATTTTCCAGTCCGGCTTGAGCAGCCATCTTAACCATGGCTTGGATGTGCAGCTCGTGACTGTGTACACCGCCTGCCGAGAGCAGGCCCATGATATGGAAGGCGCTGTCGTTGCGCTTGGCAGTCGCCACCGCTTCAGTGAATACAGGATTGGTGTAGAAGCTACCGTCCTCGATAGCCAGATCGACCTTGGTCAGCTCCTGATACACCACGCGCCCGGCACCGATATTGAGGTGGCCGACTTCTGAATTGCCCATCTGACCACGCGGCAGGCCGACATGCAGCTCCGAGGTATTGATCAGCGTGTGCGGGTACTCACGCCACAGTCTGTCCCAGTTCGGCTTGCGGGCATGGGAAATGGCATTGAAGTCGCTGTCCTCGCGATAGCCGAAGCCATCGAGAATGAGTAGGAGGACGGGCGTGATTGCTTGAGTGGATCGGTCGGTCATGCTGGATTTTTTCTCACCAAAATATCAGAATATGAGCAGTTGCTAATTTACTGCGATGCGATAATATCGTTGCGGGTTGTAATTTTAGCCGATTTCGAGGGCGAAGCCTCCTCAATACATAATGATGGCAGATGAATATGAAGAACAAACTGATCGATAAAGACGAAGATATCCTGCAGGCATCGCTGGCAATGAAGGCCATCGCGCACCCGCTACGGCTTAAAGTGCTGTGTGTATTGAGTGATGGCGAACTCAGCGTGCAGGAGATCGTCGACAGCGTTGGCACCTCCCAAAGTAATATTTCCCAACACTTGGCTATCCTGCGTGATAAAGGCGTGCTCGCCACGCGCAAGGAAGCCAATCGCGTGTTCTATCGCATCGGCGATCCTCGTACCGTCAAACTGGTGGGTATGATGCGTGATGTGTTCTGTTCTATCTGAAATCAAATAACCTACAAATAAAGTAGGGCTTGTCATGCATATTAGAATTCGCTAATATGCGCGTATTCTTTTTCTCGAGGTGTTGCCATGAAGCTTGATCCCCGTGTGTTGTTCGGTCTTTCGGCGATGTTGTTCGGTGCATCTTTGCAGGCAGCGGAGCCTTTGGCGCTTGCGCCGGTGCAATATCGAGAGGTAGAGCAGACCTATAGTGTTGACGGGGTGGTCGAAGCAACGCGCCAGTCCACAGTGTCTGCACAGATATCTGGTCGTGTAAAAGCGATCTTCTTTGATGTGGGCGACCGCGTCAGCAGGGGACATATCCTGCTCAAGATAGATGAGCGCGAAGCCAATCAGGCTTTGGCTGGAAGTCGCGCGCAACTGTCGCAAGCGCAGGCCGCTTTGCAGAATGCACGTCTGAACTATGAGCGTTCGCAGGAACTGTTTAAACAAAAGTTCATCAGCCAAGCTGCGCTAGACAAGGCCAAGTCGGATTACGAGATGGCCAAGGCGCAGGCCGAAGCCAGTGAAGCCGGCGCGGAACAGTCAGCACTGGCGCAAAGCTATACCTCGGTCATCGCACCCTATGCCGGCGTAGTGTCGGCACGCATGGTGGAGATGGGCGAGATGGTCACTGTGGGCAAGCCGTTGATGACCGGTTTCGATCCTTCGCAACTGCGTGTGATCGCCAATGTATCGCAGGATCGCCTGAAAGACATCGGTACGCGGCCGGTGGTGACGGTAGAAGTACCTTCGCTGCAGCGCTGGGTCAAGGCCGCATCGGTCACCGTGCAGCCGTCCGCCGACTTGCGCACACACAGCACACAGGTGCGAATCGACCTGCCCTCCAATCAAACCAATCTGTACCCCGGCATGTTCGTGCGCACCCATTTTGTGGTGGGCAAAGAGAACAAATTGCTCATCCCAACCAGCGCAGTAGTGCGCCGCAGCGAGGTGGTGGCGGTGTATGTGGTGGACGAAAATGGCACACCGCGTCTGCGCCAAGTGCGTTTGGGCGAAGCGAACGCGCAGGACGAGATCGAAGTGCTGGCCGGTTTGAATATTGGCGAGCGTGTAGCCCGTGAGGCGGTCAAGGCGGGCATGGTCGCCTCGGAGATGAAGCGATGAGCATGGGCATCTCGGGACGCATCGCACGCGTATTCCTGCGTTCGCAGATGACGCCGCTGTTGGCGCTGGTCGCCATGCTGCTCGGCATCTTTGCGGTGGCTGTCACGCCACGCGAAGAAGAACCGCAGATCAACGTGACCATGGCCAATGTATTGATCTCCTACCCCGGCGCTTCTGCGCAGGATGTGGCGAATACTGTGGCGACGCCGGCCGAGCAGGTGTTGTCGCAGATCGCGGGCGTCGATCATGTCTATTCCATTTCGCAGCCCGGTATGGCGGTACTCACCGTGCAATTCAAGGTGGGCGAGCTGCATGTGCCATCGCTGGTGAAGCTATATGACGTCATCTGGTCGCATGCGGATTGGCTGCCTTCCACGCTGGGCGTGGCGCAGCCCATCATCAAAGCCAAAGGCATCGATGATGTGCCGATGTTGGCGCTGACCTTGTGGCGTGATCAAGGCGCCGGCAATGCTGTCGCACTTTCACAAGTGGCACATGCCATCGAGTCAGAATTGAAGCGTGTGCCGGGTACGCGGGAAGTGAGCACGCTGGGCGCGACACCGCGCGTGGTGCGTGTGCTGCTCGATCCGGAAGCGTTGAATGCCCATCAATTGTCGGTGCAGGAAGTACGGGCTGCATTGCAGGCATCCAATGTTTCGCATAGTGCCGGCACATTGGTACAAAACAATCGTGAAGTGTTGGTGCAAACCGGCACCTTTCTTAGCGATGCGCGTGAAGTGAGTCAGTTGGTGGTCGGCGTGACGGCGGGCAAGCCCGTGTTCCTACGCGATGTAGCGGAAGTGCGAGACAGTGCAGATCAGCCACAAAGTTATGTATGGATGGGCGCTGGCGCGGCTGCAGCCGATAAGCAGATCACTGCGCAAGGTGAATATAGTGCCGTGACATTGGCTGTCACCAAGAAGCCGGGCGAGAACGCAGTGGATGTCGCCAATAAATTGTTGCATCGCGTGGATGAACTGAAAGGCAGTGTCATTCCGGATGATGTGCAGGTGACCGTCACGCGCAACTATGGCGAAACTGCCAACGACAAGGCGATGAAGCTGATCCAGAAGTTGTTCTTCGCCACTTTCGCCGTGGTCGCGCTGGTGTGGTTCGCCTTGGGACGACGCGAGGCATTCATCGTCGGTGTGGCAGTGATATTGACGCTGGCGGTGACGTTGTTCGCCTCTTGGGCGTACGGCTTTACGCTGAATCGTGTGTCGCTGTTCGCACTGATCTTCTCTATCGGCATCCTGGTGGACGATGCCATCGTGGTGGTAGAGAACATCCACCGTCGTCGTGAGCTATCACAGCAGCAGCCTTTGTCGGAGATCATTCCCGAGGCGGTGGATGAGGTCGGCAGCCCGACCATTCTGGCCACATTTACGGTCATCGCAGCCTTGTTGCCGATGGCATTCGTCAGCGGTCTGATGGGGCCGTACATGAGCCCGATCCCGATCAATGCCAGTATGGGCATGTTGATCTCGCTGGCGATCGCTTTCATCGTCACGCCCTGGCTGGCACTCAAGTTCGCCGGCCCACAGCACGCGGTGGTGAAGAACGAGGAGGATACGGCCCTCGCGCGTTTCTTCCGCATGCGTCTTGGGCCGTTCCTGAACAAAGAGCATGGCAAACCTGCACGGCGAAAACTTTGGCTGGGAATATTAGGCGGCTTGCTGTTCGCGGTTTCCTTAACTGTTGTGAAGCTGGTGGTGCTGAAGATGCTGCCCTTCGACAACAAGTCTGAATTTCAAATAGTGGTGGATATGCCCTCCGGTACCGCCTTGGAGCAGACTGCAGGCGTGATGCGCGAGATCGGCACCTATATGGCGACCGTGCCGGAAGTCACGGACTATCAGGCCTATGCAGGTACCGCCTCGCCGATCAACTTCAACGGTTTGGTGCGTCAATACTACTTGCGCACTTCGCCTGAGCAGGGCGACATACAGATCAATCTGCAAGACAAGCATCTGCGAGATCGCAGTAGCCACGAGATCGCAACTTCAGTGCGCGAGCCGATCGAGGAGATCGCCAATCGCTGGCATGCCAAAGTGAAAGTGGTCGAAGTGCCGCCGGGTCCGCCAGTGATGTCCCCTATCGTAGCGGAGATCTACGGCCCGGACTATGAGGGCGCGCGTCAGGTTGCGACCAAGGTGCGTGAGCAATTTGTCGCCACAGCGGATATCGTCGGTATCGACGATACGGTGAGCGAAGCCGCGCCCAAAATGATCTTACGCGTGATGCAAAGCAAGGCGGCTTTGCTCGGCGTGGCGCAGAGTGACATCGTGGATGCGGTGCAGATCGCGCTGTCCGGTCAGGATGTGACTGCGTTGCACGCGATGGATGCGAAATACGCGCCGCCGTTGCGCCTTGGCCTGCCGGCGGAGAAGCGCAGTCGTATAGACGATGTACTGAAACTGAAGGTGCGTTCACGTGATGGGGCATTGGTGCCGCTTTCGGAAGTGGTGCAAGTGGTCAAGACGCAACGCGACTATCCGATCTATCACAAGGATCTGCTGCCGGTGGTGTATGTGACCGGCGACATGGCGGGCGATCTGGATAGCCCGCTATATGGCATGTTCGACATCAATGGCAAGACTGACGGGATGGCACTGGAGCAGGGCGGCACTTTGGAGCCCTACTTCTTCAAGCAACCGTCCGACCCCTATGCGGGCTATGCGCTGAAGTGGGACGGCGAATGGCAGGTGACCTTCGAGACATTCCGCGACATGGGTATCGCCTATGGCATCGGCTTGATCCTGATCTATCTGCTGGTGGTGGCGCAGTTCAAGAGCTATGTCGTGCCGCTGGTGATCATGGCACCGATCCCGTTGACCATCATCGGTGTGATGCCTGGTCATGCATTGTTCGGCGCGCAGTTCACTGCGACTTCGATGATCGGCATGATCGCGCTGGCGGGCATCATCGTGCGTAACTCGATCTTGCTGGTGGACTTCGTCAACTTGCAATTGCGTGACGGTGTGGATCCGCAACATGCGGTGACCAATGCCGCCGCCGCACGCGCCAAACCCATTCTGTTGACTGGTCTGGCTGCGATGCTGGGTGCGTTGTTCATCCTCGATGACCCGATCTTCAATGGGCTGGCATTGGCGCTGATCTTCGGCATCCTGGTTTCAACGGTGCTGACCCTGATCGTGATTCCGGTGTTGTATTACGCCACCTTGTACAAGAAATTCCCGTAAACTTTAAATAGGAGCTTTTAAACATGAATGCAGAACGTATCGTCCGTATCATCGCTGGTTTCTTTGTAATGTTGTCGTTGGCACTGGGTGCGCAGGCTAGTCCGCTGTTCGTCAGCGAGTACTTCCTGTTCTTCACTGCCTTCGTTGGTCTGAACTTGTTCCAAAGCGGCTTCACGCAGATCTGCCCGTTAAATAACATCCTCGCCAAATTCGGCGTCAAGGGCAGTTGCTGAAACGACTTGTAAACCTTCCTTTCAAATTCGCTCACATCAGTCTGGCCTTCGTTGGACTGATGTGGGTTTTGCCATTTCTGTACTACCACCACGCCTATCCGCTCACCACTTTCTATCAAGAATGGCTGGCAGCATTGTTGGGTGTGTGTGCGTTGCCGCTGCTGCTGACCAAACGCTACTGGCAGGCGCCGCAAGTGCCGGGCATCGTATTGCTGCCGGTCGGCTTGATGCTGATATTGCTGCTGCAGTTCATGCTGGGCCGCATCATCCATTTCGACCATGTGCTGATGTTGTCGCTGTATCTGTTGTTCGCGGCATTACTGATGATGCTGGGGCAGCATTTGCGCGAAGAGCTGGGTTTGCAGCGACTGGCAACAGTGTTGGCAATCTGTTTGCTAGTTGGTGCGGAGCTCAATACTTTGGCAGGGGTGCTACAGCACTATCGCTGGGATACTTTCCTGAATTCGGTAGTGACCGTTAAAACCTCAAACGCGGTGTATGGCAACATCGCCCAGCCCAATCATTTTGCAAATTACATCGCACTGGGATTGCTTTCGTTGGGGTTGTTGCAGCATCGTTTAGGAATGCGGGTTTGGCAAACGGCATTGCTGGCCATTCCCATATTGTTCGTCATGGTGTTGTCCGGCTCGCGGAGTGGGTGGCTCTATCTGATCGCCGTATTGATACTGGCTTGGTGGTGGCAGCGCAAGGAACCTTGGCTGCGTTCGTTATTCCGTTATGCCGTTGTCTTGTGCGCCGCATATGCGCTATTGCATGGCCTAGTGCAACTAACTTGGTTGCAGGGGAGCACAGGTAGTGTGACAGCGGCCGAGCGCTTGTTCGGTGAGGCGCGCAGCGGCGGTATCCGTCTATATCTGTGGCAGGAATCGATGCTGATCTTTGCCCAGTTCCCTTTGTTGGGCGCCGGATTTGGCCAGTTCGCATACCAGCATTTGCAGCTGGCGGCTGAGCTGCGCAATCCTGAAATGGTTGGTTTGTACAACAACGCCCACAATATCGTGATGCAACTGGCGGCCGAGACGGGTCTGGCCGGATTGCTGGTTTTCTTTGTCACTATAAGTATTTGGATATGGCGGACTTTGGTGCGCGGCGCGAGTTATACGCTTGAACAGTGGTGGGCAATCGCGATACTGGCTGTGTTGGGTATCCATTCCTTGCTTGAATATCCGCTCTGGTATCTGCACTTCGTCGGCGTAGCGGCGGTCCTGTTGGGAGCCCTTGATGCGGGTGCGCATCGTCTGGAGTTGCGCGGAGTGGGCAGGCTGTCCGTGGCCGCCATCCTGTTGCTGGGCGCGTTGTCGTTGTTTCAGGGTTTGCAGGCTTATCGCCACCTTGAGTCCGCAACCAATATGCGCGGATTGGCCGCCAGAGATGCCCGCTACGCGGAACGGGCGAGAGACGAACTGCTGGAGACATTAAAATATCCCTTGTTCAACAGCTATGCGGAGCTGTTCATCGCACACATGATGGCCCCGAACGAAGATCATCTGGCGGAGAAGCTGGCGTTGAATACACGCGCCATACGCTATATCCCCACCGCTATCGTGAGCTATCACCAGACGTACCTGCTGGCCTTGTCCGATCAGCCGCAGGCTGCCCTGGATATGCTGGAGAAGACAGTCTGGAGTTATCCGGGTCATTACGAAGCGGCAAGGGCGGAGATTGAAGCGCTGGCCGCGCAGCATCCCGCGCAGTTCCAGCCTCTGTTAGAATCCGCAGCCCGGAATTATGAGGAGTACCGTCGTGCAGCAGTTCCTGCTAGATAACCTGTTTACCCTGTCAATCACGCTGATCAGCGGCTATATGCTGTTTTGGAGCTACTTCGGCAACCGCATCCTCGGCATCAAGGAAGCAGACACCCTGCAAGCGATGAATCTGATCAATCGTAACGACGCGCTATTGATCGATGTGCGCGAACAAAGCGAATACGACAGCGGCCATATCATCAACAGCAAGCTGATGCCAGCTGCCAAGCTCAAAGAGCGTGTCGGTGAACTGGAGAAACATCGTGAACGTCCCATCATCCTGGTGTGTCGCAGCGGAGCGCGCGCGACGCCAATAGCCTCGTGGCTGGGCAAGCAGGGTTTTGCTCAGGTTTATCTGCTGTCCGGTGGCGTACTGGCTTGGCAGAAAGCCAAGCTACCACTGGAAAGGAAGAAATAGGAACCGCTATGGCCAAAGTCGTAATGTATTGCACCGCTGTTTGCCCCTATTGTGTGAATGCGGAGCGCCTGCTGAAGCATCGCGGCGTCACCGAGATCGAAAAGATCCGTATCGACCTGGATCCTGAGCAAAGCGCGATCATGACCGCGCGCAGCAATCGGCGCACCGTGCCGCAGATATTCATCGATGACCGTCACATCGGCGGATTCGATGACTTGGCCGAGCTGGATCACGACGGCGGCTTGCTGCCTTTGTTAAACAATTAACCAACCAAGGAAAAGAAATGACCGAGAACGCAACATCTGCGCCACAGAGCGACGCGCCCATCTTCAACATCGAGAAACTGTATGTGAAGGATATGTCGTTAGAGATCCCCAATGCGCCCGCGATCTTTTTGCAGCGCGAGAATCCGCAGATCGACCTGCAACTGCAGACCAAAGCGGGGCAGCTGGAAGAGGGTGTGTACGAGGTGGAGGTGACCGTTACCGTAACGGCCAAGGTCGCAGAAAAAGAACAAACCATGTTTCTGATCGAAGCCAAGCAGGCGGGTATCTTCCAAGTACGCAACATGCCCGCAGAAGAAATGGAAGGCATTCTGGCCGTGATGTGCCCGAACATCCTTTATCCCTACTTGCGCGAAGTCGTTTCTGATGTGGCAGTGCGCGGCGGATTTGCCCCGGTGTTGCTCAATCCGATCAATTTCGAAGCGATCTACCAGCAACAAAAGCAGCAGGCGCAAGCGCAGGCTGAGGGCGCAGCGGTCAAGCACTGATGGCAAGATTGCTGGCAACGTTGTTGTTGTCCGGCCTGTGCCTTACGGCGCAAGCCTATGAGTTCGCCTCGGTGGCGGAGCCGGCAATCCTGTATGACGCCAATTCACTCAAAGCGAAGAAGCTTTACGTTGCCACGCGCTTCCTGCCTTTGGAGCAGCTGGTGGTATTGGAAGCTTGGGTCAAGGCGCGCGATTCTACCGGCAAGGTGTTCTGGATCGAAAAACGTAACCTGAGCAGTAAGCGTTATGTCGTTGTGACAGCGCACGCAGCCAGCGTGCGCAGCAGTTGGAGCAACAGCGCATCGGTGGCGTTCGTCGCACCCCGTCAGCTCGGTCTGGAATGGCTGGGGAATGCGGGTGGCGGCTGGGTCAAAGTGCGTCATCGCGATGGCTCCACCGGCTATATCAAAGCATCGGAAGTCTGGGGTGACTGAGGCATGAACATCGGGGTATTGGGAGCAGGGGCGTGGGGAACGGCGCTGGCGATCAGCTTGGCAGGGCGCCATGACGTTACGCTCTGGGCAAGAGACACTGCGCAAATAGCAGCGATGCGCGAGACGCGGCGCAACCGCCGTTATCTGCCGGACATCGCATTGCCCGACAGCCTCGCGTTGAGTGACGATCTGCAAGCCGTATTGAGCAATTCGCAATTGATCATTGTGGCCGTACCTGTTGCGGGTCTGCGCGCCACCTTGCAACACATTTCAACACTGCCAGTGCCCGTAGGGGTGATCTGGCTATGCAAAGGTTTCGAAACAGAGACCTCGCTGCTGCCGCATCAGATCGTCAACGAGATATTGCCTGCAGCCTTTCCGCGCGGGGCGCTGACCGGCCCCAGCTTCGCCCAAGAAGTGGCGCGCGGTCTGCCTACCGCATTGACGTTAGCATCGAGCGACGGGATGTTCGCGCAGAAAACCGCCAAGGAATTGCACCATTCGCGCCTGCGCATCTATTCCAGCACTGATGTGGTCGGTGTCGAGATCGGCGGGGCGATCAAGAATGTATTGGCGATCGCCGCAGGGATCTGCGACGGTATGCAGATGGGCCTGAATGCACGCGCCGCGTTGCTCACGCGCGGTTTGGCCGAGATGACGCGCCTAGGCCTGCAGATGGGTGGTAAGGCGGAGACCTTGGGTGGTTTGTCCGGCGTGGGAGACCTTATCTTGACCTGCACCGGCGACTTGTCGCGTAACCGCCAGGTGGGCATGTTGCTGGCGCGTCATCAATCCTTGCCCAACATCCTCAAAGAGCTTGGTCACGTTGCCGAAGGTGTCTATACCGCACGCGAAGTGCAAAGCGTGGCACGTAAATATCAGGCGGACATGCCGATCTGTCAGGCAGTCTATCGTGTACTGTACGAGCATCTAGATGCCGACAAGGCCGTTGAGATGTTGCTAAGCCGCCAACCCGGCGAGGAATTCTCCTCCAGCGGCAAGCATCCTGTATTGAACTAACTTCCCGCGAAGCCGTTCTGCCGCCAAGCTTCAAACACGGTCACCGCCACCGCGTTGGACAAGTTGAGGCTGCGATTGTTTGGCTGCATCGGTAGGCGGACACGTTGCTCTTTTGGTAGTGATTCTAGTATTTCAGCCGGCAAGCCGCGGCTCTCCGGGCCGAACAGGAAGGTGTCTCCCGCCCTGAATGCCATGTCAAAGAACGGTTGCGAACCCTTGGTGGTCAGCGCAAATACACGGGGATGGCCCAGGATGTTCAAACATTGCGCCAGGTCGTCGTGAACCTGCATGGCGGCGTACTCGTGGTAATCCAATCCGGCACGACGCAACTGCTTATCATCCAGCTCAAAACCCAAGGGGCGGATCAAGTGCAATTGCACTCCCGTGTTGGCGCATAGGCGAATGACATTGCCCGTGTTGGGGGGTATCTCGGGTTGAAAAAGAATGATATTGAACATGTAAAAAGTTATGAAAGGTCTTGTCAGATATAGGGAAAACGGCTAACTTCCGCTCCCATCGTTGGTGCATTCGTCGTCGCATCGCAAAAAACTTCAGGGGGAATTATGGCGCGTCCGGAAAAAGTTCGCTTAGGCGACTTGCTGGTACAGCAGAAACTCATCTCGTTGGACCAGCTGCAATTCGTGCTGGAACAGCAAAAACGCAGTGGCCGTAAATTGGGCCGTGTGCTGGTGGATAACGGCTTTATCAGTGAAGACCAGATCTCCGAAGCGCTGGCCAAACAGCTCAACGTTCCCTACATCAACCTCAAGTATTACAACGCCAATCTGGAGATCGTGCGTCGCCTGCCGGAGAACCAAGCGCGGCGTTTCCGTGCTTTGGCGCTGGAAGAGCGTAATGGCGCCATCCTGGTCGGTATGACCGATCCCACCGATCTGTTCGCATTCGACGAGATATCGCGCCTCCTCAAGCGCGATATCGATGTGGCGGTGGTGACAGAAGGCCAGTTGCTGGAGACCATCGACCGCGTCTACCGCCGCACGGACGAGATCAGCGGTTTGGCAAAGGAGATATCTGAAGAGCTGGGCGAGGGCTACATCGACTTTGGCGCACTGAGCGACACGGTCGGTACCGAAGAAGCGCCGGTGGTCAAATTGCTGCAGACCATGTTCGAGGATGCCTCTCAGGTCGGTGCTTCCGACGTGCACATCGAACCGCAAGAGACACGCCTGCAGATCCGTTTCCGAATCGACGGTGCCTTGCACTTGCAGACTGAGGCGGACAGCAAGATTTCCAGCGCGATCGCGTTACGTTTGAAGCTGATGTCCGGTCTGGATATCTCAGAGAAGCGCATGCCGCAGGACGGCCGCTTCAACGTGCGTGTGCGCGAACAGGCGATCGATGTGCGTATCTCCACCATGCCAACGCAATACGGTGAGTCAGTGGTCATGCGTCTGCTCAACCAGAGCGGCAGTTTCCTGACGCTGGACAAACTGGGCATGCCGCCCGACATGCTCAAGCGCTTCCGCGAGATCATCCAGCGCAGCAACGGTATGGTGCTGGTGACTGGCCCGACAGGCTCCGGTAAAACGACCACGCTGTATGCCGGTTTGTCTGAGATCAACACCATCGACCAGAAGATCATCACCGTGGAGGACCCGGTGGAATATCGTTTGCCCGGTATCAACCAGGTGCAGGTGAACGAAAAGATCGAATTGAGCTTCTCCAAAGTGTTGCGCGCTGCTCTGCGTCAAGACCCGGACGTGATCCTGGTCGGTGAGATGCGCGATGCCGAGACGGCGCAGATCGGTATGCGTGCCGCCATGACCGGTCACCTGGTGTTCTCCACACTCCACACGCGCGACTCTTCCGGTACTTTGTTCCGTCTGGTCGATATGGGTGTGCCGAAGTACATGGTGGCCTCCTCGGTGCAGTGCGTGCTGGCGCAGCGTCTGTTACGCCGTGTGTGCGAGAGTTGCCGTGAACCGCATACGCCAACACCACAAGAAGTCGAGTGGCTGCAGA
This sequence comes from Gammaproteobacteria bacterium, assembly GCA_018814405.1. Taxonomy (GTDB): domain Bacteria; phylum Pseudomonadota; class Gammaproteobacteria; order Burkholderiales; family Gallionellaceae; genus Sideroxyarcus. Next base: position 305,343 of record JAHIZO010000007.1, read on the forward strand.
GTGAAGGGGTGGAGAATGGCGATTGGGGCGAGCTGGTGCACGGCCGTGGCTGCTCGCACTGTAACGGCACCGGTTATCACGGCCGTATGGGTGTGTATGAGATGTTGGAGATGACGCAGGATCTGGTGGATGCCGCGGCACACGACGACAACACACACTTCATGCAGGCCGCCCGCAATTATCTTAAAGATCGCACGCTGCTCGACGCTGCATTACGCGAGATGAAGCTGGGGCATACCAGTATCGCGGAAGTGATGCGCATCAGTAATCAGGTCGAGGATTAAGCGTGCCGGTATTTTCGTACAAGGGCAGAAGCAATCGCGGTGGTGAGCAGGTGCAAGGCACGCTGGAAGGCGCCGACAGCGGCGTCATCGCCGACCAGTTGTTGAACACGGGTATCACGCCGACTGAGATCAAGCTGTCGCATGGTGCCCGTACGACCAAGGCGACCGAACTTTCGTTGTGGCAGCGTCTCAATCAGGAAAGATCGGTCGACCCGCTGGAGTTGATGCTGTTCTCGCGCCAGATGTACACCCTGCTCAAGTCCGGCGTGCCCATCATGCGCGCACTGGCCGGCTTGCAGGAATCTTCTCAGAACCCGATTTTCTCTTCCATGCTGCAGGATCTGCGCGAGAGCCTGGACAGTGGCCGTGAGCTTTCCACTGCCATGCGTCGCCATCCCAAGATATTCTCTCCGTTCTACCTCAGCATGGTGCAGGTTGGCGAGATGACCGGCATGCTGGATCAGACCTTTCTGCGTTTGTACGAGCACCTTGAATTCGAAAAGGACATGCGCGAGCGCATCAAGGGCGCAGTGCGCTACCCGATGTTCGTGGTGATCGCGATGGCCATCGCCATCGTCATCGTAAACATCTTCGTGATCCCCGCGTTTGCCAAAGTCTTTGAAGGCTTCCATGCCGAGCTGCCCCTCATGACCAAGATACTGATGGGTTTTTCTGATTTTATGGTGAACTACTGGCCGATGCTCGTGGCTGGGCTGATTGGTGCGGTGGTGGCATTCCGGGCGTGGATCAACACCCCGGACGGCCGCTACAAATGGGACCGCTATAAGTTCAAGTTGCCGATCGCGGGCAAGATCATCCTCAAGGGAACCTTGGCGCGTTTTGCGCGCAGTCTTGCGCTGTCGTTCAAGAGCGGTATACCCATCGTGCAGGGCTTGAACACCGTGGGCATGGTGGTGGACAACGAATTCATGCGCAGCAAGATCGAGCAGATGCGCGACGGCGTGGAGCGTGGAGAAAGCATCCTGCGCACCGCGCATGCCACCGGCGTGTTCAATCCGACCGTGATGCAGATGATCGCAGTGGGTGAAGAGACTGGCGACTTGGATGGATTGATGTTCGAAGTCGCTGGCATGTATGAGCGCGAAGTCGAATACGAGGTCAAGACGCTCTCCGCGCAGATCGAACCCATCATGATCGTGCTACTGGGCGGCCTGGTGTTGATTCTTGCGCTCGGCATCTTCCTGCCGATGTGGGACTTGGGCAAGGCGGCGCTGCACAAATGATGACTCACTCTCTGCGGCGTTCGCACGGCTTCACCTTGATCGAGTTCATTGTCGTCATCATCATCATCGTGGTATTGGCTGGCTTGTTCTTAGTGCGCATCCCGCTTTATCAGGAACGCGCGGAAAAGGCGGCCATGCAACAGGTGGAGGGCGCGTTGCAAAGCGCCTTGCTGCTACGCTACAGTGCATTGCAGACGCGCGGCGCGGCCAGCGAGAAGGAACTGAGCATCCTTGCCACCGACAATCCCTTCTCCTGGTTGCAGAAACTGCCGCCCAATTATATGGGTGAGTATTACGACCCCACGCCGAAGGCGGTTGCACCCGGTAGCTGGATGTTCGATCTCAAGTCGCGCGAACTGATCTATGTGCTCAACCAGTCGGACAATTTCACGCCGGGGCCGGACGGCAATAAATGGATACGTTTTCATGTGAAGTTGGGCTACGAGCCCAAGCTGGGAAAGCCTGAATCCGGCAAAGAGCTGGTCGCCACCCTGTTTGAGCCGACCCAGCGTTATCGCTGGCTGGACTGAAATTCATGAACCCGCTGTTCCAATCATGGCTGGTGCAATCCGCTGTCATCTTCCTCCTCATCGGCAGCATCGCCGGCATGGTGGTCGGCGCTTTGCTGCTGTTTCGGCGCGAACGCTTACGGAATATCAGCACCCTGCTGGATCGCTGGATCTCTACGCGCCGTCTTGACCGCGCGCTCGAACACCGCATCACGCTCGATCCCTGGTTCTATCGTCACCGCCAGGTGACCGGCACGCTGATCCTGGCCGGTGCGCTGTTCATCTTGTATTTCTTCGGCGTGCAACTGGATCGTGCCCAGACCGTCGCCGGTTTGGCCAAGCGCTTCGCCTACCCGCTGCCTCTGGCGGAAGCTCTGCTCGATGCCATGGTGCTCAGTGCCTTGCTGGGCGCGCTGTGTGCTATCGTGGCGTCGCTGTTTATCCTGTTTCGCCCCAGCATGATGCGCGGTTTCGAGGAAGGCGCGAACCAATGGCTGTCTCTGCGCAAGACATTGAAACCACTGGAGATACCCCGTGATGGCCTAGAGCTGTATGTCGAACGGCATGTCCGTCAGGTTGGCGTCTTTTTGATGTTGGGCGGGCTTTACACGCTGGTGCTGTTGTTGGCCTGGTTGGGAAGATAGGGGCGACTTGTGCCGTTCTGGGGCGTTTGCCGTTCGTCGTCAGCCACCAGCCGTTCGTAGAATCAGTTTAATTTCCACTTGATAACCCCGTGTTTTATAGAGTATATTGCCCCGCACTTGTAGAGGGATAGGTTGCGACCTTTAGCGAAGCAAGTGGTTAGACATAGAAACGGGGCTGCGGCTCCATCAATCTCTAGGAGAGACATTATGAAGAAACAACAAGGCTTTACACTGATCGAACTGATCGTGGTGATCGTGATTCTGGGTATTTTGGCGGCGACTGCGTTGCCGAAGTTCGTTGATTTGCGCACAGATGCTGCTTTGGCTGGAACTCAAGGTGTGGCAGGTGCAGTATCCTCGGCATCTTCTATTAACTATGGTACGTGCATGGCTAGAGGCACAGGTCATGCCACATGTGTGCGCTTGAATGCTGCAAATGCTGGCGCAACGCTAACAACGACTGGTACTGGAGCAATTGACTTGCCCGCTGGCTATTCTGTTACTACTGATGCTTCTTGTCTTGGCGGGGCTGCTGGTTCGGCGGTTTCAGTCACCATTACTGGTGAGCAAGCGCAAACCGCAAATGCAACCGTGCTGTGCACCGGCTAAGGCTTTTCAGCAAAAGGAGTTAGGTGGGATTTCCTGACAAACTCCTTGCCCTTAACTCACTGGGGTTGAGAAACATTTGAAATCAAACAAAGGAGGCTACGGCCTCCTTTGTTTCATGAGCAAAATACTGTCGCGCGTCAGCACGACAGGTTGTATCAAACAATCGCATGATGCTATTGGCATCGCGCAAACGGATCGCAAATACTGTCGAGATGAAGTTACAGACAAACCAGCGCGGTTTCACCCTGACGGAATTGATCACGATTATTGTGATCGTCGGCATCATTTCCGTTGCGGCCTTGCCGCGCTTCAATAACGATGTGTTCCAGCAACGCGGCGCGGCGGATCAGGTCAAGTCGGCTCTGAAATTTGCGCAAAAGGCGGCAGTGGCGAAACATATGCCGGTCAGCGTGACGGTGGCGCAGGGCGCCACCGATTGCGCCACGACACTGACTGGACTGGCACTCACCTGTACCGTAGCGGTGCTGGATTCCGGAGCGGACACCTACACTTTTGATGCGCTAGGTCAGCTGACCGCCCCGGCGGCACCGGCGACCCTTACCATCGGTGGCACAACCATCACCATCGAGGCAGAGACAGGTTATGTACATTGACCCTGCACGCTTAAGACAAGCCGGCATCAGCCTCATCGAGCTGATCATATTCATCGTCATCATCAGCGTGGCGCTCACCGGCATCCTGCTGGTGATGAACCAGACCACGGCGCACAGCGCCGACCCGTTGCTGCACAAGCAGGCTATCGCGGCAGCGGAGTCGCTGCTGGAAGAAGTGCAGCTGCAGGATTTCGTCGACCAGAACGACGGCATAACGACCGTGTGTCCACCGGCCAGTGCTGTCACGGCGGCCACGCGCGCCACGGACTATCACATCGTGGATTGCTATGACGGTTTTGCGATGGCCGGCATCACCGATCTGAACAACAATCCCACCGGGTTGGCGGCTTATAACGCCAGCGTGGCGATCACTGCCGAAGCGCTGGGTGCTGGTGCGGACACAATCGCGGCGGGTAGCGCGGTACGCATCACGGTCACCGTGACCGACCCGCAGGGGGCTGCCATCGCTATCGACGGTTACAGGACGAAATACTGATGCGCAAGCCCATACAACAGGGATTCACGCTGATCGAGATGATCGTGGTGATCGTCATCACCGGTATCATCGCCGGTATCGTGGCGATCTTCATCCAGGCGCCGGTGCAGGGCTATGTGGACAGCGCGCGCCGCGCCGAACTGACCGACATCGCCGATACGGCCGTGCGCCGCATGGCGCGCGATGTGCGCATGGCGGTGCCGAACAGTGTAGTGCTATCGGGCTGCCCTGCAGCTTGTGCAGTCGAATACCTTGCAACCAAGGATGGCGGGCGTTATCGCGCAGGGTCTGGCGGTACCGGCAACGTGCTGGATTTCGGTGTGGCGGATGGCAGTTTCGAGATCATCGGCACGGGTATCGATTTCACTGCGGGCGCTTTGCCCGACTTTATCGTGGTCGGCAGTTCGCAATCCGATGCGGTGCCACCTTATGTGCAGACAGCAGCCGGGGTGTTGCGCCAGTACTCCGGTGCAGCCGGGGTGCAGACCATCGTCAACTTCACCAACACGGCCTTGCCGACTTGGGCCGAGTTGCCCTCGCAGCGTTTCGACGTAGTGGACGGCGCACAACAGGCGGTGACCTACGCATGTGAGGGGGTGGGTCCTCTTGATGCGTCGGGCAACGGTACCGGCCAACTGGTGCGGCACTGGGGCTACGGTTTCGATCATGATTACTCAGCCGCCCCTGAATCGCATGCCGTGCTGGCCGACAGGGTGAGTGCCTGCAATATCACCTATACCGTGGCCAACCAGCGTTTCGGCCTGTTGACCATCAGCCTGACCCTCACCAGCGAGAACGAGAGCGTGAGCCTGTACAACGAGATCCATGTGAACAACGCGCCATGAGAGAACTGCAAAAAGGATTCAGTATCGTCACCGCCATCTTCCTGCTGGTGGTGTTGTCCTTCCTTGGTGTGGCGATGGTGACATTCTCCACCACCCAGCATCAGAGTTCGGCTATGGACGTGATGGGTTCGCGCGCTTACCAGGCGGCGCGCGCCGGCATCGATTGGGCGGCGTATCAGGTGGTCATCAGTCCGGCCAGCGCGGCAGCGGCTACCGGTTGCGCCACCAATTTTGCTGCAGGTTCACTGGGTGGCACTTTGGAGCCATTTGCGGTGGCGGTGACCTGTGCGACCAGTTCCTACATCGAGAACGGCAGCACGGTGTGGGTGTATGACGTGACGTCCACGGCAACCACTGCCGGCGCGGCGGATGATCTAGGCTTCGTGCAGCGCCTCATCAACGTGAAGCTGGGCAGGTAATAATCGCTTACGACGATTGCCGGTCACATGGCGTTGGGATGGCGACATTGAGTCATGTTGCGAGCAACTGAAATCTGCGAAGAGACGCACTTCCCATGTAAAATGCGGCGATTATAAGTTGGCACGTTTGATGCTAGAACGTGAAGATAAAGTTTTTGAATGAAAGCCATAAGAATGAATAACAGCGCAAAATCGATCCTCTTGTTAATTGGTCTGATGGCCGGTGCCGCACAGGCGGTGACGGTGCCGTTCGCCGCTTCCGGCAACTGGACGGCTCCGGTCGGCGTGACCGAGGTTGCGGTGGAGGCTTGGGGCGGCGGCGGTGCCGGCGGCGGCAATCCGACGAATCAGGATGGGGCGGGCGGCGGCGGCGGCGGTGCCTATTCGAAGAAGCTCGCCATCCCGGTCGTGCCCGGTAACGTTTATACCGTCACGGTGGGGGCGGGGGGTGTCGGCGGTGCAGGTGTCGGCGGTGCCGGCGGGGATTCCTGGTTCCTGAGTCCGGCCACTGTGCTGGCAACGGGCGGCGCCGGCGGCGCCGATCCGGTCGGCGGCGCGGGCGGTCTGGGCGGGGCGGGGGGCGCGGCTGCTGCAGGCGTCGGCGATGTCACCTTCTCTGGCGGGGCGGGCGGCACCGGCCGCAACAGCAACACAGGGCGCGGCGCGCCGGGCGGCTCGTCGGCCGGTACAGCCTCGAACGGTACCGATGGTCCGCTGACCTGGGCGACGGCTACCGCCGCTGCTGCGCCGGCCGGTGGCGGCATCGGAGGCGACGGCGGTAATGCGAACTCTCAGGGTGGTTTTGCGCCGGCATCCGGCAATGGCGGCGGAGGCGGCGGCGGCGCGGAGCGGAATACGCTCGGCGGCAACGGCGCGCCCGGCTTGGTGCTGATCACCTATGCCAGCGCGCCGACGGCCACGACCGACCCGGCCAGCGGGCTGGTCACCACCAGCGTCACGCTGAACGGTACGGTGAACGACAACGGCGGTCTCACCACCGTCACTTTCGAGTACGGCCCGACCGTCGCATATGGCAGTACGGTCAATGCCGCGCCCAGTCCGCTGGCGGCAAATGCGGGCAATACCGCCGTATCCGCTTTCCTGTCGGGCCTGGCGTGCAACACCACTTATCATTTCCGGGTCAAGGCGGTGAACGCGGCCGGCACGGCGAACGGCATCGACCGCACTTTCACGACCACCTGCGCGGCGCCCACCGCCACGACGGCGGCGGCGACGCTGCCGACGACCACCGGTGCCACGCTGAACGGCACGGTCAACGACAACGGCGCGAGTACGACGATCTATTTCGATTACGGTACCACGGTGGCATACGGCAATACGTTCGAGGTGGCGCAGAGCCCGCTGGCCGCCAATTCGGGCGCCACAGCCATCTCGGCCGGCCTCTCCGGCCTGACTTGCGGCGCCACCTATCACTACCGGATCCGCGCGACGAACAGCGTCGGCAGCGGCAACGGCGTGGACATGACCTTCACCACGGCTGCCTGCCCGACCGGCATCTCCGTCACCGCCAATCCGGGTACCTGCGTGAACGCGGCCGGCGTCGGCAGCATCGCCTGGTCCACGCTGGATGCAGGTCTGAGCGACAACCTGTATGCGACAACGGCGCTGAACGACAACCAGCAGAGCAATTACCTGAAATGTACCGGCTACGGCTTCACCATCCCGGCGGGTGCCACCATCGGCGGCATCACGGTGAATGTGGAACGCAGTGCGACAGGCACGCCGATCCAAGACCTGCGCCTGCGCACGGTCAAGGCGGGCGTGATCGGTGCGGTCGACCGCGTCACGGCGACACAGTATCCGACGATCGACACGGTCGAGGCGCATGGCGGCGCGGCCGACCTGTGGGGTACGACGTGGACGGTGGCGGATATCAACAATGCGAACTTCGGCGCGGCTTTGTCGGTGCAGAAGGCGGGCACCGCGGGCGGTACGCGCACGGTGAACGTGGATCACATGCCGATCACGGTGACCTATACCCCCAGCACGCCTTGGGTGGCCTCGATCGACCGCACCAGCGCCAATCCCACGGCGGCGAACACCAGTGTGACCTGGGATGTGCTGTTCAGCGGCAATGCGACCGGTGTCGATGCTTCCGACTTCGTGCTGGTGATGGGCGGCGCCGCGGCCGGTGCGACGATCACCTCGGTGACCGGCAGCGGTCGGGTGTGGACGGTCACCGCCGATACCGGCTCCGGCGCGACCGGCACGCTGCGTTTGAATCTGGTGGATGACGACTCGATCACCATCGGCGGCGTGGCGCTGGGAGGGGCGGGTGCCAACAACGGTAACTTCACCGGCCAAGCTTATACCATCGAAGTTCCGGTGTGCGACGGCACGGCGATCTACTGCGACGACTTCGAGCGCTCCAATCCGGGCGCGGTGGGCAATGGCTGGACCATCACACCGGGGCCGGCCGCCGATTGCGCGGGCGTCGCCGGCAACACCGGCTGCGCCGGCATCGATTCCGATATCCCGCCCTACAATGGAACGACCACGTTGCGCCCCAACCCGACCCGGGCCATGTTCACGCGCTGGAGCATCGTATCGGTGGACAGTCCGACCATCAATCTGTCGGGTCATCCCTCTGCGCTGCTCAGTTTCTGGATGCGCCGCGGCGGGGATACTTTCAGCGAATACCCCGAGGCGGTGGGCGAGGACTATCTGGTGAAGTATTTCGCCAACGACGGTACCTGGAAGGTGCTGGCACAGTACCCGACCGGCGTCATGCAGGGGCAGGTGTTCAATCCGGTGATCCAGCTGCCGCAGGATGCGATGCATGCCGGGTTCAAGCTGCAGTTCTATCAGCCGGCCGGCAGCGGGGACGCGAACGGTGGCCAGGCTGCGGGCAGTCAACCGGGCATCGTGGGATACGACTACTGGCATTTCGACAACGTCATCATCCGCGAGGCGCCGGAAAGCAGCTACGTCGGGGCCTTCTGCGACAACTTCGAAGCCGGCCTGGGCCGCTGGAGCATCTCTGCCGAGGGTGCACCGCCGACGGCCGCCATCGGCGATGCCCTGCTCGGTACCACCGACTTCAGTTCGGCCGCCCACGAGCTCGACATGCGCTGGGGTTACGTGACGGTGTCCACATTGCGCACCGACATGACCGGCGTCACCGGGAATATCGAATACTGGCTGAAGAGCGGCACCACTGCCGTGCGCGCCCCGGATGTCGGTGAGGACCTGGTGGTCGAATACCGCAACAGCGCCGGTGTGTGGACGCCGCTGGCGACCTATGCCAGCACGGATGCCACGGCCGGAACGATCTACAACGGCAGTCATGTCATGCCGGCGGATGCGAAGCATAGCGGCTTCCGGCTGCGCTTCCGCCAACTCAACGGCAGCGCCTTCGATAACGATTACTGGCATATCGACGACGTTTGCGTGGGCACGCTGCAACCGAACACCGACCTCGGCATCAGCATGACCCGCAACGGGCAACTTGTACCCGGCTCAACTGCCTCCTATACGATCTCGGTGACGAACCATGGTCCGGACACACTGGCCGGCACGATCGAAGTGACCGACTCACTGCCGGCTGGTTTGTCATACAGTTCGGCCAGCGGCACCGGCTGGGTTTGCAGCTCCAACCCGCCCGATGTCGCGTGCAGCTACGTGGGCACCGTGGTGAGCGGCGGCGTGGTGCCGCCGGTCACCCTGACGGTCGCAGTCGATCCCAATGCGGCTGGTGCCATCATCAATACCGCCACGGTGACCGGAACAGGGCTGGACAACAACTTGGCGAATAACAGCGCGACCGATGCCGGCAACGTCATCGTCGCCACGCGCTTAGCGGAGTTCCACATGGACGAAGTGGGCTGGAACGGCAGCGCGGGAGAACTGAAAGATACGGCCGGCTATGTGAGCGGTCCCTTCAACGGTGCTGCTATCGGCACGCCGAAGCCGACAGCCGCGCTTTCCGCGCCGGCACGTGGCGGTAATCCGGGTACCTGCAGCTATGCGACCTTGCCCGGGAATGCGGCCGATGCCGGCGCGTTCGCCATCTCCGGATTGCCGGTCTCGACCGGTCTTGGCAGCAAGACCAGCGTCGCCTTCTGGATGTACTGGGACGGCACCAACAATGTGATGCCCATCGGCTGGAACCAGCACGACCTTTGGCTGCAGGGAGGGTATTTCGGATTCAATACCGCCAACTCGGATATCTACGGTATTTCCTCTGCGGGCTTGGCAAACGGCTGGCACCATGTGGTGGCGGTGTTCACCAACGGCAGCGTGGACACCAACCAGCTGTATATCGACGGCGTCAGCCAGACGCTGAGCCAAGTCGCTGGCACGCCGAATTTGGTCACGGCCATGGTCGACAGTACTTTGCACTTGGGCGGCTGGGGGCAGGATACCGGCTACCGTTTCTCCGGCTATCTGGACGAGGTGCTGGTGTTCAAGGATGCGTTGGTGCAGTCGGACGTGACCGCACTGTATAACGAGACGCATGCCTGCGCGGCAGCGGTCGACCACTATGAATTGTCGTTGCCTTCGAGCAGCATCTCTTGCCTGGAGTCCACCGCCACGGTGACGGCCTGCGCCAACAGCAGCAGCCCGTGCACCCTGCCGTCCACTCTGATCAACGGTTACACCGCGACCCTGAGCAGCAATGCGGGTTCGTTGGGTAGTACCACACTGACGTTCGATAGCAGCGGTGTGGCTTCCACCACATTGAGCCACCCTGGCGTTGCGAACGGGACATCGGTGACAGTCACCCTTGAGGGGGCTTCGGCGGCTGCGGTGAATTTGTCAAAGTGTTGCCCGGACGGCGCGAACTGTGTGACCGCCAACAGCTGCAACACCAGCTTCAACACCGCAGGATTCATCTTCGCCAGCGCGGCAGACGGGGCCGAGGCGACCCTGCCGTCGCAGGTGGCGGGCGCATCCTCCGGCACCTATTACCTGCGGGCGGTGAAGACCAACAGCACGACCAAGGCGTGCGAAGCCGGCTTGACTGGTAATAATGCGATCGAATTCGGCTATGAGTGCAAGAACCCGACCACCTGCTATGGCAGCAACCTGCTGAACATAGTCGGGGGGACTCCTACCGCCAGCACTACCATCGCGCGCAATGACAATGGTGGTGGCATGTTCGGTTACAGCTATACGCCGGTGAACCTGACCTTCGATTCCAACGGCAATGCGCCTTTCAGCTTCAGCTACGATGACGTCGGCCAACTCAGCCTGTGGGTGAAGAAGACGCTAACAGCCTCTTCGCCGATCACAGCTGCGACGCTGGAAAAGACCTCCAATGCCTTCGTGGTGAAGCCTGCCGGATTCGCGCTGTCAGAGATCAAGCGCACCAGCGACAACCTTGCGAATCCGGCTGCTGCCGACGCGACGGGCGGCAAGTTTGCCAAGGCGGGTGAAGATTTCTCGGTCACCGTCACCGCGCTCACGGCCAGTGGTTCGACGGCCTACAGCTACGGCAATGAGAACGCAGCCGAGGGCGTGAGCCTGCAGGCGCAACTTGCACCCGGTCTGGGGCTGAGCAACAACCCGGGGCTGGTCAATGCGACAGCTTTCGGTACCTTCAGCAACGGCGTGGCGACCGGCACCGCCCTCAGCTGGAACGAAGTCGGCATCATCACGCTGGTGCCCAGTGTGGCTGACGGCGATTATCTGGGGGCGGGCAATACCCAGTGTGATCCCGCGCTGCCGAATTACGGCGGTACCACTGCCTGCCCGGCCAGCGGCAACGTCGGTCGTTTCTACCCGGCTTCGTTCACTCTTACTGCGGGTAGCATCGCCAACCGTACCGATATCGCAGCGTGCGATCCGGCCGGCTGCGGCGCGTTCACCTACATGGGTGAGCAGATGAAGACCTCGTTCACCCTGACGGCGGTGGCCGTCGATCCGAGCAAGACCACGCAGAACTACAGCTATTCTGCGACGGCGGCGAACAATTTCGCCAAGCTGGACCCGCTGGCGGCAGTCGCGGCAGGCACGGGTGGGCCACTGGTCATGGATGCGGTCGACATCGGTGCGGTGCGCACCCCGATCCATCCTTGCAATGCCGTAACACCAGCACATCCCTGCTTCACAGCTGCGCAGGCGACCGCAGGTGCGTTCGCCACTGGCGTGGCGAACGTCACCCTGCCGTTGACGGTGTTCCGTGATGGGGCTGCACCGTCGGCCCCGTTCTCCGCGCTGGACTTCGGCATCGCGCCGCAGGACAGCGACGGCGTACTGCTGTTCGCCTATGACCTAGATACCGTGAACGTGCCACCCGTGGCCAGCAATCACGGCAAAGTGGGTAGGACCGAAGTGCGCTACGGCCGAATCAAGGTGTCCAATGTTTACGGTTCGCAATTGTTGCCGCTGACGGTGACGACCACTGCCCAGTATTTCACCGCTGCAGGTTGGTTGACGAGCGCTACCGATAGCGTGACGCCGCTGACTGTTGCTGCGAGCTATAACGTCGTCAAGGGCGCGACCGTAACGGGTACTACAACACCCGCTCCGACCGGTGTGACATCGCTATTGAACGGTATGCGAAACATTCAACTCGGCAGACCGACCGCTGGCGGAAATGGTAGAGCGACGATCGCGCCTGTCGCACCTGTCTATCTGCCCGTGACGAACGGCACCGCCACCTTCGGCGTCTATCGCGGCAACAACGAGTTCATCTATCAACGCGAAGCCTATTGATGGATGTCCGTTTCCGGTCAGGCGGCCATACGGTGTGTGTGGCCGTTTTGACTTGAACTGTCGAAATGTTGACGAATTGAGTAGCTAATGTGGGGATATTTAGACACTAGTATTTAGAAATTCCCTTGACAGCAAAGGGTTAGTGAATTAACTTCACGCGAATTATGGAATTATCAAAGATCCTCTCTATATTTCAGCGCGGTAGCCGCGAGGCGGGCTGGACAGCTGTGACTCTTGGCAAGAAAGGGGTCTATGTCGCGCAAGCGAAGTATGTGGGGCCGCGTCCACAAGTTACACGCTGCACTTTTTTTGCAGCAAATGAAGTGAATTCATCTACTCTGGAAAGAGTCCGCAAAGAAGCGCAGCTTGAGAATGTGCGCTTCACCACACTGCTGTTATCCAATGAGTATCAGATGATGATGGTGGAGGCGCCGAATGTGCCGGTGGATGAATTGAAAACCGCCATTCGCTGGAAAATAAAGGATTCGCTCAGCTACCATGTTGATGACGCGACTATCGACGTGTTGCAGATTCCGATCGGAAAATATGGCAGCGAGCGGCCGCAGTCACTTTATGCCGTAGCAGCTTCCAACGAAACCGTGCGCAAGCGCATCAACTTGTTTGAGAAGGCCAAGATCGATCTGTCGGTGATCGACATTCCCGAGACAGCGCAACGCAATATTGCCGCGCTCTTCGAGACGGAAGGCAGGGGTCTGGCGCTGTTGTCTTTTAATGATGAAGGCGGCCTGCTGACGATCAGTAGCGATGGGGAGTTGTTCCTGGCCCGCAGGATCGAGATAACGGTCGGCCAGTTATCCGATGCAGATGAAATGTTGCGTCAACAGTATCAGGACCGTGTTGAGCTGGAAGTGCAGCGTTCGCTGGATTACTTCGATCGCCAATTTCACCATATCTCAATCAATCGCATGCTGGTGTCGGCTCCGGATGAGTTGGGCTTGGTTGCATTGCTGGGTAAAAATCTGGGCTTGCCGGTCGAGCCGCTGGAGTTGGCGCAAGGTATGGATATCGTGGGTGTGCCAGAGATGGCCGATAGCGAATACGCCAGTTTTGCACTGCTTGCTATAGGTGCGGCGCTGCGCTTGGAGAAGAAGGCACTATGAGCCAGCAGATAAACCTGTTCAATCCAATCTTCCTCAAGCAAAAGAAGCATTTTTCTGCTGTGACCATGCTGCAGGCACTGCTGCTCATCGTGCTCGGCTCGATGCTTTTTTACGGTTATGCAATGTATCAGGTGAAATTACTGGCAAAGCAAACTGCGGAAATGAATGTTCGCTATGAGGCAGAGCAAAAGCGTTTGGTGAATTACATCAACGAGTTTTCTCCGCAACGCGCCCAGAAATTGTTGGATGATGAGTTGCAGATGGTCGAAGCACAGGCCAGCATGCAAGAAGCTTTGCTGGCGACGCTAAAGGGTGGAGCCATTGGCAATACACAAGGCTATTCAGAATATTTGCGCGCTTTCGCCCGTCAGTCGGTTAAAGGCCTGTGGTTGACCGGCTTCAACATTAACGGAGATGGCGCGCAGATGAGTCTTCAGGGTGCGGCTGTTAATCCCCAGCTCCTTCCTGCCTATATTCAGCGCATGAATCGTGAGCCCGTGATGCGGGGCAAATCCTTCGCGGCTTTGCAAATGAAGTTGCCAACCTCAGTGAATAGTCAGCCGGTAGCTGGTTATGTCGAGTTTAATCTGAAATCGATAGCAGTCGAGGAGGTTGCCAAATAATGAAAGAGCGATGGGATCAGCTGGTTGCCAAAATCGACGCGATGTCTTTGCGCGAGCGCGCATTGGTCTTTGCAGCGGTTGCTTTTGCGCTGGTTGCCATAATCGATTCATTCTTTATGAATCCTTTGCTTCAGCAACAGAAGCGGCTTTCGTCACAAGTCGTGCAGCAACAGGAAAAAATGAAAGAGATACAGGGGCAATTGGCGGCCCTGCTGCAAGCGAAACAGGCCAACAAAGATGCACCGCAGCGTGAACGCATCAGCCAATTGCGCGAGCAGATCGCGCAGGGCGATGCTTTCCTGAGAGAGACTCAGGATAAGTTGGTGCCGCCCGAGCGTATGGCCCATCTTCTTGAGCAAGTGCTCGCAAAGAATGGGCGGTTGCAGTTGGTTTCTCTAGAGACCTTGCAGGTTTCAAACTTCATTGAAGAGGCTGTCAAGAATCCGCAACCCCAAACAGAAGTCGGCAAACAAATTTACAAGCACGGCGTCAAGATAGCGGTGCGAGGCAGCTATGCTGACCTGACACAATATTTGCAGATGTTGGAAAAGCTGCCGACCCAGATGTTTTGGGGTATGGCTAAATTGAATGTGGTGAAATATCCGGAAGCAGAACTGACCCTGACACTGTATACACTTAGTTTGGACAAGACATGGCTACAGGTATAAAGATAATTTCGGCTGCGCTGCTGGTTTGCATGCTGCCGAACCTGAGTGCTCAGGCAGCTTCCGGTCTGGATGATCCAACCCGCCCTGCTTTTGAGCTGGTGCCAGGCCTTGACGGTCAAATTGTGGATGCCAATAAAGCGCCGGCAGCGCCAAGCGGATTGCAATCAGTGATCCTTGCAGGCAAGCGCGAGGCTGCCATCATCAACGGCGTGGAAGTGGAAGTTGGCAAGAAATACGGCAATGCAACGCTGGTGGTCGTTAACGAGACATGCGTGGTGTTGATGGGGCCGGAAGGGCGTCAGGTGATGCATATGTATCCGTCGGTCAATCTTTCTAAGACCGAGCAAGCATGCGCAGGGCGACGCGGACTGCCGACTATCAAGAGAACTGTTGCGCAAAAGAAACCCAAAAAGAAACCCGCCAAGGCCAAAAAGAAAGTGGTGACCTGCGTGGATGACGATACCAAGGATGGGAGTGGAAAATGAGGCAATTATTAATCGTGCTGAGTCTGTTTGCATTTGCCGGCTGCGCGACGAGTGGCGGCAATCAGGCCGTTAAGAAGCAGATCGATGCGGAACTCGATGAGGCAGTAAAGGCCAGTACACAGACCGAAGTCTATGATGCTTTGTTACCGCCGATGCCTGCTGTAAGTGAGCCGCTCAATGCTGTGGCTTCGGAAGCCAAGTTCGATCTTTCCGTGAATAACACCCCGGCACAGCAGGTGTTCATGGCTATCGTATCTGGCACACGCTATAGCATGCTGCTACATCCCGATATTGAAGGTAATATTTCGCTGAACCTGAAAGATGTCACCGTATTCGATGCGCTGGAATCCATCCGCGAGATGTATGGTTACGAATACAAGATCGACGGTTCAAGGATCTATATCCAGCCACTGGGATTGCAGACGCGCATCTTCCATGTGAATTACCTGACTGGCCAACGAGAAGGCAAATCCAGCCTGCGCGTGACTTCCGGTTCTGTATCAGATTCGCCGACCTCTTCCACTGGCGCGACCGGCGTGACCAGCAATTCCACTGGCAAACAGGGGGCGGCGTTGGATAGCAGCAAAGTCAGCATGACCAGCAGTACGGATTTCTGGGATGAATTGAGCAAATCGCTGGCTGCAATCGTGGGCACCGATAAAGGACGCAGTGTGGTCATCAGCCCGATGTCGGGCGTGATCGTGGTTCGCGCGATGGCTGAAGAGATGAAGAATGTCGCCGCCTACCTCAAGGCTTCGCAGATATCCATCGAGCGGCAAGTGATCCTTGAAGCCAAGATCGTCGAGGTGCAGCTAAGTGAATCGTTCCAGTCCGGTGTCAATTGGGGGGCTATAAAAAGTGGCGCAAACAGCCGTCTAAGCGTTGGTCAGCTATCCAATGGCGCGACTGCTGCTACAACAGGCGCTATCACCAACGGCATCCTGACCTCGACCCCCGGGACAGACCTGTCATTGGCGGCAAGTAGTGCTTTACCGGCGGGAGCGATCGCGGGCAGCATGTTCGGTTTGGCATTTCAGACCAGCAACTTCTCCGCATTGTTGAACTTCCTCGAATCGCAGGGTGATGTTCATGTGCTGTCCAGCCCGCGCATTGCGACATTGAACAACCAGAAGGCCGTGTTGAAAGTCGGTACGGACGAGTTTTTTGTAACCAATGTGACTAACACGACCACTACTGGCACAGCGACAACTAGTACACCTAGCGTGACGCTGCAGCCGTTCTTTTCCGGTATTGCGCTGGATGTGACGCCGCGCATCGACGGGAACGACGAGATCATTCTGCATGTACACCCATCCGTCAGCCTGGTCAGTACCGTCAATAAGACGATCAATGTCGGTGGTGTGGGCGGCACGCTGAATCTGCCGTTGGCATCAAGCTCGATATCAGAGACGGACAGTATCGTGCGTGCCAAGGATGGTCAGATCGTGGCGATCGGAGGTTTGATGCGTCAGGCTACCTATGAAGATCAGTCCGGGATCCCGGGATTGCCCAAGTCGATATTCGG
Source organism: Gammaproteobacteria bacterium (assembly GCA_018814405.1). Taxonomy (GTDB): domain Bacteria; phylum Pseudomonadota; class Gammaproteobacteria; order Burkholderiales; family Gallionellaceae; genus Sideroxyarcus. The sequence continues at coordinate 322,110 of JAHIZO010000007.1, forward strand.
GCAGACCAATCAGACTTTGCAGAAGCGAGAGTTGGTAATCCTGATCAAGCCGACAGTCGTGAACAGCGAAAGAGACTGGTCTGACGATATCACGCGCAGCCGCGATCGCATCAAGAGCATGTCCCGCTAAGCAATGTACCTGCGGCATTTCGGACTACGCGAACCCCCTTTTTCGCTGACACCGGATACCAGCTTTTTCTTCGCCTGCACAAATTACCAAGAGGGATTGAACACTCTTTTGGTCGCGGCGCGCAACGGCGAAGGATTCATCAAGATTACTGGTGAGGTTGGCAACGGCAAGACTTTGCTGTGCCGCAAGTTCCTTTCTTCCCTGAGTCAGGGGAAACAAGCCACCACGCTGATCGGCACACAGGATGCCGGCAGCCAATCAGCAGGCACCCAATTCGTCACTGCCTATCTGCCCAATCCTTATCTGGAACCACGCAGTCTATTGCTGGCACTGGCGGATGAATTCCGTATCGAGCTGGATCCCAACGTCGATCAGCACATGTTGTTAAAGGAACTGACGCGCGCTTTGCTCAATTTCGCGCGCGAAGGCAAGCGCGTGCTGGTCTGTCTGGACGAGGCGCAGGCGATGCCCTTGGAAAGTCTGGAAGTGCTGCGCCTGCTCACCAATTTGGAAACTGAGAAACGCAAATTGCTACAGGTTGTGTTGTTTGGACAGCCCGAGCTGAATGAACGTTTGCGTCACCATTCCATCCGCCAATTGCGCCAACGCATCAGTTTTCAATACGACTTGAAGGGGCTGCGCCGCGACGAACTGGAGCGTTATCTGCGGCATCGTGTCGCCGTAGCGGGATATGCGGGCGAGACGCTGTTCGCCGGCAGCGCGGTGGGCAAGATGCATCGCGTGACGGGCGGCACACCGAGGCTGGTGAACATCCTTGCGCACAAGGCCTTGATGCTGGCGTTCGCCGAAGGCCGGCAACAGGTCGTCAGCAAGCATGTGGCAGAAGCGGCTGCCGACACGCCGGAAGTTAAGCGAGATTGGCTACCATGGGCCCTGTCCGGGCTGGTCATTGCGGCAGCATTGAGTGTTGTCGCACTGGTTATCTGGCTATGAGTCTGATCAATCAAGTTCTGAATCAACTGGAGCAACGCGGGGCGAACACCGCGCCTGAGCAGACGCAGATCCGTGCCGTACCCGCGCTTCCGAATAGAGACTGGGTCAAGCCGCTTTTATTTGCTGCCGGCTTGCTCATCGTGGGAAGTTTGGGTGCATGGCTATGGACGCAAAAAGCGGCGCATTCTGAACGAGATGTACATGGCAGTATCGTATCTGCACCACCTGTAACAGTAGTCGAGCCTGTTGAAGCGGATCAATCCGGGCCAGCCACGCGACTCAGCTATGAGTTGAGCGTGTTGCCGCTGCCAGAATCATTGCGCCCATACGAAACCCAGCCAGAGCCACAAAAGACATCGTCCCTCCCTTTGGTGGCGAACATAGCCGCAGAGCCGCGGCCGGTGCTCAAACAGGAGCAGCCAAGCAGCCCACCGGTCATTACACGCAGAGAGCCGCCACCGCCTCTCAAACAAGTCAGTCCCGCGCAACGCGCTGATGCGGATTACCGTAAAGGCGTGCAAGCGCAGCAACAAGGCAAGATCCCGGAGGCGATGGAGGCATATGAAGCTGCGTTGAAGGGCAATGAACAACATGAGGCGGCGCGACTGGCGATGGCCGCCATGTTGCAAGAGAACGGCTCGCAGGCAGCTGCAGAACGCACCTTGCAAGCCGGTTTGCGTTTGAAGCCGGTGCGCTTGTCGTATGCCATGGCGCTGGCGAGGATGCAGCTTGGACGCGAGCAGCTGGATCTGGCCGTAGCAACGTTGCAAGCGCATCTGGCGGCAGCAGATAGCAATGCCGATTATCAGTCTTTCTATGCCGCATTGCTGCAAAGGCAGAACAGACACAAAGAGGCCTTGAATCACTATCAGATCGCCCTGCAGATATCACCCCGCAACGGCGTTTGGCGAGTGGGTTATGCGATTTCCTTGCAAGCACTGGAACGCATCGAGGATGCCAAGTTGGCCTATAAACAGGCCTTATCGACACACACGCTTTCACCCGAGCTGACTGCTTTCGTACAACAGAAGCTGGCCGGACTCTAGGATTTCCCCCGGTGTGGCAAGGTGCGCGCCACCACCCAGGCGCTGACTTCCTTCGCACCGGCTTGCTTCAGCAAGGTGGCCAAAGCATCGATCGATGCACCGGTAGTCATCACGTCATCCACGATAGCGATATGTTTGTCCCGCACATCAAGGTTGGGCGCTAAAGCGAAGGCTTTGCGCATGTTGTGATTGCGCGCCCGCCAAGGCAAAGAGGATTGCGGCGGCGTGTCTCGTATCCGGAAAGCCGCATCGGTAAGTACAGGCAGCAGCAAGTTATGGGAGATGCGCGCGGCGATCAGCTGGGATTGGTTGAAGCCGCGCTCGCGTAAACGGGTTGGATACAGCGGCAGCGCGAGCAGGTAGTCGGGGGCTGAAGTGATGCGTGCAGCAAGTGCATCGGCGAGAAAGTTGGCGAGGATCAGGTGTTCGTTGAATTTAAGCGACTTGATCAAGCTATCCAGTGGGAATTCGTAACGGAATGCCGCCACGGTGCGAGTGTAGGCGGGAGGGTGCTGCAAGCAGCGTCCACAGACCTCGCCGGAAGGAAGCGGCGCGGCGCATACGCTGCAACTTGGGCCTGCATGACGGGGAAGGTCGCTGGCGCAAGCAGCGCAGCACAAGCCGTCGCGACTGGCAGCGCCGCACAGAAAGCAGGGCTGCGCAGGCAGTAGGCGGGCAAAATATGAGCGGATGTTCAATAATTTTGCAGCTGAAATTGACAATGCCCCCTCCATCAACGAACATGCGTGTCGCAATTTAGCGCCGAATTCCCTGAAAGCAAACACCAAAATGCAAAGCCAGCCAATCACCCTCGTTCGACCTGCCCAATCCAATACACCCGCAACGCCACAACGCTGGAGCGTTGCGGCCATCGAAGCACTGCTCAAGCTGCCGTTCTCGGATCTGATGTTTCAAGCACAGCAGGTGCATCGCGAACACTTCGACCCGAATGCGGTGCAGCTATCCACCCTGCTCTCGATCAAGACCGGTGGTTGCTCGGAAGACTGTGGTTACTGTCCGCAATCGGCTTTTCACGATGCAGGCGTGGAGAACCGCAAGATGCTGGAAGTGCAGGAAGTGATCAAAGCGGCCAAGGCCGCGCAGGACGCCGGCGCAGACCGCTTCTGCATGGGCGCGGCCTGGCGCGAGCCGAGCAAGGAAGACATGGCGGCCGTGGTGGAGATGGTGAAAGAGGTCAAGGCGCTGGGTATGGAGACATGCGCCACGCTGGGCATGCTCAATGATGAGCAGACCGAGCAACTGCGTGTGGCCGGTCTCGACTATTACAACCACAACCTCGACACCGCGCCGGAATTCTATGGCGACATCATCAGTACGCGCGACTATCAGGATCGCATTGACACGCTGGAACGTGTCCGCAATGCCGGTATGCATGTATGCAGCGGCGGCATCGTCGGCATGGGTGAAAGTCTCACGCAGCGTGCCGGACTGATCGCGCAATTGGCCAACATGGAACCCTATCCCGAAAGCGTGCCCATCAACAATCTGGTTAAAGTAGAAGGCACGCCGCTGGCGCAACAGGAAGACATCGATCCGCTCGACTTTGTGCGCACCATTGCCGTCGCCCGCATCACCATGCCCACCGCACGCGTGCGCCTGTCAGCAGGGCGTCAGGAGATGAGCGATGCGATTCAGGCTTTGTGTTTCCTGGCAGGTGCGAACTCCATCTTCTACGGCGAGCAGTTGCTCACCACCGGCAACCCGGATGTCGGACGCGACCGCGCGCTGATGGACAAGCTGGGCATGTACCCCTTCGCCGAGAAACACTGATGACCTTTGCGGCGCTGCAACGCGAGCTGGATGAGCGCGCCGCACAGGGGCTGCTGCGCCAGCGCCGCACGCTGGACACGCCGCAAACGCCGCACATCGTTGTCGACGGCAAGCCCTATCTCGCCTTCAGCAGTAACGATTACCTCGGACTCGCCAACCATCCGCAACTGATAGCAGCCTTGCAACAGGGCGCGGCAGCTTGGGGTGTAGGAGCAGGCGCGGCGCATCTGGTGAATGGCCATTTCACACCGCATCATCAACTCGAACAAAGTCTCGCCGCTTTCGTCGGCAAACCCGCTGCCTTGCTGTTCTCGACCGGATATATGGCGAACCTCGGGGTGGTGCAGGCGCTGGTCGGCAAAGACGACACGGTGTTTGCCGACAAGCTCAATCACGCTTCACTCAACGATGCGATGTTGCTGTCGCGCGCCAATGTGCAGCGCTACCGACACGGCGACATGGCCCAGTTGGACAACCTACTCGCAAAGAAACAAAGCGGCAGAAAATTGGTGATCACCGACGCGGTGTTCAGCATGGATGGCGATATCGCACCGCTGCCCGAGTTGCTGGCCTTGTGCGAGAAGCATGATGCTTGGTTGCTGGTAGACGATGCACATAGCTTCGGTGTGCTGGGTAAGCAGGGAAGAGGATCGCTCTCACATTTTGGTTTGAAATCTCCGCGCATCATTCTGATGGGAACCTTGGGCAAGGCGGCGGGCGTGTCCGGTGCATTCGTGGCAGCCGAGCAAGTGGTGATCGATACGCTGGTGAATCAGGCGCGCAGTTATGTGTACACCACGGCGACACCACCGGCATTGTCCGTGGTTTTGTTGGCCAGTCTGCAATTGATCGAGCAGGGCGATACCTCGCGCACGCATTTGCAGCGACTGGTTGCGCTGTTGCGCAAAGGCCTGAGCGATCTGCCCTGGCAACTGATGCCATCCGATACCGCCATTCAACCTTTGCTGATCGGCGACAACAAGCAGGCGCTCACTTTGAGCGAAGGCCTGCGTGAACGCGGTATCTGGGTCGGGGCGATACGCCCGCCTACCGTGCCGCATGGTACGGCGCGCTTGCGCATCACTTTGTCTGCCGCGCATACAGAAGCGGATGTGCAACGGTTGATCGAGGCTTTGCATGCGCTTGCATGTTGAAGTGACGGGGCAAGGCAAGCCGCTGGTCATGCTGCATGGCTGGGGCATGCATGGCGGCATCTGGGGCGACACTGTCACGCACTTGGCGCAAGAATTTACCGTGCACAACGTCGATCTGCCGGGTCACGGTGCGAGCAAGCTGCAAGGGGAATTCACGCTGGATGAGGTCGTTGCGATACTGGATGCGCAATTCGATCAGCCAGTCACTGTACTGGGTTGGTCGTTGGGCGGCATCATCGCGCAACACTGGGCAGCGCGTGTGCCACAGAAGATCGAACGACTGATACTGATGGCGAGCACGCCTTGCTTCACTCAACGCGCAGATTGGTTATGTGGGATGGCGAGCGAAACCTTGCAGCAATTCGCGGTCGAACTGGAAAAGAATCATGTCGCCACTTTGCGGCGCTTCCTCGCTTTACAGGTGCGCGGCAGTGAGAACGAGCGCGAGTTGCTGGCGGCGTTGCGCGCGCAACTGTTCAGCCGTGGCGAACTGGACCTGACAGCGTTGCAGGGTGGCTTGGATATATTGCGCGATGCAGACTTGCGTGGGCAGGCGGCCGACATCATGCAGCCGACGCTTGTCATCGCCGGTCAGCGCGACAAGTTGACGCCGTTGGGAGCTTCCAAATATTTAGGGCAGGTGATGCCGAACGCGCGCGTTGTTGAAGTCGCAGGTGCAGCTCATGCGCCGTTCTTATCCCATACCGAAACCGTAGTCGAACATATAAAGAAATTTTTGCATGAATGAATTCGAGATAGACAAGAAACAAGTGCGCCGCGCGTTCAGTCGTGCCGCGTCGGACTACGATGCGGCCGCCGTGATGCAGCGCGAAGTATGCATACGCATGTTGGAGAAGCTGGATTACATCAAGCTCCAACCGGCGCGCTTGCTGGATGTGGGTAGCGGTACCGGCTGGGGCACGCGACAACTGGGCGAGCGTTATCCCAAGGCGAACATCACCGCGCTCGATATCGCACTCGGCATGTTGCAACATGCGCGCGGTACATCGAGCTGGTGGCAGAAGCTGTTTCAGGGACGTCGCGAGCAGTTTCTTTGCGCTGATGTGGAGGCATTGCCCGTCGCTAACGGTAGCGTCGATATGGTGTGGTCCAACCTGGCTTTGCAATGGTGCAACGATCTGCCCGCCACCTTCGTTGAGCTGAACCGGATTCTGAACACCGACGGTCTGCTGATGTTCTCCTGCTTCGGCGTGGACACGCTCAAGGAATTGCGCATCGCATTTCGCGACGTGGACGGCTACAATCACCTTAATCGGTTTGTGGATATGCATGATGTCGGCGATATGCTGGTGGCAGCCGGATTCGCTGACCCGGTGATGGAGATGGAGACGCTCACTTTGACCTATGAGGATGTACGCGCAGTGATGCAAGACCTGAAGAGTATCGGTGCACACAACGTGACCGCAGGCCGCGCAACCGGCATGATGGGTAAGACAGCTTGGCAGGGCGTGATCGCAAACTACGAGACTCTGCGTCGCAATGGCAAGCTGCCAGCCACCTTCGAGATCGTTTACGGCCATGCGTGGAAACCTGTGCCGAAAGCTGCATCTGACGGGCGCGCCATCATCAAGACTGATTTCAAACTATGAGTTATTTCATCACCGGCACCGACACAGGCGTCGGCAAGACGCTGATCAGTTGTGCACTGTTGCATGGCTTTGCCGCGCAAGGAAAATTGGTGAGCGGGTTCAAACCGGTCGCGGCTGGATGCGATGAGAATGATCACAACGAAGATGCGCTCGTCTTGCGTGCGGCAAGTACGCTGCAGCTCGGCTACGGACAGGTGAATCCCTATTGTTTTCCGCGCGCTATCGCGCCACACCTTGCGGCCAGACATGTCGGCGTGCGCGTCGAGATGCGCCGCATACTGACCTCGTATGAAGAGCTGGCCGGACAAGCGGACGAAGTCATCGTGGAAGGTGCGGGCGGGTTTTTGGTGCCGCTGAACGAAACACTCACCTTTGCTGATATGGCGCGTGAGTTGGATATACCGGTGATCCTGGTGGTGGGGTTGCGACTGGGTTGTATCAATCATGCGCTGCTGAGCATGGCTGCGATTGAGGGTCATCAACTAGAATGCGCAGGCTGGGTGGCTAATGTGCTGGATCAAGAGATGCCTGCACTGCAGGAGAACATCGACACGCTGCGAGAACGCATAGCAGCCCCGTTGCTCGGTATCGTGCCGCATTTGAAAGGTGCGGATGCGAAGCTGGCTACACAGTATCTGGATTTGAATCTATTGGAGCGTGAACAGACGGATGAGTGAGTTCAGCATTTTCGCGGTATTCATGGTGGGGCTGCTTGGCGGTGTGCATTGTCTGGGCATGTGCGGCAGCATCGTCGGTGTTTTCACTTCGCAAGTGCCGCAGCAGCGCGCGCGCTGGCCGTTCCATCTGGCATACAGCAGTGGACGCATCGCGAGTTATGCCGTGGCGGGTGCGCTGGTCGGTGCCGTGGGGCAGGCGGGCTTGCTGATGCGCGATGCGGTACCGGTGCAACATCTGCTGTTCGCGCTTTCCAGTCTGATGTTGGTCTTGCTCGGGCTCTACCTTGCCGGTGTGTGGGGCGCGGTACGTCATCTGGAGCAATTGGGTGCCGGCTTGTGGAAACGCTTGCAGCCATTCACTAGCAGGCTGTTGCCGGTGAATACCGTGCCGCGCGCGCTAGGGCTGGGCGTGCTGTGGGGCTGGCTGCCGTGCGGTCTTGTATACAGTGTGCTGCTGACCGCACTCGCCAGCGGCGATGCGACGCAAGGCGGACTGACCATGCTGGCGTTCGGTCTGGGTACATTGCCGAACCTGCTGGCCATCGGCATGTTCTGGGAAAGCGTGCGCAGTTGGGTACAATCGCCACGCGTGCGACTGGCAGCAGGATTGCTGGTCACCGGATTCGGGGTGTATGGACTGGTCAAGGTCTCGTACACATTCTATGTGCATGGTTGGACTGGAGCATGTCATGTTGCTGCGTAACACTCTGCTGCTAGGATTACTGCTGATGCTCGCTGCGTGCAGTGAGCCAAAATTACCTTCACCGTTCAAGGCGAACGAAGTCACTGCCAAATATGCGCAGGCCGATTTTAGATTGCACGATCCTTCCGGCAAGACGGTGACGTTGCAGGATTATCGCGGCAAGGCGATCGCACTGTTCTTCGGTTACATCCATTGTCCTGACGTATGCCCCACAACACTGGCGGATATGGCGCAGGTGATGCGCATGTTGGGCAAGGATTCGGAAAAGGTGCAGGTATTGTTCGTGACGCTGGATCCCGAGCGCGACAAGCCAGAGTTGCTGGCGCAATACGCCCCCGCCTTCTATCCGTCGTTCCTGGGTTTGTACGGCGATGATCAGGAGACCGCGCAGGCGGCCAAGGCTTTCGACATCATCTATCAGAAACAAGCGACCAAGAGCGGCAGCTATACGCTTGATCATTCGGCCGGCACATACCTGATCGCGCCGTCCGGCAAGCCGGTGTTGCTGTCGCCCTTCGCGCAGCGGCCTGAATATCTGGCTCAGGATATCCGCTTGTTGCTAGCCATGAAATGAACGCGGTGCGCGATCTGCTGAAGTTCGATATCAGCGAAGAGAATCTTCCGATTCGGCGCGAGCAGATTCGTGCCCGGATTGCGATGTATCCGACCATGAGTATGTCGGCTTTGCTGCTGCTTCCCTTGCTTGTATGGCTGATGTGGGATGTTCTGCCTCAATCGGATATTCTGGTTTGGGCCTGCCTGATTCTGGCAGCGCACACCATTGAAGGAATAGAGTGGTTCAAGCGAGGCAACATCACGCAAACGTTGGAAGCATGCCAGCGCTGGGACAGGAACTTCAGATTCCACACTTCGATAGTGGCAGGCAGTTGGGGCATTGGTTGGTGGTTCCTGTTCATCCCCGGCGATTTGGCGTATCAGTCATTGCTGATCTGCGTGGCCATGGGTATGGCAGCCGGTGCAGTGACGATCAATCCGGTCTACCGTCCGTCGCTCTTTATCTATCTTGGCTTGCTGCTGCTCCCATTGATATTCAGGGTGGCACTGGAAAACGACCGGATCCACTGGATACTCTCCTTGATGCTGCTGATCTATATCGGGTTCCTGCTGAATTCTGCCATCAAGCTGATGTACACATTCGAACTCTCGTTGACTCAGAAGCATGAGAAGGAATCCTTGCTGCTTGAGCTACGCCAGCGAGAGTCTGATCTTGCCGAGGCCCTGGCAGCTGCGGAACAGGCGAATCGTTCCAAATCCAAATTCCTTGCAACGGCCAGTCACGATCTGCGACAGCCTTTGCAGGCCTTGCGCCTGTTCACGGAGGCGTTGCAAGAGACAGCCAGAGAGAAGGAGCCTGTTCGATTGGCTGGCCAGATCGGCAAATCTGTCGACGCGCTGGTGGACATGTTCGACGATTTGCTTGATGTATCGCGGCTGGATGCGGGCATCGTCGAACCGCGCTGGCAGCATTTCATGCTGGGGCCGTTACTGGATAGGCTCTATGGTGATTTTGCTCCTATAGCCCAAGCCAAAGGGCTGAGCTACGACATGCCCAATAGCGGTGAGCATTGCCAGCCGCAGCTATGTGCGGCCGTGGTCTACAGCGATCCCTTCCTGTTGGAGCGCATGCTGCGCAATTTGATCGCTAACGCTATTCGTTACACAGATGCCGGCGGCGTCGTGGTGCACTGTATCTGTACGGGGAGCAAGGTGGAGATCGAGGTGGTAGATACCGGCATCGGCATCGAGCAGGACGCCTTACCTCACATCTTTGAAGAATATTATCAGGCGGGGAATCCACATCGTGACCGGCGTAAAGGTTTGGGTTTGGGCCTTACCATCGTGCATCGCATCGATCTACTGCTGGGCAGCGAACTCAAAGTCAGTTCCGAATCCGGCGTCGGTTCAGTCTTCTCGTTCAGTATTGTCAAAGGAGACGCCTCTCAACTGGCGCAACCCTTCGCTATTTCCCATGCTGAGTATGATCTGAGCGGCAGGGTGGTCGCCCTGGTCGAAGACGATCCGGATATCCGCGAATCGACAGTTGAACTGATGCAGCAATGGGGTTGCAAGGTCTTCGCTTCCGAATCGGCAGATGAAGTGATGCGCGAACTTGATGTGGCGGAACAGCGCCCTGAAGTGCTGGTATGCGATTACCGCCTGCCGCAGGGTATGACGGCCATCGATGTCATACGGCGCATGCGCGAACGGTGGGGTGCCGGTCTGCCGGCTGTGGTGCTGACCGGCGACACCGCCAGTGAGACATTGCACGAGATCCATGCCAGCGGTGCCATCCTGTTGCATAAACCAATCGCCCCGATACGCTTGCGCGCGATGGTGTATTTCGTGCTGACTGGTAAGCATTAGCGGCTGAACGAGCATGGTCAGAGTGATATGATTGCGCAGATGCAAAAGGGGATACGAGAATGAAGATCAAGGTACTGCTGGTGGATGACCACGCGCTGTTCCGCGATGGTATGCGCTATGTGCTGCAGCAATTGGCCGACGAAGTAGAGATACTGGATACCGGAAATTTCACCGAGGCACTGCAGCTGGTCATGGCCCATCCGGACTTGGATCTGGCATTGCTGGATCTGCACATGCCGGATAGCAACGGCGTCTCTTCGCTGCAGCTTTTCCACCAGCGTTTCCCATCTGTGCCGCTGGTCGTGGTGTCCGGCTCGGATCAGCGCGACGATATCGAAGGCGTAATGAATCTGGGCGCGATGGGTTTCATCTCCAAGATGTCACCCAGCAAATCCATGCTGTCCGCTTTGCGCATGGTGCTGGACGGTGGCGTGTACGTGCCGCCGCAATTGCTACAACAAGCCGTATCGAAACTGGAGCCGGGGATGGCGCTCAACGACAAGCGCAGTCAGCGTGCCAGCAAATACGGACTCACCCCGCGCCAGTTGCAGGTGTTGCAATTGATCGGTGCCGGCATGAGCAATAAAGACATCTCGCGCGAACTCAATCTGGCGGAAGGCACGGTCAAGATCCACGTCGCCGCCATCTACCAGACCCTGCATGTCAATTCCCGCGTCGAAGCAGTGGAGACGGCACGCCGCTTCGGCTTCATTTCGGAAAACGGTGAGGAAGAAGCTACAGATTCCAAACCCGCCGGAGCCGCCTGATGGCTGTAGTCGATAACGCACGTGCGCCGCTACCCGAGCGGATGCTGCATCTGTTGCGTGAATCGCGCTGGCTGTTGCTGGTGGCACTGGCCGCCTATCTGATCCTGATCCTCGCCGGATACGACCCGAACGATGCTGCCTGGTCTCACGAAGCGAACACCGCCGTCACACAGAATCCGGGCGGCGCCTTCGGTGCCTGGCTGGCCGATGTGCTGCTCTTTGTGTTCGGCTTTTCGGCATGGTGGTTCGTCACGCTCATGCTGCAACGTGTCTGGGCGAGTTATCGCCGCATGCGCGCCGACAGTCTGTTCGATGTACGCACCCTTTGGTTGTCACTGACCGGATTCTTCATACTATTATTCTCCAGCAGCGCGCTGGAAGCGCTACGCCTCTACACTTGGCAAGTCGCTTTGCCGCAGGACCCGGGCGGCATGCTCGGCGCGGCACTGGGCGGCTGGCTGGCGCAAGTGTTGGGCTATGTCGGCGCGACTTTGTTCCTGCTGACCCTGATGGCGGTCAGCTTCAGTCTCTATACCGGCTTGTCCTGGTTGCGCTTCATCGACCGTCTCGGCGAATGGATAGAAGACGGCTATCTGTGGGCGCGCAACGCCTGGCAAACCTGGCAGGACAAGCGCATCGGCGCACAGGCCACGCAACGTCGTGAAGTGAGTGTGGAAGAAGAGAAGAAACGCGTCGAAGATCATCAGCCCATCCATATCGAGATGCCGGTGATCGAGGTGCAGAAGTCGAAACGTGTGGATAAAGAGAAGCAAGTCTCTCTGTTCGCCGATATGTCCGATTCGCCCCTGCCGCCGCTGCATATCTTGGATCAGGCAACCAAGCAGGTGGACATGGTTTCCGCCGAGACGCTGGAATTCACCTCGCGTCTCATCGAACGCAAGCTCAACGATTTCAACGTCACCGTTAAAGTGGTCGGCGCCTATCCCGGTCCGGTCATCACGCGCTACGAGATTGAGCCGGATGTGGGCGTGAAGGGCAGTCAGATCGTCAATCTGGTGCGCGACTTGGCGCGCGCCTTGTCCGTGGTCAGCATCCGCGTGGTGGAGACCATTCCCGGCAAGACCTGCATGGCGCTGGAACTGCCCAATCCGAAACGGCAGATGGTGCACCTGTCCGAGATTCTCGGTTCGCAGGTGTATGCCGACATGCATTCGCCGCTCACCATGGCGATGGGCAAGGACATCTCCGGCAAGCCGGTCGTCGCCGATCTGGCCAAGATGCCGCATGTGCTGGTGGCCGGTACCACAGGCTCCGGCAAGTCGGTGGCGATCAACGCCATGATCCTGTCGCTGCTCTACAAATCCTCTCCGCAGGAAGTGCGCCTCATCCTGATCGACCCGAAGATGCTGGAATTGTCGGTGTATGAAGGCATACCGCATCTGCTGGCACCGGTGGTCACCGATATGCGTCAGGCTGCCTCCGCGCTCAATTGGGCTGTGCAGGAGATGGACAAGCGCTACAAGCTGATGTCGCATTTCGGGGTGCGCAACATTGCCGGCTTCAACCAGAAATTCCGCGATGCCGCCAAGGCGGGCACGCCGCTGGGCAACCCGTTCAGCCTCACGCCAGAATCGCCGGAGCCGCTGGAAGAGCTGCCATTCATCGTCATCTTCATCGACGAACTGGCTGACCTGATGATGGTGGTGGGCAAGAAGGTGGAAGAACTCATCGCGCGTCTGGCGCAGAAGGCGCGCGCCGCCGGTATCCACTTGGTACTCGCCACGCAGCGTCCGTCGGTGGACGTCATCACCGGCCTGATCAAAGCCAACGTACCGACCCGCGTCGCTTTCCAAGTGTCGAGCAAGATCGACTCGCGCACCATCCTCGACCAGCAAGGTGCGGAAGCGCTGCTGGGACAGGGCGACATGCTCTACCTGCCGCCGGGCAGCGGTTACCCGCAGCGCGTGCACGGCGCGTTCGTGTCCGATCAGGAAGTGCATCGCGTCACCGAACATCTGAAAGCACAAGGCGAACCGAACTACATCGAAGGCATCCTCACTTCGATGGATGAACCCGCCGAAGGCGAATACGATGGCGGTGGCGGTAATGCCGAAGCGGATGTGTTGTACGATCAGGCGGTAGAGATCGTGCTCAAGACGCGTCGTCCCTCCATCTCGCTAGTGCAGCGTCATCTGCGCATCGGCTACAACCGCGCCGCACGTCTCATCGAAGCAATGGAACAGGCCGGATTGGTATCGCCGATGCAGGGCAATGGCAACCGTGAAGTGCTGGCACCTGCGCGTCAGGAATGATCATGCTGAGAAAAGTCATATCACTCCTGCTGTGTCTGGCAGCGTTCGAAGCCCATGCTGGTGCTGTCGATCAGCTCAAGGCCTTCATCTCCGGCACGCGTTCCGCGCAGGCCGAATTCACCCAGACCGTGCTCGACAGCAAGGGCCACAAGATGCAAAGCGCAACCGGCACCATGCAGTTCGTGCGCCCCGGCAAGTTCCGCTGGGAATACCGCACGCCCTATGAACAACTCATCGTCGGCGACGGCGAGAAGTTCTGGCTGTACGACGCCGATCTGGAACAGGTCACCGTGCGCAAACTGGATGCCGCGCTGGGCAGCAGCCCTGCTGCTTTACTCTCCGGCAACAACGAGATCGAACGCGGCTTCGTGCTGGAAGAGGCGGGCGAACAGTATGGTTTGCACTGGCTGACCGCCAAACCACGCAGTAAGGAGTCCACCTTCTCCGCCATCCGCATGGGATTCAATGCGCAGTCCGAACTGGCCGCGATGGAGCTGAACGACGCTTTCGGCAACACCACGATCCTGCGTTTCGCGCATCTGCAACGCAATCCGCAGCTCGCACCGTCGCTGTTCCGCTTCGTGCCGCCCAAAGGCGCTGACGTTCTGGGCGAGTGATGTCCGACCTGTTCGCGCCCAATCAACCGGCTGCGCCGCTCGCCGAGCGCCTGCGTCCCAAACACATCGACGAGGTCATCGGCCAGTCGCATCTGCTGGGCGAAGGAAAACCGCTGCGTCTTGCCTTCCAGTCCGGCAAGCTGCATTCCATGATCCTGTGGGGGCCGCCGGGGGTGGGCAAGACCACGCTGGCGCGCCTGATGGCATCCGCTTTCGATGCCGAGTTCCTGCCGCTGTCGGCGGTGCTGTCCGGCGTGAAAGACATCCGCGATGCCATCGCGCAGGCCGAACAGACCTTGCAGCGCAATGGTCGTCACACCATCCTGTTCGTGGACGAGGTGCACCGTTTCAACAAGTCGCAGCAGGATGCCTTCCTGCCCTTCGTCGAGCAGGGGCTGGTCACCTTCATCGGCGCGACCACCGAGAATCCCTCATTCGAACTGAACAACGCGCTGCTATCGCGCGCGCAGGTGTATGTGCTGCAATCGCTGTCCGAAGACGAGATGGGTCAGCTGTTCCTGCGTGCACAGCAGGATGCATTGCAAGGTTTGACATTCGATGCGGCAGCGAAGGAACGTGTGATCGGCTACGCCGATGGTGATGCGCGCCGCCTGCTAAATGTGTTGGAACAGTTGCAGACCGCCGCCCAGGCAGCGGGTCGCAACAACATCGATGTGGCGTTCCTCGACGCAACGCTGGCGCAGAAGATGCGCCGCTTCGACAAGGGCGGCGAAGCCTTTTACGACCAGATCTCCGCGCTGCACAAATCGGTGCGAGGTTCCAATCCCGATGCTGCCTTGTACTGGCTGGTGCGCATGCTGGACGGCGGTGCCGATCCGCGTTATCTGGCGCGCCGCATCGTGCGCATGGCCTGGGAAGACATCGGTCTTGCCGATCCGCGCGCCATGCAGATATGCAACGATGCGGCCACCACCTACGAACGCCTCGGCTCTCCGGAAGGCGAACTGGCGCTGGCGCAGGCCGTGCTGTATCTCGCAGTCGCCGCCAAATCGAACGCCGGATACGTCGCGTATAATGCCGCCCGCGCTTTCGTCAAACAGGATGCATCGCGTGAAGTGCCGCTGCACCTGCGCAACGCACCGACCAAACTGATGAAGCAACTCGATTACGGCAAGGACTACCGTTACGCACACAGCGAAGCAGGCGGCTATGCAGCGGGCGAGGATTACTTCCCCGAGGGCATGCCCGAGGTGAGTTTCTACGAACCCGTGGATCGTGGACTGGAAGCAAAGATCGGCGAGAAGCTGGCGCATCTGCGCGAATTGGATGCGGCAGCAAAAAATAAATAATCAGGTGAGGAGGAATCAATGGAAGGCTCGGAATCCAATCGCGGGAATTGGCAGGTGCATTCAGCAGCGGACTATACTCATAGCCGAGTAATGGAAATTATTCGCAGTCACCTGCCTGTACTAGAAGGAAAAAAAGTATGTGATCTGCCCTGTGGAGCTGGTGCGCTGTCGGCACGCATGGCTGAAGCTGGAATGAAAGTCACGCCTGTTGATTTGGAAAAGACAGAGCCGTTTCAGTATGATCCAACTCTGATCGTGCTTGCTGATGCCAATCTGAAATTGCCCTTCGAAGACGGTGAATTCGATGCCGTAGTGTCGGTTGAGGGGATTGAGCATTTGGAAAATCCTTCCCATTTCCTGCGTGAATGCGCGCGCCTGTTGAGTTCAGGCGGTTTGCTGTTTTTATCGACGCCCAATGTGGATAGCTACCATTCCCGCCGGTCCGTGTTTGCTCACGGCTACCATAGGTTTTTCATGCCTGTCGATCCTGCGCACAAAATGGCCAGCCACTTATTGCCGGTGGATATGACATTCGTTCGAGGAGCGGCAGAACGAGCGGGTTTGAGTGTGATTGATGTTGGAGTGAATCGGCTTTCTGGTAAAAACTGGTGGCGTGAATTGCTGCGCCCTTTGTTCACGAGAAAGCTGCCCAATGAAATGAAAGGGCAAGTGCCTTTTTACGGTGATGTGATCATCTACGTGTTAAGAAAAGGCTGACAGGATATGTTGGACATACAAACATTACGAAACGACTTGGCCGGTGTGGCTTCGCGATTGAAGACACGTGGTTTCGAACTCGACACCGCCAAGTTTGAACTGCTGGAAGCCGAGCGCAAGACCATCCAGACGCGTACGCAGGAGTTGCAGGCCAAGCGCAATGCCACCTCCAAGCTGATCGGTCAGGCCAAGGCCAAGGGCGAGGACACCACGGCCATCATGGCCGAGGTGGGGGCGCTGGGCGACGAGTTGAAACAACTGGAAGCCAAGCTGCCGCAGGTGCTGGCGGACATGGACGCCTTCCTCGCCGTCATCCCCAACGTGCCGCACGTCGGTGTGCCGGTCGGCAAGTCCGAAGCGGATAACGTCGAGATGCACAAGTTCGGCGAGCCGAAGAGATTCGATTTCGAAGTGCAGGACCACGTCAGCATCGGCGAAGGGCTGGGCGGGCTGGATTTCGAGACCGCGACCAAGATCGCCGGTGCGCGCTTCTCTTTGCTGAAAGGTCCGCTGGCGCGCATGCATCGCGCGTTGGCGCAGTTCATGCTGGACACGCACACCGACAAGCATGGCTACACCGAGACCTATGTGCCCTATCTGGTGAATGCAGAATCCATGCGCGGCACCGGCCAGTTGCCGAAGTTCGAGGAAGACCTGTTCCGCGTACCGCGCGTGGTGGGTGATGACGGGGTGGAAAAGAACTTCTACCTCATACCCACCGCTGAAGTCCCGGTGACCAATATGGTGCGCGACGAGATCGTGCCGCTGGAAAAGCTGCCGATGAAGTTCGTGGCACACACACCGTGCTTCCGTTCCGAGGCAGGTTCCTATGGTCGCGATACGCGCGGCATGATCCGCCAGCATCAGTTCGAGAAGGTGGAGCTGGTCCAAATGGTGCATCCGGACCATTCCTATGCCGCGCTGGAGGCGCTGCTCGGTCATGCCGAGATCATCCTGCAAAAGCTCGGGCTGCCGTATCGCGTGGTCAAGCTGTGCACCGGTGACATGGGTTTCTCCGCCGCCACCACGTACGACATCGAAGTGTGGTTGCCGGCGCAGAACACCTACCGCGAGATCTCGTCCTGCTCCAACTTCGAAGCCTTCCAGGCGCGTCGCATGCAGGCGCGTTTCCGCAACGCGGCGGGCAAGCCGGAGTTGTTGCACACATTGAACGGTTCTGGTCTGGCAGTGGGCCGCACACTGGTGGCGATACTCGAGAACTATCAGAACGCAGACGGTAGCGTGACCATCCCCGAAGTGTTGCGCCCTTACATGGGCGGCATGGAGAAACTCTCCAAGTGAAAGTCATCTACCTGCTCGGTATCGCAGGTGTAGCGGACAAAGAGCGCGCTCCTGCCCGACGCTGGGCGCGCCGACTCGAATGGCCGATGGTGGGCGTGGCGCTGTGGATCGTGTTGCAGTGGTATCTGGAAGAGACGGGTTCGTTGCCGCACGCCATCGCACGCATCGCCGACTGGCTGGTGTGGCTGGCCTTCCTGCTGGAGACGCTGGTGCTCACCGCGCAGGTGCAGGACAAACGTACTTACCTGTTCGGCAACTGGCTCAATCTGCTCATCATCACCGCCGGTTTCCCTTACTTCTGGCAATTCGCACCGCTGATCGGTCTGCTGCGCAGTGTGCGTCTGGTGCTGGTGGTGGCGCTGTTGTTGCGCATGTCGAAATCTGCGCGACGTCTGTTGGGGCAGCACAAGCTCGGCGCTACGCTGATCGTTGCCTTCGGCACCATGCTGTTGTCAGGCATCATCATTTCGCGCATCGATCCTTCTGTGGGCGACGTGTGGGATGGCATGTGGTGGGCCTGGGTCACCATGGCCACCGTCGGTTACGGCGACGTGGTGCCGCATACGGGCGCAGGGCGCTTGTTCGCCTCGCTGGTGGTACTGTTCGGTGTGGTGCTGATCTCCATGCTCACTGCCAATCTGGCGGCCTTCTTCATTGGCAGCGATGTGGAGAAGATCGAGGCGGAAGAGCAGGAATCGGACCGCCTGTTGCGGGACATCTCGGCCCGACTCGAGCGTGTCGAACAGATGCTGCAAGTGCAGCAGGACAAGCGTAGTTAAATCCCTTGTTTATTTTGCACCAAGCCCGAAAGGCAAGTGCGAAGACTTCGGCAGTTTCCCTTCCGCATCCAATCGCTTCAGCATGTCGTGATACAGCCGCACGGTCTCAACATGCACGACGGCTTCACCACCGCGCGCACGACCATACTTGGTGTTCTCGTAATACTCGGGGCGCGACAGTAGCGGCATCACGCGTCTCACATCGGTCCATACATCGGGATTGAGCCCGTGTTGTCTGGTCAGGATGCGTGCATCTTCCAAATGCCCCATTCCCTGATTGTAGGCAGCCAGCGCCATCCATAGGCGATTCTGTTCGCTGATGCGCAGCGGCAGCTGTTCTTTCAGCAGTTGCAGGTAGCGCGAACCGGCCATGATGTTCTCATGTGCATCCAGTCTGTTCTTCAATCCCATACGGTCGGCGGTCACCTCGGTGAGCATCATCAAGCCGCGCACGTTGGTGAATGAGGTGGCGTTCGGGTCCCAGCGCGATTCGCGATAGCCCAGCGCGGCGATCAGGCGCCAATCGATGCCGGTGAGGTCGGCGGCGTCCTGGAACCACTGGCGGTAATGCGGCAACACGTTGCGTGTGTCGGCGATGAATGCAGACACGTCGATGCGTCCCAGTCTGTCGTTGTGCCCGTAGTGACGATCCAGTGCGAAATTCAGCGCACGGTTCTTGCGGCTCATGGCGAGGAAGCGGTTCACCTCCTCCAGCAAGTCCTCATCACCCTCGGCGCTGATGGCCCAGCTCATATCCGAATCCAGATTCAGGCTCAGGCCACTGCTGATCTCGGGATAGAAATTGCGCATGGTGGTGATCTGTTCTTCATTGGCTACCGTGCAGTCGATCTGCTCCTCCGCCAGTGCTTGCAACAATTCGATGGGGGAGCTGTCCTTGCGCGATTCCCAATCCAGCGTGTCATATTCCTCGCGTAGTTTGCGCAAAGCGGCTTCTTGTGCCGACTCGCGCGCGACGACCAGTTCGCGCGAGGTGAGTTCTTCCAGTTTGCGCGGGCGCTTACCGTTGCACACCACGCGTTCATCCAGCTTGTGGTAGCCGTCGCTGTAGCGTAGCGAGGGATTGGAATGGGAACGAAAACCGGCGACCAGATGGGCTTTCCCCGCCAGCAAAGTGGCGACGGCATCGTCAGATGTCTGCTTGAGTAATCGCACGCGCACGTTGAGATGTTTGGCGAACAGGGTGACCAGATCGGCCTCGAACGCCGAATCGGTGACCATGGAGGCGTCAGGCACCACTGCGACCAGCTCCCCAGACCGCCAATCAGGCAGCGGCGGTGTCTCGGTTGCCTTGATCACCAGCCATGCGAACAGGCCGATCAGAACGATTACCCGCAGTGGATAGAGGCTACGCATTAACGATTGCGAAGTGCTTCAGGATGGATTGAGTAACATTCTGCCCGAAAAAGGATGTTGCTGGTAAAATGCGCGCCCTTCGGATGGTTGGTGATTTTGATCAACATTCGAAACGAGTTACGGAGAGGTGGCAGAGTGGTCGAATGTACCTGACTCGAAATCAGGCATACCGCAAGGTATCGAGGGTTCGAATCCCTCCCTCTCCGCCAAATGCAAAACCGCCCCTTGTGGGCGGTTTTTTTGTTGAAACCAAGTTCCAATAGAAAATACTATTGACCTTGGGGGTGGCTGAGATTACGGTGCGGGGAGGAGGATCAAGCAGTCATGACTAATAAGAATCAAAATACTGGCGCGCATACCGAACGCCGCAAACACGCCCATATTCGCGACATCTTCGATGACGCCTATAGGCTCGTGTTCCCATTGCTGTCTTCACATGGTGACGGTGTCGGGCTGCCGTCCCACAGCATGCTGCATCAGGCCCTGCATAACGCGTTTCCCGATCTGCACAAACAGGATGTGCCTATCCTTATTGCCTCGTTGACGCGAGTATTTCGCGAGCAAAACAAGGCTGATGCACCCTAGTTACGGGCACTAGCGCCTGGAGCGGATTTCTTCCGGGTTGCTCCGGGTGCGGTGTTAAAATCGGTGCCTGAATTGACTGTCGCCGATCATGCCTCAACCTGCTTTCGTCCATCTCCGTCTTCACAGCGAATATTCCATCGCTGATGGCATCGTGCGCATCGGTGAAGCGGTGGCGGCTGCACAGAAGGATGCCCAGCCCGCGCTGGCGCTGACCGACCTTTCCAACGTTTTCGGGCTGGTGAAGTTCTATAGAAAAACGCGCGGATCAGGCATCAAGCCCGTGGCCGGTTGTGATGTGTTCGTCACCAACGATGCCGCGCGTGATCAACCGCACCGTCTGCTGCTGCTGTGCCAGTCCAATGCGGGCTATCTGAAGCTGTGCGACCTGCTGACGCGTGCGTTTCTGGGTAATCAATTCCGTGGCCGTCCCGAGATACGCAAGGAATGGCTGAACGAAGGCGTCGAGGGCTTGATCGCGCTGTCGGGCTTCCACATGGGCGAGGTGGGGCTGGCCATGCAGAATGGCAATCCCAATGCCGCCAAGCAAGCCGCCCAAGACTATGCCGCGCTGTTCCCCGACCGTTTCTATCTGGAAATACAGCGTTGCGGCTTCCCGCGCGAGGAAGAGTATATCCGCGACACAGTAAAGCTGGCGAACGAGCTGGATTTGCCAGTGGTAGCGACGCACCCCATCCAGTTCCTGTCCATCGACGATTACAAAGCGCACGAGGCGCGGGTGTGCATCGCCGAAGGCTATGTGCTGAACGACAAGCGTCGGGTGAAGCAATTCACCGCGCAGCAACACTTCAAGACACAGGCCGAGATGGCCGAACTTTTCGCCGATCTGCCGCAGGCCTTGCAGAACAGCGTGGAGATCGCCAAACGCTGCAACCTCACACTCAAGCTCGGCACCAACTACCTGCCCGATTTCCCCACACCCAACGGTGAATCACTGGACCAGTTCCTGCGCGACGAATCGCAGCGCGGACTGGAGCGGCGCATGGTGCAGCTGTATGCGGATGAGGCGGTGCGCGCGGCCAAGATGCCGGACTATCAGGCGCGACTGGATTTCGAGGTCGATACCATCATCGGCATGAAATTCCCCGGCTACTTCCTCATCGTGGCCGACTTCATCCGCTGGGCGAAATCTTATCGCCACGAGCGTTTTCCCAACGGCGTGCCGGTGGGGCCGGGTCGCGGTTCCGGTGCCGGTTCGCTGGTGGCGTATTCGCTGGGCATCACCGACCTCGACCCGCTGCGTTATGAATTGCTGTTCGAGCGCTTCCTCAATCCGGAGCGTGTGTCCATGCCCGACTTCGACGTGGACTTCTGTCAGGACGGACGCGAACTGGTGATCCAGTATGTGCGCCGCCACTATGGCGAGGCCTGCGTATCGCAGATCGCCACCTTCGGCACCATGGCCTCCAAGGGTGTGATCCGTGACGTCGGACGCGTGCTCGATTTCCCCTACATGCTGTGCGACCGTTTATCCAAGCTGGTGCCGCTGGACGGTGTGAAGCCGGTGTCGCTGAGCAAGGCGCGCGAGATGGAGCCGGAGTTCAACGCCATCATCGCCAGCGAAGAAGGTGTGGATGAGTTGATGGAACTGGGCATGCGTTTGGAAGACTTGACGCGTAACGTCGGCATGCACGCCGGTGGTGTGTTGATCGCGCCGGGCAAGCTCACCGACTTCTGTCCGCTGTATTGCGCCGAAGGCAGCGAGAGCACGGTCAGCCAGTTCGACAAGGACGACGTGGAAGCCGTCGGCTTGGTGAAGTTCGACTTCCTGGGTCTGCGCACGCTGACCATCATCGACTGGGCGGTGCGCTACATCAAAGCATCCGGCATCGAAGGTACGCAAGACTTCAACATCGACACCATCCCGCTCGACGACAAGCCCACCTACGACAAGATATTCCGCAACGCCAACACCACCGCCGTGTTCCAGTTCGAATCGCGCGGCATGAAGGACACGCTGGTGAAAGCCCAGCCGGACTGCATCGACGACCTGATCGCGCTGAACGCGCTGTACCGTCCCGGCCCGATGGACTTCATCCCGGACTACATCAACCGTAAACACGGCCGCGAGAAAGTCATCATCCCGCATCCGCTGCTGGACAAGGTGGTGCGCAGCACCTACGGAATCATGGTGTATCAGGAGCAGGTGATGCAGGCGGCGCAGGCGGTGGCCGGTTACTCGCTGGGCGGCGCCGACATGTTGCGCCGCGCGATGGGTAAGAAGAAGGCCGAGGAGATGGCCAAGGAGCGCGGCAAGTTCGTCGCGGGTGCGGCCGCGAACAACATCGATGAGGCGAAGGCGAACGAGATCTTCGACACCATGGAGAAGTTCGCGGGCTACGGCTTCAACAAGTCGCACGCCGCCGCTTACTCCGTGGTCGCTTATCAAACCGCCTATCTGAAGTGTCATTACCCCGCTGCATTCATGGCGGCCACGATGTCCTCGGAAATGGACAACACCGACAAGGTGAGCTTCTTCTATCAGGACACGGCGGTGCAGGGCATCACCATCCTGCCGCCGGACATCAACAGTTCGCTGTATCGTTTCACCCCGACCGAAGAGAAGGTCATGGCTTACGGCTTGGGCGCAGTGAAGGGCACGGGCGAAGCTGCGGTGGAGAACATCGTGGCGGCACGCAAAGAAGGCGGGCCGTTCACTGACCTGTTCGATTTCTGCCGTCGCGTCGACAAGCGCGTGGTCAACCGCCGTGCCATCGAAGCATTGATCAAAGCGGGCGCGTTCGACAGTATCAACGATCATCGCCATCAGATGCTGGCCTCGCTCGATGCCGCTTTGGGCAGCGCCGAGCAGCATGCGCGTGCAGCCAATCAGGTCAGCCTGTTCGGCGATGACCCGGCGGAAGACATGAATCTGCCGCTGGCGGACGTGGAGCACTGGAAACTGCGCGAACAGTTGCAGCAGGAAAAGACCGCACTCGGTTTCTATTTGTCCGGTCACCCGTATCAGGAGTTCGAGCAGGAACTGTCCAATTTCGTCAGCATGCGCCTGGATAAGGTCACGCCGGAGATATTGCCCGCAGCCAACGGCAGGTCACGCCGCCAGGAAAAAGAGCTGGTGTTGTCGGGCATCATCAGCGGCATCCGCCTCTTGCAGACCCGTCGTGGGCGAATGGCAGTGCTGACGCTGGATGACGGTAGCGCGCAGATCGAGATGACCGTGTTCAACGATCTGTTCGAACCCAACCGCAACTGGCTGCGCGACGATCAACTGGTAGTGGCGCGCGGCCGCGCCAGCATGGATGAGTATTCCGGCGGTATGCGCATCAGTGCCGATGCGCTGTTCGACTTCGCCTCGGCGCGCGGGGTATTTGCCAAACGGCTGGATATCGATTGCAGCATGGACGACAAGGTATGTACCAAGCGTTTGGCCGAGATGCTCAAGCCCTATTGCGGCGGCGAATGCGCGGTGCAGCTCAACTACCGCAACCTCATTGGCGCCGCACCGCTGCGTCTGGGGGAAGAATGGAAGGTCACGCTTCCCGAGGAATTACTGACTACGTTGACCGAAGAGATCGGTCACGACAAGGTGCGCGTGGTCTACTCATAGCATAGCCAGCTAGTGGGGTATGGGGTTATCCCTAGGAAAGTTGTGGTATTTTGATGGTCGGGGGCCGCAAAAATAAGCAGGGTAGGTTATGCGAGGAGAGAATCAAAATAATATGCGGTTGATCGACATCGCCACGCGCGACGTCACGACTTGTCTCGTTCAATCAAATCTGGCGGACGTGGCCGGGCTGATGGCGCAGCGTCGCTTCTCATCCATCGTCGTAACAGACGATACCCGGCATCCGGTAGGCATCATCACCGAGCGCAATATCCTGCGCGCCATGCACGACGGAATCGTTGGTTCGACCGCATTGCAAGAAGTCATGTCGGCACCGGTCATCGTCATGTCCGGCGACACCCTCGTTCTGGAGGGCTACCGCACTTGCCAACGCGAAGGTATACGTCATCTGGTGCTGGTGGATGAGGCCGGCGTGGTCTCCGGCGTGGTCAGCGAGACGGATTTCAGGCAGCATCTGGACCTGACCGTATTGGCCGGCCGCCGCCGCATATCTACGATCGCGCAACGCACAGGCATCGCCATGCCACCCGAGACGCTGCTCAAGCAGGCACTCGATCTGATGGATTCCCAGCACAAAAGTTGTGTCATCGTGGTTGCAGAGGATAAGCCGCTCGGTATCGTGACAGAGCGCGATGTGGTGCGAATCTACTCTTCCAAAACGGACTGGATGGATACCACGCTGGGCGATGTGATGATCTCACCGGTGCTGACCATCACGGTCAATTCCACTACCAGTGAAGCAGCAGAGAAGATGCTGGTGCACAAGGTGCGGCATCTGGTGGTGGTCGATGCCAATGGCAATATGACAGGTATGGTGAGTGAGCATGACCTGACGCAACTGATGGCGAAGGGTTTGAACGACCAGCGTGCCGGTATCGAAGAATCCTTCTTGCATGGTTTGCTCGATGCCATTCCCGATCTGATCTGGTTGAAGGATGTAGATGGCCACTATCTGGCCTGCAATCACCGCTTTGAAAGTTTCTTTGGTGCGCGTGAGCGTGACATCGTCGGCAAGACCGACCACGACTTCGTGGACAAAGCGCTGGCGGATTTCTTCCGCGAGCACGACCAGATGGCGATGGCGGCAGACAAGCCCACGATCAACGAGGAGTGGATCACCTTCGCTGACGACGGCCACAGGGAACTGCTGGAAACCATCAAGACGCCGATGCACGACAGATCGGGCAAGTTGGTCGGTGTGCTCGGCGTCGGGCGCGACATCACCGAACGCGAGCGCATCAAACACATCCTGGCCGAGAGCGAACACGAGTTCCGCTCGCTGGCGGAGAACCTGCCGGACAATATCATCCGATACGACCGCGAATGCCGGGTGACCTACATGAACCCTTCGATGGCGCGCACCATCGCCGCGCATATATTGCCGGTGGTTGGCGAATTTCCTGTCGATGCCGCGCCGGATTCTCCAGAGGTGCGTGAGCTGCAAGATCTGGTGACAAAGGTCATGGACAAGGGCGAACGGGTGGAGGTCGAGTACCCGATCGAACATCCGGACGGTGGCTTGCACTGGCACCACGTCATCTTCGTTCCCGAACGTGACAAGGAGGGTATGGTCATCGGCGCGCTGGGCATCGGCCGCGACATCAATGAGCGCAAACAGGTGGAGCAAGCCCTTAAGGACAGCATCGACAATTACAGCGAACTGGTGCAGAAGATACCCGTCGGAGTGTACAAGTACCGCATGCTCGCGCAGGGTGGCGGGGTGTTCGATTATGTCAGCCAGCGCTGGTGCGAACTGCTGGATGTAAAAGAGCACGATGTGCTGCGCGACCCGCATGCTGCTTTTTCGCGCATCCTGCCGGACGATCTGGAAGAATTCCGCTGGCTCAACGATAACGCCCGCGAACAGATGCATCCGCTCGAATGGGAAGGCCGCATCAAAAGGCGCGATGGCGAAGTACGCTGGCTGCACATCGCCTCGCAGCCGACCCGGATGGAGAACGGCGACATCCTGTGGGACGGCATCCAGTACGACATCACCGACCGCCGCCGCGCGGATGAATCGCTACGCATCAACGCCAGCGTGTTCGACAACAGTCAGGAAGCTATCGTCGTTACCGATGCGAACAATCGCATCATCGACGTCAACGCGGCATTCACCACCATCACCGGATACACACGCGCGGAGGTGATGGGCAAGAATCCCAATATCCTGAGTTCCGGCAGACAGGACCAGGCTTTCTACGGAGCCATGTGGCAAGCGCTGCAAGAGAAAGGTGCCTGGCGCGGCGAGATATGGAACCGGCGCAAAAGCGGCGAAGTGTTCGCCGAGATGCTATCCATCTCGGTCATCGCCGATCATCTCGGGCAAGTGCAGCGCCATGTCGGCATCTTCTCCGACATCACCTATTTCAAAGATCATGAAGCCGAACTGAGCCATGTCGCCAACTACGATGCACTGACCGGCGTGCCCAATCGTCGCTTGCTGGCTGACCGTTTGCGCCAAGCGATTGCCGTTACGCAACGCAGTGATGCCATGTTGGCTGTTTGCTACATCGATCTGGATGGATTCAAAGAAGTGAATGATCGCCATGGTCACGAGATGGGCGACAAACTGCTGATCGACATCACGCGCCGTTTACAGGAAGTGTTGCGCGCGGGTGACACCCTAGCCCGCTTGGGCGGTGACGAGTTCGTGATGTTGTTCAACGAATTGCCGCAAGTCGATGAATGCTACCGTGTGCTGGAACGCGTCATGGATGTCATCGGGCAGCCGGTCGTGCTCAATGGCATTCAAGTTTTCGTATCGGCCAGCATCGGCGTGACCCTTTATCCGGAGGATCATGTGGATGGCGATACGCTGCTGCGCCATGCCGACCAAGCCATGTACATCGCCAAGCAGAGCGGCAAGAACCGCTTTCATCTCTACGATGCGATGCACGATCAGCGCGTGCGTTCACTGCACGAGGGGCGCCGCCGTATCTCCGAAGGGCTGGAGGGCGGCGAGTTCGAGCTGTATTACCAGCCCAAGCAGGAGTTATCGACCGGAAACATCGTTGGCGTGGAAGCACTGATACGTTGGAACCATCCGGAGCGCGGCATACTGGCGCCCGCCGAATTCCTGCCCATCATCGAGAACTCTGAACAGGATGTGCAGTTGGGGAAATGGGTGATCAATAACGCACTCGCACAACTGTTCGCATGGGAGCGCGCGGGATTAGCGCTGCAAGTCAGCATCAACATCTCAGCGCAGCATCTGCAGATCAGCGATTTCGTTGAAAACCTAAAAAACGAGCTATCGCATTACCCGAAGCTGCGTGATGGCGCACTGCAGATCGAAGTGTTGGAAACCGCTGCACTGGAAGACATCGCACAATCCTCAGAAGTCATCGATGCCTGTCGCGAGATGGGTGTTACCTTCGCGCTGGACGATTTTGGCACCGGCTACTCTTCGCTGGTCTATCTGAGTCGCTTATCCGCCGACACGCTGAAGATCGACCAATCTTTTGTGCAAGGTATGAGTCTTAACAAAGGCGACCACGCCATCGTGCAGGGTGTCATTGCCTTGGCGAACACCTTTGGCCGACACACTGTTGCGGAAGGCGTGGAAGACGGCGCGCTAAATTCTCAACTACAAGCGATGGGCTGCGGTTCCGTGCAGGGTTACAGCATCGCGCAACCCATGCCGGCCGGAGAGGTCGCGGATTGGATCAAACAACGCAAGGTTTAACTGGCAGGGAGTAGTTCACGTGCACGCGCCAAAGCCTTCTCCATGTTTCCAACAACATTCTCTCTACCCACCTGGTCGAAGAATCCAGACTGATGCATCAGGAAGTAGGGCTGGGTGTGCGGCCCACACAGGATGAGATGCTTGCCACGCTTGCGCAGTTTGTGATGGAGGTGTTCCAGCTTGTGCAGTGCGCTCGAATCCATGCTGATCACTTCCTGCATCTTGAGGATCAGCACCTCGGGTTCGTTGTGCAACTCGATCAGGATGTTCTCCAGCTTGTCTGCCGCGCCGAAGAACAGCGCGCCGAACACGCGATAGATCACCACGCCTTTGGGCACCGCCTTGCGAGCGATGGTGTCCTCGCCGTCGTTGGGCAGCGGTGATTCGTCCGCCACGCTGACATGGGTGAGGTCGGTGATGCGGTGCATGAAAGAGAACACCGCGATGAACAGGCCGATCTCCACCGCCACCGTCAGACCGAACATCACCGTCAGCACGAAGGTCACCACCAGCACGGCACTGTCGCTCAGCGGGTATTTGCGCAGCGTGCGGAAGCCTTCCCATTCGCCCATGTTGATCGCCACCACCAGCAGGATGGCGGACAGCGACGCGAGCGGGATGTATTGCGCCAAGGGGGCGGCGACCAACACGATCACCAGCAACGTCAGCGCATGCACGATGCCGGACACCGGGCTGGTCGCGCCGCTGCGCACATTGGTCGCGGTGCGCGCGATGGCGCCGGTGGCGGGGATGCCGCCGAAGAACGGCGTGACGATGTTGGCGATACCCTGCGCGATCAGCTCCTGATTCGAATCGTGCTTGTCGTCGATCATGCCGTCCGCGACGGCTGCGGAGAGCAGCGATTCGATGGCACCCAGCAGTGCGATGGTCATCGCCGGTGCGAACAGGTGGCGCAAGGTGGCGAAGGTGAGTTCCGGGAATTCGAAGCTGGGCAGGCCCTGCGGGATGCCGCCGAAGCGGCTGCCGATGGTCTCGGTGGGCAGATTGAACAAGCCGACCAATATCGTGCCGCCTATCAACGCCACGATGGGCGAGGGCAGCTTCTGCGCCCAGCGCTTGGGGTAGAACCAGATCAGCAAGGCCGAGGCGAGGGCCAGCGTCACGGTGAGTGGGTCGATGGTGCCGATGGCCGCATAGATGGCGCGCAGCTTGCCGAGGAATTCCGATGGCATCACCTCGATCTGCAAGCCGAAAAATTCTTTTACCTGGCTGAGGATGATGAGCACCGCGATGCCGTTGGTGAAGCCGATGATGAGCGGATGCGGGAAGAACTTGATCAGGTTGCCGAGCTTGAACAGCCCCATCGCCACCAGCATCACGCCCGCCATCATGGTGCAGATCAGCAGGTTGGCATATCCGTACTGCAGGATGATGTTGTACACGATGACGATGAAGGCGCCGGTCGGGCCGCCGATCTGTACGCGTGAGCCGCCCAGAGAGGAGATGATGAAACCCGCGATGATGGCGGTGAAGATGCCCGCCTCGGGTTTTGCGCCGGAGGCGATGGCGAAAGCGATGGCCAGGGGCAGGGCGACGATGCCGACCGTGATACCGGCAGAGATATCTGTTCTGAATCTGGTTTGGTCGTAGTCGCGCAGTGAATCGATGAGGCGGGGACGGAAGTAAGACGAGATCGTGGCGAGTATTGCGTGTTTCATGATGGCTGTTTCAGCACCTCCTGTGGGCGGCGATGCTACACCTGCCGTTGCGCGGCGAACAGTGCCGGGCCATACAAGGCAGCACGGTCGTTGAGGATGATGCGTACCGGCATCGCTTCCAGCAGCGGGCGCATGCGGCCCTTGTCGAAGAAGGCGCCTAGGAAGGCACCACTTTCCAGCAGCGGCATGATCTTCGGTGCGATGCCGCCGCCTACATAAAGCCCGCCGCTGCTCATCGTCTTCAGCGCCAGATTACCTGCCTCGGCCCCGTACAGGCTGACGAAGCGGTGCATCGTCTCGGTACACAAGGCATCGCGCTCGGCCAGCGCAGCATGAGAGATCGCCGCAGACTTGCCTTGTTTCTGCATCGCATCCAGCAGCCAGTCGGGCGAGTGCCCGCCTTGGCGTGCCAGCAGGAAATCATAAAGATCGGGAATGCCCATGCCGGACACTACGCGCTCCCAACTCACATGGCCGAACCGTTCGCGCAGTGTCTGTGCGAATTCGAACTCCAGCGCATCGCGCGGCGCGAATGAAGCGTGGCCGCCTTCTGTGGCAAAGGGTCTGTGCGTATGGCCGTCCCAGAACAGTCCGGCTTCACCCAGCCCGGTACCGGCAGCGATGATGGCGCGGTTGCCCTGCGCATAAGGGGCGCCGGCATGCAGCGTGAAAACATCGTCTGCCTGTAACGCAGGCAGACCGTAGGCAGTCGCTTCCAGGTCGTTCAGCAGATGGCAGTTGGCGAAACCGAAACGTGTGCGCAAGGCATCGGCTGAGATGCGCCAGGGCAGGTTGGTGGTTTGTACGGTGTCGTTGTGTACGGGACCTGCCACGCCGAAAGCGGCAGAGTGAACGGTGCCGGCATCGTTCATGAATTCGGCCAGCAATTCATCGAAGCTGGCGTAGTCGGCGCTGACGAATTCGCGTTCGTTGGTGATCGTCGCTTGCGTGCCGCTGACTTCGACCAGTGCCAGTCGTGTCTTCGTGCCGCCGATATCACCTGCCAATACGCCTGCCATGTAAGCCTCTAGCCCAAAAGGAAATGTACGCGCGGATGATACTCGCAGTCTTCATCAAAATCTCACGCACTTGTCATCTGCGCTTCACATGGCATCCACATACTGCGCGCCATGAAGCTTATAAAGAGACATTGGCGTTGGTGGATCCCGCTGCTGTTGTGGAGCGCAGATGCCAATGCATGGGGTTTGTACACCCATGTCTATTTCGCGCAGATGCTGCTGTGGGCCGTGCCGCTCACCGACTCACGTTTCCGTAAAGCCGTACTCGCCTATCCGCGACTGGTGCTGGCCGGCGCATGTCTGCCCGACTTGGCGCTATGGAGCGACCGCAGCTGGGGCGAACCGTTCTCTACCACCCATCAGTGGCAACGCGCACGCAAACTATTGGACGATGCCCAGAGCGACGAGGAATACGCGCTGTCGCTCGGTTTCGTCAGCCACCTGCTGGTGGACGTGATCGCGCACAACCACTTCGTGCCCGCCCACGAAAAACTGTGGGGCAACGTGCCGGTGCTGACGCACGCCGCCTGCGAATGGGCGATGGATATGCACATCCGCGATCAGCTGTTTGCCGAGCCGGGCGAGCTGATGGATGCACATCGCCATGAGTTGTCGGAATACATCGCGCAACATTTCGCCTGCCCACAACCCATCGCCAAACGCAGCATCGCCATGCTGTCGGGCGCTGAACAGTTGCTGCGCGTCAGCCGTCTGTCGCAACTCTGCTATCGCGGTGCAAAGTTGTTCGACGGCGGCATGTCGCGCCGCTTCGACTATTACCTGAACGAAACGGGCACCCGCCTCACGCATATCGACCGCATCCTGACCGGCGAAGAACCGGTGTGGGATGCCAACCCGCATGCCGACGATCCCGTCATCCGCCAGCGCATAGAACTGCTGCGTCCGCGGGAACTGCGCCATCGTATGCCTTTGCCGCAGGACGTATTCAGCCAAGCCTGACGCGCCGGGCCGATTGTTACGGAACTGCAACAAACATTTCACTGGCGCGAAATATTCACTGCGCAATATGGCTGCATTACATATCTAGACATCTACCCGTCATGAGCTTGTACGCCATAGACCGCGACACCGGAATCACCCTGTATGCACAGATCGCCGAAGTGCTCGAGCGAGAGTATGTGCGTCAGGGCGCGCCCGGCGACCGGCTGCCTGCCGAAGGCGAGCTGGCCGCACGCTTCGGGGTGAACCGTCACACCCTGCGCCGTGCCGTGGATGAACTGATCCTCGAGGGCATGCTGGAACGACAGCATGGCGTGGGCATCTTCATCACCGACCGCTTGCTGGACTACAAGCTGGGCAGCGGCACACGCTTCACCCAGACCCTGGGCGAGATCGGCGTCGCCACCGATTCGCGCGTGGTGCGCAAGATGGTCGCCCCGGCTTCCGCCGGGGTGGCGCGCAACCTGAACATCGAAACAGATGAAGACGTGCTGTGGATAGAGACGCTGCGTATCGCGGACGGTCTGCCTTTCTGCGTGATCTCGCACTTTCTGCCGCTGACACCTTTCCGCGAACTGCTGGAGGACTATCAGAGCGGTTCGCTGCATGCCTTGCTGAACCAGCACTGCGGTGCACTGCGCCGCACCGAGAGTCTGGTCACCGCCGTCATGCCGCAGGGCGACGACGCCAAGTTGCTGGGCATCACCCAGCACCGGCCCGTGCTGCGGGTCAAGAGTCTGAACGTGCGCACGCAGGACGACAGCCCTGTCGAGTACGCCATTACACGGTTCCGGGCCGACCGGATCCAACTTTGCATCACCCCGACCCAGTAACACCTTTTTATCTTTCCAGACAGGAGCCTCACAAATGAAACTCAAGCAAATCCTATTTTCAGCATTGGTCTGCACCGCGATGGTCGCACCGCAGAGCATGGCTGCTGCCATGCAGGACGGCAGCAAGGCACACCCCTTGCGCGTCATGCTGATCCCTGCAGACGGCGGTACCGAAGACGGCACCAAGGCTGACTTCGTGCCGATCTTCAACGCGGTGACCAAGAGCACCGGCCTGCATTTCGACATCCGTGTGGGCCAGAGCTACAGCGCAGTGATGGAAGCCATGTGCCTGAAGCAGACCGAGATCGCCTTCTTCGGTGCGGCCAGCTACATCCCGGTACGCGACAAGGGTTGCGCCAAGCTGCTCGCAGTCGCAGTGCACAAGGGTGCTTCCGTGTACCACTCCGGCATCTTCGCGAGCACGAATTCTTCTTACAAAAGCCTGAAGGATACGAAAGGTGCGCGTCTGGCACTGGGCGATGTGAATTCGACATCGAGCTTCGTCTATCCGGTGGCCATGCTGATGGATGCGGGTGTCGATCCGGCACGTGACATGGGGCAGGTGGTGATCACCGGCAGCCATGCCAACTCGCTCAAAGCAGTTGCGGAAGGCAAGGCAGACCTGAGCGGCGCATCGTTCGATTCGTTCGAGAAAGCCGTGAAGCAGGGCGCGATCGATCCGACCAAGGTGCGTGTGCTGGCCAAGAGCGAACCAATCCCACAGCCGCCGCTGGCGATGTCGACTTCTCTGCCAAAAAAGACCCAGCAGAAGTTGAAGGATGCTTTCAACAATGTGCATAAGGCAGCAGGTGTCACACCGGACATGATCCGCGGCTACGGTGGTTCGAAAGTGGATCGCTACGACGCTGACTTCCCGGAATCCGGCATGGATGCACCAGGCAAGAAGCTGGCGCTGGTGGATGACCAGGTGAAAGCTGAACTGCTAAAGAAGGCAGCACAACGCTAAACACAGAACAGCCGCCCGCAGTTGCGGGCGGCTGTTCTGTCATCAGCTATTGCAGAGGAAACGACCATGTTGAAATTCGATAGTGTCTACAAACGTTTTCCGGATGGCACGGAAGCGTTGAGGAATATCTCGTTGCACGTACCCAAAGGCCAGTTCTGTGTGCTGCTCGGCCCGTCCGGCGCAGGCAAATCGACCTTGCTGCGCATGCTCAACGGCTTGTCCAGTCCGACTGAAGGCAGTGTCCATCTGGCAGGCGAGCAGATCACCGAGCGATCGGTGCAGCGGCTGCGCAAACGCGTCGCAACGGTGCACCAGCAATTCAATCTGACGCCACGCATGTCGGTGGCGCTCAACGTACTGTCCGGCGCATTGCCGCAGGTCGCCCATTGGCGTGCTGCGATAGGTCTGTTCCCGCCAGAGTTACGTCAGAAAGCCTGTCGCCTGCTGGATGAAGTGGGGCTGACTCCCGAACATGTGAACCGCCGCGTCTCCGAACTGTCGGGCGGACAACAGCAGCGCGTCGGCATCGCGCGCGCCTTCATGATGGATCCGGCGGTATTGCTGGCCGACGAACCGGTCGCCAGCCTCGATCCGCGTATCAGCCGCGGCATCCTGGAATTGCTGCATCGCCAATCGCGCAACCACGACACCACCGTGCTGTGCAGCCTGCACCAGCCCGAACTGGCTCGCGAGTTCGGCGACCGCATCATCGCGGTCAATCAGGGACGTCTGGTGTTCGACGGCACGCCGGAGCAACTCACGGACCAGGTCTGTGAAGACCTGTATCACGGAGCACTGGCTCACAAACACGATGCACCGGAGGTGGATGAAGCCGCGTGCGAACCCGAACTGGAACTGGCTGCGGCCTGAGATGAACATGATGAAGAACCTGTCAGTCAATCGCGATGCCAAATGGCATCTGAACCAGCCGTATAACGCGCGACATCTGATGTTCGCCATCGCCGCCCTGCTGATACTCGCAGTCACCGGGAGTCGCATGGAAGTGCCGCGCATGATGCAGGAGACCGCACAGGGTGTCGGCTATGTCGTCGGTCTGAACGAAGAGTCTTCCGTGGCTACCGGCGTGATGCGCATCGCCGAATCGATATGGCCGTTGCGCATCTCTGAAGAGATCGAGGTCTCGCGCATCGAGAACTTCGACCGCAACGATCTGCCCTGGCTGTCGCATGTGGAAGTCATCGAGTCGCGCACGCCGCACCTGAATACCGAGACGCTGCAACTGGAAGAGACCATCGAGAGCAAGGAAGTGCTGGTCAAGCCGGTCGGCTATCTGGCCCATGTGCTGCTCAAGATGCTGGAGACGCTGGAGATGGCGCTATGGGGGACGATACTGGCTGTGTTGTTGTCGATTCCTTTGGCATGTTTCGCCGCGGCTAACTACGCACCCAACCGCTTCATCTATAACCTGGCGCGTTCCACCATCAGCCTGTTCCGCGCCATCCCGGAACTGGTCAGCGCACTGTTCCTGGTGCTGGCATTCGGCTTCGGCCCCATCGCCGGTTTCCTTGCGCTGGGCATCCATAGTGCGGGCTTCCTCGGCAAGTTCTATGCGGAAGATATCGAGAACGCCGATCGCGGCCCGCAGGAGGCGTTGCAGTCCATCGGCGCGGGGCAGATCAAGACGCTCTGGTACGGCGTGTTGCCGCAAGTCCTGCCGCAGTACATCGCCTACACGCTCTACATCCTCGATCGCAACATCCGCATGGCAACGGTGATCGGCATCGTGGGTGCGGGCGGCATCGGTCTTGAGCTTAAGGGTCGTTTCGACATGTTCAACTTCGACCACGTCGGCACCATCCTGGTGATCATCTTCCTGACTGTGATCATCCTCGACCAATTCTCTGCGAGATTGCGCAGTCGGTTGATGTAGTGGTGCCTGCCTGTTTTTACAGGCAGGGAAAGCGAACTTGTATAGACATCTAACAACAAGGCGGCACAAGGAAGACTGGATATGAATGTAGCAAGAAATGAATGGGCAGCCGCCTTGTGCGCGCTGCCTGCCAGTGAAGTGAAACACCTGGCGAACGTGTTGTCGGGTGAGCTGGAAGTGCGCGATGTCGCACTGCCGCACGCCGGTCTGGGTTTGCTCAATCTGCGCGACGGCGCGTTCGAAGAATCCTATTTCATCGGCGAGATCCCGGTGGCGCGTGCCGAAGTGATCGTGCGCACTGCGGGCGGGATCGAAGAGCGCGGCGGTGCGTTGATCGTCGACGACCGCGCGCAGTTCGCACGCTCTATCGCCATCCTCGACGCGGTGATGGCCGGCAAGTTGCCGGGCAGCGTACCGGCCATGACCTTGGTGCAGCGCGGCATGGAAGTGCGCCAGCAAAAACAGATCGAACGTAAAAAACTACTGACCGCGACCCGAGTGGATTTCTCGCTACTGGGACAAGAGGACGACGAAGATGAACAATGAAATGACCATGGTCGAAGCTGACATCTGGCATCCGGCACAACAACAGCAACTGTTCCGCAGTCTGCTGGACGCGTTCAGTTATCCCGGCCGCATCCAAAGCTGCCCGCTACAGGCTGAACCCTGCATCGCATTGCTGGGCGCACTGCTGGACGGCCAGACGACTTTGTCCGATCCGCAAGACATGCTGCAAGAAACCATCTGGCCGAAACTGGAAGCGCAACGCGTGCCATCGGAACTGGCCGCCTTCGTCTTGCTGGACGGCAGCCACGCACCTGAGTTTGTGCCCAGCCTCGGCACATTGGAAGAACCGGAAGGCGGTGCGACCCTGTTGTTGCGCGTCGCGTCGCTGCATGACGACGACTCCGCTGTACTACGCATGCGACTGAGTGGCCCCGGTATCCGTCAGCTGGTCACCATCAGCGTCAATGGTCTGCATGCTGACTGGATAGTCGCACGCAACGACTGGGTGAGCAGCTTCCCGCTCGGCGTGGAGCTGGTGCTGTGCGATGCAAAAAATTTCGTCGCGCTGCCGCGCACCACCCGCATTGAGATCGGAGGCGCCGCATGAGTTACGTCGCGATCAAGGGCGGCAAAGCAGCCATCGACGGTGCAGCAGCAACCACCGACTACCTGCGTTGCAAAGGCTCGCTGAACGAGCCGCTGACACTGGCGATGATCGAGGAGCAGTTGCGCTTACTCACTTCGCGCGTGGTGTCGGAAGGTGGGCTGTACCACCCGCGTCTGGCCGCACTCGCACTCAAGCAATTCCAGGGCGACACACTGGAAGCGGCATTCGCATTGCGCGCATACCGTTCCACCAAGCCGCGTCTGCTCGAGACGCCGGTGCAGGACACCGCGAACATGCGCTGCATCCGTCGCATCTCGTCCGCGTTCAAGGAAGTGCCGGGCGGACAGTATCTGGGCGCGACTTATGATTACGCGTTGCGCCTGCTGCAACTCGACCTCGCCAACGAAGACCCGGAGGCGTTCAAAGCCGTGGCGCAAAGTTTCCTGCAAGACACGCCGGATAGCGAAGTGCCGGACAACTTCCCCAAAGTGATCGACGCACTGCGCGCCGAAGGTCTGCTGCCGCCGGTCGCACCGAGTCGTGCTGCCGCCTTCGACATCACGCGTGACCCGCTGGTGTTCCCCGTGCCGCGTTCAGCCGCACTGGCCACCATGGCGCGCGCCGAGACCGGCGGCTTGCTGGCGATGGCGTATTCCAACATGCGCGGTTACGGTGACGTGCACCCCACGGTGGCGGAACTGCGTGTCGGTTATCTGCCGGTGATGTTGCCGCATCCGGTGACGGGGGAACTGATGGAAGCGGGCGAAGTGCTGGTCACCGAATGTGAAGTGGTGGCGATGTACGAAGGCACGAACGGCGATGAGCTGCCCACCTTCACGCTCGGCTACGGCGCGTGCTTCGGTCACAACGAAGTGAAGGCGATCAGCATGGCGATCCTCGACCGTGCATTGCAGAAAGGCATGCAAGACGGCCCCACCAATCCTTCGGAAGATCCCGAGTTCGTGTTGCTGCATGTGGACGGTGTGGACTCGATGGGCTTCGCCTCGCACTACAAGATGCCGCACTACGTGACCTTCCAGTCCGACATGGACCGTCTGCGCACCACGCAACAAAAGATTAAAGAACAGGACACGGAGGAGACCGCATGAACGCGCATTACGAATTGCCGCTGGAAGACGCGGGCTACTCCTTCGGCTTCCTCGACGAGTATGCCAAGAAGGAAGTGCGCCGCTGCATCCTGAAAGCGATCTCCATCCCCGGTTATCAGACGCCGTACGCCTCGCGCGAGATGCCGATGGGGCGCGGCTTCGGTACCGGCGGTCTGCAACTCACACTGTCGCTGATCGGTGCGGATGACACTTTGAAAGTGATCGACCAGGGCTCGGACGATTCCGTGAACGCGGTGAACCTGCGCCAGTTCGTGCAGCTCACTTGTCCCGGTGTCGAAGTCACCGAGAAGACGCAGAAAGCCACACTTATCCAGTCGCGACACCGCATCCCGGAGAAGATGCTCACCGAGCAACAGATACTGGTGCTGCAAGTGCCGTATCCCGATGCACTGGTGGTGGTCGAGCCTTCCGAGGCGCGACGCAAAGTCATGCACGGCGAAGCGGACTACTCGCGCTTGCTGGTGAAGTTGTATGAGGACGTGGTGCGCTTCGACGAGATCACCATCTCGCACCGCTACCCCACACGCCTCAACGGCCATTATGTGATCGACCCTTCACCCATCCCGCGCTGGGACGTGCCGCGTCTGCATCAGTCGCCCGCGCTGGTGCTGCTCGGTGCAGGTCGCGAGAAGAAGATCTACGCCGTGCCGCCCTACACCGTGGCCGAGCCGCTGGTGTTCGACGACATCGCCTTCCGCGTGGAAGATTTCCGCGACGCGAACGGCAAGCGCATCGCCTGCCGTTGCTGCGGTTCGACCGTGAGCTTCCTCGACGAACTCATCGACGATGCAGGCAACGTCACACATCAATGTTCCGACTCGTCTTATTGCGAGGAGCAGCAGGAAACCATCAGCGCGAGGAAACAAGCATGAGCAACAAGATATTGTCCGTGCGCGGCTTGTCGCGCATCCACGGTGTGCAGTGCCCGCTGTGCATTAGCAGCACCGGGCCGGAACACGACACCAACATGTGCCCGCACTGCGGCAGCGTGGTCGCCGCACACGATGTGAACTTCGATCTGTATCGCGGCGAGATCCTCGGCATCATCGGCGAATCCGGCAGCGGCAAGTCGAGCACGGTGAAGACGCTGTATTTCGACGAGGCACCTACTGCTGGCAGTGCGACCTTCTACGACGGCGGCATGCAGCACGACATGTTCGCGCTCAATGCCGCGCAACAACGCAGCATGCGCAACAAGCGTTTCGGCATGGTGTATCAGAACCCGCATCTGGGTCTTAACTTCCAGATATCGGCTGGTGGCAACATCGCCGAGCGTCTGCTGATGAGCGACCTCAAACACTACGGCGAGATCCGCACCCGTGCCGGTGACCTGTTGGTGCGCACCGAAGTGGCACGCGCACGCATGGACCAAAACCCCAAGACCTTCTCCGGCGGCATGCAGCAACGCGTGCAGATCGCCAAGGCCTTGGCCACGCAACCGCCGCTGTTGTTCCTGGATGAAGTCACCACCGGCCTCGACCTGTCAGTACAGGCCGCCATCCTCGACTTGATCCTGGAGATACAACACGAACTGGGCACCGCGATGATCGTGGTCACCCACGACCTGGGCGTGATCCGTCTGCTGGCCGGCCGCACGCTGGTGATGAAACACGGCCGCGTGATCGAGTCCGGCCTCACCGACCAGATACTGGAAGACCCGCAGCACGCTTACACCCAGCGGCTGGTGGCATCCGCATTGTGAGAAAACTATGAAAAAAAACCTTGCACCACAGAGACACAGAGACACAGAGAAAAGCAAACCCATAACGACGTGTGGAGACGGTGGCGTTCAATTACGTGCCGGGTCTGCATCGTTTGAATTGCAGTCGATGTCCCGTATTTCTCTGTGCCTCTGTGTCTCTGTGGTGAGGACTTAATTATGAATACAGCCCTTCTCGATATACAGAACTACGCCAAGACCTTCCATCTGCACGAGCGCGACAAGTTCATCCCGTCCGCTTCGCATGTGAATCTGAGCGTGTATCCCGGCAAGCTCACCGCGCTGATCGGCCCGACGGGCGCGGGTAAATCCTCCGTGCTCAAAGGCGTGTACCGCACCTACCTGCCCAGTGCCGGACACATCTTGTTCCGCACCGCCGCAGGCGAGATCGTCGATCTGGCACAGGCAGACGAGCACCGCATACTGGAACTGCGCAAGACCGAGATCGGTTTCGTCACCCAGTTCTTGCACTGCCTGCCGCGCAAGTCTGCGCTGGATGTGGTGGCCGAGCCTTTGTTCGCGCGCGGTGTGCCGACCGAAGAAGCACGCGGCCGCGCCGCCGACCTGTTGGCGCAACTGGCAGTACCTGCCCACCTGTGGAACGTGCCGCCCGCCACTTTTTCCGGCGGCGAGAAACAGCGTGTGAATCTGGCGCGCGGCCTGATCGCGCAACCACGTCTGCTGTTGCTGGATGAACCCACCGCCAGTCTCGACCCTGCCACCACCGAGCGCGTGGTCGCACACATCGAGACATTGAAAGACACCGGCATCGCCATGCTGGCCATCTTCCACCACCCTGATCTGGTGAAGCGGCTGGCAGATGATGTCATCGAACTGTCACCCCCTGTCGCTATCGTGGAACCCGAAGAGGAAATCGCATGAACAAGCATTTTTACCTGACCGGCGCGCAAGTCGTGCTGGAGAACGAGACACTGCAAGACGCCGCAGTCCTCATCGCGGACGGCAACATTGTCGCTATTAATCCTGCCAGCAGCGAAGGCGCACAAGAGATCGATCTGCGCGGACAGACATTGATGCCGGGCATGATCGACCTGCATTGCGACGCGCTGGAAAAAGAAGCCGAGCCACGTCCCGGTGTGCACTTCCCGTTCGACTTCGCTTGCGCACAGGCCGACAAGCGCAATGCTGCCGCCGGTATCACCACCATCTATCATGCGCTGTCATTCGCCAATGCCGAACTGGGCGTGCGCAACAACGCCACCGCTGCCGAGCTGGCGCGTGCAGTACATGCCTGGCAGCAACATGCTCTGGTGGATAATCGCGTGCATGCCCGTTACGAGATCACCGACCCGACTGCGCCCGAGGTGCTGAACGATCTGCTGGCCAACGACGAGATCCACCTGATGTCGTTCATGGATCACACACCGGGGCAGGGGCAGTTCAAAAGCATCGATGCCTATCGCAGTTTCCAGACACGCACCTACAAGAAGGACGAAGCCGAATTCGAAGCCTTGCTGGCCGAGAAACTGGCGCAGGGTGAAGGTGCGGTGGGGCGCATGGAACAACTGGCGCAACACGCACGTGAACTCGGCATCCCGTTGGCCAGTCACGACGACGACCGTCCAGAGAAAGTGGATGTGGTGAAGGCATTGGGTGTGAGCGTGTCCGAATTCCCGATCAATCTGGAGACCGCCGTCGCCGCACGTGCCGCAGGTCTTTCGACTTTGTTCGGCGCACCCAACGTGGTGCGCGGCAAATCGCAATCCGGTTCCATGCGCGCACTGGATGCGGTGCGCGAAGGCGTGGCCGATTGTCTGTGCGGCGACTATTCACCCGCCGCGCTGCTGCCCGCCGTGTTGCAACTGCCGGAATTGGCAGGCATCAAGTTGCATGAAGCAGTGGCACTGGTGACCAGCAACCCCGCACGAGCCGTCAGCCTCAACGATCGTGGCGCTATCGCTGTCGGCAAGCGTGCCGACTTGTTGGCCGTGCGCTATCTCGGCGGTTTGCCGCAAGTGTCGCGCGTATGGTCGCAAGGCCTGCCGGTGATGACGCTGGCCTTCGATCACGGAGCCTGAGATGAGCGGCATCCTGCTCTATGTCATCGGCGCATCCGGCAGCGGCAAAGACAGCTTGATGAGCCATGCGCGTTTTAAACTGGCGCAGGATGCCAACGTGGTGTTCGCGCATCGCTACATCACGCGTCCGTCCGACGCGGGCGGCGAGAATCATGTGGCGTTGAGTGAGGATGAGTTCGAATCGCGTGTGGTGAAGAAACTGTTTCCGCTGCACTGGCACAGTCATGGTCTGCGTTACGGCATCGGCTGTGAACTGAATCACTGGCTGGCGAAAGGACTCACTGTCGTGCTTAACGGCTCGCGTGCCTATCTACACGAAGCCTCGCGTCGCTATCCGGAACTGGTGCCTGTGTTGATCGAAGTGTCGCCTGCCGTGCTGCGCGAACGTCTGCAGGCACGCGGCCGCGAGAGCGATGAAGAGATCGAGTCACGCCTGCAACGCGCGGGCGAGTTCGCTTCCCTGCATCATGGCAGACTGCTGCGCTTCCGTAACGATGATGCGCTGGAGAGCACCGGCCCGGAGTTCGTCGAACTCATCCGCAGTCACGAGCAGGTGACGTCATGAGGCTGACTTTCCTCGGCACCGGCGCGGCCGGTGGTGTGCCGCTGTGGGGCTGCGATTGTGCGGTGTGTACATTGGCGCGGGTCGATATCACCCTGCGCAGACAGCCGAACTGTGCCGTGCTGGAAGCGGGCGGAACGCGCCTGCTGATCGATGCGGGTGTGATGGATGTGGCAGAGCGCTTTCCGCCCGGCACATTGAACGCGGTGCTGGTCACGCATTTCCATGCCGACCATGTGCAGGGCTTGTTCCATCTGCGCTGGGGCAAGGGCGAGCTGGATGTGTATTCACCGCACGATAGCGAAGGCTGCGCCGACCTGTATAAATCACCCGGGCCACTGAAGTTCACGCAGTTATCCAAGTTTGAGAAAGTCGAGTTGGGCGAGGTGAGTATCACGGCCGTGCCGCTGGTGCATTCCAAACCGACCTTGGGTTACTGCATCGAACATAAGGGCGCACGCTTGGCCTATCTCTCCGACTGTCGCGAACTACCGCCCGCCACGCTGGAATTCCTGCAACGCTGGCAACCACACACCCTCTGTCTGGATTGCACCTTCCCGCCCGGCGCACCGGAACCGCGCAACCATTTCGATCTGCTGGAAGCCATCGCCATCGCGCAGAATTTCCCGAACAGCGAGATGGTGCTGATGCACATCGGCCACAAGCTGGATGCCTGGCTGATGACACGTCCGGATGCACTGCCCGATGGCATGACGCTGGCGCGCGACGGCGAGACACTGGTCTGCATCCCCACCTCATGACACCACTGCTGGCCGTCGGCCTGTCGGTGCTGCTGCATGTGTCGTGGAACCTGCTGACACGGCGCACGCACAGCGATGCCAATTTCCTGTGGTGGATCGTCGGTCTGCATGTGCTGATCTTCGCGCCGCTCGCCCTGCCTGCCTTTCTGCATGCGGCACAGGATTCACCCGTGCTCTATCTGTGTGCCGCCATCAGCGGCATCGCCAACGGTCTGTATTTCCTCGGTCTGCGCGCGGCTTATCACGTGGCACCTGCCAGCGCGGTCTATCCCATGGTGCGCAGTTCGCCTTTGCTGATCGCCGTCATCGAGACGTTGTTCTTCGCACGTGACTTTCCGCTGTTGTCCTGGTTCGCCATTCTTGTTGCTGCCGGTGGCTTGTGGCTGATCGCCACCAGTTCGCACGATGGTGTACGTCGTTTGAGTAAAGCATGGCCGTACGCGCTGTTCGCCGCAGTCATGACGACGGTGTACAGCCTCAGCGACAAAGTGGCGGCGGGGCATCTGGATGGTCTGCACGTCGCACTCGGTTATGTCTGTGTGAACTACGCCATCGGCTGGTTGTTCCTGTGTGGCGAGCAGAAACGCCGCACGCAACGCTGGGTGCCTGCGATCACCCCATCCAAACGCTCGTTGTTGATCGGCGCGCTGGGCGTGGGCACGGCTTACGCATTGGTGATCTACGCCATGCGCTGGTTGCCCGCCGCCTACGCGGTGACGTTGACCAACGCGGGCATCGTACTCACGGTGTTGCTGGGCATCGTGTGGCTGAAGGAACACGAAGGCTGGCGCCAGCGCGTGGCCGGTGCCGCCTTGGTGGTGGTGGGCCTGGTCGGGGTCGGGGTGCTGTCTGCCTGATCAGGCAGCCTTCGCCAGCTTGAACTGGCCGACGGTATTGAACAATGCCTTGGATGAATCTGCCAGCGTCAGCATCTCGTTGCGCGCCTGCTCGAAGCTGACGGCGGTGTCGGCGCTGATGGTGGCGACGGAATCGATGTTGCGCCAGATGTGCTCACCGGCGGCGGACTGGTCTTCGGTGGCGCTGGCGATCTGGCGCATCATGTCGGACACGATGTGCATGGAATCCTCGATCTGTTGCAGCAACTGCCCCATGCCTTCGCCGTGCAGCACACCTTGTGCCACTTCCTGTTTGGCCAGTGCCATCGCCTTGCTGGCACCTTCGGTCTCGTTCTCGATCAGCTGCACCATCTTGTCGATGTCGGTGGTGGCGTTGCTGGTGCGTTCGGCCAGCTTGCGCACCTCGTCCGCGACCACCGCGAAACCGCGTCCCTGTTCACCGGCACGTGCCGCTTCGATGGCGGCATTCAAGGCCAGCAGGTTGGTCTGGTCGGCGATGTCTTTGATCAGGAAGCTCACCGAGCCGATGCGTTTGATCGACTGATGCAGCGCCTGCATGGTCTGCACCGAGGAAGCCACGGTCTGGTCGATCTGGTTCAGCGCCACGATGGTGGCGCGGCCGGTATCGCTGCCGGAGCGCACCAGATCCAGCGTCTTGCTGGATGCGGCGGCGGCATTGTTCGCATTGCTGGCGATGGTCTTGATGGTGCTGCCCATGCCTTCGATGGCGTCGCTCACCTGTGATGCCTTGGCCGACTGCTCCTTGGCATTGGCCGTGACCGAGTGCGCCATCTGGCTCACACCGTTCGCGGTGCGCTGCGTCTGGTCGGCCGAGGTATGCACCTCGTGCAGGATGTCCTGGAAGCGCGCGATGAAGTTGTTGATGGTGGTGGCGAGGTGGCTTATCTCGTCCTTGTTGTACACCGGCAGGCGGCGGCTCAGGTCGCCGTTGTGCAGATGGCTGATCTCGCCGATGAAGGCATCCAGCCGCTTGCGCAGGTGCTGGCCGAACATCGTCTGCGACACCAGTGTCAGCAGTCCCAGCATCACCATCGGTGCCAGCACGATCCACAGCAGATCGTTCATGCCGCTGCGGATGCTCAGCGCCGACGCGCTCTCAAGTTCCTTGTTGGTCAGCACCATCCCGTCCAGGCTTTGCACGATGGGCTCCACATACATGCCGTAGATCGCGTCCGGGATCACCAGTGCATCTTCCGGGCTGGTCATCGCGATCTTGATCGCGCTGCGGAAACCCTTGGTATAGGCCGCCCAATTTTCGGATATCTCCTGCAACTGTTGCTGCATGTCCGCATCGGCCGTCGCTTCCGAGATACGCTGCAGCGATGCGGCGATGTCGGCATCGGCCTGCTTCAACTGCGTCTCGGTTTCCAGCAGGATGGGGTCGGCGCGGCTCACCGCCAGCGCGG
This sequence comes from Gammaproteobacteria bacterium, assembly GCA_018814405.1. Taxonomy (GTDB): domain Bacteria; phylum Pseudomonadota; class Gammaproteobacteria; order Burkholderiales; family Gallionellaceae; genus Sideroxyarcus. Next base: position 366,535 of record JAHIZO010000007.1, read on the forward strand.
TCGCCTTGATCTCGATCAGGCTCTTGGATGTGGTCTGCAGCGATTGATAGCCGCGGAACTCCTGGCGCAACTGGTTCAGGTTCAGCATCACGAACACGATCACCGCCAGCATGCCCAGCAGCGACAGGCCGGTCATCAGACGCAACTGGTGTTGCAGCGAGAGTTTCTTGAGGGGCGAGAACAGCGTCATGGTCGTGTACTCCGAAAGATAAATATAAGAAGAATCTTATAGACTGTTTATTACAGTTACATGAAGGCCAGGCGATAGCCCGATGCCCGGGATGACATACAGATGAGCGGCGTACCCGATACCGCTCACCGAATCACAAGCTGTGTCGCCTGCAGGCAAGCGGCGGATAGCGGGTCGTATTGTTCTTCCGCCAAACGGGCGATATCGGCGAAGCGTCTTTCAAGATCGTGCTTGGCGAAGTAGTCGATGACGAACAGCGGCAGCAGGGTGTCCGGCTCCCATCTGCCTTCGAACTGCAGGGTGCTGCCGGACGGGTTCGGTTCTATCAACCAATGACCGCTGAAAGATCTTGAATCGCCCGACAGCTGGGTGAAGGTCAGTTTGCTGTCGGGGTATTCGGTGAATTCCAGTACGGAGCGCAGGTGCACGCGCATGAACAACACGCGCTCTTCGGCGGTGCGTTCCACTTTCACCGTGTTGTCTGTCTCGCGGAATGCTTTGGACTCCAGAATGCCCGGCAGCTTGGTGGCGGACTCGTAATCGGTCAGATAACGGTATGCCGCACATTGCGAAAGCGAAGTGTCGAAACTGGCACTGAGCAGATAGGTGTCGCCCTCTCTTTGCACGGCGACCCGGAGCGCGTTATCGACGGGTAAGGGGGTGGCGTTGGCAGCCAGTGCCAACAGCAGAGCAACGACAAATATCGATGAGCGCTTCATGCGGCATGTTTATAGACCCGCAGCATGAAAGCTGTGTGAAGGATGCAATACAGTTTGATGATGCCCGGTGGCCGCTGCTTGAGAAACGGCCACCTGCGGCAGGGTGTTACTTTTTGGATTTCTGTGCGGCCAGCGCTTTGAACTTGCCTGTCTCTTCGATATGCGTGTGCAGGTCTTTCATGTTCTTGCGCCATTCCTGCAGTTGCTCGTCTTCCAGTTCGAGTTGGATGGCGAGTGCTTCTTCGCGTGTCAGTTTTTCTTTGTGCAGGCGCTTGGGCAATTTTCCGCTCATGCGGGAGAGCAGGCGTTCCGCTTCTTCTTCGCTGAGTGTGCGGACCTTCTCTTCGTATTCCGGTTTGCTGATCTTTGCCATTTCGGCGACCTCCGTTGAATATTTTTGTAGTCCGGCAATCCGAATCCGCGACGCGATTCTTTTGCAGGGATGAGTGACTTGATGCAAGACTGATTTTGTTGCGGGCGGCAATGTAGGGCTTCTTGTCTATCCGCGCAATTGTAATAATTTCATCACATTCCCTGCGCCGCAGCCGACTGTCTGGCGTAAGCATTTCGCACGGTGAAATGGATGCACGGCACATTCGCCGGAGGGATTAATATGCGCGTAACAAAAATATTCCATCGTATGCAGTTCAGGAAAGTTCAATTCACATAGAATGCGGATAGTCGCTCACTGATCTTCTTGCAACTCACTACTCGCATTACTGATATGTCAAAAAATATTCCGGTCATTTCCGAGAGCAAATGCTCCCGTTGCAAAGCTTCCAGTTGCTGCACCTATATCACCATCGCCATCGACAAACCGCGCGACCAGCATGATTTCCAGAATCTGCTGTGGCAGGTCGCGCACGAACATGTGTCTGTGTTCAAGGACGACAACGGTTGGTTCCTGCTGATCGATGGACGATGCGAACATCTGCAGCCGAACGGCCTGTGCGGCATCTACGAGACGCGTCCGCTGGCTTGCAGCGAGCACAGCGACGAGAACTGCGAGTTCGGGCTGGAAATGGAAGACATGTTCAATCTCTACTTCCCGGACTACGACTCGCTGCTGGCGCACTGCAAGAAGAAGTTCAAGCACTGGGGCGAAGAAGAGCAGCCTGCCAAGAAGAAAAAGAAGAAGTCGAAATCAAAATAAAGCCGCATAAACGAACAGCCCCTGCATGAAGCATGCAGGGGCTGTTTGCATTTGCGGGGTGTTGCGTTCAGACGAACAGGAAAGACACCCAGGCGATCAGCGCCCCCAGCGCCGCACCGGCCAGCACATCACTCGGATAGTGCAGACCGAGGATGGGACGCGACAGCGCGACCATGCCGGTGAATGGCACCAGCAACCAGAACAGGCCGGGGTAGTAAGCCAGCGCCACGAGAGTGAACACCACCGAGTGCAAAGTGTGGCCGGAAGGGAAGCTGAATTGGTCCAGCGTCTTGCCCACGCACTGGATCGCGGGGTAAACGTTGAACGGGCGCGGACGCAATGTCTTGCCCTTGATGAGTTTGTACAGCAGCGTGCCGGTGCCGCCCGCGATCAACATGTGCAACACGGCGGGCAGCGCGTCATAACCATCCTGCAGCAGGAATGAGATCATCAGCACATACCAGAACACGCCGTCGCCCAAGCGGCTGGCGAAGCGGAACAGATTGCGCAGGGTGAAACTGCGGCTCAGTCGGTTGCATGAGACGCACAACGAGACATCGAACTGCTTAATCTGTTGCAGCGGAGAGCTCAGGTTGGCCATTTTTCACCCCCTGTGAACGAACGGTGTCCAGCAGTACAGCTTCCATCTGACCCATGATGTGTTCCCAGGTCAGCGATTCAACAGTGTCGCGTGCAGTCAGGCCCAAACGGCGCACACGCGGTAGATCGTTCGCCAGCGTGCGTGCCTCGGCGATGAAGGCATCGCTGTCGGCAAAGGTCGCCAGCAGGCCGTTCACATCGTGTTTGATGTGCTGCTGCGCGGCGGCGTAGTTATAGGCGAGTGTCGCCAGTCCGCTGGCCATCGCCTCCACCGTCACGTTGCCGTAGGTCTCGGTCAGGCTGGGATAGAGGAAGATGTCGCCGGAAGCGTAATGGCGCGCCAGCGCCTCGCCGGTCTGCATGCCCGCGAAGATCACCTGCGGATGCTGCTTCTGCAGCTCGGCGCGTGCCGGGCCGTCGCCCACCATCACCAGACGCAGCAGCGGGTTGATCTTGCGCATCTGCTCGAACGCCTGGATCACGACATGCAGGTTCTTCTCCGGTGCGATGCGGCTCACCAGCATCACCACCGGTGTGTCGTCGCTCGCGTTCCATGAAGCGCGCAGCTCAGCATCACGCTTGGCCGGATGGAACAACTCCGTATCCACCCCACGCGACACCACCAGCACGTTCTGATACCCCTCGTGCTCCAGCTGCTGTTGCAGCGAAGCGGTGGGCACCAGCGTGCAGGCCGCCTTGTTGTGGAAGTGACGCAGATAAGCCGCGATCGGCTTCTTCAACAGGCCGATGCCGTAGTGCTGCGTGTAATTGTGGAAGTTAGTGTGGAAGTCAGTGCACACCGGAATGCCCAGCTTGCGCGCCGCCGACAACGCCGACCAACCTAGCGGGCCCTCGGTCGCGATGTGCACCACATCCGGTTGTTGCTTGCGCCACAGCTTCAGCAGCAGATTCTTCGCAGGCAGTCCCGACTTCAGTTCCGGATAACCCGGTATCGGCATGCCCGACACCAGCGTCTCCGCATAGTTGCCCTCGGCGGCTGGCGCGTCCTGCTTGCCCTGACGTGGGCGGATCATATGGATGCGATGCCCGCGCTTGAGCAGCCCGTGCACCATGCGACCGATGGTGATGGCCACGCCGTTCACTTCCGGCACGTAGGTTTCGGTAACCAGCGCGATACTCAGCGCGGGCGCGACTTGGAGAGTTTCGTTCGGTGTATTCATGGCGCGCATCGTGGCGCGGGGACATGAATATTTGATTACGGGGGGGTGAAGAGTTTGTGACGGTGGAGGAGGAGGCTGAAAATATATAGGCCAAACTTATGCTTGGAGGTCGTGGGAGGTCGGGCTAGGATGCAGCTCGAATGGGAAGTTATGGTTAATGCGATTTGATGTTTCCCTGTTATATTTTTGGAGAAAATGTTGGCCAATCCATATAAAAGTCAGTTTATTTCAGCAGCTGAAGATTGGGTATGTAACTCCAGCTCGCTCGATATTAGATATGTAGCAATTAAAGTGGGTGAAAAAACAAATTTGCTCGCTGCATCAATTGGAGTTTCGCCAGTTCCGCCAAAATTAGATATGAGCTTTAGTCTTGCGACAGAAGGTGTGTTTGCTGGTCAAATTCAAGAATCTGGTAAGAGCAAAAAAGAGATACTTGAATTGCTTATGAAGGCAGCACAAGGAAAGATTGACGCAAACGGACTGACCTTTGAATTGCTAGAAGATGGTGAACTCGGATATCACTCGGAATTAATCTGGGGTGATAAGTGGTTTTCTGAACTGGAATTGCAGGTTATCGGAGGTCGCAATAACTCATTTGCTTATTCGCATGTCGATAGCAGCAAAATTGACGATGCGCTTAGGCAAGCAACCCCACCATTTGATGGGCTAGCAGATCTTGTGGGGTGGTTAGGCTTGAAGACACCAGTTCAGACATCAAGCGCTCCATCAATAAATCTTGCAGTTATGCCGCCTGTTGATTATGACTTCCGTGCCTGCAAATTGGAAAAAGACTTGCTTAGTCTGAAGCTACTTTCACATCCGGAATTTGACCTTGGTAAACTAAATTTCGCAGTGCGAACAGTTCCTGGAGATGGGATACAGAGTCGTAGACAGATTGCTTCAGATTTTAAATGGAAGCTAAGCCGTAAAGGTGTGCGAGAGGGCAAGACTAAAATTCGCCTGAAGAATGCTGACAGTGCATTAACTATGTTGGTGATTGGGAATACTACCGTTCGGCGTCAATGGTTTATTGATCAAGCCAAAAGCGGGAATAATCGGCTAGTTACTGTCCAGCTCTTTGATAAAGAGTTGAGAATGGTTCGAAATGCACTATTTGAATCTTCCGACGCAACTCGTTTTGAAATGGGAGTGGCTTCTCTTTTTTTCTTAATGGGATTTTCATCAGTAGTTCAGCTTGAAAGCGATTCTCCCGATGTCGTTGTAGCTACTCCAAGTGGAAGACTTGTTCTTGTTGAGTGCACAACGCGAATTGCTGATTTCAGTCTCAAATTGGGGAAGCTTGTCGATAGAAAGAGAATGCTGATAAAACAACTTTCAGATAGCCAGTCGCCATCAACTGTTGATGGGGTGCTTGTATGTGGTGTGCCAAGGGATCAAATTGCCATTCGGGAAGAAGAGCTTCAAAAGCATCAGATTGCACTAATTTCAAAAGATGAACTTTATAGCTCGTTGGATAGGGTGCGTTTTCACATTGATCCGGATAAGTATATTGATGATGCGATTGCACTTACTAGCATAAGAAAATTCTCATGATGTGAAAATTGTATGGGTCAGCAACAAATTGGCTTTGTGCACTCGCAACGTTGCAGGAATCAAACCCATCAATTCAACTTATGAATTGGTAAGACATGTTCGGCATCCGATCTGTATTGGTATGGCTCCTGCTGGCCTTCTGGCCTGCCTATAGCGAAGCATCGCCATGCAAACCACAATTCGAGGGCGCCTTCTGGGCGGAGAAGGATCTGCGGATCGTGGGGCTGGATGCGGCTTACAGTGCATGTCCGAGCTGGTTCAGCGGAGTGCGCGTGGGCGCTTCATATTTTGCGGATGAGCGGTTCGAATACAAGGGCGTGACCAGTTCGGTGCGCTTGCAATACGGGGAGCATGTTTCGCCTTTCGTAGGCGTTGGCGTGTTGGTCGGTATGGCTAGCCATCAGGCAGATGCCTCGACAGACAAGCTGGACAACGACCGCAACGGACAGATCGACGAGCCGGGCGAGACTTACATGAAGCATGAGTTCAGTGCGGTGCTTTATCCGGAGGTGGGTATCGCCTGGTACACACGGGTGGTGGGCATCACGCTTTCCGCGCGGCGCTATTACAGCTCCACATTCTCCGGCAACATCATCTACAGCGTCGGTTTCAGCACGCCACTCGATTGAGGCGCTGCAGGCTTGGCCTGCTTACTCGGCTGCCTTATCCGCCCCGCAACACTTCTTGTATTTCCTGCCACTGCCGCAGATGCATGGCGCATTGCGGCTGATGTTCGGCGTTTCATTCACAGCGGTTCTGCCATCGGCGTTCTCCGCCGCACGCCGTTGCGGTGCCCAGTATTTGTAGATCGCGGCCACGCTGGCGGGAATGGTCTTCGATAGCGCTTCGCGTTGGGCGGGTGTCTCGATCAGTGCTTCTTCTTCCCCGGTGATGTCCGGTGAGCCGAGCAGGTAGAGGGGGCGCAATACTTCAGTGGCGTGCCGTGCTTCGAGCAATTTCTTCCAGTTGTCGCGTTGCATGGCGATGCCGGTCATGTAACCGTGTGCCCAGTTCTCGCCGTCCAGGTATTCGTGCTCGTCGCCTTCGTAGACGTTCAGGTCGAAGATGGGTTCGAAGCTTTCCAGTTCCTGATTCATGCTCCATACGATGGCGTTCAGGTGGCGGGTGAGCAGGTCGGTGATCGATTCCCGTTGCGCGTCGTTGGTGAACTTGGGTGCATCGCTTGCGCTGGGGCCCCACACGCGCGGCATCCATGCTTCCGGCTCGGGCAGTGATGGGCCGGAAGCGAGGGCGGTGAAGAAGCCGTCCAGTTGGTCCAGCATCATCACTTCACTGCTGGTGGCATCGGACATCAGGAAATCGTCGAGCGCTTCCATCTCCTGTTCGGAGAGTGCGGGTTGGGCGGGTGTGGGTTCTTGTGCGGACATGAGGGCGCTTGCTTCCAGTAGGTGTGTTGTGCGAGTTGAACAGCGGCACGCCGTGTCAGGCGTAGTCGATGTCCTGCTCGCTGCCGATGTATTGGTCTTGCAGGGTGGTGAGCAGGGTCTTGGCCTTGGTCTTGCCGTACAGTTTTTTTACGATGGTGTCGCGCAGTTGCTCCATGCGCTCGCGCAGCAGGGGCTGGAATTCGGGCGGGATCTTTTTCAGGAAGGTGTTCCAGCTGGCATCGACATCGGGCTTGGTGTCGCGGATGTGGGCGATGAGGTTCTCAAGTGGCCGTTGTGCGGTGCGCGCGACGATGCGTCCATCGCCGTACAGCGCGAATAGCACGGCCACGGTCATCGCGGCACTGGCATCCATCTCGGAGTCTCTGACCACGCCGCCGGCGTTGTGCTTGCGCAGCCATTTGCCGCAGTCGATGTATTGCTGGTTGCGTTTCCGGTCCGCCATCTCGTTCTGGAAGATGGCATCGCCCGACCAGCTCGATGCGGGGTCGGCGCTGCATATCTCCATGAAGATCGCTTTCAGGTTGCGCTGCTGCACGAAGGGATCGTTGTCGAAATCGGAGACGTAGGCAGTGTAGGGCAGGGCGGACAGTTCCTTCATGTGGCGGAAGCCCATCTGGAACACGTATTCGGCGCCGTGCTGCAGCAGGAAGGAGAGCTTGGCTTCGTTAGTGTCGGCGATGTCCGCCTGACTGATGGCCAGCGAGATGCAACCCACCGTGAGATGGAATGCGTCGTGTATGCCTTCCGCAGTGCGGTCGTTGGTGAACTTCTTCGCGACCAGCACATTGATGCCGCACAGTTCGTCGAACAGGATGCTGGCGGCCTGTTGATTGTCTGCGCGCTGGCCGAGCGCTTCCAGTGCTTGCACGAGCTGCGGTGTGCGGGCGGTGTAGCTGGTGATGTTCATCAGGAGAAGATGTCCTCACCCAGACTCGGACGTGCGCCCGGCTTGGTCGCTGCGGGTGCTTTGCTCGGTACTTGCGCGCGCAGGCGCAGCAGAAGTTCCTTGGTACTGCGACCCATGGCGAACTGACTTTCGCGCGCTTCTTCGTCTTCTTCTGGATCTTCGTCGCTCTCTTCGTCCGGGCTGGGGTGCAGCTCGTTCTCGCCGGGACGCCAGTCGGGGAAGATCTCGAACAGGATGCGTTCCCACGCTTCTGCATCGGTGCGGTATATCTCCAGTGCCATCGGGATCACATCATGGTCGGAGCTGGTGCTGCCGCTGCGCGGGGCGCCGAGGTTCTGGATGTCGTTGGCGATCTCGATGATCTCGTCGATAGCGGTGGAGAACAGCACGGCGAAGGCGGTTGCGCCCCAGTCGGTCGCGAGTGCGGCGTTGAGCAGTTCGGCGCGACGTTCTTCATCGTCGGTGGCGTACACGATGCCGTGCACGTGTGCGAACAGTGATTCGGTCAGCACTTCCGGTTCGTCTTCGATCCAGTCTTCATCCCAGGTGGCGGCGAAGTAGGCGAGACTCTCGGCCCAAGCTTTGGGCGAGATGAGCATGGTCGCCAGCGACAGCTTGCCGCCGTCGAAGGACGACAGGTGCAGTGATGCGACATGCGCTTCCAGCGCGTTGAGCACTTCGACAACGGCGAGATCGCCGAACTTCTCGGCTGTTTCGTTGATGGCTTCTTCCGCGTGTTCGGGCGAGCCAGCCAGCACCAGTTCGGTGACTTGCAGGCTGATCGCTGGAAGCTGGGATTTGTCAGTCATTACCGTCTCCGCGTGTGTCGAATAGGTGTTGGATGTTCTCGCCGTGCGAAGACTGGTCATCATCTTCGTCGTCGTTCTCTTTGTCTTCTTCTTCCTGCAGGGCGGCGAGTGAGTTGTCTTCTTCTTTCAGGCCCTTGGAGTTCTTGAACAGGAAGGCGGTGATGACCGCTTTGCGTGCCAACTCCGGATCGGCTTCGAACACGGTGGTCAAGGCATCGCCCGAGGTGGATGTGGTGGTGGACACCAACTTCATCACTTTGGCGGCATCGCCTTCTTCATAGCTTTGCGCTTCCGCCATCAGGCCTGATTTATCTCCGAACACCAGATGATCGACCAGGGCGAAACTGAGCATGTTCACATCGTCGATCACCGTGCCTTTGGCGTATTCGCCGATCAGGGATTCGATGACGCGGTCATAACGCTTTCTGTCGGGCGGCTCGCCCAATGTGTCACTGATTTGGTAGCCGAGTTCGCGCGATTGGTAGAGGAATTCTTGATGGATGTTTTTCATGATGATCTTCTTTAAATGGTTTAACGGCCGCTGCGCGGCAATTCGATGCCGCATCGGCTGAAGAGTGAACTCCACAGACTTTGTGCCTCGTTCTCGGGGTCGATGACGATGCGGTTGTTCAGGCTGTAGTTGTACTCCGCCCGCTTCTGCGGGTCGGAAAGCAACTCGTACGCCTTCTTGATCGCGTCGAATCTGCGTTCGGCGCTGGCGTCAGGGTTGCGGTCCGGGTGATGGCGCATGGCAAGTGCGCGGTATGCCTTCTTGATGTCTTCTGTCGAAGCGGTCGGCGAGACGCCAAGGATGTTGTATGGGTTTTCCAATGAAGCCTCCTGCAAGGCGCGCGATTTTACCAATTTCCGACGATGACTGTTGAGGTTCCACTAACTTGCCACAGCCAGTGCCTTTGGGGGCGTTCCGCGACTGGCGGCGGGTGCCGGCTGCACAAGGAAAAGTATAAGCGCGCGCTTCATGGGATGCGTTCACAGGCAGCTTGTACGAAGGGCTGCACCGGGTAGGTGAAAGCATATGTGACTGAAATATGCGTGCAACACGCTGCGGATAGAGTCCTGCTCATGAACCAGACGACTACAGCCGGGCTTTCGTCCGTACAGCCGCACAAGGAAGCTTTGGTCGCTTTGCTGAGCGATCTGGAGCAGATTCGGATCAGCCTGCTCGATCTTGAGATGTCGGCCTCGGAACGCTGGTACGCATTGCCGCCTTCACGCCATGAGAGTGCCAGGAACCTGATGCACTACATCGCCCTGCGCCGGCACGACCTGCGCGCGTTGCAGTTGCGCTTGAGCCGATTGGGGTTGTCTTCCTTGGGACGTTCGGAGCCGCATGTGATGGCAAGCATCGATGCGGTACTGGCATTGCTGTACAAACTGTCGAGCGATATCTGGCACGAATGGAAACAGGCGGCCATCAACGAGGCATTCACCAAGGGCAGGGCATTGTTGCAGCAGCGTGCGCTGGCGTTGCTGGGGCCGGTTCAGAACAGGCGCGAGGTGCGGCTGCTGGTGACGATGCCCAGAGAGGCCGCCCGGGACGAGACACTGGTCTATGAATTCCTGAAGCAGGGCATGGATTGCATGCGCATCAATTGCGCGCACGATTCACCGGCCGAGTGGGAGGCCATGATCCGGCATCTGCGCAGTGCAGAAGCAAGGCTGGAAAAGACCTGCCGGATCCTGATGGATCTGCCGGGGCCGAAGCTGCGTACGGGACATCTGGAGCCGGGGCCGGAGGTGTTGCGCATCCATCCGGGCCGCGATGTGTACGGGCATGTGATCGCGCCGGTGCGGATCTGGTTGCGCGATGAGCATTCGGGATACGAAGTGCCGGACGAGGCCGATGTCAGTCTGTCCGTGAGCGGCGAATGGCTGGCGCGCCTGTCGGCAGGAGACAGCATCTGCCTGGTCGATACCGCGGACCGCGACCGCTGTTTCCATGTCTTGGCAGTGGAGCAGCACGGGGCCTGGGTGCAGTGTTCACAGACCACCTTCGTACAGTCCGGCACCATACTCGAACATCGCGGGCAGTCACAGGAGACGCGCGACGGGTACGAGACTGAGATCAGGAACATCCCGCCGATCGAGGGAGCGTTGTTGCTGCACATGGGTGACCATCTGCTGATACGCGCCGACCTGAACCTGGGGCGGCAACCGAAGTTCGACGACGATGGCAAGATCGTCGCGCCGGCCGAGATCGGTTGCACCCTGCCGGAGGTGTTCGAGTCGGTGAAAGTGGGAGAGCAGGTGTGGCTGGACGACGGCAAGATCGGCGCGGTGATCGAAGAGAAGCGCGAAGAGGGATTGCTGGTGCGCATCACCAGTGCGCGCGCAAAGGGCGTCCGTCTGCGTTGCGATAAAGGCATCAACTTCCCGGATAGCCAGCTGCGCTTGCCGGCGATGAGCGCACTGGACAAGGAATATCTGCGCTTCGTCGCGGCGCATGCAGACATCGTCGCACTCTCTTTTGCCAACGGTGAGGAGGATGTGCGCGAACTGCTGGCGGAGATCAAGGCGCTAGGCGCGATGCATCTGGGTGTCGTGCTCAAGATCGAGACGCGGCGCGGCTTCGAGCATCTGCCCAGCATGCTGCTGGAGGTGATGCATGCAGCTTCATGCGGGGTGATGATCGCGCGCGGTGATCTGGCGGTGGAGGTCGGCTACCAGCGTATGGCAGAGATTCAGGAAGAGATCCTGTGGACCTGCGAGGCGGCACATGTGCCGGTGATCTGGGCGACGCAGGTGCTGGAGACGCTGGTGCGCGACGGTATTCCCACCCGGGCCGAGATCACCGATGCAGCCATGGCGCAGCGCGCGGAATGCATCATGCTGAACAAGGGGCCGCACGTTCTGAAGGCACTTGTGTATCTGGACGACATCATGCGCCGCATGGCCACGCATCAGGATAAGAAGCGGCCCACGATGCGTGAATTGAATCTGGCCAGAGTGTTCGACTTCACGGCCTGCTGAACGAAAACAGGCGGCATCGCGCCGCCTGCCCGGCATTACTCTTTCTTGTCCTTCTTGTCGGTCTTTCTTCTGCTGCCTTTTGCTTCGATGTTGCTGTTGAGTTCCTGCATGTTCTTGCGCCACTCTTCCAGCTGCTCGTCTTCAAGTTCGAGCTGGATCGCGAGTGCTTCTTCGCGCGACAGCTTCTCGTTGTGCAGGCGTTTGGGCAGCTTGCCGCTCATGCGCGAGAGCAGGCGCTCTGCCTCGTCTTCACTCAGGGCGCGTGCTTTTTCCTCATATTCCGGTTTGCTCATTTTTCCCATTATGTGCTTCCTCCTTTGGTGATGGATCAGCCCAGCAACACCAGGGCCCAAACAACGACAACATTGACCAGACTCACCAGCACGGCCGAGCTGCCGATGTCCTTTGCGCGCTTGGCGAGGTCGTGGTTCTCCAGCGAGATGCGGTCTACGGTGGCTTCGACTGCCGAGTTGAGTAGTTCGACGATGATGACCAGCAGCACACTGCCGATCATCAGCGCCTTGGCGATCATCGTCACCGGCAGCCACAGTGCGAGCGGGACGAGGACGAGGGCGAGCCACACTTCCTGTCGGAAGGCGTCTTCATGTTTGTAGGCGGCGCGGAATCCGGCGAGCGAGTAGCCGAAGGCGTTCCACAGGCGAACCAGACCAGTCTTGCCTTTGTAGGGACTTTCCAATTGTTGCTCCTGAAGCGTTGTCATAATGGGGCCGATAACTATACACAAAAAAGAACGCGCACCTGACTGCGTGCGCGCAAAGGAGGGAGGAGCCATGAAGAAGTTTTATGCCGCCTTTCTCAGGAAGTGCTTGGCATAGCGTGCGTTCATGCGCGACACCGGCATCAGGATGAACAGGTCGGCACAGTTGAATTCCGGGTCCCACGCCGGTTCGCCGGCGATGTAGGCACCCAGACGCAGATACCCTTTGATCAGCGGCGGGATGGCGACTTCCAGATCGCGGTTCAGCGATTCCAGCGGCAGGCGGCAATGCGGGAACACCGTGTATTCGGACGGCGCGGCATGCAGTCTGTGCACCTTGTTGTACACGCTGGCGGCGTAGTGGCCGCCGTCGGCCATGCTGATGCTGGCGCAGCCGATCAGGTATTCGTGGTTGTGCTTGCCGATGTAGTCGGCCAGGCCGCTCCACAGTTGGGTGATGGTTGCGCCGTCGCGATAGTCGGGATGTACGCAGGAGCGGCCCACTTCCACCATGCGGTCGCGCATGTTCTCCAGACGTGACAGGTCGAACTCGGTCTCGGAGTAATAGCCGCCTGCATTGACAGCTTGCTCGGGTGGCAGGATGCGGTAGGTGCCGACGACTTTGTCGTTGCCGTGGTCGCGCACCAGCAGATGGTCGCAATATTCGTCGAAACGGTCGATATCAAGCCCCATCTCTGCGCTGGGCAGATTGGCACCCATCTCTTCGCCGAATACTTTGAAGCGGATGCGCTGTGCTTCGGCGATCTCGGCCACCGAACGGGCCATGTTGAAAGTGAGGCGGCGCGGCCCTTCTTGTTTCTGTTGCTGACGGATCAGATCCAACATCGTCGTGCTCCTAAGTTATCGATGGGAGCAGATTAGTTTCTGAATGTTGCGCGTCGGTTAACGCAATATGAAGCTTGTGTGACGCAGCTTGTTGCAGGGCGACAGAGATGGCTTCATGCGCGCGCTGCGCCAGTTCGCGACGCTCGAAGTCGGCAGCTGGCAGCGATGGGGTGGGTATCAAACACACATGCAGCTTGGGTGTGTTGAGCAGTGTCCACATTGATGCGCCGAAGGAGATATCGTCGATGTATGCGGCGGCGGTACTGCGTTCGCCGTCATCGTCTTCATAGCGGATGGCGATGGGATGCAGCGGTACGCTGGCGTCGATGGCAGGTTGCAGCAGTGAGGCATGGAAATGCGCGACCTGCGCGCCATCGGTGCTTGTGCCTTCCGGAAAGACGGCGAAGCATTCGCCTTGTTGCATTAGTGCGCCGAGTTGTTTGTTGATGCGCGCCGCGGCGCGTGCATTGCCGCGTTCGATGAACAGGGTGTTGGCCCGTGCGCATAACCAGCCGATGGCGGGCCAGCGCCGCACCTCGGATTTGGCGACGAAGCGCATCGGCACGACAGAATTCAATACGAAGATGTCGAGCCAAGAGATGTGATTGCTGACGATGAGTCCGTTACGCAATGCGGAAAGATCAACAGCTTCCAGTTTGACGTTGAAGATGCCGAGCAGATCGGCGGACCAGTTTTGCAGGATGCGGTGGCGCATGCCGGCCGAAAGTCTGGGATAGATAACGGCCATGGTCAGGCCATAGCCGATATGTAATGCGAGTCGCAGCGCCCGGAACAGGGCGACGGTTCTTCTCAGCATGCTGCTTCAGTCCAGCGAGAAGATGCACAAGGTGCAGAAGAAGGTCAGCGTGGCATTGAAGCCTTTGGACATCAGCAAGCCGGGGATGCTGATTTGACCCTGTGCATTCTTTGCCGATATCTGGCGAGTGTTTCGCTTCATGCCGTTTCCTTCACTGAGTGGAGAGTTCGCAGTTCTACAAAGAGGCTGTTGCCTTGTATCTTCTTCGCCATCTTCTTGGCATCGGTCATCGCGGCGGAGACTTCGTGGTGTGATGGGAACTGCCCCGGATCGACTTTGATCGCGCCGATGGACAGGCTGCTGAGCGGGTGGAACTTCACGGTGCCGTCGCGGCCTTCGCTGGTGTAACCGCCGGCGGCCAGATGCTCTTCATGGAACATCAATGAGGCGGCCTGTTCGAATGAGCGCAGGGCCTGTTCGCAACGTGTCTGCCAGTCTCGGCTTTGCATCAGCAGGATGAAATCGTCGCCGCCGATGTGGCCGATGAAATCCAGTTTGGGATCGCAGGCCCAGCTCAGCACGCGCCCGGTGAGCTGGATCATCTCGTCGCCTTTACGGTAGCTGTAGTTGTCGTTGAAAGGTTTGAAGTGATCGAGGTCGCAATAACAGGCGACGAAAGGTGTATCGGCTTGCAGCAGGCGGCCGATGTGTTCGTTGATGGGCACGTTGCCCGGCAGCAGGGTGAGCGGGTTGGCGTAGCGCGCGGCTTCAAGTTGCATCTGCGTCAGTTCTCGCAGCAGGCTCTGACCCGAGGCGACGCCGATGTAGCGGCTGTTCTCGGTGATGATGAAGCCGTCGGCGAAATGTCTGTCATCCGATTCGGCCAGGAAGTGGCTGAGCTCCTGGATGGGCATGTTCTTTTCCACCAGCAGCGGGTCGTTCTGGATCAGATCATTGCAGGGTTTCTTGCCGTGCAGTTCGCGCTGATAGGGTTTGGCGAAGCGGTCAATGAAGTGATAGCGCTGTATCAATCCTATCGGCTGGCCATTCTTGACCACCGGAATCGCGCGTAGCGCAGGATCGTCGTTGAAGCGATCGAAGATATGGTCGATCAGCATGTCGGGCTGTGCCGGTTCGATGTAGTTGAGCAGCTTGTGTGCCGTGGCCTGGGAATGTTGCGGGCAGGACGGGCAAGTCGAGTCCGGGAAGATGGAGATGCTGGAAGCATTGATGATGCGGCTGGTCTCTGTGGAGGCGTGCAGGGGCGGCGTGGGGCTGGGGCGTGCGATGAAGTAGCCTTGTCCCAGTGCGATACCCAAATCTTTGACGACTTTCAGTTCTGCTTCGGTCTCTACGCCTTCTGCGATCACTTTGGTGTCGCAGCTTTCGGCGATGCTCTGGATGGATTTGAGGAACTGCAGTTTGATCGGGTCACGGTCCACGCCTTGCACGAAATGCATGTCGATCTTGATGTATTCGGGGCGCAGTTCCGACCACAGGCGCAAGCTGGAGAAACCTTCCCCCAGATCGTCGATGGCGATCTTGAAGCCCATGCCGCGGTAATGCAGCAGCGCACTGCGCATGGCGTCGAAATCGAAGGTGGGCTGATTCTCGGTGATCTCGATCACGACACGCGACGGGTCGATGTCCAGTTGTTCCAGAAAGGCCAGTGTCTGGCCGTTGCGGAAGCTGGGCTGCGTCAGCGTCTGAGGACTGACGTTGAGGAACAGCAGGCCGGGCAGGTTTTGCCGGGCGAAACCTTCCAGTACGGTGTGTCGTGCGAGCATCTCGACTTCGAGTGCCAGACCTTCGCGTTCGGCGGTACTGAACAGGTTGGCGGGCGAGTGCAGCGGGCTGTTGGCGGGGCCGCGTATCAATCCTTCGAAACCGAGGAACTCGCCGCGCTTGAGGTCGATGATGGGCTGGAACAGCGCACTCAGATTACGGCGCTCGAGTATTTCCTGTAGCGGTGTCATGGCTTGTTCCTCGTATTCTTTCGAAAGCACCAGATCAGCCAGAAACTGTGCGCGTGGTGCACGCGGATAAGTATGTTGTTGGGGGGACGGGAGGACGGCAAACATGGCACACCTCGAATCTTTGTTGTTGGGCGCGCAGATTAGCGCTGCAGTGTTACGGGCAGATGACGGCTTTCTCATCTGCGCAAGGCGGTTACAATAGGCCCTGCTTCGTTGTCGCCTTTATTACAGAGGGTTAGTGCATGATCGCTCCACAGGTGCTACAAGATATTTCCAAGCGTTTGAACAGCCGCGGTTTTTCCGTATTGTTGTCGGCGCTGTCCGTGCTGTTCGTGCTGACCCTGTATTACTCTCAGAATCCATTCCTTGAAGCCTTCGAGGCACGTACCTACGATCTGCGCTTCCGCGAGATGCGCGGCGCCATCCCGCTGGAACCCAGCATCGCTATCATCACTATCGACGACAAGAGCATCGCGGAGTTGGGCCGTTACCCTTGGACGCGCAGCCAGTACGCGCGCTTGTTGGAGCGACTGAAGGCGGCACAAGCCAAGGCGGTGCTATTCGATGCCTTCTTCCCCGAGCGTGAAGATATGGTGAACGATCAGGCGTTCTCGGCCGCGATGCAGAAATCGGGAAATGTCACATTGGCGCAATTGTTCGAATACGGCCCCGATGGGCAGGTAAAAGGGGTCACCCGCTCATTGCCCGAGTTCGAGCGCGCGGCGGCATCGGCAGGGCAGATCAATCTGTTCCCCGATGAAGATGGCGTGAACCGTCGTGTGCCCTTGTTGATCGAGGCGGACGGCAAGTTGCACCCTTCTTTGGGTATGACGGCAGCAATGATGGCGCTGGGGGTGAAAGATTTTTCCGTCGAGTCTTTTGATGTGGTCGTCGGGGATAGGCATATCCCGGTGAGTGGGGGATACGCGATGTGGATCAACTACACCGGCCCACCGGGTGGCTATCCGCGTTACTCGTTCACCGATGTGGTGCACGGGCGTGTGCCGGTCGAAGCACTGAAAGGCAAGGTGCTGTTCGTCGGTGCGACAGCGCTGGGTGTATACGACATGCGTGTCACACCTTTCCACGGTAATACACCGGGAGTGGAAATCCACGCGACGGTGGCGGATAACATCATCAGCAACCGCTTTATCGAGCAGGGTGCGCCCGAGGCATTGCTGGATATGCTGTTCATCGTGTTGATGGGGCTGACGGCCTATTTCCTGACCACACGACTGAAACTGTACGGCGCCATCCCGGCTACGGGGTTGCTGTTGGCAGGCTATATCTGGTTTTCCTACGAGATGTTCGTGGGTGGGCAGTGGCTCAATATCATCTATCCGACTTTGGCGGCGGTCTTGGAACTATTGGTGGGAGGTAGTTTCCGATATCTGGTGTTGGAGCGCAGTGCGCGTGAGATGCGTTCCATGTTCTCCAGTTATCTGTCGCCCAAGTTGGTGGCGCGGCTGGAGAGAGATCCCGATGCGGCCAAGATCGGCGGCGATACCAAAGATGTGACGGTGTTGTTCACCGACATCAAGGGTTTCACCACTTTCAGTGAATCGCATCCGCCGCAGGTGGTGGTGTCGCGCTTGAACGAGTATCTGGGCGAGATGGTGAAGATCATCGAGCAGCATGACGGCACTATCGATAAATTCATCGGTGATGCGGTGATGGCCTATTGGGGTGCGCCGCTGACCCAGCCTAACCACGCGCGGTTGGCGATAGAGTGTGTGGTCGCCATGGCGACGCGTATGGGACAGCTGCAAGACAAATGGGAAGCTGAAGGCGTGGAGCCTTTCGCGATACGCGGCGGCTTGCACTCCGGTGAGGTGGTGGCGGGTAATGTCGGTTTCGCGGGCAAGAAGATGGAGTACACCGTGATCGGCGATACGGTGAATCTGGCGTCGCGTTTGGAAGGTACGGCGAAATACTACGGCATCAACTATCTGGTGGGCGAAGAGACGCGCATGCTGGCACCGGATGCCTGCCCCTATCGCGAACTGGACAAGATTCGGGTGGTCGGCAAGCATTTTCCCGTTACAATTTATGAACCTCAGGTCGGCCCCAATGCATTGAGTACCGAGCAATTGGCGCGCTTCGATGCGGGGCTCGGACTATATCGTCAACGAGATTGGGCATCGGCGCAGTCCGAATTTTCTGCCTTGCTGGCGGAGCGACCCGAGGACAAGCCCAGCCAGTTGTACGTTGAACGTTGCATATATTTCGCAGCCAATCCCCCGGTAGAAGACTGGGATGGCGTTTTCAACCGGGCAGAAAAATAACGTGACCGCCAGTGTCGCGAATCTCCTCAACAGAATTTAGATAGGTGGATACATGCGTAACTTGCTGATTGCATCCCTGATAGGGCTCATTTCTTTTAACGCTCAAGCAGAGTTGAATGGTAATGGACTTGCCAACGGTTTTATCAAGGCCGATTTCAAGCGCGAGATACCCGCCAATAAACTCGACAAGTTGCTGGCGACCGGCGGCGGTCTGTTGTTCATTGCGCGTCAGGGTGGCTTGGTCGATGCGATAAGTGACGATGGCAAAGTGGAATTCACGCTGGCTGCCAAGGCTGGCGAGGTGCAACTGCTGAAGCGTCCGCAAGCGGCGGCGGTCAGCAAAGATACCTTGTATGTGGTGGATAGCGATACCGAGCAAGTGGTGATGTATGCCTTGCCGGGAGGGAAGTACAAGGGGCGATTCGGTGCTGCCGCGGGTGGCTTCTTCGGCGGAGACGATCAGGCGCTGGATGGGCCGCGCGGGATTGCGGCTCATGAAGGCGTGATCTATGTGGCAGATACCGGTAACAAACGTATCCAGATGTTCGGTGTGAACGGAGTGTTCATGCACACACTGCCCCTGAGAGCAAAAGGCAGCGGCGAAGGCGGCAAGGAACTGCCTTGGCAATTGAAGAAGGCGGCAGATATCGCGCTGGATGAGGTGGGCCGTATCTATGTGCTGGATAGTGATGATGACCAGGTCAAGGTCTACGATCCCAGCGGCCTGTATCTGCGCTCTTTCAATGATGTCGGTTCACCGGTCTCGCTGGCAGTAGCTGAAGACGGTGTCTATGTTGCAGATGAACGTAAGCAGGTTGTGTCCAAGTTTGATTTCGACGGCAAGTTGGCTTTCCCTTTCGGATCCAAAGGTGAAGGAAAATCCCAAACGAAAAAACTGTCCGGCTTGGCTGTGGAAAAAGGCCAGCAGGTATTCATCGGGGATGCCGGTAAATCACTGATCAATCATTTCCAGACCATCGCCGGTGTGCGTATGGAGCCGGTACCGAAGGCGGCAGGTCGGTCATCTATCAAATGGCAAGGCAGTATCCCTGTCGAAGCAGTGCAGCTGGCTGGCGATGGAAAAGGGACGGTGTATGCCATCACCAAAGCAGGTAAGGGGGGCAGTGAATTGCTCAAGCTGAAGGATGGCAAAGTGGCGGCCACCATCAAAACGGCAGACATGGAGCTGACTGCGGTCACAGTGGATGCGATTGGCAATCTTTGGGTGCTTGATAAAAAGAAGAAGCACTGCGTCAAACTGAGTAAAGACGGCAAGGAATTGTCTTCCTTCGGGAGCGGTGGTAGCGGAGCTGGGCAGTTCAGCAACCCCACGTCGGTGGCAGTCGCCAGTAGCGGGTTGGTGTTCGTGGCAGATCGTGGCCATCGTTCGGTACAGGTGTTTCGCGGTGACGGTGTGTATGTTAACAAGCTGGGCGGCAATATCAGCAATCCATTGGCGATAGGTATCGATCCACAGGATCGCTTGTTCGTATTGGATGGCAGCAGGAGCAGTGTGTTGGTGTTTTTGCCGAGCGGCGAACTGTCCCATGAGTTCGATAGACCTAAAGAAGGCACGCTATTCAACAAGCCGCTGGATATGGCAGTCACTGCCGATGAAGTGTTGGTGCTTGATGGCAATCAGGTGAAAGCCTTCGATCACAAGGGTACGCTGTTGCGTGTGTTCGGCACCAAGGAGACGGGCACGGCCAATCTGGGGGATCCGGTGGCTTTGGCCAGCAGTGGCGGCAGCACACTGTTTGTTGCGGATGGCGAAGGGAAGCGAGTCGAGTCGTTGTCTGTGCTGTATAAGCCGCAACAGCCTGCAAATTTTGCGGCGCATGGTCACGTTCACGCGGTAGATCTGAGCTGGGATAAACCGGCGGCGTTTTACGTCAAGGCTTTTCACATCTATCGTTCCAAGAGCGAGAACGCTGGATATGTGCAGGTCGGTACCAGCGAGACGAACTCTTTTTCTGATACAGGACTGGATGCGGATGCGCGTTATTTCTATCGCGTTGTGGCGCTCTCTGATTTTGGGTATGAAGGCGCAAGCAGTGTCGCATCCAGTGCAATCACAGAGAAGTTCATGCCGCCCACTTTGCCGGAGGTTAAGGTGGAGATGACGCCTTGGCAGGCGAATCTGAAATGGGATGCGGTCGATCCGCAATATTTTGCTGCCTATCGCATCTATCAGCAGGATGGCGACACCATGGTGCAGGTGGGCGAGGTGGCGACACCAGAGTTCACCAAGGATGCTTTGCAACCCGAGACCAAATACACCTTTTATGTCAGCGTGCTGAGCACCGACCAGACCGAATCCGAGAAGCTGCCGGTGGAAGCGACCACATTGATCTTCAATCGACCGCCGCTGGACATCGAGGTGGTCAAGTTGGAGAACATCTTCTCCAACTCCTACAAGATATACGAGCAGGAAGGCATCGGCACCATCCGCCTGACCAACAATACCGACAAGAAGATGGAGAAGATCCGGGTCAGTTTCCTGTTGAAGAACTTCATGGATTTCTCGACCGAGAACAAGATCCTGAAATTGATGCCGGGTTCTAGCGAAGAGCTGCCACTGAAAGCCGTGTTCAACAACAGCATCTTGACCATGACCGAAGATAGTTCAGTGCAAGCGTTGATCGAAGCAAGCTTCTTTGAAAACGGCAAGAAGGTAACGTATAGCCATAACGCCACGGTCAACGTCTACGACAAACACCGTCTGACCTGGGACGAACGCGGACGATTCGCCGCATTTGTGACACCAAAAGATCCGCCCGTGCTGAATCTGGCCCGTTCCATCGTGGGCGAGTATCGCGAGACCAAGGATGAGGCGCAATTGGCAGCCGCCTTGTTCGATGCACTAGGGGTGTTCGGTCTGACCTACATTCAGGATCCTAGCAATCCCTATCAGGTCAGCTCGGGCAAGGAGAATACCGTCGACTACATCCAGTTCCCGCGCGAGACGCTGGAGCGCAAGTCGGGCGATTGCGACGATTTGGTGGCGGTGTACAGCGCAGGGTTGGAGAGCATGGGCATTAATACCCGCGTACTGGAAGTGCCGGGACATATGTTGATGATGTTCGATACACATATCCCGGCTGAAGCAGATGCCTACACTATGGACAATCTGTACGTGATCAATGAGGGTACATTGTGGATTCCAGTCGAAACGACGTTGGTTGGAAATTCTTTCATCAAGGCTTGGGAGAAGGGTAGCGAGACCTATTACAAATACAAGGACAATGGTTTGACGGTGCTGGATGTGCACACATCATGGGATACATATAAGCCCGCCAGTTTGCCGGATTCGGATTGGAAGGCAAGTGGCCTGAACCGCGCAGCTATCGAGAAGAAGTTTCCGACTGATATCTTGTCGGTGTTGAAGATCAGTTCGCAGACCAAGACTCGACGCTATCTGGATATCATCAAGGATAAGCCGGACGATGTGGATGCTCACTTGCAGGTCGGTATCATCCTAGCCAAGATCGGTGACCGCAATGAAGCGATGAAGTACTTTGACAAGGTGTTGAGCCTAGATGCGAAGAACGCCTCGGCGCACAACAATCGCGGTAATCTGTATATGATCGATGACAGGTATAAGGATGCAGTCAAAGCCTATGCTGCCGCGGCTAAACTCAGCCCCAAGGATCCGCATATTCTGGTCAATCTTGCGCGCGCCTATAAGCGACTGGGTAATACAAAAAACGCCAAGGCGACCTTTATCAAGGCCAAGAAACTGGACCGGAAGGTGCAAGTGCAATATCGTGCATTGGCTCTGGAACTATTGAACGCGTTGTAAGTCCGATGTCGGCTTGCTTAATCAAGGAGATATAGCCATGAAGAGATTGATTTCGTTGTTGGTGTTGCTGGGCATTGTCTTGGCGGCACCTATACAGGTATCAGCGGCCGACCAAGAGTTGTCATTGTGGGAACGCCTGCGCAAGAAGATCGAGTTGCTGACGCCGAAGAAGAAATTGACCACTACGACGGCTGCCGGTGGTGTGCGCGGCTCCTTGGCGGATGCGGATGATGTCTACTGGAAAGGTGAGGCAGAGCAGGTCGCCATCGATGAAGATGAGCTGACTGCATTCACCAAAGCGATCGAGTTGGTGGATACCGGCAAGACGGATGACGCCAAGGCCGCGTTTGCCGGTTTCGTCAAACAATATCCCGATAGTTCGCTACGTGCCGATGCCGAAGCGGCGCTGGCGCAGTTGGCCCCAGCTAAGTAAGTACACAAAAGGTAGGGGCGGCTGGTAGAAAGCCGCTCCAACCACTATAATTCCGCCCCCGAACTCTCCGGACAGCGGATTCTTCATGCAGTTATTCAGCTTCGGCCTTAATCACCAGACAGCCCCGCTAGACGTGCGCGAGCAACTCTCGTTCAACGTCGAGACGATGGATGACGCCTTGCACGACCTGGTAGGCAATGGTGCGGCCAAAGAAGCCACGATCCTGTCCACCTGCAATCGTACCGAGATCTATTGCAGTACCAGTTCCCCTACGCAAGCGGTCAGCTGGCTGGCGGATTACCACAAGATGCCGGCAAATGATGTCGAGCCCTATATCTATCGTCTGCCACAGGAGCAGGCTGTGAAGCACGCTTTCCGCGTCGCCAGCGGTTTGGATTCCATGGTGTTGGGCGAACCGCAGATCCTCGGCCAGATGAAGCAGGCCGTGCGGCAGGCGGAACAGGCCGGCACGATGGGCTTCCTGTTGCACAAGCTGTTCCAGCGCACTTTCTCGGTGGCAAAGGATGTGCGCACGCAGACCGAGATCGGTGCCAATCTGGTGTCTATGGCTGCTGCAGCGGTCAAACTGGCAGAGCGTATCTATCCCAGCATCTCTGAGCAAAACGTCTTGTTCATCGGCGCGGGTGAGATGATCGAACTGAATGCCGTGCACTTCGCCGCACGCAAACCCAAAAAGATCACCGTCGCCAACCGCACGCTGGATCGTGCGCAGACTTTGGCGCGCCGTATCGACGGCCATGCTGTCACCCTGAATGAGATGCCCGAGCAATTGGCACATCACGACATCATCATCACCTGTACCGCCAGTCAGTTGCCGATCTTGGGCAAGGGTTTGGTAGAGCGCGCACTCAAGCAGCGCAAGCATCGTCCCTTGTTCATCGTCGATCTGGCCGTGCCGCGCGATGTGGAGCCGGAAGTGGCCGAACTGGATGATGTGTTCCTGTACACCGTGGACGATCTGGCAGAGGTGGTGCGGGACGGACAGGATGCGCGTCAGGGCGCTGTGAAGGAAGCCGAGGTCATCATCGATTCCGGCGTGAATGAATTCATACACTGGATGGAATCGCGCGAGGTCGTGCCCACCATTCGTGCCTTGCGTGACCATGCCGAGCGCCAGCGCCGTCACGAGATGGAGAAGGCGCTGAAGCAACTGGCCAAGGGCGAGTCGCCCGAGAAAGTGCTGGAAGTGTTGAGCGCCTCACTCACCAACAAATTCCTGCACGCACCGACGCAAAGCCTGAATCAGGCGCAGGATAGCGAACGACAGACTCTGCTCGACGCCGTCCATCGTATCTACCACCTGCATTCCCAGGAATGAAACCCAGTATCGCCGACAAACTCGCGCGTCTTGCCGAGCGTTTGGATGAAGTCACGCGCCTGTTGAGCAGCGAAGAAGCCACGCGCGATATGGATGCTTTCCGCAAACTCAACCGCGAGCGAGTGGAGATCGAGCCGGTGGTCGAGCTGTATCAGGCTTACCAGTTGGCCGAAGCTGACATCGCTGCCGCGCAGGAGATGGCCGACGATCCCGATATGCGCGAATTCGCGGATGAAGAGATCAAAGCCGGTCAGGAAAAGCTGGCACAACTGGAAGTCGAATTGCAGAAACAGTTGCTGCCGAAAGACCCCAACGACGAACGCAACGTGTTCCTAGAAGTGCGCGCCGGTACCGGTGGTGATGAAGCCGCTCTGTTCGCGGGCGACCTGTTCCGCATGTATCTGCGTTTCGCCGAACGCCGCCGCTGGCAGGTGGAGATCATCTCGGAAAGCCATGGCGAAGTCGGTGGTTACAAGGAAGTCATCGCGCGCATCATCGGGCAGGGCGCGTATTCCGTGCTTAAGTTCGAATCGGGGGCACACCGCGTGCAGCGCGTGCCGGCCACCGAGACGCAGGGCCGTATCCACACTTCCGCCTGCACCGTCGCCATCCTGCCGGAAGCGGATGAGGTGGGCGAAGTGGAGCTGAATCCGGCCGATCTGCGCATCGATACCTTCCGCGCATCCGGCGCGGGTGGTCAACACATCAACAAGACCGATTCCGCCGTGCGCCTCACTCATCTGCCGACCGGTACTGTGGTCGAGTGCCAGGATGGCCGCTCGCAGCACCAGAACAAGGCGCAGGCCATGCGCGTGCTGGCCGCGCGTATCAAGGACAAAGAAGAGCAGGCGGCTCACAGCAAGATTGCCGCCGAGCGCAAATCATTGGTGGGTAGTGGTGACCGCTCCGAACGTATCCGCACCTACAACTTCCCGCAAGGCCGCGTCACCGACCATCGCATCAACCTCACTCTTTACAAGATGGACCAGATCATGGACGGCGACATCAGCGAGTTGACCGATGCGTTGATGGCTGAGCATCAGGCCGAGCAGCTGGCGGCGCTGGGGCAGGAAGGCTAAGCGCCATGCCTAGCATCCGCGAGCGCTTGGCGCAGGATGTCGCTGCGCTACGCCAAGCACTGGATCTGCAGCAGGATGAGGCGCGCAGTGAGGTGCAAACCTTGCTGCAAACTGTACTGCTTGTGAATCGCGCCTACTTGCTGGCTCATCCTGAGCGCTTACTCACCGAACAAGAACACTCTCAA
This sequence comes from Gammaproteobacteria bacterium, assembly GCA_018814405.1. Classification (GTDB taxonomy): domain Bacteria; phylum Pseudomonadota; class Gammaproteobacteria; order Burkholderiales; family Gallionellaceae; genus Sideroxyarcus. The sequence continues at coordinate 391,468 of JAHIZO010000007.1, forward strand.
TATCAAACGTCATTGCAGCGTCGTTTACAGGGTGAACCGCTGGCTTACATTCTGAGTGAGCGCGAATTTTTCGGGCTGAATTTCAAGGTCACACCCGCCACTTTGATCCCGCGGCCCGATACCGAACTGCTGGTGGAATTGGCGTTGTCCCGTATTTCGTCTGCAGGCACGCGCGTTCTTGATCTGGGAACGGGCAGCGGTGCCATCGCGCTGGCTATCGCACATAGCCGCCCCGATGCCAAGGTGACGGCGGTGGATGCCTCTGAGGCAGCTTTGTCAGTTGCCCAAGAGAATGCTGGATGCTTGGAGATCAGCAATGTGCGCTTCGCACTGAGTAACTGGTTCGCGGCGCTGGCAGGGCTGCATTTCGATCTGATTGTCTCCAACCCGCCCTATATCGCTGCAAATGACCGACATTTGGCACAGGGCGATCTGCGTTTCGAGCCTGTGGGTGCGTTGGCATCTGGGACGGATGGGTTGGATGACATCCGTCTTATCATCAGCGAAGCAGGCGCTCACCTTGTAGCAGGCGGATGGCTGATGGTAGAGCATGGCTATGACCAGTCAGAGCGTGTGCAAACGCTGCTGCGCTCGGCTGGTTTTGAGAATGTGAGATCAGACAATGACTTGGCGGGGATAGCACGTGTTACCGGAGGCCAGCTGCTCGGGAAGACATAGCTCTTTCGGGGGGATATATAGGCCGATATATAGGCCAAACGACATATAGGCAAGGCAGAAATGGCTGCCTACAATCCGTCCTGAGTTGTGAGCTTTGAGTTGTTATCAACTCGATCTTTCATACTCTCCTCCTATTCTGGGCCATCGCAAGGTGGCCCGTTTTTTTTGCCCGCGCTACGCGCGAGCAAAATCAGGAGAGCAGTTTGCGGGCGCGGGTGATTGCGGCTTCGACCTGTTGCGGGGCAGTGCCACCAGTGTGATTGCGCGCGGCGAGCGAACCTTCCAGCGTCAGCACTGCATAGATGTCGTCGCTTATCAGCGTCGAGAACTGAAGCAGTTCATCCAGCTTGAGGTCGGCCAGATCGCAGCCCTTTTGTTCGGCATAACGTACCGCCAGCGCAACAGCTTCGTGCGCGTCACGGAACGGCATCCCCTTCTTCACCAGATAGTCGGCCAAGTCAGTCGCAGTCGCATAGCCCTGCAAGGCGGCAGCGCGCATCGCTTCTGGTTTGACGGTGATGCCAGCGATCATGTCGGCGTAGATGCGCAGTGTCTGGGTGAGTGTATCCACTGTGTCGAACAGCGGCTCTTTGTCTTCCTGATTGTCCTTGTTGTAGGCCAGAGGCTGGCCCTTCATCAAGGTAAGCAGTGCGACCAGATGGCCATTCACGCGGCCGGTCTTGCCACGCACCAGTTCCGGCACGTCGGGGTTCTTCTTTTGCGGCATGATGGACGAGCCGGTGCAGAAGCGGTCGGCGATGTCGATGAAGCCGAAGCGCGGACTCATCCACAGGATCAGTTCTTCCGACAGGCGGGACAGGTGTGTCATCACCAGCGCGGCAGCGGCGGTGAATTCGATGGCGAAGTCGCGATCGGATACGGCGTCCAAAGAGTTCTGGCATACCGCTTCAAAATTCAACAGCTCGGCCACGCGTTCGCGCTTGATGGGGTAGCTGGTGCCGGCCAGTGCAGCGGCACCCAATGGCAGGCGGTTGACGCGACGACGCGCATCGATGAAACGTTCCACATCACGTTGGCACATCTCGAAATAGGCCAGCAGGTGATGGGCGAAACTGACTGGTTGTGCGACTTGCAGATGGGTGAAGCCGGGCATCACGGTATGGGTGTGATGCTGTGCCAGATCGAGCAGCGCGGATTGCAGGTTCTTCAATAGGCCGACGATGGTGTCGATCTCGCTGCGCAGATAGAGGCGGATGTCTGTGGCGACCTGGTCGTTGCGTGAGCGACCTGTGTGCAGACGCTTGCCGGCATCGCCGACCAAGGTGGTGAGTCGCTTTTCGATATTGAGGTGTACGTCTTCCAGATCAAGCGACCACAGGAAGTCTCCGGCGATGATCTCGCTCTCGATCTGCGACAGGCCGCGGCGGATATCCAGCAGGTCCTGATCACTGATGATCTTGTTTTCGGCCAGCATCTGCGCGTGGGCCAGTGAACCTTGTATGTCGACCATTGCCAGTCGCTGATCGAAATCCACGGAGGCGGTGTAGCGCTTCACCAGTTCTGCTACCGGTTCGTTGAAGCGTCCTGACCAGGTTTGATTGTCTTGCATCGTTGCCATGTCTTGTCCAGAATGAGCGGCACTTACGGGGGATCCATGCCGAGGACGCGCAGTATAAATCAAAACATTCAGCACCGACTGTTGCCTGACTTCCGCAATCTTGGAACGGTACTGCGTATCGTGCTGTTGGCGAACGCTTTCGCGATGGCCTGTGCGATCGCCCAGATATCGACTGTAGGCGAACTGTGGCAGCGCATGCTGCTTGATTCGGCTTTGCTGCAGCCGGTATTGCTGAGTGTGCTGCTGACCTTGTATGCGCTGAATGAAGTGCTGCCGCGCTTCACATATTGGCGGTCTGTAGCCGCCATCATGGTGTTGGTGGCATGCATCACACTGTTCTTCTCACAGATCGGCGGTGAATTATTCGCCGAGGTGAATGGGGTTACCTTCTTCCTCGACATCCGCCGCATGTTGCTGGCCGCGCTCCTTACATTTGTATTGCTTACGTATTTTCGCTGGCGCGCCCTGGCGATGTCGCCCGCACTGCAGGATGCGCGATTGCAAGCATTGCAGGCGCGCATCCGCCCCCACTTCCTCTTTAATAGCATCAATGCAGTGTTGGCCATCGTGCGTGCAGAACCCAAGCGTGCGGAAGCAGCCTTGGAAGATATGGCGGATCTGTTCCGCATGGCGATGAGCGATGTACATGATCTGGTCGCACTGAAGGATGAAGTGGCGCTGGCGCAGCGTTATCTGGCGCTTGAACAGCTACGCATGGGTGAGCGGCTACAAGTGCGCTGGCACACGGAACACATGCCGCCGCAGGCGTTGATTCCCCCGCTGGTATTGCAGCCGCTGCTGGAGAATGCGGTGTATCACGGTATAGAGCCTTTGACCGCAGGCGGCACCATCGACATCGATATCCACGAGAAGAGCGGCCAGCTGCATCTGTCGGTGGGTAATCCGCTATCTGGCAACGATGTGCAGTCGGATGGGAATCGACTGGCGTTGTCGAACATCCGCGAGCGCCTGTCGCTGCTGTTCGATGTTGAGGCGGAGTATCGTGTGGAGCGCAACGATGACAGTTATCATGTGCACATCGTGATTCCGTTGCGTGAGATGCCATGAGCGATACCGTGATCCTGCCGCTGACTGTATTCATCGTGGACGATGAGCCACTGGCGCGGAGCCGTCTGAAGGATCTGCTGGTCGATTGCGGCGCGCAGATCGAACTGCAAGTGGTGGGCGAGGCAGGCAATGGGCAGGAAGCATTGGAAAAACTCAATGAGATATCCGCGGAAGTGGTGCTGATGGATATCCGTATGCCGCAGATGGACGGTCTGGAACTGGCGTTACACCTGAACAAGCTTGAGCGTCCGCCGATCATCATATTCACCACGGCCTATGATGCTTACGCGATAAAAGCTTTTGAGTTGCGCGCCATCGACTATCTGCTCAAACCTATCCGTCTCGGCCGTTTGTTCGAGGCGATATCCCGTGCACGTGATGCGGTGCCAATCCGTACCGAAGTATTGCGTGAGCTTATTCCCGAGGCACGGACCCATCTGTCTGCGCATGAGCGCGGCAAGGTGATTCTTATTCCGATAGAAGACGTGACCTACCTGCGCGCGGAGATGAAATACGTCACGGTGCGGACTGCGGAACATGAATACTTGATCGAAGAATCGCTGACCGCGCTGGAAAAAGAATATGCTTCGCGCTTTGCGCGCATACATCGCAGCTGTCTGGTGGCGAAATCCGCCATCGCCGGTTTTGAAAAAGGCGGCGAGGAAGGTGAGAGCGGCTGGCAGGTGAGGCTGCAAGGATTGGAGGAGCGCTTACCGATCAGCCGTCGCCAATGGAGCAGCGTCAAGGTGTTGGGCGAAGCACAGGATCAGGGAGAGTAAGTTGCTGACCATATTGGTAATCAATTCAAAAGGCGGATCGGGCAAGACCACATTGACTACCAACCTGGCGGCTTATTACGCCAGCCGTAGCTTTCGCACTGCCATCATCGACTACGACCCACAGAGTTCCAGTCTGCACTGGCTACAGGCACGTCCGGCCACGCTGCCCGCGATCCATGCGGCCAATGGCGCGCCTGCCAAGGGCAATGCCCACCTGTCGAGTCGTCAGGGCTGGGTGCCATTGGATACAGATGTGCTGATCGTCGATGCGCCGGCCGGCGCCAGCGGTTTGTTGCTGAAAGACTTGGTGCGCAAGGCCAACTTCATCGTGATTCCGGTTGCTCCTTCCCCGATCGATATTCGTGCCACAGCAGATTTCATCAAGGACCTGTTCTTGGTTGGCGGTGCACGTACCAGCAACGCGCGCTTGGCTGTCGTGGCAAACCGTGTGCGCAACCGCGGCAGTTCAGCCTATGCATCCCTTGAACGATTCCTTGCCTCACTCAAGTTGCCTTTCCTTGCTTCTCTGTCGGATAGCGATGTCTATCTGCAATCAGCGGGGGAGGGGGTGGGCATCTTTGAACTGGATGAACTGCTGAGCGGTAGAGAGCGGCAGGAGTTCATGCCTATCGTGCGCTGGCTGGACGGCCATTTTCCCAACCGCTTTGGTGTGCGTTCCGAGGACAAGCAAGCCATTCTTGAAGGCTCACGCAAGTGGGCTGCGTTCCGTCCTGGGAATGGCACGGGGCGCTTCCCTATTTTCCAGCCCGCTGTCGGAAAATGACCTGCAATATGTCGCATAGGCAGTCAGCCGATGAACCGAATATTACGTAGCGGCGTGGCGAGATTCATCGCACTGGCCGTGTGCCTGGCCGCGCTGGGCGGATACCTGCTGTCGCAATTGTTCCTTGAGGTCAATGTCTCTTCTGTCAAACGCAGTGTGCAACTATTGGAGATCGAAGAATATCTGGATGACGCCGCTATCGGGCTGGGGCGGCAGATACAGGAATGGAAAGATATGCTGCTGCGCGCTAACGACAGTGCGCTGTATACCAAACATCAGCAAGGTTTCAAGGAATCCAGTATCGCCGTGCAGTACGCACTGATGAAAGCCAAGACGGACATTTTCGACATCGGTATGGAAACAGCGGATATCGACCAGTTGATCGCGGAACACAAATCGTTACTGACCGAGTATATGCAAGCGCATACCGGATTGAACCCTCACGAGGTAGACAGCCGGAACAAGGTAGACAGAAAGGTGCTGGGTATAGATCGTGCATTGCAGGAACGTATCGTTCAGCTGAAATCCGCCATTTCGGAATATGCCAAGCAACAATTGGCACGCGCCCCGCAGACTCAGGGTGACCGCGCCATCATGGTGGGTCTGCTTGGTGCGGTGTCACTCATGCTGATGGCCGGTTTGGGTTTTGTGTTCGCCTATCGTATGCGTGTCAGCTGAGCGATGAGGTTACGGAACAGGATGAATATATCCACGGAACTAAAATGGCTTTGCGGGCTCAATCTGCGCGGTAATGATTGGTGTGCCACAAACTAGCTAGAGGAATTGGAAATGGTATCTACAGAATACGAAGCGAATAGGCGTTCGATCTTGTCATGGGGGACGTTGGCCAAGCTGGGTCTGACCGCGGCATTCTTTGTCTGGTTCTATCTGATCTGGACCAGCACCGACGAGTTGGATAGGCGCTTGAATTCCACCGTGGATCCGTTCGCGGTGGCGCACGACCTGCAGGTGGAATACAAGTTGGAGGTGCAGGAATGGAAGAACCTGCTGCTGCGCAGCAGTGACCGCAGTAGCCTGGACAAGAACTGGCGTATTTATGAACAACAGTATCGCAAGGTCGCCGAGGCGGCGGAAGCCGGGCTGAAGCAAAGTGATGTCAGGGCGATCAATGTGAAGCTGCAGTCTTTCATCGATGCCCACAAGGATAACTTCGCCAAATACCAGAAGGACAAGGAGATGTTCGCGCAGAGTGGCTACGATCCACGCAAGGCGGATGAAAATGTGAGAGGCATCGATCGTCCGCTATTGGAGATATTGGAAGCGGCTGATGACGAGATGCAGCATGAGAAGAAGTTGATCAACGGGCGCATGATCGCCAAGGTGCGCAATCAGATCGAACAGAGCCTGATGGCTTTGATCCTGATGACTTTGGTCGTCGTCTGGCGTGCGAAGTTCTAGGGTAATTGTCCCGCAAAAGTAGAAGGGCCCGCTATTCGCGGGCCTTTCTACTTTTAACCGCTGTTACGCAGTCCGGCAGCGATGCCGTTGATGGTGAGGTGGATGGCACGCTTCACCTTCTCGTCCTGGTCGCCTTCACGGTGACGATGCAGTAGCGATACCTGCAAGTGGTTGAGCGGATCGATGTAGGGCGTGCGGGTAGTCAGGCTGCGCGCAAAGATCGGGTTCTCCTGCAACAAGTGCGTGGCACCAGTGATCTTGAACAGCATGTCCACCGTGTCACGCCATTCTTGTTCGATCATGGAGAAAATCTTGTCGCGCAGCGCCTCATCGGGTACCAGTTCGGCATAACGCGAGGCGATACCCATGTCTGTCTTGGAAAGCACCATGTCCATATTGGACAGCAGGCCGCGGAAGAACGCCCAGTCCTTGTTCATCGCGCGCAGTTGGTCGAGACCTGTCTGGCCTTCGCGTTCGATGAATTTCTTAACCGCGCTACCGAAGCCGAACCAGCCCGGCAACAACATGCGCGTCAGACCCCAGCTGAATACCCAGGGGATGGCGCGCAGGTCTTCGATGCGATCCATCGCCTTGCGTGAAGCGGGGCGGCTGCCGATGTTGAGTTCGGCGATCTCGCGGATAGGGGTGGCCGCAAAGAAGAACTCGGTGAAGCCTGGTGTCTCGTAAACCAGCTTGCGATAGGCGGCGATGGCATCCAGACTCATGGCTTCCATGATGCGTATGAACTCGGCATTGCCGTCCGCATTGTGCGGGTAGTCCATCAGCGTGGCTTCCATGGTTGCAGCGACCAGTATCTCTAGATTGCGGCGGCCGATCTCGGGATCGGAATATTTGCTGGAGATGACTTCGCCCTGCTCGGTGATGCGGATCTGCGCGTTCACACTGCCCGGCGGTTGCGCCAAGATGGCTTGATAGCTGGGGCCGCCGCCACGGCCGACGGTGCCGCCACGTCCGTGGAATAGACGTAACTCGACGTCGTGCTTGTTGAATACTTCCACCAACTCCAGTTCGGCTTTGTACAGTTCCCAGTTGGCGGTCAGATAACCGCCGTCCTTGTTGCTGTCAGAGTAACCCAGCATGACTTCCTGGGTGTTGTTGCGACTCTTGTTAAGCAGCTCGCGATACCAGGGCAGCGAGAACAGCGCGTCCATGATGGTGCCGCCACCGCGCAGGTCGTCGATGGTCTCGAACAGCGGGATGATGTTGACTTGCAGATTTTCGTCTTTAAGCAGCCCCGTCTGTTGCAGCATCAGAGCCACTTCCAGTACATCGCTCACTGCATCCGCTTTGGAGATGATGTAGTTCGGCAATGCATTGTGTCCGAAGCGATCATGGATGTCGGCGGCAGCCTGCATCAATTGCAGTTCGCCGCGCACGAGGGGCGAGAAGCCATCCAGTTCGGCAGCAAGTTGTTTGCCAGTCTGCAGGGCGGCAAGCAGGGTGGTGCGGCGTGTTGCTTCGTCCTGTTGGGCGTAATCAGCGATACCGGTCTTTGCCAGCAACTCGCTCACGACTTGTTCGTGCACGCCGCTGTGCTGGCGCATATCCAACGGTGCCAGATGGAAGCCGAACACTTCTGCAGCACGGCGCAGTTCACCCATGCGGCCGCGCGACAGGTAAAACGCGCCATGACGCTCCAGTGATTGGATGACGATGTCGAGTTCGGCGATGAATTCTTCCGCCTTGGCGTAAGGCTTCACCGTCTTGGCGACGGGATGCAAATGGTGCACACGATGTCCCATGTGCTCGGTGGTGGCGACCAGACGCGCATAGATGGCGAGCAAGGCGCGACGATAGGGTTCGTCCTCGCGACTCTCGGCCTGGTCTGGAGATCGTTCGGCGAAGTCGGTCAGTTCCGGACTGATGTCGACCAAACGACTGGAGAGGCTCAAGCGCGCGCTGAGCAGGTTGGTCTCTGACATGTAGTAGTCGAGTGCCGTGGCGGAATGGCGCTTTGCCGCGGCAAGCATGACTTCGTGGGTAACGAAGGGATTGCCGTCACGGTCGCCGCCGATCCAGCTGCCCACGCGCAGGAAAGGCGGCAGATCGAAGCGCTGGCCGTAGCTTTTCTCCAGCTGCTTCTCAATATTGCCGTACAGCTTGGGGATCTCGCGCAGGAAGGTGTAGTCATAGAACGACAGTCCGTTGTTGACCTCGTCTTCGACTTTCAACTTGGCGGTGCGCAGCATGCGCGTACTCCACAGGATGAGCACGAAGCGGTGCAGGGTCTCTTCGTTCTCATCCAGTTCTTCGGGCGTCATGTCCAGCCGGTCACGGTCTGCCAGCAGTTTGGAGATGACGAGCTGGCAATTGAGGATACTCTTGCGCTGCACCTCGGTGGGGTGGGCGGTCAACACCGGCGAGATAACGGCCTTGTCGAAGAAGGCGCGCACAGCATCCGCATCCAGCTGCTTATCGTGGGCGTGATTCAATACCAGTTGCAGGCTACCTTCCTTCGGGCGTGAGCCGGCTTTCTGGTGTGCACGACGACGACGGTTGTGATGTAGATCTTCCGCGATGTTGGAAAGCTGAGAGAAATAGCTGAAGGCGCGCACCACGAGCAAGGTGTCTTCTGGAGAGAGTTGATCCAGCATCTGCTCCAGTTTTTCGCCATCACGCTCGTCCTGTGTTTTGCGAAAGTGCACGGCAGCCTGGCGGATGCTTTCAATCAATTCGTAGGTTTTATCGCCTTCCTGTTCGCGCAAGGTATTGCCCAACACGCGTCCGAGTAAGCGGATATCTTCACGCAAAGGCGCATCTTTGCTGGAGATGTTGGTGGGTGTTGCGATCAGATTTGTTTTCATCATAGATATGTCGTCGGCGCAAAAGCGCGGCGCTCCTGATAGAATGCGCCGCGCTTATGAACTAAATTAATTGCAAGGAAAACCAATGAATCAGGCTACGTTCACTCCTCCATCCCGTCTGGTAATTGCCTCGCGCGAAAGCGCGTTGGCCATGTGGCAGGCAGAACATATACGGGACAGGCTGCGCGCATTATACCCGCAAACCGAAGTTGCAATTCTTGGCATGACGACCAAGGGAGACCAGATACTTGACGTCTCTTTGTCCAAGATCGGCGGCAAGGGATTGTTTGTAAAAGAACTTGAGACGGCGCTGGAAGACGGCAGTGCCGATATCGCGGTACATTCCCTAAAAGATGTACCGATGCGTCTGCCGGAAGGCTTCGTGATGCCTTGTATTTGCGAGCGCCATGATCCTTGCGATGCGTTTGTGTCGAATGATTTCAAGACCCTGCAAGACTTGCCTGCTGGCAGCGTAGTGGGTACATCCAGCCTGCGCCGCGAAAGCCAGTTGCGCGCGCGCTTCCCTCATCTGAAAGTAGAGCCGCTGCGCGGCAATGTGCAGACCCGTCTGCGCAAGCTGGATGAAGGTCAATACTCAGCCATCATCCTTGCCGCCGCCGGTTTGAAGCGTCTTGGCTTGGGGGAGCGTATCCGTAACGTCATCAGCAGTGAGGACAGCCTGCCCGCAGTGGGACAAGGTGCACTGGGTATCGAGATACGTGCCGGGCGTCCGGAACTGGAAGCGGTGTTGGCACCGTTGCACCATGCCGAGTCAGCCACCTGCGCGCTGGCGGAACGCGCCATGAGCCGCACGCTGAACGGTAGCTGCCAAGTGCCGCTGGGTGGTTTCGCGGAAATTCAGGGTGGCAAGTTGCGCATGCGCGGTTTTGTCGCAACACCGGATGGTTCGCGCATGTTGCGAGCCGAACACATCGGCGACATCGCGCAACCGGAAGCACTGGGTAAGCTGATCGCCCAAGAGTTGCTCAAGCAAGGTGCCGGCGAGATCCTTGCCGCACTGAATGACTGACAGGCCACTCGGCAGATTGAACATCGTCGTCACGCGTCCGCGTGACCAGGCGAGTGGATTGGCTGCAAGTCTGCGGACGCTGGGTGCCAATCCGGTCATGCTGCCACTGCTGGAGATCGCTCCGGCGCCAGATCAGGCTGCGTTGCAGGATTTCGTGCAGCAAGCGGCCAGCTACCAACTTCTTATCTTCATCAGCCCCAATGCCGTGCATTACGGCATGGCTGCTTTGCATCGCATCCCGCAAGGGGTGCGTGTCGCCGCCGTCGGCCAAGGCACGGCCAAAGCTTTACGCAAGCTGCAAGTCAAACCGGTGATCGTGCCGAGCGAGCGGTTCGACAGTGAAGGTCTGTTGGCCTTGCCCGAACTGCAGCGTGTGGAAGGTTGGCGCATCGCCATCCTGCGCGGGGATGGCGGACGCGAACTGTTGGGCGAGACGCTTGCATCGCGCGGGGCACAGGTCGAGTATGTGACCTGCTATCAGCGCAGCAAGCCCAAGTTGGAAGCGGATGCATGGCTGGCTGCACAGCCAGATGTCATCACGGTGACCAGTAGCGAAGCATTGGCGCATCTGTGGCAGGGGTTGGGCGAGGCCGCTGTCACGCTGGCGCGAAGCGTGACATTGTTCGTGGCACATCCGCGCATCGCACAGATTGCACAATCTCAGGGCTGGCAGCATGTGGTCATCACAACTGCCGGAGATGACGGGATGTGCGAGGGTTTGGTAGCATGGGCTGCACAGCACAGAAAGTGAGTCGAGCATGAGCGAAGAGACATCATCCAATCAGACACCAGATGCGCATGACAAAGCGGTTGCCGCGCCGCGCGCCGCGCCCGAAAGCCGCGTGACTTCGACGGTGTCGCGCATGTCGCTCACCCAGCTGACGTTGGTGGTGCTGGTGGTGATATTCATCTGGCAATGGTTGGATTCGCATAACCGCATCAATCAGATGCAGGAGGTTGTGGCGAAGCGCTTGACTGAAGTATCGGGTAACAACCAAGCGAATCAGACCTTGCTGGCGCAAAGCCAGGAGCAGGTGCGTGATCTGGGCGGTAAGCTAAGTCTGCTGGAGAATCGCTTTGCTGAGACGCAAGCACAACGTGCGGTGCTCGATGCACTGTATCAGGACATCTCCAGTAATCGCGATGTGGGCGTGCTGGCCGATGTCGAGCAGGTGTTGCTGGTGGCAGACCAGCAATTACAACTGTCTGCCAACGTCAAAGCGGCGTTGATCGCCATGCAGAATGCGGACAGCCGTTTACAACGGTTGGACAGGCCGGGCTTGACTGATCTGCGCAAGCGCATCGCGCGTGACATCGAGCGTCTGCGTGCATTGCCGGAGGTCGATCTGCCGCTATTGAGCAAACAACTGGAAGGCATCATCCTCGCGGTAGATAAGTTACCGCTGGCGCAGGATGTGCGACCGCCTGCCAGCGCCAAAATGGGCGGACCGAAGCCGGTTGAAGATAATGCTTGGCAGCGCTTCTGGCATGAGCTGTGGCAAGAATTGCGTCAGCTCATACGCATCGAAGATACCCATCAAAAGGAGCTGCCGCTGCTGTCGCCCGAACAGTCTTTCTTCATGCGGGAGAACGTCAAGTTGCGTTTACTCACGGCTAAGATCGCTTTGCTGACGCACGATCAGGCCGGATTCCGGCGCGAACTTCACACCGTGCAGCTATGGCTGGGCCGTTATTGCGATAACACGGCACGCAGTACGCAGCAGGTGCTTGAGGAGGTGAAGAAGCTGTCTGCCACACCTATCTCTGCTGACCTGCCGGATGTCAGCCCCACGTTGGATGCCGTGCGCAACTATCGCGCCGCGCAGGAGCGGAGCGCGAAATGAGATTCCTCTTCTGGTTGCTGGCCATCTTTGCTGTCGCGGCGGGGTTTTCTGTGTTGGCCCGCAATCCAGGCTATGTATTGCTGGTCTACGCACCTTGGCGTATAGAGCTTTCGCTCACCATGTACATCATGGCGCAACTGCTTGTATTGGCAGGCGCCTATATGCTGTTGCGTCTGCTGCTCGGTGCAATGATTTTGCCGGACTTCGTGCGCCGCTTCCGTGCTGCACGTGTGCAGAAGAAAGGCCGCGAAGCTATGCTGGCCGGCTTGACCGCTTATTTCGAGGGGCGTTTTGCAGCTGCAGCGAAAGAGGCCGAGCGCGCGATCGCGCTCGGTGAAAGCACCTCGATCAACGCTATCGTAGCGGCGCGTGCCGCCAATGAACTGCGGCAATTCGACAAGCGGGATGCGCACTTGCAAACCGCCAAAGGTAAGTCACCCGGCGACGATACGCTGCGCCTGATGGCGCAAGCGCAATTCGATCTGGAGCAGCGCCAGCCGCAAAAAGCGCTCGGTGCGTTGAGGGAATTGCCGGGCAATGCAAAGCGCAAGCACATCGGCGCCCTGACACTGGAATTGAAAGCGCAACAACAGGCGCGCAACTGGGATGCCGTGCTGGAAGTGGCCAACCAACTCGAGAAACGCGACGACACGCATCGCACCATGGCAGAGCAGATGCGCCAGCAGGCTTGGTTGGAGAAGCTGCGCGCCTGTGCGGAAGATGGCAAATCGCTGCGCGCGGTGTGGAAGAGCATGCCGAACGAGTTCAAGCATCAGCCGCGTATCGCTGGCGAAGCGGCGCGCACCTTCATGCGTCTGGGTGAATGCGCGATGTCGCGCAAATTGCTGGCCGAGACATTGAGTGCGGAATGGGATAGCGGACTGGTCGCACTGTACGGCGATTGCCGCGAAGGCAGCGTGGTCGCGCAGATCGAACAGGCGGAAGATTGGCTGAAGGAACATCACGACGACGCCGGCCTGATGCTGACACTGGGCAAGCTGTGTCTGCATCAGGAACTATGGGGCAAGGCGCAGAGCTATCTGGATGCCAGCATCAGTTTGCAACCCAGCCGGGATGCCTACACGACGCTGGCACATCTGGCCGAAAAACAGCAAAAACCGGATGACGCCTTCAAGTACTACCAGAAGGCTACGCAGCTGGCTGAATCGGGCTCTTTGGCGCGAAAGTGAACGCGTCGGAATAGAAGGCGCTGTTCGGCAGACCGCGCTGCGCAGTGAAGTCGGTGTGTGCTGCTTCCACTACCACCGGCGCACCGCAGGCATACACATCGTAGCCGGACAGGTCGGCGAAATCCTCCAGCACCGCCTGATGCACGAAGCCGGAACGTCCTTCCCAAACCTCATCCGATACCACCGCAGTGAACTTGATGCCATGCGCTTCCCATGCGCGGATCTTGTCCAGCATGTACAGATCGGCAGCTTTGCGCACCCCCCAGTAGAAATGCATCTCACGTTTGAAGCCGATCTTGATCGCATGTTCGATGATGGCTTTGACCGGCGCGAAACCCGTACCGCTGGCCACGAACACGATAGGCTTGGGAGAATCCTCGCGCAGGAAGAAAGTGCCCAGCGGGCCTTTGATACGCAGGATGTCGCGCTCCTTCATGGTGTTAAATACATGCTCAGTGAACGTGCCGCCGGGGATGTAACGGACATGCAGTTCCAACAGGCCATCGTCGTGCGGCGCATTGGCCAGCGAGAAGCTGCGCGGCTTGTCGTCCTTTTGTAGGATGTCGATGTATTGACCGGCGAGGAACTGCAAACGCTCATTGGCAGGCAGCTTGAGGAAGATCGCCATCACATCATCGGCCAGTTGCTCCATCTTCTCTACACGGCATGGCAACATCTTTACCGGGATGTCCTGTGCGCGCGTCACCTCAAGGCTCTCGATCACCACGTCAGACAACGGCTTGGCACAGCAGAACAAGGCCATGCCGTCGGCCTTCTCTTCGTCGGTCAGTGCATAAGCTTGATGCTCACCGAAATCGACTTTACCTTCCAAGACCTTACCCTTGCATACCCCGCAAGCGCCATTGCGGCAGCTATAGGGCAGCACCAAGCCATGCTCCAGAGCTGCCCCCAGAATGGTCTCGCCTTCTGCAACGGGGAAGGAGTGCTGGCTGGGTTGAATCGTGGTCTTGAAGCTCATGGTGCGAATTCCGATTTTAATAAAGAGCGCGATTTTAACGCATAATCACCGAATGACTAATCTGCTCCTTGTCGGCAGCGGGGATATTGCATGGCGTTTGTTGCCGTTGTTGCGCGACCACTGCTGTATCTATGCCCTTCTACGCGACCCAAAAAAATCTTCCGACTGGCGTGCCGGCGGTGTAGCCCCTCTCGTTGCCGATCTTGATGATAGAAAAAGTCTCGCGCGTATCAGTGGTTTGGCAGATGTTGTGATCCATCTTGCGCCGCCACTGGCGGGCGGCAGCCATGACACGCGTACGGCCCATCTATTGGCGGCATTGTCGCAAGGAAAATTACCACGGCGATTCATCTACATCAGCACCAGCGGCGTGTATGGCGATTGCGGAGGGGATGAGGTAAGTGAGACGCACCGCCTCGCACCGCATACCGCGCGCGCGCAACTGCGTGTCAGTGCTGAGCAGCAAGTGCGTAACTGGGCAAGCCGCAACGGCGTACGTGCCAGCATCCTGCGCGTGCCCGGCATCTACGCCGCCGAACGCCTGCCTTTGGAAAGATTACGCTCGGGCGCCGCCGCTATCGTTACCGCAGAAGATAGCTATACCAACCACATCCACGCCGACGATCTGGCGCGCATCATCGTTGCCGCATTGCGTCGCGGCAAAAGTAATCGCGTGTATCACGCTGTGGATGACGATGAGATGAAGATGGGTGACTACTTCGATCTGGTCGCTGATGCTTATGGTCTGCCGCGTCCGCCGCGATTGACGCGTGACGCGGTGCGGCGGGCGGTGTCGGCTGGGATGTGGTCGTTCATGGCGGAGTCGAGACGTTTGAGTAACGTCAGGATGAAGCGGGAATTGAAGGTGAAGCTGTTTTATCCGACAGTGGCCGATGCGTTGAAGAAATAAGCCATGGGGGTCAAATAAAGTCTCGGGTGGAGCTTAGGCTCCCCACTTGTCCATCAACGTCTGTTCCACCCCGAGATGATCCAATATCCGCGCCACCACGAAGTCCACCATCGCCTGCACACTCTGCGGATGATTATAGAAGCCCGGATTTGGCGGCATGATCACCGCTCCGGCATGCGATAACTTAAGCATGTTCTCCAGATGGATGGACGAGAAAGGCATCTCTCGCGGTGAGAGTATCAATGTGCGTTTTTCTTTGAGCATCACATCGGCTGCACGGCAGATGAGGTCATCGCTGATGCCGCCTGCAATCTTGCCCAACGTGCCCATAGTGCAAGGGCAGACCACCATGCCGTCGCCGGGGTTGGAGCCAGAGGCCATGGGTGCGTACCAGTCTTGGATGCCGAATACCTTCAATTCTCCGCTGAATGCGCCGATGCGCTCCTTGAACAACTGTTCTGCATCTTGCGGACGGCTGGGCAGGGTGAAATCCAGTTCCTGTTTGGCGACGATCTGCGCGGCTTGCGAATAGATTAGGTGTACGCGCTGCCCGCCTTGCAGCAAGCATTCGAGCAGGCGCATGCCATAGGGCAGGCCGGATGCACCGGTGAGGGCGAGGGTGATGGTCTTCATACAAGCGATTGTCCACGAAATACACGAAAAGCACGAAATTTTGTTCTCAAACTTTGAGGGGGGTTATTTCGTGCCTTTTGTGTCTTTCGTGGACTAAGGGTTCTCGTCTTTATCCATGAATCGCGCCGCGACCAATCCGTTCACGGTGCCAAACACCAATGCCGCTGTGGCAAAGATGGGGATGAGGTAGGCGATGCCACTGTGCGGGATGAGCCACAGGTAGATGAGGGTCATCTGCCCGGTGATGTGGGCGAACGAGGCGAGCACGCTGTGGGTGACGGGGCCGAAGAGGCGTTGCGGCAGGTGAATAGCGAGGGCGAGTGCGGCTAGACTGCACAGCGCACCACTCAAGCTTAGGAAGAAGCCGGGGGCAAGGAAATTGCCGAACAGTAGACTGCCCGCCACCACGCGCAACAGCGACACCCAAACCGCAGCACGCCAGCCGAAGCGGGCCAGCACGATGAGTGTGATGATGTTGGCCAAACCCGGTTTGACGCCGGGCAGGGGCGAGGGGATGGCGTTCTCCAGCACGGTGAGGCCGAGCGCGACCGCTGCCATCTTGGCGATGTGATGGTCTTCGGTGGTGGTGCTCAGCTTAATAGTTGAGGCTGTCATATTTTTTCTGTCCGCCAGTCAGCTCCACGCTGACCTCATTTGGCAGGCATATCGCGATTTCACCCGATTGTTCCAGCCAGCCCTGACGCACGCAATATTGTCTTGGGCTGGGGTCGCTGCTGATGCGCGCTTTGCCTTTTTCGATGGTGATGATGCTGGTGCCGAGCGGGCCGGGCACTTCGATTAGTTGGTCACGGGAAAGCGGGACTGAACTGAAGACTTTGCCGCCGCTACGGACGACAGCCGTGTCGGCGATACCGCCGTTCCATACTTTGTTGGATAACAGAATGATGCAAAGTACACCTGCAAGCAGGGTGAGCCAGTCGCCCGGTTTCAGATCACGCAGGAAGGAAAAGGTTGTTTCATGAGAGTTCACGGTGGCGCACCAACACCTGTTGCTGAGACTGGAAGTGACGGGCAAGGCGCTCGGACAGATATACCGAACGGTGTTGTCCGCCGGTGCAGCCGATGGCAACGGTCAAATAGCTGCGATTGTCGGCGATGTAGTTGGGCAACCAGTCTTCCACGAAGCGGCAAATGTCGCCGTGCATCTTGTCCACCATCGGCGTGTTCTGCAGGAACTGGATAACCGGTGCATCACGTCCGGTGAGCGGGCGCAGCACAGGGTCGTAGTGCGGATTGGGTAAACAACGCACGTCGAATACCAGATCGGCATCCAGCGGGATACCGTGTTTGAAGCCAAATGACTGGAACAGCAAAGTGAGACGTGCACGGTCGAGCTGGATGAATTGCTTGACCCAGGCGCGCAGGGCATTTGCACCCAGTTCGGAGGTGTCGATGCGGTGGCCGATGCTGGAGATATTGGTCAGGAGCTCGCGTTCGTAAGTCACACATTCTGGGAGTGTGCGCACCCCGTCATTCAGTGGGTGCAGACGGCGTGTCTCGGAAAAACGTTTTACCAGTGTGTCAGACTGCGCATCGAGGAACAGCAAGTGCACATCCAACCCCTGTTGTTTGAGCGCTTCCAGATGTGTTGGCAAAGATTGGACGCTGCCACCACTGCGTACGTCGATGCTGACGCCGACGAGAGTACAGCCGCTATTGTTTAGATTCGTGATCAGTGCGGGCAACAATTCTGCGGGCAGGTTGTCCACGCAATAGAAGCCGGCGTCTTCGAGTGTCTTGAGGGCGACGCTCTTGCCTGAGCCGGATAGTCCGCTGATCAGAATGAGCTGCATCGGTCAGTCTCCAGTGAGCTGTTGTTCCTGCCGTGAGATGAATTCCTGCATGGTGTCTATGCCGCGTTGTTGCAATACAAAATTGCGCGCGGCGGCTTCGACCAGCACGGAGAGGTTGCGTCCTGCCAGTACCGGGATTTCCACCTTGCTGATAGACACGCCGAGGATGTCGTCCTTGCCGGACTGCGGTAATCGATCGAGCTTGGACAGGTCGTCGTGTTGCGGGCGGTAAAGATGCACAATGAGCTTCAGGCTCTTTTTGCGTCGTACTGCTGTCTCGCCAAACATGGTGCGAATATTGAGGATGCCAAGACCGCGCACCTCAAGCAGGTCGCGCAACAGTTCTGGGCAGCGACCTTCGAGCGCTTCGGGTGAGATGCGGAACAGGTCGACGATGTCGTCGGCGACCAAGCCGTTACCGCGAGTGATCAGTTCCAACGCCAGTTCGCTCTTGCCGACACCGCTGTCGCCCGTGATCATCACGCCGACCCCCAGCACATCCAGAAACACGCCATGACGTGAAGCGGAATCGGCCAGCGCTTTGACCATGTAGTGGCGCACCATCCACATCAGGTGCACGCTGCCGAGCGGTGAATGGAACAGCGGTGTCTCGGTACGGTTGGCGAATTCGATCAGACCTTTGGGTATCTCGGTCTCGCCGGCGACGATCAGGCAAGAAGGCTTTTGCTGATCCAGCGTAGCGAGTGATGTTGCAAGCTCGGTGGGCGAGAGGTCGTGCAGATAATCCAGTTCGGTGTTGCTCAGTACCTGTATCCAGTTCGGATGTACCAGGTTTAGGTGGCCGATCAACCCCCAGTTGGAAGCGCTGACAGATTCACTTTCGAGCGTACGTTCAGAGCCATCACCCGCGACCCAGGTCAGGCCGAGGCGTTCCTGCTTGTCGCGAAATAGTTGCCTGATGTTGACTTGGGCCACGGCTGATCAGGCGTTCCAGTCGTTGAAGATCTGATGCATCTCGGTCGGGTCGTCGGTCGCTTCCAGACGGTCGCGGAACGATTGCTCGCTGAACATCTGGGCCAATTCGCCGAGGATCTGCAAGTGCAGGTCGGTGGCGCGTTCCGGTACCAGCAAGACAAAAATGAACTTCACCGGTTGTCCGTCAGGCGCATCGAACGGGATGGGAGTGGACATCTTGACGAAGGCAGCTGCCGCATCGCGCAGGCCTTTGACGCGACCATGCGGGATCGCCACGCCCTGTCCCAGTCCGGTGGAGCCCAGTTTTTCGCGGGCGAAAAGGCTGTCGAAAACCTGGCTGCGTGCAATACCCAGCGTGTTTTCAAACAGGAGGCCCACATGTTCGAATACGCGCTTCTTGCTGGCGGACTCGCTGTCCAGCATCACGCAATCGGGGGCCAATATCTTGCTAATTAGACTCATGCTGATTCACCAAATTAAAACGAGGCAGCGTTTGTTGCTGCCTCGTCCGGTTTACTCTGCTGCTTGATGTTTGCCCGAATCGTCGTGGCGACGTGCTTCGAACTTCTCCTTGTGCTTCAGTACCTGGCGATCCAGAGAATCGATCAGGGCGTCGATAGCAACGTACAGATTGCTGTCTTCGGATTCTGCAAACAGCGTCTTGCCGCTGATGTTGAGCGTGGCTTCGGCTTTTTGCTGCAGTTTTTCGACCGAGAGAATCACGTTCACATCGATCACATTGTCGAAATGGCGTTTGACCTTGTCCAGTTTGCCGATCACATGTTCGCGGATCGCGGGAGTGATATCCATGTGGCGTCCTGTGAGATTGAGGTTCATAGCCTGCTCCTTTATGGTTAAAGTGATTTACGAAGGTTGACCGGGAGGATGTTCATCGATTCCCGGTATTTTGCCACGGTACGGCGGGCGACGATAATGCCCTGCTGTGCCAGGATTTCAGACATGCGGCTATCAGACAGCGGCTGGCGAGTATCTTCCTCGCCAACCATCTGTTTAATAAGGGCGCGGATGGCGGTGGAGGAACAAGCCCCCCCCGCATCGGTAGCCAGACCGCTGCCAAAGAAATATTTAAATTCATAGATGCCGCGCGGTGTGAGCATGAACTTCTGCGTGGTCACACGTGAGATGGTCGATTCGTGCAGCTCGAGCTGCTCGGCGATCTCGCGCAGTACCAAGGGGCGCATGGCGATGTCGCCGTGTTCGAAGAACTGGCGCTGGCGCTGTGCGATGGCCTGTGCTACACGCAGGATAGTCTCGAAACGCTGTTGCAGGTTCTTGATGAACCAGCGCGCTTCCTGCAATTGCGTTGCCATGCCCTGTGCGCTGGCATCGCCGCGCTGCTGCAGGATATTGGCATAGACCTGATTGATGCGCAGGCGCGGCATAGCTTCCGGATTCAGGCGCGCCTTCCAGATGCCGCCGACTTTCTCAATCAGCACGTCCGGCACCACATAGTCGGCCGCGCGATGTTCGAAGGCCATGCCTGGCTTGGGTTGCAGATGCACGATCAAATCTTGTGCGGTGCGCAAAGCGTCGTCGTCGCAACGCAACACACGCTTCAGCTTGGAAAAGTCGCGTGCCGCCAGCAAGTCCAGATGTTCGCCGACGATGGTCAAGGCCATATCGCGGCCGGGAATGTCCTCGGAGAGGGCATTCAACTGTAGTGCCAGACATTCGCGCAGATCGCGTGCGCCGATGCCGGGCGCATCCAAGTGCTGCAACTGCACCAGCGCCGTCTCCAGATCGTCCAGCGTGATATCCAGTTCCTCCGGGAATATCTCCACGATCTCTTCCAGAGGTTGGGTCAGATAGGCGTTCTCATCCAATGCGTCCACCAGCAGACTGATAATCTTCTTGTCACGATCGTCCAGTAGGCTCATGTTCAATTGCCAGAGCAAATGCTCACGCAGGTTGGGGCGCTCAGCGGCGACTTCCTGATAGCCGTCGTCCTCATCGTCCGGGCTGGCATTGCCGGAATGGCTGAAATTCGCCTCGCCCCATTCTGGGGTGCTGTCCTGGACAGGGTTATCGGCTGCGGTGGACTCCGTGCTTTCCTGCGCGGGTGCTTGGGCATCGCTGCTGCCGCTATAGGTCTGGTTGGCGTTATCGTCTATCCGTTCCAGCAGCGGGTTCTCGTCCAGCAAGCGCGAGGCTTCTTGGTTGATTTCCAGTGTGGAAAGCTGCAACAGCTTGATAGCTTGCTGCAACTGCGGCGTGAGCAGCAGCTGTTGGGATTGGCGGAGTTGGAGAGCGGGTTTCATCTTGGGTGTTTGGTGTGGGGCGGCGCTTCTTATAGCTTGAAGTTCTCGCCCAAATACACCTTCCTCACGCCCTCATTATAGATGATTTCCTCGGGCGTGCCTTCCGCCATTACCGATCCGGCATTGATGATGTAGGCGCGGTCACAGATACCCAGTGTCTCGCGTACGTTGTGGTCGGTAATCAAAACGCCGATATCGCGCTCTTTGAGGAAGCGGATGATCTTCTGGATGTCCAGCACGGCGATCGGGTCAACACCTGCAAAGGGTTCGTCGAGCAGGATGAAGCGCGGATCAGTGGCCAGTGCACGGGCGATCTCCACGCGACGACGCTCTCCGCCGGACAGGCTGATGGCAGGGTTGTTGCGGATGTGGGTGATGTGCAGGTCGTTCAGCAGGGCTTCGAGGCGCTGCGCTTGCTCTTCAGGTGAATAATCATGCAATTCAAGGACTGCCTCGATGTTCTGGCTGACGGTCATGCGACGGAAAATGGAGGCTTCCTGCGGCAGATAGGCCAGCCCCAGTCGTGCACGTCTATGGATGGGCAGATGGGTGACTTTTTCGCCGTCTATGGTGATCTCTCCGCCATCCGCAGCGACCAAGCCAACGATCATATAAAAAGTGGTGGTTTTGCCGGCACCATTGGGGCCCAGCAAGCCGACCACCTCACCACTGCTCACATGTAGCGAGGCATCCTGCACCACAGTACGGGCGCGATAGGATTTCTTTAGAGATTCGGTACGTAGTTCGCTCATGTCAGTGTTTTTGCGTGAGGGGAGGCGACAAAGTTTCGCTAGGTTGTATGTCTAAAGAGTTCGTCGGCATGGATGTTTCTGCAGGTGTGTCGCGCTTGGGCTGTAATACGGCTCGCACGCGATTGTTGCCGGGGGTTTGAGAGGCATTGTCGCCGCTGGCTTTGAATACTTCGGTCTTGGTGCTGTAGGTGATGCGAGCACCCTGAACTTCATCTTGGCCGCGCTTGACGCGGGCACGGTCGTAGAAGTCCACTGTTTCGGCGCGCGTGTCGTATTCGATCCTTTCACCATAGCCCTCAGCATACTCCTCGCTGCCTTCATAGCGTTGGCGGAACTTGGCAGGATGTCCGGTGGCCGTTAGGTGTTGATAGCCTTCGGTATCTTCCCGAACTTCGATGCGATCGGCCTGAATATTCAATGTGCCTTGAATCAACTGGACGCGGCCTTCAAAACTTTTGAATTGGCGCGCGTCGTCTATCAATACCTGATCGGCTTCCAGATGAACCGGTTTGTCACGGTCAGTCTGTTCTGCCAGCACATTATTGGCGCAAAGCAATATCAGCAAGAGTCTCGATATTTGCTTAATCAGTATTTTCATGGACTGATCTCACTTGTTTCAGAAATTTCACAGTGCGTGCCTCGTTGTTCAGTTCCATGCCGACAGCATTGATGGTGTTGTATCGGTCATACATCAGTATCGGAAAGTCGGTCTCGGCCCAGCCATCATCCGGCAGCACACGCAGATACTCGGTATTGAAATGCTGGGCTTGTGAAGGTGGCTTGCCGGGGCGGAGGATGCGCACCTTCTCATATAGTCGGATTTCTTCCCCTTTGCTGCTGAGCATGCCGTTTAGCGCATCGATCTGGGTCGGCGGCTGGTCTTTAAAGAAGCTGATCAGGTTCGGGCTTTGCATGTGTGTGGTGTCGTCATCCGGGTAATGCCACATCTTTTCGGTGAGCAACGCGAAGCGTGGCTGTCCCTCTGTGTCCAAGGCAGTGGAGCGCAAGCCATAGACCACAAAATCAATATCGTGCCTTAGGGCGCCGGTGGGGGATTCATACGGTTTGACTTGAAGATTCAGCCAGTAGCTGCCAAGCAGTAGCGCCATGATGGGCAGCAGTGGCAGCCAGGCACGCAAACGAATAGCAAAAGTAAAACGGCTCATTGGTCCAGATAGGGGGCGAGTTGCGTCTCAAGCGTGCCTTGTGCGGACATGATCAGTTCGCAAATTTCGCGTACGGCACCGTGTCCTCCGGCGCGCTGACTGACATAATCGGCGTGGTCGCGTACGCATTGCGGCGCATCGGGAACACTGAACGCCATGCCGATGCGGCGCATCACTGGCAAGTCGATCACATCGTCACCCATGAACGCGGCGGCTTCTGGCGGCAGGTCAAGGTCGGCAAGCAGAGACTGCATGGCGGCGTATTTGTTATCCACGCCCTGATAGAGACGGGTGATGCCAAGGTTGTGCGCTCTAAGTTCAACACAGCGTGAAGTTCGGCCGGTGATGATGGCAAGTTCCATGCCGCTGGCTTTGAGCATCTTCAGTCCGTGGCCGTCGAGGGAGTTGAAGCGTTTGAACTCTTCGCCGGAATCGGAAAGGTAAAGGCCGCCGTCCGTCAGAACGCCGTCCACATCAAAAGCGATCAGACGCAGTGGCTTGATTCGGTCTGTCAGAGACATCAGATGACTTTCGCTTTCAGTAAGTCGTGCATGTTCAAGGCACCAACCACCTTCTTGTTCGCGTCGACCACCAGCAGCTGGGTGATGTTGTACTCTTCCATCAATTGCACCGCTCCAACCGCGAGTTCATCTGGGCCTATGGTGCGTGGCGTTTTCGACATCACCGAGCTGACCGCTGTGGTGTTGAAGTCCAGCTTCTTGTCTAGAGTGCGGCGCAGGTCGCCATCGGTATAGATGCCCAGCAGATGATGGCTCTCATCCACGACACCGGTCATGCCAAGCCCTTTGCGTGAGATCTCCAGCACCGCTTGGGCCAGCGTCGCGTCTTCTCGCACCATGGGAATGCTGGCATGGCTATGCATGATGTCGCGCACATGGGTGAGCAGACGTCGTCCCAAGCTGCCGCCTGGATGAGAGCGGGCGAAATCCGCTTCACCGAAACCTTTTGCATCCAGCAAGGCGACTGCAAGCGCGTCGCCCAAGGCCAAGGCGGCCGTGGTGCTGGCTGTCGGCGCCAAACCCATGGGGCAGGCTTCTTGTGCGACCGCGCCGTTGAGGTGCACGTCCGCTTCGAGCGCAAGGCTGGATTGGGGGTTGCCGGTCAAGCTGATGAGTTTTGCACCTTGGCGCTTCAGCACGGGAACGATAGTCAGCAACTCTTCACTTTCGCCGGAGTAGGAGATGCCGATGAATACGTCATCCCGCGTCACCATGCCGAGATCGCCGTGGCTGGCTTCGCCCGGGTGCACGAAATAGGCGGGTGTGCCGGTGCTGGAGAAGGTGGCCGCGATCTTGCGTGCGATATGTCCGGATTTTCCCATGCCACTTACGATCACTCTTCCTTTGCAAGAGAGGATCAGGTTGATGGCGTTAAGGAAGTTCGAGTCGACACGATCAACCAGCGCTTTGATGGCGTCGGCTTCAATGGTCAGGACTCGTCGCGCAAGTTCAAGCGCATGCGGAGCGGCGGGAGCAGGTTTGTTCATGGCGCGAATTATAGGTGAACAACCCAGCCGTGTCTTTGCTGGCTTCCATGATGCAAACGATTTTGAAACTTGCACAAGTTAAGGCATCATCAGGCGCATGAACAATTCGTTGCAACTATTACTCATTTTGCTCGCCGTCGCTGTGCTGGTGGTGGTGCTGTTCCGTTCGCTGCATTTGCCTGCCATGTTGGGTTATCTCATCGTCGGCGTGTTGATCGGTCCGAACGCACTGGGCTGGATCCCGGATGCGCCAGAGACTCGTCATTTGGCAGAGTTCGGCGTGGTGTTCCTGATGTTCAGCATCGGTCTCGAATTCAGTCTGGCTCGATTACGGTCGATGCAGCGTTTGGTGTTCGGGCTGGGCACGGCACAAGTGGTCGCTACGATGTTGTTGGTCATGATGACTTCCCTGTTCTTTGATCTTGGCTGGGCGGCGGGTCTGGCGCTGGGCGGCATCATGGCGATGTCCTCGACAGCTATCGTCAGCAAGATGCTGGTAGAGCGCGGCGAGCTCAACACTCCGCACGGCCAGAAGATCATGGGTGTGCTGTTATTCCAGGATCTGGCCGTGGTGCCGCTCATCATCCTGATCCCCGCGCTGTCGTCGAATGATGGCAACCTCTCGGCCACGCTCGCCTTCGCAGCCTTGAAAGCGGTACTGGTGTTGACCGCACTGCTCACCTTTGGCCAGCGTTTGTTGCGGCCGTGGTTCCATTTGGTTGCACGTCAAAAATCATCCGAGTTGTTCATGCTGAACGTGCTGTTGTTCACGCTCGGTCTGGCATGGATCACCGAGCTGAGCGGGCTGTCCATGGCGCTGGGGGCCTTCGTAGCCGGCATGCTGATCTCCGAGACTGAATACCGCTATCAGGTGGAAGAGGACATCAAACCGTTCCGAGATGTGTTGCTCGGCCTGTTTTTCGTCACCATCGGCATGATGCTGGATATTCATACTGTGATCGATGGCTGGGGATGGATATTGTTATTGCTGCTCATTCTGTTGCCATTCAAGGCGTTGGTGGTGGCGTTGCTGGTGCGTGCCTTCTCGGGAGACTGGGGGCCGGCATTGCGTACCGGTCTCGGCTTGGCGCAAGCGGGCGAATTCGGCTTTGTGCTGCTGACGCTCACCGGCGGGGCCAATCTACTACCGCATGACGTGATGCAGAACGTATTGGCTGCCATGCTGATTTCCATGTTGATCGCACCATTCATGATCCAGCACGCGGAAGCCATCGTGCGTCGCATCTCGCCCGAGGAATGGATGAACAGCGCTGTGCAGATGCACCAGATCGCCGTTCAGAGTATGAGCACTAACCAGCATGTGATCATCTGCGGCTATGGCCGAAGTGGTCAGGCACTGGCTGTGTTTCTGAAGAATGAGAATGTCAGCTTCATCGCGCTCGATCTTGATTCACGCAGGGTTCACGAGGCAAGTTCGTCGGGAGAGCGCGTCGTGTACGGCGACGCCGGCAAGCACGAAGTTTTGCAGGCGGCCGGCTTGATGCGCGCCAAGGCGCTGGTCATCACATACGACGACAAGCATTCCGCACTCAGAATCCTGCGCCATATCCAACAGAACAGGCCCGACCTGCCGGTCATCGTGCGCACTGCCGACGATAGCAACGTCGAAATCCTGAAAAAAGCCGGTGCGACTGAAGTGGTGGCTGAAGTGCTTGAGGGCAGCGTCATGCTCGCCTCGCAGGCATTGCTGATGGCGGGCATACCGCTAAGTCGCGTAGTGCGCCGCGTGCAGGAAGCTCGCGCCAAGCGTTACAGCATGTTCAGCGGCTATCTGCGTGGCAATCGAGAAGAAGCGACCGACGAGACAGATAGTGTCCAGCCGCGTTTTCAGAGCGTCATGCTGCACGAAAAAGACAGGGCGGTCGGTATGCGGCTGGGAGACCTGAAACTTGCGGAACTCAATATCGAGGTCAATGGTGTGCGTCGCCACAACCTGCTGGGGGGAGAGCCTTCGGACGACATGTTGCTTCGGGCGGGTGATGTGTTGCTGCTCTTGGGGCAGCCGATGATGCTGGAGGCGGCTGAGAAGAGACTGCGCAAAGATTAGCGCGTGTATTCTTGTATTTGCTTCAGCTTGTCAGACAGGCCAGATATGAATTGTTATCGATGATGCTGCTACTGGGAATCGGCTCTCCGCCGGTGTTCGCGTGAGAGACCAGCATCGCGCCTTTGGCCGTATAGCCATCGTCCAGCATCATGTCCAGTTGTTTGACCAAGCGCCCAGAGATGTTGTCCGAGCAAATAATGTAACCGCCGCTCATACCGGTGATGGGGGCGTTGCTGATGTCTGTCACGCCAAAAGCGCCTCCAGCAGCACTGATCGGCACATATCCCGTCGCCGCTGGATCGATTGCTCCCTGAAGGAATCCTGCCAGTCTGATGTGTTGCCAAAGGAAATACGATTCGCCCCAAGCTGCATTCAGTTGGCCCTCGATGTGCAGATTTCCATTGCCGTTATTGATGACCGTAGGGCTGCCTTTCAGGTGCGCTGAGGCGTTGCTGTCATCTCCGGGTAGGGCACGAAATCGATCCTGATAGCCATAGAGCGCGGTCTGTATCCCTCTAAAGTCGCTCGCAATGCTCTTCGCACGTGAACTTTCTACCAACTCGCGTCCTTTGATAGTTAGTGTGATGAGTAGGCTGATAATCGCCATGACGATGGAGATCTCAATCAAAGTGAAGCCGGATTGTTTGCGTTGCATGAGTCGGTTGGACCTTGGCGATTATCAGTAAAAGTTAATGAAAGCAGTAACCATGCCAATGGTAAGGCTTAGTGATATATGGCTAAAGCACCGTGCGGTGGCTTGCAGGAGGAGGAATGACGGCGACATACCGTCAAACGGTGACGAGAAATAGCCAAGAGATGGGCGTAAAAAAGCCCGCCGGATTAGGGCGGGCTTGTAAATGGTAGTGGCTTGAATTACACGCCCATACAAACGGTATAGCTGTTTGCGTCGATAAGATTGCCGTTGGCCTATAGAGATGCGGGTGTGACGGGTATTCTCAAAGCAGTACCACGGCCGCCTGCCTGTGTGTACGTTATCATCGCGCCGGACAACGGATCACCATTAACCATTCAATTGGTGCGGATAGGTGGCGGTGAGTTTCTAAGCATGAATCTTGAGCACAGAAGAGGTGTTTTTTAGATGAGAAAAAGTCTGCAGAGGGAGTTGCTGAAAATAAAAAACCCGCCGAAGCGGGTTTTTTAGAGAAACATTGGGTTAATTAGAATCCCATGCACACGGTGTAAGCAGTTTCGTCATCAGCTGTGGTCAAGTTTGATGAGGCAGCTGCCGCAGCTTGTGCTTGCATGGTCTCAGCTGTTGCGGCGGTCACCATCACAGATCCGGTGGTGGTATTGCCATCATCCAAGTTGGTGTCTAGCTGTCGTGCAAACTTGCCGAGGATGCTTTCAGAGCAGATTACATATGAGCCTTTAAGGTTCGCAATAGAAAATGTGCTGCCCCCTTGAATGCCAATGCGGCCGCCTGAGGCATTCCTGGGCAGGAAGTCAACAGCTGCAGTATCGGTCGAGCCGGCAGCTAAGCCAGCTCTGCGGACATGCTCCCAAAACAAACTTGTTTCTGCAGTTTGGGTGGCTGGAAGCCAAGTGCCATTGATGATGCCGTTGCCATTTCCGTTGTGTCCTGTTGCTGCGCCAACGTGACTTTCTGCTTGTATGTCATCTCCGGGCATGGATCGGTACTTATCTTGATAACCGTAAATGTAAACAGGGATGTTCTTAAAGTCTGTAGCCAGATTCTTAACCTTGGCGCTGTTGATCAGCTCTTGACCCTTCAGCACGCCGCCGAGCAGCAAGCCGATAATCACCAGAACGATGGCGATTTCAATTAGAGTAAAGCCAGATTGTTTTTGCTTCATTTGTGTTTCCTCCAGTGGGTGAATGTTGGGTCTTGGCGCACTTAACTGTTTGTATTCTGGTGCGCGAAGCCCTGATGGCGTAAGCCATCGCGTGCACATTTTAATCAGCAAATCTTGTGCCACATGCATAATTGGGCACATGGTAATCGTTAAATCACAAATATACAAATACATAGATATGAATTGTCATTTACGTGAGCAGAGGTGCAGGTTGGATTTAAAATGCGTTCGTCGGGGTCTCGACGCGGCGGTGACGATATGACGACACTCAATCCTGCGCAATGGGCGCGTTCAAGCCGCTGGCTGTCCTTGGCTATGCTGGTATTTCTGCATGCAGCTTTCTGGCTTGGTGTTGAGCATATGTGGGCTCGGCCGCTGTTGCTTGCCCACTTGGGCCTGTTTCTCATTTGGCAGCCAGTGTGGCGCAGTGAAGCACGTTTGAGTTGGGGAAACTCTCTATTCATTCTTGGCGTCAGCTTGGCTGCCCTCACTTGGCTGAACTGGTGGATATTGGCCTTCTGGGTCGGAGGGTTGTTTGCCTTGGTGGGTGCGCGGGCATTCTCGTTCTATGCACGCTGGCAGCGCATCTACCACCTTTTGGTCATGGCATATCTCTTGGCGGTGTTGCTGTTGCACATCACGCCGCATCTATTCGATCTGCCAGCTTTTGATGAGGTCACGAACAATCTGATGACGGTGGCGCTGCCTTTGATGTTGGTGGTAATGGCGCTCATTCCGGTTGAAAAAGAGAAGCCAGATGCCGTGCAGGCCATCGATTTCTTCTACGTGCTGCTTTTGTTTACGCTGCTAACGGTACTTGTGCTGGGCACGCTTGCATTCATGACTTTGAATCAAGCGGGATATTTGGATGCATTGTTGCGCACATTGTTTCTGATCGCGGTTGCGTTATTTGTACTGGGAGCGCTTTGGCATGCCGACTTTGGTCCATTTGGCCTGCAAACCAGTTTTTCTAGATATGTGCTTTCTATCGGTACGCCGTTGGAAGTTTGGCTTAAGCAGTTGGCGGTAGAGGCGCAGCTAGATAGTAGTCCGCGTGAATTTATTGAAAGCGCGACTGCGCATATGATCGAGATGCCTTGGATGTCCGGTATGACATGGGTGTCGGCAGAGGGGCACGGCACATTGGGAAGCGCCAGTCCACACAGGGTTGATCTGGTAGATGAAGATCTGCAAGTAACATTGTTTACCAGACAGGCAGTGGCACCAACAGTGTTGTTGCATATGCGCTTATTGGTCCAGGTACTTGGATATTTTTATCAAGCCAAGCGCCGCGAGCAGCGCTTGAGGGAGATCACGCGCCAGCAGGCTATATATGAAACAGGGGCCCGCATGACACATGATTTGAAGAACATGTTGCAATCATTGTTTGCATTGGCTTCAATTGCGCAGAGTGAGCCGGCAAAGGCGCAGCCCATATTGCAGCAGCAGTTGCCGGTGCTATCGCAGAGGATTGAATCCCTATTGGATAAACTTAAATCGCCCGGGTTAGAAACCGACGCACGGGAAATTGAGTTGATGGCGTGGTGGGAAGAGCTATGCCAGCGCTATCAACATCGCGGGTTCGAATGGCAGCTAGCAGCAAAGAGCAGATCGGCCATAAACATCCCCGCTGCGATGTTCGATTGTGCAGCGGACAACCTGATTGAGAATGCGCTAAATAAGCGCTTGCGAGAGCCGGGGTTGAAAATCGTGGTCAGTCTGGATGCGGAGTCCGGCGCTTTGACTGTCAGCGATAACGGTAGCGCTATCCCTGCTGGCTATGCTGAGAAATTACTGCGAACGGTCGTGCCTTCTGAAGACGGCTTGGGGGTGGGGTTATATCAGGCTGCGCGTTGGGCCGGACAGCATGACTTCATGATGCGACTGGTAGAAAATGAACCTGGCAAAGTCTCGTTCAGTCTTGCACGCCATTAGTTGATGCAGCTTGTGTTGCAATATTGCAACACAATCGCCACAAAGTTTTGACACTCGCTTCACGTTTTCTTTATTGTGCGTCCCCGTGGTTGATGGGTAAGAAGCCCTTCAGCCATCTAAAGGGTAAATATCCAAATTAACGAGGAGAAACATCAATGAAGAAAATCGCTCTCTCTCTGGCTAGCGTACTGGCTGCAGCAGCCTTCGCACCAGAAGCATCCGCTATTCCTGCGTTCGCGCGTCAAACAGGCATGGCTTGTTCCGCTTGCCACGCACAACACTTTCCAGTGCTGAACGGCTTCGGTCGTGCATTCAAGGCTGGTGGTTTCACAATGATGGGTTCACAAGAGCAAGTTTCTGGCGAGCACCTGTCTATCCCCGCACAAATGAACTTCGGCCAGTTGCTGAAGGTTCGTTTCCAGAAGACAAACGGCACTGTGCCTGCATCTGAAGTGAAGGGTGCTACAACTAACTCCGGTCAGTGGCAGTTCCCTGACGAGTACGCTCTGTTCGTCGGCGGTCGTATGGCTGACAACGGCTCCGTTAAAGTTGGCGTGATGGCTGAAAACGCACTGGGTGGTACTGCTGCTGGTATCGTTGCTGGTCTGCGCACGCCTGTTGTCATCGATCTGGATGCAGCTTCTGTTTCGGTGATTCCGTTCACCACCGACTCTCTGGGACCGTTCTACGGCTACACTGAGTCCAGCAACGGTATCAACCGTGCAATCCGTTGGGCTGAGCACCGTAAAGAAATCTCTGCTTACCAGTACGTTGGCCTGGGTTCTCTGGCTGCTACCGGTCTGACATTCGTTGCTCGCAACGACATGGGTTACATCAACTACACCCGTTTCAACCCTGAGTTCGCAAGCAACGGTGCTCAGACAGCAACTGCGATCGAGCTGGCTCTGACACCGACTATCGCTGACTTCGCTACCGTGCTGACTCTGGACATCCTGTCCGGCAACGCACACGCAGGCGTAGCTGCTCCTACAGCTGACTACAAGGGTTCGGGTATCACTGCCCAAGGTCACGGCGAAGTCGCCGGCATGGAAACAGGCCTGTACATGACCTATGCTAAGGGCGATGCTGCTGGCTTCTACGGCGACAAGACAGCTACCACTATTGGTGCTGACTTCACTGTGATCCCGCACACTCTGTCTCTGGGCGCAGCGATCCGCTCCGCTTCGAACGCAGGTGTTGGTGACAACGCTACGACCTTCACCGCAGTGTATGACTTGGCACAGAACATTGCTATCGTTGCGAACTACTCCAAGTACAGCAAGGTGCAGGGCGCGAACGGTGATGCACTGTTCACCGGCATGCTGGAAGCAGCTTGGTAAGTTTGAGCTGACGTAAGGGTTCCGGTTCGCCGGGATCCAAACCAAGCACAAGCACCAATGAAACAGGGGAGACTTCGGTCTCCCCTGTTTTTTTATGCATTAAAATTATGAAATGGAGCTGCTGAACTTCAAGTAGGGCCGAAAGAACTAGCTGAACTTCAGGTATTGGGTGTCAGTATTGCTGACTTGCAGCGCATTGGCCTGGGTATCCCAGTCACCCAGCACCCAGCGTTCGCAGGTGTGACCATCTATATGATAAATGTGTTTGTTGGGGCGATGGGTATGGCCGTGGATGAGGTGCGGGAAATCGTATCGTCGTAGTAGCTCAAGCACAGCGTCATGGGTGACGTCCATGATGTCTGCTTCCTTGTTGCGCTTGGATTGCTCACTTTGAGTACGCAATTGCTCGATCGTTGCTTTGCGCTGACGCAGGGGCTGCGAAAGGAAATGCGACCTCCATTCCGAACTTCGTACCGTGCCCCTGAATTGTTGGTAAGCACCATCTCCTGTGCAAAGCGTGTCGCCGTGGCTGAGTAGGGTGGGTTGGCCATATAGCTCAACCAGCGTTGGGTCGCTCAGGAGGGTGGCTTTGCATGCCTTGGCGAGTGCTTCATCCATCAGGAAGTCACGGTTGCCGTGCATGATGTACAACTTGGTCGAGTTGCTGGAGAGCGAGGCTAACGCGCTGCATATCTGGCGATGGAATGGTGCATCCAGATCGTCATCGCCCGCCCAGTATTCGAACAGGTCGCCCAGAATGTAGAGCGCTTCAGCATGAGGTGCGACATCCTGCATGAAGCGCAGGAACTGCACTGTCGTCTGCGGATGGGATTCGCTGAGGTGCAGGTCGGAAATGAAAAGGGTATGGGGCATCTCTAATTAACCGTCACACCGGCGGAGGCCGGTGTCCAGTGAAAATAATGATGCAGTGCAACGCACTGACATAACGGCATTATTAAGTAGAAGCACTGGATTCCGGCCTTCGCCGGAATGACGGAATTTAGATTTTTAGAGGTGCTAATAACTAGAGATTCCATAATGCTTGAATCTCGGTTTTCCAAAGCTTACTGAACCACTTCAGCCTTGATGATGATGACGTCCTCTTTGGGCACGTCCTGGTGGAAGCCACTGCTGCCGGTCTTGACCTTGCCGATGGCATCCACAACATCCATGCCTTCGACCACCTTGCCGAACACACAATAGCCCCAGCCATCCTGTCCGGGATAGTCGAGGAAGCTGTTGTTCTTGGTGTTGATGAAGAACTGGGCGCTGGCGGAGTGCGGGTCGCTGGTGCGCGCCATGGCGATGGTGTATTTGTCGTTCTTCAGGCCATTGGCTGCTTCGTTCTTGATCTTGTCGTTGGTCTTCTTTTCTTTCATGCCTGGCTCGAAGCCACCACCTTGGATCATGAAGTTGGGGATGACGCGGTGGAACACGACGTTGCTATAGAAGCCGCTGTTCACATAGTCTAGAAAGTTTTGTGTGGTGATCGGCGCTTTTTCAGCGTCCAGTTGCAGGGTGATAGTGCCGTGGTTGGTTTCGAGTTTGACCATGTTCATTTTTCCTTTGGTTGTAGATGCGGCTTGTGCAGGCAGGATGCAGAGTCCGGCTAGCAGAAATACGGTAATGAAACGAGTGAAAAGCATGGTTTATGCGGCTCCTTCGTAGACGATCTGCCAGCGACCTTCTCGCTTTTGCCAGTACTGGCGCTTGTGCATGCGATTGGTGAGGTTGTTGCTGTCGTAAGCTTGTTCGAAATCCACCACGACCAAGTCCTGTTGGGTCGGATAGGGGAAGAGGCTCAGGTTCTCGACCTTTACTTTGATCCAGGATTTGCCGCTATTGACTAGGCGTTTATGTACAGCAAAGTCGGTAAGCGCGGTTTTTCCAGTATTGAAATCATCAGCATAATGAGACAGATATTTCTCAGTGTCGCGGCTCTCCCAATCAATGCGCCATTGTTCGATGGATTGCAGCAAGGATTCGCGCTCCAGACTGTCGGAGGTGCTTAACCAGTCAATGCCGTTGGTGATGATGACTGGTGTGGTGCCTACTTCGATACTATGGCCAAGTTGTTGCAAGTCGGCATTGGATAGCACGACGCAACCGTTGCTGGCGCGCGGTGGACGGCTATAGGTGCCTGACGGTGTGCCATGTACCCAGATGCCATGGCCATTGCGCCCCTGACGTCTGTCCCACTCGTTCGGGTAACTGATCGGGTAAGCACCTGAGCCATACAGGTCGGCCAACTTGTGACGAGGAATATAGCCGTCGACAAAATAGACGCCAAGCGGAGTCTTTTGATCTCCTTCAATGACTTTGTCTGCGCCTTTCTTGCCCATGCTGATGTAGAAGTCGGCGACATAGCGCGGTTCGCCATTTACGTTCTCATACAGATAGAGCGTGGACTTGCTTGTATCCACCACCACCGCGTGGCGCTGCTTGGCATTGAGTTGCCATAGGTAGCGTGGCACGGCGATCGGCTGTTGTTGCTGTGCTCTGTGCAAACGCACTTGCGCTTCTTCGCGCAGATCCTGCACGCGATCCCGTGGGGCGTTGGGAGCGTCGCCAAACTCGTTGATGGAGCGTGAGCGGGCCAGTAGCAAGTCACCCTTTACCAATTGTGCAAGTTTGAAGTTGGGGTTGATCCTCAGCAGGGAGTCCACCTCGTTCAAGGCAACATCTAGCCTATTATCGCCAACGGCCTGCAGGCTTCGCGCCAGAAGCTGCTCCATATCGCGTGAGTCTGGCTCCGCATTCGCGGCCAGCCCGATGAAGGGCAGCAGTAGCAAAAGGTGTGGGAGCCGAGTCTTCATTATCAGTTGTCGCTATTTTCATCCGTGATCTGCCAGCCTTTGGAAGTCTTGATCCAGACCAGCGTCTTGTTGTTCACGCTCTTGAAGTGACTTGCATTGTAGTGCTGACGGAAGCTGATGCGTGCATGGTTAGCGTCGACGATCTCGACTTTTGCGTTGTCGATCTTGACCTTGATGGATTTTGGGTTGCTGATGCGTGCATGGCGCAACGCTTCCCATGCCTTGCGTGATTCGCCATTGGGTGTTTTGAACTCATTTGCATAGAAACCCAGATAACGCTTCACGTTTTGAGCGGACCAAGCTGCAGCCCATTCGCGAGTCGCTTGCATGATATCTGCACTTGCATCAGCTGCAGGTGCTGCAACTGGTTTGGGAGCAGGGGCGGGCGCTGCCTTGGCTGGTGGCGTGCTTGCCGCCACGACGACAGGCTTAGTGACGGGCGCAGGACTTGGCTCTGCTTTCGGCTGTGGTGTCACTGCAGGTTGCACGGGCGCAGCAACAGCGACAACAACGGGCTTCGCGGGTGTGACGGCTTGTGTCGGAGCAGATTCAGCTAATGTGGGTGAGGTGGGCTTTGCGTCGCGCGTATCCTTGCCGAACAGGTCGCGGATCAGGGCAAGCTTGGTTTTGGTGCCGGTGTTGTTCTTGTCTAACTGGAGTGCGCGGTCGTAGGCTTGGCTGGCCATCTTGGCATAGATGTCGCCAAGGTTCTCATGGGCGGTGGCATAGCTCGGATGCGTGCGAATCGCCATCTCTAGCGCGACTTTGGCCTTTTCGTATTGCCCTTGACCGGCATACAGCACTGCGAGGTTGTTATAAGGCTCTGGCAGCTCCGGATAGTCGTTGGTCAATTCGGTGAAGATAGAGATGGCTTCCATCGCGTCGCCTTGTTCATTGACGATAAGCCCCTTCAGGAAGCGCGCCTGAGCATCTTTGGGTTTATTCGACAGATAGCCGTTCACCATATCCAGCGCTTGGGTCAGGTTTCCCTGTTTGAAGAGCTTGTTTGCATCTTGAATTTCGTCGGCATGGCCGTTGATGGCGAAGGTCAGCAGCATGCACAATGCGGCTCTAGTAGCGAATTTTTTCAAAATTTCCATTTTTTGGTCTTTTTCTTGAGTGGGTTATGTGGCGGCGCCTAGTGCGCCAAACGCACGCGATTCTACCAAAGAAGCGCCTTGCACACACAGATTGCCTGCGTGAGGAAGTGCGCGGCGGGCAGTTGCCGGTTTCGGGTAGAATCACACATCTTTATAGCAACGCATTATTGGCACTGATATGAGCAGCAACGCACCCGCCCCGGCCCCCGTTTCGAACTTCATTCGTACGATCATTGATGCTGATCTCGCCAGCGGCAAACACACGAGCATCGTCACCCGCTTTCCGCCCGAGCCGAATGGATACCTGCATGTCGGCCATGCCAAGTCTATCTGTCTGAACTTCGGGCTGGCGCAAGATTATAACGGCCTGTGCAATCTGCGTTTCGACGACACCAATCCGGAGAAGGAAAGTGAAGAATACGCGCTTTCAATCCAGGAGGATGTGCGTTGGCTTGGTTTTGAATGGAATGGGGAGGTGCACTGGGCATCGGATTATTTCGATGCCTTGCACGACTTTGCGGTTGAGCTGATCAACAAAGGTCTGGCTTATGTGGATGACCTGACCCCGGAGCAGATGCGCGAATATCGCGGCACGCTCAAAGAACCGGGCAGAAACAGCCCCAACCGCGACCGCAGCGTGGCGGAGAACCTCGACCTGTTCGCGCGTATGAAGGCCGGTGAATTCGCCGACGGCGCGATGGTGCTGCGTGCCAAGATCGATATGGCTTCGCCCAATATGAACATGCGCGATCCGGCGATCTACCGTATCCGCCGCGCGCATCACATCCGTACTGGTGACAAGTGGTGCATCTACCCGATGTACGACTACACACATTGCATCTCCGATGCGCTGGAAGGCATCACCCATTCCATCTGTACGCTGGAGTTCGAGGATCACCGGCCCCTGTACGACTGGGTGTTGGACAACCTCAGCATCCCGTGCCACCCGCGCCAGTATGAGTTCTCGCGGTTGGAGTTGCACTACACCATCACCAGCAAGCGCAAGCTATTGCAACTGGTGACCGAAAAGAAAGTAAGCGGCTGGGACGACCCGCGCATGCCCACCATTAGCGGTATGCGTCGCCGTGGCTACACGCCGGAAGGCATCCGCGAATTCGCCAAGCGCATCGGTGTCTCCAAGAGTGAGAACAGCGTCGACATGGCGATCATGGAAGGTGCGATCCGCGAAGATCTTGAACTGCGCGTAGCGCGTGTGATGGCAATCATCAATCCTTTGAAAGTGACCATCACCAATGCCGAAGGCGCATTGACACGTGAAGCGGATTTCCACCCCAACGTGCCGGAACTTGGCAAGCGTGTGGTGCCGTTCAGTAGTGAGCTATTCATTGAAGCCGACGATTTTGCCGAAGTGCCGCCGTCCGGTTGGAAGCGTCTTACTCTCGGCGGCGAGATCCGTTTGCGCCACAGTTATGTGATGCGTTGCGACGAAGTGGTGAAGGATGCAGATGGGAAAGTGGTCGAGCTCAAGTGCAGCATTGACCACAACACGCTGGGCAAAAACCCAGAAGGACGCAAAGTGAAAGGCGTGATCCACTTCCTTTCCTGCGAGCACGCATTGCCTGCGGAGATTCGACTTTACGATCGCTTGTTCAGCGTGCCCGAGCCGGATGCTGACAAGGACGTGGATTTCCATGGCTATCTGAATTCGGAGTCACTCACGATTGTGCAAGGCTGGGTCGAGGCAAGCGTAAAAGACGCAGCCCCCGAAACACGTTACCAGTTCGAGCGACTGGGCTACTTCTGTACTGATCGTCGTGACCATCAACCTGGCGAAAAACTGGTGTTCAACCGTACGGTCACACTGAAAGATTCTTGGGCGAAAGAGCAGAAATAACATGCTGAAGATCCACAACACCCTTGCCCGCGACAAACAGGAATTCACACCTATCGAAGCCAACAAAGTGCGCATGTATGTATGCGGCATGACCGTGTATGACTACTGCCATCTCGGCCATGCGCGCGTGATGGTGGTGTTCGATATGGTGTATCGCTGGCTAAAGTCTTCCGGCTACGGCGTCACCTATGTGCGCAACATCACCGACATCGATGACAAGATCATCAAGCGCGCGGCGGAGAACAAGGAGTCCATCCATACCCTGACCCAGCGCTTCATCGATGCCATGCATGAGGATGCCGATGCGCTCGGCGTACAACGTCCGGACCACGAACCGCGCGCCACACAGTTCATTCCGCAGATGCTGCAGATGGTTGAGCAACTGGAGCAGAAAGGCCTTGCTTACCAAGCGGCGGATGGCGATGTGAACTACGCCGTGCGCAAATTCGAGGGTTACGGAAAACTTTCAGGCAAGTCGCTGGAAGACTTGCGTGCCGGAGAGCGAGTAGAGGTGGCTTCGGACAAGAACGACCCGCTCGACTTCGTGTTGTGGAAACACGCAAAGGATGGCGAAGCGGACGAAGTGAAATGGGATTCAAAGTGGGGCAAGGGCCGTCCCGGCTGGCACTTGGAATGTTCGGCGATGGGCTCCGAATTACTGGGCAAGCACTTCGACATCCACGGCGGCGGTGCCGACCTGCAGTTTCCGCACCACGAGAACGAGATAGCCCAGAGCGAAGGCGCGCACCAGTGCCAGTACGTGAACTACTGGATGCACAACGGCTTCGTGCGCGTGGACAACGAGAAGATGTCCAAGAGCCTGGGGAACTTCTTCACCATCCGCGAAGTGCTAAAGAAATACGATGCCGAAGTCGTGCGCTTCTTCATCCTGCGTGCGCACTACCGCAGCCCGTTGAATTACTCGGACCATCATCTGGACGATGCGAAGGGCGCATTGACGCGACTCTATACAGCATTGAAGTCAGCACCCGCTGACGTGAAGGATGTGGATTGGAACGAGGCGCATGCCCAGCGTTTCAAAGCCGCGATGGATGATGATTTCAACACCCCGGAAGCCGTCGCCGTGCTGTTCGACCTCGCTAATGAAGTGAATCGTAGTCACTCGGCAGAAGCGGCTGTGCAACTCAAAGCACTGGGGGGCGTATTGGGTTTGTTGCAAAGAGATGCTCATGAATTCCTGCAAGGCGGGCCAAGCTCTGAGGACTATTCAAAATTTCAGAAATATACGGACGCCTTGATAACTGAGCAAATCGAAGGTCGAGCAGCTGCTAAGAAAGCGAAGAACTTCGCCGAGGCGGATCGTATCCGCAAGGAATTGCTGGATGCGGGGATCGTCCTCGAAGATACCGCGCAGGGGACGAGTTGGCGCAGGGCTTAAGGTAGTTTGCCGGCTGTCACCATACGATTGAGCAGAACCTGATTCGATATCCAGACCACCAAATCATCGAACTCTCCATTGGTGACTGATGAGGCAGTCGGGGTGTGGCTGACGAAGAACCTGTCACCATCCAGATTCTCTGCTTCATCGGCACCGGTCCCGCCGGATGCGCCATTCTTGCCGGTAGAGAAGATCACGACTGGTACGCCCGTATCCGCAGTCAAGGCTTCTCCCGTAGCGCAGTCAGTGGCCGTGATGCCTGTGGAGGTGGTGCATACCAGCAGTGTGGGGTTCAGTGATGAGAGGCCGACCGTAGCCATGCCGTCAGCAGTTGTGTATTTCGAAGAATTCCAGTTAGTGACGACATAGCGGATGGGGTTGTCCCAGGCATCGAGCACCAGCCCTTGCTCATTTAATGAATTCAGCCCCAGCGTCGCTCCCGGCACATATCCATCAAAGAAGTTGCTGCAAGTGCCGCCCGTACTGGGACTCTCGACACCATTGCTGCTGGTCGTTGCGGGGCAAGGCAAGCGACCTTTGATGATGGCGAAGCCGATCAAAGCCTGTTGTATCTCTTCCAGCTGCTTTTTCGTCTCAGCCGATCGCCTTTGCTCTATCTGCCCGGAAATGGTGGGCACTAAACCCGCAAGCAATAACGTGACGATCGCCAGCACCATGGACATCTCGACCAGCGTGAAACCTTGCGTGTTGGCGGGACTTGCTGAAAGCGGCTTCATTCGATTCATGGGCAATTGTTCTTTCCATCAATGCACAAAACCGTATCGTTGACGGTGTTGTAGTCGGGCTCAGAAATCCGATGCGTTACGAAGTCGGGCGTTGGTGTGGCGGGGGTCTTCCCTGCCGCATTCACCCCTTCTAAAAAATTCGAGACGGTGTCAATCGTGCTGCGGTTTTGTCCTGCCAACGTTTTGGAGGCAGCGACCACGACAGCATGATAGCTACCGGAGCCGGCATTGGTATGCCCAGTTCCTGTGATGCTTAAGCAGGTTGCTCCAGTCGTGCAGCTGCCTGTCCCGTCTGGCTGGTAACCATCAGCGATCTGTAAAAACACCCAGTCCCGCCATGCGGCCCATGAATTCGAATCGAAGAATGACTGGCACGAGGTGCCGACCCAGGCGCTGGGCATGCTGCTGCCGCCAGTGCAGTCGTTGATCTCGGCAAAGGCCGCATCCAGCTTGGTTTGCATGGTTGAAGTGTTGGTGCAAGTCTTGGGTGAGCCGCTGCAATAATCATCTACATATTTACCAGCTGATCGTATCGGATCGGACCAAGGCAGGTTGTAAGGCGGATCCTCAGCGAAATCCTTCAAGTCTTCACCTGCATCATTCAGTACGTTTCCTGTTGCGCCGGGTCCTGTGTAGGCATCCAGTGCATTCTGCACTTGTTGGAGGGCATCATTCAGCGCGGTGATCTGAGCGGCGTCAAAACTACTCAGGGGGCTTGAGCTACTTGGGCAGGTGCCCGTGCCACCTGAGCCGCTGATGTTGGGCACATCTGGGAATCGCCCGAATCGGAAGCCCGGAGTGCCAGTGCGGTTCGGTGCGATGTTGTTACTCAACGATACTGCCCAAGGATACTTATGGTCGGGATTCGAGGCATCGGCTGCATAATCATCCAGACACTTCTTCGCTTGGCGGGCGATGCGCTTCTGGATGCTGTTCCAGATATCCTGACGTGTGATGTAAAGGATCTGGTCATTGGTGCTGGATGTGACGTTGCCGTTGGCGTCGCGATGTTCGTGCGGCAGGATCAACTTGCCCGAGGCGATGTTGGAATTATCAATGGCAGGGGAATGCGCAGTGTCGTTCTCAAGATAGGCGGCTGCGGTGTAGTTTCCCCCGCAGGTCGGTGCTGCAGAACTGGCAGTTCTGGCACTGTTGCCACTCAATGGTGGTCCAGGGGCGATAACGGCGGCGACGACCTCGCCAGCCTCAACGATACTTCCATTGTCAGCATAGATCGTGAACTCGCCGGGGTTGTCCCAGTTCATCGTGGTGCCCGAAGCTGCCGGGTTGTTCTTGTATTTGCCGGAAACGGCATACCAGAGGCATTCGCCAGCGCCATCATAGAGTGCGGGAAGGTCGAGTGTGCGCCAGGGTAGTCTGCCGATGGTGTGATCTCCGGCGTTGCCGCAGGTCTCAGAGGTGCCTTCGTAGGGGGACGATCCTCCGGCTGTGCCGTCCATGTCAGGGCACGGCAGGAAGCCATGTGCGCCGGCATGCGTGTCGCCGTAAGTCAACGCGTAACCGATAAGGGCTTCCTTGGCTTTGGCCAAAGATTCTGCGCTTGAATGATTGCGGCGGTTCTGCAGGGTGGTGCCGCTCAGCGAGGAGACAAAAACCGTTGTGATGCCTATCACCAGTATGACGAGCATGACCAGCAGGGCCCCGCCCTTTTGATATTTACCACCAGTGATCGCTAGAAGGGAGAATGGCATCGCGCGCACCTTCAGTCCTTGGGGGCGGCCTCGGGGCTGTCTAGCAGCAGTCGCTGTCCGACCTTGACCTTCACCGAATCTGTCTTTCCGGGAAGGATGACCGGTACGCTGGCCGGTGTGCGTGAGTCGGCTGAGCCGGCAGATTGTTGTTCGCCGTTGATCCATATGATGCGTTTTCCGCCATCGCGCTGGATCATGCCGTTGACGACGAGTGAGCGGCTGTTGTCGTCGCCGGCTTCGTCGGCACTGAGCACATGCTGACGTTCCAATTGTGCACGTTCATTTGGTGTAAAGAACAGGCGGCCCAGATCGGCCGCTTGTGCGGTTGTGCTAAGTGCTATCAGGGCGAGGGCTAATTGAATTTTCATGGCGCGCTCCGGTTCCTCATGGTGAACCACCCTCCAGCACATTGCGCTTTGAGCATTACGCCGCCGTTCTGTGCGGCGTCGGTACGGAAAAGCGCGCACTTGTCGAGCAGGAACCAGCCGGGCATCTGGCGGCTAAGCGCGCCAAAGAAATTCAGCAGTTGGCCTTCATGCAGCAAGTCCAGCTCCATAGTCATTGGGCTGATGCTAAGTGCGAAGTTGCCCGCGTTCAGGGGCGGATTGGGGGCGTAAGTGCTTTGCGGTGCGATGTTGTATTTGAAGTCGGGCAGCAGGTTCTGGTTGCGCAGCCTTTCCAGACCCTCTATCCAATCTAGGCGTTGTTCGCTGCCAATGACTTTTTGTGTGACCAATGCGTCATATTCCATCTGGTATGAAGACATGTTCT
This sequence comes from Gammaproteobacteria bacterium, assembly GCA_018814405.1. Taxonomy (GTDB): domain Bacteria; phylum Pseudomonadota; class Gammaproteobacteria; order Burkholderiales; family Gallionellaceae; genus Sideroxyarcus. Next base: position 433,217 of record JAHIZO010000007.1, read on the forward strand.
CTTGATCGTTTTGTGCGGTGAGGAGCTGATCGCGCGCCGCATTGAGTTGGCGCTGGGCCTGCTGCAGCTCTTTGAGAGATTGCTGCTGGATGTCGGCGCTGTAATTGATCAGACCAACTGCAACACCTGTGCAAAGCAGGCACGCAAGCAAACTCCATTTGATCTCTCCGAGGTCGTCTGTAGAGAAGCTCATGACGGTACCCTCCATATGATCTTAAGGGTGAACTGACCTTGTGACGCATCGGCACTCTGGCCACTGATACTGCCTTTTGAGGTGATATCCAATGGCAGTGCTGTGGCGCTGACAGCATAGCCGTGCCGAATCAAGGCCTGTTCGAACTTCTCCAGATAAGCCAGCGCACCACGATGGTCGCTGCCGAATCCGCTAAGGGTGCCCTCGAAGGTGATGACTTGGGCTGGGTATGGTGTGGGGGCTGCATCTGCAGGGCTGGCTTGCCATGCAAGTTCGTTCAAGGTGATGCGCGGGAAGGATTCCAGCACCGCGCTCAACTCATAGATGATCCCTTGAGGAGGATGCGAATACTGGTTCAGGCTGCGTGCCAGCAACACAGCGGTCTTCATGTCAGCAGCAGGTACGGAGGTATTGGCGAAGTTGCGCTGAATACCTTGCGCTTGCGTTTGCAGTTGTGCCGTTTGCTTTAACAGCGGCTTGGTCTCTGAGGAGAATTGCTCGCTCTGCCAGAAGGCCATCCCGCCCCACATCAAGCCGAGTAACAGGATGAAGATGGCAAGGCCAAACAATACGAAGCGCAATTGCCACAACATGAAGAAGTGTGTGTGGGCTGAATTGGCGTAGTGCGCACTTGGCGGTTTGCCGGCCAAAAGATTGAGAAATAACGCTGTGCTGTCTGAATCTTCTATTTCCTGTTTGCACTTGTGCTTGCGAGCGAATTCGGTGATATCCAGATAGTTGAAATGCTGCTCTCCGTCACTGGAGAGTTTGGTGCTCAACTGGGCGATCTCATTCGCATGGCACAGGATATAAACTTCCAGCACTTCTCCCGGCGGAGGCAGGGAAAGGCTTTTCAAATATTGTTGAGTGCGCGGTGTCTCCGAAATGATTGCTTCGATCAGCGTGCCGTTCTCATTGATCGGGATCAGGCGCGAGAAATGCAGCCGTTTATTGTGGAAGTACGTCTGTCGCAAGCCTGCATTCCGCTCCCAAGTCAGCAGCAGGATGTGTTCGGACTGTATGTCCTTCAGTAGCGGCGCACTGATGTTGGGGATGGAGTAGATGCCGGCGAGCGGGACATGGTTCTCCAACAAGGCATCCAGCCAGGGGGTGATGCGCTGCGGATTGGTCAGGGCTGAGAACAGATAGTCGTCATCGCGGCGGCCTTCTTCCTGTCTCTTGAGCAGCGTCGCCTGGCGGAAAGGGGTGCTTCGGTAGTACTGTTCGAACTTGCGTTCGATAAGCGCAGAGCGGCTTGGTCCGATCAGATGCGGGATGGTCTCAAGGTGAAAATCTTCCTCGATGATGTCGACCAACAGATAGGTCGGGTTGTGATTCTGTTCAAGGAATGAGGAAAATTGCTCGCGGCCATCTGCGTCGTTGCTGAACTCGTGAGCGAAGGTCAGGCCCTTGCCGTTCCAGAGGTAGGCCTGGAAATTTTCTGCGCTGAGGAATAACAGGGTGCGTGCCATAGTCAGAGCTGTACTTTTCCGATGAGGTCATAGATGGGCGAGAGGACAGACAGCATCACCCAGCCGAGTAGTGCACCAAGGATCAAAGTCATGGCAGGTTCGATCATGACCTGTACTTTTTTGATTGCATCCTTTACGTCACGGTCATAAAAGTAACTGACGTTAAGCAGCGCTTGGTCGAGCTGGCCGGTGGCTTCGCCGACCTTGAGCATGCGCACCACCAGCGGCGGGAAGATGCCCGTTTTCTGGAAGCTTTGTGTCAGGTTCTTGCCGGCTTCGATCTCGCTCATAACGTTCTGCAGACTTTGTGCGATGACCTGATTGTCCACCAGATCGCGCGAATTGGCGATGCAGTCCAGGATGGTGATGCCGGAACTGTACATCATGGCGAAGGTGTTGGCGAAGCGGGCCAGAATGATCTTGCGCAGGATGGGGCCGGTGGGCCATATGTTCAGCTTCAGGTTGTCCACGTGGTATTGCAGCTTTGGATTGACCAGCAGCGCCAACTTGTAGCTGCCGAACAGCACGAATGGGGCGAGCAGGATCACATACCAATAGTTGACGAAGATATCCGATGTGGCCAGCAGGATGCGCGTTTGAATCGGGATCTCCTGCCCCATGCCCTTGATGAAACCCACCAACTGCGGCACCAGATAGATCATCAGGAAAAAGGTGATGGCCAGCACGATGGTGCCGACGAAGGCCGGGTAGATCATCATGGTCTTTGTTTGCGAGGCCATCTCGTCCTGCCACTTCAACGATTCCATGAGGTGTTTGAACACATCTACCAGTCTGCCGCTGTCCTCACCGGCCTTGGTCAGGTTTGAGGTGATCTTGTCGAATGCGTTGGGGTGTTCCGCCATCGCTTGTGAGAGCTTCTTTCCGCTCTCGATGGACTCCACCATGTTGGCGATGATCTCGCGAAAAGTTGGCTCTTCCATGGTGTCGCGCAGATCGGCCAGGCATTCCAGCAAGGGTACGCCGGCGCGGGAAAGTTGCTCAAGATTGAAAAAGAACGTGATGAGATCTACACGTTTGATCTTGGTAGCGCCGAACGAAGTTAAGTGTTCTTCTTCCTTCGCACTGATCAGGTCGAGACCACCGCGCTTGAGGCGCATCTCCAAGTCGATCAGATTGGCAGCATCCTGCAGTCCTTTGGCGCTCTTGCCGTCGCTGTCAATCGCTTTGTAGAGATAGAGGGCCATGGGACGCTAGTGCCGGTCCGTAAGGTCGACTACACGTGAGACTTCGGCCACGGAAGTGACGCCCTGCAAGATCCGCCTGATGCCGTCCTGCGCCAGCGGGCGGAAACCGGCTTCCAATGCGGCATGTTTGATGTCGCGGATGCTGGCTCGTCGCGCGACCAGATCATCCATCTCCGAATCCATCTTGAGGATCTCCATGATGGCTTGACGTCCTGTGTAGCCCTGATGGCGGCAGAGGTCACAACCGGCAGCACGGTAAAGGGTGACCTCTTCGTTATGATGCAGTCCGAGCAGTTTGCGTTCAGACAGATCAGGCTGGTAAGGATATTTGCAGTGTTTACACAGCATGCGGATCAGGCGCTGCGCCACGATGCCGATGATGTTCCCGGCCAAAATGTCGGGCAGGATACCGATATCCAGCAAACGCGGTATCGCGCCCACCGCGGAGTTGGTGTGCAGGGTCGAATACACCTGGTGGCCGGTCATCGCGGCGCGGAACGCCATCTCGGCAGTCGGGTGGTCGCGCACCTCGCCGACCAGGATGATGTCCGGGTCTTGGCGCATCAGGGAGCGGATGCCGCTGACGAAATCGAGTTTAGCCGCCTCGTTCACCGAACTCTGGCGGATCAGCGGGATCGGATATTCCACCGGATCTTCCAAGGTCATGATGTTCACCGATTCGGTGTTCACATGATTGAGGATGGAGTAAAGCGTGGTGGTCTTGCCGGAGCCGGTCGGGCCGGTGACCAGTACGATACCCTCCGGTTTGGAGATGATGGAGAGCAGCGTCGAAAGCGCGATGTCGTCCAAACCGAGCTGGTTGATCGGCACGATGCCTTTCTGGCGATCGAGGATACGCAGCACCAGATTCTCGCCATACGAGGTCGGATGTGAAGCAACGCGAAAATCGATAGGGCGGCCGGACAGGCGCAAAGAGATGCGTCCATCCTGCGGCGCACGCGTCTCCGCGATGTTCATGCCGCTCATCACCTTCATGCGCACCACCATGGCGGGCCAGAAGCTCTTGTGCAGGCTGCGCACTTGGCGCAATACGCCGTCTACGCGGTAGCGGATGCGCAGGAAGCTGTTCTCAGGCTCGAAGTGGATGTCGGAAGCGTTCTGCTGCACGGCCTCAGTCAGCAAGGCGTCTATCAGGCGCACCACCGGCTGGCTGAATTCGTTGACGCCTTGTTGCAGGCTCTGGTGCTCCAGCTCGCCCGGCTCGATCTCGTGCAGGATACCGTCGATGGATAGCTCGAAGCCGTAATACTGGTCGATTGCGCGCAGGATGTCTGATTCGCTGGCAAGCAGCGTGATCAGCCTGTATTCATCTTTGAGCAACGCGCGCACTTGATCCAGCGCGATGATGTTGTCTGGATCGGCGATGGCGAGCGTAAGATTTTTGCTGCCTGCATCTACCGAAATCGGCACCAATTGGTAGCGTCGTGCAACCTCTTTGGGAATCATCGTCACTGCAGCTGAATCGACGATCACATTGGCCAGATCGACACTCTCTTGTCCCAGATTCTCGGACAATACATCGCGGATAGTCGCTTCGGACAGGAAACCGAGACGAACCAGCAAACGCCCCAGCGGCTGGGGGGATTTGCTCTGTTCTTGGGTGGCGATGCGCAATTGGTCTTCGCTGATGACGCCTTTCGCGATGAGCAATTGTCCTATCGGCTGCTGGAACTGTTGTTGCGGTGCGGCCATCGTCGTTCCTAGCGGGAAGAGGTCAGTTCATTCAGACGACGCAGTGCCTGTACATGATCGAAGCCGGCGCTATTGTTGCTGTCCAGTTCCAGAGCCTGGCGATAATGGTCCGCTGCCAACTTGCTTTGTCCGAGGTGATCCAGACTGACCGCCAAGTTGAAGGTGAACAATGCATTGCCCGGCTCCAGTGCTCGCGCGCTGAAATAGGCTTGTTGGGCTTCTGCCCAGCGCGACTGGTCCGCATACGTATTACCCAGTGCGTAATGCAGGGCGGCTGCTTGCGGTTGCTCGGACAGCATCTGTTTCAAGCGCACTTCAGCGTCGACTTCGTTCGTGCTGTAGGAAGACATCGCGCCCAAAGCGACGGGATCGCGAGGGTCGAGCAACAGCACTTGACGGTAGTAATGCTGGGCGGTTTGATCCTGCCCCTGTTGTTGGGCGACTGCGCCCAAGCCGAGCAAGGCATCGCGGTTCCGCGCATCCTGAGCGAGCACCGTGTGGTAACCCTGTGCCGCCGCCAGATATTCGCCGCGTTGATATGCTTGCCAGGCATCCTGCAATGTAGGCGTGATGGTATCCACCTTGGGCTGGCGTTTGATAGTCAGGCGACGGGGTGGGCGCTTGGGAGCACGATGTGTGACTGTTTCGGCAGGTGCAGCTTTGACCGTCTCGGTCACAGGTGGCGTGAATGGCGGCGTTGGCTCAGCGACTTGAACGGGTGTGGGTTCCGGAGCGATGGCGGCAACCAAACGCGGCGAAGCTGGTGGGGGGGTGATTGGCGCGGTCGCGGCGGGGAGTGGCCGCGCAACAGGGCGTCTGACGGGCGGATTGAGCTCAGTCCAGACGTAATAGCCATAGCCGGCACCTATCGTGCTGCAGATCAAAAAAGTGGTAGGAACCAGACCTAGTTTCCAGCGCCGGCGTGGGGGCGCTTTTTTCTTCTTTGCGGCAAACAGTGTTTGGCCAGCGGCACGCGAAGCTTCTGCCGGGGTGCTTTCAGGCGCAGCGCTTGCTGTCGACTGATTGGGGTGATCCTCCAGCGTCAGACCTGTGCCTTTGCCCTTTTCACCAGACTTCTTCATCGCGTCGAGTAGCAGGCTCATCGTTATTCCTTTTTGCTTTCTGGCTTGAGGAAGTCACTGGTCGGCAAGCTGTCACGGAACTCGGAGTAGTCGCCGTCAAGGCTGCCATCTTTGATCACTACAGGTCGCAAGAAGATCACTAGTTCAGTCTTGGTTGATTTGTCACTGCGATTCTTGAAAGCTGCTCCAAAAAATGGAATTTTGCTTAGCAGAGGAACTTCATCAGTTTGATTGGTGATGTCATCCTGCATCAAACCACCTAAAACAGCGATCTGGTTACTATCAATTTTCAAAATTGATTCCATTTCGCGAGTTTGCGTTTCCGGTATTTGATTTAGTGACACTCCGCCAACCAATAGGCCGGGATTAGGATCGGGTACATAGCGAACCAAGCGCGTGATGGTTGGGCGCAAATTGATTTGCACAGAGTCATTCTCGCTGATTTGTGGCGTGACACTCATGGTGAAACCAACTGGAACGGTTTGTGGAGAGGTATTGTAAGTTGGTGCTACTGCAGGTGAAGTTGCAGTGGCAGCAGTTCCTGGCGTTACGCTCACAAGGAAATATATCAAGTTGTTTACGATGCGCAGCACAGCGGTCTGGTTATTCATCACGCTGAGTTTAGGGCTAGACAGCACTTTTACATCGCCGAAAGATTCCAGCAATGAAACGCTAGCTGCAATAGCGCCAAACTTTGAGCTGGGGTTGGCGTAGTTTAGAACGAACGTTCCAGATGACAACCCAGTGGTGGTAGGTAAAACGCCAGTACCAGGAGCCTGTCCGACTGAAAAACCTTTACTGGAGCCTGCCGCTAATAGCTTTGACCAATTAATCCCCTGTTGGTAGCTGTTGCTCAATGCCACCTCGGCAACGGTAACCTCAATGAGCACTTGCCGACGTGCGTTTTGCATCACGCGTGTAATGAGCTCATGAATCTTTTCATGCTGCTTCCCTGTGGCGCGTACGGTGATGATGCCGGCCTCTGGGTTGGGGATGACGGAAGCAGCCTCTCGGAAAGTGCTGCGTCGCGTTACGGTTGTCCCTTCTCCTTCTACCACGGCCGCATTGTCGGCATTAGCAGCAGCTGAGTCGCCTTTTTGGCTTTGGGTATTCTGTTGCTGTACGATAACTTCGCTGGAGCCTTGGGGCAGGACCTTATCTGTTTCGCGCAGGATGTCGGTTATGTTTTTGACTAAAGTATCCCAGAAGTGGTTCTTCGAAGAGTTCTTGATCGAGAGCTGCGAATTATTCGCCCCACCGCTGCTTGCGCCACCAGCGCCCCCCCCGCCAACCTGTGATGTATTGGAGATGCCGCCCTCGGCATCCCGAGCCATGTTCACATAGTCGATCTTGTAGCTTTTCAAGAATGGGGTGTCTGGCATTACAACTAGCAGGCCATCCTTGAGTTCATACCGCATGTCCACTTGCTTGGAGATACGGTCAAGGATCTGGGGCAGCGTTTGGTTGATGGCGTTCAGCGTGACTACGCCATCGATGCCGCTATGGATGTCGATGTTGATCTTGGCGTCACGCGCCAGTGCGAACAGTATCTCGCGGGCGGGAAGATTGGTGACGACTACGCTGTAGGTTTCTACCTTTGCCGCTGCTTGAGGGGGCGGAAGAACAACAGCTTGTTTGCTGGGTTGGGGGATGGTGCCGCTGCTGCGGGCGACTGTATCCGGCGTCTGCTGGATGTGCATGTCGGACTGCTGGAGCGGTTTCGTGCTACAGGCGGCTAGCAACACACCGGTAGCGCAAAGCAATGCGTGACTGGACCTCATTCCCTTTTTCCCCCTTAGGTTTTGCCGCAAGGTAACCTAAATCACAGCGTGTCGCAACCGCCCTGATGGTCTATATATTTTTTTGTTTCATCAGCTTAAGGCGTGTTCTGATAGCTTTCCAGTAAGTGCAGGGTCGGTGCAAAAGCTTCCAAATAGCGAGCAGGGAGTTCCGGGATGGCTGCGCGAGCCTCGCTGCTGCTGGGGAAGCTGCCGTACAGCACGCGGAATGCATCTTGACCATTTAGCTCGATAGGAATGATGAAGATATCTTCCAGTTTGCCCAGTTTGCGGGCTCTGCGCAGGAAACCTTCCATGCGTGCCGGCTGCACATTGGTGGTGTAGAAAAGCTGGATGCTGGTGTTTCCCTGAGACATTGCATTCAGCATGGCTTCGGTGGCATCCAGCCGTTGCTGCAGCAGGCTGCGCGGCGGAATGCTAGGTATATGTTTGAGCTTGATGGGTGGTCGCGCTTCCGCAATGTTGACAGTTTCCGCGACAGGGGCAGCGGCACTGACGGCAGATGCAGTCTCAATTTGTGGCGCTTCGGCTTCGGCAGATGCTGCGGGTGTAACAGCAACGGCAGAAGCAGCGGGAATGACCGGCTTCAATTCAGCCAGTTGTCGCGGCTTCTGTGCTTCTGGCATGCGCTCTTGATTAAAGAACCATCCGGCGCCGACCAGAATGGCTGCGAACAATATCAATCCGCCCAGCACTGCAACATATCTTCGGCCACTCCAGTTGCGCATCGGCGTCATTTCGCTATCGCGCAAGGCTGCCTGTACGTGACGTTCTTCGATCTTGTGTGTGTTTTCAACAAAAGCGGCCAGCAATGACTTGTCGGCCAGGATGTTGACTCTACGCATCAGGCCTTGCGAGGCTTTTCCGATTTGCTTTTCCGCGTTTGCAGAAAAAATATCCGGCCCTTTGTAACCCGCAGCACGCATGCGGAACATCAGATAGGCATGCACGATCTTGGGTGAGAGCGGCAGGATGGTGAAGTGATGAACGATGCGATCTTTCAGTTGGCGCATATTGGTTTGCGCCAGTTTCTCGTCCAGTTCGGGTTGACCGAACAACACGATCTGCAGCAATTTGTGTTTGCCGACTTGCAGGTTGTAGAGCAATCGCAACTCTTCTAGTGTCTCCAGCGGCATGGCATGGGCTTCATCTACCAGTACCACGACACGCTCGCCACGTTCGTACATGGTTTCCAGATGATTTTGCAGCGTCTGCAGGATGACGTTTACGCGCTTGCCTTCCAGGTCGAGTTGCAGGCGGTCGGCGATGGCGTACAGCAGTTCGTCGCGCGACATGCTGGGATTGGCGAGGTAGATCGCCTTGATGTTGGTGGGGAGCTTGTCCAGCAGCATGCGGCAAAGCATGGTCTTGCCACTGCCGACTTCGCCGCTGATCTTGATGATGCCTTCGCCGTCAGTGATGGCGTAGACCAATGCGTCGAGTATCTCTCCGCGATTGGCGCCCGAGAAGAAGAAATCTGTGACCGGTGTGATCTTGAACGGAGGCTCGTCGAGCCCGAAATGCTCCAGATACATCTTTTCCCCTTATTGATTGCGTTGCTGCGATCTGTGTTTTTGCAATGCATCCATGCGGCTGTACAAGGTGGTGCGTGCGATGCCGAGTAGTTTGGCCGCTTCGCTCACATTGCCTTGTGCCAGTTCCATGGCGGCATCGATATACGTTTGAGTATAGCCCATCAGCAGGTCATCAAGATTGAAGTCGCCTTCTTGTAAACGCGTGTGTGCGCCGACTTCGGGTGAGGTGGTCAGACTATCTGATAGATCGGGATGCAGATCGAACTCGCTTTCGAGCTGCTGGGCCGTGAGCTGTGCGTCAGGGTGTTTGGTGATCAAGCGAATCACGATATTGCGCAGTTCGCGGGTGTTGCCGGGGAAGCTATAGCGCTTCCAACTTGCTTCTGCGGACTCATCCAGTGTGAAGGGTGCGCTTTGCATCTGCTTGGAATACAGGCGTCGGAAGTGGTCGAGCAACAACATCTTGTCTTCGCCCAGCGTGCGCAGCGAAGGTACATTGATCGTGAAAACACTAAGGCGATGAAAAAGGTCGCTGCGGAAGTCGTTGCTGCGTACCGCTTGTGCCAACATTAAGTTGGTCGCTGCAATGATACGGGCATTGCTTTTTCGGGTGGCGGTCTCGCCTACACGCTGATATTCCCCGTTTTCCAGTACGCGCAGCAGCTTGGCTTGCAATTCCTGTGGCAGCTCGCCGATCTCGTCGAGGAACAGGATGCCATCTGATGCTTTTTCAAAGAATCCGACTTGCGCTGTCGTCGCGCCCGTGAATGACCCTTTGGCATGGCCGAACAAGGTGGATTCGAGCAAATTGGGGGCGATGGCTGCGCAGTTGATGGCGATGAATGGAGCGCTAGAATCGCGGCTGAGGCGCTGTAGCGCAGCCGCCACCAGCTCCTTGCCGCTGCCGGATTCGCCTTGGATCAACACCGGATAAGGGGTGTTCGCATAGAGTCTGATCTGATCGCGCATGGTGCGGATAGGCAGGCTGTCGCCAATGATGCCGAGTTGCTGTTCATTATAAGCGGCGCTCCGGCGTTCGTTGTGTTGCGCGATGAGGGCTGCGCGCAATTCGGCACGCAACGCCTCGGGCTTGCTGGGTTTTGCTACAAATTCGAATGCGCCCAATGCACGAGCATGGCGCGCATTGCCTTCATCGCTCTGTCCGGAGAGGGTGATGATCTTGATATCGGGTGCATGGGCCAGCAGCTCTGCGATCAGGCGAAAGCCTTCCTGCGGACGGTGCGGGGTGGGCGGCAGGCCCAGATCGACCAGTGCCAGTTGCGGCGGCTCGGCTAATTCGCGCACCAGTCGCACGGCTTGCGGCCGATCCTCGGCTAGCAGGATGTCGAATTCGTCCGAGAGCGCCAGATGTAGCGAATCACGTATGAGTGGATCGTCATCGACGATGAGCAGGCTGGGGCGGACGTCTGAGTTCAATGGTTGGCACGGTGTTGGGTCGGCGATGCGCGCAGGATAGCCAGTAATCGTGTCTAGCTCAAGCCGCTGCCGCGGCAGAATCACCGGATGGTTGAGCATGGCGAAACAGAAGGGGTGAGGTGATAGAATGCGCGCCTGATTATTCAGTCGAGGTGTCTTTGTGTCCGAACAAGCGTTAGTTGAAATACGGGATGTGAACTTCTCGTACGATCGACGTCCCGTGCTGAACGGCATCAATATGTCTTTCGGCAAGGGCAAGGTGATCGCCGTGATGGGCGGCAGCGGCTGTGGCAAGACCACGCTTTTCAGGCTCATAGGCGGTGCACTGCGTCCGACCCGGGGCGAGGTGCGCATCGACGGCAAGGTCATCCACGAGCTGGACGACAAGGGTCTGTATGAGATGCGCCGCAAGATGGGCGTGCTGTTCCAGTTCGGCGCATTGTTCACCGATATGTCGGTGTTCGATAATGTCGCATTCCAGATGCGCGAACATACCGATCTGCCGGAAGAGATCATCCATGATCTGGTGATGATGAAGTTGCACGCGGTCGGTTTGCGCGGCACGCATCAATTGATGCCGGCAGAGCTTTCGGGCGGTATGGCGCGCCGGGTCGCACTGGCGCGCACCATCGCGCTGGACCCTATGTTGATTTTGTATGACGAGCCGTTCGCCGGTTTGGACCCGATTTCGCTTTCAGTGGTGGGACAATTGATCCGCAAATTGAACGATGCGTTGGGTACCACATCGGTGGTGGTGACGCACGATGTGCAGGAGTCGTTGAAGATAGTGGATTACGTGTATTTCATTTCGGATGGCGTGATCCGTGCGGAAGGTACGCCGGACGAGATACGTGCTTCGAGCGACCCTTTCGTGCACCAGTTCGTGCACGGCGAGATGGATGGGCCGCTGCCATTCCATTACCCTACAGCCGCGACGTATGAGCAGGACATGGGAGTAAATAACTGATGCCGTTGATCAAGAGTGTTCAAGGAGTTGGGCATCGTGTCGTGGATTCGATATGGCGGCTGGGCGTTGCGGCGCGTTTTCTGTCGATGACGCTGTTGCAATCCGGCATGAGTTTCCGGCGTTTCCATCTCATCGTGAAGGAGATGTTCTCCAGTGGTGTGATGTCGCTCATCATCATAGGCGTGGCGGGCTTGTTCGTGGGTATGGTGTTGGGTTTGCAAGGATTCGAAACACTGAAGCGCTATGGCTCCGAATCTGCTCTGGGTTCGCTGGTCGCGCTGTCGCTGGTGCGTGAACTGGGGCCGGTGTTAGCGGCGTTGTTGTTCGCCAGCCGCGCTGGCTCGGCGATGACAGCCGAGATCGGTCTGATGAAAGCGACCGAACAGATCTCCGCCATGGAGATGATGGCGGTCAGCCCTATCGCCCGTGTGGTAGCGCCGCGTTTCTGGGCGGGCGTGATCTCCATGCCTTTGCTGGCGGCACTGTTCTCTGCCATGGGCGTGTTCGGCGGTTATGTGGTCGGGGTGGTGATGATCGGCGTGGACGAAGGATCGTTCTGGTCGCAGATGCAGGCATCGGTGGATTTTCGCGATGACATCATCAACGGCGTCATCAAGAGTTTCGTATTCGGTGTGGCGGTCACAGTGATCGCCTTGTTCGAGGGTTTCGATGCGCCGCCGACGGCGGAAGGCGTATCAGGCGCGACCACGCGCACAGTGGTGGAATCATCTTTGGCGATCTTGATGCTTGATTTCATCTTGACCGCATTCATGTTCAGGGGAGTTTGACGATGCAGCGCACGATATTGGATCTGTGGGTAGGGGCTTTCGTGGTGGCGGGTATCGCCGCTTTAGTGGTGTTGGCACTGAAAGTTGGAAACTTGAGTACTTACAACGTGTCGGAGACTTACCAGTTGTCCGCGTACTTCACCAACGTTGGCGGCTTGAAGCCGACTGCTTCGGTGCGCAGTGCCGGAGTGCTGGTGGGGCGGGTGAACAGTATCGTGTTGGATACTGATCGTTACGAAGCCAAGGTGACGATCAGCGTTGACAAACGTTACCAGTTCCCCAAGGACACATTTGCCAACATCCTGACTTCGGGTTTGTTGGGCGAGCAGTACATCGGATTGATCCCAGGTGGGGATGAGGAGACGTTGCAGGATGGTGGCGTGTTCAGGAAGACGCAGTCGGCTATGGTGCTGGAAGACCTGATCGGCAAGTTCCTGTTCAGCCAGGCTGACAGCAAAGAGTAATCCAGGAGAGAAGGACGCAACATGAAAAAGATACTTTTGGTATTGCTGATGGCGACTATGGGCATGTCCGCGTGGGCAGAGGAGGTGAACGCAACGCCCGATGGGTTGATCATGGCTACCGTGCGTGAAGTGCTCGCAGTCGTGAAGCAGGATAATTCTATCGTGACAGACCAGCCGCGTTTGCAGGCTCTGGTCAACGAGAAGATCCTGCCGCATTTTGACTTTACGCGCATGACGCAACTGGCAGTGGGACGTCCGTGGCGCACGGCTACAGCCGAGCAAAAGGAGTCGCTGGTGCGGGAGTTCCGCGCCATGCTGGTGCGTACCTATACCAAAGTATTCAGCACCTATCCCGATCCGGAAGTTGAAGTTAAATCCGCCAGATTGTTGGACGAGAACGAGGCGACGGTGCGCAGCGTCATTCGCGTATCGGACGGCCGGGTGGTGACAGTGGACTACGAGATGAGGAAGAAAGAGGGCGACTGGAAGGCATTCGATGTGACCGTAGAGGGCATCAGCATGGTGACCAGCTACCGCGGCTCTTTTGCCGACGAGATCAAGCAGGTCGGTATTGATGGATTGATCAAGACGCTGTCCGAAAAGAATCGTGACGCAGGCGATACGGCCGCGGCTGGAAAAAAGGGATAATGGAATTGATACAGTTCGAAGGTGATCGCATGTTGGTATCCGGGCCGCTTACGCTGGAAACGGCAAGAGAAGCGTCGCTCACTGAAATCCCTGCCGAGCTTAATGTGTCGACCATCGATCTTGGTGGTGTGACTACGGTCGATTCGTTCGCGTTGGGTGTGCTCATGCAGTGGGCACGCCAGCATAAGGGTAAACTTGATTTCACAAATATTCCGCAAAGCCTGCGCAGCCTCGCAGATCTATACGATGTGTCCGCCATGCTTTCCATCGCGGCTCCCGAAAACTCCTCTCATTGAGCTGATATGCAAAAACTAGCAATCCAGGGCGGCGCGCCATTGCGCGGCGAAGTCCGTATCTCCGGTGCCAAGAACGCCGCTTTGCCCATCATGTGCGCCAGCCTGCTGACCGCCGACACTTTGCATCTGACCAATCTGCCCGACCTGCACGATGTCGGCACCATGCGAAAGCTGCTGCTGCAGATGGGGATCACGGCAGAAGTTGCGCCGAACGAGATCACTTTCAACGGCGGCAAGGTCGAAAATTGGGAAGCGCCCTATGACATGGTGAAGACCATGCGCGCGGCGATTCTGGTGCTGGGGCCGCTGGTGGCACGCTTCGGGGATGCCAAGGTTTCTCTGCCCGGCGGGTGTGCCATCGGTTCGCGTCCGGTCGATCTGCACATCAAAGGATTGCAGGCGATGGGCGCCGAGATCGCTATCGAGCACGGCTACATCCATGCTAAGGCCAAACGACTGCAGGGTGCGCGTATCTTCTTTGACATCGTCAGTGTCACCGGCACTGAGAACCTGATGATGGCAGCGGCGCTCGCAGACGGCGTGACCGTGTTGGAAAACGCGGCACGTGAACCGGAGGTGGTTGATTTAGCGGATTGTCTGCGTGCGATGGGTGCGCAGATCAGCGGCGACGGCACCGATACGGTCACTATCACCGGCGTGAAAGCGCTGCATGGTGCGACACATCGCATCATGCCCGACCGTATCGAGAGCGGCACTTTCTTGGTGGCGGCGGCAGCAACGGGTGGCAGCATTACGCTGCGCGAGACGCGTGCGGATATCCTGGAAACCGTGCTGGAAAAACTCTCTGAAGCGGGTGCCAAGATCAAGGTAGAAGGCGACTCTATCCATCTGGAAATGAGTGGACGTCCGAAAGCGATCAATGTGCGTACCGCACCGCATCCGGCATTCCCTACTGACATGCAAGCGCAGTTCATGGCGCTCAATTGCATTGCAGAAGGCAGTGCCATGGTGGTGGAGACCATCTTTGAGAACCGCTTTATGCACGTGCAGGAACTGCGCCGTCTCGGCGCGCAGATCGAAGTGGAAGGCAATACCTCGGTGGTCAAAGGTGTGACTCATCTGGAAGGTGCGACCGTGATGGCCACCGATCTGCGTGCATCGGCCTGTCTGGTCATCGCCGGACTGGTGGCGCAGGGCGAGACGGTCATCGACCGCATCTATCATCTCGATCGCGGCTACGAACACATCGAAAGTAAGCTTTCGCAGCTCGGTGCTAACATTCGCCGGATAAAATAATCACCTTAATGCAGGCGCTTGCGCCGTTTGCAACGATAGAAAGTAGAAATATGATCACCATCGCCTTATCCAAGGGCCGCATCTTCGAAGAGACTCTGCCGCTGCTGGAGGCAGCCGGTATCAAACCGCTGGAAGATCCGGAATCCTCGCGCAAACTCATCTTGCCCACCAATCGTGATGATGTACAACTCATCATCGTGCGCGCTTCCGATGTGCCGACCTATGTGCAATACGGTGCGGCCGATCTGGGCGTGGCGGGCAAGGATGTGCTGAACGAGCATGGCGGAGAAGGGTTGTACCAGCCGCTGGATCTGAACATCGCCAAGTGCCGCATGATGGTGGCCGTGCAGAACGGTTTCGATTACGAATCGGCAGTCAAACAGGGGGCGCGTCTGCGCGTGGCAACCAAATATGTGAAGACGGCGCGCGAACACTTCGCCTCCAAGGGCGTGCATGTCGACCTGATCAAGCTGTACGGCTCAATGGAGTTGGCACCGCTGGTCGGATTGTCCGATGCCATCGTCGACTTGGTGAGCAGTGGTGCGACCCTGAAAGCCAACGATCTCGTGGCAGTGGAGGATATCGTGCATATCTCTTCGCGCTTGGTGGTGAATCAGGCCTCGCTGAAACTCAAGCGCGCGACCATCCAGCCCATGCTGGATGCTTTTGCCGGAGCGATCAAATGAACATCACACGACTCTCTACCCAGCAAGTCGATTTCGATGCGCGTCTGAGTGCGCTGCTGGCCTTCGAAGAGACAGCCGACGAGAAGCTGGAAGCGACCGTCGCAGCCATCCTTGCCGATGTGAAGAAGCGTGGTGACGATGCCGTGCTGGAATACACGCGCAAGTTTGACCGTCTGCCATTGGCCGATGCGGCTGCGATGGAATTGTCGAAGTCCGAACTGAAAGCGGCATTTGATGGTTTGCCTGCCGAGCAGAGAATAGCGCTGGAGCAAGCTGCGCAACGCGTCACTTCCTATCACCAGAAGCAGGTGCAGCCTTCCTGGAGTTATGAGGATGAAGACGGCACCTTGCTCGGCCAGCAAGTCACGCCGCTGGATCGCGTCGGTCTGTATGTGCCGGGCGGCAAGGCGGCCTATCCTTCTTCTGTCTTGATGAATGCATTGCCCGCCAAGGTGGCCGGCGTGTCTGAACTCATCATGGTTGTGCCGACACCGGATGGCACAAAGAACCAGTTGGTGTTGGCTGCTGCACATCTATGTGGAGTGGATCGCGTGTTCACTATCGGTGGCGCACAGGCGGTGGCGGCACTCGCTTATGGCACAGCCAGCATCCCCAAGGTGGACAAGATCGTCGGCCCCGGCAACGCCTATGTCGCTTCCGCCAAGCGCCGCGTGTTCGGTGCTTGCGGTATCGACATGATCGCGGGACCTTCAGAGATATTGGTGATCTGTGATGGACAGACTAACCCTGACTGGGTGGCGATGGATCTGTTCTCGCAGGCCGAGCACGATGAGCTGGCGCAAGCCATCCTGCTGTCGCCGGA
This sequence comes from Gammaproteobacteria bacterium, assembly GCA_018814405.1. Classification (GTDB taxonomy): domain Bacteria; phylum Pseudomonadota; class Gammaproteobacteria; order Burkholderiales; family Gallionellaceae; genus Sideroxyarcus. The sequence goes on from JAHIZO010000007.1 coordinate 449,582, forward strand.
TGCGGCCTTCATCGAAGCAGTGGCTGCCAGTGCCGACAAGCTGTTGGAACAGATGCCGCGCAAGGACATCATCAAGACTGCGCTGGAGAATCGCGGTGCATTGATCCATGTGGCTGATATGGATGAAGCCTGCGCGATCTCCAACCGTATCGCACCGGAACACTTGGAGATGTCGGTGGCAGATCCGCAGTCTTGGTTGCCCAAGCTCAAGCATGCTGGGGCCATCTTCATGGGGCGCTACACCTCGGAATCGCTGGGCGACTACTGTGCCGGTCCGAATCACGTTCTGCCAACATCGGGAACGGCGCGTTTTTCTTCGCCGCTGGGGGTCTATGACTTCCAGAAACGCAGCAGCCTGATCCAGGTTTCGGCGGCCGGGGCGCAGAAATTGGGGGCAATCGCCTCTACGCTTGCGTTTGGCGAGGGTTTGCAGGCACACGCCCAGTCTGCGCTGTACCGGAAAAACGGTTAAAACTTTCGGTTGTGTGTTCTGCTCTGTTTGGGTAGAATCCGCGCCTCATTTTTGCAATTGGTCTGGAGTCAGTCATGGCACGCGTATGTCAAGTAACGGGAAAAGCCCCAATGTCGGGCAACAATGTTTCCCACGCACACAACAAAACCAAGCGTCGTTTCTTGCCGAATCTGCAACGTCGTCGTTTGTGGGTTGAATCGGAAAACCGTTGGGTGTCTTTGCGCCTGACTAATGCTGCATTGCGCACCATCGACAAGAACGGCATCGAAGCCGTACTGTTCGAAATGCGTGCTCGCGGCGAGAAGGTATAAGGAGACGCACCATGGCATCTAAAGGCGGACGCGAAAAAATCAAACTGGAATCCTCTGCTGGTACAGGGCATTTCTACACGACTAACAAGAACAAGCGCACTACTCCACAAAAGCTCGAATTCATGAAGTTCGACCCAGTGGCACGTAAGCATGTCGCATACAAGGAAACCAAGCTGAAGTGATTCGGTTAAGTTTCGGCAGACAATAAAGAACCCGCAGCGATGCGGGTTTTCTTTTTGGAGATTAACTTCGTCGTCTGCCGAGACTCGGCAATCCGCCCGACATGAAGGGGCCACGAACGGGATATGGGTTCTCAGGTAAGGTGGATTTCCTCTCCGGTTCTTTCATTTCATGGAGCCTTCTTCTATCGAGAGGGCGTTCAACTATTTTTTTGAGAGTGTTTCTTAGTACTAGCTGTCTCAACTCTTGAGATTTATTTTGTTCTTTACGAATACGAACCAGCGCTTCTCGCGGCGATATTCTGAGTTTTGTGGCTAGCAATCTTGCTTGGCGTCTCAGTTTGACAGGTACGCTATCAGTACCGAAATCCTCAATTGATAATTGGCGAAGTTGTTCCTTATTCAGTGATGAAGTGGTTTTGATTTTTGTGTCACCCACAATGCATGCCTAAGCAATCACCCAGTCTTGCGCTTCGCTGTAGTCGCCGAATGCGCGGATGTCTGCATCCACGAACAAGCGTGACAACCACGCTTGCCAAGTCAGCCACTGGTCATCGGTGACGACGGCAATCCTATTGAAATCGTGATTGTGTTCATGGCTGAAGAACTTGATCTCTTCCCAGGCCACATCTGTGGTGTAAGAGAGCATGCCGCGCAGATCGAAAATCAGGTTCAGGCCGGAGCCACTTTTGAGTTTGTAAAGCGCGTGTTGTTCGAACTGCTTGAAGTCGGCCAGTGTGAATTCGCCCATGACGGCGATGTTGACCAGATTGTTGCTGTCAGCGATGGTGATCATGTTTTTTCCTGGATCTTTGGGGACAGTTTCAAGCTTAACACACCGCTGGTGATGATGAGCGCCATGCCTATCCATGCTTCGACAGTTAGATGCTCATGCCAGAAAAGCAAGCCGAAAAGTGCGGAGAATATGATGGTGGTGTAAGCCAAGCTGCCCACAACCAGCGTCTGACCGGTGCGGTAAGCGCGTGTCATGAACAGCTGCGCGAAGGTGGCGGAAGCACCAATGGCTATCAGCAGCGGCAGGTCGGATAATGAGACTGCATGCAGTGTGTCGCCGAGTATCCACATCGCGCTGGCGAGTGTGGCGATCAGGTTGAAATAGAACACGACGCGCATCCCGGGCTCACCCAACTTGCCGAGGTGGCGCACATTCATCAATGCGACACCTGCGAGTAAGCCAGAAGTGAGGCCCAGCAGACCATCCCAGAATTGCTCCTGTTCCAGCGTGGGTTGTAGCAGTAGCACCACGCCGGCGAAGCCGATCGCCAGTGAAATACTCACCGGAAAATGGAACTTCTCTTTCAGTACCAATACCGTCAGTAGTGAAAGGAACAGCGAAGAGGTGTAGTTCAAGGTGATGGCGGTCGCCAGCGGCAATGTGGTGATGCAGTGGAAGAACAGCAGCATGGCGACCGTGCCGGATAAGCCGCGCCATAGATGTGTGCGCCAATGAAAGGTGGAGAGTTTGGTGCGCGAGCGGTGCAGCATCGCGTACACAATGATCAGGCCGAAGAAGGAGCGGTAGAAGACCAGTTCGCCGCTAGAGAAGTGAGGCGCGCCCAGCTTGACGAGCGCGCCCATGCAGGCGAAGAGTAGTGCGGCTACCAGCATCCATAGTGAGCCCACGTCTTTATTTCAAATGCGGCTCAAGATTGCGCCGCAGGAACTCGTGAAAGTGCAGCATGCCGTCCTCGGTCGGGGACTGGTAAGGGCCTTGTTCTTCGATACCTTGTTTGTACAGGGCGCGTCGTCCCTGGTGCATACGCAGACAGATGAAATCATCTTCGACCGCAGTCTCACGATAGGCCTGCTTTTCAGCTTCGATGTAGTCGCGTTCAAACAGCACGATGTCTTCCGGATAGTAGAACTCGACGATGTTGGTGCAGGCATCCGTGCCGCGTGGCACGACGGTGCTGACGACCAGTGTGTTCGGATACCACTCGACTGTGATATTGGGGTAATAGGTGAGCCAGATCGCGCCGTACTTGGGGAGTTCGCCGTTGTTATAGCGCAGCACCTGCTGTGCCCATTTGGCATAAGTCGGACTGCCGGACTTCTTCAATGCATGGTTGAGCCCCACGGTCTGCACGCTGAACTGCTCGCCGAAAGTCCATTGCAGGTCGTCGCAGTCGACGAATTGGCCTAGGCCGGGATGGAACGGCACAACGTGATAGTCCTCCTGATACACCTCGATGAAGGTCTTCCAGTTGAAGTTGTATTCATCGATCTCGACACGGTCCAGCATGTAACCGGAGAAGTCGATCTCTTTGAATGCGGGCATGTTGGCCAAGTCTTTAGCGACATCGCGCTTGCCGGCGAACAGCAGGCCGTTCCAATTCTGCAGCGGCGTCTTGTTCAGATGCAGGCAGGGGTTGTTGGGGAATTGCGGTGCGCCGATCAACTCGCCGTCGGTCTTGTATGTCCAGCGATGAAGCGGGCATACGATGTTCTTCGCGGTGCCGCGACCTTCCAGCATGGTGGCCTGGCGATGGCGGCAGATATTTGAGAGCAACTCTACGCCGCCTTCGTTGCGTACCAGCATCTTCGCTTTATCCATCCACTCGATCACGTGATAGTCGCCCAGATTCGGAACCATCAATTCGTGGCCTACATATTGCGGCCCGGTGTCGAGTAACACGCGTTGTTCCAACTCCAATATCGTTGGATCGAAATACCAGCTCAACGGAGGTTGGGCGGAGACGGGATTGAACTGTTGCAGCTTTGCTATTTCGGACATACCCACATTCCTATGTGAATACGAGGAATCTGACAATGCTCACAGAGCATGTGCCTATTGATTCCCGGACGTTTAAAGGGTCGGGGATTGTCCTAGAAAAACAGGGGGTGGGCAACAAAAATTGGCCGCACTGTATAGGCTTGGGTAAAATGCCGCCCCTACGCGAAACAATGCACATAGGAATGATGATGGCGACAAAGTCTGAAAAGAAGCCGAGTTTCGAGACGGCCATGGCCGATCTGGAACAACTCGTGGCAGATATGGAATCAGGCAAGCTGTCTCTTGAGGACTCACTGGCCGCCTACAAGCGCGGCGCGGAACTGATGTCATATTGCCGTACGCGACTGGAAGAAGCGCAGCAACAGGTGCGCGTGCTGGAAGATAGCGTGCTGAAGGATTTCAACGCAGGTGACGGGAACTGATGGCGGCCGATTTCACTGCATGGGTATCCACCCATCAATCCCTATTTGAAGAAGTATTGAAGCGGCTGCTGCCGCAGGCCGAAGTGATGCCGCAACGTTTGCACAGCGCTATGCGCTACAGCGTGCTCGATGGTGGCAAGCGTGTGCGCCCATTGCTGGCTTATGCCGCGGGTGAATTGGCGGGTGCGACTGCCGAACGAGTAGAGATCGCCGCTGCCGCAGTCGAACTCATTCATGCCTATTCGTTGGTACACGACGACATGCCCTGCATGGACGACGATGTGCTGCGACGCGGCAAACCGACCTGCCATGTCGAGTACGACGAAGCCACTGCGCTATTAGTGGGCGATGCGCTGCAAAGTCTGTCCTTCCAACTGCTGTCAGAACATCAACTGAACGACGATGCTACCAAGCAACTGCAGATGGTGAAGCTGCTGGCGGTTGCATCCGGCTCGCGCGGTATGGCAGGCGGACAGGCGATCGATCTGGCCAGTGTGGGCAAGCAATTGTCGCTGCCCGAACTGGAACAGATGCATATACATAAGACTGGCGCGTTGATTCGCGCCGCCATCCTGCTGGGTGCTTATTGCGGAAATAAATTGAGCGATGCGCAACTCGAACGGCTGGATCACTTCGGCAAACTGATCGGTCTGGCCTTCCAAGTGGTGGACGATGTACTGGATTGCGAAGCGGACACTGCTACGCTGGGCAAGACTGCCGGCAAGGATGCAGATAACGACAAACCGACCTATGTCAGCCTGCTCGGTCTGGCAGGCGCCAAAGAGATGGCGCAACGTCTGCATCACGAAGCACTGGAAACATTGGGCGAATTCGGAGAGGCTGCATTAAGACTGCGTGAGCTGGCCGACTTCATCGTGTTGAGAAAGTTCTGATGACACCGCTGCTCGATACCATCAATAGTCCCGAAGACCTGCGCAAACTGTCGCGCGATCAGTTGCCGCAACTGGCGGATGAGCTGCGCGAGTTCCTAATCGAGTCGGTGAGCAAGACCGGCGGTCACCTGTCTTCCAATCTGGGTACGGTGGAGCTGACCATCGCGCTGCATGCCGTGTTCAATACACCGCAAGACAAGCTGGTGTGGGACGTCGGTCACCAGACCTACGTGCACAAGATACTCACCGGCCGCCGCGCGGCGATGAGCAAGCTGCGTATGCATGGCGGCATCGCCGGTTTTCCCAAGCGAGACGAAAGCCCCTACGACACTTTCGGTACCGGCCATTCCAGCACTTCGATCTCGGCGGCGCTGGGTATGGCGGCTGCCGCAAAATTGCGCGGGTCGGATGAGCGTGCTGTCGCCATCATCGGCGATGGAGCGATGACCGGAGGGATGGCGTTCGAGGCGCTGAATAACGCGGGGGCGATGGATGCCAATCTGCTGGTCATCCTCAACGACAACGATATGTCGATCTCGCGCCCGGTCGGCGCGCTCAACAACTATCTGGCGAAACTGATGTCGGGCCGATTCTACGCGGCGATGCGCCGCGGCAGCGAGAAGATGCTCAAAGGCATGCCGCCGGTGCTGGAGTTCGCCAAGCGCACCGAGGAACACATCAAGGGCATGGTCATCCCTGGCACGATGTTCGAGGAGTTCGGCTTCAACTACATCGGTCCCATCGACGGGCACGACATCGACGTGCTGATGGATACCCTGAACAATATCCGCAAACTGGAAGGGCCGCAGTTCCTGCACATCGTCACGCAGAAGGGCAAGGGCTATGCTTTGGCGGAAGAAGACTGCCTGCTCTATCACGGCGTATCCAAGTTCGACCGCAGCAGCGGCATCATCCCCAAGCCCGCGCCGCAGCGCACTTACACCCAGATATTCGGCGAATGGCTGTGCGACATGGCGGCGGCGGACGGCAAGCTGGTGGCGATCACACCGGCCATGTGTGAAGGCTCCGGTATGGCGGAGTTCTCGGAGAAATATCCGGACAGATATTTCGATGTGGGTATCGCCGAGCAGCATGCACTCACTTTTGCGGCCGGTATGGCCTGCGAGGGCAGCAAGCCAGTGGTCGCCATCTACTCCACCTTCCTGCAGCGCGCCTATGACCAGTTGATCCATGACATCGCTATCCAGAATCTGCCGGTGATGCTGGCAGTCGACCGCGGCGGTCTGGTCGGCGCGGACGGTGCGACACATGCGGGGAGCTTTGATCTGTCCTTTCTGCGCAGCATCCCCAACATGACCGTGATGGCACCGGCTGACGAGAACGAATGTCGTCAGATGCTCACTACAGCCTATCGTATGGATACGCCGACAGCTGTGCGTTATCCGCGCGGCACAGGCCCGGGCGTGGCGGTCGGAAAAGAATTGATTGCGTTGGCAGTCGGCAAAGGCGAGATCCGTCGCAACGGTATCGGCGTTGCCATCCTGTCGTTCGGCACCATGCTGGCACCGGCGCTGGAAGCGGCAGAGAAGCTGAATGCCACGGTCGCCAATATGCGCTTCGTCAAACCGCTGGATGAAGGACTGGTCTTGAAGCTGGCACGCGAGCATGTGCTGCTGGTGACGATTGAAGAGAACACGGTGCAAGGCGGTGCCGGTAGCGCGGTGGCCGAGTGCCTCGCGCTGCATGGCGTGAAAGTATCCATGCTGCATCTGGGCTTACCCGACCGTTTTGTAGAACAAGGTGAGCACGCACTATTGCTGGCGGACTGCGGGCTGGATGCAGCCGGTATTGAAAACAGCGTGCGCAAGGTGCATGTTTCCGTATAACAAGATAACCCGACAAAAACAGTCGGAGATTGTCTATAATCGGCCCTCGGCCACAACGCAAAGGTTACGACAATGAACGCACCCGCGCCCATTCCAGACGTGCAGAGCAGCGCGGATACCCGCCAACTCGCTATAAACAAAGTCGGTATCAAGAGTATCCGTCACCCCATCGTCGTCAGCGACAAGAGTGAAGGCGTGCAGCACACCATCGCCACATTCAATATGTATGTGCGTCTGCCGCACAATTTCAAGGGCACGCACATGTCGCGTTTCGTGCAGATATTGAATCAGCACGGTCGCGAGATCACTGTCGAATCGTTCGAGAGCATCCTGCGCGAGATGGTGGAGAAGCTGGAAGCCAAATCCGGTCATCTGGAAATGAGCTTCCCGTATTTCGTGAACAAGACCGCGCCCATTTCCGGCGTGCAGAGTCTGCTCGATTACGACGTCACCTTTACGGGTGAGATCATCGAGGGCGAATACCGCTTCACCATGAAGGTATTGGTGCCGGTCACCAGCCTGTGCCCCTGCTCCAAAGAGATCTCCGAGCGCGGCGCGCACAACCAGCGTTCCCATGTCACGCTCACTGTGCGCACAAAAGGCTCGGTGTGGATAGAGGACGTGGTGCGCATCGCCGAAGAACAGGCATCGAGCGAGTTGTATGGTCTGCTCAAGCGTCCGGACGAGAAGTTCGTCACCGAGCGCGCCTATGACAATCCCAAGTTCGTGGAAGACATGGTGCGCGACGTGGCTGCGGCATTGAATGCCGATGAGCGTATCGAAGCCTATATCGTCGAATCCGAGAACTTCGAGTCGATCCATAATCATTCTGCCTATGCGCTGATCGAGCGCGACAAGACGCAGGACTGATTTTGAAGCCGGTCGCCGTTTTTCGGCATTCCACGAATGAAGGGCCGGGACATATCGCACTGTTCTTGACGCAGCACGCCATCCCCTGGCAGATGTTCCACATCGATCAGGGGGATGCAGTGCCTGCGAATGCGGGTGATTTCAGTGGTCTGGTATTCATGGGCGGTGTAATGAGCGTGAACGATGATTCGCCCTGGATAGCGGAGGAACTCGCGCTGATCCGCGATGCCATCGCAAAAGATATCCCCGTGCTTGGCCACTGCCTGGGCGGGCAACTTATGAGCAAAGCGCTTGGCGGTGTAGTGACCAAGAATCCCGTGAAAGAATTTGGCTGGGGCGAAGTCAGCGTTGCCGACAACGAGACAGCAAAACAGTGGTTCGGGGATATCGAACGTTTCGATTCATTCCATTGGCACGGTGAGACTTTCTCGCTACCACCAGATGCCGTCCATCTGCTCTCCAATCAACATTGCGCCAATCAGGCATGGGCCATGGGCAAACATCTGGCCATGCAATGCCATGTTGAGATGACTGCGCACATGATCGAAGACTGGTGCAAGGCTGGAGCTGAAACGCTTGCCGCCAACAGTGACGGTCCCGGTGTGCAAAGTGCCGAGACCATGCAGGCACAGATGCACGACAAGTTGCCTTCGCTGAACAAAGTGGCTGAGCAACTCTACCGTCACTGGATACACGGCATCGCTCCCCGCGCGAGTTAGAATGCGGCATGACCTACGTCGTTGCCGAAAATTGCATCCGCTGTAAATACACCGACTGTGTGGAAGTGTGTCCGGTCGACTGTTTTCGTGAAGGCGAGAACTTCCTTGTCATCGATCCCGAAGAATGCATCGACTGTTCGTTATGCGTGCCGGAATGTCCGGCCAATGCCATCTATGCAGAAGATGATCTGCCCGCAGATCAACAGCAGTTCATCGCGCTGAATGCTGAGCTGGCCAAACAGTGGCAACCCATTGTGGTGAAGAAAAATGCCCCGCCTGATGCCGATGACTGGCTGAAGGTTAAAGACAAACTCCAATTGCTGAAGAAGTGAGTCAAGCAAACGTACTCTTCGACCGCGTCGCCCAGCGCATCCTCGCGGCACATCCCGCGCCCGATCTGCGCGGCATCACCATCCTCTTGCCGAACATGCATGCCGCACAACCACTGGCGCAGGCTTTGATGCGCAAAGCGCAAGTGTCAGCCATCCTGTTGCCACAGATGGTGACGCTGAACGAATGGGCACAAAGCGTGCCGCTCGATGTGGCTGTCGCCAGCGACAGCCAGCGCAGCGCCATGCTCTACCAGCAGCTGCGCAAGCTGCAATGGTTCGAGAACGCGGACCTGTGGAGCATGACGCAGGAGTTGCTCAAGCTGTTCGATGAATTGACGCATGCGCTACATGCCTTGCCGGAAGATGCGGATGCTTTCGCTGCGGCCGTGCAACAGGCTTATCAGGCCAGGCAGAACACCACGCTGCAACTGGAAGCACGACTGGTGTTCGAGTTGTGGCATGCCATGCAGAGCGGTGAAGAACTGGATGCCGCGCGTGCCTACCAGATGCGCTTAGCCAAACTGGCACAACAAGCCGACCGTCCCTTGTATGTGCTGCGCGCTTCGGAATGGGATGCATTGGAGCAACGCTTCCTCGAAGAATACGAACAGCGCGCGATGGTGAAGGTGTTCGATGTGCGCGAGATGGAAGTGCCAAGCCAGATGCCTCTGTTCTTCGCAGCCACTTCACTCGAGCAGGAAGCCCGAGCCGCTGCCATGCAGGTGCGCCGCTGGCTGGCTGAAGGCAAACGCAATATCGCCATCGTCGCGCAAGACCGCGTGGCTGCGCGACGCACACGCGCCCTGTTGGAGCGTGCCGAGATATTGGTGGCGGACGAAACAGGTTGGACTTTCGCCACGTTGTCGGTGAGCACCGTGCTCGACCGCTGGCTCACCGCATTGCAAAGCGATTTCTATCATCACGACCTGCTCGACCTGCTCAAGTCGCCATACATCTTCGCCGACATGACGGCGGGTGAACGCAAGGCGACTGTATATCAACTGGAGCAACTACTGCGCAAACAGGGTGTGGTCGCCGGGCTGGAGAACTTCGTCGCGCTCACCGCACAGGAAGTATCGCTGCACCAACCGTTGGCGCGTTTGCGTCAGGCCGCGGCACTGCTGGAACAGAACAGGAAGCACACGCTGGCGCAATGGCTGGCGGCATTGCAGAAAAGCCTGAACGTACTGGGCATAGACAGCGGTTTGCAGCAGGACGACGCCGGGCAGCAGTTGCTGCGTGCATTGCAGAACTGGCAGCAGGAGCTGCATGGCGACGAAGGCCCCTACCACTTCGCCGAATGGCGACGCTGGCTGGCGCAGCAGCTGGACACCGAGACCTTCCGCGACAGCAGCATCGACAGTCCGGTGCGCTTCACACACTTGGCCGCCACGCGTTGGCGCAGATTCGATGCGGTGCTGATGCTCGGGTGCGACGCGGCACACCTGCCCAGCGCGGGTGATGGCGGTCGCTGGTTCAATGATGCCGTGCGTTCCACGCTCAACCTGCCGACGCGTGCATTCCATGCTGTGCGCCAGCATGATGACCTGCGCGCCTTGCTGGCGATGAACGACGAGGTGCTGGTCACCTGGCAGAAAGAACAGAACGGCGAAGCGCGCTTGCTTAGTCCTTTCTTGCAGATGCTGCGTGATGCGCATAAGCAAGCGCAGGGTGATGATCTGAGTGCGCGCGAGTTGCCTGCCTATCTTGCGGCAGAGGATGCGCAGCATATCGAGCTGCCTGCATCGACTCGGCCTGTTCCCAGCGTTGCGTCGGACAGCGTGCCGGCCAGTATCTCCATTAGCGGCTACAACACGCTGGTTGCCTGCCCCTACCAATACTATGCGCGCCATATCCTGAAGCTGAATGAGCTGGATGAAGTGCAGGAGGCCATCGAGAAACGCGATTACGGTGAGTGCGTGCACGGCATCCTGCAACGTTTCCATGAGCAGTATCCGTTGGTGATGCAGGGTGACTTGGCCGAGATGGAAGCTGCGCTGCAGCGCATCAGCGAAGAAGTGTTCGCCGACCTGCTGGCACATGACTTCACCGCGCAAGCATGGCTGGCACGCTGGGTTCAATCCTTGCCTGCCTATCTGGATTGGCAGATCAAACGCGAGCGCGAAGGCTGGCGCTATGCAGAGTCCGAGCAGGCTTTCGATTGGCCGCTGGATGGTATCCGCCTGCGCGGACGTATCGATCGACTCGATGTGCGCGGCGAAGAAAAGCTGGTGCTGGATTACAAGACGCAGAGCGACCAGTTGCTGCGCAATAAATTAAAAGAGCCGGGTGAGGACGTGCAACTCGCCTGCTACGCCTATGCGCACGAGGCAGCGGACGCGGCCTTTGTCAGTATCGAGAGTGGCAAGGTGAAGCAGGTCGCGCCGCAGGAGGATGTGCCACTGCTGGCACAACTGAATGCCGAGCGACTGGAGCAAGTGATGGGTGAGATACGCGGCGGTGCTGGCCTGCCCGCGAACGGCATCGATGCGGTGTGCGGTTATTGCGAAATGCGCGGCGTGTGCAGAAAGGGGGAGTGGCAATGAGCAATCACATCGCACTCGACCCCACCCGCAGCGTCGTCGTCGAAGCTTGTGCCGGTAGCGGCAAGACCTGGTTGCTGGTGTCGCGCATTGTGCGCTTGCTGCTGGATGGCGCGCAGCCTTCAACCATCCTTGCTATCACCTTCACGCGCAAAGCTGCGCAGGAGATGCAGGCGCGTTTGCAACTGTGGTTGCGCGATCTTGCGATGGGCAATGAAGCTTCGGTGCGTCAGTTCTTCGCCGAGCGGGGTATTGCAGAGCTGAGCGAAGAACAGCTGCAACGCGCGCGCGATCTTTATAAAGAAGTGTTGCTTGCGCAACCCGCTATCACCATCAGCACTTTCCATGGCTGGTTCATGCAGGTCATGCAGCGCGCGCCGCTGAATGCGGATGTGATGCAAGGCATGAGTCTGCTGGAGCGTGCCGGGGCTGAGCAGGAGGAGGCATGGGAAGAATTGCTGGAGCAGATGCGCAAGCAGCCGGAAGGTGCACAAGCGCCGCACATGCAATGGCTGTTCGAAACACAGGGCCTGTTCAACACACGCAAGCTGCTGTTCAACTTCCTCGCCAAACGCGCCGAGTGGTGGGCGTATACGCAGGGGCAGGCGGAGCCGCTGAGTATTGCGCTGGATAATCTGCGTCACGATCTGGCGGTGGATATGGACTTTGATCCGGTCGCCGACTGGGGCATGTGCGGCAACAGCGAAGAAGCGTATTTCGCTTTCGTGCGTCAACTAACGAGCAACGGTACCGCCGCGCAGGCGAAGAAGGCGAGCGAACTGGAGCGAGCCTGGACGGACAGCTCGCCCGAGGTGCGCTTCGCTGTTGTATCGCCATTGTTGTTCACGCAGGCGGATGAACCGCGCAGCTTCAAGCCGACCAAGAAACAGGACGCCGACGCCTTCCTTCTCACGCGCGATGCCATGTTCGCCAGTGTACAAGAAGTGCGCGACACGCTCGCCGAGCAACAGGCTTATAGTTTGAACGAAGCTGTGCTGCATTGTGGCGTCGCTTTCCTTGAGCACTATCAGACGCTCAAGGCGCAGAAGCAACAGATGGATTTCTCCGATCTGGAATGGCAGTTGTGCCGCCTGTTGCAACAGAGCGAACACGCCGAGACCATGCAGTACAAGCTAGACAGCCGTTACCGCCATGTATTGCTGGATGAGTTCCAGGACACCAACCCGCTGCAATGGCAGATCATGCGCGCCTGGTTCGATGCCTCGGTGGCGGTGGAATCGCAGCCAACAGTGTTCGTGGTGGGCGATCCCAAGCAATCCATCTATCGTTTCCGTCGTGCCGATGCGCGCCTGTTCGGCGTGGCGCGCGAATACCTGCAGCAGCATTTCGATGCCGAGACCTTGGGCAACAGTCTCACGCGCCGCAACTCGCAAGCTGTGGTCAATGCGGTGAACGCGGTGTTCTGCGAACAGCCGGATGGCTTTGAGTTCGTCGAGCACCAGACGCACCAGAAAGAACTGCCCGGTCATGTGCTGGTGCTGCCGCTGGCGGAAGCCGAGTATGCCGAGGCAGTGGTCGCCGAGGATGCGCCACTCGTGTTGCGCGATCCGCTCACCATCGCGCGCGCTGAAGCGGGTGAAGGTGAGCGCCACATGGAGGCCGAACAATTCGCTGCGCAACTGCAAACCATTGTCAGCGAGTGGTCGGTGAATGCAGAAGGCGAGACACGCCGCGCGACTTACGGCGACATCATGGTGTTGGTGCGCAGCCGTACCCACCTCGCCATCTATGAAGAAGCATTGCGCGCCAGACACATTCCCTTCATCAGTTCGCGGCGCGGCGGTCTGCTCGATACGCTGGAAGCGGAAGATATCCAGGCACTGTTGCTGTTCCTCATCACGCCCTTTGCCGACTTGGCGCTGGCACAAGTGTTGCGCACGCCGATCTTTGCGTGCGGTGATGTGGATCTGATGGCTTTGGCGACAGTCACTGCATCGTCAGTCGAGGAAGCTGATATCAAGACAAGCTGGTGGTCGCGCCTGCAACAAATGGTTTCACCGCCACCTGCTCTGCAGCGTGCGGTCCAACTGCTGCAACGCTGGCTCACCCTCGCGGACAAACTGCCGGTGCATGACTTGCTCGATCGCATCTATTTCGAAGGTGATGTGATCGCGCGTTACAAGGCGGTGATGCCAGTCGAGATGCGTGCCAAGGTGATAGCCAATCTACATGCCTTCATGGAGATCGCGCTGTCGGTGGATGCCGGGCGCTATCCAAGTTTGCCGCGTTTCCTGCAAGAGTTGCGCGAACTGCGCGACAGCGCGGACGATGCGCCGGACGAAGGCAAGCTCGGAGCGGCGGGCGATGCGGTGCGCATCTACACCGTGCATGAATCCAAAGGTCTGGAAGCGCCAATCGTGTGGCTGCTGGATGCGAACGCCGAGAAGAAGAATCGTGACGGCAGCGATGTGCTGCTGGACTGGCCGACCCACGAAGCACAGCCGTTGCACTTCTCGCTCTATGCCGATCAAGCCTCGCGCGGTAAGAAACGAATGCCGCTGTTCGAGCAGGATGCTGCCGAACAGGCGCGCGAGGAGATGAATCTGCTCTACGTCGCCATGACCCGTGCGCAGCAGGCGCTCGTCGTCAGCGGTAGTCAGGGCGCGCGGGAGACGAAGCAAGTCACTTGGTATGGTCGAATCGCTGAAGCGATTAGCGAGCAGAGCAACCCGCTGCATGCCGTCGTCACATCGACGGCTGATGAAATCGTGGCGGTGAATGTGCAGAATATATCGCTGCCCATCATCACTCCCGTCGGTAACCGTGCCGCCCGCAACACCACTCAGCAGCAGCGAGGTATCTGGCTGCATGCCCTGCTGCAGCACTTGACGGAAGGGTCGCTAGACTTGGCTGAGTTGCAGCAACGTCTCGCCATCCCCGCAGCAGAGATCGAATCCCTCTGGCAACAAGCCCAAGGCCTGCTTGCTGCACCGCAACTCGCGCGCTTCTTTGATGCGCCGCAATACCATACCGCCTGCAACGAGATGCCCTACATCAATGCCAAGGGTGAGCTGAAGCGCATCGATCGTCTGGTCGAGTTCGACAATGAAGTTTGGGTGCTGGATTACAAACTCGGTGATTCAGAAGGTGTGGCCCGCTATCGCGCGCAGATGGCGGAATACCGTGCTGCGATGCAGGCTATATATATAGATAAGGATGTTAAATGCGCACTGTTGTTTGCGGATGGAGTTTTGAGTGAGTTGTAATAACGCATCAGTGGCAACCCAACGTTGACCGTCGAGCCGATTGTAATTGATTGAAGGAACGAAGATATTTCATGGTTAAGTCTGGTCTCGATTTGAACTTGGCAAGTAGCATTCGGGGTATTTCCAACCCGATTGCGAGGACTGCCA
>JAHIZO010000008.1 GCA_018814405.1 Gammaproteobacteria bacterium
AAGCGAATTTACATTTCTGTATCTTCGATTAGCGTGAGGTACTTCTGTATGTCTTGAGTTGATTCATTTCGCCGTAGCAAAACTCATCTGCCTCCACACACGTACCCACACTAATCGGTTGTTTTTTCTATCTTTTAAAGAGCTTTTTTCTCGTTTCCTTCACCACCGTGGCAGCGAAGAGGTGCGCATTATAGAGACTTAAAACTTTCCGTCAACTAAATTTCACACTATTTATTTCCTGATGTGAGAAGCGATCTATTTATTCAATCACCAGCAAATCTGCACTACTCATTTGCTTCACACCACCTCCGCAACAGCGAAGAGGCGCGCATTATAGGGAGCAAAAATATTGCGTCAATACTTTATTGAAATATTCTGGAAATAATTCGCACACATTCGATGTGCACGATCAGATTCACTACAATATATGCATATGAAGAACCCACTTATCCTTGGCATCGAATCCTCCTGTGACGAAACCGGTCTTGCGCTATATCAAGCAGGGCAGGGCTTGCTGGCACACACACTGCACAGCCAGATCGCATTACATAATGAATATGGCGGCGTCGTACCCGAACTTGCATCGCGCGATCACGTACGTCACGCGTTACCGCTATTACGCCAAGCTCTTCACATAGCCAAGCGCTCGCTGGATGATATTGACGCGATCGCCTTTACCCAAGGCCCAGGTTTATCCGGCGCGCTATTAGTAGGCGCCAGTATCGCCAATGCATTGGCCTATACATTAGATGTACCAACTATTGGCGTGCACCATCTCGAAGGCCACCTACTCTCCCCCCTGTTATCCGATCCAGCCCCGTCGTTCCCATTTGTAGCACTGCTGGTATCAGGCGGACATACGCAACTGATGCGCGTGGACGGCGTTGGACATTACACATTACTGGGCGAGTCAGTAGACGACGCTGCAGGTGAAGCATTCGACAAGAGTGCAAAGCTACTGGGGCTGGATTACCCGGGCGGGGCACTGCTGGCCAAGCTGGCGCAGAACGGCACTCCGGGGCGTTTCAAGCTGCCGCGTCCGATGTTACATAGCGGAGATTTGGATTTCAGCTTCAGCGGGCTCAAGACTGCTGTGCTACTGGCAGTACAGAAGAACGACAGCGACGATCAGACGCGCGCCGATATCGCGCATGCCGCACAGGAAGCCATTGTTGATGTGCTCGCCAGCAAAGCCATGTCTGCACTGAAACAGACAGGATTGAAACAACTGGTGGTTGCTGGCGGGGTAGGCGCGAACAAAGCCCTGCGCGAACGATTGGATAGTGCAGTCGCGAAACGCGACGGCCACGTGTTCTATCCGGATATTGAATTCTGTACCGATAACGGCGCGATGATCGCCTTCGCGGGTGCGATGCGTTTACAAAAACAGGAAGGTCAGCTCGACTACCGTTTCAACATCAAGCCGCGCTGGGATTTGCAGGAACTGAATTACGCAGACTGAGCTTCCTTCTTCTTGCTACCGATCTTGCTTTCCTTGCCGGACATCAAGTTCTGGATGTTCTTCTTGTGACGCCAGATAAGCAGCATGGACATCACCCCAACTGCAATCACCAGTTCGGGACGCAAGTGCAGCAGCATGGCATACACCGGTGCAGCGATGGATGCGACCAATGCCGACAGCGAGGAATACCGGAACACCACCGCCACCAACAACCAAGTCGCCAGCACAGCCAAGCCCATCCAGCCGCTGATTGCGAGTAGCACGCCCAACGCAGTCGCCACGCCCTTACCGCCCTGGAACTTCATGAACACCGGGAACAGGTGCCCAAGAAACACCGCCAGCGAAACCAGCGCCACCATCAACAAGCCATCACCATTGTGGGGCGCGAATTTGATGGCCAGGAACACCGCCAACCAGCCCTTGGCCGCATCCCCCAACAAAGTCAGGATCGCCGCCGCCTTTTTCCCGCTGCGCAGCACATTGGTCGCCCCGGGATTTCCGGAACCATAAGTACGTGGGTCAGCCAGACCGAATGCCTTGCTCATCAATACGGCAAACGAAACCGAGCCCAGCAAATAGGCGCACACAACAAAAATCAGGAGGGTCATCTGTAATACCTTAAAATGCGGAGCGCGGATTCTACTCGAATGCGCCCTTGCAACCAAACAACCGCTAAGACCTATATATGGACATCATCTTCTTGCGCGAACTCAAGGTCGTGACACTGATCGGCATCTACGAGAGGGAAAAGCGCGTCCCGCAGACCTTGCAGATCGATCTGGACATCGGCCTACCCAACAGCCGCGCCTGCCAAAGCGACGACATCAACGATGCGCTGGACTATGCTCAAGTCGCTCTGCACCTGCAGAAGGTATTGAGTGAAGGGCACTTTTCCCTGCTGGAAGCACTAGCAGAGCATATTGCCCAGATCATCCTCAAGGATTTCAATGCCCCCTGGGTCCGGGTCAGCGTCGCCAAGCTGCAAGCCATCCGCAACTGCAAACAGGTCGGTATCAGCATCGAACGTGGGCAGTAACCGGGTAGTACATAAAGAATTTGCCCACCCCCCTGTTTTTATGGATAATGCGCGCCCTTATACATATACATCCGTGCGCGTACCCAAGCCGCGCCCAACCTAAAGCAAGGAACACAAAATGAGAGCAGATATCCACCCTACATACGCTGAAGTCGAAGTGACTTGCAGCTGCGGCAACAAATTCAACACCCGTTCCACTATCGGCAAGCCGGCTTTGCACGTTGAAGTCTGTTCCGAGTGCCATCCGTTCTACACCGGCACCCAGAAGATCGTGGACACAGCAGGCCGTATCGAGAAATTCCGCAGCAAGTACAACATGGGCGGCAAAGCCGCTGCTTAATGGAATGTCGTTAAGCGCATAGAATAAAGGCAGCGCAGGCTGCCTTTTTCTTTTGGGAGGACACATGTCACGATCACTCTCTTTCCTGTTTATCGGTATCGCCGCCTTGGCGCTCACCGGCTGTGCACAGAATCCGGTAACCGGTCAGCAAGACTTCGTGATGATGTCCGAAGCGCAAGAGATCAATCTGGGTCGGCAAGCCGATGCGGATGTGCGCAAGCAATACAAGGTCTACCCAAACCCCGCCCTGCAAGCCTATGTCGACCGCGTCGGGCAAAACCTGGCCACACACAGCCACCGCAATAATCTTCGCTATCGCTTCACCGTACTCGATTCACCCGAGATCAACGCATTCGCCCTGCCCGGCGGCTATGTCTACATCACGCGCGGCATCATGGCCTACCTCAACTCGGAAGCCGAGATGGCCGCGGTACTGGGGCACGAGATTGGCCACGTGACCGCACGCCATGGCGTACGCCAACAGAGCGCATCGCAAGCGGCCAATCTCAGCATCCAGTTGGCCTCCATCCTCGTTCCCGAATTGAACAATCAGGCATTTCACGACGTGAGCAATTTGCTGGGCGGCGCATTACTGTCCGGCTACGGGCGTGACCACGAACTGGAATCCGACCGCCTCGGTGCTCAATACCTCGCTCGCACCGAATATGATCCGCAAGCGATGATCCGCGTAGTCGGTGTGCTGAAGAATCAGGAACTGTTCGATGCCGAGATCGCCAAACAGGAAGGCCGCGAACCACGCCGCTATCACGGCACCTTCGCCACCCACCCAGACAATGACACACGCTTGCAGCAAGTCGTCGGCGAAGCCGGTGCACTTACCGTCGTGAACCCCGCCGAGAAGCGCGAGGAATATCTGCGCCAGACTGCAGGCCTCACTTTCGGAGAGAGCGTGGACGAAGGCGTGGTACGCGACAACCGTTTCGTGCATCGCGACCTTGGTATCGCCATCACTTTCCCCGCAGACTGGAGTGTGAAGAACCTACCCACCCAACTGCTTGCACTCAGCCCGGGGAACGATGCCCTGCTGCAGTTCGGCATCGACGCCAAACCCGCCGGCACAGTGGTCGAATATGCGCGCAACAAATTAGGCCGCAATGCAAAGATAGAGCCCATCCAGATCGCCGGGCACACCGCCGCACTGGGCGAGATCGACAACACCTTACTTGGCGTGATCTATGATTCAGGGCGTGCGTTCCTGATCCAGGGCAACACCAAAGCCGCACAGGCTTTCCCTGTTAATCGCGAAGCGATGGAAGCCACCATCCGCAGCTTCAGGACATTGAGTGCAAAAGAGCGCAAACAGATCAAACCGCTGACGCTACATCTCATCACAGCAAACAAAGGCGATACCTATGCGACGCTTGCCCAGCGCTCACCGCTGGGACGCAATGCAGAAAAGTATCTGCGCCTGATCAACGCGCAATATCCGCAAGGCGAACCCATCGCGGGACAACTGATGAAGGTCGTCGAATAAATGTACGAATACTTCACCAAGATGAAGGAACCGGAGATCACGCCACTCAAAGCGGCGTTGCTACTTGCTCTTTGCGCCGTCTGGATATTGACCGGATTGATTGGACACGACCCATGGAAACCGGATGAGCTTTACGGCTTCGGCATCATCTACCACTTCGTCACCAGCGGCGATTGGCTGGTGCCCACGCTGGCCGGACAACCCTATCTGGATAAACCGCCGCTGTATTACTGGACGGCTGCCGCATTCGCGCAAATGTTCTCGTCATGGTTGCCATTGCACGACGGCGCACGATTGGCGACCGGCTTATACACCGCCCTCACCCTGCTGTTCGCCAGCCTGACTGGGCGCGAATTGTTCGGCAACAATCGCGGCTGGCCCACGGCCATCATCCTCATCGGCTGTCTCGGCATGTTGGTGCGCGGCCACGAGATATTGACCGACAATGCCCTGCTCACCGGAATTTCGATGATGCTGTATGGCTACGCCCTGAGTCTGCGCAGACCGCAAATGGCCGGCCTCATCATGGGTATAGGTCTCGGCATCGGGTTCATGAGTAAAGGCATCATCGCGCCCATCCTGTTCGGCACAATCAGCTTAAGTCTGCTGACATTCAGCAACTGGCGTACGCGCAGCTATCTCACCACGCTGAGCCTCGCTCTGCTGAGTGCTTTGCCGTGGATGCTGATGTGGCCTTTCATGCTGCACCAGCATTCGCCCGAGCTGTTCCACGAATGGTTCTGGACGCGCAACATCGGACGCTGGTTCGCTTTCGCCGCGAACGGCCAATTCAGCGACACCTTCTATTACCTCAAGTCATTGCCGTGGATGGCATGGCCTGCCGCGCCGCTCGCGGCATGGACGGTGTGGGAAGCGCGCAAGCGCATGTGGCAGGAAGCGGAATTCCAGCTATTGCTGGTTAGCTTCATCGTGATGCTAGTCGTATTGAGTTTCGTACCTGACATCAACGATCAGAACGGCATGCCGATGTTGCTGCCCATCGCTTTGCTCGCCACCGCATCACTCTCGACATTGCGTCGTGGAGCGGCCAACGCCCTCGATTGGTTCGGCATCATGACCTTCGCCCAGATTGCCATCCTGATGTGGTGGGGTTGGGCCGGTCTGCTGCTCGGCTATCACGCCAAGATCGTCAACATGCTGCGCGACTATCAACCCGGTTTCGATGCCGAGTTCTATAGCACACCATTCTGGATCGCGTTCGCCGTGACCGTACTGTGGGTGTTCCTGATTTGGCGCGTGGGTCGTTCGGTACGTCGCTCACTCATCAACTGGGCCAGCGGCGTCACCCTGCTGTGGATCCTCACCATGACGCTGTGGCTGCCCTGGCTGGATAACGGCAAGAGTTACCGCCACATGATCAACGATCTCAATGCCAACCTGCCCAAGCAATACAACTGCATCGGCGGTCTGCGCATCGGCCCCAGCGAGCAGGCCATGCTCAATTACTTCGGCGCAATCAAGCTGGACTACAGCAAACGAAAATGCGACTTGCTGCTGGTGCAAGGCGGCGCGGTAGCCAAGCCTATCGAAGACGAGATCGGCTGGGAGAAGTTGTGGGAAGGCGGCCGTCTCGGCAACGCTCAAGAACGCTTCCGTCTTTATCAGCGCCTGCAACGCATACGCTGAAGCAAGTTCAATTCACAGCCAAGATACGGATATCTTCCAACGGCGCTTCACCGCGCGCCAATTTCAAAAAGCGCGGGAAAGTGCCGGTCTTATGCACCACCCAATCTCCCTGAGCGATTTGCTCGTAACGCACCAGCTTCGATGAGACCGCCTCCAGATTATTCTCACTGATCAGCAAGTAATACTTCCCAGTAGACGGCAGTTGCTCTGGATTGACTGCAGGAAACACCGGCGCAGTGTTGTACACCGCCAACTCGCGCGAAACGATGCCCATGTTGTAACTGTAGATCGGCAATATCTGTTTTCCAGATAGCTGTTTGTTCGCGTTGTATGCCACGCTGTATGCAGCAAAGGTCAATGCAGAGGTCAGCACCAAAAATCCATACAAGGCCAGCATGCCGAACAGCGGAAACACCAGCAGCACATTGGCGCGCATCTGCTGACGCTGCATCGTCCCATAGACCAGCATCGCCACCACCATTACACTCACCAGCGATAACACTACCGCATGCCCGACATGCACACTCAAGCCTATCGCCATAGCCAACAGCAATAACGTGAATGCGACCTGCGCGATCAACAGCGCACGCCCCTCATGCAAGTTCTGCACACGATCAGACAAGAACTTACCGCACAAAATGGCCGCGAACGGGAACAGAATCACCGTGTAATGGTCGAGCTGGAAGCTGGTCGCACTGAACAAAGCGAACGTCACGAAGAACGCGCCGCACAGGAAAACGAAACCCGCGTTCTCCTCCACCGCGCGCTGCGCAAACTTGCGCACACCGGCATACATCGCCGCAAAGAACACCGCCACCCAAGGCAGGAACGCCCACAAGAACACCAGCACAAAATAGTAAGGACTCCCGCCCCCGCTCGTATCCTGTATCGGCCCGGAATTGAAGAAACG
Source organism: Gammaproteobacteria bacterium (assembly GCA_018814405.1). Lineage (GTDB taxonomy): Bacteria > Pseudomonadota > Gammaproteobacteria > Burkholderiales > Gallionellaceae > Sideroxyarcus. Next base: position 6,891 of record JAHIZO010000008.1, read on the forward strand.
CCCGAACTGGCTATCCCACAAAAAGAACTTGATGCCGGAAACATCGGTCTGCCCGAACACCACCTTCTCCGGATGCGCATCGAATTGCAGATACAAAGCGATCACCTCAGGCGCGGTAAACAACAACGACAACGCGAACGCCAGCCACCACTTCACACTCCACAACTTGCTCCACTGCTTCCGATACATCCACAAGATCACCAACCCGCTGGTGATCGTGATCATCGTGAACACACCCTTGGTCATCACCGCACCCGCAGTGAACGCCGCACCGAGCAACAGATACTTCAGCCGAGACTGCGCGTCATAGCGCAACCAGTAATAACACGCCCCCATGATGAAACCGGTCAGATAAGTCTCCGCCTTCACCTCGATGGAAGAATCCATCAGATGGAACACCGACACATACACAAGCACCGACAACCAAGCCGCTTCGCGCGAATAGAACAAGCGCGCCAATCTATAAGTGAAGAACCCGCCGATGATGTGAAACACAAAGCCCGGCAGGATGTAAGCGAAGGTACTCACCCCCAGCAACTCGAACGACAACGCCGTGATCCAGAACGGCATATGCGGCTTGTCCAGCCAATCCTTTCCGTCCAGCATCAGATTCGCCCAATCGTTGCTCAGCGCGATGTGCTGCGACAGTGCTGCATAAGTGATCGAGTCACCACCGTTGATGATGGGGGAAAGCATCGCCGCTGCATTGACGAGTAGCGCGAATAGGGAAAGGTATTTGATGTGTGTCAGGTTCATGGGGGGCGATGATAACGCTTCCGCCCACCGTTCGTGCTGAGTAGGCCGAAGGCCGTATCGAAGCATGAACGAGTTCAGTACGAATCTTTCAAGTTAAATCAAAACCGTCGGGGGTTGCCCGACAGCAAGTCACTTTTCTTGTCTTGCCAAGAAAAGTAACCAAAAGAAGGCGCCCCCAGCTTCCCGCCCCTTCGGGGTTCCCTGCGTTGCTCGAACGGCCGGGCCTCCTCATAAACTCGCACGATCCGCTACGCGGCCACGTGCTCAAACATATTCGTCGGACTACCCCCGTCCGTCCTGCGCTACTCGGCGGCGCACAGGGGACAGAAAATCAAAACCCCAAACCAGTGAGGCGGGCAATGCCCGCCTCACTAACAATCAAAAGAAAAGAGTGCGCAAAGCGCACACAAAACCGCATTGGACTTTCTTTCCCTTGAGCGCCGCCGAGTAGCACAGGTAAGTCAGGGGATGTCGGCGAGGACTGTCTGAGCGCGTAGCGCGAGTTCCGCAGCCGCCTGACTTGCCGAGCAACGCAGGGTACCCACGAAGTGGGCGGCAAACCAGGGTCGCCTTTTCTTTGGTTACTTTCTTTTGGCGAAGCAAAAGAAAGTAACTTGCTGTCGGGCAACCCCCGACGGTTTTGACTTTGAACCATGCGGCGCAATGCCCGTTGGTTATTGCGCCCTACGCTTGCCACGCTTGCGCGTCAATATTTCAGAATGAATTAAAACGGCTTGAGTTTTCCGCCGAAGATACGCTCTGCCTTCTTGTGATTGTCATCTGTCGGCTCAAGCAATACTTCTAATGAAGTTGGTTCCACAATTCCCCAATTATCGAAATCCTTACAGCCCGATCCTCCACAATAAGCTTGATAAACCACAAACGATTTCTTCGCAGGACTTATTAGGCATGCAATAAAGAAATGTGCATATTCGAATTTCTTAACTACTTCTGCCTTACCGTTTGTGATCTTTAACGAAACATCCTCCCAACCCCATGGAGATTTCTTTCCATACTTAATATCAATATCGGCACCATCACATTGAAGTGACTCAGCATTGGCAGTAAGTGCCATCAGAAGTAACAGCAATACCCAAACTTTCTGCATAAATTTCCCCTTGGGAAAATTGAAGCTCTAACGCAATTTCACCGTCTCACAAACCACATCCGAATTCTGCCCTCTATTCCGCAGAGCATGATCCATCAACACCAACGCCACCATCGCCTCCGCGATTGGCGTAGCCCTGATCCCCACACAAGGATCATGCCGTCCCTCGGTCGAGACCTTCACCGCCTCCCCCGCCTTGTTGATGGAATTACGCTCGATACGAATACTTGAAGTCGGCTTGATCGCGTAATGCGCAACGATGTCCTGTCCGGTGGTGATACCACCTAGGATGCCGCCCGCGTGATTGGATGCAAAGCCATGCGGCGTAAGTTCATCACCATGCTCACTACCCTTCTGCGTGACACAGGCAAAACCCGCACCTATCTCAACCCCCTTCACCGCGTTGATTCCCATCAGCGCATGCGCAATGTCGGCATCGATACGATCGAACACCGGCTCACCCCAGCCTACCGGCACATTGGCGGCCACGACGGCGAGTTTTGCGCCGATGGAGTCGCCGGACTTGCGCAGGTTGTCCATATAGTCTTCCAACTGGCCAACATAGCTCGCGTCGGCAACGAAGAAGCTGTTACCCACCTCAACCACTTCAGCCCAACTCTTGAACGGGACTTTGATCTCGCCAAGTTGTTCCAGATAACCGCGCACCACGACGCCGAAATTCTCGTGCAGCCATTTTTTTGCGATCGCTCCCGCCGCCACGCGACCGGCCGTCTCGCGTGCCGAGGCACGACCGCCGCCGCGATAGTCGCGGATGCCGTATTTCTGCCAGTAGGTGTAGTCGGCATGACCGGGACGGAAAGTCTCGGCGATGTCGCCGTAGTCTTTGCTGCGCTGATCTTCGTTACGGATCAACAGCGCGATGGGTGTACCGGTGGTCTTGCCTTCGAACACGCCGGAGAGGATCTCGACTGTGTCAGATTCGCGGCGTTGGGTGACGTGGCGCGAGGTGCCGGGTTTGCGGCGGTCGAGGTCGATCTGGATGTCGGCTTCGCTCAACTCCATGCCCGGAGGGCATCCGTCTACGATGCAGCCGATGGCTGCGCCGTGCGATTCACCGAAGGAAGTGACTGTGAACAGGGTGCCGAATGTGTTTCCAGACATGATGTTATCTCGCAAAAATAGTGCGCGGAGTTTAACATGGCCACAGACTGCTAATAACGCGTCATTCCTGCCCGAACGGGATGTCCGCCCGCAATATCGACACGTACCACCCTATGCCGGAAGGAAGCCATACGATGAAGTTCATCGACACCCACTGCCACCTAGACGCCGATGAGTTCGGCGACACACAGGCGGATATCGTGCGTGCCGCGCAGGACGTCGGCGTGCGTCGTATCGTCGTGCCCTCGGTGGCGCGCGGCAACTTCGCTATCGTGCGTGAATTGTGTGAACGCTTCCCGTCCTGCTCTCCCGCCTACGGCATCCATCCGATGTATACCGACGATGCGATGCCGGACGACTTGCTGGCACTGCGCGATCTGCTGCAACAGCATCGCCCCGCCGCCATCGGTGAGATCGGGCTGGATTTCTTCATCGACCATTTCGACCGCGCACGGCAGGAACACTTCTTTGTCGAACAGCTCAAGCTGGCGAAGGAATTCGACCTGCCGGTGTTGCTGCACATCCGCCGTGCGCAGGACGTGATCCTCAAGCACTTACGCCAGCACAAAGTAATTGGCGGCATCGCACACGCTTTCAACGGCAGCCGCCAGCAAGCGGATGAATTCATCAAACTGGGTTTCAAACTCGGCTTCGGCGGCGCGATGACCTACAGCCGCGCCACCAAGCTACGGGAACTGGCCGCCACCTTGCCATTGGAAAGCATCGTCTTGGAGACCGACGCGCCCGACATCCCGCCCGACTTCCTCGAACGCGGCCAACCCAACAAGCCGGAATACATCGCACGCATCGCGCAGACACTGGCCGAACTGCGCGGCATGTCCATCGAAGAGATTGCGCGCATCACGACAGAGAATGTATCTTCCGCGCTCCCCGACCTACCCGTGACGCACTGATATGCCGCATCGCCATCCCCTCGACGACCAACACGAACGCCGCTTCGGTGGCCTTGACCGCCTCTATGGCGACGGCGCGCGTCTGGCTTTGCACATGGCGCGAGTCGCCGTCATCGGTGTGGGCGGTGTGGGTTCTTGGGCGGTGGAGGCGCTGGCGCGCAGCGGCGTCGGCAATATCACCCTGATCGATTTCGATCATGTGGCGGTATCGAATGTGAACCGGCAGATACAGGCGCTGGACAGCACACTGGGTATGGCCAAGACCGAGGCGCTAAAGGTACGCATCGCGGATATCAATCCCAATTGCCGGGTGACGGTCATCGATGACTTTTTGACTGAAGAGAACATGAAGCAGCTTCTGCCTGCCGACAGCTTTGATGCGGTGATCGATGCCTGCGACGAGGCCAAGGTGAAAGCGGCGCTGATCGTGCATGCGCGCTTCAACAAGATGAAGCTCGTCGTGTGTGGTGCGGCGGGCGGCAAACGTGATGCGCTGAAGATGCGCCGCGACGATCTGGCACGCACCACACACGATGCCTTGCTGGCGCGCATCCGTACCATGCTAAAGAAAGATTTCAACATCCATCCGCGCAGCAACGGCAAGTTCGGCGTGACTTGTATCTATCTGGAAGAACCTTCACAGCGCGGTGCGGCCTGCTCGACCGCCAACCTGAGTTGCTCGGGCTATGGCTCGGCGGTGACGGTGACGGCCAGTATGGGTTTTGCGGCAGCGAGTTGGTGCATCGACAAGTTGCTCGTTCCCAAAGACTAAACGACCTCCCAAGCCTCCACATCCCCTGCCACTGCTTTGAACAGGGGATGCAGGGTTGGCGACTCAAACTGCTGTAAACGTGACAATGCATCCACATCACGCACGGCCAACTTGTTACGCAGATGGGAAAGTTCGTACTCCACCTGCCCTAGGGTGACGGCGATCTTCTTGCGTGTGGTCTGCGGACCGATCTTGCTGGCATCGAACTTATAACCGCGTCGTTCGGCTTCGCGCTGCACTGCACGCAAATAGTCGGCGATGGCGGCCAGCGGGTCAGGGTGTGCTCGAAAGCGTTGTAGCTGCGGATGGTGACGATAACCTTTGGTCTCACCGCGCAACACCTTCTGCGCCAGCAAGGTCTCGCGCCACAAAGCGACCAGCCCTTTGGCATCTAAGTGTTGCGGATGGAGTGACCAGATGCGCATGATTTATCTCAACCAACCCTTGCGCCAGAAGATCACCAAGGGCACGCCGACCGTGAGCGCCATCAACAGTAGCGCGAAGGGGTAGCCCAGCTTCCATTGCAATTCCGGCATGAACTGGAAGTTCATACCATAGATGGACGCGATCAAGGTGGGTGGCAACAAGGCGACCGACACCACAGAGAACAGGCGCACGATCTTGTTCTGGTTGATGTTAATGAAGCCGATGACGGCATCCATCAGGAAGTTGATCTTGTCGAACAGGAAGGCAGTGTGACCGTCCAGCGAATCTATGTCCTGCTGGATCTGTCTCACCTCATCGATCTGTGTGGTGTTCAAGGATTTGGTGCGCAACAAGAAAGACAAGGCGCGGCGGATATCCATCACGTTGCGGCGGATACGCCCATTAACGTGTTCGGCATGGGCGATCTCGGCCAGTGCCTCGCGTGCTTGCGCATCGCTCAGTGTGTCGCTCAGCACGCGTTGGCTCACCCGCCCCAGATCGGCATACACCCCTTCCAGCGCATCGGCGGAGAATTCGATATCCATGCCAAACAGGTCGATCAGCACATCGCGACTACTCTCGATCGGCCTTGATTCGGACTGCATACGTAAGCGCAACAAGCGGAAAATCGGCAGGTCTTCATCGTGGATGCTGATCAGCGTCGCGTCTGCCAGCATGAAGGCGACCGCCACGCTGTGCGCGTGACTTTCGGTACCCAGCAGAAAATCGGAGCGCAGGTGCAGCCAACCTTTCTGTTCGTAGAATCGTGCACTGGCCTCGATGTCGCGCAGGTGCTCTGGGGTCGGCAAGGTCAACGCATATGCCTGCTCCACACGCGCGACTTCCTCATCGGCCGCACCATGTATGTCGATCCACACGGGCGACAAAGCAGCCAGATCCGTGTCTACCTCGATGCTCAGCCGATCCAGACGACCGTTCTTAAGCGTGAATGCGTAGAGCATGTTCCTCCTCCCAGTGTTGCTGCATTCTATCCCTGCCCTCCAAAGCGGCACAGCACTTCGTAACGCGCCCCTTGCGCATCACTGAGTGACTGCACCAGCACGAAGTCATGTGCCTGCCAACGCACGGCAGGCATGGATGGCAACGGCGCATCCGTCCATTGTGCATGCCGCAACAGGGTGACATGCGCCTTGTAGGGACGTTCTTCGAAACGGAAACGGTGCGTGCGCAGAATATCTTGCAAGGACCTCACCAACTCGCTCAGTGCTGAGGGCATTTCTTCCGGTGCGGCATAGATGATGTGGTTATGCCCCCAGTAGTGCGCGGCAGTCCATTCAAGCGTAAAGGGCTGGAAGGTTGCCTCTTGGGCGACCAGTTGCAAAACCTCAAGACGATGTTCGGCGACCTCCCCCAGAAAGGCTAGCGTGCAATGCAAGGTGTCGGTGCGCATCGCCTTACCACCGCATATTTCGCGCAGTGGTGCGTGCCAGCTGGCCAGCGCGGTACGTTCCTCATCAGCAGGCCACAGGGCAAAGAACATGCGGCGGGTATTTTCAGGAGCAGATTCCATGCGACAGATGCTAACGCCATATGCGCGTCGGGGTCGAGTACGGCCGTACATTCGGGTAGAATGCGCGCCTTGTAACAGGGGCTTACCTGCATGAACGCGCGTTTACGTGAAATACCCTACAACTACACCTCCTTCTCCGACCGTGAGATCGTTCTGCGCCTGCTCGGCAGCGAAGCCTGGGAGATCATCAACACCCTGCGTGCGGAACGTCGCACCGGCCGCTCTGCACAGATGCTGTACGAAGTGCTGGGCGACATCTGGGTCCTGACACGCAACCCCTATCTCGAAGACGACTTGCTCTCCAACCGCAAGCGCCGCAAGGCTTTGATCGGCGCACTGCATCACCGCTTGAACGCCATCGAAGCACGCAGACAAGACAACGAGGTGGTCAAGCGCCTGCTTGAACTCACCAGCGCAGCCGTCGAAAGTTTTGCCGAGGATTTCGAGACCACGCTGAAACTGCGCAAGCGCACCCTGCGTTCTCTGGTGCGCATCACCCGCCGCGACAACATCCAGTTCGACGGACTGGCACGCGTATCGCATGTCACCGATGCCACCGACTGGCGTGTGGAATATCCGTTCGTGGTGCTGACACCGGACACTGAAGACGAAGTCGCACCGCTGGTACGTGCCTGTATCGAGCTCGGTCTGACCATCATCCCACGCGGCGGTGGCACCGGCTACACCGGCGGTGCGGTGCCGCTGGATAGATACTCGGTGGTGATCAACACCGAAAAGCTGGATGCGATCTCGGCAGTGGAACCCATGGTATTGCCCGGCCACGACGCTCCATATGCCACCATCCATTGCGGCGCCGGCGTGGTGACACGTCGCGTGATGGAAGCGGCAGAGGCGGCCGATCTAGTGTTCGCCGTTGACCCGACCTCGGCGGATGCTTCCTGCATCGGCGGCAACGTGGCCATGAACGCGGGCGGCAAGAAAGCCGTGCTGTGGGGTACCGCGCTGGACAATCTGGTGTCATGGAAGATGGTCGCGCCGGACGGACGCTGGATGCTGGTGGAGCGCATGGACCATAACTTCGGCAAGATCCACGACGCGGAACGCGCGACCTTCCGCATCAGCCGCTATGACCGTCATGACAAACCGCTGGGTGGGCAGCCAGAGAAGCTGACCATCCCCGGCAGTGCTTTCCGCAAGACCGGGCTCGGCAAGGACGTGACTGACAAATTCCTGTCTGGCCTGCCCGGCATCCAGAAAGAAGGCTGCGACGGCATCATCACCTCGGCGCGCTTCGTATTGCACCGCGCACCGGAACACACGCGCACCGTGTGTCTGGAATTCTTCGGACAGGTGCGCGAAGCCGTGCCTGCCATCGTCGAGATCACCACCCTGCTCGACAATCGTGCCGGCAAAGAAGTTTTATTGGCCGGCCTGGAACATCTTGACGAGCGCTATCTGAAAGCCGTCGGCTACGCCACCAAATCCAAACGCGGCGCACGCCCGAAGATGGTGTTGATCGCCGACGTGGTGAGTGACGACGAAGCGGCAGTCGGCGCGATGGCGTCCGAGATCGTGCGCCTTGCCAACCTGCGCCACGGCGAGGGCTTCATCGCAGTATCAAGCGAAGCGCGCAAGAAGTTCTGGCTGGACCGCGCGCGCACCGCCGCCATCGCCAAACATACCAACGCGTTCAAGATCAACGAAGATGTGGTGATCCCGCTGCCGCGCATGGGTGACTATTGCGATGGCGTAGAGCGCATCAACATCGAGTTATCACTTAAGAACAAGATCAAGCTGCTGGATGCACTGGATGAATTCTTTACAGGCGAACTGCCGTTGCATTATCAGGACGACGCGCAACTGGGCGACGCAGAGTTGCTGGGCGAGCGTCCACAGGCGGCACATAAATTATTGACCGAAGTGCGCAACCGCTGGAACTGGCTGCTGCAAAATCTGGATGCGCCACTGAGCGATTGCCCGTTCGCACCGGAGGACAAGCAGGACGCGGTCACCGTGTTCGACGCGGTGCAACGCCATCTGCTGCGTGCCTCGTGGAAGCTTGAACTGCGCGAACCGCTGCGCCACGTCTTCAGCGGCGGCACTTACCAGCTCATTCTGGAACAGTGCACTGCCATCCATCAGCAAGTATTGAAGAGTCGCGTGTTCGTCGCGCTGCACATGCATGCCGGCGACGGCAACGTGCACACCAACATCCCGGTCAACTCCGACGATTACGCCATGCTGCAACAGGCGAACGGCGCGGTGGATCGCATCATGCGATTGGCAAAAGACCTGGGAGGCGTGATCTCCGGTGAACACGGTATCGGCATCACCAAGTTCGACTTCCTTGAAGACAAAGAGATCGCACCGTTCATCGCCTACAAGCACAAGGTCGATCCTGACGGGCGTTTCAACCGCGGCAAACTGTTGCCGGGCAGTAATCTGGAACGCGCGTACACCCCCAGCTTCAACCTCATGGAACTGGAGAGCCTGATCCTGGAGAAGAGCGAGTTGGGCGACATTGCCGATTCGATCAAGGACTGTCTGCGTTGCGGCAAGTGCAAACCGGTGTGCTCGACCCATGTGCCGCGTGCCAACTTGCTGTATTCACCGCGCAACAAGATACTGGGCACCTCGCTGCTGATCGAAGCCTTCCTGTACGAGGAACAGACGCGGCGCGGTGTTTCCATCCGTCATTTCGATGAGTTCAACGACGTGGCCGATCATTGCACCGTGTGCCACCGCTGCGAGAAGCCATGCCCGGTCGATATCGATTTCGGCGACGTTTCCGTTTCGATGCGCAACTTCCTGCGCAAGCAAGGACAGAAGCGATTCAATCCGGTCACCGCGACTTCGATGCTGTTCCTCAACGCCACCGATCCTGCCACCATCAAAACTGTGCGCAAGGTGATGATCGAGTGGGCATACAAGGGACAGCGTTTGGCACACCGACTGGCGAAACAGTTCGGCCTGCTCAACGGGCAGACTCAACATCCGCCGGCAACGGTAGGCAAGCCGCCGCTGAAGGCGCAGGTGATCCACTTCATCAACAAACCGATGCCGGGGGGATTACCCAAGAAGACCGCGCGCGCCCTGCTCGACATCGAAGACGACACTGTGGTGCCGGTGATCCGCAATCCGCATACGCTGAACGAAGAATCGGAAGCCGTGTTCTATTTCCCCGGTTGCGGGTCCGAGCGTCTGTTCTCGCAAGTAGGATTAGCGACGCAAGCCATGCTTTACAACCTGGGCACGGTCACCGTGTTACCGCCCGGTTATCTGTGCTGCGGTTATCCACAGACCGCTTCAGGCAATGCCGACAAGGGCAGCCAGATCACCACCGACAACCGCGTGCTGTTCCACCGCGTGGCGAACACACTGAACTATCTGGACATCAAGACCGTGATCGTGTCCTGCGGCACCTGCATGGACCAACTGCTGCAATACCAGTTCGACAAGATATTCCCCGGCTGCCGGCTGCTCGACATCCACGAGTATCTGTTGGAGAAAGGCGTGAAGCTGGATCAGGCGACCGGCGTGCGCTACATGTATCACGAGCCTTGCCATACGCCGATGAAGACGCACAAGTCGCTGGACGTGGTGAAGACGCTGATGGCGACCGAGGTGCCATTGAATGACCGTTGCTGCGGCGAAGCGGGTTCCTTCGGGGTGGCACTCCCGCACATCGCGACCCAAGTGCGCTTCCGCAAGGAAGAGGAATTGCGCAAAGGCAGCGACGCCTTGCGTGCCGATGGCTACGAGGGCGAAGTGAAGATCCTGACTTCTTGCCCCGCCTGCCAGCAAGGACTCTCGCGCTATACTGGCGATGTGAACGCGGATGCTGATTACATCGTGGTGGAGATGGCCAAACATTTGCTGGGAGAGAACTGGCAGGCAGAATATGTGATGCTGGCCAACGAAGGTGGCATCGAACGCGTATTGTTATAGAGAGGGTAAGCATGCTGTCTCTGGAACCGACTGACAATCAGGCAACTCCGGCATTCCATGATGTCGAAGCTTGCAAGAAATGGCTGAGTCAGTTGCAACTGACCAACATCGGTATGGCGCAGGGCAATCTGCGCAAGCAGATTGAGGAGCTGAATCGCTATGCGATGAAGGCGGAGGCGCGCTTCAGCATCCTCGAACTATTGCGCGATCCTGTCGCACAACTGCAAAGCGATTTCGCCAAACGCCTCATCGGCAAACCCCTCCCGCTCACAGATGATGAACACCTGCTCCTGACCGCACTCACCAGTCTGTGGCAAGCCATGCAGAACGGCTACTTGCGCTGTCTGCAAAGTGCGGATACACATATGGAAAAGAAACGCGCCATGCTGTGGCAGCGCAGTCTGTATTACGGTATGCAGCAGATCTTTGAATTCACCCGTGCCGGATATGAACCGGATCGCGCCACTTGGCAACAATTCCATGCGTTGTATCTGAACGTCGAATCGTCCGGGCTGAAAAACGAGACAGTCAAGGATGAACGCTTTCACAACAAGTTTCCGGTCAATTGCCAGACCTTGTATCTGGCCGCCTTGCTGATGCATCGCACCCGCCTGCTTGGACTGACTCGCGAGCAGCGGCATACGGCGGAGCATTGGTTATTGTTGTGGGCGGACACGCTTACCTTGCTGCCACGCTGCACGGCCACCAAGGAAGATGCGCCGCCGCTGGTGGTGGACCTAGAAGGCTATCGCGGACTGCAATCCGCCGCGCATGCCCGTGCTTCAACAGGTATGCGCTGCCTGCCAATGGTGCCGCTATCAAAGCAGATCCGCATCAAAACTATCTTGCTACAGCAGGGCCAGACGCCAAAGAAAGTGGAACTGGCGACAGATTTGCCCGGCAAGGAATGTATCGACCTGCTGGGCAAACTCCATCAATGCTGGTGTGAAGCCAGGACCGACACGCTGATTGAGATGCCGCGCGAAACGAGTGCCGTGAATATGTGTGTCGGTCTTGAAAAGATCTACTCGCACATTGCACAAAAGCCGTTCAAGCCGGTTAAGGATGTCGGCAAGGCCATGCAGGATGCACAGACACAGATCGCCACGTTCGGTCGCGTGCTGGATGAGACCGGGCAGCACAACCTGAAAGAGCTGGGCTTCATTCCGGAAGCGTGGTTGGTGGAAGAGAACACTTTGCTGCGCGGTCGTCTGCTGAGGCATTCTCCGACCGGCGACCGCATGGCCGCGCATCACATCATCAGCATCTTCACCGCAGATTCTCCCGCGCACAAAGCGGGGGTGATCGACCGCATCGAAGTGGCGCACAGTGGGCAACTCTATGTGACGGTGCATTACCTGCCGGGGCAGCCGCAAGCTGTCATCGCCAATGCACCAGAATCACCGCAAGCCATGCTGAAGTCTGGCTCGGTGCCCTGCCTGATACTGCCCGCCATGGAAAAGCTGCGTATCCCGGCCAGCTTGGTGATGCCGCGCGACTGGTTTCAGGCGGGTCGTGAAATCGAGTTGACGCGTGTCGACCGCAGTAAGCAAAAAGTGAAACTGGGTATCAGCGTAGAGCGCGGCGTGGATTACGAGCGCGTCAGCTTCAAGCTTGCATAGGCAAGTCCGGTCACCCCCCTTACTGCAGCAAGCGCGCAGTTGGAAAAATGATAGCGAACGTACTGCCTTGCTCTTCCTCGCTGACGATATGCAGCCGCGCCTGATGCCGTATGGAGACGTGCTTCACGATGGCCAATCCCAGACCGGTGCCACCTGTTTCGCGTGAACGACTACGATCCACACGATAGAAACGTTCGGCCAGTCGTGCGATGTGTTGTTGGGCGATACCGATGCCACTGTCCTTGACAGCGAATACCGCGTGCCCATCATGCAAGGACCAGCTCACCTGAATCTCACCGCCATCGGGCGTATAGCGGATGGCATTGCTGACCAGATTGGAGAAAGCGCTGCGCAACTCTTCACGATTACCGTTCAGGTTCACAGCGCAATTCCCCTGCAATTCGATCCGATGCCTGCTATTGCTAAGTAGCCTGCCATCACGCACAACCTCTTCCAGCAACGCCCCCACATCCACCTGCTCTTCACGCAATCTGTTCTGGTCATCTTCCAGACGCGACAAAGTCAGCAGATCGTCCACCAGATGTTCCATACGACTGGTCTGCTCACCCATGAGATGCAAGGCACGCTCGGCCATCTCGTTGTCGCGTGTCGGCATGTCCTGCAGCGTCTCGACGAATCCGTTTACTACCGTGAGTGGGGTGCGCAATTCGTGCGAGACATTGGCCACGAAATCACGGCGCATGGTCTCGATACGCTCCAGCTGGGTGATGTCACGGCTGATGAGCAGGCGCTGGTTCTCACCGTATGAGATCAACTTGATAGAAAGGATTAGATCGTCCTGACGCGCACCATGCAGCACTAGTGGCTTGCCGAATTCGCGCGAGGACAGGTATTGCACAAAATCCGGCTGACGTGCCAGATAGGTGATCTGTTGGCCGATGTCGTAATCGCTATCCAATCCAAAATGCTTTGCAGCCAAAGGATTGCACCATTCGATACGATCCGCATCGTCCAGAATGACCACGCCCTCGGGCAGGGCGGCGGTGGCCTGCTCCATCTGCTGCAAAGATGCGATATGTCTTTCGCGCTGCAAGCGGTTGGTGCGCACCATCTTGTTCAAATGGGAAAACACTTCTTCCCACAAGCCTGAGCCATCTGGCAAAGCCAAGTTCTCGGGGTCTTTCAACCAGCGCAGTAGATCCGCCAGATTACGCAGATGGTGTGACAAGCGCCAAGACATCCCGATGGCAAAGACGAACACCGCCGGCAAGGCACCGGCGATGGCCCACACCAGCAATGAGAACAGGAGCAGGAAGAAATGAAAAAAGAAAACGCGCTGCCAGAAATCGCTCACGTCATGATCTCGATAAGGAACGGCAGCATTATACGGATGGTTTTAGCAGCGCAAAGCGTGTGATGCTATGTTCTTGAAAAGCGATAGCCGCTGCCGCGCACGGTCTGCACCATACTATCCGTGGCGGACGGTTCCAACGCTTGGCGCAGGCGGCGGATGTGCACGTCAACGGTGCGCTCTTCGACGAACACATGATCACCCCATACCTGATCGAGCAACTGTGCGCGGCTATAGACGCGCTCGACATGGGTCATGAAGAAATGCAGCAGGCGGAATTCGGTTGGACCCAAGTCGATGTTCTGGCCGTTGGCGGACACACGGTGGGTGGTCGGCGACAGTTCGATACCCTCCACGCGCACAGTCTCGTCGCTCATCTGCGGGGCGCGGCGGCGCAGCACAGCGCGGATGCGCGCCATCAATTCACGAGGGGAGAACGGCTTGGTGATGTAATCGTCCGCGCCGGATTCTAGGCCGAGTATCTTGTCGCGCTCGTCGGTGCGTGCGGTCAGCATGATGATCGGGATGTCGCGCGTGCGGGAATCGGCGCGCAGTTTACGTGCGATCTCGACACCTGAAGCACCCGGCAACATCCAGTCCAGCAGAATCAGGTCCGGCAAAGCGCGATTGATATGCGCGAACGCAGAAGTTGCATCTTGCGCTTTGATCGCACGAAATCCGCATTGCGCGATATTGAATGCCAGCAATTCCTGGATCGCCGGTTCGTCTTCCACCAGCAGGATATCGGCTGTCGTCATCTTGTACTCCATCTCTCGTTACGGTTCGCCGACGATGGTATGAAACTATTGTGACAGTAACATGACAGTCGCTATTTTGAAGCAAGCTGATCGTTTTCGAGAGAAGCGCTTCCTGCCTTGGTCATCAAAGAACCGACCACCATGCCGACGATGCTCATCAGAAAACCGGCGAACTGTGGTGGCAGCGCCGCTTCGGGTGCGATGAACTCCATCGGCAGCCAGGCTGCCATACCCAAGCCCATTGCCCAGTAAGCACCCAGTGTCGTGGCGCGTTGCCAGTACAGCCCGGCCACCAGTGGTGTGAAAGCCAGCACCAAGGTCACCTTGTAGGCGTTCTCCACCATCTGGTGAATACCTGTGTCCTGATCCAGCGCCCACAATGCATACAGGGTGACGCACACCGAGAAGACGCCGACTACCCAACGCGTCATCACCAGCATCTTGCGCTCAGACAGATTCTTGCGCGTGAGCCAGCCTTTGAGCACGTTCTCGGACAAGATGACCGAAGGTGCAAGCAATGTGCCGGATGCCGTGCTCATGATGACCGACAACAAGGCGCCGTAGAAGATCACTTGCGCGATGAGCGGCAGGTGCGCCTTGACCAGTTCCGGCAGCAACTTCTGGCTATCCTCTGCCATCCATTGCGCGGTCAGCGCCGGGTCGATCAGGTTGGCCGAATAGGCCATGAACAGCGGCACAGCAGCAAAAATAAAATACGCCACGCCCCCGAACACAGTGGCCCACGCCGCGACATTTTCGTTCTTCGAGGTATTGGCACGCTGGAACACGTCCTGTTGCGGGATGGAGCCGAAGCCCATGGTGAGCAGGCCGGAGATGAATGCCACCATGGCTACCGCGTTCATGTCGGGCCAGAAATTGAATTTATTGTTATCCGCCGCGTGCTGCACCACCGGCGCAACGCCGCCGGTCATATCCGCCAGCAAGGTCGAGATGTAGATGAGGCCGATGACGATGACGATCATCTGCACGAAGGTGGTGAGCGCCACCGACCACATGCCGCCGTACAGCGTGTACATCAGCACGATAGCGGCGCCGATCAAGATGCCCTGCGCCTGCGTGATCTGGCCGTCCGACAGCACGTCGAACACCAGTCCCAGCGCAGTCACCTGCGCCGATACCCAACCCAGATATGACAAGGCGATGGCGATACCGGCAATGACTTCGACCTTGTACCCGAAACGCTCACGATAGAAATCACCCAGGGTGAGCAGATTCATGCGGTACAGCTTGCGCGCGAAGAACAGGCCGAACAGCACCAGACATAAGGCAGCACCGAACGGATCGGAAATCAATCCGCCCAGGTCCTCTTCCATAAAAGTAGCGGGAATGCCCAGCACGGTCTCGGCACCGAACCAAGTGGCGAACACCATGGCCAGTACGATGTACATCGGCAAAGAACGACCAGCGGTGATGTAGTCGCGCGCGTTATGCACCTTGGTGGCGGCGTACATGCCAACACCGATGGACAGGACAAGATAGAGAAATACGAAGCCGACCAGCATGATGAAAACCCACGTTGATTGAGAACGACGCGGATTCTAGCAGTCTTGGGCGGAATGCAAAAAGGCTCCCGAAGGAGCCTTTTTGTCGAACAGAAGCGAGTCGCTTACAGTTCTTTGGCGTGTGCTGCCAGGTATTTTGCAACACCTTCTGTCGATGCGCCCATACCAGCCTTGCCTTTGCTCCAACCTGCCGGGCAGACTTCGCCATGCTCTTCGGTGAATTGCAGCGCGTCGATCATGCGCAGCATCTCGTCGATGTTACGACCCAGCGGCAGATCGTTCACCACTTGGTGACGCACCATGCCTGCTCGGTCGATCAAGAAAGAACCGCGATATGCCACGCCACCGTCGGCTTCCACGTCGTAGGCCTTGCAGATCTCGTGCTTGATGTCAGCCACCAGAGGATATTTAACCTGACCGATACCACCCTTCTCAACCGGCGTGTTCTTCCAAGCCAAGTGAGTAAACTGGGAGTCGATGGACACGCCAATCACTTCCACATTGCGCTTTTTGAATTCTTCCAGACGGTGATCGAAAGCAATCAACTCGGACGGGCACACGAAGGTGAAGTCCAGAGGGTAGAAGAACACCACGGCGTATTTGCCGCTGATGTGCTTGCTCAGGTTGAACGTTTCGTTGATCTCGTTGTTACCCATCACGGTAACTGCGTTGAAATCGGGAGCTTGCTTGCCTACGAGTACTGCCATGGTGACCTCCAATATAGGGTTAATGTTGAGTGAAATGCTAGGGTTTGGAATTTACCAGAAGTATCCCTGCTGTCAACCGGCTTATGCAGAAATTTACTGTAGCCCTGCCCCGCCGAACTGGGTGCGATGCAATTGTGCGTAGGCACCGTCTTTTGCCAGCAGTTCAGCATGCGTGCCGGCTTCCACTATCTGCCCCTTGCTCAGGACAACGATACGATCAGCCTTCTCAATGGTGGAAAGACGGTGCGCGATGACCAGTGTGGTACGACCCCGCATCAGTATCTCCAGCGCAGCCTGCACATGACGTTCAGATTCGCTATCCAGCGCCGAGGTCGCTTCATCCAGAATGAGGATGGGTGCGTCCTTGAGGATGGCACGCGCGATGGCGATGCGCTGGCGCTGACCACCAGAAAGACGTACGCCCTTTTCCCCGACCAACGTTTGCAACCCCAGCGGCATGTCCTTGATGAATTCCATCGCATGCGCAGCGGTCGCCGCCGCAACGATTTCGCTCTCCGGCACTTCACGCATCTGGCCGTAAGCGATATTGGCGGCGATGGTATCGTTGAACAGCACCACCTCCTGGCTCACCAGCGCAATATTGGCACGGAGGCTGGCTAGTGATATCTCTCGGATGTCTTGCCCGTCCAACAGGATGCTTCCTGAGGTGGGTGCATAAAACCGCGGCACCAAGTTCGCCATAGTGCTTTTCCCACTGCCGGAAGGGCCTACCAGCGCCACCGCCATCCCTGCCGGGACTTCCAGACTTACATCATTCAGGGCGCGCCTATCATCAGCGCCATACGACAAAGTGACATGATCGAAAGTCAATCGACCTGCGGCGCGCGTAATCACCGCCTTGCCGTCATCTATCTCATTCGGTGTATCAAGCAGGTCGAAAACGCTCTCGGATGCCGCCAATCCGCGTTGCAGGGATTCTGTCACGCCGGTCAGCCGCTTCAGGGGCGCCGTCAACATCAGCATGGCCGTAACGAACGACAAGAATCCACCGACGGTGGTCGCATCACTTTGGGCTTGTGCAATCGCCAGGTAAATCACTACAGCAACCGCAACCGAGGCGATCATTTGCACGATAGGAACATTCGCGGCTGCCGCAGCAGCCTGCTTCATCGCGTGTCGCCTTACCCAGTTGCTTTCTTCATTGAACCTTCGCTCCTCATACGTTTGTCCACCGAACAGTTTCACAACTTTGTGCGCCGTGACACTTTCCTCGATGACCTGCGTGATGCTTCCCATTGCTCGCTGAGATTCCCTGCTCGATTCGCGCATCCGAACGTTGATCACTCGAATGACGAACGCCACGACAGGGGCGATAAGCAATGAAAGCAAAGTCAGCTTCCAGTCCAGATAGAACAGCCAACCAAGCAACCCCGCAATGATGATGGAATCCCTTACCACCACCGTAACGACATTTGTAGCAGCCGTAGTTACCTGCGTGACATCGAATGTGATTTTGGAGATCAGTCTGCCCGTGGCATGATCGTCATAGAACCGCGTCGGAAGCGAGACCAGTTTGCTGAACATCTCGGCGCGCAGATCCATCACCACCCTGTTACCTACCCAACTAATAGCGTACGTACTCACAAAGGTGGTCAATCCGCGAACAAAGAAGATCAGCAGAATAAAGACAGGAGCCCATTGCATGATCCAGTCATCTTTATGCACGAACGTGCCATCGAGGAACGGCTTTAACAATGCCGGCAACAAAGGTTCTGTCGCGGCGGCTAAAACCATACTCAGAATCGATACAGAAAATGTGCGCCAATGCGGGCGGACATAGCGCATCAAACGCAGATAGAGTTGCCCGCTGGTCAATTTCCGGGCACTCCCAGAATCATCAACGGGCATTTGCTGCCCGTGCCTTGCCCACAACCAAATCGAAATACATTTGTATGCCAACTGCCATTGCGACATAGAACACCGTCACTGCCACATATGGGCCAAAGTATTGCCCCACGCTGAAGACGTACTGAACAACACTCATACGGTCGAAATATCCGGCCAGTAGATAGAAGCTCACGTTGGCGATGATGAATGCCGCACTGCCCGCCGCCGCTCCGGCCAGCAACAGGCCGGACATGCCCTTGAGCGTCAGTTCATGGCGCGGCGCGTACCAGCGACCGACGAACCACAATGCGGCGTAAGCGAACACGAGGAAGGCATATGCCGATGTCACGCACCAGCCGCTCATGTCGCGGAAGTTGATCGCGTAGTAGTCAACCAGAGCGGCCTCGACTAGCAGCAGCGCCATTATCGCTAGCGCCCCGCGCATACGACCGAGAAACAGTCCGCCCAAGAAGAACACGGCATAAGACGCGTCCGGCAGCGTCATGGCGGAGCCGAAATGGTTGTAGCGTGTCGCCGCCATCAACAGCACCAGCGCCGCCACGATGCCAAAAGTCTTGTTTTTTAAAAAATCCATATCGTTCTCCTTACTTGATTCCCGCCAATCCATGCCGGCGGGAACTTTAACAGAAATGGCGCAAAACCGCCTTGCCGCGGCTTACGGCCGGTAAGCCAGACCAAGATAAATCATGCGCCCCGGCGTGTTGTAGCCGTGTGCCAGCATATAGTCCTTGGCGAACAGGTTATCCACACGTGCAGTCAGCACATAGTGCTTGTCCACTATGTAGTTCGCGCTGAGATTCACCACATCGTATGCGGCGAGCATGGTGCGGCTGAATGTATTGATATCGATATCGGCGCGTTCACCGCTGTGTTGCCACTCCCCGCCGAGCACCACCGCCCCGAACTTGTGCGTGATGCCGGTGCTCGAGAATCGCTTCGCCCGGCGCAACAAGGTCTGGCCGTTCTGAGTATCACGCGGATTCTGCCAGGTCGCTGCCAGCCGCACCGCCGTGTCGCCATAGTTCCCCTGATAGGCCAGCTCCAATCCATCACTGCGCGCTTGGTTGAGATTGACCATGGTGGAGGCTGGCAGGGTGTTGATGACGATCAGGTCGCTGATGCGGTTGTCGAAATACACCATATCCAGATGCTGCCCCTCTGCGGCGTAATGCAGTCCCAGTTCGCTGTCGCGCGAACGTTCCGGCTTCAGGTCTGGATTGCCCACGTAGGAATAACCGAAACCGTAATTGGTAAAGGGGTAGAACAGGTCGTTCAGGGTCGGTGCCTTGAAGGCCGTGGCCATGCTCGCCGTGACACGCCAGGAATCACTCACAGCCACACCATAGCCCAGCAGCCAAGTATTCGCGCTGCCGAAATCGGAATAACTGTCGCTACGAATATTGAGTTGCACCTGTTGCGCACCGTAGTTTCCGGTGTAACCCGCATACAGGCTGTCATCGGTGCGACTGGTTCGCGTATACAGCGTGCTGCTGACGACCTGCTGCTGCAGCTGCTCTAGGCCGACCACCAGTTGGTTGTCGGCTCCGATGCGCACGGTGTTCTGCCAGGCGATCAGGTCGCTGGTGGTCTTGAACTGCGCCCCCAACCCGAGGTCCGGCGCGCCGTTCAGGAAGTTCTGCGTGTCATCCACACCCTGCGACAACTGCAACTTGCTCAGCCAGTTATCGCCCAAGCGATTCTCGAATGCCAGCGCCATCTTGCGGATGTGCGACTTGCTGCTGTTCACATCACTTGTGGCACCGAATGCATTGTCGGTCTGGTTGTTGCCGGCGCTATCGAACAACGAGACCGCAAGACTGTCGGCGGCACTGAAGCGGTGACGCAGATTCATCGACAGACTGGTGTTGTCATAGCCATCAAGGTCAGGATTCACGGCCGGAACGATGGTCGGGTTGACCGCCGATACGCCATCTGTCCTGAATTTAGACGCCTGCAGGTTGAAAGTCGTATCGCCGACAGTCCCTCCCAGACCGGCTCCGGCTCGCATCGTGTTGTGCGACCCCGCGCCGAAGTTACCACTGAATGCCGGCTCCCCTTTGCCCTGACGGGTGAATATCTGGATCACGCCGCCAATGGCATCCGAACCATACAAGCTGCTCACGTTGCCGCGCACAACCTCGATGCGTTCGATCTGGTCCAACATCAGTTGGTCGATCTGAGTAGTGCCTGCCGTAGCGGAATTGATACGCACGCCGTCCAGCAACAGCAGCGTGTGACTGGAGTTGCTGCCACGCAGGAATAGGCTGCTCTGCTTGCCGACTCCGCCACTTTGGTAGATCTCGATGCTGGCCAGATTCTTTAGCAAGCTCGGCAGATCGACCGCCTGCGTATCCTCGATCTGCTGCCGGGTGATGACAGTGGTATTCGACAGTGCCTGTGCCAGCGCCTGTTCGCTGCGCGTGGCGGTCACCACCACTTCATCCAGCGTAGCGGCTTGCGCTGAGGAGATTGCCGCACTCAAAAGCACGGCGGAAAAGAGTTTGTATTCCATGATGGATTTCCTGAACTAAGCCCCAAGCGTCCCCGTTGGAGCGTTAAAAAACCAGGAAATACCGCAGCCGATGATCACAGTGACATCGTCCATGCGCCGCCCGCAGCATTTCCTGTACCTCGCCCAAGGCCGGTATCCGGGCTCACAAGTCTTGATCCGTCGCCTTCCCATGCTTGCACACAGTGGCATATCGACGAATCCACACTTGCTTACCGTTGCGGGGGCAGCACAGGCGTCACACCTGTTTCCCGTTTAACCGAAGGACTCCCGTCTTTCAGCACCTTGAAGCTGAGCGAATTGTAGCAGGCGGTGAAACTCCAATTCCAAAATACTTGCAAAACATTCTGTTAGCGATTGACTTAACAGGGAATTAAAAACTATAGTGCACCCATGTTAAGCGAACTGGACTCTCTCGAACAAAAACTGCACCAACTGGTGCAGCTCAATCATCGCCTGCGTGAAGAGAACCAACAATTACGACAACATGTTGCTTCTGCTCTGAACGAAAAACGCAAACATCAAGACAAAATTGACCAAGCCGCCTTGCGCCTTGAGAAACTTCTTGAACAACTTCCGGCAGAAGCATCATGAGTGAAGCCAAGACCAGCTTTCTGGATGTGAACATCCTTGACCGCGAGTTCCGCGTCGCCTGCCCAGACGATGAGCGGGGAGAATTGCTGGATGCGGTCAAATACCTCGACCTCAAGATGCGCGAGATCCGTGATGCAGGCAAGATCGCTTCAGTCGAACGTATCGCTATCATGGCCGCGCTCAACATCGCGCATGAATTACTTACCACTCGCGTCGGCGGAGGCTTTGACCTCGCAGAATTGAAGCGTAGAATGCAGGGCATGCAGGCGACCATCGATGAAGCCTTGGTCGACCAAGATCAGCTATTTTAACTGATCGACAGTTTGTCCCCTGCGGTGTTCGTGAGATTCATAATTCTTTGAACCAATGAGCTAATGCTTAGGTTGCGCCCCATTCAAGTTACTGTTGTGAGCTTCCCTCGCGGAAGCACCTGATGTAACCGGGAACCGACCCTCTTGAACCCAGGTTCAAGACATTGAGTCAACGGCACAGGCGGGGGCCTTTATTCCAGTGCGATCCTTCGGGGTCGCACTTTTCATTTGAGGAACTATGCCATGCGCTACTGGCTGATGAAATCAGAGCCTTCCGATGTCAGCATTGATGACCTAGCCACCTTCCCCGAGCAAACTGTTGCTTGGTATGGCGTGCGCAACTATCAGGCGCGTAACTTCATGCGTGACCAGATGAACGTAGGCGACGGCGTGCTGTTCTATCACTCCAACTGCAAAGAACCCGGTATCGCGGGGATCGCCGAAGTTTGCAGCCCCGCATATCCGGATGCCACGCAGTTCGACAAGAAGAATAAGTATTTTGATGCTAAAGCGACTCCCGAGCAGCCGCGCTGGATGAATGTGGATGTGAAACTGGTAAAGAAGTTCGCTCTGATTCCGCTGAATGAACTCAGACAGCATCCTGAGCTGGAAAATATGCGTACCCTGCAACGCGGCAATCGCCTATCCATCACCCCACTTGATCCAGCGGAATGGAAGTTCATCACTACGAAGTTGGTGAAAAGCTGATGGAGTGGTATGTCGCCTACCTGCTGTTAGGCATAGTTGCCGGATTCCTTGCAGGACTGTTCGGTGTGGGCGGCGGGCTGGTGCTGGTGCCGGTGTTGTTGCTAATGTTCGATGCGCAGCATTTCGCGCCCGAGCACATCATGCACCTCGCACTCGGTACCTCGATGGCGACCATCCTGTTCACTTCCCTGTCCAGCATGCGCAAACATCACCAGCTGGGCGCGGTGAACTGGCAAGTCGTGCGCCATATCACGCCCGGCATCCTGCTGGGCACCTCCATCGGTGCATTGACGGCCTCCACTATTCCGGCCACGGGACTGGGTATCTTCTTTGCGATGTTCGTCTATTTCGCCGCCACACAGATGCTCGTCGACAAGCGCCCGCACGCCTCGCGTCAGCTACCCGGTGTTTCCGGAATGACCGGCTTTGGCACGCTGACCGGCTGGATCAGCAGCCTAGTCTCCATCGGAGGCGGCACGCTGGTCGTCCCCTTCCTGCTTTGGTGCAACCTGCCGATACGCAACGCCATCGGCACCGCCTCTGCCATCGGCTTCCCTATCGCGGTCGGCGGCACGTTGGGCTACATCTCGGTCGGCGCTCACATCGAAGGTTTACCGGAAATGCATATCGGCTATGTATTCTTGCCCGCCCTGTTCTGGATCGCGCTTGCCACCATGCTCACCGCGCCCTTCGGCGCGCGAGCGGCGCACAGTTTGAATGTGGGGTTGTTGCGCAAATTGTTCGCCGGCTTGCTGATCTTGCTGGCGACAAAATTGCTATTCAAAGTCTTGGCCTGATTCAGCGTTGCGCCTCACGATCCAGTTCACCGCTGGAGAGTCTGGATTCGTAATCGGCCAAGGCGAGTTTCACCTTGCCACTCAGCACATACAGCCCGATCAGATTGGGGAATGCCATGGACAGCACCAGCAGATCGGTGAAGTCCACAAGATTGGAAGCGCTCGCCACCGAAGCGACGACCACGAAACCGATGAACACCGCCTTGTACAATATGGAATAGCGTTCGCCGAACACATACACCCAACACCGTTCCCCGTAATACGACCACGAGATCGCCGTACTGTAGGCAAACAGTACGACGGACAGAGCGAGTATCGAAGGAAACCAGTCGGAAGCGGTCGCGAATGCCATGGAAGTCAAAGTGGCCCCCTGACTTGCCACGCGTATAGCTTCATACTCCGGTGCGTTGTATACGCCCGTGATGATGATCACCAGCGCAGTCATGGTGCAGATCACCACGGTATCGATGAATGGCTCATATAGCGCGACCAAGCCTTGGCGCACGGGATATTTCACCGATGCTGCAGAGTGCGCGATTGCTGCCGAACCCAGCCCGGCTTCGGAAGAGAACGCGGCGCGTTTGAAACCCTGCACGATGGCTCCCACCATGCCGCCCGCGACCGCTATCGGCGAGAAGGCCTCCATGACGATCTTGCCCAGTGCCGCGGGCACCAAGTCTGCATTGCTACCGATGATCCACAGACAAGTTCCCACATAGATGATGACCATGGTCGGCACCACCGCCTCTGCCACATGCGCGATGCGGCGCAGACCGCCGATGATGACCAAGCCTATGGCGACGGCCATCAACAGACCGTAAGCGATCGGCACCTCGCGAAAGAATTCGATCTGGGTCTGCACGGCCCCCATCGACTGGCTGACCTGGAATGCGCTACCGGCACCGAAGGAACCAAGGATGGTAAAGATCGCGAACAGTATCGCCAGGATCCTCCCCGTACGAGGTGCCCCGTTCTCGGCCAGACCCTTGGAAAGATATTCCATCGCGCCGCCCATCAGTCTGCCATCCGGACGAACCTCGCGGTACATCTGTGCCAGACTGGCTTCGGTGAACTTGGTGCTCATGCCGAGGAAACCTGCGACGATCATCCAGAATGTAGCTCCAGGACCGCCGATAGAGATTGCAATAGCCACACCAGCAATATTGCCCAGCCCGACTGTTGCGGACAATGCAGTGGAAAGCGCCTGAAACGATGTGACCTCGCCTTGGTCGTCAGCCGTCCGGTATTTGCCGCGTATGACATGGAAAGCGTGGCGCATCATGCGCAGATTGACGAAGCCGAAACGCAATGTCAGGAATACTGCCGCCACGATCAACCATGCGACGATCAGCGGCATGGAAGGTTCGCCGGGGAAGATGTCGAAGAAGATGACTTGCGCCAGCATGCTGTTGATCGAACCGAACATCGCATCCAACTGTGACTCACCGGCCCATGCCATCTGTGGTGCGACACACATCATTAGCCATAAGATCGTTTTATTCACCCTCATCCCGATTCCTTCTCTCTGATTCATGGACCCGATTAAACCCTGAAGCTACCGCAGACTCAAGCCTCGGCATGACGCATCCCGATCTCCAGCAATAAAAAAGCCGGCTTGCGCCGGCTTTTTTATTCACTGAAAATCGCTTTTCAGTTGGATCACAGACCCTTGATGAAGGCAATGATCTCAGCCATGTCAGCATCGCTGACTTTCGGGTTTGCAGGCATTGGCATAGAACCCCATGCACCGCTGCCACCCTTCTTGATCTTGGCAGCGACCTTGTCCCAAGCTGCAGCATCACCCTTGTACTTGGCAGCAACATCCTTCCAAGCTGGGCCAACCACCTTCTTGTCCACTTTGTGGCAAGCTGTACAGTTGTTCTTCTTTGCGACTGCCGGCATATCGGTTGCCATGGCAGAACCCGCAACCATCAGACCTGCTGCAACTGCCATGCTGATAACGATAGATTTCATGTTCTCTCCATTTATTTTGGTTTGACTACTTTTTCAACGAGCGGAGCTTTTACCCCGAGCGCATTCTAAACAACCCCGCACGAATTGCAAACCACAAAGCGGTAGGCGATTAACGCCTCAATTTGTAAATCGGTTGACGCATCACCTCAACTGCAGCACGAACTGCACGAGTCCGGCCAGCTCTTCGCCGCTCAGTGCAGGCTGGGGAGGCATTGCCATACTGCCCCAATTTCCTTTGCCACCTTTGCGTACTTTGGACTCAAGAGCGGCCTGAGCACCTGCATCGCCGCGATACTTTTCCGCCACCGCTCTCCAAGCGGGGCCAACCATTTTTTTATCCAAGGCATGGCAAGCGAAGCAATTCTTCCTCTTTGCCAAAGCCATTGCGTCTGCCTCTGAAAGTTGCGCTGGCATTGCAGCAGGCGCTGCTTCTATTGCAGCTGTTTTTTCGACCCTAGCTGGCTCTGATATTGTGGTAGCCACCACTACTGGTGGAGCGATGGCAGCTTCGGGTTCGCTAGCCGCTTTTTCTGGTACGTTCTTGGCTTGCACAGGCTTCACGCTCTGAGGAGCGGTTTCGATCATGACCGGCTCTTTTTGTGGCGTTGGCGTTACTACAGCCGGCTGCGTCTCCGGTTCGGCATCAGTTTTGGAAACTGAGACAGGTGGTGCCACTGGGCTTTCCTGCACATCAGGCTGGCAGCCTGCAAAAACAAGCAGCGCGCCCAACATCCATATGTTCTTCATATCCTTCTCCAGCATCATTGATGAAAAATCAGAGTCCTTCGCCATTTTCCAGCCAGTTCAGCAGATATGACCACTGCTCTAGTTCGCGCTGCGCCAGCGAAGGTGGCAGATCGAACAAAGTCTTGCCTTCGAAGCCTGCGTTCACATAAGCCTGTGTTTCACGCAGGTAAGCAAGTATTGGCAGGTCAAGACCTTTCAGAAATTGCTCCAGCGTTAGCGCCGCTCGCGTACGAGGATCCATACGCATACCGACCACCCCAACGAATATCTTGCCTTTGCGTATCGCTTTTTCGTGATGCAGGGATTCGAGAAAGTCACGGCTAGCTTGTATGTCAAATGCAGAGGGTGCGATGGGAACAACCACCCTGTGCACCAGCTTCAATGCATGTTCCAGATTCTTACCATGCAGGCCTGCAGGAGAATCGATTACCAGCCAATCCAGCGGCGCATCGTGCCCGCTGCCCGCTTGCATCAATTCGATACCCGACAAATCCATCGGACGTGTCGCCAGCCATTGTGTGGCAGACTTCTGACGATCCAGATCAAGGATGGCCACGCGCTTCCCCTGCGATGCCAGATAACCCGCGATATTGGTGGAAAGCGTAGTTTTACCGCTGCCGCCTTTCGGATTTGCAATCAGAATCGCTTTCACGAGGACCTCCTCAAGATTGTTTCCTTACTTCTCCACTTGCGACACATCCCGCACAGCACCCTTGTCCGCACTGGTCACCATCGCCGCATAGGCACGCAATGCCGCTGAGATCTTGCGCGGACGCTCTGCGACCGGTTTCCATGCTTTGCTGCCTTTAGCATCCATCGCCGCACGGCGTTGCGAGAGTTCGGCGTCGGAGATCATCAGATCGATGGTGCGGTTCGGAATGTCGATCTCTATAAGATCACCTTCCTCCACCAAGCCGATCGCCCCGCCGCTGGCCGCTTCAGGCGAGGCGTGGCCGATACTCAATCCAGAAGTGCCGCCAGAGAAACGGCCGTCGGTGAGCAATGCACAGGCTTTCCCCAAGCCTTTCGATTTCAGATACGAGGTCGGGTACAACATCTCTTGCATGCCGGGCCCGCCCTTGGGACCTTCATAACGGATGATTACCACATCGCCGGCAACGACCTGGTCGGCGAGGATGCCGGCCGTCGCCGCATCCTGACTTTCGAAAACGCGTGCGCGTCCGGAGAATTTCAAGATGCTTTCATCCACACCTGCTGTCTTGACGATGCAGCCATCCATCGCGATATTGCCATGCAGCACAGCCAACCCGCCGTCCTTGGAATAGGCGTGTGCCTGATCGCGTATACAACCCGCAGCCCTGTCAGCATCCAGCTCCGGATAAAGCATGGACTGCGAGAAGGCGATGGTGGTGATGATGCCGCCGGGTGCGGCACGGAAGAATTTTTTAACTTCTTCGCTCTGCGTTTGTGCGATGTCCCATTCCTTGAGTCCGTCGCGCAGGTTCTTGCTGTGTACCGAACCGACTTCGCCGTGCAACAGACCGGCTCTATCCAGTTCGCCGAGGATAGACGCGATACCACCCGCGCGATGCACGTCCTCCATATGGTATTCGGATGATGGTGCGACCTTGCACAGCGTTGGCACATGGCGCGACAGGCGGTCCATATCCTTCATGGTGAAATCCACCCCCGCTTCACGCGCGACGGCCAACAAATGCAACACCGTGTTGGTCGACCCACCCATGGCGATATCCAGCGTCATCGCGTTCTCGAACGCATCGAAGGTGGCGATACTGCGCGGCAGCACTGATTCGTCATCCTGTTCGTAATAGCGTTTGGCGAGTTCGACGATCAAGCGTCCGGCGCGCAGGAACAGCTGTTTGCGCTCGGCATGCGTCGCCACCAGCGAACCGTTGCCCGGCAAAGACAAGCCCAATGCTTCGGTCAGGCAGTTCATCGAGTTGGCGGTGAACATGCCGGAGCAGGAACCGCAGGTCGGACAAGCGGAACGCTCGATCGCCTCGACTTCCTCGTCGCTCACACGGCTGTCTGCAGCTGCGACC
Source organism: Gammaproteobacteria bacterium (assembly GCA_018814405.1). Classification (GTDB taxonomy): domain Bacteria; phylum Pseudomonadota; class Gammaproteobacteria; order Burkholderiales; family Gallionellaceae; genus Sideroxyarcus. The sequence goes on from JAHIZO010000008.1 coordinate 34,884, forward strand.
ATCGCATCCACTAGGTCAAGGCCCTTGACCTTGCCCTGCCAATTGACCTTTCCCGCTTCCATCGGCCCGCCGGAGACGAAGACCACGGGGATGTTCAGGCGCATCGCGGCCATCAGCATGCCGGGAGTGATCTTGTCGCAATTGGAGATACACACCAGCGCATCAGCGCAGTGTGCGTTACACATGTACTCCACAGAATCGGCGATCAGATCGCGCGAAGGCAGCGAATACAGCATGCCATCGTGGCCCATGGCGATGCCGTCATCCACCGCGATGGTGTTGAATTCCTTGGCGATACCGCCGGCTTTCTCGATCTCGCGCGCCACCAACTGCCCCATATCCTTGAGGTGCACGTGACCGGGCACGAACTGGGTGAATGAGTTGGCGATAGCGATGATCGGCTTGCCGAAGTCACCTTCGGTCATACCGGTGGCGCGCCACAGGGAGCGTGCGCCGGCCATGTTGCGACCATGGGTGGAAGTACGGGAACGGTATTGAGGCATGATCTGTCTTTCCAGCAACGTATAATCAAGGCTTCGATTCTAACTCATAGGCTTATGCTCGTTCACCCGCAATTCGACCCGGTTGCCATCCATCTCGGCCCTTTCGGCATTCACTGGTACGGCCTGATGTATCTGCTCGGCTTTGCCACATTCATCTGGCTGGGGCGTCTGCGCTTGCGCGCGATGAGCCGTCCGGCTTGGGATGCGAAGCTGCTGGATGACCTGCTGTTCTTCGGCGTGTTGGGCGTGATACTTGGAGGACGTTTGGGTGAGGTGCTGTTCTATGCCCCCGGTTATTACTTCGCCCACCCGCTGAAGATATTTGCGGTCTGGGAAGGCGGCATGTCCTTCCACGGTGGTTTTCTGGGCGTGCTGATCGCGATGGCGCTTTTCGCCCGCAGTCGCAAGCTGCAATGGCTGGCGCTGATGGATTTCATCGCCCCGCTGGTACCGCCCGGACTGGCTTTCGGACGACTCGGCAACTTTATCAATGGCGAGCTATGGGGACGACCGACCGATGTGCCATGGGGCATGGTGTTCCCCCACGTAGACAGCCTGCCGCGCCATCCTTCGCAACTTTATGAATTCGCGCTGGAAGGCGTCGCGCTATTTACTTTGCTCTGGTGGTTCTCCAGCAAACCGCGCCCGGTCGGTGCGGTGTCCGGCCTGTTCCTGATCGGTTATGGCAGCTTCCGCTTCCTTGGGGAGTTCACACGTAATCCCGACGACGGCATCTTCGGCCTGATGACGTTCGGCGTGAGCATGGGGCAATGGCTGAGCTTGCCAATGGTGATGGCAGGCATCTGGTTGATGAAACGAGCCGGCTCAAAACACACGCCATGAAACCCATTCTGCTCGTCCTTGGCCTCGTTATCGCGGGTACAGCACATGCTGCCACCCCTAACTGGAAGACTTGCGCCGCCATCGGCAATGAACAGGAGCGCCTCGCTTGCTATGACAAGCTCACGGGACATCGCTATAAGCAGCGCTCGGCGCTTACGCGTGCGTGGGATCTGGACGGACTCGGCAATCCCGATTCCGCCGGCGTACGCAGACTGGAGCCTTATCGTGCCAACCGCCTGATGGTGCAACATACTTCCCGTATCAATGCACAGCCTGCATCCCCTACCCATCCTTCTTCGGTGCTACATCTCTACCAGCCGAACGAACTGAAATTCCAGTTCAGTGCAAAATCCGAGGTCGGAAATTTCCGGGAACTAGATCTGTTGTGGTTTAAAGATTTTCGTCTTTGGGCAGGCTTCACGCAGCAGTCCTATTGGCAATTGTTCAACGGCGCGCAATCTTCCCCGTTCCGCGAAACCAACTACGAACCTGAGCTCATCGGCACCTTCGGCACCGGGCATGGTGACGGCTGGAAATTATTGAATATCGGCCTTTCACATCAATCAAACGGCCGCGGCGACTACTTGTCACGCAGCTGGAACAGGGTCTATGCTCAGGGAGGATGGGAACAAGGCGACTATTACCTGCTCGCAAGAGGCTGGTGGCGCTTTCCTGAATCAGTCGCCAACGATGACAATCCGGATATCCAGCAATATTTGGGCAGAGCAGAACTGGAAGCGCACTGGTCACCTGATTCGGACGATGAAGTGACCCTGCTTGCACGCAGCAACCTATCTTCTGGTCAGCCGCGCGGCTATTTACAGCTGGATTGGTCCACGCCTGTGCGCATATGGCATCTCTCCCACCTGAGTTTGCAACTGGCTACGGGCTACGGGCACAACCTCATTGACTACAATCACAACCAGACCACTTTTTCTTTCGGGCTGACTTTCAAAGACTGGTGAAGTTGACACCACGAGACCACCTCCCCGATACTCTCTCCCCATTCTTCAACAAGGTGTTCCGTTTTGGATGACATATCACTGGGCGCGTTGTTCGGCATCCTGATCGTCCTGCTAGTCTGTAGCGCTTTCTTCTCCGGTTCCGAAACCAGCATGATGGCGATCAATCGCTATCGCCTGAACACCTTGATGCGCAAAGGCAACCGTAGCGCAAAGCTGGTCAACCACCTGCTGGGAAAAGTGGACAAGCTGCTGGGATCCATCCTGTTTGGCAACACGCTGATCAACGTGGCCGCCGCTGCTGTCACTAACATCATCGTGATTAGAATGTACGGTCAGGACGATCTGGCCATCCTGCTCGGCACGCTCGCGCTCACTTTCGCCTTGCTGGTGTTCAGCGAGATCACCCCCAAAGTATTGGCCGCCAGCTACCCGGAAAAGCTTGCCCTGCCTGCCAGCTATATCCTTTCACCCTTGATCACCCTGTTCCATCCTGTTGTCTGGATCGCCGGCACCTTAGTCAAGAACCTGCTGCGTCTGTTCGGCATCAAGTTGCAAACTGACCAAAGCAGATCACGCGCTACTTTGGAAGAATTACGCTCCATGGTTCTGGAAGCCGACTATTACTTACCCCACAAGCACCAGAAGATGTTACTCAATCTGGTCGATTTGGAGCGCATCACCGTGAACGATGTGATGATTCCGCGCAACCAGATCGAGTCACTGAATTTCGCCGCCGACGCTGATGAACTGAAACGCCAGATCATCACCTGCCACCACACCCTGCTGCCGGTGTATGAGAACTCTCCGAGCAATATCATCGGCATTCTGCACATCAAGCGTGTGCTCTCACTGCTGCAGGAAGAAGAGCTGGATACTGCACAGCTTCACGAAATACTGCATACGCCCTACTTCATTCCTTCCGAGACGCCGCTACTCAAGCAGCTACAGCAATTCCAGGAACGTCAGACCCGTCTCGGTCTGGTGGTCGACGAATACGGCGAGCTGCTCGGCTTGGTCACCTTGGAGAATATCTTGGAGGAGATCGTCGGTGATTTCACTACCCAGTCTCCGGCCCAAGGCGGTAAATACCTGCAACAAACAGATGGAAGTTACCTGCTCGAAGGTGGCAGCAGCCTGCGAGACCTGAATCGCAAACTAGGCATGCATTTTCCCCTAGACGGGGCCAAAACACTCAACGGCTTGATATTGGATCATCTGGAAGACATCCCAGAAGCAGGTACCAGCATGAAGATCGGGGGCTATCCCATCGAGATCATCCAAACACAGGATAGAGCCATCAAGGTCGTCCGTGTTTTTGTCGCACAATCAAGCAAACGCAAAGCAAAGACTTGATCGCTTTACAAAGTACACAATGCCATGCATGATGCAAAAAGCCTTTATAATCCGACACGTTTAGAGTAGCGCTCATAATCAACCCAAACTCTGTCGGCGCAGCATTCCAGTCGAGGAAAAAGATGGCTATCGAAAAAAACGCGAAGATCAAAGAAATACTGTATCACTGGGAAGGCAAGGACAAGTCCGGCAAAACGGTAAAGGGTGATATGCGCGCGCCCGGCGAGGCTACTGTCTCCGCACATCTGCGCCGCCAAGGCATCAAGGTCACCAAGGTCAAGAAGAGCTCTCAGGGAAGCGGCTCGGTCAGTGATAAGGACATTACACTATTCACCCGCCAACTAGCCACCATGCTGAAGTCTGGCGTGCCTTTGCTACAGGCATTCGATATCGTGGGTAAAGGACACGACAACCCCGCTGTCGCCCACTTACTTATGGCGATCAAAACTGACATTGAAACAGGTAGCAGTCTTGAGCAAGCATTTCGCAAATATCCGTTGTATTTCGATGATCTGTTCTGCAATCTGATCGGTGCCGGCGAGGCCGCAGGTATCTTGGATACTTTGCTGGAGAGACTGGCCTCCTATAAAGAAAAAATCCAAGCTATCAAGGGCAAGATCAAGTCGGCTTTGTTCTACCCGATATCGATCATCGCGGTCGCCTTCATCATTACTGCCATCATCATGATCTTCGTGATTCCCGCCTTCAAGGAAATGTTCAGTAGTTTCGGAGCCGATCTGCCTGCCCCTACTTTGGTGGTTATGGCGATCTCTGACTTCTTTGTGGAATGGTGGTGGGCCATCTTCAGCATCGTCGGCGGTGGCATCTACGGCTTCTTCTATGCTTGGAAACGCAACAAGAAAATGCAGCGTGTGATGGATCAAATCATGCTCAAAATTCCAGTATTCGGACCGCTGGTTCGTAAAGCCACCATCGCTCGCTGGACGCGCACATTGTCCACTATGTTCGCGGCTGGCGTACCGCTGGTAGAAGCTTTCGACTCGGTGGCGGGGGCGGCAGGCAATGCGGTGTATTACGACGCCACCAAGCAGATCCAGCGCGAAGTGACTTCCGGCAGTAGCTTGAATGCTGCCATGATTAATACCAATGTATTTCCTGCCATGGTGTTACAGATGGTCGCTATCGGCGAAGAATCAGGCTCTATCGACTCTATGCTATCCAAAGTCGCCGACTTCTTTGAAGCCGAAGTCGACGAGGCTGTGGAAGCCCTTTCCAGTCTGATGGAACCTATCATCATGGTGGTGCTGGGCACGCTTATCGGCGGCATGGTTATCGCGATGTATCTGCCGATCTTCAAGATGGGCCAAGTGGTTTAACGCACGATCCGGCGCGGCAAGCCGCCGCGCCACTCTCAGAAGACGTTCAGATGATCCTATTGCTGCAAGATAATCCTGCCTTATTCATAACTGTTTGTGGCCTGCTTGGCCTGATGGTCGGCAGCTTTCTTAACGTCGTCATTCATCGCCTACCGAAGATGATGGAACGCGAGTGGCATGCGCAATGTGCAGAACTTAACGAAAAACCTCAGCCGGAAAATACTCCCTACAATCTGCTTATCCCACGCTCAGCCTGCCCGCATTGCCATCACGCTATCGGCGCACTGGAAAACATCCCCATTATCAGCTATCTGATGCTGCGAGGAAAATGCCATGGTTGTGGTGCGCATATCTCGATGCGCTACCCCGTCGTCGAAGCACTGAGCGGCATACTTTCCGCCTATGCTGCTTGGCACTTCGGCTTTGGCATCGCGGCCAGCGCAGCCCTGATTATGATCTGGGCGCTCATCGCACTCACCTTCATCGACTTCGATACACAGCTGCTACCGGACGCCATCACGTTGCCCTTGCTCTGGCTGGGGCTGCTGCTCAATATCAACGCCACGTTCACCTCGCTCACCAACGCAGTCGTCGGTGCTATAGCCGGCTATTTGGTGTTATGGAGCGTGTACTGGCTGTTCAAACTAGTGACCGGCAAGGAAGGCATGGGCTATGGCGACTTCAAATTGCTAGCTGCCATAGGCGCTTGGTTGGGCTGGACACTACTGCCCTTGACCATTCTGCTCTCCTCCTTGGTTGGTGCCGTGGTCGGTATTGCCCTAATCGTTTTAACCAAACATGGTCGCAACATCCCCATCCCGTTCGGCCCTTATCTAGCCGGTGGCGGATTGATTGCGCTGTTCTGGGGTCAACCTCTTACCCAGAGCTATCTGCAACTACTGTCCACCCCGTGAAGTCTTGTTACGGCCTGACCGGCGGCATAGGCAGCGGCAAGAGCACCGTTGCCAAACTGTTTGAAGCGCTTGGAGCCCGCATCGTCGATACAGATGAAATATCCCATCGCCTGACTGCCGCCGGCGGACTGGCCATACCAGCTATCCAACAAGCGTTCGGCGATTCCTACATCACTGAGGATGGCGCACTTGATCGCACCGTGATGAGAGCGCTTGTGTTTTCCGACTTGGATGCAAAGCAAAGACTGCAAGCCATCCTGCACCCAATGATCCTGGGGCAAGCAAAGTCCGACGCCCTCTCTCCGAGCGAAGCTGCCTATACACTGGTCGTCGTACCGTTGCTGTTCGAAAGCGGACGTTATCGGGACTGGCTGGACAGTGTAATTGTCGTCGACTGCCCTGAAGCGCAGCAGATTGCCCACACCTTGAAGCGAAGTGCACTGGATGAATCGACCGTGCGCTCGATAATGGCACAGCAGATGGACAGAGCTAGCAGACTGCAACTGGCGGATGAGATCATCATGAATAATAGTAGTCTGGAACAACTCGAAGCCCGAGTATCTGAATTGCACAAGAGTCTGTCAGCCCGCTGAAAAGCATTTGACGATATCCTGCTCGGCCTATAATCTTTCGCCCACCGAACACCGCCTCAAAATATCCGAAAAGTGATTAGTTACGAGTTCCCGCTGAACGAACGTGTACGCACCCTGTTGCGTTTAGAGGATCTGTTTGCACGCATCCAACGTTTCATCGCGCGTGAAGACTGCGAGGATCATCACGCAGCACTCGGCGTGTTATTCGAGATACTGGAAGTTGCCAGTCGCGCCGACTTAAAATCAGAATTATTGCAGGAACTGGAACGGCAGAAAAAATCACTCAATGCCCTGCATAACAATCCTGCAATCTCAGAAGATGCACTTGATGCCATCCTGAATGAGATCGAAGCCGACTGCAGCCGACTGCTGGAGATATCCGGCAAGATCGGCCAACATTTGCGCGACAATGAATGGCTGATGGGCATCAAGCAGCGCGCAGTCATACCCGGCGGTGTATGTGAATTCGATCTGCCTGCCTACCACTACTGGCAGAATCAGGCCGTGGAAAAACGACGTGTATATCTTAATGAATGGTTAGCGCCCTTGCTCCCACTCAAGGATGGCATCGACATCATGCTCAAGCTCTTGCGTGAAAGTGGGAGACATCACCGTTTTACCGCTCACAAAGGTACTTTTCAACAGATGCAAGGCGGTAAAGTCGCGCAATTACTGTGCGTCACGCTGGATAGTGAATTGCCATGTATTCCCGAGATCAGTGCCAATAAATACGCACTGAACATTCGATTCATCTCCGCCAATTTCAGCGCCAAGACCTCACTCCACGAACAGGATGTTGATTTCGGTCTGGTCTTCTGTTCTTTGCAATGAGCAAGCCACTTATCGTCACCTGCCCTACCTGTGGCAAAGAGCATGCATGGGATACGAGCAACCGCTTCCGTCCTTTTTGCAGCGAGCGCTGCCGCCTTATCGATCTGGGGAAGTGGGCAAACGAAGAATATCGCGTCGAACAACGCGAAAGGGATTCCGGCGATCAGGAGCCCCAGGCCTGACGCAGTAGCGCGATGCCATGGGCACCATGCAGCCACGCAGCCTGTATATCTTCCTGTTTCAAACCACCCAAGGCATACACGGGAATCGTTGTTTCATCTGCTATAGCCGCGAACCTATCCCACCCCAGATGCAACGCGCCCGGATGCGAGAGCGTCGGCAACACCGGTGACAACAAAGCGAAATCGCAGCCCAAAATTTCAGCACGTTGCAATTCTTCGGCGCTGTGACATGAGGCCGCACACCAATCCACCTCCGGGCGCGCTTTCAACTCAGCCAGCTGGGTCGAAGTCAGTTGCACTCCGTCTGCTCCCACGTCTTGCACCAGCACCACATCACCATTGAGTAACACCTTTGCACCGCGCGCATGTGCCAACGCGACCACACGTTGTGCCAGTGAGCGCAATTCATCCCGCGCTAAATCTTTCTCGCGCAGCTGGATCAGTTTCAACCCCGCATCCAATCTGGTTTGCAGCCTTGTCAGGAATGGCTCCACCCCCAGTTCTGCCGCGTTGCTGATGGCATACAGCGCCGGCAATTCCAGCGCGCGCAAAATAGGTGCATTTGCGGGAAGGATGGGCGCTACATTCGTTTTCCCCGGCTGCTGCCACGCGAATTGCTGTCCTTCATGCGGATGTAAGTCGCCCGTCCATGCTGTTACACGAAAGAAAGCCAGGCGGACAGTGGCATGTGGATAGGTGAATACGCGGGTTAGCCAAGGATGGGCTGTTTGGACTGCGATGCCGAGCTCTTCCCGCAGCTCGCGTACCAGCGCATCATGCGCCGTCTCGCCCAGCTCCACTTTACCGCCCGGGAATTCCCAGTAGCCTGCCCATATCTTGTCAGCCGGTCGCTGCGCCAGCAGGAAAGTTCCGTCAGGTCTTTGCAGAACAGCTGCAGATACTTCGACGACTTTATCCTTGGACATGCTGCCCACACCAGTCACGCGCGAACTGCCCAGCCACCCGGCCGCTGCGCGAACCACGCATCAGGGACCATTGCAGTGCAGCAGTACGCACCGTATCCGTCATACCCTGCATCCAGCCATGATGCTTCAACCAGTGTGCCGCCGCAGCCAGATATTCGTCCTGCGAGAAAGGATAGAACGACACCCACAAGCCGAATCGTTCGGACAGCGATACTTTCTCTTCCACACTTTCCGCGGGATGCACTTCATCACCCGCATATTTCGTGGCTAGATTGTCCTGCATGTAGTCGGGCATCAAATGGCGGCGATTCGATGTCGCATAGATGAGCAAGTTTTCCGAGAAAGCCACCAGATCTCCATCCAGCGCGGCTTTGAGTGACTGATAGCCAGGCTCTTCAGCATTGAATGACAGGTCATCGCAATACAGAATGAAACGCTCTTTGCGACCTTGCACCAAACCGATGATGTGCGATAGGTCGATCAAACCCTGTTTGTCGATCTGGATCACGCGCAGACCTTGCGCCGCATATTCGCTCAACAACGCCTTTACGAGAGACGATTTCCCCGTACCGCGTGCGCCAGAAAGCAGCACGTTGTTGGCGGTCCCGCCCTGTACAAACTGTTGAGTGTTCTGCCGGATGCGCTGCTTCTGATCGTCTATACCGAGCAGATCTGAGAGGGCTATACGTTGGAAGTTCGGAACAGGATGCAATATGCGTTGCTGGTGATTCCAGCGAAACGCCACGGCAACTTGCCAGTCAGGCACCAGTAACTTTGCGCTGGGCAGAATACCTTCCAATCGGGAGAGCAAACCATCAGCACGGGAGAGGAATCTATCCAGTTTATCCATAGACGCTTCCTCTCACCTGCGCGTAACTTGGATCAACTACGATAACTGGCGTTGATCTTCACATAATCGTATGAGAAATCACATGTCCACAGCGTGGCATCGATCTCACCGCGATCCAGCACGACGCGAATGGTGATATCGCTCTGTTGCATGACTCGCTGACCATCCTCTTCCTGATAGCTCATTGCACGCCCACCGTTCTCTGCCACCAGAACATCGTCCAGATACAGCCTGAGTTTGACCACATCAAGATCAGCCACGCCAGCATAACCGATGGCGGCAAGGATGCGCCCGAGGTTGGGGTCGGAAGCAAAGAATGCCGTTTTCACCAAAGGTGAGTGAGCGATGGCATAGCCGATCTTTTTGCATTCTTCTTCGTCCTTGCCACCCTCGATCTGGAGTGTGATGAACTTGGTCGCACCTTCTCCATCTCGCACGATGGCTTGCGCAAGTTCGGTAGCGACATCAGTGATGGCCGCCTGCATCTCAGCCCGGTCCGCACCATTGATCTCTACAGCGCTCTTGCCGGTAGCGATCAGCATCAGTGCGTCATTGGTAGAAGTATCTCCATCCACAGTGATGCAATTGAAAGACTTGTCCGCAGCTTGACGCACCATCTCTTGCAGCAGCGGTTGCGCGATCTTGGCATCGGTCGCGATATAACCCAGCATGGTCGCCATGTTGGGGTGGATCATGCCAGAGCCTTTGGAGATTCCAGTGATGGTGATGGTATTGCCGCCTAGCTTCACTTGCCGTGATGCCGCCTTGGCGACGATATCGGTGGTCATGATCGCGTGCGCTGCTTCATACCAGTTGTCCGATTTCAAGTTTTCGATCGCTTGCGGCATGCCCGCAACGATCTTGCTGACCGGAAGCGGCTCCATGATGACGCCAGTAGAAAACGGCAGAATTTGTTCCGATGCACAGCCCAACAACTTTGCCAATTCGGCACAAGTCGTGCGCGCATCCTTCATGCCTTGTTCGCCTGTACCCGCATTGGCATTGCCGGTGTTGATCACCAGCGCGCGTATGCCTTTATTGACCGCCAGATGTTCCCTGGCAACGGTGACCGGTGCGGCACAGAAACGGTTGGTGGTAAACACCCCCGCGACAGTCACATCCTCTTCCAGAGCAATGATCAGTAGATCCTTGCGAGCTTTTCGCTTGATCCCTGCTTCTGCGATACCCAAAGAAACGCCCGCAACGGGCAACAGTTGTGCCGCGACGGGCGTAGAGAGATTCACCGGCATGATGATTTAAAGGTGGCGACCGGTCTTGTATAGATAATTCGTCATTTCTACCGACTGCGCATTCATGCGGCGTACGATGCCATGTGTATGACGAACAATGCCGCGCATGACGTAATAGACGATGGCAGGCTGGGTATTCAACAACGACTCCAACTTGCAGCGATCAAGGATCAATACTTGGCAATCAGTTTTGGCAGTGATAGTGGCGCTAATCTGAGACACATTGCCGCCCACAAAAGTGATGATGCCAGCCAGATCACCAGGCTGCAGAAGATGCAGTGTGGCCTGCTCGCTACCGATATTGGCGGTCGCTTCGACTTCTCCACTGGCCAGCATGACCAATGAATTCTTCAACTTTTCATCGCCAGGACGCAACAGACTTGCGCCGGCCTTGAACTCCCTCACTTCAAACAGTTGCCCAAGCGATTCGATCTCCGCATCACGCAGTTCTTCTGTGAGTGTCGAGTTATGCAAGGTTTGCAGAATCATTTGATCCGTCACCATCTTTGGTCTCCCTAGATTGTTATGTGTTAGTTCAGTTTACCGTGGCACTGCTTGTATTTCTTGCCGGAACCACAAGGGCAGGGATCGTTACGGCCGACCTTCTCACCTCCACGCACGAATGGCTTGTGCTCCGCCTCTTCGTTGCTGCCTGATGCCAGCGCCTCCTCGTAGGCCGCGTGATGATACTGCACATTTTCGGGCGCGTGGGACACTTCGGCCGCCTGCACCGCCTCTTCACTACGTATCTGCACATTCATCAGGGTCTGGGTCACGTCACGCTTGATGCTATCCAGCATGCTAGAGAACAGCTCAAAAGCCTCCCGCTTATATTCCTGCTTGGGATTCTTCTGCGCATATCCGCGCAAATGGATTCCTTGGCGCAGATGATCCAGTGCAGCCAGATGCTCGCGCCAGTGCTGATCCACGCTTTGCAACATCACGATGCGTTCATAGCCATGCATCACATCCGCACTGACCTGATCGACCTTGGCCTGATATTTCTGGCTTGCCGCCTCATTGATGCGGGCAGACAACCCTTCCGCATCAAGCTGCTTGTCCTGCTCCATCCATTCCACAACCGGCAGATCCAATTGAAACTCTGCTGCCAGCGCTTTCTCCAGTCCGGGCACATCCCACTGTTCTTCCATACTGCCCGGGGGTAGATGCAGTTCGACCAGATCACGCAGCACACCGCCGCGCATCGCGGTCACGGTCTCGCTGATATCGGTACTTTCCAGAAGCTCGGCACGTTGCTGATAGATCACTTTGCGCTGGTCGTTGGAGACGTCGTCGTACTCCAATATCTGCTTACGCATATCGAAGTTGCGCGCCTCGACCTTGCGTTGTGCGTTCTCGATCGCGCGCGTCACCCAGACGTGCTCGATGGCTTCGCCTTCAGGCAGTTTGAACCTATTCATGATCGCCGCGACACGGTCAGAAGCGAAGATACGCAACAATGAATCTTCCAACGACAGATAAAAACGACTGGAGCCGGGGTCGCCCTGTCGGCCGGAACGTCCGCGCAACTGGTTGTCCACACGGCGCGACTCGTGTCGCTCGGTACCGATGATGTGCAAACCGCCGCTGGCCAGCACCTGCTCATGCACCGGCTGCCATTCGGCACGTAACTCAGCCACACGTGTTTCGCGGGCATCCGCATCCAGACTTTCGTCCATGCGCACCAGTTCAATGGGCTTTTCCACATTACCGCCCAGTACGATGTCTGTACCGCGGCCTGCCATGTTGGTGGCGATAGTAACCATGCCGGGACGGCCTGCCTGAGCGACGATCTCAGCCTCGCGTTCATGTTGCTTGGCATTCAATACCTGATGCGGCAAGCCGGCTTTCTCCATCAGACCGGACAGCAATTCCGAAGTCTCGATGGAAGTTGTACCCACCAACACCGGCTGCCCGCGCTTGTGACAATCGCGCACATCCTCAATAACGGCGGCATACTTTTCTTTCGCGGTCAGATACACCTTGTCCATCAAATCCTGGCGCACAGTCGGGCGGTGCGGCGGCACGATGACTGTCTCCAGACTGTAGATGGATTGGAACTCGAACGCCTCGGTATCGGCCGTGCCGGTCATACCGGACAAGCGGTTGTACATGCGGAAATAGTTCTGGAAGGTGATGGAGGCCAGCGTCTGGTTCTCTTTCTGGATCGCCACGCCTTCCTTGGCTTCCACAGCCTGATGCAAGCCGTCCGACCAACGGCGACCAGCCATCAAACGTCCGGTGAACTCATCGACGATCACCACTTCACCATCCTGAATCACATAATGTTGGTCGAGATGGAAAAGATTGTGCGCACGCAAAGCTGCGTACAGGTGATGAATCAGTGTGATGTTGGCTGGGTCGTACAAACTACCGCCCTCAGGCAGCAATCCAGCTTGCGACAGTAGCTGTTCGGCATGTTCATGCCCTGCTTCACTCAGCAGAATTTGATGACTCTTCTCATCCACACTGTAGTCGCCAGGAGCTTCATCATCCGCCTGACGAACCAGTTTTGGCGCCAGTGCGTTTACCTGCACATAGATATCGACATTGTCCTCAGCCTGACCGGAGATGATGAGCGGCGTACGCGCCTCGTCGATCAGGATGGAGTCCACCTCGTCGACGATAGCGAAGTTCAAGCCATGCTGGAAACGATCTTCCGCACGTGCTGCCATATTGTCACGCAGGTAATCAAAGCCGAATTCGTTATTGGTTCCGTAGGTGATGTCCGCGTTGTAGGCGGCCAGCTTGTCGCCGTGATCCATATTGGACAGGATGACGCCGACTGACAGACCGAGAAAGCGATACAGACGCCCCATCCATTCCGCATCACGTGATGCTAGGTAGTCGTTCACTGTCACTACATGCACACCTTTACCGGACAATGCATTCAGATAAGCAGGCAAAGTTGCCATCAGTGTCTTACCTTCACCTGTGCGCATCTCGGCGATCTTGCCGTAATGCAGCACCATGCCACCGATCAACTGCACATCGAAATGCCGCATCTGTAGCACACGCATACCGCCTTCACGCACCACCGCGAACGCTTCAGGCAACAGCGAATCCAGCGTCTCGCCCTTCTCCACACGTTGTTTGAATTCAGCAGTCTTGGCTTGTAAAGCCTCATCTGACAGCGCCTGCATAGACGACTCTAGCGCGTTGATGCGCGCAATATTCTGCTTGTACTGTTTGAGCAATCGGTCGTTACGACTACCGAAGACGGATTTCATCAATTTGGAGATCATGCTTATATTTTCTGTGACGATTGTTACGAACAAATAAAAAAGGGTGAGGTACCCACCTCACCCTGCCGTAAAGACGCTTGCTTCAACTGGCTGCTTTTTGCAGGAAGCGCACCGGATTCTGCGCAGTCCCTCTGTACCTCACTTCGAAATGCAGGTGATTGCCAGTAGAGCGTCCGGTACTTCCGACTTTTGCGATCTCGTGCCCGCGGCGAACAACCTCGCCGACTTTGACCAGCAGCTTGGAAGCATGTGCATAACGGGTGATGATCTGGTTACCGTGATCTATCTCGACCATATTACCATATTGAGGATGCAGCCCGGCGAACACCACCACCCCACCTGCGGAGGCATAAACCGGCGTTCCCGCTGGCACCATATAATCCACGCCTTCATGCATCGCGTTCTTGCCCGTAAAGGGATCGATGCGCCAGCCGAAGTTGGAGGAATACCAGCTCACCGTGATCGGTGCCACCGAAGGCAGCATCTTCTTATCCAACTTGTCTTGTTGCAGCAGCGTCTCGAGCGCAACCAACTTATCACTTCTATCGCCGAGCAGCGAATTCAAGTCCCCCAGCTGCTGCAGCATCGTTTCCAGCGAGATATCCTGCTGCGGAGGCACTGTCAGCAATGGACCGCCCTGTGCCGGTTGCTGCCCGAAGGAGAACTCCTGCGGATTCATCCCGCTCAATTTGGCCAGGCGTGCACCCAAACCATCGAGGCGCTGCAACTGTGCCTGCATCTGCCCCAGACGCACCGCCATCGCATCTAGGCTCTGGCGCATGAACAATTCCTGCTTGCGCAGCTCCTCATCCTGAGCGCTAGCCAACCATGCCTTCAGCTCATTACTGATGGTGCCGGACTGAAAACGCACGATGGCATATTGCGCCATCAACACAGCTGCGACGAACAGACCCAACGCCACCAAAGCAGCAGCCAGCATATGCGTTCCTGTCAGCGTCAGACTGCGAGCTTTTGCAGAACTGTTCGAAACTAGAATAATATTCACATCCACACTCCCTACGAGATTCCCAAACGACTGTGCCCAACCGCTTGAATGACTTCCTGGATGCCGATCCGAAACTGAAGCAACTCACACTGGCAGCACGCCAACTCGTGTGGTTACAACATCAATATCGGTCCATCGCGCCGCCTTCTTTAGTTCAAGGCAGCCGTGTCTTACGGTTTGAAAACAATCATCTGACCTTGGCTGCCGACAATGGTGCAGTCGCCAACAAACTCAAACAACTCGCCCCTCAATTAATTTCTTCATTTCGAACAAGGGGATGCGAGGTTACTGGAATTCAAACACAGGTGCAAGTAAACGCCAGCCCGCCTGTGGCGCCGTCGCCACCCAGAGCGCTTGGCGAGCAAGGGCGCGTTGCGCTGGACGAGTTGGCTCATGAGCTACCGGAAGGCGATCTGAAATCGGCGATAGAACGCCTCGCTCATATCAAACGTTAGACAAAGACACGCCAAGCAACCAAGCCGAAGCGCTCCAGCGCATACAGCACGGCAAATACAAGCAATAAGAACAACAGGAACCGTACGATCTGACTGATGAATCTCAGATAGCGCAGATCGCGCGTGAACAGATAAGCCAACCCAGAGACTGCCAACAGCAACGCCGACAGCAGTAGGACCAGTCGGATCAACATATCGATCTCAGATTAGACAGGCTGTAGCTGCAGGCGCAGAAAGTCAGGCGCCTCTTCAGCCTTGGTGAAAGTTGCGAATTCCCATGCCGTTTCATCCGCCAGCAATGCGCGACACAGTGCATTGTTCAGCGCGTGGCCGGATTTATAACCTGAAAAAGCACCTATGAGTGGGTGTCCCAGCAGATATAGGTCACCGATCGCATCCAGTACCTTGTGCTTCACGAACTCGTCTTCGAAGCGCAGCCCGTCCGGATTGATCACACGGTACTCGTCCATCACAATGGCATTGTCCAGATTGCCGCCCAATGCCAAACCTTGCGCACGCATATTCTCTACATCCTGCATGAAGCCGAAGGTACGTGCCCGACTGACTTCCTTTATATAAGAATGCTCACCCAGGTCGACTACGACGTTCTGTTTGGTATTTGCGAATACAGGATGGGCGAAATTGATCGTGAAGTTGAGTTTGTAACCATTGAAAGGCTCGAAGCGTACCCACTTGTCACCATCCTTCACTTCCACTGTCTTTAGGATACGGATGAATCTCTTGGGCGCATCCTGCTCAACGATGCCAGCCGATTGCAGCAAAAAGATGAATGTACCCGCACTACCATCCATGATGGGCAATTCCGAACTGGTCAGTTCAACGATGGCGTTGTCGATACCCAAGCCGGCCAATGCCGACATCAAGTGTTCGACCGTCGCTACCCGCGCACCATTCGCCTCCAGACAAGTAGACAGGCGCGTGTCATGCACCGCATGTGCTTCGGCACGTATATCCGAAGACTGCGGCAGATCCACGCGACGAAATACGATGCCGCTGTCGATGGCAGCAGGACGCAAGGTCAGATAGACCTTCTCGCCTGTATGCAAGCCGACACCGGTCGCTTCGACCACCGTCTTCAATGTGCGCTGTTTGACCATTCCTATTTACCCGACTGATTCGCCGATGAGTTTAGCATAGGCCGCAAACGGCCCGCCCCTGCTCCACCAGCGATCGCGCCTCGCTCAGTCTGCCTGCTTACGGAGAAAAGACGGGATATCCAGTGTCTCGACACCGGACTGCTTCATCGCTTCCACGGCTTCACGATGACGTCCGCTGCGCATCACTGCCGGCATGTCCAACTCACTGAAATCCACCATGGGCGCATCATGCGTACCGGTGCGCAACTGGGCTTGTGGCACCAACACTGGACGGGACTGGGGCTTTCTCACCTCACCCAAACCGGTTGCCACGATAGTCACACGCAGTTCGTCACCCATGCTCTCGTCGAATACAGAACCAACGATCACAGTCGCTTCAGATGCGGCAAACTGGAAACAGTTCATCACCTCATGAAACTCTTCCAGAGTGATCTCGCTGCTGGAGGTCACGTTGACCAGAACGCCGCGCGCGCCGGTCAGATCCACATCCTCCAGCAACGGGCTGGCGATCGCCTGTTCTGCAGCACGCTGCGCACGATTTTCACCGGACGCCGCGGCAGAGCCCATCATCGCCATACCGTTCTCGGACATCACTGTGCATACGTCGGCAAAGTCCACGTTGATCATGCCCGGCACGTTGATGACTTCTGCTATACCTGCCACTGCGCCATGCAACACTCCGTTGGATGCCGTGTAGGCTGCCGGCATGGTCGTCTTGCCCCCGAGCACTTCCATCAACTTTGCATTCGGCACGATGATCAGTGAATCGACATAGGCGGCCAATTCTTCGATACCCTGCTGTGCGATCGCCATACGCTTGCCTTCGAACACGAACGGCTTGGTGACGACTGCCACGGTCAGGATGCCCATCTCCTTGGCCACTTGCGCCACGATAGGCGCGGCGCCTGTTCCTGTACCGCCACCCATACCGGCGGTGATGAACACCATGTTCGCGCCGTCGATGATCTCGGCGATACGTTCACGATCTTCTTCCGCCGCTGCTTGGCCGATCTGCGGTTTGGCACCTGCGCCCAAGCCCTTGGTCAGTGCAGAGCCGATCTGCAATTGAACGCGCGCTTTGCTGCGCTTCAATGCCTGTGCATCAGTGTTGATGGTAATGAACTCGACACCTTGCACACCCTGTTCGATCATATGATCGACCGCATTGCCGCCGCAGCCGCCCACGCCCACCACCTTGATCACCGCGCCTTGCGGTTGTGCATCCAAAAGTTCGAAAGCCATCATTTTTCTCCTTAAAGTTGATAACAAATATTTAATACAAACCCGACCGATCTCACAGCACGACTACTGCTAAAAGTTCCCCTTGAACCAATCCTTCATCTTCTCCAGCACATCCTTGAACGACCCCGTCCCTACTCTGGACACTTCCTCGCGCTGGTGGCGTTCCAGTCCGTACACCAGCAGACCGACGCCGGTCGCATAACGCGGCGTCTTCACTACTGCCGACAAACCGCCGATGTTGCGCGGCAAGCCCAGCCGCACCGGCAGATGGAATATCTCTTCGCCCAACTCGACCATGCCCTGCATGGCAGCACTGCCGCCGGTGATGACGATGCCGGAGGACAGCAGGTCTTCGAAGCCGCTGCGGCGGATCTCTGTCTGCACCAGCGAGTACAACTCTTCCACACGCGGCTCGATCACTTCCGCCAGCGTCTGACGCGACAACATGCGCGCACTGCGCTCGCCCACGCCGGGCACCTCGATCGGCGCATCATTCGCCAGCTGGCGTAGCGCGCAGCCGTATTTGATCTTGATGTCTTCCGCATCCTTTGTCGGCGTGCGCAAAGCCATCGCGATGTCGTTGGTGATCTGGTCACCCGCGATAGGGATCACTGCCGTGTGACGGATCGCGCCGCCGGTGAAGATCGCCACATCTGTGGTGCCTCCGCCGATATCCACCAGACACACGCCCAATTCCCGCTCGTCGTCCGCCAGCACCGCCTTACTCGATGCCAGCGGCTGCAGAATCATGTCTTCCACTTCCAATCCGCAACGATGGATGCACTTGAGGATGTTCTGCACCGCAGACACTGCACCGGTCACGATGTGTATCTCCACTTCCAGGCGCAGGCCGCTCATGCCCATCGGCTTTTTGATCCCGCTCTGTCCGTCGATGCTGAACTCCTGCTCCAGGATGTGCAGGATCTGTTGATCGCCCGGCAAACTGATCGAGCTGGCAGTTTCGATGGCACGCTCCACGTCGGTATGCGCCACTTCCTTGTCCCTGATCTTGATCATGCCGTGCGCATTCGAGCTACGGATATGACCGCCCGCGATACCGGTGTAGACCTGACGTATCGTGCAATCCGCCATCAGTTCCGCTTCCTGAAGCGCCTGCTGGATCGCGCCCACCGTGGCATCGATATTCACCACCATGCCCTTTTTCATGCCTGATGATTGATGCATACCGGCGCCGATCACCTCCAGCGTGCCTTCCGCCGTCACCTCGGCCACGATGCACGCGATCTTCGACGTGCCGATGTCCAGACCAACGATCAGATTCTTACTCACTTTGCTCATCACCTTCTCCTGACTACCCTTATGCCGCGCCTAGTGGCGGCTGCACAGCGAATCCATTGCGATAGCGCAGATCGATTCGGCGCGCATTCGGCACGCGCACCGCCACGCTGTACGGAAATGCTTGAACGAAACGCGCCAGACGTTCACGCATCGCCTCACGTCCCAACGCAAGTTCCATACCATCGTCCAGCTTGACCTGCCAAGCCATGCGTGGCGACAGATCCAATTGCACGATATGCCTTTGCAAAGGCAGCAACTCCCGCTCCAACTCGCTATACATACGCGCCACCTCCAATGAGTTCTCCTGCTCGCCGGAAAACTCGGGTAACGCCTCAGCACTTTTCGCTTCGAATAACTCTCCATAGGTATTCACTAACGAAGTCTTATTCCAGCGCGCCAGTGCGATGTGCTCTTCAATCACCACTTCCAGCTGCCAGGGAAACTTGCGTCGCACACTCACCGAGCGCACCCATGGCAACTGTTGAAATACTGCGCGCGTTTCGGCCAGATCGACTGTGAAGAAATTACCGCGCACCTGATCACGCACCACCTCCTCCAGCTGGGCGACATCAACGCGTTGCGGTGTTGCAGTCAGCACCACCGCCTGCAATGAGAACGCTGGCAACTGCGCCACGTATCGCAACAAGCCGTAGGCCATCAGCAACAAGCTGAAGCCGAACAGCACATTGGCGATACCGCGCAGCAGATGAGCGTTATCCCACATGCGCGCCCTCCAATATCTGCACCACCAGTTGATCGAAACCGATGCCCGCCTGACGCGCTGCCATCGGCACTAGGCTGTGATCGGTCATACCGGGCGCGGTGTTCGCTTCCAACAGATACATCTTGCCGTCCTCACCACGCAGGAAGTCCACGCGCCCCCAGCCCTGACCGCCTATCAACTGAAACCCAAGCTGCGCCATGTGCTGCATCTCGGCTTCCTGCTCTGCGTCCAAGCCGCAGGGGCACAGGTAACGCGTGTCGTCGCGCAGATATTTCGCTTCGTAATCGTAAAACTCGCTCGCCGGTTCGATCTTGATGGCAGGCAATGCCTTGCCGTTCAATATCGCCACCGTGTACTCACCACCGCTCATAAAGCTTTCGGCGATCACCACCTTGTCGTGTTTTGCTGCTTCGGCGTACGCGGCCGGCAATGCTTCCACTGACTTAACTTTGATCACGCCGACACTGGAGCCTTCGCTGGCAGGCTTCATGAACAATGGCAGGTCCAGGTGTTCCGCCACTGCATTCCAATCGGTCGGCGCAGTCAGTGCTTCGTATTCCGGGATAGGCAATCCGGCCGCTTGCCAGATCAACTTGGTACGCCACTTATCCATACCGATGGCCGATGCCATCACGCCACTACCGGTGTAGGGAATATCCATCAGTTCCAGCGCGCCCTGCACCGTACCGTCCTCACCGAAACGACCATGCAACATCATGAACACGCGATCGAACTTCTCGGCTTTCAATTCCGACAGCTCACGCTCGGCCGGATCGAACGCATGCGCATCCACACCGCTGCGCTGCAACGCAGCCAGCACCGCCGCACCGCTCTTCAGCGACACTTCGCGCTCTGCCGAACGTCCGCCGAACAACACCGCCACTTTTCCAAAGTTATTCACTTAACTTTCTCTCCAACGATCCGTACTTCCGGATGCAAATTGATGCCAGTTTGTTTCTGCACCGTCACCTGCACTTCACCAATCAATTCTTCTATGTCCGCTGCCGTTGCACCGCCTGCGTTCACGATGAAGTTCGCGTGCTTCTCGGACACCTGCGCCCCACCGATACGCTTGCCTTTCAGACCACAGCCTTCGATCAACTTCGCCGCATGGTTACCTGTCGGATTCCGGAATACCGAACCTGCATTCGGCATCTGCAAAGGCTGGCTGGCGCTGCGTTTTTCCATCAACGCTTTGATCTCCTGCTTCGCTGCCTCGACATCGCCCTGCGCCAACTTCAACCATGCTCCGACGAAGAATTCATCGCTGTGTTGCTTCAGCGCGACTTGCCGATAAGCGATCTGATATTCCTGCGGCGTGCGCTCGATCAGTTCACCACTACGTGTCAGCACCTGCACGCGCTGCACCACCCCCCAAGTCTCGCCGCCGTAACAACCGGCGTTCATGGTCAGCATGCCGCCCAAGGTTCCGGGGATACCGACAAAGAATTCCGCACCACACAAGTTATTGCTTGCTGCAAAACGCGCCAACTTCGCACCCGGCACACCGGCTTGCACATAGATCAATCCGTCTTCCATACGCAGCTCTGTCAGTGCACCAACCATCAACAGCACCGTGCCGCGAAAACCACCGTCGCGCACCAGCAGATTGCTGCCCAATCCGACAGCCATCAAAGGCTCATCCGCTGGAACCTGTTGCAGAAATGTTTGCATGTCAGCCAGATCAGCCGGTTGGTACACATGCTGCGCAACACCGCCCGCACGCCAACTCACGTGGCGTGACATCGGTTCGTCATGGAGCAACTCTCCACGCAGAACTTCTGTATTGAATTGTGTCGGCTCGCTCATATTCATTTGCTTGTCAGTTTCACCACTTGGCTTGGCACACTGCCGATAGTCCCCGCGCCCATGTTCAGCACCACATCACCGTCTTGCGCCATCTGCATGATGGTCTGCGGCATGTCGGCGATATCCTCCACGAACACCGCATTGGTCTGTCCTGCCACGCGCAGGGCGTGCATCAACGCACGACCATCCGCAGCGACGATTGGCGCTTCGCCTGCTGCATAGATATCGGCCAGCACCAGCCCATCCACGCCGGACAAAACTTTGACGAAATCCTCGAACAGGTCACGCGTGCGTGTGTAGCGATGTGGCTGGAAGGACAGCACCATACGTTTGTCAGGGAAGGCTCCGCGTACTGCGGCGATGGTCGCTTTCATCTCCACCGGATGATGGCCGTAGTCGTCGATCAAGGTGAAGGAACCACCGGACGGCAATGCAACCTCGCCATAGCGCTGCATGCGTCGACCCACGCCCTCGAACTCAGCCAACGCATCAATGATCGCTACCGGCTTCACGCCAACCTCAAGACCGATGGCGATCGCTGCCAAGGCATTGAGCACATTGTGTTCACCGGCAAGGTTCAGCGTGATATCCAAATCCAATGGCTTGCCTTCGTACAGGCACTTCTCGTCATGACGGCACTGTGCGGTGAAGCGCATCTTGCCGCCTTCGTGGCGCACATTCACAGCACGGATCTGCGCCTCTTCGCTCATACCGTAAGTCGTTACCGGCTTGCTGATACGCGGCAAAATCTCACGCACATTCTCGTCATCCACACACAACATGGCGCGACCATAGAAAGGCAAGCGCTCTAGGAAATCGACGAACGCCTGCTTCAACTTATTGAAGTCATGGCCGTAGGTTTCCATGTGGTCCGCATCGATGTTGGTGACCACGGCAAGGATGGGGGTCAGGTGCAGGAAGGATGCATCCGATTCATCCGCCTCGGCCACGATGAACTCGCCGGTGCCCAAGCGCGCATTCGCGCCGCTGCTGTTCAAGCGACCGCCAATGACGAAGGTCGGATCGAAGCCACCTTTGGCCAATATGCTGGTGACCAGCGAAGTCGTCGTCGTCTTACCGTGCGTACCGGCCACTGCGATACCCTGACGCAGACGCATCAATTCTGCCAACATCACCGCGCGAGGAACGACGGGGATCTGTTGTTCGCGCGCTGCCAGCACTTCCGGGTTATCCGCCTTTACCGCAGTCGAAGTCACCACTGCATCCGCATCGCGCAGATTCTTCGCATCGTGTCCTTGCGTGATCACAGCGCCCAGGTCGCGCAAACGCATGATGACCGTACTGTCTGCGATATCGGATCCGCTCACCTTGAAACCCAGGTTGAGCATCACTTCGGCGATACCGTTCATGCCGGAACCGCCGATGCCTACGAAGTGGATGTTTTTGACTTTATGTTTCATATCTTTTATCCCGCTAAGGCAACGCAAACTTGCGCTACTTGTTGTGTCGCATCCGGTTTAGCCAGACTGCGTGCGGCTTGCGCCATCGCCAGCAGCTTTTCTCTATCCAGCTCACGCAACAGTTGCGCCAACTTGTCTGCACTCATTTCTTTCTGTGGCTGCAAGATCGCCGCGCCGTGTTCGCTCAGGAAACGCGCGTTGTGTGTCTGATGGTCATCCACCGCATACGGGAACGGCACCAGCACACTGGCCACACCGGCTGCAGCCAGCTCAGCGATGGTCAGCGCACCCGCGCGGCAAATCACCACATCGGCTTGCGCATACCGATTCGCCATGTCATCGAGAAAAGCACGCACATCTGCCTGCACTCCGGCTTGTGCATACAACTGCTGAACCGTCTCGAAATGCTTCTTGCCGGTCTGGTGGGTCACCTGCGGACGAATTGCTTCATCCATCATCGCAAGAGCCTTGGGCAGTGCTTCGTTCAATGCCTGTGCCCCCAGGCTTCCGCCCACCACTAACACGTTCAACTTGCCGCTGCGTCCTGCGAAGCGCGCTAGCGGTGCGGGCAGTGCAGCGATGTCGGCACGTACCGGATTGCCACTCCACTGCGTACCTTTCAGTACATCGGGGAAACCGCTCATCACGCGCGATGCCAGCTTCGCCAACACCTTGTTACTCATACCGGCGATGGAGTTCTGTTCATGTATCACCAACGGACGGCGCAGGAAGGCCGCCATCAATCCGCCCGGCATGGTGATGTAGCCGCCCATGCCCAGCACCACATCTGGACGATGGCGCAGGATCGCAGCCGCACTTTGTCCCAGTGCGCGCAGCAAGGTGAACGGCAGCGTCAACAGACGCAGCAGGCCTTTGCCGCGCACGCCACTGAATTTCACCCAAGCCACCTGATAGCCATGCTTGGGTACCAGTTCTGCTTCCATGCTGTTCGGTGCGCCCAGCCAGACTACGTTCCAGTCCTGCGCGCGCAACGCGTCGGCCACGGCCAATCCCGGGTAGATGTGCCCGCCGGTTCCGCCTGCCATGATCAGGATAGTGCGGCTCATATCGGCAGCCCCCGCGCGACACGCCTGTTCTCGTAATCGATCCTGAGCAACACCGCGACCGCCACCATATTCACTACCACGCCGCTGCCGCCGAAACTCAGGAAAGGCAGCGTTAACCCCTTGGTCGGCAGTACGCCCATGTTCACGCCGATGTTGATCATCGCCTGCACGCCCAGCCACACACCGATGCCCTGTGCCACTAGCGCGGCATACAGGCGGTCCGACATCGCGGCCTGGCGACCGATGGCAAAGGCACGCACGATCAGCCAGCCGAACAGCAACAGCACGGCGGTCACACCGAATAATCCAAGCTCCTCGGCGATCACTGCCAGCAGGAAGTCGGTATGCGCCTCAGGCAGATAGAACAGTTTCTCCACGCTGCCGCCCAAACCGACCCCCAGCCATTCACCACGACCGAACGCTATCAAGGCATGACTCAACTGGTAGCCTTTGCCATAGGGATCGGACCAAGGATCGAGAAAACCCAGTACGCGCTGCATACGATATTCGGAAGAGAAGATGAGTGCGGCGAAGGCAAGCGGTAGCGCGATCGACAGCGCACCAAATATCTTCAGGTTAAATCCGCCCAGCCACAGCATGCCCATCGCGATCGCGCAGATCACCACGAAGGCACCCATGTCTGGTTCCAACAGCAGCAGCGCACCGACCAGCGCCATCACCGCGAACATCGGCACAAAGGACTGCACGAAGCGGTGGCGCACTGCACCTTTGCGCACCGCATAGTCGGCGGCGTACAACACGGCGAACAGTTTCATCAGTTCGGAAGGTTGCATGTTGAACACGAACAGCGATATCCAGCGACGGCTGCCGTTCACCGACTTGCCGATACCGGGAATCAGCACCAGTATCAGCAGCACCACGCCGGCCATGAACAACATCGGCGCATATTTTTGCCATGTCTGTGTCGGCACCTGAAATGCGATCACCGCCACCACCAGACCGATAGCCATGAACAGGCCGTGACGCACCAGATAGTAGGTTGCTTGATGACCGGTGTAGCGACCTGCTTCTGCGGTTGCGATGGAGGCGGAATACACCATCACCAGACCGATTGCGAGCAGTGCCGTGATGAGCCATGCCAACACCGTGTCGTATTCGGCCATAGTGCGACGCGGGGCGTTCAATGCCGTGTTCAGCATGTCGCCTCCGCCTTGATTTTCTGCACTGCCGCGATAAATGCTTCCGCGCGCTGCAGATAGTTACGGTACATATCAAAACTGGCACAGGCGGGAGACATCAGCACCGCATCCCCGGCTTGTGCATTGGCAGTTGCGATACGCACCGCCTCTTCCATATTCTGTGCATTCAATACCGGCTTGCCGCAACCAGATATTGCGCTGCCGATCAGCGGTGCATCGCGACCGATCAACACCACGGCACGCGCATGTTCTTCAACTGCCAGTTTCAGCGGCGAGAAGTCCTGTCCTTTTCCGTCGCCACCAAGGATGACGACTGCTTGTCTACCCAAGCCATTCAGCGCCGCTTCGGTCGCGCCGACATTGGTGCCTTTGGAATCGTCGTAATAGGTGATGCCATTCACTTCCGCCACGACTTCCACACGATGCGGCAATCCCTTGAATGCGCGTAGCGCCGTGACCAACGGCTGCAGCGGCAGATCGAGTGCGCGGCACAACGCCAGTGCAGCCAGTGCGTTGGCCACGTTGTGCAACCCAGCTACTTGCAACTCATCGGCACGCATCACCTTCTGCGCACCTTGCATCAACCAGGTGATCGCGCCTTCTTTGCTGATACCCCAATCCTGCTCGCTGCTCGGCGGTGTCAAACCAAAGGTCACCTGTCGGCGTCCGGCCAAACCCATCGCTGCACTACGCACATCGTCGCGGTTCAACACTTGCACCCCGTTGCCGTTGAAGATGCGTGTCTTGGCTGCAGCATACAGATCCATATTGTTCGCATAACGGTCCAGATGGTCTTCGCTCACGTTGAGCACCACTGCCGCGTCGGCATCCAAGGTATGCGTCGTCTCCAACTGGAAGCTGGACAGTTCCAGCACCCAGGCTTGCGGCTGGTGTCCACCGCGCTCGCGCAGCGCATCCAGCACGGCGGGCGAGATATTGCCCGCCACTTGCGCATCCAGCCCGGCGGCAGCACACATCGCGCCGACCATACTGGTCGTGGTGGTCTTGCCGTTGGCGCCGGTAATAGCGATGACTTTCGGTTTCGGTTGCGCATCCACAATTTGCTGCGCCAACAATTCGATGTCACCCTCGACCGGGATACCGCGCGCAACAGCGCGTTGCACGAAGGGTTCGAACATCGGCACGCCGGGGCTGATCGCAATGCGATCGATGCCCTTCAGCAGCGCATCATCGAATACACCGCAATGCAACTCTGCCTGCGGCATCTCGCTGAGCAGTGTCGACACACCAGGTGGTTCGTTGCGACTATCGGCGACGCGCAGACGCGCGCCTTGCGCGTTCAGATAACGCGCAAGTGACAACCCAGTCTCGCCGAGACCGAGTATCAACACCGATTTGTCGTGCAAAGTTGTCATCTCAGTTTGAGTGTCGACAGTCCGATTAGTACCAACAACATGGTGATGATCCAGAACCTCACCACGACTTGAGTCTCTTTCCAGCCCTTCTGTTCAAAGTGGTGATGCAGCGGTGCCATCAGCAGGATGCGGCGCCCTGTGCCTGTTCTCCATTTGGTGTACTTGAAGTAACTCACCTGCAACATCACCGACACCGCTTCCACCACGAACACGCCGCCCATGATGAACAGCACCAGTTCCTGACGAATGATCACGGCCACCGCACCCAGCGCGGCACCCAACGCCAGTGCGCCGACGTCGCCCATGAACACTTCCGCGGGATAGGCGTTGAACCACAGGAAAGCCAAGCCGGCTCCGGCGATAGCGGCACAGAACACTGCCAGTTCGCTGGCACCGGGAATGGAAGGCTCACCCAGATATTTGGAGAACTCGGCATGACCGGCCACATAGGCAAAGATCGCCAGCGCCGCGGCAACCATCACGGTCGGCATAATGGCTAGACCATCCAGACCATCAGTAAGATTGACCGCGTTACTGCTGCCAACAATGACCAGATAGACCAGCACAATGAAGCCGACCATGCCGAGCGGAATGACGAAGTGTTTGAAGAACGGCACGATGACTTCGGTGTGCTGCGGCAGCGTGGCATGCGTCCACAGATAGATACCGACCGCTAGCGCGATCAGTGACTGCCAGAACATCTTTGCTCCGGCCGAAAGCCCGTCCGGATTGCGATTCACCACTTTGCGATAGTCATCCACCCAGCCGATGGCACCGACACCCAAGGTTGTCAGCAGCACCACCCACACATAAGCGTTGTGCAAGTCGCCCCACAACAAGGTGGTGATTGCGACCGACATCAGGATCAGTGCGCCGCCCATGGTCGGCGTACCAGCTTTGACCAAGTGAGTCTGCGGGCCATCACTACGAACCGATTGGCCGATCTTCATCGCAGCCAACTTGCGGATCATCCACGGCCCCAGCATGAAAGAGATGATCAATGCCGTCATCGCCGCCATCACCGCGCGCAGCGTGATGTAGTTGAACACGCTGAACGCGCGTATGTCCTGAGATAGCCATTGGGCTAGTGCGAGCAGCATGTTTCCTCCTGTGTGGCCGCGCATGCCTGCACGACACGTTCCATCTTCATGAAGCGCGACCCCTTCACCAGCACCGTGGTCTGCGCGTCCAGTTCTTGCTGCAAGGATTGCTGCAACGATTCGACGTCGGAGAAATGCTTCGCCCCATTGCCGAACTCGCTCACTGCATGCGCGCTCAATGCGCCCAATGCATATAGATGTTCGATCCCCAACTCGCGGGCGGCGATGCCGATCTCGCGGTGGAATTGCTCTGCTCCGGCGCCCAGTTCACCCATGTCTCCCAACACGAAGATGCGCTTGCCGCCGGTCTGCGCCAACACTTCCAGTGCCGCATGCATGGAGGCGGGATTGGCGTTGTAGGTATCATCGATCAAGGTCGCGCCCTGCTGTGCCTGTTTGCGCTGCAAGCGCCCTGCCACGCCGCCAAAACCTTCCAGCGCACGGGCGATGGTTTCCAGCGGCACATGCACAGCCAATGCAGCCGTTGCTGCAGCCAGCGCGTTGCGTGCATTGTGTTCACCCGGTACTTGCAACACGGCGTGCAGCTCACCTGCCGGGGTATGGGCGCGCAACACACCGCCGAAACCTT
Organism: Gammaproteobacteria bacterium; assembly: GCA_018814405.1. GTDB lineage: Bacteria > Pseudomonadota > Gammaproteobacteria > Burkholderiales > Gallionellaceae > Sideroxyarcus. The sequence goes on from JAHIZO010000008.1 coordinate 63,042, forward strand.
GCGCCTGCCATTCGCCTTTCACTGCAGCGGCATGCTCCAAAGCGAAATCGAACACGCGATGTTTATCCGCCAGCGTGCGCCACATGCTTGCATGTGCATCATCGGCGTTGATGATCGCGGTGCCGTTGTTTTGCAATCCTGCGAATATCTCACCCTTGGCGCGCGCCACACCTTCCACCGAACCCAGCCCTTGCAGATGCGCACCGCTGGCATTGTTGACCAACGCCACATCGGGCTGCGCGAGATGGGTGAGATATGCGATCTCACCCAGATGGTTCATACCCATCTCGATCACGGCATAACGATGCTGCTCGCGCAATTTGAGCAGAGTGAGCGGCATGCCGATGTCGTTGTTGAAATTGCCGCGCGTGGACAGCACAGCGCTTTCACCCGCATGTGCACTCAGGATCGCAGCCAGCATCTCCTTTACGGTTGTCTTACCGTTGCTGCCGGTGATGGCGAGCAATGGGATATCGAACTGTTTGCGCCAATGCGCAGCCAACTTGCCAAGCGCGATGCGTGTATCCGGCACGAACAGCACCGGGCAGCTCACTTCTTCCAGCACGCTGCCCTCCTTGACGATGGCAGCGACCGCTCCGGCTTGCGCCGCCTGCGCAACGAACTGCGCGCCATCGAAATGTTCGCCCCGCAATGCGATGAACAAGTCGCCCTGCGCGATACTGCGCGTATCGGTGGACACTGCAGAAAAGCGCACATCGTCACCCGCAAAGTGCGCGTGCAAAGCTTGAGCGGCTTGCGAGAGCATCATCATGACCAACGCTCCTCGGGCTTCCACATACTCAGCGCGCGCTGTGCCAGCTCGCTGTCGGAGAAGGGATGGCGCACGCCGGTGATCTCCTGATAGTCCTCGTGCCCCTTGCCGGCGATCAGCACGGTGTCATTGATGCGCGCCTTGTTGATGGCTTGTGCGATGGCGCGTGCACGATCCTCGATCACCTGGAACTCGCCATGCATCCCGTTGCAAACCTCTTCAATGATCGCCAGCGGATCTTCGCTGCGCGGGTTGTCGCTGGTGACGATGCGCACATCGGCGAACTTGTCTGCGACCGTACCCATCATCGGACGCTTGCCGCGGTCACGATCACCACCGCAGCCGAACACACAGATAACGCGTCCGCCGGATGGCTCCGTCGCTGCACGCAATGTCTGCAGCACGTTCTCCAGCGCGGCCGGTGTATGTGCGTAGTCCACCACCACCATCGGCACATCCTTGCCGCCCAGCGTCTGCATACGTCCGGAAACTGCTTTTTGCAGCCCCAGTTCGCGCACTGCATCTTCGATATCCACCTCGCTCACCAGCATCACGGCCAGTGCGCCCAGTAAGTTGGAAGCATTGAAGTCGCCGACAAGGCGGCTATTCATATCGATCGCGCCCCAGCTGGTATGCAACGACAACGACATGCCCTGCATATCGGCGCAAACCAGCTTGCCATGCACCATGCGGATGCCGAGACGACCGGCGCGCTGCAAGGCCTCTTCGCCCAGACCGTATCCAATGACTTCCGCTGCGCCATCTCGCAGTGACGTAGCCAGTTCATCACCGTATGCATCATCCAGATTGACCACGGCGAATTTGAGTCCGCTCCAGTCGAGCAACTTGCGCTTGGCGGCTGCGTAATGCTGCATGTCGCCGTGGTAATCGAGGTGGTCGCGTGTCAGATTGGTGAACAGTGCCACATCGAATTGCATGCCGTTGACTCGACCCTGTGTGAGCGCATGCGATGAGACTTCCATCACCGCCGTCTGCGCGCCCTGCTCGATCCCCTCGGACAGCAGCGCATGCAAGCGCAGCACATCCGGCGTGGTATTCACGCTTGCCTGCAAAGCATCGGGAAAACCATTGCCCAGCGTGCCGATCACCAGACTCTTGCTGCCCACCGCGGCAAAACTGCGCGCCAGCCACTGGCTGATCGATGTCTTGCCGTTGGTGCCGGTGACGCCCACAGTCCATAGCTTGCTGGAAGGTTGTCCATAGATACTGTCTGCGATGTATCCAGCTTGCTGACGCAAGCCAGCCACTGGAAGATTGGGCACTGTCCATTCCGGCTTCCAGTTGAAATCCTTTGCTTCCCAGATCACCGCATTCGCGCCGTTCTCGATGGCTTGGTCGATGTATCGACGCCCATCATTGCCTTCACCTGGATAGGCGACGAAGGTATCGCCCGCTTGCACGGCGCGACTATCCGAGACGAGGCGCGTGACCTCTACACCCAGCATGCCCAATTCACCGAGTCGAAGCGCGTTCATGTCTCCTCCTCCACCAGTTGTGTGGACTGCAAAACATTGTTCAGCGGTGCGTCGTAGGGAATATCCAGCGCGCGCAAGGAGGCGCTCATCACATTATTGAAGACAGGTGCGGCAACCAAACCGCCGTAGTATTCCTTGCCCGATGGTTCATCCACCATCACGGCCACGATCAGGCGCGGATCGGACGCGGGAGCCATGCCGATGAAAGAAGCCACGTATTCATCTACGTAACGACCATTCTGCAACTTGTGTGCGGTGCCGGTCTTGCCAGCCACACGATAGCCGCGGATCTGCGCCAGCGGCGCCGTGCCACCCGGCTTCACCACCAACTCCAGCATGTCGCGCACTGCGCGCGCCGTGCGCGGTGAATAGACAGGTTCGCCAGCAGCGTGTCCAGATTGGCGCAGCATGCTGATGGGCTTCAGTTCGCCGTCGTTTGCGAATACGGTATAGGCGCGGGCCAGTTGCAGCAGACTGACCGAGATTCCATTGCCGTAAGACATGGTGGCCTGTTCGATCGGGCGCCATGTCTTGAAGTTGCGTAGGATGCCGCTCGCTTCACCGGGGAAGCCGCTGCCGGTGCGCATGCCAAAACCGGAATCGCTCAAATGCCCCCAAAAGGTCTGTGGCGTCAGTGACAAGGCCATTTTTGCCGAGCCAACGTTGCTGGATTTTTGGATGATCTGCGCTACCGTCATCACACCGTCGGGGTGCGTATCATGAATGGTGCGGCCATTGATGGTTATCCTGCCGTCTCCGGTATCGATACGTGTATCCGGCTTGTATTTCCCTTCTTCCAATACCGCAGCAGCCGCGAATGCCTTCATGGTCGAGCCCGGCTCGAACATGTCGGTCACTGCGCGATTGCGCATCACGGAAAGCGTCGTGCCCTGGCGATTGTTCGGGTTGTAGGTGGGCCAATTAGCCAGCGCCAACACTTCGCCGCTCCTTGCATCCAACACCACGACGGAGCCTGACTTTGCCTTATGATCGAACACTGCCTGCTTGATCTCACGGAAGGCCAGGAACTGCAACTTGCTGTCTATGCTGAGCGCAACATCGCCACCCTCTTTCGGCGCGCGCAGACTTCCCACATCTTCGATGATATGTCCGCGCCTATCCTTGATCACGCGCTGGCTACCCGGTTTTCCGCCCAGCTTGTCTTGCAGCGCAAGCTCGATACCTTCGCGACCGTTGTCGTCCACATCGGTGAATCCGAGCAGGTGCGAGGTCACCTCGCCCGCCGGGTAATAACGCTTGTATTCCCGCTGCAGCGATACACCGGGAATGCCGAGTGCAGCCACTTTGCGCGCCTGCTCCGGCGGCAACTGCCGCTTCAGATATACAAAATCGCGCCGCGCCTGCAGCTTGTCCCGCAATGCCTCGGGCTTCATCTCCAGCACCCGCGCGAGATTCATCAGTTGGCGCAGATCGATCTCCACCTCGGCCGGACTGGCCCAAACCGACTCCACCGGCGTGCTGATCGCCAGCGGCTCACCGTTACGGTCAGTGATCATGCCGCGATGCGCCGGCACCTCGATCACACGCGCATAGCGCGCATCGCCCTTCTGCTGCAGGAAATCGTTATGGATGCCCTGCAGATAGACGGCCCGCACGAACAAAGCCGACATCACCAGCAGCAACAATACAAACAAGGCGCGTGAGCGCCAGGCGGGCAAAGCGAGTTGTGAAGAAGTCTGCGGCAGCGAGGCGTAATTCATGGCAGCACCTCATTGCCACCGATACGCACCAGATGCATCTGATCGTTGGTAGGCAGATGCATCTGCAATTGCTGGCGTGCGAGCTTCTCCACACGTGTCGGCATGACTAACGTGCTCTGCTCCAGCTGCAATTTTCCCCACTCAACATCCATCTGTTGCGCCCGTTCTTTCTCGTACTGCAGATCCACAAACAACTTGCGCGCCTTGTGTTGGGAAGTGACAAGCCCCAACGCACAGGCGACGACCATAATCAACAGCAATACATTCAGCCTAGCCACCGAGTCGCTCCGCCACTCGCAGCACTGCGCTTCGTGCGCGAGGGTTGACCGCTAGCTCCGCTTCCGATGCAAAGACCGGCTTGCCGACCAGCTTGATCTTGCCCTGCGGCACATCCACCGCACGGATCGGCACGAACTTGGGGACTTTGTCGCCCTGCGCCATATCGCGCATGAATCGCTTCACGATGCGGTCTTCAAGAGAGTGGAAACTGATGATGGACATGCGCCCGCCTTCCTTCAGCTGCTCCACGCACTGCGGAAGGATGTTCTCGAGTTCTTCGAGTTCGCGATTGAGATGAATCCGTATAGCCTGAAAGGTTCGCGTGGCCGGGTTCTTGCCCGGTTCGCGCGTGCGCACGCACTGAGCCACGATGTCGCTGAGTTGTTTGGTTGTCTCGATAGCCCGCTCCTGGCGCGCAGCAACAATCGTCCTTGCAATCTGCCTAGCAAACCGTTCTTCGCCGTAATCACGTATCACCTCCGCCAGTTCTTTTTCTTCCACTGACGCCAGCCATTCAGCTGCCGTCTGCCCACTGCTCGTATCCATGCGCATGTCCAGCGGCGCATCGAAACGAAAACTAAAACCGCGTTGCTCGTCGTCCAGCTGCGGTGACGAAACTCCCAAGTCCAACAACACGCCATCCACCTTATCCACGCCCAGCTCTTGCAACACCTGCGCCAACTGCTCGAACCCGCGATGTACCAGCGTGAAGCGAGAATCCTGTATTGCACGACCGGCCTCGATGGCCACCAAGTCCTTGTCCAGTGCGATCAAGCGACCCTGCTCACCCAACTGCGCCAAGATCAAGCGACTATGCCCACCGCGCCCGAAGGTGCCGTCAACATAGATGCCATCCGGCTTCACCTGCAGCGCTTCGACCGCCTCGCTCAACAGGACGGTCGCATGCGCGAACGCCTCACTCACAAAGTGAACCCTTCAAGCTCCGGCGGCAGATCGTCCATCGAGAAACATGTCATCTTCTCGTACTGGGCCTGCCAGCGTGCTTCGTCCCACAATTCGAATTTGTTGCCCTGACCGACCAGCATCACGCGCTTATCAAGCTTGGCGTAATCGCGCAGGGTCGCGGAGATAAGAACCCGCCCAGCAGCATCCATCGCCACCTCTTCGGCGTGGCCGACGAGGAAGCGCTGCAAGGCACGTATCTTTGGATTGAGCGCGGAAAGCTGCATCAGCTTCTCGCGAATAGGTTGCCATTCGGGCTGGGGGTAAACCAACAGACAGCCATCTGCATCGGCGGTCAGCACCAACTGACCCGCGCAATGGGCTTGCAGCATGTCACGATACCGCGTCGGTATCGTCAACCTGCCTTTGCCATCCAGATTAAATTGAGCCGCCCCTTGGAACATAAAACCCCTTGCCTCCCATTTATTCCCACTTTTTACCACTAGGACCCACTATATTGAAAACAATGGGGTCGGTCAAGCAGGAAAATGGATTTTTTCTTTTCAGGACAAAGAGTTAGCGGCCTTCCTTAATGAAAAACAAATTTGCTTATAAAGCAATGAATTGCGCAAACTAGCTAAAGTTGTTTATGACGGGAGGTCTATATACACGGGAGGAAGATGCGAGATTTCGCATCGCTTTGATTGGGTCACCACACAGAAGAAGAAACTCAGTTGAGCGTGGGCTCACTGCCTTTGGGGAAAAGCACCCACATGCGGCCGCGCTGCTTCATGCGGCCCGCCTTGGCACCGGCCATCTCACCGAAGCCCCAGAAGAAGTCGGCACGCACCGCACCTTTGATGGCACCGCCGGTGTCCTGCGCGAACACGAGACGATTGAGCGGCTCTTCGGTATTGGGCTGAGTGGTGGACAAGAATACTGGCACGCCCAGCGGCATGGTGCGCCGGTCGACTGCGATGCTGTATTCATTGGTGAGCGGCACGCCCAGCGCACCGACGGGACCGGAGATCGCATCCGGTAGCTCACGGAAGAACACATAGCTGGGATTGTGCCCCAGCAGCACTGTCAATCGATCAGGATTCATCTCGGCCCAACGCTTGATGCTTTGCATCGAAGCCTGATCTGCCGTCATCTCGCCCATGTCTATCAAGCGCCGCCCGATAGACGCATAGGGATGCCCGTTCTGATCTGCATATCCGATCTTGACCCTTGTACCGTCTTCCAGCTCTATACGGCCCGAACCCTGTATCTGCAAGAAGAACAGTTCCACTTCATTCTCCACCCACAGGAAGGCATGGCCCTGCAAGGCCTCCGCCTGACCGGCATCGATCTCGGCTCGATTGAAATAGGGCACGACGCGCTTGCCATCCAAACGTCCGCGCACGCGCTTGCCACGGAATTCCGGATACAGCTCACCCATGTCGACTTCCAGCATATCTTCCGGCGGAGCATAGATCGGATAGGGATACTTGGCACTCTGCTTGCGACTTCCGTGCAGCAGGGGTTCGTAATAGCCGGTGACCAGACCAGTGTCCGTACCATCCGGATTGAGGATGCGATAAGGCGTGAACCATGTCTCATAAAAAGTGCGCTGCGCCATCAGATCATCCGGCGCGACCGCTTTGGCCGCAGCACAGATCGGCAACCACACCGTCTTATAGCGGAGTGCGCTGCAACTCTGCTCTAGCGCCGGCCATGAAGCCGGCAACTCTTGATTCAACCAGTCGGGCAACTCTTCCCAGCCAGCCAACATAAAATCGGGCGCGAGCTTGCCGACCGGCGGCACGGGCTCGACCACAGAAGGCTTAAAGATATTACAGGCTGACAACCAGACACTGAGACCCAGCAACAACGCCAGATTACGAACAGGGAAAAAAGACTTCATTGCGTCCTATCTAATGCAGCGTGCGTGGCACGCTCAATACAAATTGGGGCACGGGAACCGTGAACTCGCCACCGTCCATCACTTGCATACGGTAGCTGCCGGACATTGTACCCACTTGGGTGGCCAATACGGTACCGCTGGAATATTCGAACTGCTCGCCCGGCTTGATCAGCGGCTGCTCACCGATCACCCCTTTACCCTTCACCTCTTGCACGTGGTCGTTTGAATCCGTGATGATCCAATGACGGCTTAACAACTGCACCGCATGCGAACCTTGATTGGTGATGGTGATGGTGTAGGAGAAAACGAAGCGATTCTCAGCCTCATCAGACTGTTCCGCCAGATGCCGTACCTGCACGGCAACGTGAATGCGATATTGAGAAGAATCTTCCATCGCTGCATTTCACCGTATTTTTCGTGACATGACAAGCCGCACAGCGGAGAGTGGCGCATTTCAGGTAAAATGCGCGTCTAAAATTTAAACCCCTCATAAAAGGAACTCTCATGGATTATCAAATCGCTCCCTCCATCCTCTCCGCAAACTTCGCCATGCTGGGTCAGGAAGTGGACAACGTACTGGCCTCCGGCGCAGACATCGTTCACTTCGACGTCATGGACAACCACTATGTTCCTAACTTGACTATCGGCCCTCTGGTCTGCGAAGCGCTGCGCAAGCATGGCGTGACTGCCGACATCGACGTTCACCTGATGGTCAAGCCGGTGGATCGCATCATCCCTGACTTCGCCAAAGCTGGCGCGACTTACATCACTTTCCACCCGGAAGCTTCCGAGCACATCGACCGCACCATCGGCATGATCAAGGAACTCGGTTGCAAGGCCGGTCTGGTGTTCAACCCGGCCACTCCGCTGGACATCCTTGAATACACTCTGCCCAAGCTGGACATGGTGCTGTTGATGTCGGTCAACCCCGGCTTCGGTGGTCAGAAGTTCATCCCTCACGTTCTGGACAAGGCACGTAAAGTGCGCGCCATGATCGACGCCGGTGGTTACAACTGCCGTCTGGAGATCGACGGCGGCGTCGGCCCGGCCAACATCAAGGAAGTGGCTGAAGCAGGCGTGGATACATTCGTGGCAGGTTCTGCAGTGTTCGGCAAAAAGAACGACAAAGACGCTAACCACTACAACACCATCATCAGCGAACTGCGCGCCGAACTGGCCAAAGTCGGCAAGTGATGGCGTTCAAGGACTTCCCGCTGGCCGTGTCGGCCATCGTCATCGATCTGGACGGTACGCTGATGCATACCGCGCCGGAGTTGGCTGAATCCGCCAATCGCATGTTGAACGATATGGGCCGTGCGCCCGTGTCGCAAGACCTGTTGATGAGCTACATCGGCAACGGCGTGCACTGGCTGGTGAAGCGTGCGCTGACTGGTGACATGCATGCCGAGCCGGATGCCGCACTGTTCGATGAAGCACTGCCGATCTTTGAAAAACATTACACAGAGCTGGCTTGCGAGAGCAAGACCTTCTCCAACGTGGTGCAAGGTCTGGATGCGATGAAGGCAGCGGGCTTCCGTTTGGGTTGCATCACCAACAAAGTGATGCGCTATACCGACCCGATCCTGAAAGCCTCCGGCCTCGCGCCCTATTTCGAGATCGTGATCGCGGGCGACACCCTGCCCGAGAAAAAGCCGCACCCGATGCCTTTGCTGCACGCGGCTGAATTCTTCGGTTGTGCCATCGAGAACCTGCTGCTGGTCGGCGATTCATTAAGTGATGCACAAGCGGCACGTGCCGCAGGATGCCCCATCTTCTGCGTGCCTTACGGCTACAATCACGGCGAACCGGTCGAAACATTGAACGTGGATGCAGTCATCCCCGATCTGACTCTGGTATTGCCACTCATCAAAAAGCTTTGACATGACACATACAGACCTCTCTTTGAAGACGACCTACTGGCGATGATGATCCTGCATCACCGGACGACACGTCCGCCCATGGTCATTGAAAAAACTTTAGAGAGGTCTTTATGCTGTCCCCTATCACCCAAGAAGAATTCAACGCGCTAGCCACACAAGGCTACAACCGCATCCCGCTGGTCGCCGAGACTTTCGCCGACCTCGACACACCGCTAGCGCTGTATCTCAAACTGGCCAACAAGCCATTCTCTTATCTGCTCGAATCGGTACAAGGTGGCGAACGCTTCGGCCGCTATTCCTTCATCGGCTTGCCCGCCGAGACACACATCTCGGTACGCGGACAAGCCGTCACGCTGAGCACACCACAGGGCGAGACCACACAACAAACCGACAACCCGCTCGACTTCATCAGCGATTACCAAAAGCGTTTCAAGGTCGCGCCATTGTCCGACCTGCCGCGCTTCACCGGTGGACTTGCGGGTTACTTCGGTTACGACACCGTGCGTTACATCGAGCCGCGACTGGCCAAGACACAAAAACCGGATACGCTGGGCACACCCGACATCCTGTTGATGCTGACCGAGCAACTCGCGGTTATCGACAACCTGTCCGGAAAGCTCACTTTCATCGTCTATGTCGATCCGTCGCAGGACGACGCCTATTCGCTGGGACGTGAACGTCTGCGCGAGCTGGTCGGCATGATGCGACGCCCGGCAGAGATCCCGTTCGCACCACCCACCGAACAGGTCGAAGCAAGATCGGAGTTTGGTGAAGCCGCCTTCAAAGCGGCGGTAGAAAAGTCCAAGCAATACATCTTCGACGGCGACATCATGCAAGTGGTGATATCGCAGCGCATGTCGCAGCCCTTCCCGGCTTCGCCGTTGTCGCTGTATCGCGCACTGCGCAGCATCAATCCTTCGCCCTACATGTTCTATTACGACATGGGCGACCATCATGTGGTCGGTTCTTCGCCAGAAATATTGGCACGGCTGGAAGGCGAGATGGTCACCGTGCGCCCCATCGCCGGAACGCGTCCGCGCGGCAAGACGCCGGAACAAGATGTCGCACTCGCTGAAGAACTATTGGCCGATCCCAAAGAACTGGCCGAGCACCTGATGCTGATCGACCTCGGTCGCAACGACATCGGCCGCGTGGCCGAACACGGCACGGTGAAGCTCACCGACAAGATGGTGATCGAGCGTTACTCGCACGTGATGCATATCGTCTCCAACGTCGAAGCCAAGTTGAAACAAGGTCTGGATGCCATGGACGTGCTGAAAGCCACCTTCCCCGCAGGGACTGTTTCTGGTGCAGCGAAAGTGCGCGCGATGGAGATCATCGACGAACTGGAACCTTCCAAGCGTGGCATCTATGCCGGTGCGGTCGGCTACCTCGGCTTCAACGGCGACATGGATGTCGCCATCGCATTGCGCACCGCAGTCGTGAAAGACAAGACGCTATACGTGCAAGCGGGCGCGGGCATCGTTGCAGATTCCAATCCCGACAGCGAATGGATGGAAACGCAGAACAAGGCACGCGCGGTGCTGCGCGCGGCCGAGATGGTGATGGACGGGCTTGATGCCCAGAACCACCGATAGGAGAACACCATGTTATTGATGATAGACAACTACGATTCCTTCACCTACAACCTGGTGCAATACTTCGCGGAACTCGGCGCGGATGTGGTGGTGAAACGCAACGACGAGATCACAGTCGATGAGATCGCACAGATGAACCCGCAGCACTTGGTCATCTCGCCCGGCCCCTGCACACCGAACGAAGCCGGCATCTCGGTCGCCGCCATCAAACAGTACGCGGGCAAGATACCGCTGCTCGGCGTGTGCCTCGGCCACCAGAGTATCGGCCAAGCTTTCGGCGGCAAGATCATCCATGCCAAGACCTTGATGCACGGCAAGACTTCGCTGATCAACCACCACAGCAACAGCGTGTTCACCGGCCTGCCGAATCCGTTCACCGCCACGCGTTACCATTCGCTGGTGATCGAGCGCGAGACATTGCCGGATTGTTTGCAGATCACTGCGTGGACTGACGACGGCGAGATCATGGGCGTACGTCACAAGACCTTGCCGGTGCACGGCGTACAGTTCCATCCCGAGTCCATCCTCACCGAACACGGGCACGACATGCTGAAGAACTTTCTGGAGGGCAAGCCATGAAGCCGCAAGACGCACTCAAACGCATCATCGAACATCGCGAGATATTCCATGACGAGATGGTGTCGCTGATGCGCCAGATCATGGGCGGAGAAGTCTCACCTGTGATGATCGCCGCCATCATCACCGGCCTGCGCGTGAAGAAAGAGACCATCGGCGAAATTGCCGGTGCAGCCAGCGTGATGCGCGAGCTTTCCACCAAAGTGGAGATGGCCGACGATCCAAGATTGGTAGACACCTGCGGCACCGGCGGTGACGGCGCGCACACTTTCAACATCTCCACCGCCTCGGCATTCGTCGCCGCGGCGGCAGGTGCGAAGATCGCCAAGCACGGCGGTCGCTCTGTCTCCTCGCAATCGGGCAGTGCCGATGTACTGGAAGCGCTGGGCATCAATATCAATCTGTCGCCGGTACAAGCTGCGCAGTGCATCAACGATGTCGGCTTCGGTTTCATGTTCGCGCCCAACTATCACAGCGCGATGAAGCACGCCGCGCCGGTGCGCAAAGAACTGGGCATCCGCACCCTGTTCAACATCCTTGGCCCGCTGACCAATCCTGCCGGTGCAAAACAACAATTGCTGGGTGTGTTCCATCGCGACTTGGTCGGCATCCAAGCGCGCGTGTTGCAGCGTCTGGGCAGCAAGCGCGTGATGGTGGTGCACGGTGCTGACGGACTGGACGAGATCACCATCACTGGTGAAACCCTCGTGGCCGAACTCAAGGACGGCGATGTACGCGAATACACCATCCACCCCGAGCAGTTCGGTTTGAGCACCGCCTCGCTGGACGACATCCATACCGACAGCGTGCAAGCTTCGCGCGACATGATCCTCGACGTGCTGGAGAATCAACAAAGCGCGGCTCTGGATATCGTGTTGCTCAATGCGGGCGCTTCCATCTATCTCGCCGGACTGACCGACACGCTGGAGTTGGGCATCAAGAAAGCCGCCGAAGTCATCGCAAGCGGCGCGGCAAAGGCCAAACTGGCGCAACTGGTTCTGGTCAGCAACGCGTAATGGATCTGCTCGATTCGCGCCTCCTGCTCGCCGACTAAGCAACGCACTCGCGATGGTTTCAGTACAGCATCAATTCCCGCCACTCACCGGAGACGACAGCACAGACATCCAGAGTTGGGTGTCTGCACTGTCCGGCACGTTCGAAGCCCAAGAGATCGAGCTGATCAAGCAGGCTTGTGAATTCGCTGCCCCGCTCTACCAAGGCAGCACCGACATCACCGGCACACCGCTGTTGCAACACGCGCTAGGGTCAGCTGCGATCTTGATCGGCCTCAATATGGATCACGAGGCCATCGCCGCCACCGCCCTGCACGCCGTGCCCGACTTTCTGCCAGATGCACCAACGATATTGAAAGAACGCTTCGGCCCCAATGTCGCGGGGCTGGTGGACGGCATCTCGCGCATGGAACATGTGCGTCAGTTCAGCGAAGTGCGCGGCACGCAGGGTGCGGAGGAGGCAGCGCAGCAAGTTGAGACACTGCGCAAGATGTTGCTGGCGATGGTGGAAGATATTCGCGTGGTGTTGATCAAACTCGCCGAACGTACGCAGACCTTGCGTCATCTCTCACATGCAGACGAGGCCGTGCAACGACAAGTCGCGCAAGATACTCAAAGCATCTTCGCACCACTCGCCAACCGCCTCGGTGTGTGGCAGATCAAGTGGGAGTTGGAAGACCTTTCCATGCGCTATCTGGAACCGGGGCTGTACAAACAGATCGCCAAGTCGCTGGACGAGAAGCGCGTGGATAGAGAACGTTACATCACTGACCTCGTCGCACAACTGCAGCAGACGTTGAAAGACGCGGGCATCGACGGCGAAGTGAGCGGCCGCCCCAAACACATCTACAGCATCATCAACAAGATGAAGCGCAAGCATCTCGACTTCGACGAGTTGTATGACGTGCGTGCAGTGCGCATCCTAGTGGACGACATCGAGCAATGTTATGCCGCGCTATCGCTGGTGCACGAACTGTGGCTGCCAATACAAAAAGAGTTCGACGACTACATCGCCAAACCAAAACCCAACGGCTACAGCTCGCTTCACACCGCCGTACTCGGCCCGCGCCGACTGTCGGTGGAAGTGCAGATACGCACACGGCAGATGCATCACGATTCCGAACTCGGCGTCGCCGCGCACTGGCGCTACAAAGAGAACAAAAAGTCCGAAGGTGGTCTGGACGAGAAAGTGGCTTGGCTGCGTCAGGTGCTGGCATGGAAAGCTGAACTGGCAGACAGCGGCGAATTGCAGGAACAGCTCAGCAATGAATTGATTCAGGATCGTGTGTATGTGCTGACCCCGCAAGGCAAGGTGATCGACCTCCCCACAGGCGCGACGCCGGTGGACTTCGCCTATGTGCTGCACACCAACCTAGGCCATCGCACACGCGGCGCAAAAGTGGACGGCAACATCGTGCCACTCAAGCACCAATTGCAGACCGGCCAGCGCGTCGAGATACTCACCGTCAAACAAGGTGGCCCCAGCCGCGACTGGGCCAATCCGCAACTCGGCTATCTGAAGAGCTCACGTGCACGCGCCAAAGTGCGCCACTGGTTCTCGGAACAGAATTTGGACGACAGTATTTCGCAGGGACGCGCACTGCTGGATCGCGAACTACATCGTGTCGGCGTCAACGACATCAATCTGGAAAAGCTCGCCCAGCAACTGCGTTACAACAAACCGGACGATCTGTACGCCGCACTCGGTCGTGGCGACATCACCCCGCGCCGCGCCAGCCTTGCGCTGGTACGAGAAGCGCCGCCACAGCGCAAGGTCGCATCAAGCAGTGGCCAATCGCCAGTGCCCAAACGCGTATCGATCGAAGGCGAGAGCAGCTTGACCTACAAATTCGCACTGTGCTGCCATCCCGCATTCCCTGCCCACATCATCGGCTACGTCACCCGCGACCGCGGCATCACTATCCACCGCCACGACTGCCCCTTCATGCAGCGCGTACCGGAAGAGCGCGAGGATAGGTTGCTGGATGCGAAGTGGACGAGCTAAAGCGATCCGCCTGAGCTTGGCTTTATTATTCAGTACCCGTCCACGACGTTTTCCATCAGGTCAATGAGGAGGAAATATGGATACGCAGACTACTTCAAAGAAGATGCTTTCTTTTCTTGATCCGGCACAGCCACAGCCTTGGGCAAGCTTCATCGAACAGATCGACCGCGTGGCGCCGCACCTCGGAAAGCTCGGTTACTGGCTGGATACCCTAAAGCATCCCAAACGTGTGTTTTATGTCGGGATACCGATTCGTCGTGATGACGGCACGCTGGAACATTTCGAAGGCTACCGGGTGCATCACAATCTTTCGCGCGGTCCGGGAAAAGGTGGCGTTCGTTTTCATCCAAACGTATCGATGAATGAGGTGATGGCATTGTCAGGCTGGATGACGATCAAAAATGCTGCATTGAATCTTCCATTCGGCGGTGCGAAGGGCGGGGTGCGGGTCGATCCGGCTTCGTTGTCGACCGGCGAACTGGAGCGACTGACGCGCCGCTACACCTCCGAGATTGGCATCCTTATCGGCCCAAACAAGGATATTCCCGCTCCCGATGTCGGCACCAACGAACAGACCATGTCGTGGATGATGGATACCTATTCGGTCAATCAGGGTGCCACGGTGTCTGGCGTCGTGACGGGCAAGCCGATCAGTCTGGGCGGCAGCTTGGGGCGTCGCGAGGCAACCGGCCGCGGTGTATTTGTCACAGCGCGTGAAGCCGGATTGCTGCAGGGGGTGGCGATGAAAGATGCGCGAGTGGTGATACAGGGTTTCGGCAATGTGGGTTCGGTGGCCGCACAATGTTTTGCGGCGGCGGGTGCGCGAGTCGTTGCGCTGCAGGATGCCAGCGGCAGCGTGAGCAATCCGGATGGTATAGATGTCGAGGCTGCCATTGCGTGTGTCAAAGCAGGCGACCGGCTTGTTGATATGCCGGGTGTGGAGGTGATCAGTGCGGAGGATTTCTGGAATATTCCAAGCGACTATCTGGTACCGGCAGCACTCGAAGGACAGATCGATGCATCGCTCGCAGAACGCCTCGACACAAAGATCATCGTCGAGGGTGCCAACGGCCCAACGCTGCCTGAAGCAGATGATGTACTCGCCAAGCGCGGCATCACGGTCGTACCGGATGTGGTTGCCAATGCGGGCGGCGTCACAGTCAGCTATTTCGAATGGGTGCAGGATTTCTCCAGTTTCTTTTGGAGCGAGCAGGAAATCAATCAACGACTGGAAAGCATCATGTCTGCCGCGTTTCATTCGGTCGCCGAGCTTGCCGTGGAGCGCAAGGTATCGCTGCGCACTGCCGCCTTCATCATCGCCTGTACTAGAATATTGGCAGCGCGTGACCGGCGCGGGCTGTATCCCTGAGTTTTAGCCTCGCAATTTTCCATCCAGCAAATTCCCTTGCCCACTTAGGCAAAGGGGAAATGCGTTCTGGATAACCCGCCGCCTCTGTTAAACTGCGCGCCGCTGTCGTTTCTGGTTTTGTTCGGCTCGCCGTAGCGCCGCTCCATTTTCATGGATCGGGTCAGACGGTCCGCGTGTAGCTGACATCATCTAGAAGCGATGGAATGTGCCGTATCAACGCGCTGCCAGTGTGCAGGTCTGCAGATCCTATGAGGTACGAAGCTTTGTCGCCGCGCTTGCATCGCAAGCACGCACTCGCTTTTTTCGTCCATGTCGCATGGACGTCGTTCGTCATTTCTGTTCTCCCCTGCTCTGTCGGCGCCCATAACTTAAAGGGTCGTCATGTCTTCTTCAAAAATCATCAAAGCATTCTTTGCTATCGCTTTCGCTTCGGTCACATTGCTGACCGCCAGCCTGTCTCAAGCCCAACCGGTGTTGCGCGTTTCCGCCATCCCCGATGAATCCCCGACCGAGTTGCAACGCAAGTTCAAACCGCTGGGCGAGTATCTGGAAAAGAAACTGGGCATGAAAGTCGAGTTCACACCCGTCACCGATTACGCCGCTTCCGTTGAAGGTTTGATCAACGACAAACTGGATATGGTGTGGTTCGGCGGTTTCACTTTCGTGCAAGCCAATGTACGCAGCCACGGCAAGGTGACCCCGCTGGTGCAACGTGCTGAGGACGAGAAGTTCCAGTCCGTGTTCATCACCACACATGCTGACATCACTTCGCTGAAAGACCTGAAAGGCAAGACCTTCACTTTCGGTTCCGAGTCTTCCACTTCCGGTCACCTGATGCCGCGCTCTTTCTTGCTGGCTGCGCACATCGATCCTGAAAACGATATGAAGCGCATCGCTTTCTCCGGCGCACATGATGCGACCGTCGCCGCAGTGGCCGGTGGCAAGGTGGACGCGGGCGCACTGAACATCTCGGTGTGGAACAAGCTGGTGGCAGCAGGCAAGGTCGACACCAAAGCCGTGCATGTGTTCTACACCACACCGGGCTACTACGATTACAACTGGACCGTGCGTTCCGACATGGCTCCCGCGCTGCGCGAGAAACTGGCCAAGGCTTTCCTCGACCTGAATGCGAACGATGCGCACGACAAGGCGATCCTCGATCTGCAACGCGCAACCAGCTTCATCCGCACCAAGGCTGAGAACTACAGCGCGATCGAGACTGCTGCACGCAGCGCAGGTCTGCTGAAGTAAGCATGTCGTTCGTATTACGCGAAGTCAGCGTGCGCCATGCTTCGGCGGCGCGCGCCGACTTGGGCCATGCTTTGAATGCAGTGACGCTGACGATAGAACAAGGCGAGCAGATCGCCTTGATCGGCCCGTCGGGTGCGGGCAAGACGACCTTGCTGCATACGCTGGCCTGCGCCCATCCGCCGACTTCCGGTGAGTTCTCTGTGTTCGATACGCAACCGTGGACGCTGCAACATGCGGCGCGCCATGTGTTGCGCGCCCGGCTGTTCCTCGCACCGCAGACACCGCCACTGCCACCACGGCAGCGTGTGGTGACGGCGGTGCTGGCGGGCTGTCTGCCGCAATGGGGTTTTTGGAAAAGTATCGCGTCTCTGATCAAGCCTCGCGATGCAGACACTGCATATGACGCGTTGGCGCGTTTCGATCTGCAAGACAAATTGTATTCACGTGTGGATCGCTTGTCGGGCGGTGAACGTCAGCGCTGCGGTATGGCTCGCTTGCTGGTCTCGAATGCCGATGCGTTCCTAGTGGATGAGCCGCTATCCGCGCTCGACCCGACCTTGTCGCGGCAGACACTGCACACCTTGCAAGCTGAAGCTGCGACGCGCAACGCCACACTGGTGTGCAGCCTGCATCAGGTAGAACTGGCACTGGAATATTTCCCGCGCATCATCGCGCTGCGTGATGGGCGTGTGGTGTTCGATGCACCGCGTGCAGAGGTGACGCAAGAGATGATCGCCGCGCTATATCGCAATGCAAAAAATGATGCGCCAGCTGCGGTGACAACACCTGTACTGGAACCGGCTGAAACACATTTCGCATGAAAGTACGCAGCGCCCATCCCGACCCCGCCTGGCGTGGTCGCATCACCGCCACTGTGATCGCACTGATCCTGCTGTGGCCGATGTTGGTCGCCAGCGAATTCAAACCGTGGATATTGTTCGATGCGCAGAGTTTGAATGCGACTTGGGGATTCCTGTGCGGCTTCTTCCCGCCTGCGCATTCCAGCGAGTTTCTGGCACTGATGCTGGAAGCGACTTGGCAGACCGTCGCCATCGCCACCGCCGGACTCGCACTGGCATTGCTTGGGGCGATCCCGCTGACATTGCTGGCGACGGAATCATTGTCTATCTCTCGCTTGGAGTCGGGACGCATGCGTTTTGCTGGTACGTTCGTTCGACAATGCGCACGCTGGTTGCTGGTGGTGTTGCGCAGCGTGCCGGAACTGGTGTGGGCGTTGTTGCTGGTGCGAATCGTCGGCCTCGGCCCGACGGCGGGCGTGCTGGCGATCGCGCTGACCTACAGCGGCATGCTCGGCAAAGTCTATGCCGAGATATTGGAATCATCCGAGACACATGCCAGCGAAGCCTTGCTGCAGAACGGCAGCAGCCGACTGGCCGCCTTGTTCTACGGCGCACTGCCCGCCGCGGGTTCCGAACTGGTGTCGTACACCACCTATCGCTGGGAATGTGCGATACGCGGTTCGGTGGTGATGGGTTTTGTCGGCGCGGGCGGCATCGGCCAGCGCATGGATGAGTCGATGAAGATGTTGGCGGGCGCGGAAGTGTCCACCATGCTGATCATCTTCGTATTGCTGGTGGCCGGTGCCGATCTGGTCAGCACTTTCTTACGCAAGAAGTTGGGCTGAGATGGATAAACACCGCCCCGCTCCCCCGCCCGTCATCGCACCCGCCACGCTTGCTTTGCTGCTCGGACTGCTGGCGCTGGTCGCTGCCAGTTTCTATTCTTTGAACATCAAATGGGGCGAACTATTCACCACCAGTGCCGTGCGTTCCAGCATGGAATTCCTGCAAGGTTTTGCGCCGCCTGAGATGGCCACCCCGTTCCTAATCCGTGTTGCAGAGGGCACATTGGAGACGCTGTCCATGTCGGCGCTCGGCACCGGCATCGCGTTCGTGATCGGTCTGGCTTTGGCGCTGCCTGCCAGTGGCAGGTTCGGCGCTGTCGCGCGTGGCATCGTGCGGCTGGTGCTCAATGTGCTGCGTTCTATCCCCGAGTTGGTGTGGGCGGTGATCCTGTTGATCGCAGCTGGACTGGGGCCGTTCGCGGGAACACTGGCCTTGGCGATACACACCAGCGGTGTGCTCGGCAGATTGTTCGCCGATGCGCTGGAGAATCTGCCGCCCGCCTGCGAGGACACGCTGCGCCTGAATGGTGCCGGTGCGCTGGGCGCGTTCTTCTATGCCGCGCTACCGCAGATCGCGCCGCAACTGATGTCGTACACCCTGTATCGCTGGGAGAACAACATCCGCGCCGCCGCCATCCTCGGTATCGTCGGTGCGGGCGGTCTGGGACAGATGCTGAAATATCACCTCTCGCTGTTCCAGATGCAGCAGGCAGCCACCGTCATCATCGCGATGCTGTTGATGATCACGGTGGTGGATGCGGTGAGTTTCTGGTTGCGACGCAGGCTGACTGGGAAATAGCGTTTACGCGATAAACCGCTGCAAGGCGTCAACATCGAACGGCCAGCCGAGTTCGCTGCCGTCATCCATTCTCTTCACTACCGGGATACGCGTGCCGTAGCTTTCCAGCAAGGCATCGTCATCCACGATGTCGATATGCTCCGCCTCAATACCAAGCTGTGCGAGCAAGGCTTCAGCTTGCTCGCACAGATGGCAGAACGTAGTGCTGTAGAGAACCAGCTTCATCAGTAGTCGGTGTAACCCTTCTCACCCGGTGTGTAAAAAGTCGCCATGTCGGGCGGCGTCAGTTCCGCACCGTTTTGCAGCTTGCTCACCAAGTCCGGGTTGGAGATGAAGGGACGTCCGAAAGCGACCAGATCACCTTTCTGTGCATCGAGATCGGCATTGGCACGCGCGGCATCGTAACCACCGGAAAGGATGTATTTGCCTTTGAAGTTGGCGCGGATCTTCTGCTTCAACTCTGGGCTGACTTCCGGTGCGCCCATCGAGCTGTGATCGACCACATGGATGTACGCCAGACCGATGGCATTCAGCTCTTCCACCAGACGCAGATACAGCGCATCCATCTTGGCATCCGCTGCTGTGCCGTTGAACGCACCATAGGGCGAGATACGCATGCCGATGCGCTCGGCACCGATGGCAACAGCACTCGCCTTGGCGACTGCCACCGCGAAACGGATACGGTTCTCCACGCTGCCACCCCACTGATCGGTGCGCTGGTTGGTGGCGGTGTTGAGGAACTGGTCGATCAGGTAGCCGTTGGCGGCATGTAACTCGACGCCGTCGAAACCTGCGGCGATAGCGTTCTTACATGCTTGTGCATATTCGGCGATGGCGGTGGCGATATCTTCCTCCGTCATCTCAGTCGGTGCAGGATACGGTTGCATACCGTCGCTATCCGTCCACATGTCACCTGCCAAAGCCAAAGCTGACGGCGCGACGATATTTGTTCCATCTTGCATATTGGCAGGATGACTCACGCGACCGGTGTGCATCAGTTGAATGAACATCTTTCCACCTTTGGCATGCACGGCATCGTTCACTTTCTTCCATCCCTGAACCTGCTCATCCGAAAACATACCCGGGATACGCGCATAACCCAGACCATTTGCTGAGGGCGATGTACCTTCGGTGATGATCAGTCCGGCATCCGCACGCATCGCGTAATACTTTTCCATCAGTTCGCCCGGCACATTGCCGGTGGCACGCGAGCGTGTCATCGGCGCCATCACGATGCGGTTCTTCAGTTGCAGTTTGCCGAGCGTAGTCGGGGTGAATAATGTTTGTGTCATGTCGTTTCCTTTATTACTGATTTACTTTCCGCGGGCCATGCGACCCGCGGCTTGTTCATTATTGCTTGATAGCTTCCACCGGGATGGTCAGTGTCACTTCGTCACCGACATAAGGCACATGCTTGGACATATCGAAATCGGAACGCTTCACCATGGCAGTGGCCGTCGCACCACAGGCTTCTTTCTTTACCATCGGATGTGGCATGCACTTGAAGGAATTGATAGTGAGCGTGACCGGCTTGCTGATGTCCTTGATCGTCAGCTCGCCTGCTACAGACACCGGCTGGTCACCCTTGAAATTAACCTTGCTGGATTTGAAGGTGATAGTGGGGAACATCTCGGTGTCGAAGAAATCGGCGGCCTGGATATGCTCGTTGAAGATCGGCACGCCGGTGTTGACTGACTTGGCGTCTATGGTCACGTCGACAGAGCCTGTCTTTTTCGCACGATCCAGCGTGATCGTGCCGGAAGTCTTGTCGAAGCGGCTAAGCTGAATGGAATAGCCGAAGTGGCTGTATTCGAAACGCGGCAGCGTATGGTTGGGTTCGATCGTGTAGGTCTCGGGTGCAGCATAGGCTGCGGCTGCGAACAATGCGGCGATCAATGTAGTCAGGGTGCGCTTCATGGTGTTCTCCTTTGCGTGGGTGGGGATTACTTCTTGTTGGGTGCTGCGGTGACAACAAAATGGAACTTGATCTGTATTTCATCAGCGACTGTGCCGACATCCGACCACGCACCTTCACCTATCGCGTAGTCGAGACGTTTGATGTTCAACACGCCGTCGAATTGACCGCGCGCGCCGGCACTGCTGAAAGTGACCGGCACAACGACATCCCGCGTCGTGCCTTTGATGCTGAGTTTGCCGCTGGCTTCATAACGGTTGCCACCCAGCGACTTCATTCCGGTTGAAACGAAACTGGCAGTCGGAAAGGTTTGCGCATTGAACCACTGCTTGCCGACCACTTCTTCGTTCGCTTCATCCACACCGGTATCGATGCTGGCGATGTCGATGTCGATCTTGGCTTGTGCAGTTTTCAGCTTGGCCGGATCGAAAGCGAGCTGCGCAGTGAATCTGTTGAACTTGCCTTCCATCGTCACCCCCATCTGGGTGTAGCCGAACATCACCGTGCTTTCCTTGCTCAGCACTTCGCGGAATTCCACCGCGTGGGAAACCGTGGCGGACAGCAACGCGAATGCCAACACCGATTTCGTTACCCATAGCGAACGCGCATTCATGCCAGCCTCCCGTTACGGTAATCGTCCAGCGCCTGATGGATCTCTTCCTGCGTGTTCATCACAAAGGGGCCGTATTGCACGATGGGTTCGTTGAGCGGTTTACCTGCCACTAGGATCAGCTGTGCATCTTCTGATGCAAAGATCGTCACGCCATCCACATCTGCTGCGTTGCTCAAAATACCCATGCGCTGTGATTCCACCGATGCATCGCCCACCTTCACGGCACCGCGATAGACATAGATAAATGCATTGTGCGTGGCAGGCAGCACAGTGGAAAGCTGCGTTCCGGCAGGCAGGTGGATGTCCAGATAAACAGGCTCGGTGACTTCACGCGTCATCGCCCCCGCTACACCATTGCTTTCACCGGCGAGCACTCGCACGGTCACACCTTCTGCTGTGGTGTATTGCGGAATCTCTGCCGAAGAAAAATCCTTGTACCAAGGCGCAGCCATCTTGTTGCTGGCAGGCAGATTGAGCCAAAGCTGGAAGCCTTCCATCAGTCCGTCTTCCTGCTCCGGCATCTCGGAATGGATGGCACCACGCCCGGCGGTCATCCACTGCATGCCGCCGTTCTCCAGCAGGCCTTCGTGCCCGGCGCTGTCGCGATGGCGCATGCGACCGGACAGCATATAGGTGATGGTCTCGAAGCCGCGATGCGGATGATCGGGGAAACCGGCAATGTATTCGTCGGGATCATTGCTACCGAACGCATCCAGCATCAGAAACGGATCAAGACGACGCTGCAGCTTGCCTGTCAGCACGCGCGTCAGGCTGACGCCCGCGCCATCCGATGTCGCCACGCCCTGCACAAGGCGTTCGATACTGCGCGATTGCTTGAGTGTTGCTTGGGTCGCCGTGTTCATGGCACTTCCTTAGTTGACTAAAGTGCTAGCATATTAGGCGTTCCAAATTAATTGATAAAGCCAATCAATCGAGATAGACTATCCCATAAATGGAACAAATTAATATCTCTGCCGATGACATGATCCTGTTCGCAACCATCGCTGAACAGGCCAGTCTGGTACGTGCCGCCGAGCAACTCGGCATGCCCAAAGCCACCGTTTCACGCCGATTGGGCAATCTGGAAGAAGCACTGGGACAGAAGTTATTGATCCGCACCACGCGCCGCCTGTCGCTGACTGAATTCGGCCAGGCATTCCTGGATCACTGTCGCCGCGTTACAGAGGAAGTCGTCACCGCGCAGGATTTCGTACGCAGTCGTGATGTTCAACCGAGAGGCAGACTGCGTGTCTCCATGCCGGAGGATTATGCGAGACGCGCACTATCCCGCGCACTGGCGACTTTCATCGAGGCCTATCCCGAGATCGAACTGGAACTTGATTTAAGTTCTCGCTTGGTCGATCTGATCGGAGAACGTTTCGACCTCGCCATCCGCATGGGTGAACTCGCGAACGATTCCACGCTGGTCGCGCGCAAACTGGACGAACAACACCTCGGCCTCTATGCCAGCCCCATCTATCTGGCACTGCACCCTGCCCCACAACATCCAAACGAACTGATACACCACACTTCGCTTCGATTGGGTGCAGACAACGGCCAGCCGCAACCCTGGCGCTTGCTGCGCGGCAAAGGGATATGGGAAGGCATACCGCCCGGACGCATGACACTCAATTCCATGAGCGTCATCCAACGGCTGGTAATGGACGGAGCAGGCATCAGCATGCTGCCCGCACCTTTTGCAGAAGAAGATGTAAAGAACAAAAGACTAGTTCGAGTACTACCCGACTGGTGCTTCCCATCGGTCACCGTCTGGGCCGTGATGCCGATGCGACGCTTTCTGCCCAGCAAGACGCGTGCATTTTTAGATCATCTGGAGAACGCATTGAAACTTGCATGAACTGATGCGCACACAAACAAAAAGCCTCGCATTTCTGCGAGGCTTTTTTTATTGGTGGGCCCTCGCGGACTTGAACCGCGGACCAAAGGATTATGAGTCCTCTGCTCTAACCAACTGAGCTAAGGGCCCGTGACACTTAACTTTCGCCGTCGAGGAAGCTCTTCAGTTTCTCGGAACGGGAAGGATGGCGCAGCTTACGCAGGGCCTTGGCTTCGATTTGACGGATACGTTCACGCGTGACGTCGAATTGCTTGCCGACTTCTTCCAGCGTGTGGTCGGTGTTCATCTCTATACCGAAACGCATGCGCAGCACTTTTGCTTCACGTTGCGTCAGGCTGTCGAGGATGTCCTTGGTGACATTGCGCAGACTGTCGAACACGGCCGCATCGATCGGTGCCAATGAGTTGGCATCTTCGATGAAGTCGCCCAAGTGCGAGTCGTCGTCGTCGCCCACAGGTGTTTCCATGGAGATAGGCTCTTTGGCGATCTTGAGGATCTTGCGGATCTTGTCTTCCGGCATCTCCATCTTGATGGCCAGCGTGGCGGCATCGGCTTCGATACCCGTCTCTTGCATGATCTGGCGCGAGATACGGTTCATCTTGTTGATGGTCTCGATCATGTGCACCGGAATACGGATGGTGCGTGCTTGGTCGGCGATGGAACGTGTGATGGCCTGACGGATCCACCATGTCGCATAGGTCGAGAATTTGTACCCGCGACGGTATTCAAACTTATCCACGGCCTTCATCAAACCGATGTTGCCTTCCTGAATCAAGTCGAGGAATTGCAGACCGCGGTTGGTGTATTTCTTGGCGATGGAGATGACCAGACGCAGGTTAGCCTCGATCATGTCGCGCTTGGCGCGACGTGCTTTGGCTTCGCCGTTGGTCATCTGGCGGTTGATCTCTTTCAGGTCGACGATGGGTATACCCACGCGTTGCTGCAGCGCGATCATCTGCTTCTGCTGATCGACGATAGCGGCTTCATGACGTGACAGCGCTTCGCTGTATGGTTTCTTGGCAGCGATCTCGCGATGCACCCATTCTAGGTCAAGCTCGTTAGACGGGAAGGACTTGATGAAGTGCGGACGCGGCATGTGAGATTTTGTGACACATAGCGCTTGGATCGCACGTTCGCTGGTGCGCACATCTTCCACCATCTTGCGCATGGTGTCGCACAAGGCATCCACTTGCTTGGCAGAAAAGCGGAACTCCATCAACTCGTCGGAGATCTGGCTTTGCAGCTTGTCGTATTGCTTGCTGCGATAGCCGTATTTCTCGTACGCCTTGCCCATCTTGGTGAACAACTCGCTAATCACTGCAAAGCGCGTCAGCGCGTCAACGCGCATTTTCGCAAGATTGGCCGCTACTACTGCGGCGGCGGCAGCAGCTTGCGCTTCTTCATCTTCTTCCTCGTCGTTATCGGAGTCGTCATCGTTATCAGAATCAGAATCGTCGCTTGAGTCGCTGGAGTTGTCGTTGTCGTCGTCTTTACCGATCTTGGCTTCATCTTCACCGTCAACGAAACCGTCGATCAACTCTTCGACACGCATTTCCTCATTGGCGATCTTTTGCGCCAGCAGCAGGATCTCTGCGATAGTCGCAGGGCAAGCAGAGATGGCCATGATCATGTGCTTCAGGCCATCTTCGATACGCTTGGCGATCTCTATCTCGTCTTGACGAGTGAGCAGATTGACGACACCCATCTCGCGCATATACATACGCACGGGGTCGGTGGTACGGCCGAATTCGGAATCTACAGTGGAGATAGCTGCTTCAGCTTCAGCCGCCGCATCTTCATCCGCAACAGGTGGTGCAACTTCGTTCATCACCATCGACTCGCTATCCGGTGCGACGTCGCACACGGAGATACCCATGTCGTTGATCATGCTGACCACGCCTTCGACCTGCTCGACTTCGAGCATGTCAGGCAAATGGTCGTTGATCTCGGCGAAGGTCAGATAGCCACGTTCCTTGCCGAGCAGGATCAGCGCTTTGAGACGCGTGCGACGCTCTTCGATGTCTTGTGAGTTATCACTCTGCTTGCCGGTAGCCTCTACTGCCTTGGCTTTTGTGCTGGTAGTTTTGCTGGCGGTTTTTGCCGCAGCACTCTCTGCCGCACGCTTGGCTGCTGCTGTAGGTTTTTTCGCCGGAGTGGTGGTTTTCTTTTTTTGCTGAGTCGCCATGCTCGGTTCCCAGAATTAAATTGATTAGCGGACGGCCGGGTTGGCGACCGTCAAAAGGGCGCGGATTATAGCAGATTTATTCAACTTTTCCGAAGGTTAGCTTCAAACAGCGCCAATATGACCGGATGCAATTACCGTGCCTACCTTGTGTTTTCAACTCACCTCGGCCTTCAATTGCAACAATGCCTCGTTAAGCACAGCATGCCGTTCGCGCTCGGCAGCACTCATCCCTGACAAGCCTTTTGCCAGCAGCAATGCCATTTCACTTTCAATCTCTGCGCGGCGGATTTTCCGCAGCAAACCGGAGAAATCCGAGTCGATATCGTACAGCTCCCCTAGCTGCATGATGTCGCCCTGCACAGAAGCGAAAACTGATTCGTGCATCGTGTCCTGAAAGTGCTGTATCAGCGCGGCAGTGCTGACCTCATCCGCCCCTTCGTGCAGCCAATCTGCAAGTGCCACAATCGCTGCGCCCTCGGCACTTTCACTGGACCAGTCTCGTGGCAATTCGCGAGCAAGCTCCGGCTTCATCACCAAACATCGCAGCATGTGGCGCAACTCTGATGGCGCATTGCGTTTAGCCTTCTGCGGCGCGGGTCGTTTCGGCGCTGCAACTGGCTTGATAGACCAAAGGGCTTCCAGTTCTGCTTGTTCCAGTCCGGCCAAGGCCGCGACCTCCTTGCGCAACAACAAGGCGGTGGTCGGCGCGGTGATGGCCGTCAGCAGCGGCTGCGCGTTCTTTACCAGCGTGCTTTTCCCTTCCTGCGTCGTCAAATCGACTTGCGCAGCCAGTTCGCGCAACAGGTATCCGGACAATGTCAGTGAATCATCCAATTCGTGCTCAAAGGCCTCTGTACCGAATTGGCGAATGTATGAATCCGGATCATGTTCTTCAGGCAAGAACAGGAAGCCGATGCGCTTGCCATCCTGCAATTGCGGCAAAGCGTTCTCCAACGCTCGCCAGGCGGCTTTCTGTCCGGCACGATCCCCGTCGAAACAAAACACCAGTTGGTCACACAGGCGCATCAGTTTCTGAATATGGAATGGTGTGGTTGCTGTTCCCAGTGTCGCTACAGCATATTCAACGCCGTGCTGCGCGAGCGCCACCACGTCCATATAGCCTTCCACCACCACCACACGCTGATGGGCGCGGATAGCTTTTTGCGCCTGATATAGACCGTAGAGCTCGTGGCCTTTCTCAAACAATGTGGTTTCGGGTGAATTGAGATATTTCGGTTCACCCTTGTCCAGCACACGACCGCCGAAGCCGATGACATTGCCACGCACATTGACGATGGGAAACATGATGCGGTCACGGAAGCGATCATAGCGCTTGCCGCCCTCACCTTCGATCACCAGCCCCGTTTCGACCAGTGATGCATCCTGATAGTTGGTAACAGCTGCTTTGAGAGGTTGCCAATCGTCAGGTGAATAGCCGATACCGAAACGCGCAGCGACTTCACCCGAGAGACCGCGCCCCTTGAGATAGTCGATCGCACGCGGATTTTTCTTTAATTGATCACGGTAGTAACGCGTTGCGGTCTGCATCAGTTCGTACAGATCAGGCGCGACTTTCTGTTGTGGGGTATTGGATACTTCGCGTGGCACTTCCAGACCGATACTTTGTGCCAAGTCTTCCACTGCCTCGACGAAACCCGAGCCCATGTGCTCCATGACGAAGCCTATGGCTGTGCCATGCGCGCCACATCCGAAGCAGTGATAAAACTGCTTGCTCTGACTGACCGTGAAGGATGGGGATTTCTCGTTATGGAAAGGGCAACAGGCGACGTAGTTTGCGCCTGCTTTCTTTAACGGGACATATCGCTCGATGACATCGACGATGTCGAGACGATTGAGCAGGTCTTGAATGAAACTTTTTGGAATCACTCCAGCCCCCGCTCAAAAGAGAACCACTGAATTCCGGCTAGCACCGGAACGTTTGAATTACTTGGACAGCGCAGCCTTGACCTGCCCGGACACTTTGCCCAGATCGGCGCGTCCTGCCAGTTGCGGCTTGAGAATAGCCATCACCTTGCCCATATCTTGCACACTGGCTGCACCGGATGCTGCTACTGCCTGCATGATGGCAGTAGCTATTTCCGCTTCGCTCATCTGCTGCGGCATGTAGGTCTGCAGCACGGATATCTCGAACTTCTCGACATCTGCCAGTTCCTGACGGCCTGCGGCTTCGTACTGGGTGATAGAGTCACGACGCTGCTTGAGCATCTTGTCTATGATCGCCAGCACGTCTGCATCCACAAGTTCAATGCGCTCGTCGACTTCCTTCTGCTTCATGGCAGCAAGCAACAGACGAATCGCACCGAGGCGAGCCGTCTCCTTGGCGCGCATCGCGGTTTTCATATCTTCAGTGATCTGCTGTTTCAGGCTCAAAGCACTACTCCTCAAAACAAAAGCAAAACGCCGCAACCCCGAAAGATTGCGGCGTCCGGATGACACTGGATCAATACATCTTCGGCGGCAGAGTCTGACTGCGCAGGCGCTTGTAGTGACGCTTCACAGCAGCGGCCAGCTTGCGCTTACGCTCGGCTGTTGGCTTCTCGTAAAACTCGCGGGCGCGCAGTTCGGTCAGCAGACCGGTCTTTTCTACGGAACGCTTGAAGCGGCGCATTGCTACTTCGAACGGCTCATTTTCTTTAACACGTACGGTTGTCATGGACAAACTACCTTTAACCAAAAATTCGAGGGCGCGATTCTACCGAAGACGCCCTCGACATACAACCGGTATTTATTCGACCGTCACCCGGCCAAATTTGCGCTTGCCGACCTGGGCCACGACTACCGCACCCGCCTTGATCTGCAAGGCTTTATCACTGACCTTCTCGCCATCCAGCTTTACGCCGCCCTGTCCGACCATGCGTATCGCCTCGGAAGTGCTGGCGACCAGATTGGCCTGTTTCAGCAAATGGGCGATACCGATACTGCCGTCGGCAGACTGCACGGTGAGCTCCGGCATATCGTCCGGCAGCACCCCTTTCTGGAATCTCGCCTCGAATTCGGCCAGTGCATCTTCGGCTGCTTGTTGCGTATGGAAGCGCGCCACGATCTCCTGCGCCAGCATCACTTTGATGTCGCGCGGGTTGCGTCCCTGTGCGACTTCTTCCTTGAAATGGGCGATCTGCGCCAAGCTGCGGAATGACAGCAAGTCGTAATAGCGCCACATCAGGTCGTCCGAGACCGACATGATCTTGCCGAACATGTCGGTCGGCGTGTCAGTGATGCCGACGTAGTTTCCCAGCGACTTGGACATCTTATTGACGCCATCCAAACCTTCCAGCAACGGCATGGTAAGTACGCACTGCGCGGGCTGCCCATGATGCTTCTGCAGCTCGCGCCCCATCAGCAGATTGAATTTCTGGTCGGTTCCGCCGAGTTCTAAGTCAGCCTTAAGTGCGACGGAGTCGTAACCCTGAACCAAGGGATAGATGAACTCATGGATGGCGATAGGCTGATTGCCTTTGTAACGCTTGGAGAAGTCATCACGCTCCAGCATCTGCGCCACGGTGTGAGTCGCTGCCAAGCGAATCAGATCGACCGCACTGAACTTGTCCATCCATGTGGAGTTGAACACGACCTCGGTCTTGGCCGGGTCGAGTACCTTGAACACCTGCTCTTTATAGCTCTCCGCATTGGCGAGCACCTGCTCACGAGTCAATGGCGGGCGCGTCGCATTCTTGCCTGTCGGATCGCCGATCATGCCGGTGAAATCACCGATCAGAAACAGTGCGTGGTGCCCCAGATCCTGCAACTGGCGCATCTTGTTCAGCAACACGGTATGACCGAGGTGCAAATCGGGCGCTGTTGGGTCGAAACCCGCTTTGATGCGCAGCGGGCGGTTTTGCTCCAGCTTCTTGATCAGCTCTGCTTCGATCAGCAACTCATCGCTGCCACGTTTGATTTGATTGAGCGTTTCTTGTTGACTCATGTCGAATGACCGCTTGTCTGTTTCTGGCCCAAGGGACTGGGCGGATTTTGATGGGATGTCGCTTTCTGTTAAAGTGGCGCCGTATTCTGCTTGTTGGCCGCAATGCCTTTTGCATTTGCGCCAACGATGCCGCCGAGGAAGCGCGAATGTTACCGCAAAACACCCTGCTACACGCGCACAAGATGAAGCTGCGCTGGTTCGTGACGTTGTCCACCCTGCCACTGCTCGGGGTGCTGACGGCGTTCGGCATCATGCCCCAGACAGCCGGTTTATCTGCATCACAATACAGCGTCATTGAAAACATCGAACTTCCTGTCGCTACCGAGCAACCGTCCGAAGCTTCTGTATTCTGGCGCAATGACCGAGTGCAGCGCGGAGATACGGTCAGCGAAATATTGCGCCGCGTGAATGTGCAGGACCCTGCTGCCGATGAGTTCCTGCGGCGCGCCGCATCAACTCGCTCGTTCCGCCAATTGCGCGTCGGCAGAACCTTGTTGGTCGAGACTGACGATACACACAATCTGCTTGCACTGAGATATACCGATAATGACGGCAATCAAGTACAAGTCATCAAAGACGGCGCAAGCTTCAGGGTTGCAAAACAAGCTGCCGAGACCGAACGCCGAGTATTCGTACAGACCGGCGAGATCGCCAGCAGCCTGTACGCCGCCACAGACGAAGCTGGTTTGCCTGATGCGATCGCCAATCAAATGGTCGAAGTCTTCGGTGGCGACATCGATTTCCACCGCGATCTGCGTCGCCATGACAAATTCAGCGTGATCTACGAAATGAACTATGTGAACGGCGAATCGGCACGAAACGGGCGCATCCTTGCTGCCGAGTTCGTCAATCACGGGCGCACTTTCCGCGCCTTCTTCTTCCAAAACACGCAACATGGTGGAGACTACTTCTCTCCAGACGGCAAGAACATGCGCAAGGCCTTCCTGCGCTCTCCCATCGAGTTCTCTCGCGTCAGCTCCGGCTTCAGTCGCTCGCGCTTCCATCCGGTTCTTAACAAATGGCGCGCCCATAAAGGGGTGGACTATGCAGCACCCATCGGCACCAAGGTCCGCGCGACTGCCGACGGTGTCGTGTCCTTTGTCGGCAAGCAGGGCGGTTACGGCAATGTGGTGATGCTGAAGCATCAGGGCCACTATCAGACAGTCTATGGACACCTTTCCAGATTCGCCAGCAGCTTGCACCGCGGCCAACGCGTCGGGCAAGGCGAGGTGATCGGATACGTAGGCAAGACCGGCTTGGCCAGCGGGCCGCACTTGCATTACGAATTCAAGGTCAGCGGGATCCAACGGGACCCACTAAAGATTGCGCTACCTGATGGCAAGCCGATCAGCGAAGCCCAGCGCACGGCGTTCACCGAAGCCACAAGCGACCTGCATGCACGCCTCTCGTTGTTGCGCAATACGCGTATCGCCAAACTTGATTAAGTGAAAGCAGCTTCCGATCTATACATCGGCATCATGTCAGGTACCAGCCTGGATGGTATCGATGTCGCACTGGTCGATTTCTCCGACGATAGCGCACAACTTCTTGGCAGCCATTACCAGCCCTACCCTCAATCGCTTAAAGATTTATTACTCGAACTGCATCAGACTGGTTCCGATGAGATACACCGTACGCAACTCGCATCCATAGTGCTGGCGCACGCCTATGCCGACGCCACCCAAGCCTTACTGGATAAGACGGAGCTCCCTGCCGATCACGTCCAAGCCATCGGCTGCCACGGACAGACCATCCGCCATCGTCCCGAGCAAGGCTACACGATACAACTCGGCAATGCCGCGCTGCTGGCCGAGCTGACTGGCATCCATATCGTGAGTGACTTCCGCTCGCGTGACATCGCAGCCGGCGGCCAAGGCGCTCCGCTGGTACCCGCATTCCATGACAAGATGCTGCGCCATCCCTCGCAACATCGCGTGGTGCTCAACATTGGCGGGATAGCCAACCTCACCGACCTAAAGCCCGGCAGTATTACGACCGGCTTTGACTCCGGCCCAGGCAATCTTTTGCTGGATGGCTGGATCAATAGACACCAAGGCAAGCCCTATGACGAAAATGGTGTATGGGCGGCGAGCGGGAAGGTCATCCCCGATTTATTACAGCACATGCTGGCCGATCCGTATTTTGCCGAGACGCCCCCCAAGAGTACGGGTCGCGACCTGTTCAATCTTGGGTGGCTGGAGAATCTGCTGGATGGCACAGAATCTTCCGGCGACGTGCAGGCGACTCTGCTGGCACTCACTTGCCATAGCATCGCGGATGCAGTTAGAAGATTCTGCCCCGATACAGAGGCGCTATATCTGTGCGGGGGCGGCGCGCACAATGCCGCACTGATTGACCTGCTTCAGCAGCTATTGCCGCATTGCCGCATCCAGAAAACAGACGCACTGGGAATTCCTGCGGACTGGATGGAGGCAATCGCATTCGCCTGGCTGGCACGCCAAACCATGAACTTGCGCCCCGGCAACCTACCCGCCGCCACAGGCGCATCACACCCCTGTGTATTGGGCGCAATCTATCCCGCATAAAACAAAACGGGGCGCTTGCGCGCCCCGTTCTTGCATCTGACTACCGTCAGTTTATGCCGAGAATGAAGATCCACAACCACATGTGGTCGTTGCATTCGGATTCTTGATCACGAACTGAGAACCTTCCAATCCTTCGGTGTAATCGATCTCTGCGCCGACCAGATACTGGAAGCTCATGGGATCGACCAGCAGCTGCACGCCATTCTTGTTCATGACCGTATCGTCCTCATTGACGACTTCATCGAAAGTGAAACCATACTGGAAGCCGGAACAACCACCGCCAGTAACGAAAACACGCAACTTCAGCTCGGCATTGCCCTCTTCTTCGATCAACTGCTTCACCTTGTTGGCAGCGCTGTCGGTAAACAACAGCGGATCTTGCATTTCAGTCACTGCATTCATGGTTGTACTCCTTGTCTGTTATTACGATTCAGCGCCGCTCACCTTGAGCGACACGACTTTTTCTGAGGCCTCATTGATGTGCACCAGCTTGCCCTCGACGATAGCACCCAACTGGATCTCCAGCGTTTTGTACCTTACATCACCAGTGACCTTGGCCTTGCTTTGAAGTTCCAGGTACTCGGATGCCTGAATTGGCCCGGTCACCATACCGTTGACCACCAGATGCGTCACACTGATTTCCCCGTGCACCTGGGCCTGCTCGCTCAACACCAGCGTGCTGGCCTTGGCTGGATCCGCGATCACGCTACCGGTCACTTCCCCATCTACCCGCAGTCCGCCCGCGAAGTGGATGTCACCATTGACCCGAGTCCCCATGCCAATCAAAGAGTCGATGCGATTCTGCGGTTTGCTATGTTTATTGAACATCTTGCCACTCCATTATGAAAGCAATACCGTCTGTGTCACCTTGGGTTCCTGCATACCCTTTTCAAAGACACGTATTT
This sequence comes from Gammaproteobacteria bacterium, assembly GCA_018814405.1. GTDB lineage: Bacteria > Pseudomonadota > Gammaproteobacteria > Burkholderiales > Gallionellaceae > Sideroxyarcus. The sequence goes on from JAHIZO010000008.1 coordinate 96,220, forward strand.
CTACGCTGTCTATATGCACACCTTCCGGCAAGCGGAATATGCGCTCAACGCGTTGGTAATACTTGAACTTAAGCTGTTGTACTGCAACTTCTGCCGAACCTGGCTCGGGGAATTGTAACACCACTTTTTGCCCCCCCTGATCACCGTTGACCAGTATCTGAAGGTCTCCCTGGAAGACTCTTCCGCGCCGCTGCACACCCTGCACCAGCAACATGCGGCAATGATATTCGCCCGGCAAGCTGGCGGGCTCCAGCTTCAAACTGTGAATGGAAAGTTCCGCATCACGGCCGGCCGTGAGCGGCAAGCTCTGGAAGAAGGAGAGATCCTCCCGCAAGCGCAGATTCTCGTCATGCAAGGCATTCACCTGATCCAGCACCTCGTCGGCAGCCGCCTGCTGGATCTGGGCTTGGCGCTCATGAACTGCCAGCTGGTTGGCCTGAGAGGCACTCTGCATCTCCAGCTCCTGCACGCGCTCACGCAGTACGGTGATCTCCTGCTCTGCCTCGCCGCGATGAAAACCCGCCAGGGCCATGCCTGCATCATAGGCCCACCACACCAGGAACCCGAACACCAACACGAAAGGCAATACGATAGCCCAGCGCACGTACCATGGCACGTGAGGGCGCACCGCAAGACGCGGCGCGGAGATGCTGAATCGGCGTGTAAATTTCTTGATCATTCTTACTTCAGGGTAACAATGGAACCAGATCGATACCGGCATGTTCCGGCAGGTCGAACAGTATATTCATGTTTTGCACCGCCTGCCCAGCCGCACCCTTGACCAGATTATCGATCACAGACAATACGACCACGGTATCTCCGCCCTGCGGCCGATGAACCGCGATACGGCAGATATTGGATCCCCGCACAGAACGCGTCTCAGGCATCCCTCCGGCTGGTAATACATCCACGAACGCCTCGCCTGCATAGCGTCTCTCGAATAGCGCCTGCAGATCGACATCCTTGGTCAACCGAGCATAAAGCGTGGCATGGATACCGCGAATCAAAGGCGTAAGATGTGGCACAAAGGTCAGACCCACTGGCTGGCCAGTTACGTTAGCCAATCCCTGCTTGATCTCGGGCAAATGGCGATGTCCTGCCACTCCGTAAGCCTTGAAATTATCACCGGCTTCGGCAAACAGAGCATGCACTTCAGCTTTGCGTCCCGCGCCAGAAACACCGGACTTGGAATCCGCGATGAGCGAGCCCGGCTCGATGACTCCGGCTTCCAGCAAAGGAATGAAGCCCAACTGCACGGCCGTTGGATAGCAACCGGGATTAGCGATCAGGCGCGCATGCTTGATCTTGTCACGATTCACTTCGGGCAGGCCATACACGGCCTCCGCCACCAGATCAGGACAGGCATGGCTCATGCCATACCACTTCTCCCACTCGGCCACATCCTTGATACGAAAGTCAGCAGCTAAGTCGATGACTTTGACACCCGCGTCCAGCAAGGCTCTAACTTGCTGCATGGCAATACCGTTGGGCGTGGCGAAGAACACCACGTCGCACTTCTCGAGGTGCGCCTCATCTGGATGCGAGAACGCGAGTTCCACCCGTCCGCGCAGGCTGGGGAACATTTGGCTGACCGGCATACCCGCATCGGCACGCGAAGTGATCGCGCGCAACTCAACCTGCGGATGTGCCACTAGCAAACGAAGTAATTCGACTCCGGTGTAACCCGTGCCACCTACGATACCAACCTTGACCACGCTACCCTCCTAAAAAGTGGGCGAATGATAAATGAAAAAGCCGCCCAAAGGCGGCTTTCCCGGTTCCACACAAGCTTAACGCTTGGAGAATTGCTTCCTGCGGCGCGCCTTGCGCAGACCGACTTTTTTACGCTCGACTTCACGTGCATCGCGAGTGACCAAGCCAGCTTGGCTCAGGGTAGGCTTCAGCGATGCATCGTAATCGATCAGTGCACGCGTGATGCCGTGACGCACCGCACCAGCCTGCCCAGATTCGCCACCACCGCAAACGTTAACCATGATGTCGAACTTGCCCATCATCTCGGTCAATTCCAGAGGCTGACGCACGACCATACGACCGGTCTCACGAGAGAAGAATACGTCCAGCGGCTTGTCATTGACGATGATCTCGCCCTTGCCAGCCTTCATGAACACACGTGCCACCGCGCTCTTGCGACGGCCAGTTCCATAGTTATAAGTTACGCTCATGATTAAGCCTTCAACAGATCGGTAGGTTTGGGTTGCTGCGCGCTATGCGGATGCGTCGCACCTGCGTACACCTTCAGCTTGCTCAGCATTGCGTAGCCCAGCGGGCCCTTTGGCAACATGCCGCGCACGGCCTTTTGCAAAAGACGCTGCGGGTGACGTTGTTGCATCTTGATAAAGTTTGTTTCGTAGATACCGCCGGGGAAACCGGTGTGGCGGTAGTACATCTTGTCCTGGGCTTTATTGCCAGTCACGCGCACTTTTTCTGCGTTCACGACTACGACGAAATCGCCGGTGTCTACGTGGGGCGTATAAATAGCCTTATGCTTGCCGCGCAGGCGGGTAGCGATCTGGCTGGCCAAACGGCCCAGCACTTTGTCAGCTGCGTCGACCAAAATCCAGTCGTGCTGGACTTCTTGCGCTTTAGCGGAAAATGTTTTCATGGCATTTCCTAAAACAATAAATGAATAACGGACTGCGAAGGGCGCGCATTCTATGCGAGACCAATAGCCCTGTCAAACTCTTATCGAGCTCATTCCTTCCCGGGCACAAATAGCTTGGATTCAAGCAGACAGTCCAGCCACAGTTTCCAACCCTCGAACTTCTGCCGCAGCCGCACTTGAGAGCCATTCACCTCAAGCCTTTGGGCCTGCCGAAGGCCTCCCGCAGCCACCCCTGACGCCAACTGAGCCGCCCCGATCAACCCAGCTTCCGAGTGCGACAAGCGGTACGTTGCGGGCACAAGATTAGCGATACCTTGCTGCAAGCAAGGCAGATTGGACAGTCCGCCCGAGAGATAGACGCTATCCACGCCCAGCTCGTGCCGAAAATCCTCAATGATTCTCGCTATGCGGAAGATGATTCCTTCCTGCAACAGCAGGGCAATACGATGTTCGTCCAGATTATCCACTGATTCCGAAAAGCTCAGCCCGATGTCGCGGCGAAAATAGGGGGCGCCCAAGCCGCTTGGCTCTGCCACGCAATAGATGTCGTCGTATGCCAATTCCTCTGGCGCACAGCTTTCAACCGGATATACAGCCAGTGCTGCAGCAATTGAATTTAACGTGCCCTCGCAGGCCATATGGACTTGCTGCTGCGCATCTTGGCATACCAGTGTCTGCAAATATCCCGGCGGGAGGGTTTTCTCTTGCCCGCAATATGCCGCAACAAAGCCACCTGTTCCAAGATTGACCATCGCCTCGCGCCGCCCCGGCGCTATGCCATGCCACAAGGCTGCCGACTGATCGCCCACACATGCTTGCAAACACAATCCATTGTCGAGCTGAATCTTTAAACCCGCCGAGGGCAATATCTTCGGAAGGATGGCGGCATCCACCCCGAACAACTCGCACAGCTCCGCTGACCACTGCAAGCCATGGATATCCAACAACAGGGTGCGCGCCGCCATCGAAACATCGGTCACATGAAGTTTGCCGCTCGTCCAACGCCATATAAGAAAAGAATCTAGCGTACCCAACATCCACACACCGCTTGCCAGATGCGTACGCCATTCTGGATACTCGCCAAGCAATATTTGCAGCTTGGGAGCCAGATAATAGGGGGTGAGCGGCAGGCCGGTGAGCGCGTGTATGCGCTCTTCCTTTTCGCGCAAGGCATCGCAACTCGCCCTACCGCGATCATCTTGCCAGGAGATGAGTGGCGTGACCGGATGACCGCTGGCACGCTCCCATATCAAGAATGAAGAACGCTGACTACATAGCCCGAGCGGTGGAAGCGTATCCGTCTGCGCCATACATTCAGCAAGCACTGCATCCGCCGCCTCAGCATAGGCACTGGCATCGCTCTCATAACGTCCCGCCGCACCTTCAACAGGTGGCGCATGACGAACCACGACCCCGCTCAGCTCTCCATCCGCAGACAGCAGCCCTGCCTTGATGCTGGTCGTCCCCAGATCAAGTGCAACGGCGACGATCATGCAAGACACGCCTCCACTTCATCCGCGATGCGTTGCGCATCCCAGCCCAGCACTGGCGCCACCAGCTCGGTAAGATGGCGCACGGTTTCCGTATCCAACTTAGCCAAGATCAACAAGGGCATACGACGGCGCAACAGATCCGATAGATGCACAACCATCTCATCACGCGCGCACAACAGCAGATCGGCGTAGATGAAAGGCAACTCCGGCACGATACGAGCCGCGTGCTGCGGCGTCTGGGCGATGATATCGAGCACATCCGCAGCGCGAACGCCGTGGCGACGCATCAGCCAATGCGCACTCTCGGCATCGATATCCAGACCTTGCGCGCGCAGCATGACGTCCGACCCCCATGCCGAAAAACTGTACTGCGGTTTCCATGCCAGTCCGTATTGATTGCTCATACAAGCAATGCTCAGCCGCAATTCTTTGCAAACCGCATCCACGATCACCGCGGCATCTTCCCGCGCAGAGGTAAGCTTGCCGCCGATAGCGTGATGCAGTCCATTTTCGGTCGTTTTCAATTCCCAGTCCCTACTGGCCGCCGAAGGATTCGCTTCATCACTTTGCTTCATCACACGCAGACCGGCATAGCTGCCAATCACATCTGTCCGGCTCCAAGCTTGTTTGAGATAGTCATTGGCCGCCGCGAGCAGATAGTCGATATCCGACTCCTCTACCTTCACTTGCCCGATATCACCTTGATAATCTGTATCGGTCGTGCCCAGCAGCGTGCGACCATACCAAGGAATGATGAAGAACACGCGACCATCGCGCTTAGCTGTGAGCAAGACCGCCTCCTGCGTCAGCAATGCTGGCATGACCAGATGCACCCCCTTGCTCAAGCGGCACCATGATCGCCCCTGCTCGCTCAACATCGCCCACCGACCCAATGTACTCACACATTGTCTGGCGCGCACGCTCTGCGTACCGTCAGACAACACATCCAGAACATCCGCTCCACGCACCTTGCCGTCTTCTTCATACCAATCGACCAGTTTCGCGTAGTTGACACATACCGCACCGTTCGCCATCGCGCCCGCCACCAACTCCAGCACCAATCGTGCATCGTCAGTCTGTGCATCCCCATACGTGAAGCCACCGGACAAACCTACGTCATTCAAAAAGGGGAAAATTGACGAAAACTCCGGTTTAAAGAAATGGTGGTGCTGCATCGGCTCGCCGGGAAATCCGGCCAGCGCGTCATATAACGTCAGTCCTGCTTTCAGCAGCAACTTGCCGTTGCGACTATCCTCATAAACCGGCACGCCGAAACGCAATGGCCATACACGGTGCGGCGCGATATCCAACAGCCGCCGCCGCTCCTTCAGCGCCTTGCGCACCAGCTTGAAATCGTAGGTCTCCAGATAGCGCAAGCCGCCATGTATCAGCTTGCTGGATGCTGACGACGTTGCGCCCGCCCAATCCCCCCGCTCAACCAGCGCGACTTTGAGTCCGCGTAGCGCCGCGTCATACACCGTCCATGCACCATAGATCCCGCCGCCGCAAACAAGCAGATCGAACTCGCCTTGCAATGCAGAAAAATCGCGCTTCATCTATCTCTCATCTGTAACGCCTTCTGCGGCACATCACTGATCAGGATGTCCACTCCCAGCATCAAGGCACGCTCGATCTCAGCATCGGTATTGCAGGTATACACGGCAATGGATCTATTCCTTTCCCGCACCAACTCAACCATATCCGTATCGAGCGTCGATACCTCGACACACAAGCCATGCAGGAACGGATGCGCATCGAGCGCTCTGCGCGCATCGTTCACCGTGTGTTCAGGCTCCAGATTGAGCACCAAGGGAAAATCAGGTGCGATGCCATGCGCATAGATCAGACTATTCAGATTGAAAGACGAGACCAGCACGCCCTCACCAACACTCTCGGCCAGAGCCAATGTCTGGCGCACTTTCATCTCATGCCGCGCAACATCTTCCCAGCTGCGATTCTTGATCTCCAACAACAAACCGCAGCGCGCGCCAAAATTCTCAATGAACTCCCGCAAAGTCACCACACACTCAGGCTGCGCACCCGAAAAATGCGCAGCAAAATCCATCTCCTTTAACTGATGAAAATCGTAGTCGTCGATACGCTTACCGGGCAGGCCGAGCTTCTTCAGATCGCGGTCATGCCACAACACCGCGACCTCATCACGGCTTAATTGCACATCGGTCTCTATCCCGTCGATGGGGTAGGTCAGCGCCCGCTCAAAGGCGGCACGCGTATTCTCCGATGCCTCGCGATTGGCACCGCGATGGGCATAGATCGCTGTCTTGCTCACGGCAGCCTTTCAATGAAGCGTCGCAGCGCAACTTCCATCTCTGCGTAGTGCGGGTTGTACATAAGTCGTCGCAACAATCCATATTTAAGATTTTCTGGCGTCACCTCACCCAGCCATGGCGTGTGCGATGACAGGCAGGCAGAATAAAGCTCATCACTTTGAGAAATGTAATGCAGGCAGTTTGCATATTCACCGGCTTCTCCATAATGCGCATCATCCGGCGAAATAACCACGGCAGTATGTGCGCCGGAAAGAATGCGTTTTTCCGGCAGTGCGCTCTTAACCCATTCCACGTCCGCCTGCTTCGGATCTTCAGCGGCGTACCACAACATCTTTCGCAGGGAATGCTTCACTTTGTGGAAGAAGTTAAGCGCAGCAGCCGAACTCACCGTCGCATCATCGGCACTGGCTGCCACGAATAGCGGAATGTTCAATTCGCCTTGCGACAAGGATTGTGTCAACCGCCACATCTGCGTCACAGCATTCAAGCAGAACGACTCATATTTGTAGCAATCTTGGTCCGGCATCACGTTCAGCCAGGCATGCTGCGGTAGCAGCCAGCTATAAAGTCGGTGCAGGTACGAACGGCGGGCTCGACTGGCGATTTCCAGCGCTGGGGAAAACATGAACAAGCCGCGCACACGTTCGTCTTTATCCGCGTGATACAGGCTCAATGCAGCGCCGGCCGAGAAACCGGCCAGATAGACCTCATCCACTTCTGCAGCCAGACACTGCACGCCATATGCCACGGTTTCCGCCCAATCTGCCCAGTGCACATCGAGCAGATCGCCGGGCTGCGTACCGTGTCCGGGCAGCAAAACCGCCATCACGCGAAAACCGTTGCGCTGAAAGAACTCCCCCAAGCGCCGCATGTGATACGGCGAATCACTCAGACCATGGGTAAGCAACACTCCGCGCTGATATGGCTTCCCGATTCCTTTCTGGAAATCCCCGAATGGCAGCGATTCAAACGGTGCATTACCCGCCACTATCTTTTCCATATCCGGCTTGCCTGCATGCGCTTGTCGCAGCATCGCCTCTGCCTTGCGAATATATTCAGCGAAAGACATGCCTTCTCCGGCAAAACCCGTGTTCAGCCCGGAAGAGTGATGACGTGCCTGCAAGGGAATATTCATGCCGGCATTGTACCTGCCACGCACTGGCTTTAACGCACCGTGCAGGCGTATCATGCGCCACTCGTTTTCATGTCTTTTCCCATGTCCTGGTTACTTACCAACCTTGTCAGCGCCTTCCTGCTGCCGCCGCTCAATCTTTTGCTGATGGCGGGCATTGGCTTATTCCTGTGGCACAAGCGCCCACGCACAGCGCGCATCCTTGTTTCCGTTTCCGTTGCAGGGATATGGCTCCTTTCCACCCCTTTCGTGGCAGACAGCCTGCTGCAAAGCATCGAAGACACACCAGTCGACCTCAGCAAAACGTCCGCAGATGCCATCGTTGTCTTGAGTGGCGGCCAGCATTTCAATGCAACGGAGTATGGCGGCAACACGGTCAGCAAAGAGACGCTGGAACGCGTGCGCTACGCCGCCACGCTTTATCGCCAGACAGGCAAGCCGGTATTGGTCAGCGGCGGCAATCCGCAAGGCGGCGGGGCCGAGGCACCGCTGATGAAAAAGGTGCTGGAGCAGGAATACTATGTGCCGGTGCGCTGGGTTGAAGACACCTCCGACAACACACTAGAGAATGCCCACCACAGCCACAGCATGCTGGCGCGGGAAGGGATCGAGCGCATCTACCTCATCACGCAAGCGTGGCATATGCCACGATCCGTGCAAGTATTTGAGAGTGCCGGTTTCACGGTCGTGCCGGCCGCCACGGCCTACACTACGCGCTACGAGACCAACCTTTTAACCTTTGTCCCCAATGCAGGCGCGTTACTCGGCAGCTATCATTTCATGCATGAAGTCATCGGCATGCTCTGGTATCGGCTAAAATCCTGACGCAAGCAATTTTACGAGGTGATCACATGAAAGCACGTATCAAATGGGTGGAAGAAGTCTCCTTCTTGGGAGAGACTGAGAGTGGGCATGCCGTCCTGATGGATGGCCCGCCAGCTGGAGGCGGCCGCAATCTGGGACCGCGCCCGATGGAGATGCTACTGCTCGGCACCGGCGGCTGCACCGCTTACGATGTCATCCACATACTGAAGAAATCGCGTCAGCCGGTGAACGATTGCGTGGTGGAGATCGAAGCGCAGCGGGCCGATACCGACCCAAAAGTATTCACCGCCATCCACTTCCATTTCGTGGTGACCGGCAAAGGACTCAAATCTGAAGTGGTGGAACGCGCAATCAAACTTTCGGCCGAAAAATACTGCTCCGCCTCGATCATGCTGGGCAAAGCAGCAGACATCACACACGATTTCGATATCCAAGAGGGCTGAGCAGCCCTCCTGAAGTGAATACTTTCAGACCCAGTAAACGGTCTTGGTCATCACTTTGGACATACCGCGCATCGCCAGCTTCACCGGCAAAGGCAATTCAGCAGCCCCAAGCTCTACAGCCATATCGGCATGACCAACCTCATCAACATACATCTGCTGCGCCACGGCACGACTCTTTTCATCCTGAGGCGGCAATCCGTCCAGATGGCTTTGCAAATGTGCGCCAACCTGACGCTCCGTCTCAGCCAGAAAGCCCAGATTCCACTTATCACCTAGCGCGCCTGCGATAGCGCCAATCGCTAGAGAACCGGTGTACCACAACGGATTGAGCAGACTCAGCCGCCCGCCCAGCTCATGCACCCGATGCGAGGTCCAAGCCAGATGCTCCGTCTCTTCCCATGCCGCACCATTGAGCTTCTCCTGCACTACCGGATCGCGCGCCGTCAGCGCCTGCCCCTGATATAAAGCTTGGGCACAGATCTCGCCGGTATGGTTGATACGCATCAAAGCCGCGGCATGTTTCTTCTCCGCCTCACTCATCTGCGCATCAGGGATGTTCGCATCAGGATAAGGACGCGCAGTCGGCGCTTTGGCGAACAGTGTGCGCAAGCCTTTGTCGAATTCGACTATCAAGGTATCCAGATTCAACATGCTTTCCTCCCGCTTTTCAAATATGGCCGCAAGGTTACTGGATTACAGTCCTCGCGGGAATGCCCCAATAAAAAACGGGCATCCGAAGATGCCCGTTCTCTATCCAAATCAGAGGGTAAGGCTGATTTAGAACTTCTTACGCAGACCGACAGCTAGAACGGTTGTGTCAGAAGAAGCTACTGCACCGACACCAGTGCCAGCAGCTTTATTGATCTTCTCAATCGCGCCATATGCAGTCACAGTCTTGGACATGCCTTTCAGGAAGGCGACTGTGAATGAAGTCGTATCGCCAGTTGCTTTGTTTGCCAAGGAGTTTTTGGCAAAGCCAGCCACCAATGTTCCTGGACCAACTGGAGCCACAGCACTGAAGTTGATCTGCGTGCTAGCAGAGCCGTTCTTAGGTGTAGACGACAGATATGTACCCATTACCTTGGCAACGCCCAAGTCATAGGTAGCGCCCAAGCCTGTTTCCGAAACAGTTGTTACAGCAGGAGCTGTGTCATCGTTGGCAGTAGCTGCATACACACCACCCACAGACAATGGCCCCTGATCGTAATTAACCGAGAACAGGTTTGCTGTAGTTAGGTTACCGGTAGCTGCTCCGCTTGCAACCAGACCAGCAGTACCACCCACGTCGAACGAATGATTGTAGGCGAATGTCAAGCCGTTCATGTTCGGCGAGATATAGGCCACAGCACGAGGTGCGCGAGAACCTGTGTTGATAAGAGCGGTCGGGTTAGCGGCAGAATACGGGTCCACAGCGGAACCGGCGAATGGCTGGTACTTGCCGGAGAAATCATAGCCTGTTGTTTGCAGGAAGCCTGCAGCAACGGTACCGAAGTCACCTGCTACAGCCAACATCTTCTGGCGGTTAGAGCCCACAGTTGTCGCAGCGTCAGCCACATCCAGCTTGAATTCCAGCACTGCAATAGCAGTCCAGCCATTATCAAGGCCTTCTGTTGCCTTGAAGCCCAGACGGGAAGTGGAAAGGCCGCCAGAAAGAACGTTCAATTGGCTCTTCACGCCAGTCGCGGATCTGTTCACGAGGGCAGCGTCAGCAATGCCATAAACAGTCGTCTCAGCGAAAGCAGGAGCGGAGAAAGCGGCAGCAACAGCCAGTGCGATGATTTTCTTTTGCATGTGAAACTCCTCTAGTTATTTAAGTTGGTTTGCCATGAAGACGACTATCGGTTTGCCTCATTCGTCTCGCAGCGCACCGTACTATCAACACCTTACGGGACGCTTACGACGTCACAATTCTGCAACACCGCCTAAGACTTCCGACAATCAAGCCCCTACCTCGAGCTCGGAGCGGATTCTGCCTTAACAGAATCGCTGTAAATTGACATGAATCAAAATTCATACATTCTGTTGCCGATTTGCAACATTATTTTTGTGACAGGGCATCAACCATAAGGAAACAAAGGGGAAACACACCAAAGTGATACCCGAGCGGGGTATTGCCTCGCAGACGGCATGGTGATTATCGCTGGCCTCCGCGCCTTTACTGCAGGCGCTACTTTAATAAGGGGAAAGTGCGCGCCAGCTCTGCCCCGGGATCAGCGGCACGCATGAAAGCTTCGCCGACCAGAAAGGCATGCACCTGTTGATTGCGCATATGCTTGACGTCCTGAGCAGTAAATATACCGCTCTCGGTGACGACGATTCGATCTGAAGGGATCTGCTCCAACAAATCCAAGGTGGTTTGCAGACTGACTTCAAAAGTTCGCAGATTGCGATTGTTGATGCCGATCAACGGCGTCTTCAATTGCAGTGCGATTTCCAACTCCTTGCCGTCATGCACCTCGACCAGTACCGCCATCCCCAATTGATGGGCAAGTTTCTCGAAAGCCTGCATCTGCTTGAGTGACAAGGCAGAAGCAATTAACAGAATGGCATCCGCCCCCATCGCACGTGCCTGATAGACCTGATATTCGCTCACCATGAAATCCTTGCGCAGCACGGGCAACTCGCATGCTGCACGTGCCTGCTTCAGATAGTCCGCACGGCCTTGAAAGAACTGCTCATCAGTCAATACAGACAGGCAAGCTGCCCCATGCTGCGCATAACTTTGCGCGATCTCCGCGGGACGAAAATCCTCGCGAATCACCCCTTTGCTGGGACTGGCTTTCTTGATCTCAGCGATCACCGCAGCTTGGCCGGCGGCGATCTTGCTGCGTATGGCACCAACGAAATCTCTTGTCGGAAGCGCATGCTCTGCTTCAGCACGTATCACGGGCAAGGGTTTAGCTGAAAGTGCGGCGGCCACTTCCTGTGCTTTGACTGCAAGTATCTTGTTAAGGATGTCGGACATGCTGAGCTCTCTTGAATAAGGCGCGCATTCTAACGCATGCGCAATGCTAAAATGCGCCCCACTGATATACAGACAAGCACCATGAACGACATCAAGGAATATATGAAAGGCGTCGGGCAAGCAGCCCGGGCTGCATCTCGCACCATGGCGATGGCAGATAGCAACGCCAAGAATCATGCACTGGAGAACATCGCCAACGCCATTCTACTGAACAGCGCCAAGCTGATCGCCGAGAACGCCAAGGATGTCGCCAAAGCCAAACTCGAAGAATTGGACGCGGCCTCCATCGACCGCCTCACACTCACCGAGAAGACCATCAATGGCATGGCTGAAGGCCTGCTCCAGATCGCAGCACTGCCCGACCCTATCGGCGAGATCAGCGACATGAAATACCGCCCGTCCGGCATCCAGGTCGGCAAGATGCGCGTGCCGCTCGGCGTCATCGGCATCATCTATGAATCGCGTCCTAACGTGACGGCCGATGCAGCCGGTCTGTGCCTGAAATCTGGCAACGCCTGCATTCTGCGCGGCGGCTCGGAAGCCATCCATTCCAATCAGGCTATCGCGGCATGTGTGCACCAAGGTCTGCGCGAAGCGGGCTTGCCCGAGACGGCAGTGCAAGTGGTGGGCACCACCGACCGCGCCGCGGTGGGTGAGCTCATCACCATGAAGGACTATGTGGACGTGATCGTACCGCGCGGCGGCAAGAGCCTGATCGCACGTATCTCCAGCGATGCCAAGGTGCCAGTCATCAAACACCTGGACGGCATATGCCACGTCTACATCGACGACGAGGCCGACCTGAGCAAAGCCGTGCGCATCGCTATCAACGCCAAGACGCACCGCTATGGCGTGTGTAACGCGATGGAGACATTGCTGGTGAATGCAAATATCGCCGAGAAAGTGTTACCCGAACTGTGCAAAACCTACCTCGACAAGGGCGTAGAGCTGCGCGGTGACGATGCTGCACGCAAACTCGTGGCACAGATGAGCGCCGCGACCGAAGAAGACTGGCACACTGAATATCTCGCGCCCATCTTGAGCGTACGCATCGTGGCGAACGTTGATGAAGCGATCGACCACATCAACACTTACAGCTCGCAGCACACCGATAGCATCGTCACCGAGAACTACAGCAAGGCGATGCGCTTCCTGCGCGAAGTGGATTCGGCCAGCGTGATGGTGAACGCTTCCACGCGCTTTGCCGACGGCTTCGAATATGGGTTGGGCGCGGAGATCGGCATCTCCACTGACAAGATCCACGCACGCGGCCCGGTCGGACTGGAAGGTCTGACCTCGCAAAAATACATCGTGCTCGGCAACGGGCAAATCCGCATCTGACAAGAAAGAGAACAATCATGAGCACAATCGAAATCAAAGTACCTGACATCGGCGGCTTCAAAGGCGTGGCCGTCATCGAGATCAGCGTCAAAGCTGGAGACTCCGTTGAAGCAGAGCAATCCCTGATCACACTGGAGACCGACAAGGCCACCATGGATGTACCTTCTCCTGCTGCCGGCACGATCAAGGAGATGAAGGTCAAAGTCGGCGACAAAGTCAGCGAAGGTTCTGTGATCCTGATGTTGGAAAGCAGTGCTGTCACAGCAGCACCTGACGAGTCAGCACCCGCACCGCAAGCCGCCGCCGCAGCTCCTCAGGTTGCTCCAACACCGGCCGCCTATGTCTCAAAAGGCGATATCCACGCCGAAGTCGTGGTGCTGGGCGCAGGCCCCGGCGGATACACCGCCGCCTTCCGCGCGGCCGACCTCGGCAAGCAAGTGGTGCTGATTGAAAAGCACGCTTCACTCGGGGGAGTATGTCTGAACGTCGGCTGCATACCGTCCAAGGCATTGTTGCATGTCGCCAAGGTGATCAACGAAGCTGAAGAGGTTTCGCATCACGGCGTGACCTTCGGCAAGCCGAAGATCGATATCGACCAGATCCGTACCTGGAAAGAAAGCGTGATCGGCAAACTGACTGGCGGTCTCGCTGGTTTGGCGAAACAGCGCAAGGTGCAAGTGGTGCGCGGCCTCGCGAAGTTCACCTCGCCCAATTCCATTGCAGTGCAAACCGAAGAAGGCGAAAAGATCGTTACCTTCGACAACGCCATCGTCGCAGCTGGTTCCAGTGTGGCGCGCATCCCCGGCTTCCCGTATGAGGACGAGCGCATCATCGACTCCACCGGCGCATTAGCACTGAAGGATGTACCGAAACGCATGCTGGTCATCGGTGGTGGCATCATCGGTCTGGAGATGGCGACCGTTTATGAAGCACTGGGTACAAAAATCTCTGTGGTTGAGCTGATGGATCAGATCATGCCCGGTGCCGACAAGGACATGGTCAAGCCGTTGCACAACCGTATCGCCAAGCGCTACGAAGCCATCATGCTGAAAACCAAAGTCACCAAGATCGAGGCGCATAAGAAAGGCATGCTGGTCACCTTCGAAGGTGATCAAGCGCCCGCCGAACCACAACTGTATGACAAGGTATTGATGGCGGTCGGTCGCCGTCCGAATGGTCGCGAGATCGCTGCCGAAGCAGCAGGCCTGATCGTGAACGAGCGCGGCTTCATCCCGGTCGACAAACAGCAACGTACCAACGTGCCGCACATCTTCGCCATCGGCGATATCGTGGGCGATCCGATGCTGGCGCACAAAGCGGTTCACGAAGGCAAAGTGGCGGCAGAGAACATCGCCGGACACAAAGCCTTTTTCGAACCCCTCACCATCCCGTCAGTTGCCTACACCGACCCGGAGATCGCATGGATGGGGCTCACCGAGACTCAAGCCAAAGCACAGGGCGTCGAATACGAGAAGGCATCCTTCCCGTGGGCCGCTTCCGGCCGTGCGCTGTCCATCGCACGCGAAGAAGGTTCTACCAAGGTACTGCTCGATCCTAAGAGCCGCCGCATCCTCGGCATGGGCATCGTCGGCGTGAATGCCGGCGAACTGATCGCCGAAGGCGTGCTGGCACTGGAGATGGGCGCCGACATGGAAGACATCGGCCTCACCATCCACCCGCACCCGACCTTGTCGGAAACACTGTGCTTCGCAGCCGAGATGGCGGAAGGCACCATCACCGACTTGTTACCGCCGAGAAAGAAATGATCAGCCGAACCCTGCTGCTCGGCATGCTCACCTTGAGTATGCCGGTCGCAGCGTTCAATCTGGATGACCTCAAGTCCAAAATTGACGGACTGAAACAATCCGCCTCAACACCGGCATCGTCTCAGCCCGCAGGACTGGATGCCTTCTCCCCGCAACAGCAGATCGAAAGTCTCAAACAGGCGCTCACCCAAGGTGCCGAGTCTGCCGTTAAGGACTTGGCGCGCGTGGACGGCTATCTCGGCAATCCCAAAGTACACATCCCCGTACCTGACAATCTGAAAAAAGCAGACAGCGCCTTGCGCAAGATCGGCCTAGGAAAATATGCGGATGAATTCGTCACCTCGATGAACCGTTCCGCCGAAGCTGCGGTACCGGAAGCCAAAGCCTTGCTGATCGCCGCAGTAAAGAACATGACCGTGACCGACGCCAAGAACATCCTGCTCGGAAATGATGATGCCGCCACGCAATATTTCCGTCGCAACACCGAAACAGCTCTGGGTGCCAAATTCAAACCCATCGTTGTGAACTCAATGCAAAAGGTTCGCCTTGCGCAGGCTTACAACCGATTTGCGGACAAAGGCGTAAAACTCGGGCTGGTCAAAGAACAAGACGCGCACCTGGATGACTACATCACCCGCAAGGCGCTGGACGGGCTGTATCTGATGATCGCTGAGCAGGAAAAAGAGATTCGCGCCCACCCACTACAAGCCACCGGCGACCTGGCCCAAAAGATATTCTCAGCCATCCGCAATCAGTAGCACTGATGCGTCACCCATGAAAGCCATTTCCATCAAGCTCTACCCCCAGCCTCACTGCTGATACAGCAAAGGTTCCGCATTCACAATGGATACGATCTCCCAATTCCTCGGCGAAGACCTCAGCCTGTGGGGCCTGTTCATCTCCAGCCTGCTGGCGGCGACCTTGCTGCCTGGCGGTTCCGAAGCGGTGCTGTTCGGCGTATTGAAATTGCATCCCGAACTGTTCTGGCCCGCGCTCTTGGTCGGCACACTGGGCAACACCATAGGCGGCATGATCTCATTCGGCATGGGCTGGCTGCTGCCTCAGACACAGCAACTCAAGCATGTGGAGAAAGTTAGGGAGCACGGTACGGCCGCATTGCTGCTCGCATGGATGCCGTTGATCGGCGATGCGCTGTGCTTGGCTGCGGGCTGGTTGCGGCTGAATCCCTGGCATGCAGCATTGTTCATGCTGCTGGGGAAGTTTGCGCGTTATCTGGTGATTGCGTTGAGCGCTTGAATCACTGTTTGAGCTTGCGTTCGATAGAAGCTTGCGTCGACAACACGATGTCGTGCAGCGGTCCGCCAAGTTTCGCTGCGCGCTTTACATATTCCAGCGCTTCCTCATCGCGCCCCATATCTGAAAGCGTCTGCGCCAGGTTATTAAGCGCTGCAACCGAATCAGGATACAAAGTCACGGCAGTTCTAAATTCAGCCTCAGCTTCATCCATGCGTTTCATCATGTACGCGACATTGCCCAAGGCGATGCTGACACCCAAACTCCCAGGCCAGCGTTCCTTCGCTGCCAGATAAGCCGTACGTGAGGCAGGCAGCTGCCTTACTTTGCCGAAGGCATTCACCGCCGCAACATAGCGTGTTTCTTTGGCGGTAAAGGGGATTTTTTCAGGTGGTACAGCAACCATCGCCCAGTGCGCACTGCGCGCCCAAGTGTTTTCAAATGTGATTAGAGACATCCGCTGCTGACTTTCACGACCGGAACGCAGGATGACTTCCTTGTTATCCAGGTCATAACCGATGACGACGGCGTAATGCCAGACTGGATACCAATCCAATGCCAGATTCTGCAACACTACCACCGGCGTGCCGCGAGCAACTTCTTCCAATACCTCGCCCAGCACGGGGGACATTTGATAGGCCACCAAACCATGACGACGTACGGCGCCGAACATTTCGATCTGCAGCGTACCCTCACGCCCCGGAAGATAGACTTCCGGCTTGAGTCCTTCTGGATCAACTGCGACCCCGGCATGTTTCATAACCATTGCCAAGGCAGCCGGACCACACTGAAAATCTTCCTGAGGAAAGAACGGCACCTCTACCAGCTCGACCTGTCGCGGCAAGGATGCTGCTTTGTCTTCCGACAAAGCAGCCGGAGGCGGGAGTGTCCTACACCCCCCGATCATGAGAAGGAATATGCCAGCCATCAGGCTGGCATAAGTTCTAGGCATATTCGATCAGCGCATCGAGCGTGTGAATGGGAATACCTTGGTGAAGCCCAAAATGTCGGTCACCAACAGTACGATAAAGATGAAGACTGCCGTACCAAGAATGTCACCACCAGCCGGCAATTGATCCAACTTGCCTGCGATCTGCATCGCCTCGTCGTCGGTCAGGGCATCGACACGCGCTTGAGCCTGCTCGGTCGTAACACCGCGCATCTCCAGCTGCGCACGCACATCGTCACGACTCACCAGCGCCATGATCTTTGCACGCCCTTGGTCTGCCATCGCATGATCCACGATGACATCTGTTTGAACCATACCGGCTGAGGCAGTCAACGGCATCGCCATACTTGCCATAAACACGATCATCACGCGACTGGTCCAACGCATAAAACTGGAATTTTGAATCGCCATCTTAAATCCTCCTGAACAGGTTGAAGAGCGGATACGACTGAATTGATCGCGTGCAATACCAAGTTTGCCGCGAAGCCATACTAGCAGGCGCTTATCCGCTTCCGCAATGACTAACTTGACCCGATCAATGCGCGTAGCCGATATAACGCAAAGCCTCGAAGATCTTCATGGCAAGAATCGCATGGCCTTCGGCGTTGGGATGTATCTGATCGCCCTTAAGCAAGGGGTCTGAAAGCACCTCGGCGATGGCATCCTCGATCAGCGGCACTTGTTGCGCGGACGCCACTTGACGATAGAACTCCGGCGCCGACAGGTTGCGCAGCACGGCACCGGTCAAGCTGGGTAACGGGGTTGCAACCACTACCACCTGCGCGCCCTCTGCTTTGCATCTCTCGATCATGCGTACCAGATTCTCCTCGATCTGCTGTGGCGGCAAACGACGCAACATATCGTTTCCGCCCAGTGTCAGCAGCACCAACGCAGGCCGGTGCTCTTCCAGCAGTGCTGGCAAGCGCTTCAAGGCATCACCACTGGTGTTGCCGTTCACGCCACCATTGATCACTTGCCAGCCGGTGTTTGCCGCCAACAGAGTCGGCCAAGACTGCTCGGACGATACACCCGCCCCCGCAGTGAGACTGTCACCCAGCGCCAGCACCACGCTGCCAGACGGCAACGCTGGAAGTTTCTCCGCCTCGCCGCAAGCAGTCAGCGTCAGAACCAGAACGAGCAGCAAGGCACGCATCAATAAGCCCCTTTCAGCATCGCCACGCCCCACGCCACGCCGAAGCCGTTCACCTCACTCGCAACTATTCCCAAGCCCCCTTCGCAACGACTGGACGAAAGATCGACATGCAGCCAAGGTGTGTCGTGTTCGACAAAACGCTTAAGGAAACGCGTGGCGAGGATGTGGTCGGCATCGCCGGTCAGCGTGCATTGCTTGATGTCTGCCACTTTGGAATCCAGCTCGGTTTCGTAATCCTCATCCTGAGGGAAGGCACACAGACGTTCGCCGCTCTGCTTGCCGGTATTCACCGCGCGCTGCGCCAGCTCATCGCTGCTGGCGAACACGCCGGAATAGCGTGCACCCAATGCAGTCGCCATACTGCCGGTGAGCGTGGCGAAGTCGATCATCAGGTCCGGCTTCGCACGCGAAGCCAGTGTCAACGTGTCGGCCAACACCATGCGCCCTTCGGCATCTGTGTGGATGATCTCGATATGTGTACCGTTTAACGCTTTGACGATGTCGTTCTGTTTGTAGGCCTTGGGGCTGATGTGGTTCTGCGCAATGGCTAGCCAGCAATCGATGTTCACCGGCAGTCTTTGTTCGCTTGCCGCAAGCAGGATGCCGAGTGACACCGCCGAACCGTTCATGTCCTCGTGCATGTTGTGCATGTAGCGCGACGGCTTCAGGTTATGTCCTCCGGTGTCGAAACAGATGCCCTTGCCCACCAGCGCGACGGTCTGCTTCGCCTTCGGATGTTTGTAGCTCAGATGCACGATGGCTGCATCTTCTACTTCGCTGCCCTGCGCCACCGCGACAAAAGCACCCGCCCCCAGCTTGCGCAACTTGGGCATGGTGAATTCCTCGATCTTCCAACCATTGGCCTGCGCCAGCTTCTTGATGCGCTGGCGATACAAGCCCGGCGTCAAGTCATTTGGCGCCATCACCGTCAGTTCCCGGCTCAACAGATTGCCTGCTGCCAACGCACGCAAAGCATCGAATGGTTTCTTATCCACATCGCCCACCAAGGTGATCTTCTGCAGCGGCTTGCGTTCATCCTTCTTCTTGCGCATCGGCAACAGCGCACTGTTCACCCATGCGCCATACACTGCCAACTCAGCAGCACGTTGCGCGGTCGCGCCGGACACCGCGATACTCAATGCCTTAGGTTGCTCGTCCAACACCAACTGCAAAGCCTTACGCACCAACACCTGCTGCGCAAACGCATCCTTGGCATCATCCAGCATCGCCCAAGCCACCAGCGTGCCGTCTGCCACATTCGCTGCCACCGGCGATTTCGCCAGCTCTTCGACTTTCATGTTTCGGCGTTTGAGCACGGCGGCGAGCAGTGCGCCATGCACGACATCCTTGGCTAAGGTCTTGCTCTTCGGCAACAGCACCAACAGGTGGGTGGTAGTGGGCAGAGTCTTGGACAGGGTCAGTTGTGCTAGCATTACAGCCTCGAATTTAGTCAATTAACGCCGCGATTATACGGGCTACCCCATGCGCCAATACCTCGACCTGATGCAACACGTGCTGGACCACGGCACCACAAAATCCGACCGCACCGGCACCGGCACCACCAGCGTGTTCGGTTACCAGATGCGCTTCGACCTCTCGCAAGGCTTCCCGCTGGTCACCACCAAGAAGTGCCACCTGAAATCCATCATCCATGAACTGCTGTGGTTCCTGCAGGGCAGCACCAACACCAAATACCTGAAAGACAACGGCGTCTCTATCTGGGATGAATGGGCGGATGAGAACGGCGACCTCGGCCCGGTGTACGGTAAGCAGTGGCGCACTTGGGAGACCATCGACGGTCGCGCGATCGACCAGATCAAGATCGCCGTCGACCAATTGAAGACCAATCCCGATTCGCGCCGCATCATCGTCTCGGCATGGAACGTGGGCGAGTTGGACAAGATGGCACTGGCACCCTGCCATGCTTTCTTTCAGTTCTATGTGGCCGATGGCAAACTTTCCTGCCAGCTCTACCAGCGCAGTGCCGACATCTTCCTCGGTGTGCCGTTCAACATCGCCAGCTACGCCTTGCTGACCATGATGATGGCGCAGGTGTGCGGCTTGCAATACGGTGACTTCGTACATACCTTCGGTGATGCACATCTGTATTCCAACCACATGGAACAGACCGCGCTGCAACTGTCGCGCGAGACGCGTGCACTGCCGACCATGAAGATCAACCCGGATGTGAAAGACATCTTCGACTTCAAGTTCGAAGACTTCACGCTGGAAGGCTACGACCCACATCCGGGAATTAAAGCACCCGTCGCGATATGAGCATCTCACTGATCGTCGCCATGGCGCAAAACCGCACCATCGGCGTGAACAACACCCTGCCCTGGCGCTGCTCGGAAGACCTGAAGCACTTCAAAGCGCTGACCATGGGCCATCACATGATCATGGGGCGCAAGACATTCGACTCCATCGGCAAGCCGTTGCCGGGCCGCACCACGGTGATTGTGACGCGCAATGACGCGCTGCAAGTGGAGGGCTGCCTCGTCGCACACTCCTTGCCGGAAGCAATCAAACTGTGTGCGAACGATGCAGAAGTGTTCATCGTTGGTGGTGCGGAGATCTACGCACAGGCATTGCCGCTGGCGGATACGCTGTACATCACCGAGATCCGGCAGGATGTGGAAGGCGATGCTCACTTCCCCGAATTCGACCGGCACGCATGGCAGGAAGTCACGCGCGAGGTGCGCAGCCAGACCGAACCACAGCCACTGCAATACGACTTCGTCACCTACCGACGACGATAGTCGACAAGCTTTCCTTCATCGGCCCGCTTCATGCGGGCCGTTTTATTTTCACCCCTATCTTTCAACTATTTACCTTCGTTCACACCGAGCGATAAATCCACTTTGTCGACATAACTGCAACTTTATTGCACTAATATACGTTTTTGGTGTTAGGATTTAGTCACTTTGTCGACAATCGGAGTTTCCCCAGTGTTGATCCCCCAGCCCCAACAAGGCACTTTATCCGACATCGCCACGCACAAACTGGCACAGAGCATCGTGACCGGCGAACTGGCGCAAGGACAGAAGCTGAACGAAGCCGAACTGGCCGAACGCTTCGGCATGGGGCGCGGGCCGCTGCGCGAAGCACTGCGCCACTTGGAAGGTATGCGCCTGGTGAAGCGCACCCCGAACGCCGGTGCGCGCGTCGTCATCCTTGACCGTAAGACCCTCTCTGATTTGTATGCCGTGCGCGAAGCACTGGAAGGCATGGCCTGCCGCATCGCCGCTTCACAGATGAGCGATGAAGATATCGCCCAGTTGGGCGCCCTGCTCGACAGACACGAAACCCAAATTGAAAAACAAGGTGGCAAGGTCTACGCACAGAGCGAAGGAGACCTCGACTTCCATTACCAGATCGCGCGTGGCAGCCGTAACCAGATGTTGATGGACCTGCTCGGCAGCGAGCAATACCAGCTGCTGCGCATGTGCCGCTACCGCACCAGCCGCAACGCCGAACGCACCAAACCCGCACTCAGCCAGCACCGCCAGATCGTCGACGCACTCGCGAACCGCGACGGCGAACTGGCCGAGCTATTGATGCGCCGCCACATCCAAGGCGCATGGCGCAGCATCAGCGAAATGATCGATAAAGAGGAGCAAGCCAAATGAGTCAGAACACCCCCGGCAACAAACTGCGTCAAGCCGTAGCAGACAATCATCCACTTCAAGTCGTCGGCGCGGTCACCGCCTATTGCGGCATCCTCGCGCAGAAGACCGGCCACAAAGCGCTGTATCTATCCGGCGGCGGCGTGGCCGCTTCCTCGCTGGGCATCCCCGATCTGGGCATCACCACTTTGCATGACGTGTGTGAAGACGCACGCCGCATCACCGCCGCCAGCGACCTGCCCTTGCTGGTCGATATCGACACAGGTTGGGGCGGCGCTTTCAACATCGCGCGTGCCACGCGCGAAGTCGCGCAGTCCGGTGCGGCCGGTTTCCATATCGAAGACCAGGTGATGCAAAAACGCTGCGGTCACCGCCCCAACAAAGCCATCGTCAGCCAGCAAGAGATGGTGGATCGCGTGAAGGCGGCAGTGGATGCGCGCGTGGATAGCAGCTTCGTCATCATGGCGCGCACCGATGCGCTGGCCGTGGAAGGTATGAGCTCCGCCATCGACCGTGCCCACGCCTGCGCCGAAGCCGGTGCCGACATGATCTTCCCCGAAGCGATGACCACGCTGGAGCAATACGCCGAGTTCACCAAGACCGTGAAAGTACCGGTGCTGGCCAACATCACCGAGTTCGGTGCGACACCGCTGTTCACCACCGAACAACTGGCAGGTGTGGGCGTGAAGCTGGTGCTGTATCCGCTGTCTGCCTACCGCGCCATGAGCCAAGCCGCACTGAACGTCTACCAGCACATCCTCGCCGATGGTACACAACAGAACGTAGTGAATACCATGCAGACACGCATGGACCTTTATGACTATCTCGGTTACCACGCCTACGAGCAACAGCTCGACCGCCTGTTCGCCGAGAAGGGCGCAGATTAACCATCAAGCAAGGGAACAAGCGATGACCGAAGAGACCACCCTACCCAAACCGAAAAAATCCGTTGCACTGTCCGGCACCGTCGCAGGCAACACCGCGGTGTGCACCGTGGGCCGCACCGGCAACGACCTGCACTACCGCGGCTACGACATCCTCGACTTCGCTGAGCAGGCCGAGTTCGAAGAGATCGCCCATCTGCTGATCCACGGCACGCTGCCTAACGCAGCCGAACTCGCGACTTACAAGACCAGACTGCAGAAACTGCGCGGCCTGCCGCAAGCAGTGAAGCAGGCACTGGAAGCATTGCCCGCCAATGCACACCCGATGGATGTGATGCGCACCGGTTGTTCAGTGCTGGGTACGATCGAACAGGAATCCCCAACGCACGATGTGGCACAGACCAAACAGATCCTCGACCGCATGATGGCGAGCTTCGGTTCCATGCTGGTGTACTGGTTTCACTTCACTCACAACGGCAAACGCATCGAAGTCGAGACCGACGACGATTCCATCGGCGGCCACTTCCTGCATCTACTGCATGGCAAACCTGCCAAGGCCTCATGGGTTCGCGCGATGCACACCTCGCTCATCCTGTATGCCGAGCATGAGTTCAATGCATCCACCTTCACCGCTCGCGTGATCGCAGGCACCAACTCCGATATCTATTCCTGCATCACAGGTGCCATCGGCGCATTGCGCGGACCGAAACACGGCGGCGCCAACGAGGAAGCGTTCCGCATCCAGAGCCGTTACAAGAGTGCAGATGAAGCCCAATCCGATATCCGCGAACGCGTGGGTCGCAAAGAGATCGTGATCGGCTTCGGCCATCCTGTGTACACCATCTCCGATCCGCGCAACGAAGTGATCAAGCGCGTGGCGAAGCAGCTCTCGGAAGAGAACGGCGACATGCTGATGTTCGACGTCGCCGCGCGACTGGAAACGACCATGTGGGACTTGAAGAAGATGTTCCCCAACCTCGACTGGTTCTCTGCCGTGTCCTACAACCAGATGGGTGTACCGACCGAGATGTTCACACCGCTGTTCGTCATCGCGCGCGTCACCGGTTGGGGTGCGCACGTGATGGAACAACGCGCCGACGGCAAGATCATCCGCCCGAGTGCGAACTATGTCGGGCCGGAGAATCTGCAATGGGTGCCATTGGCTAAACGCGGCTGAGTAACGCAAAGGACATCATGAACACCCAATACCGTAAGCCTTTAGCCGGAAGCAAGCTGGACTACTTCGATACCCAAGCGGCCGTCGAAGCCATCCAGCCCGGCGCCTATGCCAAGCTACCCTACACTTCCAAAGTGCTGGCAGAACAGCTGGTGCGCCGCTGCGAACCGGAAGATTTGAGCGATTCATTGAAACAGTTGATCGAGCGCAAGCGTGATCTGGATTTCCCGTGGTACCCCGCCCGTGTCGTGTGCCACGACATCTTAGGTCAGACCGCATTGGTAGACCTCGCCGGTCTGCGCGACGCGATCGCCGACCAGGGCGGTGACCCTTCTTTGGTCAATCCGGTCGTGCCGACTCAACTCATCGTCGATCACTCGCTGGCCGTGGAAGCAGCCGGTTTCGACCCCGATGCGTTCCGCAAGAACCGCGACATCGAAGACCGCCGCAACGAAGACCGCTTCCACTTCATCGAGTGGACCAAGACCGCGTTCAAGAACGTCGATGTGATCCCAGCTGGGAACGGCATCATGCATCAGATCAATCTGGAGAAGATGTCGCCGGTGATCCAGTCGCGCGACGGAGTCGCTTTCCCCGATACCTGCGTGGGGACTGATTCGCACACCCCGCACGTCGATGCGCTCGGTGTGATCGCCATCGGCGTCGGCGGTCTGGAAGCCGAGACCGTCATGCTGGGTCTGCCTTCCATGATGCGCCTGCCTGATATCGTCGGCGTGAAGCTGGTCGGCAAGCGTCAACCCGGCATCACCGCCACCGACATCGTGCTGGCCATAACCGAGTTCTTGCGCAAGGAAAAAGTGGTCGGTGCCTGGGTCGAATTCTTCGGCGCAGGCGCGGACAGCCTCACCATCGGCGACCGCGCGACCATCTCCAATATGTGCCCGGAATACGGCGCGACAGCAGCGTTGTTCTACATCGACGCGCAGACCATCACCTACCTGAAGCTGACCGGCCGCGAGCCCGAGCAAGTCGCCCTCGTGGAGAACTTCGCCAAGACAACCGGCCTGTGGGCTGATCAGATGATTGCCGCTGAATACGAGCGTGTGCTGGAATTCGATCTGTCTAGCGTGGTGCGCAATATGGCAGGCCCATCCAATCCGCACCGTCGTCTGCCGACGTCCGCGCTGCATGAGCGCGGCATCGCCGACGAAGACAAACTTGCATCAGGCAAGGCCGAAGAAGCGCAGGGCCGGATGCCGGATGGTGCCGTGATCATCGCAGCCATCACTTCCTGCACCAACACCTCCAACCCGCGCAACGTGATCGCTGCAGCGCTGCTGGCGAAGAAAGCCAACGCACTGGGTCTGCTGCGCAAGCCCTGGGTCAAGACTTCTTTTGCGCCCGGCTCCAAAGTCGCCGAGCTGTACCTGAAAGAAGCGGGATTGCTGTCCGAGCTGGAGAAGCTGGGCTTCGGCATCGTGGGCTTCGCCTGCACCACTTGCAACGGCATGTCCGGCGCACTCGAACCGCGCATCCAGCAGGAGATCATCGCGCGCGACCTGTACGCCACCGCCGTACTGTCCGGCAACCGCAACTTCGACGGACGTATCCACCCGTATGCGAAGCAAGCCTTTCTGGCATCCCCGCCGCTGGTGGTCGCTTACGCCATCGCGGGTACGGTACGCTTCGACATCGAACAGGATGCACTGGGCACCGATGCCTCCGGCAGACCGATCACGCTGAAAGACATCTGGCCTACCGATGAAGAGATCGACGCCATCGTCGCGGCCAGCGTGAAGCCGGAACAGTTCAAGCAAATCTACAACCCGATGTTCGACCTTGGGGTGATCGAAGCAGCGAAGAGCCCCTTGTACGACTGGCGTCCGCAGTCCACTTACATCCGTCGCCCGCCATATTGGGAAGGCGCGCTGGCAGGTGAGCGCACGCTGAAAGGGATGCGTCCGCTGGCCGTATTGCCGGACAACATCACCACCGACCACCTGTCGCCTTCGAACGCGATCTTGCCCGACTCGGCAGCCGGTGAATATCTGGCGAAGATGGGCTTGCCGGAAGAGGACTTCAATTCCTACGCCACGCACCGCGGCGACCACCTCACCGCGCAACGCGCCACTTTCGCCAACCCGCAACTGGTCAACGAGATGGCCGTGGTCAACGGCGAAGTGAAGAAAGGTTCCCTCGCCCGCGTCGAACCGGACGGCAAGGTGATGCGCATGTGGGAAGCCATCGAGACCTACATGGAGCGCAAGCAGAACCTGATCATCGTGGCCGGTGCCGATTACGGTCAGGGCTCTTCGCGTGACTGGGCGGCGAAAGGCGTGCGCCTGGCCGGAGTGGAAGCCATCGTGGCCGAAGGTTTCGAGCGTATCCACCGCACCAATCTGGTCGGCATGGGCGTGCTGCCGCTGGAGTTCAAGGCGGGCGAGACGCGCAAGACTTACGCCATCGACGGCACCGAGACTTTTGATATGGAAGGCAACATCGCACCACGCGCCGACCTGACAGTGATCATGCACCGCAAGAATGGCGAGGCGGTGCGCATCCCCGTCACTTGCCGTTTGGATACCGCTGCTGAGGTGCGTGTCTACAACGCGGGCGGCGTACTGCAACGCTTTGCGCAGGACTTCCTCGAAGGAGCGGCATGATGTCCAAAGTTCCGCAGATCAGAATACCCGCGACCTATATGCGCGGCGGCACATCGAAAGGTGTGTTCTTCCGACTGGAAGACTTGCCGCAAGCGGCACAGGTGCCGGGCAAGGCGCGCGACAAATTGTTGCAGCGCGTGATCGGCAGCCCCGACCCTTATGCCGCGCATATCGATGGCATGGGCAGTGCGACTTCCAGCACCAGCAAGTGCGTAATCTTGGCTAAGAGCACGCGCCCAGACCATGACGTGGATTACCTCTACGGTCAGATCTCCATCGACAAGGACTTCGTCGACTGGAGCGGCAACTGCGGCAACCTGTCCACCGGTGCGGGCGCTTTCGCGATCCATGCCGGATATATCGACGCGGCACGTCTGAAAGAGGGTATCTGCACCGTGCGCATCTGGCAGGCCAACATCAACAAGACCATCATCGCCCATGTGCCGGTCAGCAATGGTCAGGTACAGGAGACCGGTGATTTCGAGCTGGATGGTGTGACCTTCCCGGCAGCGGAGATCATTCTGGAATTCATGGATCCTTCCGATGACAGCGAAGAAGGCGGCAGCCTGTTCCCGACCGGCAATCTGGTCGATCAGCTCGATGTCCCCGGTGTCGGCAGTTTCCCGGCCACCATGATCAGCGCCGGTATCCCGACCGTGTTCGTGAATGCGGCGGACATCGGCTACACCGGCACCGAATTGCGCGAAGGTATCAATACCGATGCGGCAGCGCTCGCGCGTTTCGAGAAGATCCGCGTGGCGGGTGCATTACGCATGGGCTTGATCAAGACCCCGGAAGAAGCCGCGACACGCCAACACACGCCGAAGATCGCTTTCGTCGCACCACCAGTCGAGCATGTATCTTCGAGCGGCAAAGTCATCAGCGCTTCCGAAGTCGATCTGCTGGTGCGCGCCCTGTCGATGGGCAAACTGCACCATGCCATGATGGGCACGGCAGCCGTTGCCATCGGCACGGCAGCCGCCATCCCCGGCACGCTGGTGAATCTGGCAGCGGGCGGTGGCGAGCGTGATGTGGTCACGTTCGGGCATCCCTCCGGCACATTGAAAGTCGGTGCCGCTGCCAGCAATAAAGATGGCGATTGGAAAGTCGAGAAAGTCACCATGAGCCGTAGCGCGCGCGTGCTGATGGAAGGCTGGGTGCGAGTTCCGGGAGACAGTTTTTAGATTCGTTGTAACCGAATAACTTTGTTTGCCCGCATGGGCTGCACTATCAGGGAGGAGTCGAAATGAGTTACCAATCAGAGTACGACCGTTCGATGCAGGATCCACAGGGCTTCTGGCGCGACCAAGCGAAGCAACTGGAATGGTTCAAGTTCCCACAAAGCATCCTCACACAGGATGAAGACGGCATCGGCCACTGGTTCGCCGATGGCGAGATGAACACCTGCTACATGGCGCTGGATCATCACGTGAAGAACGGGCGCGGCGACCAGACCGCAATCATCTTCGACTCCCCCGTCACCGACACAAAGAAGAAGATCAGCTATGCCGAGCTGACCGATGAAGTGGCGCGCACGGCGGGCATGCTGGCCGACCTCGGCGTGGTCAAAGGCGACCGCGTCATCATCTACATGCCGATGATCCCCGAAGCGGTGGTCGCCATGTTGGCGGTGGCGCGACTGGGTGCGATCCACTCGGTGGTGTTCGGCGGATTCGCACCGCCCGAACTCGCGGTGCGCATCGACGATGCCACGCCCAAAGTCATCATGACGGCTTCCTGCGGCATCGAAGTAAAACGCGTCATAGAATACAAACCACTGGTCGACAAAGCCTTCGAGCTGGCCAAACACAAACCGCAAAGCTGCGTAGTGCTGCAACGTCCACAAGCCGCCGCCAGCATGATCGAAGGGCGCGATCATGATTGGTCATCGCTGCTGGCAAAATCGAAAGCGGTGGATTGCACACCGGTGAAAGGCAGCGACCCGCTGTACATCCTCTACACCTCCGGCACCACCGGCAAACCGAAAGGCGTGGTGCGCGAGAACGGCGGCCACGCGGTCGCGCTCAACTACAGCATGAAGTCCATCTACAACGTGGAAGCGGGCGATGTGTTCTGGGCCGCGTCGGACGTGGGCTGGGTGGTCGGCCACTCCTACATCGTGTACGGCCCGCTGCTGCACGGCTGCACCACTATCGTCTACGAAGGCAAACCCATCATGACGCCGGACGCGGGCGCGCTGTGGCGCATCATCGACGAATACAAGGTGAAGTCTTTCTTCACCGCGCCCACCGCCTTCCGCGCCGTGAAGAAAGAAGACCCGGAAGCTTTGATGATGAAACCGTACGACTTGAGCAGTCTGCAAGTCATCTTCTCCGCAGGTGAACGTCTCGATCCGCCGACGCAGGAATGGCTCACAGAGAAGAGCGGCAAGACGGTGGTCGATCACTGGTGGCAGACCGAGACCGGCTGGGGCATCACCGCCAACCTGTGGGGCGTGGAACCCAAGCCGGTGAAGATGGGTTCTTCCACCCTGCCTACCCCCGGCTTCGACGTGCGCATCCTCGACGAGAACGGCAAGCAGATGGCGGCCAACGAACAAGGCTACATCGCCATCAAACTACCGCTGCCCCCCAGCTGCATGAACCGTGTGTGGGGCGACGACAAAAAATTCCGCGACAGCTATCTGAGCTTCCTGCCCGGCTACTACACCACGGGCGACGGCGGATACATCGACGACGAAGGTTATGTGTTCGTGATGGGCCGCGTGGACGATGTGATCAACGTGGCGGGCCATCGCCTCTCCACCGGCGAGATCGAAGAAGTCGTAGCAGGCCATCCGATGGTGGCCGAGTGCGCCGTGATCGCGCGCGACGATGCGCTCAAAGGACAGATCCCGATGGGACTGGTGGTGCTCAAATCCGGTATGAACGTCGAAGAAGAAGTGCTGCAAAAAGAACTTATCGCCCGCATCCGCGAACACATCGGCGCCATCGCTTGCTACAAGGACTCAGTGATATTGAAACGCCTGCCCAAGACCCGTTCCGGCAAGACCCTACGCAAGACGCTGAACGGCATCGTTAACGGTAAGGAATACAACGTGCCGTCCACCATCGACGATCCGGGTGTAATCAACGAGATCATAGAGACCTTAAAGAAGAAAGGCTTTGTTGCCTGAGCGGGAAGTTGCATGGCGACGCGTATAATCCGCCGCCATGCAAAACCAACTCCTTGAACTCCTCTCCCCCGCCAAGACTGCCGCCATCGGTCGTGATGCGATTTCGCACGGTGCCGATGCTGTCTATATCGGCGGGCCATCGTTTGGGGCGCGCGACAAGGCGGGCAATTCGATGGCGGATATCGCCGAGCTGGTGAATTACGCGCACCGCTTCCGCGCCAAGATCTACGTCACGCTCAATACCATCCTGCACGACACCGAACTGGAAGCCGCGCGCAAGCTGGCTTGGGATTGTCATGACGCGGGGGTGGATGCGTTGATCGTGCAGGACATGGGTCTGCTCGAACTCGATCTGCCGCCCATCGACCTGCATGCCTCGACGCAGTGCGACATCCGCACGCCGGAGAAGGCGAAATTCCTAGCCGAGGTCGGTTTCTCGCAATTGGTGCTGGCGCGCGAACTGACCATCGAAGAGATCATCAAGGTGCGCGCTGCCGTGCCGAGCGGCACGGTGATCGAACATTTCATCCACGGCGCGTTGTGCGTCGCGTATTCCGGCCAGTGCAACATCAGCCACGCGCACACCGGACGCAGTGCCAACCGCGGCGATTGTTCCCAGGCCTGCCGTCTGCCCTACACCTTGCAGGATGAGCAAGGCCAAGTCGTCGCTTTCGAGAAACATCTGCTGTCGGTGAAGGACAACAACCAGAGCGGCAATCTGCGCGCACTGGTCAATGCGGGTGTGCGCAGTTTCAAGATTGAGGGCCGCTACAAAGACGCGCCCTACGTGAAGAACATCACGGGACATTATCGCCAGTTGTTCGACGCGATCCTGGAAGGACGCAGCGATCTGCGCGCCGCCTCCAGCGGCAAGACCAAACTGCTTTTCACACCGAACCCTGACAAGACTTTCCATCGCGGCTCGACCGATTATTTCTCGCAAGGTCGCAAGGCCGACATCGGCGCATTCGACACGCCCACTTTCGTTGGCCTGCCGCTGGGCACGGTGGCGCAGATCGGCGACAAATGGTTCGACATGGAAGCGAACGAAGCGCTCGCCAACAGCGACGGTCTGAACTATCTGAACAATCGTGAAGTGATCGGTTTGCAGGCGAACATCGTCGAACAGCGCGGCCCGGTGTGGCGCGTATTTCCCAACGAACCGATGCATACGCTTAAAGGCCTGCGCGCCGGCGTCTCCATCAGCCGCAATCGTGACCATGCATGGGAACAGGCGCTGAGCAAGAAGTCCGCCGAACGCCGCATCGGTATCTCTGCCACATTCGCCGAGACCGCTACAGGGTTCTCGCTCACCTTGCTAGATGAAGACGGCTTCCTCGCCACCGCTGAAGCCGCGTTCGAGAAACAGCCTGCCAAGAATCCGGCAGAGGCAGAGAACAGTGTGCGCGAACAACTGGCGCGTTTCGGCAGTACGGATCTTGAACTGGACGCATTCAACGTCACTTGGACACAACCTTGGTTCGTGCCCAGTTCGCTGGCCAACAAGTTGCGCCGCGAAGCGGTTGAGAAACTGGAAGCAGAACGTCTCGCCGGCTACACGCGCCTCGCGCGCAAAGCCGCTGTCGAGCCACCCGCAAAATATCCGGAAGAGACATTGAGCTTCCTCGACAACGTGTACAACGCCGCCGCGCGGAAGTTCTACGAGCAGCACGGCGTGAAGCTCATTGCCGCCGCGTATGAATCACACAAAGAAGCCGGTGATGTGTCGCTGATGATCACGCGCCACTGCATCCGCTATTCACTAAGCCTGTGCCCGAAACAGGCCAAGGGTGTGATCGGCGTGCAAGGGCAAGTGCGCGCCGAACCGATGACGCTGATCAACGGCAGCGAGAAGTTACGACTGGAATTCGACTGCAAGAAGTGCGAGATGCATGTGATGGGCAAGGCGAAGAAACATGTTTTGAAGTCGGCACCGCCTTCGGTCATTCCGCTCACTTTCCACGAACAGCGCCCGGCGGGTTAAGGTTTGCGCGGTGCAGTTGCCGCGCCTGCCATATCGTCCATGCAGGGCAAATCAGGATTTCCCTATATTTTTCGCGGGGCGAAAGACCTATTTTTCAACTATCCTTGACCCTCGCCGAATAGAACACCGCAATGAATACAAGCACTGAACAACACGTTTCCGAGACGACCTTCCTGGGACTAGCCCCCTTCCTGCGCGCCAGTGTAGCGGGACAGGAGCTGAAACCTTATGCCGAATCCTTGCTCGCCGAGGCCCAGCAAAGACAAACAGATGGTCCGCTGTGGATGAACCTGTCGGTCGCCATGCAATGCATACGTGAACGAGACCTCGGCCTGTCGATACAGTCATTGGCGCTTGAACAACAGCGCATCTTCCATCTGCCAGCGATGCAACAACCTGTGCTCACCCGCTTGCTGGTGTTGATGGCACCCGGCGACATCGCGGCCAACACGCCAATTGATTGCCTGCTGGAACGCACGGATGTCGACCTGACCTTTTATTACGTCAGCCAGCCCGATCCGCTTGCGTTGCCTATCCCCGAACACGATGTCGTGATGGTCGCTATCAGCGAATGTGACGACAACCGCGCCACACTGCTCGCGCTTGAAGAAAGTTTGAAAGACTGGCCGAAGTCGATCATCAACCAACCGAGTCGTATCCCCTGCGTCGGCCGCGATGCTGCCAGTGAATTGCTGCATGGTGTGCCGGGCATCGCGATGCCACCGACCTTGCGTTGCAATCGCGAGGTGTTGCAGGCCATCGCTGCAGGTCAGACGACTCTCGCCGAAAGCTTCCCCGGTAACAACTACCCCATCATCGTGCGCCCTTACGATTCGCAAGCAGGTCGCGACTTGGCGCGCATCACTTCGGCAGAAGAACTGGCTGAATATCTAGCCAAAGTGCAGGCCACCGATTTCTTCATCGCGCGCTTCATCGACTACAGCGGCGACGACGGCCTGTTCCGCAAATTCCGCATCGCGCTCATCGACGGCCAAGCTTTCGCCTGCCACATGGCGGTCTCCGATAATTGGATGATCCACTACATCAACGCGGGCATGTATGAGGACGCGAACAAGCGCGCCGAGGAACTCGCCTTCATGGATCACTTTGACGACTTCGTGCAACGCCATCGCGCTGCGCTTGACGAGATATATCGCCGCACCGGACTCGACTATGTGCTGATCGACGGTGCCGAGACGCGCGACGGCGAACTGCTCATCTTCGAGATCGATCACACCATGGTCGTGCACGCGATGGACCCTGAAGATCTGTTCCCCTACAAGCAGCAACACATCGCCAAAGCGCGCGATGCTTTCCGCGCCTATCTGCAACGCCGGATCACGGAAGGGAAAAATGCATAATCTGAGCAACAGGCTGAACTTCTCCGGCGGCCCCGGCGCATTGCCGGAGACTGTGCTGCAACAAGTGCAGCAGGCTATCAGCGCCGTACCCGAGGTCGGCCTGTCCATCCTCGGCATCAGCCACCGTTCCGACTGGTTCGCTGCTGTCGTGCAGGAGCTGGAAGACAACATCCGCACCCTGCTCGGTTTATCCAAGGGCTCTCACGTGCTGTTCCTGCAAGGCGGCGCGACCCAGCAGTTCTCCATGATTCCCATGACGCTGTTGCGCGGCAAAACTTCGCCAGCGGAATACCTGCACACCGGTTACTGGAGCGGCAAAGCATTGGCCGAAGCCAAACGCGAAGGCCCGATACGCGTACTGTGGAGCGGCGAGGCGAACAACTTCGACCGTCTGCCGACCGATGCAGAACTCGACTACTCGCCGGATGCACCCTATCTGCATTACATCTCCAACGAGACGGTAGAAGGCTTGCAATTCCAACGTGTGCTCGGCCGCGACGACGTACCGCGCGTGTGCGACATGTCATCGGATTTTCTGTCGCGCCCCTGCGAAGCGGATCGCTACGCCATGATCTATGCCCACGCGCAAAAGAACATCGGCCCTGCGGGGGTGACGGTGGTGCTGTTGCGCGACGAGATATTGAAAGACGCACCGGAAGACATGCCCGGTTTCCTCAACTACCGCAGCCACATCAAAGCCCACTCCATCTACAACACCCCGCCGGTGTTCTCCATCTACGTGGTGTTGCTGGTCACGCGCTGGCTGCTGAACGACATGGGCGGCCTGGGGAACATGGCCGCGCTCAACAGCAGTAAAGCCGAACTGCTCTATCGCACGCTGGACCAGAGCGACAACTTCTACCGCGGCCACGCCAACATCGCCGACCGCTCGTTGATGAACGTCTCCTTCAACCTGCCAAGCAAGGACTTGGAACAACGCTTTTTGCAAGAATCGGCCGCAGCTGGCTTCTCAGGTCTCGGCGGCCACCGCTCCATCGGCGGCATCCGCGCTTCGCTCTACAACGGATTGACGCTATCGGCGGCGGAAGAGTTGGCGGGGTTTATGGCGGAGTTCAAGAAGGCGAACGGGTAAACCGTCTCTGGTGGCAGTTCGCTCACTTCGGGATATTCATTTTGCCGATACCCCCAAAGAATCTATACTTCGCCACTCGTAATGAAACATTTCATCGATAGCTTGAAGTTAGATACAGGGAGTCGTTCATGAAAACATATCTTATGGCTTTGCTTACCGCTGCGATGATGCTGTTCGGCGCTAATGCACTCTCTTCAGACGAAGAGGGACATGCCTCCTCACGCAGCAGTTCGAGCAGCTCGACCACCAAGCTGGAAGTGGAAGAGCTGAAGCCGATTGTAGAAGAGGTACCTGTCGCGCAGGAGCCCGTAGCGAAACCCGCCAAACACTACAAGCGCAGCAAGTCGAACAAGCAGCGAGCCAAGGATCTGGATTTCAGACACTGTCTGGAACTGGAAGACAACGCGGCGATCGCGCAATGCGCGCGGGAAGAATAAGCCCGCACTCGCAACACAAGTCTCTGCGCAATTGACTGCGCACCAATGCGCGCCAGGCAGATTCTGGCGCGCTTCAATGATCCGCATCAAACAATATGACTAAACTCAAACTGCACTGGCAGATCCTCATCGCCCTTTTGCTGGCCGCTATCGCTGGCTCTCTCACAGGCACCGACGCAACGCTGTTCGGCGTACGCTATTACGCGGTGTTCGATTTCATCGGCACACTGTTCCTCAATGCTTTGAAGATGCTGATCGTGCCGCTGGTGGTGTCGTCCATCATCGTGGGTATCGCGGGTATCGGTGGTGGTGGTGCGTTCGGGCGGCTTGGTCTTAAGACCCTCTCCTATTACGCGGTGACCAGCCTGTTCGCCATCCTGGTCGGCCTGACCATCGTGAACATGACGATGCCCGGCATCATCGACGGCCAGCCCGCCAAAGAACAGCTGGGCATGGAACAGGTGAGCGACGAAGTGGTCGCCAGTGTGGAAGGCAAAGGCGCTGGCGATCTGGTCGGCGTCTTCCTGCGTATGGTGCCGACCAACATCGTGTCGGCAGCGGCGGACGGGCAGATGCTGGGCTTGATCTTCTTCAGTCTGTTGTTCGGTTTCTTCATGACCAAGATCGAAGAACCCTACGCCGAGAGCCAATACAAACTCTGGAGCGGGATATTCCAAGTGATGATGAAGATCACCGACTGGGTGATGAAGTTTGCCCCCATCGGCGTGTTCGGGCTGGTGGCGAAGGTGGTGGCGAGCACCGGCTTCTCGGCCATCGTACCGCTGGCTTGGTTCTTCTTCAGCGTGCTGGCCGGTCTGGCCGTGCATTTCCTGTTGGTGTTGCCTGCTCTGCTCTATTTCGTGGGTCGCGTGGATCCAATGCGCCATTACCGCGCCATGGCCCCCGCCCTGCTCACCGCCTTTTCCACCAGTTCCTCCGCCGCCACCCTGCCGCTGACCATGGAATGCGTGGAGAAGAACGCAGGCGTCTCCAACCGCACCAGCAGCTTCGTGCTGCCACTGGGTGCGACGGTGAATATGGACGGCACCGCGCTGTATGAATGCGTGGCGGCGATGTTCATCGCGCAGGCTTACGGTATCGAGCTGGGCTTCGTGCAACAGTTCACCATCGTACTGCTGGCGCTGGTCACCTCCATCGGGGTGGCGGCCATCCCGTCTGCCAGTCTGGTCGCCATCACCATCATCCTCGCCGCCATCGGCCTGCCAATAGAGGCTATCGGCCTCATTCTGGCGGTGGATCGCGTGCTGGATATGTGCCGAACTTCGGTGAATGTCTTCAGCGATTCATGCGGGGCGGTTATCATCGCGCGTCTGGATGGTGAAGAGAATGTGTTGAGCGACACGCCTCCATCCCGCAGCTAAATGTAATAAATCAACAAGTTGTTCTAATCAGGAGTATCCGTTGAGCGTCAATTACGATGAGTCGTCATTCAAGGTGCTGCGCGGCCTGGACCCCGTGCGCCAGCGCCCCGGCATGTACACCACGCTGGACAATCCCAACCACATCATCGCCGAGGTGGTGGATAACGCCTGCGACGAGGCATTAGCCGGTTTTGCCAAGAACATCTTCGTCACCGCCCACATCGACGGTTCAGTGTCGGTGCAGGACGATGGTCGCGGCATCCCGGTCGGCCTGCATCCGGAAGAGAAAAAGTCTGTGGTCGAGGTCGCCTTTACCGTGCTGCACTCGGGCGGCAAGTTCGACAAGGAAGCGGGCGGTGCCTACCAGTTCTCCGGCGGCCTGCACGGCGTGGGCGTGGCGGTCACCAACGCACTGTCAACGGCGGTGGATATCACCGTGTTCCGCGACGGCGGCGAACATCATCTGCGCTTCGAGCACGGCATCGCCACCCAGCCGCTGCAGCGCGTCGACGATTGCCCCAAGCGCAAGACCGGCACCAGCGTGCGCGCATGGCCGGAAACAAAACATTTCGATGCGCCCAACATCAATCTCGCCCAACTGGAACGCGCGCTGCGCTCGAAGGCGGTGTTGCTGCCGGGCGTGGTCGTCACGCTGCTCATCGAAAAGACTGGCGAGCGCAAAGAATGGACTTATCCGGACGGTCTGCGCGGCTACCTGACACAGGCACTGGATGCGCAGGAAGACGGCGGCTCTTTGATCGCACCGATCTTCTCCGGCGAACGCTATGTCGGCAAACACGACGACAACTACGCCGAGGGTGAAGGCGCGGCTTGGGCGCTGGCCTGGACCGAGGAAGGCGCGATCACGCGCGAGTCCTATGTGAACCTGATCCCCACCTGGAACGGCGGCACGCATGATTCCGGTCTGCGCGACGCGATGTTCAACGCGGTGAAGAACTTCATCGAACTGCACGGCATGATGCCCAAGGGCGTGAAGCTGACCTCGGATGACGTGGCCAACCGCGCCAGCTTCGTGCTGTCAACCAAGGTGCTCGATCCTTCCTTCCAAGGCCAAACCAAAGACAGACTGGTATCGCGCACCGCGTTGAAACTGGTGTCCAACATGATCACCGACCCGCTGCTGCTGTGGCTGAACGAGCACGTGGATTACGGCAAGCGCATCGCCGAGGTTGTGATCAAGCAGGCGCAGAGCCGCATGAAGTCGGCGCAGAAAGTTGAGAAGAAAAAAGGCTCTTCGGTCGCTGTATTGCCTGGCAAGCTGACCGATGCGGCGGACTTCAACCCAGATCGCAACGAGTTGTTCCTGGTCGAGGGCGATTCCGCCGGCGGCTCTGCCAAGCAGGGTCGCAGCAAAGAGTTCCAGGCCATCCTGCCGCTGCGCGGCAAGGTGCTGAATACTTTTGAAGTGGACAGGAACCGCCTGTTCGCCAATGCCGAGGTGCATGACATCGCGGTGGCCATCGGTGTCGATCCGCACGACCTGGGCGACAACGTCGACTTGTCCGGTCTGCGCTACAAGGGCATCTACATCATGGCCGACGCGGACGTGGACGGTTCACACATCGCCACACTGTTGCTGACGCTGTTCTTCCGTCACTTCCCGCAGGTGGTCGCCAACGGTCACATCTTCCTCGCGCAGCCACCCTTGTTCCGCGTCGACGTACCGGCGCAGGGCAAGAAACCGCTGCGCAAAATCTACGCATTGAACGAGGACGAACTGACTTCCATAGAAGACAGACTGCGCAAGGACAAGGTGCGCGAAGGTGCGTGGAGCATCTCGCGCTTTAAAGGTCTGGGCGAGATGAATCCGGAGCAGTTGTGGGACACCACGATGAACCCGGACACGCGACGCGCGCTGTGCGTGGCGCTGGATGCGTCGACCAAGGATGACACGCACCGCATCATGAACATGCTGATGGGCAAACAGGAATCGGGCGCGCGACGCGCCTGGCTGGAATATCACGGGAACGAGGTCACAGTCGATGTCTGATCTTTTCGAAGAAGAAGGCGCACAGCCGGAAGAAGCAATGCAACAGGAAGTAGTGGAAGCAGCGGCAGGCAACGGCGGCGGCAATGTACGCGAGTTCGCGCCACTGCCGCCACCACCCGACGGCGACTCGGTGCCGCTGGCGCAATACGCCGAACGCGCCTATCTGGAATACGCGGTGTCGGTGGTCAAGGGCCGCGCCCTGCCCGACGTGTGCGACGGCCAGAAGCCGGTGCAGCGCCGCATCCTGTATGCGATGCGCGAGATGGGTCTGGCGCACAACAGCAAGCATGTGAAGTCGGCGCGTGTGGTGGGTGAGGTGCTGGGTAAGTTCCACCCGCACGGTGACTCATCCGCGTATGAAGCGATGGTGCGTTTGGCGCAGAGTTTCTCCATGCGCTATCCGCTGGTGGACGGCCAGGGCAACTTCGGTTCGCGCGACGGTGACAACGCTGCCGCGATGCGCTACACCGAAGCGCGTTTGACGCCGATCGCCGATCTGCTGCTGTCCGAGTTGAACATGGGCACGGTGGATATGAAGCCGAACTACGACGGCCACTTCGACGAACCTTCGATGTTGCCCGCGCGTCTCCCCATGGTGTTGCTCAACGGCGCATCCGGTATCGCGGTGGGTATGGCGACCGAGATCCCTTCGCACAACTTGCGCGAAGTCGGCACCGCCGCCGCGATCTGCGTGCGCAATCCAAAATGTTCAGACGAAGAACTGTTGGCTTCGATCAACGGTCCCGACCTGCCCAGCGGCGGACAGATCATCTCTTCGCCGCGCGAGATCAGCGAGTGCTACCGCACCGGACGCGGCTCGCTCAAGATGCGCGCGCGCTGGAAGATAGAAGAGTTGGCACGCGGTCAGTGGCGCGTGGCGGTGTATGAATTGCCGCATGGCACTTCGGCGAAAAAGATCATGGAAGAGATCGAAGATCTCACCAACCCGAAAGTGCGCACCAACAAGAAGGCGCTGACGCAGGAGCAGGTGCAGAACAAGCAACTGCTGCTGTCGGTGCTGGACAAGGTGGCGGACGAATCGGACAAGGATCAGGCCGTGCGTCTGGTGTTCGAACCGAAGTCCAGCCGCCAGTCGTCGGAAGAGTTGATGACCATCCTGCTGGCGCACACCAGTCTGGAAAGTTCGCTGCAACTGAACATGGTGATGATCAGTCTCGATGGTCGTCCGCGTCAAAAACCGATGGCAGAGATATTGCGCGAGTGGGCACAGTTCCGTTTGGGCACCGTGCGTCGCCGTTGCGAACATCGTCTGGCACAGGTCAACGACCGCATCCACATCCTCGACGGTCGCATGATCGTGTATCTGAATCTGGACGAGGTAATCGCGCTGATCCGCGAATCGGACGAACCGAAACAGGCTTTGATCGAACGCTTCGATCTGTCCGACCGTCAGGCCGAAGACATCCTTGAGATCCGTCTGCGCCAGTTGGCGAAGATGGAAGGCATCAAGATCGAGCGCGAGTTGAAGCAACTGAAAGACGAAGGCGAAGAGCTGGGCAAACTGCTAGCTTCCGATTCCATGATGCGCCGCCGCGTGGCGAAAGAGGTCGACGAAGACATCAAGACCTACGGCGACGAGCGTCGCACGCTGATCGAACAAGCAGAACGCGTGGTGCTGACCACGCAGGTGGTGGACGAGCCGGTGACCGTGTTGATCTCCAAGAAGCATTGGGGCCGCACACGTCAGGGCCACGGCCTCGATCTGACCAGCATCTCATTCAAGGATGGCGACGGTTTGCTGGGTGCGTTCGAATGCCGCACCACCGACCACTGCATCGTGATCTGCAGCAACGGTCGCGTGTGCAGCATCCCTGTGCATCTACTGCCAGGCGGTCGCGGTGACGGTGTGCCGCTGGCGACGCTGATCGAAGTGGCGACCGGTGCCAGGATCGTGCATGTGATCTGCGGCAATGCGGAACAGCATGTGATGCTGGCAACTGCCGCCGGTTACGGCTTCACCTGCAAGCTGGGCAACATGGTCGGTCGCAACAAGGCCGGCAAGCAGTTCATCAATGTGGAAGGTGAAGCCATCCTTACACCGGCCCTGTTCACACCGAGCGAGAACGCACTGGTGGTAGCGGCATGCAGATCAGGCCGTCTGCTCGCCTTCCTGCTCGCCGAGATGAAACAGCTCGCGGGCGGCGGCAAGGGTGTAGTGGTGATGGGCATGGCGGACAAAGACGAACTGGCTGCCGTGACCGTGACCGTGACCAGCCAGCCCAAGGTCACCGTAGTCACCTCCAACGGCAGCAAGGAACAGACACAGCAACTCAACGACAAAGATTTGCAGAACCATTTCGGCAAACGCGCCCGCATGGGTAAAGCGCTGGCACTGAAGGGTAAGTCGGTCGTGACAGAGTTGAAGTCCTAAGTATGTGTGTGGCGGGTGGCGACATCGGCGTCATCCCCACACATCCGCGTTAGCATCCCGCCCCAATTTTTTCACAGTTCAGGTCAACTTATGTGGTTCAAGAATCTACTCATCTATCGTCTAAACAAATGGAATGTCACGCCGGAACAGCTTGAAGAAAAACTTTCCGCACATGCGCTGCAACCCTGCTCCGGTTTGGAGATGCAACGTGTAGGCTGGATCGCCCCAAAAGAGAATGAACCTGCTTTCGTGCACACACTGGGCAAGCAAATGCTGATCTGCCTTGGTGCGGAAAAGAAGCTGTTGCCCGCTTCGGTCATCAACACCATCTGCAAAGCGCGCGCAGTGGAGATGGAAGAGCAGCAAGGCTACAAGCCCGGCCGCAAGCAAATGAAACAACTGAAAGAAGCGATCACCGACGAGTTGCTGCCGCGTGCGTTCGCGGTGCGCCGCCGCACTTATGCATGGATAGACACCGCAGCCGGATTGCTGGTGCTGGACGCCTCCAACCTCGCCAAAGCGGATGAGTTGGTCGAGCTGCTGGTCAAGTCGGTAGACGGCATCGCTTTCACACCGCTCAAGACCGAAGTCTCGCCCACCACTGCCATGACCGCATGGCTGGCCGGTGACGAACTGGCTTCGGTATTCACCGTCGACCGCGATTGTGAGCTGCGCGCCTCCGGCGAAGAGAAGGCGACCGTGCGTTACGTGCGTCATTCACTGGAAGCGGAAGAGATCGCCAAGCACATCACCGGCGGCAAGGAAGTGACCAAGTTGGCAATGACATGGTATGACCGCATCTCTTTCGTGTTGCACGAGAACGGGCAGATCAAACGCCTGCAAGCGCTCGACTTGCTCAAAGACCAGGCCGACAGTGATCCGCAGGACGATGCATTCGATGCCGACTTCGCCTTAATGACCGGTGAGTTGAAGAAATTGCTGCCCGCTATCGTCGATGCGCTAGGCGGCGAAACGCCCGCGGCCGTCTAAGTCATAGACAAATTCCCTAGGTGTAGTTAGGGTTACGTACTCACTATCACAAGTGGCCCATGACGACCTCCCGCTCTGAAACCTTACGCTTGCGCATGCTGATGGCCACCGTCTTCGCTTTCGGTCTGGCTGTACAAGCACTCAGCATGGCACTGGAAGGATTCGGGAGCACGATGCGGCTACCTAATCTGCCCTTGCACGGTGCGATAGAGATGGCGGGCTCGGTCATCGCGGTGATGGTCGCCTATCTGCTGCTACGCTTGAATGCGATAGGTGAAGGTAGTAGCTTCAACTACAAAGTCGCCGCTGCGTTGCTGGCCATGGGCTGTCTGGATGGCCTGCATGCGCTGATGCAGGCCGGCAATCAGTTCGTCTGGTTGCACAGTCTGGCAACCGCTGTCGGCGGCGTGCTGTTCGCGCTGGTGTGGCTGCCGGCTCATGCATTCAAACCGACATTGCGCTATTGGCCTGCAGCTGCACTCTTGCTCGCGTTCGCATTGGGCGGCTATTCGCTGCTGCTGCCCGAACATATCCCGCTCATGCTCGAGTCGGGACAGTTCACATCAACCGCAGCAGCTTTGAACTTCTGTGGCGGGACATTGCTGTTGGCTGCTGCCGTGAAGTTGTATCTCACCTACCGCACTTCGAACAAACCCGAGGACCTGCTGTTCTCTTTCCAGTGCCTGATCCTGTCTTCAGCGGCACTCACATTCGCTTATTCCAGCATCTGGGATTGGCCATGGTGGGGATGGCATGTACAACGACTGGCCGGATATAGCCTGACACTGTGGCTGATCGTGCAGACAGCCAAGAAGATCGAAACAAGGACACTGCAGAACAACAAGCTACTGACGCAACAGATCGAGGAACGCAAGCGGACCGAGAGCCAGTTGCGCATCGCGGCCATCGCCTTTGAGACCCATGAAGCGATCATGATCACCGATGCCACCGGCAACATCATCCGCGTCAATCATGCTTTTCAGATCATTACCGGCTATAGCGCCGAGGACGTACTGGGCAAGAACCCGCGCATATTGAGTTCTGGGCGTCACAGCAGCGAATTCTACGCGGCGATGTGGACGCATCTGCTTGAGAACAGGTCTTGGACCGGCGAGATATGGGACAAACGCAAGAACGGACAGATCTACCCGAAGTGGCTGACCATCACCGCGGTGAAGAATAAGGAAGGCGTGACGACCGAGTTCGTGGCGATCTTCAGTGACATCACCAATCGCAAGCAAGCAGAAGAAGAGATATTCAGCCTCGCGTTCTATGACACGCTGACCAAACTTCCCAATCGCCGCTTCTTGCTGGAACGGATGCAACAATCACTTTCGGCATCTGCACGGAATCATCTGCACGGTGCGCTGCTGTTCCTCGACATGGACCGTTTCAAAATACTGAACGACACACTGGGACACGACCACGGTGATCTGTTCCTGATAGAAGTGGCAAAGCGTATGCAACATTGCGTGCGCGATATGGATACGGTGGCGCGCATCGGCGGGGACGAGTTCGTCATCCTCATCGAGGAGATTGCCCCGGATGCCAATGAAGCATCGCAGAAGGCGGCAATGATCGCCGAAAAGATCCGCGCCTCACTGGCCCAGCCCTATCTACTCAATGACAAGGAATACCACAGCTCCCCGAGCATCGGGGTATGCCTCTACCAAGGCGACCAGGAAAGCGTAGACGAGCTGCTCAAACATGCCGACATGGCGATGTATCAGGCAAAAGAATCTGGACGCAATACCGTGCGCTTCTTCGACCCCGCCATGCAGTTCGCAGTGGAGAGTCGCGCCGCACTGGAAGCCGAACTGCGCCATGCCCTGCCCAACGACCAGTTCCAGCTGCATTACCAGGTGCAACTGGACAACGAACTGCGTCCGCTGGGGGCGGAAGCATTGATACGATGGATCCACCCGCAACGCGGCATGATCTCTCCCGCGCGCTTCATCCCCATCGCCGAAGACAGTTCGCTGATACAGGAGATCGGCAGCTGGGTATTGGAAAC
Source organism: Gammaproteobacteria bacterium (assembly GCA_018814405.1). Classification (GTDB taxonomy): domain Bacteria; phylum Pseudomonadota; class Gammaproteobacteria; order Burkholderiales; family Gallionellaceae; genus Sideroxyarcus. The sequence goes on from JAHIZO010000008.1 coordinate 139,566, forward strand.
AGCATGCAAACAACTCGCGGACTGGAGCGCGCGGGAAAACACACGCGACCTCAAACTGGCCATCAACGTCAGTGCGCAGCAATTCAAACGCCACGACTTCGTGCAAAGCATTGCGGACATGCTCGACAAGTACAAGGTCGCCCCGTCCAGCCTGAAACTGGAGCTGACCGAGAGCGTGGTGCTGAGTGACGTGGCCGATGTGATCGGCAAGATGCATGCTTTGAAGGTGCTGGGTATCCAATTGTCATTGGACGATTTCGGCACGGGATATTCCTCGCTGGCCTATCTCAAACAACTCCCGCTCGACCAGATCAAGATCGATCAGAGTTTTGTGCGGGACATCACCAGCGATAACGACGATGCGACCATGGTGCAGACCATCATCAGCCTGGCCACTCACTTCAAACTCAATGTGATTGCGGAAGGGGTGGAGACAGAAGACCAACTCGCCTTCCTCCGCCAGAACGGTTGCATGGCCTATCAGGGATATCTGTTCAGCAAGCCGCTACCTATCGAGGCTTTCGAAGAATTGTTGAGGCAGATACCGGCGAACAGAAACGCTTTTTAGCCTGCGGCCTTAAAGCCACCAAAGTTCGCGCTCAAGAATCATCGTTTCTTGCCGAAACTGACTTATGCTTCCTATAACATTTGCATGAAGACCTTCTTTCTAAAGGGCCGCGATGACAAAAAAGTCACCATCCATACTTAAACAACTTAAGTATTCCTTCCTTGGTTTCGGCCTGCTCATGGGCCTGATCTTCCCGTTCTATGCGAACTTCTTCGTGGAATGGAAACCCGGCATGCTGGGCTGGTTCATCACTGGCTGCATCGTGGCCGGTATCACGATAGGCATCTCCAATCACATGCTGCTCGAATGGCTGTTGATCGGCAAACTGCGCAAAGTCGCCGTCGCTGCGGAACGCATACAGAGCGGCGACTTGCGCGAAGGCTGCGGCATACGCAGTGCCGACACGGTTGGCGAGATCACCGGCGGCTTCGACGCGATGGCCTCCGGCCTGCGCGACACCTTGAGCGGCATGACAGCTTCCGCCAATACGGTCGAAGCGACCGCACGCGAGATCGGTGATTCCATGCACTCGCTGGGCAGCAGCTTGCAGGAATACCGCCAGAACGAGCAGGAAATCATCAAGGTCATCAATGGCATGGCCGATGCCTCCCGCTCCATTCTTGAGCTGTCCGACTCGGCCGGGAACAGTGCCGTCTCGGCAGACCAGCTCGTACGAAACGGGGTAAGTCAGGTGGCAAAGACCGAGCAAGCCATCTCCGTACTGGACGGTGCCAGCCGCAAGATATCCGCCAATGCCGCCAGTCTGGAAAAAAGTGCCAAGGAGGTGGAGACGGCTGTGTCCGCTATTCGTGAGATATCGGAGCAGACCAATCTGCTGGCTCTCAACGCTGCCATCGAAGCCGCACGCGCCGGAGAACAGGGACGCGGTTTCGCCGTGGTTGCGGATGAAGTCAGGAAACTGTCTGAACAAGCGGCACAGGCGACCAAGCGCATCGATGCCGTGCTCAAGCAGGTGAGCGCGGATGTCTCCTCCACCGTCAGCATCTCAGAAGAGAATGCCAGTGCCGTACACGACGGCTTGCAGGCTTCCCGACTCTCATCCGAGACTTTCGTGCAGATCGAACAGGCGACATCCGCCATGAAGACTTCGGTGGAAGCCGTGCGCGAGGCTGCGGATGATCAACAGATGCTGGTTGGTCTGGTGCTCAAGCGTATCGAGGAGAACCAGAGCAGCTCGGAGGCAACCGTCAAGCTGACATCGGTATGCGTGCGCGAGTCGGAACGTATGGTGACAACGGCACACGACCTGAACGAAGCCACGCGGCGCTTCATCGTCTGACGTATGAGCGGCTATCGTGGCAAGCTGTGTCCAGCTACCCCGCAGCGCCGCCAATTGCCACTCTTATGGCGTATTGACCATGTGTGTCGCGCGCGCTAGGGTGCGGCCCATGCTTGCCCGCCGCCCCTCAGCCTGCCTAAGTTCGTTGCTACTGCTCGTGACGCTGCTTGTTCTGGCAATGGCACCCGCCACTGCTGCCCAGCCGGTATTGCGCGTGCTGGCCTGGCCGGGTTACGCAGAACAGGAAGTGGTGAAGTCATTCGAGCAACAGCATGGTGTAAGGGTCGAACTGACCGTCATCACCTCGGATGCCTCGCTATGGGAGAAGATCAACACCCATAGCTACGATGTATTCGCCGTCAACGCCGCCGAACTGCAACGCTATCTCGCGGCCAATCTGGTGCAACCGCTCCATCCGGAAGACATCCCCAACGCAAGCAAACAGCTGAGCCGCTTTCGCGATCTTGTCGCCATCCCGGGCCTGATGCGCAATGGTAAAGCCTACGCCATCCCTTTCACCTATTCGCAGATGGGACTGATCTATGACCGCAAACAGTTCAAGACGCCGCCGCACTCGGCCAATGTACTCTGGGATAAACGCTATCGCGGCAAAGTGATCGCTTACGACGGCGGCACGCACAACTTCTCACTGGCGGCACAGTCGCTGCGGCTCGCCTCCCCGTTCCAGATCTCGCCCAAGGACTTCCCGCGTGCAACCAGTCGCCTCATCGAGTTGCGGCGCAATGCGCTCGGGTTTTATACCCAGCCGGAAGAATCGGCACAATTGTTCCTGCGTCACGGTGCCGCATTGATGTTCGCCAACTACGGCATGCAGCAGGTGCACTTGCTCAAAGAAGCGGGGGCAGACATCGGCTATGTGATTCCGCAGGAAGGCGCGCTGGCATGGCTGGATTGCTGGAGCATCACGCGCGATGCGCAAGACATAAAACTGGCGCATGACTGGATAGACCATCTGCTCGGGCCGCAGGCCAGCCGCTTCCTGATCGAACGCCAGGGCCTTTCCAACACGATGAGTGACGGGGATAACGGACAGCCCGAAGGCAAGTCGGTGTGGTTGCAACCACCGGAAGACACCGTCTGGCGCGAGAAGCTGTGGTCGCGCATCCGCTCCGGCGATCGCTTGTCGCGAGTATTGGCGCAATGAGATTCCCCATCGCCTGGCGTCTCGGTCTGGTGCTGGTCATGGTCGGCCTGCTGGGTACCGGTTTGACCGGATACTTCGCCTATCAGGCCAGCCGGGAACAACTGGTGAATGCTTCTGAGGCGCGCCTGCAGACAGCGACCCATGTATTGATGCGGCAGGTCACGGTCGCACTGAATGATGTGAAAGCCGATGTGCGCTTGATAGCACAGCATCCGCAAGCTGCGCGCATCTTGCAGCGCAGCACTCCCGGCTTCCAGGCACTCAGCGAAGAGAACGTGGCAAAGCTGTTCGAAGGCTTGATGTTGGTGCATCCGGAATATTTCCAGATACGGCTGATCGAGTCGGCCAATCACGGTTTGGAACGCATTCGTATCGATCGCGGCATGGGTGGACTGTTACGCATCAGCGGCGACGATCTGCAGGAGAAAGCACACTATCAGTATGTGTTCGAGACCTTGCAACTCCCGCCCGAAGGCATCTATGTTTCGCGTGCCTTCATCAACCACGAGACAGGCGCCCATGCCGGCGAGGGCCGCCCTGCCTTGCAGGTCGCGGCACCGATCCGCGATACAAGACAGCGCGTCATCGGCTTGATCGTGATCAACGTTGACCTGCAGGGACTGTTCGCACAATTGGCCGCCGACCTACCCCCCGAGCTGAAGTTGTATCTGGCGAACCGGCGGGGCGACTATCTGATCCACCCCGACCCGTCACGCAGCTTTGCTTTTGACCGCGGGCAAGAGGCCCGCGTTCAGGATGAGTTCCCCGCCATCGCAGCGCTCCTGAATGAGCGCCCGAATAAAGAGGTGCATCTCGTCACCACCAATCTTGCTTCCGCACCGGAGGCTTTGGTGGCCGCCTTCGATCAAAGACGCATCCTTGGCATGGAAGGCGGCGATGGTTTCATCCTGGGGCTGTCACAACCTTTGGCAAGCGTGCTGTCGGATAGCAAACAGCTCGCCTCGATCACCCTGGGCATCGTGCTGAGTTTCAGTGCGCTCACTATCCTGCTAGCCATATTCCTTGCGCGGGCATTCAACCGCCCCTTGTACCGCATCGTGGAAGAGATCAGGAACTTCGCAGTTGACGGAAAGGTCGGCCGACTACCGTTGGATCGCAAAGACGAGATCGGCGAGCTGGCGCACAGCATCATGCAGATGGAAAAACAGATCAATCACCAGATAGAAGACCTGCAAAGGCAACAGGAGATGCTCGACCATCTGGCCAGCCACGACAGCCTGACCGGTCTGCCCAATCGCCGTATGTTCCTCGACCGGCTCGAGCATGCGCTGGCACGCGCAAAAAGACAGAACGAACAATTGCTATTGCTGTTCATCGACTTGGACAACTTCAAGATCATCAACGATACGCACGGACATGCTGCAGGTGATGCGGTATTACAGGCGGTCGCGCAACGTCTGCACGACCTGCTGCGTGAATCGGATACCGCTGCGCGCCTGGGTGGCGACGAGTTCATCATCATGCTCGAAGGTACATGGGACGATGCGCAGATCGAGCAGATGGTGCTCAAGGTCAAAACGGCCTTGGCAGCCCCGATCCCTTACCGGGATATCGAACTGCACTCGGGGGGCAGCATCGGCTTCAGCCGTTTCCCGCAGGACGGCAGCACATCCTCAACCTTAGTTGCGGCTGCCGACCAAGCGATGTATCACTGCAAGACTGCTAGACGCTGAATCCTATCTGGGGGCGAAAGTGGGCGCGTGTTTTTGCAGGGCCGGCTTCATCAGCAAGTCTTCTTTGATGACGTGATCGATCAGCCAATTGCGCAAAAAGTCGGCGAACCCTTTGGTCAGTTCCGGCGACCATGTCTGCTGTGCATTCACAAAATCCGCCTGCATCTTCCCCAGCTTTTCGATCAAAGACTGATGCGATTGTTGCAAGCCCGGCGTCTGCTCGTAACCCACCGCGATGGCGATCTTTTCCTCCCGATCGAAATGCAACAATGAGTAATCATGCAGGCGTTTCAGCTCCGCTTTCAATGCGGGCATATCCTTCTTTGCCAGACAAACCTCGACCTTATTGATGATCTCGATCAGGTATTTGTGGTCTTCGTCGATGATGTTATTACCGACACTCAGTTGTTCCCGCCACGCTATCGCCATTTCTCTGCCCCTTAGTGGAATGCCATGTCATTCAACGGCTAGCGCATGCTAGCAGTCTTCTAATGAAATTCAAGCGTGTAAACAAACTTTAGCAATCGCCTCCAACTCTGGGCGTTCTTCCGGGACTGTGGTCGCAGTGCGGTGCTGAATCGCAACGCCACCTTTCGTTCTTGCATGGTCAGCGGCTGCTGCACCGCCTGCAGCTTCTCGAGCACTTTCACATCGGCCTCCGATGCATCGTGGCGGCGACCGAGAATACGCTCACGCAGCATCTGCTCAGCCGCCTCCAGCGTCGCGATGACGAATGGCACACCAAGCGCATGCGCCAACCCACCAAACAGCGCCCGTTCTTCACGCTGCAGGAAAGCCGCATCCACCACCACCGGATAACCCGCTTCCAGCAGCGCGCGCGCCAGATCCTGCAGCCTGCCATAGGTCTGTGCCGTCGCATCCTTACTGTAGATGTCCACATGCAAGTTGCTACTGCCTGCCAGCGCCGACAAGCCAAACAGTCTTTTGCGCTCCACATCGGAGCGGATGCGCACGGCACCCAGTTGCTCGATGACATATTGTGCAAAGGTGGTCTTGCCGGAACCGGGCAGACCGTGGGTGATGATCAGGGCAGTTCTCCTGTCGGACAGGCATCGCTGCGCCAAGGTCAGATGTGATCTGCATCCTCGTAAATGCCGCGTGCGTGCATCGTCACTGATACCGGATTGGCTGGCGCGGATGGCCACCACCTTGGCGCGTACCGTTGCACGGCAGGCCAGATAGAAGCGCAACACACCCACACCCGTGTAATCGCCGCTCGCTTCCAGATAGGCATTCAAGTATCGCCAGGCAAAGTCGATACGACCATGGTGCAGCAGATCCATCATGGTGAATGCGACTTCGTCCATCACATCTATCCAGCGCAATGCCGGTGAGAACTCGATGCAGTCAAACGGCACGGACTCGTCGTCGATGAGCGCAATATTGCCCAGATGCAGATCGCCATGGCATTCGCGCACACGCCCTGCACTGCGGCGCGATGCGAACAATGCCGCGCGACTTTCCCATTCGCGCATCGTCGCCTGCTCCAGCGCAGTCACTTGCTGCAGGTCGGCTGCGTCCGTCAACAGCGTGCGCAGTTGCTCGAAGTTTTGCATCGCGGCAGCGCGGATGGTTTCGGCGTTTCCATATATCGTTAGCACATCGACTGTCGCGGCTCGCTCATGGAAACGCGCCACGCTGCCCGCCAATGCATCGATATGCGACGGCTCGATGCACCCCTGCTGCAAGCACGTATCCATTAGTGCGCCATCCGCAAAGCGGCGCATCTTCACCGCGTATTCGATGGCGGGCTGCACACCAAACTGCGGCGCATCCACGCTGCCGCCTATGCTCACCACTTCAAGATATAGGCTGGGCGCGGTGCGCCGATTCAGACGCACCTCTTCCGCGCAGAAATATTGCCGGGAGGACAGTTCGAGATAGTTGAGAAAGCCGAGGTCTATGGCTTTCTTGATCTTGTATGCATATTCGCCGATCAACAACACCCATGAGATGTGTGTCTCGATCACCCGCGCCGCATGCATCTTTTGCAGTGCATCGATCAAGCGGCGCTGGTCGGCGAGTGTCGTCATGCCCTATTCGAAATCGCCCCATGCACTTTTGCGCGAGCTGGGCTTGCCCTCCACCATGCGCGAGATCTCGCGCCGATCGCGCTTGGTCGGACGGCCTTTCAGTTCGGACTGCGGCAACAGTTTATTCTGCTCAGCCTGTACCGCGCGGCGCTTCTTGCTCTCGTCCGTTTCGCGATACAACTTCTGCGCGACCGGTGCGGGACCGCGTTTACCGGACAGTTCCAATATCTCGATCTCGTGCTGATAAGGACCAAGGCGGATGACCAACACGTCGCCCACGCCCACGGTCTTGGCCTGCTTGATGCGCCCACCGTCCATGGTCACTTTGCCGCTCTCGACGGCATCGGCAGCGATGCTGCGCGTCTTGAAGAAGCGTGCCGCCCACAGCCATTTGTCGACGCGAAGTTTTTCTGCTGGTTCGTTCATTTTGTTTCAATCGATCGGTCTTATCTGTGAAGAATTGTAAAGTTTTCGTAGCGCAGGAACCATCGGTACATACTGGCATCCGATGCCTCGGATTGTGGGTGAGTCGGAATGATGCGTCAAACAAGAAATGACCCTTCCGGTTTATACAAATCGCCACTCATCCTCTATAGAATTCTGCTTGTATTCGACCGCCTTGGTCACCCCTTTGAAAGGTTGATGTGAAAGCGCCGCTCCGCACACTGATGTTACTCGTTCCACTAGCCGGTTGCGCCGTAGGGCCGGACTACGTCAGGCAAGACCCCGCCGCACCTGCCAACTGGAGTGACACCACAGGCACACGCATCTCGGCACAACAACAAGACATCTCGCAATGGTGGCAAAAACTTAACGATCCGCTGCTGAATGAATTGATCACCACCGCGCTGCGCAACAGCCCGGACATACGCAGTGCACGCGCCAAGCTGCTGGAATCACGCGCGCGCCTCAACCTTTCCGATGCCAACTTCATGCCCAAGTTGAATGGTGCGCTGGGTGCCGATCGCAGCAAGACTGGTAGCGCTTCACCCGCCAATCAGTTCAACGCTGGTTTCGATGCCAGCTGGGAGATCGATCTGTTCGGCGGCCTGCGTCGTGCCTCGGAAGCGGCGGAAGCGGATGCCGGTGCCACGTTGGCGAATCTTTACAACACACAGGTCTCACTCGCTGCGGAAGTCACGCTGAACTATGTACAACTGCGCAGCTTGCAGCAGCGCCTCGCCATCGCGCGCAACAATCTGGCTGCGCAACGCGAGACGCTGAAGATCACCGAGTGGCGCGCACAAGCAGGACTGGTCACCTCGATGGAAGTGGAACAGGCAAACAGCAATCTGCAACAGACTTTGGCCGGCATTCCCACTCTGGCGACCAATCTGAGCAAGAGCGAGAATCGATTGGCGGTGTTGTTGGGACAGTTCCCCACTACGCTGCATGAGAAGTTGAATGCGCCTGCCGCACTCCCGCCTTTGCCGGACGAGATAGCACTCAGCATCCCCGCTGACACACTGCGCCAGCGCCCCGATGTGCAAGCCGCAGAACGACATGTGGCGGCGGAGACTGCGCGCATCGGACAAGAGACTGCAGTGCGCTATCCATCGTTCTCGCTCAGCGGCAGTCTGGGTTGGAAGGCGCTCACTACCGGTGCACTCGGTGACAGTGCAAACTTGACGCGCTCACTCTCCGCCAGTCTGGCACAGACCATCTTCGACGGCGGCCGCTTGAGCAGTCGTGTCACGGCGCAGAACGCTGTGCAACAACAGGCACTGATCGCGTATGAACAAACTGTGCTGGTTGCGCTGGAAGAGATGGAGAACGCCTTGACCGCATATGCCAACAGCCACGAACGTCGCGCCGCATTACAGAACGCTTCAACCTCTGCACGCAATGCCGCGCTGATGGCGCGCCAACGTTACGAAGGCGGCTTGATCGATTTTCAAAGTGTGCTCGATACCGACCGCACCCTGCTCTCCAGCGAAGATAGTTTGGCCAGCGCCGAGTTAGATGAGCGCGCGGCATTGATCAGTTTGTACAAAGCAATGGGCGGCGGTTGGAACGAAGATGCCGCCCTGCCCGTTGCCTCAACCGACAAAGGCTCCCAACCATGAATGACAATTCAAAATCCAGCCAACAAATGTTGCGCGCCATCTCAATTTCCTCCGGCAACAGCAAACGCAAGCGCGTGCTGACGATCGCGCTGATCGTGGTCACCGTCTTGCTGATCGGCTGGTGGTTATGGCCAAAGTCGAATGACGCTGGCAATGGTAGCTACCTCACCGAAGACGCTGCCATCGGCGACTTATCCGTAACCGTGTCGGCTACCGGCAATCTGTATCCCACCAATCAGGTGGATGTGGGTAGCGAGCTATCCGGCATCGTCGAGAGCGTGCTGGTGGATGAGAACGATCTGGTCAAACGCGGTCAGGTGTTGGTTAAGCTCGATCTTTCCAAACTGAACGATCAGGTAGTCAAATCACAAGCCGCCGTACTCGCCGCACAAGCGCAGGTAGCGCAGATGCAAGCCACGGTGAAGGAATCACGCGCCACGCTGGCACGTCTGCGTCAGGTGGCAGAACTGACCGGAGGCAAAGTGCCATCACGCAGCGAACTGGAAGCGGCTGAAGCAGCTGCGAGCCGTGCTGAAGCGAACGAAGCCAATGCACGCGCGGCTGCGGCACAGGCCTCCGCCACGTTGCGCTCCGACCAGACCAACCTGTCCAAAGCCATCATCCGCTCGCCCATCGACGGCATCGTGCTGACGCGCAAGATCGAGCCGGGGCAGACCGTTGCTGCTTCATTGCAAGCCCCTGTGCTATTCACCATCGCGGAAGACCTTGCGCGTATGCAGTTGCAGGTGGATGTGGATGAAGCAGATGTGAGTCAGGTGAAGAACGGCCAGACCGCCTACTTCATGGTCGATGCTTGGCCGGGTCGTAAATATCCGGCCCAGATCGCGCGCGTCGGTTTCGGCGCACAGACCACCGACGGCGTGGTGACCTACAAGACACTGCTGAATGTCTCCAACGCCGACCTGAGTCTGCGTCCCGGCATGACTGCTACCGCCGAGATATCCACCGCGAATCTGCAAGGGGCACTCCTGATACCGAATGCCGCGTTGCGCTTCACGCCTGCGACGAGCAAGGCTTCTTCCTCCGGTGGCTTTGTCGCCAGCCTGATGCCGCGCCGACCACAGCAGCCCAAGCAGGTAAAAGAGAACTCATCAAACGGCAGCACCACACGCACCATCTGGGTGCTGCAAGACAAGAAAACGACGCCTATCGAGGTCACTGTCGGCCTCACGGACGGACGCCGCACACAAGTTGTGAGTGGCGATCTGAAAGCGGGTGCACGCGTCATCATCGGCATGCAGAAATCCGCAAAATGAATGACGCATCGATCACCGTCGAACCCGATGCACTGATACAGCTGGCTGGCATCACCAAGACCTACGGTCGTGGTCAGGCAGAGTTTCAAGCCTTGAAAGGTGTGGATTTGAGCATCCGTCAGGGCGAATTCGTCGCCATCATGGGGCCCAGCGGTTCCGGAAAATCGACCGCGATGAACATCTTGGGCTGTCTCGACACGCCGACCTCGGGTGCCTATCTGTTCGAAGGTGTGCATGTGGAGAATCTGTCGCGCGACCAACGCGCGTTGCTGCGGCGCAACTATCTCGGTTTTGTGTTCCAGGGTTTCAATCTACTGGCTCGCACCACCGCGCAGGAGAACGTGGAACTGCCCTTGCTCTATCGCGGCGAGACAGCCGAAGCGCGGCACGAGATCGGCATGGCAGCATTGCGCTCGGTCGGACTGGAAGAGTGGGCGCATCACACTTCGTCAGAACTGTCCGGCGGTCAGCAACAGCGCGTCGCCATCGCGCGCGCCATCGTCACCAATCCGAAAGTGCTGCTGGCCGACGAGCCGACCGGCAACCTCGATTCCAAACGCGGCCACGAGATCATGGAACTACTGGTCGGCATGAACCGCGACCACGGCATCACCATCCTCATGGTGACACATGAACCGGACATCGCCGCCTACGCCAAACGCGTGGTGCACTTCGTCGACGGCGAGATCGCGCACGACAACGAGAACGGAGGCACAGCATGATGGGCTGGACCACCCTGCTGCTCGCCTTGCGCGAAATACGGCGCAACCTGATGCGCTCCTTCCTCACCGTGCTGGGCATTGTCATCGGTGTGGCCGCCGTGGTCACCATGGTGACGCTGGGCAACGGTGCGACGCAGTCGGTGTCCGACCAGATCTCCAGCCTCGGTAGTAACCTGCTGATGCTGCGTCCCGGCCAGCGCATGGGGCCGGGTAGCAGTTCCGGTGCGCCAAATTTCAAGGCTGAGGATGCGGAAGCAATCAAGACACAAGTCGGCTCGCTCAAGGCGGTCGCGCCCACTGTTAGCCGCACTAGCGTGGTGGTGGTCGGCACCAAGAACTGGGCGACTTCCATCACTGGCAGCAACAGCGACTACTTCACATCAGGCAACTGGACGCTGGAAGATGGACGTTATTTCAGCGCCACCGAGGAACGCGCGGGCAAAGCCGTGTGCGTCATCGGTGCCACTGTGCGCAAGGAACTGTTCGAGGCGCACAGCCCGGTTGGCGACACCATGCGCATCAAACAATTCTCCTGCGAAGTGATCGGCGTGCTCGCGGCGAAAGGCCAGAGCGCGATGGGACGCGATCAGGACGACACCGTGGTGATGCCATTGCGCACCGTGCAGCGCCGACTCACCGGCAAGCAGGACGTGAACACCATCCTCATCTCGATGCAGGACGGCGCATCGACCGAGCAAGTGACCAACCAACTCACCGTGCTGATGCGCGAGCGACGCAAACTGTCCGACAACGAGGACGACGATTTCAGCATCCGCGACACCAAAGAGATCGCGCAGACGCTGTCCGGCGCCATCGGCACCATGACCGCACTACTCGGCGCGGTCGCGGCGGTGAGCCTGCTGGTGGGCGGAATCGGCATCATGAATATCATGCTGGTGTCGGTGACCGAGCGAACACGAGAGATCGGCATCCGCCTCGCCATCGGCGCGCTAGAGAAAGAAGTGCTGATGCAGTTCCTCACCGAAGCAGTGGTGTTGTCCGCGTTCGGTGGATTGGTGGGATTGTTGCTGGCGGCCATCGCCTGCTACGGATTGGCCTCCGTGCTATCGCTGCCCTTTCTGTTCAGCCCCAGCATCAATCTGCTCGCCTTCGGTTTCTCTGCGGCTATCGGCGTGATCTTCGGTTATGTTCCGGCAAGACGGGCGGCGCAGCTCGATCCGATCGAGGCATTGCGGCACGAGTGACCCATACACAGGAATACTGCAGTCGGCCATAATCCGACTGCAAGCGACGCAATGGCTTCCTTTTCTCATGTTGTTTTTATTTGATACAAGGAGAGACACATGAAGATCCTATTCAATAAGAATGAAGTTGTGGCAACGGCCCAATACATTGTGGACAACAATCCACGTTCCAATGCGCCATCGCTGATCCCCCATACGGATCGGGGATATCAACCCGTTCGTGGCGAGGTGGATGAGATCCTGAACAACATACGCACCCTTGCGCGAAAGAATAAGGACGCTTTCAACGCTGTTCAACAACAAAGAGCGGCTGGCGATACCGACTGCAATCCCCTATTGCAAGAGTGGATCGAGGTATTGGGTGTGGGAGGCTATTGGATCATCGCGGAGGTAGAGGACGATGCGATCAATTTCGCGCTCGCCGTATCCCCTTGGTTTGGAGAAGACTTGATCATCGAAGAAGATATCTGAGCAGACCGTTCGTCGATCCTTCGGCTTTTCGCCTGCGCGGCATAGCTTTATCGGATCGATGCGTTGCGGCTCGAATCAGGCCGTCAGTCGTCAAGCTGCCTTGCGCTTCACCTTCTCTTCGTACATCTGCCGGTCAGCCATCTTCAAGACCTGGTCCAGCGTGCCGCCCACAGCAGGGCACATCGCGACACCGACCGACACACCCACATGCAGGCGCTGGCCTTCGAACATGATGGGGGCCTCAATCTCGCTGCGCAATCTTTCTACCAGCGGCTGTAGCGTCTCCGGATCCACCTCGTCCATCAGCACGATGAATTCGTCCCCGCCCCAGCGGGCGATCGTATCGTTCGCCCGCACGATCTCTTTGGCGCGTTGCGCCACCGCCAGCAACACGGCATCACCCGCCTTGTGGCCGTAACTGTCGTTGACCGATTTGAAGCCGTCCAGATCGAGGAACAAGATGGCACAGCTCTGCTCGGGTTTGCGCTTGTGCCTGGCGAAGATCATATCTGCCCTATCCTCCAGCAGATGGCGATTCGGCAATCCGGTCAGCTGGTCGTACATGGCCAAGGTGGCCAGATCGGAACGGCTGCGGATCAGCATATACATCATCCAGCCGGCGATCGACGCCAGCACAATGGACAGCAGACGTATCAACAAATCCGCCCGATCAAAGCCGGTATCACGCAACGAGCGCACGGCGATTACCCATTCGCCGCCCGGGATATCAATCTCCTGCGTGAATGCATCATCCCTGTCGAACAGTGAGGCATTCCCCAGCACCATACCTCCGTCGGCACCCGCACCGTCGCGGCCGCGTATGGCGAACTCGAACTGCTGCGGATCCACGCCCGATGCAATCACCTCGGCGAACGAATCGAGGTCGATGACGGTAGAGAGCAGCCCCCAGTACTTGTTGTCGATATACAGCGGAACGCGATAGATCAGACCGCGCCCGCCCTGCACCAGATTTACCGGACCGGCCAGGGCAGGCACCCCACTATCGATGATCTTCTTCACCATGGGCCATTGCTCGGGATGATCGGGGTAGCGCAAGCCTAACGCGCCTTCATTGCCGGCATGCGGATAGACGTAGCGGATGGTGTGGCCGACCGCCACGCCGAAATTGCGGATATGGCCGCTGCTCTTGTGCAAGACAGCCAGGATGCCGTTGACCTCATTGGACTGCAGATCATTGTTGCGCACCACCAGATAGCTGCCCAGACCGCTGCTCAGGTACAGCAGCGAATTCAATTCACTCTCCGTCTGGGCACGCAGCTTGGCACTGAAAGCCACACTGTCGCGGAAGAATTCTTCCTTCCGGTCTTCGGCGCGATTGTGCAGGATCAGCTCCCCCATCGCCGCAACGAGCAGGAACACACCTGCCGCACCTGCCAATGCGATGCGATGACTGCGAATGAACAAACTGATTTGGTTTTTCAAGCTACATCCCCTAGTGTAGAGAATCTTCCTCTTCGCATAGTGTGCGGTCAATATGCATTACTCGCCGCAGGGCAGGCTAGCGCGCAGCAAGCAGCGATCGATAGATCGCAAGGTCTTTCGCCGAATAGCAGCAGAAGATGACTTCCTGCAAGGTCGCATCATTGTTCATGAAACCCTGCACTGCCTGCACGGCGATATGCGCCGCCTCATCTATTGGATAACCGTACACGCCGGTGCTGATGGACGGAAAGGCGATGGAATTCAGTCCGAGACTGGCGGCGATCTCCAGCGAGCTCAGGTAGCAGGCTGCGAGCAACGCCGCTTCACCATGCGAGCCCCCCTGCCAGACCGGACCGACGGTGTGGATGATGTACTTCGCGGGGAGGCGGTATGCGCTGGTGAGTTTCGCATCGCCGGTGTCGCATCCGTTCAGACCGCGACACTCCTCCAGCAACTCCGGCCCAGCCGCGCGATGGATCGCGCCGTCCACCCCGCCTCCGCCCAGCAGCGAGTTGTTCGCGGCATTGACGATGGCATCGACCTTGAGCGTCGTGATGTCAGCCTGTAGTACATGGATAACGACGCTCATTGCGGCAGGACTATTTCACGCAATCCACAAAGTAGATACGCTCGCCGTTGATCTTGTCCGATACCAAACCGTGGATATCAGTCTCGAAACCGGGGAAGCTCTTGTTGAAATTACGCGCGAACTTCAGGTAATCGACAATGGTCTTGTTGAAGCGCTCGCCCGGGATCAGCAGTGGGATGCCTGGCGGATAGGGTGTGAGCAACACAGCAGTGATACGGCCTTCCAGTTCGTCCACCGGCACGCGTTCGATCTCGTCGTGCGCCATCTTGGCGAAGGCGTCGGACGGCTTCATCGCGGGCTGCATGTCGGACAGATACATCTCTGTCGTCATCTTGGCCACGTTGTTCAGCTTGTAGGTGTCGTGGATCTGCTGGCACAGGTCGCGCAGGCCGGTGCGTTCGTATTCCGGACGCTTGGCGGCGAACTCCGGCAGGATGCGCCAGATCGGCGCGTTCTTGTCGTAGTCGTCCTTGAACTGTTGCAGCGCGGTGAGCAACGTGTTCCAACGGCCCTTGGTAATGCCGATGGTGAACATGATGAAGAAGGAATACAGGCCGCACTTCTCCACGATGACGCCGTGCTCGGCCAGATACTTGGTGACCATCGCGGCGGGGATGCCGGAATCCGCGAAGTCGCCGTCCACGTCCAGCCCCGGTGTGATGAGAGTGGCCTTGATCGGATCGAGCATATTGAAGCCCGCTGCCAACTTTCCAAAGCCGTGCCACTTGTCGTCCGGATGCAGCATCCAGTCATCGCGTTCACCGATACCTTCTTCGGCGATGTTCTGCGGCCCCCACACTTTGAACCACCAGTCTTCCTCATACTCTTCATCCACCTTGCGCATGGCACGGCGGAAGTCGAGTGCTTCGGCGATGGATTCTTCCACCAGCGCGGTGCCGCCCGGTGGTTCCATCATCGCAGCGGCCACGTCGCACGAGGCAATGATGGAATACTGTGGCGAGGTGGAGGTGTGCATCAGATAGGCTTCGTTGAACACGTGACTGTTCAATTTGCGCGACTCGGATTCGCGCACCAAGATCTGCGAGGCCTGCGACAGCCCGGCCAGCAGCTTGTGCGTGGACTGGGTGGCGAAGATCATGGATTCCTTGGCGCGCGGACGACCACGACCGATGGCATGCATGCTCTTGTAAAAGTCGTGGAACGTCGCATGTGGCAGCCATGCTTCGTCGAAGTGCAGTGTGTCGATCTTGCCGTCCAACATCTCTTTCAAGGTTTCCACGTTGTAGATCACGCCGTCGTAAGTACTCTGCGTGATGGTGAGGATGCGCGGCTTTTTCTTCTTGTCCTTGATAAAAGGATTGGCATCGATCTTCTTCTGGATGCTCGCCATATCGAACTCGGATTTCGCGATCGGGCCGATGATGCCGAAGTTGTTGCGCGTCGGTGTCAGGAACACCG
The DNA here is from genome assembly GCA_018814405.1 of Gammaproteobacteria bacterium. Classification (GTDB taxonomy): domain Bacteria; phylum Pseudomonadota; class Gammaproteobacteria; order Burkholderiales; family Gallionellaceae; genus Sideroxyarcus. Next base: position 155,539 of record JAHIZO010000008.1, read on the forward strand.
GTACCGCCCCGGTCATCATGATCGAATGCAGAATGGACTTGTGACAGTTACGGTCGACCACCACGATGTCATCCGGCGCGACCGTGGAATGCCACACGATCTTGTTCGAGGTCGAGGTGCCGTTGGTAACGAAGAACAAGTGATCGGAATTGAAGATGCGCGCAGCGTTACGTTCGGATGCCGCGACCGGACCGGTGTGGTCCAGCAACTGGCCGAGTTCATCCACTGCGTTACACACGTCGGCGCGCAACATGTTCTCGCCGAAGAACTGGTGGAACATCTGCCCCACCGGCGACTTCAGGAAGGCCACGCCGCCGGAGTGGCCGGGGCAGTGCCAAGAATAGGAACCGTCCTGCGCATAGTCGAGCAGCGCGCGAAAGAACGGCGGCGCCAGCGAATCGAGATAGGACTTCGCCTCGCGGATGATGTGACGCGCCACGAATTCCGGCGTGTCTTCGTGCATGTGGATGAAGCCGTGCAGTTCGCGCAGGATGTCGTTCGGGATATGGCGCGATGTACGTGTCTCACCATAGAGATAGATGGGGATGTCCGCATTGCGGAAGCGCAGCTCGACCATGAAGGCGCGCAGCGTCTTCAATGCGGTCTCGGTCTCTTCCTTGCTGCCTGCGCCGAATTCCTCGTCGTCGATGGAGAGCAGAAAAGCCGATGCGCGACTCTGTTGTTGCGCAAACGAAGTCAGGTCACCGTAGCTGGTGACGCCCAGCACTTCCATGCCTTCTTTTTCGATGGCATCGGCCAGCGCACGGATACCCAGACCGCTGGCGTTCTCGGAGCGGAAGTCTTCGTCGATAATGATGATTGGGAACCTGAACTTCATGGCTTAGCCTCTGGAAAAATGGTGTTGATTGGCGCGGATTGTCGCAGATTGCGCGGCGAATGAAAGGTACTTATTTGCCAGCCGGATACGGACTGGCGAGGGTGGCGACCAGATCGGCCAGCACTTCGCGGAACTGCTGTTCGTCACAGCCCATGAGTACGGCGTCTTCCAGCGCGTCGCGGCAGACCTGACCAATCTCGACCAGGTTCTCCTGCATCACTTTGTTCTTCTCGTAGCAGGACACCACCTCGCCTTCGGGTGAATGCCAGACGACTTGTTTGAACTTGTCCATCAGGTCTTGGGCAAAGTCACGCCGACTTGGCCTTGATACTTGCCGCCACGGTCTTTATAGGAGGTCTCGCACACTTCGTCGCTCTCGAAGAACAGCACCTGCGCCACACCTTCGTTGGCGTAGATCTTGGCGGGCAGCGGTGTGGTGTTGGAGAACTCCAGCGTCACATAGCCTTCCCACTCGGGCTCGAACGGTGTGACGTTGACGATGATGCCGCAGCGGGCGTAGGTGGATTTACCCAAACACACGGTCAGCACGTTGCGCGGGATACGGAAATATTCCACGGTGCGGGCCAAGGCGAAAGAATTGGGCGGGATGACGCAATAGTCAGCCTCGACGTTCACAAAGGAATTCGGGTCGAAGTTTTTGGGATCGACGATGGTGCTGTTGATGTTGGTGAACAGCTTGAATTCACGTGAGCAGCGGATGTCGTAACCATAACTGGAAGTGCCGTAGGACACGATCTTTTGGCCGTTCACTTCCTTCACTTGCTGCGGTTCAAACGGGTCGATCATGCCGGTCTGTTCGGCCATGCGACGGATCCACTTGTCTGACTTGATGCTCATCTTGATTCCTTGATGGGTTAAAGCGGGCAGGATTTTACCTAATTCCTCGGCAGTGCGTGGGTTTTGCTACAATCGCGCCCTCTTCGAATTTATGTAAAAGCGAGCGAGACGGATGCAATGCAAGCACCGCCGCAGCCGCTTTTCAAGGAAATCAGCGCATGACCCGCAAAATACTCGTTACCTCAGCCCTGCCCTATGCCAACGGCAGCATCCACCTCGGCCATCTGGTCGAATACATCCAGACCGACATCTGGGTGCGCTTTCAGAAGATGCGAGGCCATGAATGCCACTATGTCTGTGCGGACGACACGCACGGCACCCCCATCATGCTGCGTGCCGAATCAGAAGGCATCACACCTGAACAGCTGATCGCCCGCGTGTGGCAGGAGCATTACGACGATTTCGCCGCCTTCCTCGTCAACTTCGACAACTTCGGCTCCACCAACTCGGACGAGAACAAAGCTTTCGCCCAGGACATCTACCGCACCCTGAAAGCCAACGACCTGATCGAGGTGCGCTCCATCGAGCAGTATTTCGATCCGGTGAAGAACATGTTCCTGCCGGACCGATTCATCAAGGGCGAGTGTCCGAAGTGTCACGCCAAGGACCAATACGGTGACAACTGCGAAGTGTGCGGCGCGGCCTACGCCCCGACTGATCTGATCGAGCCGTTCTCCGCCGTATCCGGTGCCAAGCCGGAACTGCGCAATTCCGACCACTACTTCTTCAAACTCTCTTCCAATAGCTGTCAGGAATTCCTGCGCCAATGGACGCGCGGCGGGTCGCTGCAGCAAGAAGCGGCCAACAAGATGCAGGAATGGCTGGGCGCGGACGGCGAGAACAAACTCACCGACTGGGACATCTCGCGCGACGCGCCTTACTTCGGTTTCGAGATCCCCGATGCACCGGGCAAGTATTTCTACGTGTGGCTGGATGCACCCGTGGGCTACATGGGCAGCTTCAAGCAGCTGTGCGACAAGAAAGGCCTGAACTTCGACGAGTACTGGAAGCAAGGTTCAGAGACCGAGCTGTATCACTTCATCGGCAAGGACATCCTCTATTTCCATGCGCTGTTCTGGCCCGCCATGTTGCAGCACGCCGGTTTCCGCACACCGACCAAGTTGTTCGCGCACGGTTTCCTCACTGTGAACGGTGAGAAGATGAGCAAATCGCGCGGCACCTTCATCACCGCGCGCAGCTATGTGGATCACATCAAGAATACCGAATACCTGCGCTACTACTACGCCGCCAAACTGAACGGCACGATGGAAGACATCGACCTCAACCTCGAAGATTTCGTGGCCAAGGTGAACAGCGACCTGATCGGCAAGTACATCAACATCGCCAGTCGCTGCGCGGGCTTCATCAGCAAGAAGTTCGACGGCAAGTTGGGCAGTTGCGATGCCGAAGCCAGTGCGGAATTCAAGACCGCTTACAACAGCAACGAGATCGCCCGCTGCTTTGAAGAGCGCGACTATGCGCGTGCCCTGCGCGAGATCATGCGTCTGGCCGACATGGCGAACCAGTACATCGCCGAAAAAGCACCGTGGGCGATGGCGAAGCAGGAAGGCAAAGAAGCCGAGCTGCACGTTGTTTGCTCGACCGCACTGACGCTATTCCGCGACCTGACGCTGTACCTGAAGCCGGTGTTGCCGGAACTCGCCAAGCAAGTGGAAAGTTTCCTCAACATCGAACCGCTGACATGGAGCGGTGCATGGCAGCCGCTGCCTGCCGGTCACACCATCAACACCTATCAACATCTGGCCACCCGCCTCGATCCCGAGCTGATCAAAGCGATGGTCGCCGCTAACCAGGAAAGTCTGAAGAACATGAGCGAATCACATTCCGAGCAACGCCACGCCGAACACCAACAGAAGACGATAGACCCGATTGCCGAGACCATCAGCATCGACGACTTCGTTAAGATCGATCTGCGCGTGGCACGCATCGTGGATGCACAGCATGTGGAAGGTGCCGACAAGCTCATTCAACTCACGCTGGACATCGGCGAAGAGAAGACGCGCAACGTGTTCGCCGGCATCAAGTCCGCCTACGATCCCGAAAAACTGAAAGGCCGCATGACCGTGATGGTCGCGAACCTCGCACCGCGTAAGATGAAGTTCGGCCTGAGCGAAGGCATGGTGCTGGCTGCATCCGGCAGCGAGCCGGGCCTGTACATCCTGTCACCGGATGACGGCGCACAACCCGGCATGCGTATCAAATAATCACAACCCAAGGAGCCGAACAGATGGACTACGACATCCTCATCATCGGCTCCGGCCCTGCAGGTCAACATGCTGCCTGGCAGGCGGCACGCATGGGCAAGCGTGCGGCGATCATCGAGCGTAAACCGAAGATCGGCGGCGCAGGCTTGCAGACTGGAACCATCCCCAGCAAGGCGATGCGCGAAGTGGCGTATCTGATGTCGCGTTCCGGCGGCATGCGCTCCCCACTCACACCGGACAGTCGCGGCCGTCACGGCCTGCTGGCCGATGCGGTGCGCCGCAAGGAAGGCGTGATCGCGCAACAGGAATCGGTCATCCTGCAACGCCTGCTGAAACATGGCGTAGCACTGATCCCCGGCGAAGCATCCTTCATCGACGATCACACGCTACAAGTCACCGACGCATCGGGCAACACACGCAAACTCTCGGCGCAGGTCATCCTGCTCGCCGCCGGTTCGCGCCCGCGCCGCCCGGCAAACATCCCCTTCGACAAGAAGACAGTGCTGGACTCCACCTCCATCCTCAACCTGCGCCATCTGCCAGACAGCATGCTGGTGGTCGGCGGTGGTGTGATCGCGTGTGAATTCGTGTCCATCTTCGCTTCGCTCGGTGTGCAGGTATCTGTGGTGGATAGCCACAAACAACTGCTCACCTATCTGAGCGAAGACGTGGTGGGCGTGCTGGCCGACAGCTTCCTCGGCATGGGCGTGAACTTCTACATGGAAGAACGCGTGGCCGAGATCACCCGCGAAGACCACGGCGTGCTGACACGACTGGCGAGCGGTAGAGAATTCCACACCGACGCGGTGTTGTTCGCGCAGGGCCGAGAACCGAACACCGCCGGCATGAAAGTGGAACAGGCAGGCATCTCACTGGATGAAGGCTGGGTCACGGTGAACGCACAGTTCCAGACCAGCGTGCCGCACATCTACGCCGTGGGCGATCTGATCGGTCGCCCCGCCCTCGCCTCCACCGGCATGGAACAGGGACGCAGTGCGGTGATGCATGCCTTCGGCGGCAGCGGGCAACAGTTCGCCGAGAACCTGCCGATGGCGGTGTACACCATCCCCGAGATCTCCTACGTGGGCAAGACCGAGAAAGAAGTGCAGCAGGAGAACGTCCCTTACGTGGTCGGTCGCGCCTATTTCAAAGACAGCGCACGCGGCCAAATCAACGGTGATGCACACGGCGTGCTGAAACTGGTGGTGGATGCGCGCACAGAGAAATTGCTGGGTGTGCACATCGTGGGCGAACAAGCGAGCGAGCTGGTACACATCGGCCAATTGGTGATGAACCTGAACGGCACCGTGCGCGACCTGATCAGCAACGTATTCAACTACCCAACGCTGGCAGAATGCTACAAACTGGCGGCACTGGATTGCACGCATCAGATGGAGCGTCTAGCCGCAAGTTAAGTCGTTCGTCGTTCAGCATTTCAGTTCTGTCGTTTCAATCTTGAAAGGCGTATATGAATAAATTGCTCGGCTTGCTCACCCTCTTCCCCGCCCTCGCATTCGCGGCGCCTTTCAACATTGAGAACATCGCGCCCGGCGTGTATGTGCATCGCGGCGAACACAAAGACCTCTCCGGCCACTACGGTGGCGACATCTGCAACACCAGCTTCATCATCGGCAGCAAAGGCGTGGCGGTGATCGACACGGGCGGTTCACCCGCCGTGGGCGCCCAGCTGCGCAAAGAGATCCGCAAGGTCACCCAGTTGCCCATCCTCTATGTCATCACCACCCACGTCCACCCCGACCATGCTTTGGGTAGCGCCGCCTTCAAACAAGACAAACCGGTGTTCGTCGGCCACGGCAAGCTGGCGCATGAGATGGCGCTGCGCACAGAAGTCTATCTGCGCAACCAGACCGAATGGGTCGGCAAGGACGCCGCAGGCAGCGAACTCATCCCGCCCGATCTGGCAGTGGACAGCACACATGACCTAGACCTCGGTGACCGCACCCTGCACCTCACCGCCCACCCCGTCGCGCACAGCCCCTCCGACCTCAGTGTGCAGGACAGCGCCACCGCCATCCTGTGGACCGGCGACCTGCTCTCCATCGAACGCACCCCCTCGGTGGACGGCAATCTGGCCGCATGGCTGGAAGTCATCGAGACCCTGCGCAACGTGAACGCACCGCACATCGTGCCCGGCCACGGCCCGGTCACCGCGAACGGCGGCAAAGCACTGGACGACGAGAAGCGTTATCTCGCTGCGCTGTTAGGCGACGTGCGCGCCGCCATCGAACGCGGCGACAGCATGGAAGCGACCATAGAGACCGCCGCGCAATCTGAAAAGGACAAATGGCTGCTGTTCGACATCACCAACCGGCGCAATATTGCGCGGGTGTTTCCGATGTTGGAGTGGGAGTGATGGCTAACAACTGGAATATTCCAGCTTGGCTAGAAGCGGAAATCAGAAGAAGAGATACGGAATGTGTTTACTGCGGTATGGAATTTACGCCTGCCAAAGTATCCAAAAGGTCCGCATCGAGTTGGGAACACATCGTTAACGATGAAACAATAATTAATCGAGAAAATATCGCTCTTTGTTGTTGTGGGTGCAATTCAAGCAAGGGGCAAAAGCACCTCTCAGTATGGCTAGAATCCAAGTATTGCAAGGAGCGCGGAATCACGCCAGATTCAGTTGCTCCAATAATCAAACATGCAATCTCGAAGGGGCAGTAACTGCACACCTACACTACAGGAAGTCTCGTAGTTATAGGCTGGGTTACGCTGCGCTCTTGTACCTTTTAGGGTGAACCCGCCCTACCCAGACTAATTACAAATCCCCCGTACTCGCTGCCACCATCATATCCTTCATAGCGGCCATCACTTTCTCGGCGCTCTTGCGCGTATCTTCCGGCATGGTTCCGATCATCTTCAGGTCCATCATCATGGAGATGACCCAACGCTTGCCGGTCTTGTCTTCGATGATGGCGATACGGCAGGGCATGAAGGCGATCATCATGTGGTCGGCGGCGAGCATCTTGTTGGCGGTGAGGCCGTCGCAGAAGTTGAATATCTCCATGCGTTTGGCGGGCTTGCCGGTGAGGGCTTCGATCTCTTTATAGAGTTTGTTCACGCCGACGAATTTGAGGTTGTGCTGGTTGGCGCGCAGCTTGAGTGATTCCACGGCGTCGTCGAAGCCGATGTCGTCCTGCACTTGGATGCTGGCGATCTGTAGCTGGACGTCGGTGTAGCTGAGTTCGTCTGCGGCGGCGAATTGCGTGACGGCCAACAACAGGGCGGCGAGGAGTGTTTGCAGTGTTTTCATTTTGCTTCCTTTCGTTACGTGTGGCGCTTTGCGATGGCTGTGCACTACGCCAGCAGCTTTTTACCCATAGTCAGAAACAACTCCGCTTTGCCTTCATCGATGGAGAGCCTGATCAGCTTGTGACAACGTTCCAACGTCTGCGTCAAAGCTTCTTGAGTATCTTCCGTGTCTTGCAGGCGCTGCACTACGTTCTTGCCGTGTTCTCCCAGTAATTGCTGCGCGAGGTCGATGAGGCCGGCGCGCCCCCTGGCAAAGGTATCAGCTTGATGTGCTACTGCTTGCGCACCGGTGGCGATCGTTTTGCCCGCCGGTTCGATATAGCCGTTCTCCACCAACCACTGTAGATGTTCGTTGAAATCGGGCAGCGCGGCGTAGCGGTTCTGCAACTCACCCCACTGTGTCTTGCCATCGACCATGATGAGTATCGCCCGCAATTTTTGCGGCACCGCGTCGCTGCGCTGCGCCAACTCTGCTGCCCCCTTGTCGGTTTTGACTAAAACCGCTGCACTATCCATAACCACTTATACAAGCTCTTCGATAACGCGGAAGATCAGCCGCACGGTGATCAGCACATAGATCGCGCCGAACAAGAAGATCAGGGCCACGATCATATTGATGATGTTCGGTGGCAGATGCGTGAAGAAAGGAGTGACGAAATAGCCTGCCGTGAACAGTGTGACCAGCATGGTCAAAAACCCCCATTGCTTGCCCACGACGCCGCCGGGTATCTTGCTGCGCAGCGAGAACACTAGATACATACAGATCAGCATGACGCCGATCGCCGCGATATTTATGCCCAAGATAACTTGTGATTCCATTTTCTTCTCCCCTTTCAGTTTCACTTCATCGTTTTAGATTCAGTCTGCCGAACTCCTTCAGACTATCCCCGGATTACCCCCTACTCCCTTCAACTTCGGCACGTTTGGTGCCGTTACCTTAACCACTTTCTCGTTGCGCAAGTGACGTGCGACCAAGTCCCAGACCGGTTCGCCACCTTTGTCTCGTGCGGCTTCCGAGACCGGTGCCCAGCCTGCGACTTTGTAGGTTTTGCTGGCTTCCAGCGGCTTGCCTGCCAGTCGCATGTCCTGAATGCGTTTTCCCATGGCAGCGCCCGGTTCGCAGGTGTATTCCAGCCCGCCCACACGCACCATGTCGCCGCCCTGCTGGTAGTAGGGGTCGGGATTGAACAGGTTGTCGCCCACGTCTTCGAGGATGGTCTTGATCTGCGCGCCGGTCATCTCGGTGAGCGTGGTGAACGGGTAGGTGATCGCCGTTTGGTTGAGCACGTCTTCCATGGTGATATCTGCCCCGGGCAACAAGGATGTGCCCCAACGGAAGCCGGGGGAGAAGGCGATGGGTGCATCTTTCTCTTTCATCAATGCGTCGAGGATGACTTGGTCGAAGCTGCCGTTGAAGTTGCCACGACGATAGAGCAGGCCGTCGGTGGTGGCGAGCTTCTCGTCCAGCTTTGCGGCGTAGGGCGCGCGATGTTTTTGTATCAGTGCGGCCATGTCTTTATCCGCTGCAAGCAGATTGGAGAACACCGGCAGCAGTTTGTAATGGAAACCTTTTACCTTGCCGCCCTTCACGTCGAAATCGAGCACGCCGAGGAACTTGCCGTTGGAACCGGCATTGGTCACCAGCGTGACGCCGCCCGCGTTCTTCACCGGGATGGGTGCGGGAATGCCGTCGTGCGTGTGACCACCGAGGATGGCGTCGAGACCGGTCACGCGCGAGGCGAGTTTGAGATCGACGTCCATGCCGTTGTGCGACAGCAGCACGGCGACCTGTGCGCCTTTGCCGCGCGCTTCGTTGATGATCTCTTGCAGGTTGTCTTCCTGAATACCGTATGACCAATCCGGCACGAAGTAGCGCGGGTTGGCGATGGTGCTGTAGGGGAAGGCCTGACCGATGATGGCGACGGGTACGCCGTTCATCTCTTTGATGACGTAGGGTTTGAACACGGGGTCGCCGAAGTCGGTGGTCTTGACGTTGTGCGCGACGATATCCATCTTGCCCTGTAATTGTTCTTCGATCTCTTTCACGCGGTCTGCGCCGTAGGTGCATTCCCAGTGCATGGTCATCACGTCCACGCCGAGTTGCAGGCAGGCATCGACCATGTCTTGTCCGTTGGTCCACAAGGCTTGGCCCGTACCCTGCCAGGTGTCGCCACCATCCAGCAACAATGCGCCGGGACGCGAGGCGCGCACTTGTTTGACCAGGGTCGCCAGATGCGCAAAGCCACCCACTTTGCCGTAGTGACGCGCGGCTTCGACGTAGTCCAGGCTGGTGTAGGCGTGTGCCTGTTGTGTGCCGGGTTTGACGCCGAAGTGTTTGAGCAGCGCATTGCCGACCAGATGCGGCGGTTGCCCGCTCATCGCGCCGATGCCGAGGTTGATCTCGGGCTCGCGGAAGAACACGGGATTGAGTTGTGCGTGGCTGTCGGTGATGTGCAGCAGGCTGACATTGCCTTTGCGCGGCAGGTCGTACATGCGCGCTGCATCACTGGCGGCGTAGGATTCATTACTGTTCAGTACGAAGCCGCCCGCCGAGGCGATAGCCAATATCTGAAGGAATTCGCGTCGATTCATGCCCATCTGATTTCCTTTGTAGAAAGCAGGCTGATTAAGTGTGCAAGATTCCATCCCCCTCGAACGGGGGGGATGGATCATTACGCGTTACTTGTTGACGGGCGATTCCGGATCGAGCAGCAGTGCCACCAGGTCCTTCATCTGATCTTCTGTCAGGATGCCCATGTGACCGAAGCGCGGCATGTTGGCACATGCGTTGCCAGCCTTGGCGTTGTAGATGCGGGCATAGGCGTAACGCTGGATGTCCTCACCGTAGCCACGCTCCTTGCCGAAGTGCAGCAGGCTGGGGCCGATGGTGCCGTAGGCGATCTCGGTTGAAGACAGCTGGTGACAGTTGTAGCAGTTGCCACCGCGCGGGTCTTCGGCCTTGTCTTTCCAGGTCATACCTTTGCCGCTCTGCGCCAGTTTCTCGCCGGCTTTCCAGTCGCCCATGAACTTACCGTCCGCCGGCCACTTGATGGCTTCGGCTTCTTTGGCTTCCAGTTTGGCTTTGAGTTTCTTGGGCAGTTTGTCGACATACTTGCTGCATGCAGCCTGCAACTCGTCCTGGTTGACGCGGGTCGCCTTGGCGATGCCCTTGTCGCGGAAGTCGCGCTTCACGATCATGGCGGTCTTGGCGTCCAGGTCTTTTGCAGTGTTTCCCGCCTGCGACGGTGTTGCAACCATGGCCAGTGAGAGGCTGACCGCGAATCCAATCATTGATTTTGTTTTCATGTTCGTCATCTCCTAGCGTTTCAGACCTGGGCCGACATATTCCGCGCCGTTCGCGCTGACAGCCAGATAGGTGGTCAATGCGATGGTGGCTTCGGATGCGAACTTCGGTTCCGGGAAGCGTTGCTGGCGGAAGCAGTCGTTCAGACGCCACTGGTAGGAACGGGTCAGACCCTGCGATACGCGGTAAGCGGGCCAGCTGGTGTAGGCAGTCTGTGCATCCTTTTTGCTGCTGCGCATGTTGGGCAGATCTTGCATGCGGATGCGCACGCCGCTGGTGGCATGACAGGTGGAGCAGGCGAAGTCATACGGGCCGGCGCGATAGTTGAAGATGCGCTTGCCGATCTCGTAGGCTTCTTTCACCTTGGGATGCTTGGTGGAGACTTTCATCTTCATGCCCTTGGATTGCCCAACCACATAGGTTGCCAGCGAGGAGATGTCGGAGTCCTTCTTGTCGGAGGCGAACGGCTTGGCGGTGATCTGCTCTTCCGGGATGCCCTGCAAGGTGGTCATGCAGGTGAGCAGGCGCGATTCCAGATCCTGCACCATCTTCGTGTCTTTGAAGTAGCGCGGCATCTCGGCATAAGCACCTTTGACCACGCCCTTGCCCTTGCCCAGATCGCATTTCTCCAAGCTGGCTTTCTTCGGGCCACCCGGCGTCTTCCACAGTTCTTCGCCGCGCATCTCGTCGAACTCGGCCGGATTGCCATCGCTGATCATCTCGCGATATTGCTCGATGCGCTCTGAATCGGTGACCGCCTTCTCTTCTGCCACCGCCGTCAGGCTGCTCGACAATGCCAGCACCATCACTGCCCTGAATATCTGATTGGTGTTCATTTGTTCTCCCTGATATAAAAATGGCCATGCAGTCGCATAGCCAATTCATTCATCTTCTTATGCCGAGATCGTTACCTCGTCGCTGCGGCTATCGCCGGTGTTGTCAACCCAGCTGATCATGACCTTCTCCCCCGCGCTGCCGCCCTTGAAACTGAACATCAGATAGGGGTTCTTGGAGATCGATTGCCCGAATTGCGCATCCAGCACGACGCGCCCCTGATATTCGGCTTTGACTTCGGTGATGAACCAAGCCGGGATCAGGGAGCCGTCCGCGTCTTTACGCAGGCCGGTTTCCATATCGTGCTGCATCAGGATCTTAACTTCGGTCATGCCATCCTTGACGGAGGCACGTATCTTCATTGGTTTGCCCATTTTGTCTTCCTTGTGCGAATGAGTGAGTGTTCGCTACGGCTAGCCGCCGCAGCCGCCTGCCGTGACTTTGACTTCTTTCGAAGTGCGGTAGTACTTGCCGTCGGCCTTGACCAGCGCAACCACATGGGCTGTCTTGCCCATCTTTACGCGGGTGGTGACCTCTGCCGCCGTACCCTCGGGGATGTTGAATACTGCGGCCAGCACGTTGGGGTTCTTGTCCACCATGATGGCGATCTGCTCGACGTTTGGAAGAGAAGTGGAGATGCCGACCGGCACCACCGCGCCGTTCTCGGCGATCTCGGGGACCGTCAAACGGATGAGTGCCGAATTCTCTTCCGGGTTGCTTGCCCCCAGTGAGCTCAATGCCTCATCTACCGCCTTGGATGTGAATGCCGGCTTGTTCCATTCTGCCAGCGCCTCGCTTGGACGAAGCAGGCTCGCACCGCCGAACAAGGCCAGCAAGCCTATGCCCCCGGTGGATAATGCTTTGCGACGTCCCAGATCTATCTCTTTACTCATCAAGATTCTCCCTTTCCCGTTTCGTTATTCCAACAAGAACTGCACATTCGCCTGCTTAGTCCACCTTCGACGAATCACCTTGCAATGAAGCGTCAAGCGCGGTGCCGAACCGTATACCTGACAAGAATACAAAGTCAATAACGCTGGCATAGCCCTGATGGGTGATAAGGGAAGCTATTAAGTGTGACGCGAAGCCGGATTCACAGATATAGCGCGGGGTTGTGTTGGCAGCTTTGCAGCTTGTCGCCTGATCCTATCGCGTCCACACAGCAAAAAGGCCTGCAAAATCTGCAGGCCTTGGGACTTTATCGCTGACCGATTACTCAGCGATGGAATGCCAGGACGCCATTCACGGTGGTTGATCGATCTTGGAAACCGTACACCACCCCCGCGCCGGTAGCGCCTATTCCAGTGAACGAACCGCCCACCCCCCCCTGAGTCGCCACACCATTGGCAGTGGCTGTAAACGTGCCGCCACCATTCCCGTCACCGAAGATAGTTTGCTGGATAGGCAAGTTAGAACCTGTCGCTACATAGTTGGTGCCTGCCACAGTCGCGTTCACTCCCACATTCACGGTCATGGCCGAGAAGTCGGCTTGCAATGTCGCACCGTTCAAAGTGCCCACGTTACCCAGGTTGTCGGTCGGGTTGGTGCCGCCCCCTAGCGAATAGGTAAACGTTCCCGAAGCCGGCAACGTCACTGGCCCGTTCATGATCGGCGCAGCCAGCCAGTGCAAGCTGCTGGTCGTGTTGCTGACCGACGCCAAAGGCGTGTTGGTCACGCGATCGGACACTCCCATATTCCCGCCTTGCCAGCGCCCCCAACTGATACCCGACACAGTGTCTTTTCCCAGGTTGGTAGTAGTAGCCGTTCCGATGGAAATGATGTTGGAGTTCTGGCTGACTGCCGTACCACCCTGAGTCGATCCTCCGTTATTGGAACCCATATCAAAGCGGGTCAGATTGCCTGCCGCGTCTTTGATCACGCGTCCTGCATTATTAAATGTCCCGTTGATATCGTAAAAAGTGTTGCCTCCGTTGGAGACGCCAAGCGGGTCGTACCTTGAGATCGCGACCAGTTGATACGGCGTAGCAAGATTTACCGTCGTCGCGGGCGATCCGTTGAAAGTATCAATCCTGAATGCAGCAGCGCCGCTGATACTTTGCGCCAAAGTGTCGTTGAAGTAGTACTGTAAAAATGCGCCGTTGATGCCGTTGCCGGTGATCTGACCGGAGATATATCCCTGCCCTGTTGTCGTTCCATCCATGACAATGTTCAAGGTGCCGCCACCGTAAGTATCAAAGTGTGAGCGGGAATTCCCGACGCCGCTATTGGATGTCAGCGGCATCGCAGTGGCAGTGGCTGTCCAGCTATGTCCGCCACCGTTCACCGCCAGATTCGCCCCCACGGATTGATTGGTGAAGTTCACCGTCAGGCTGGCTGAACCTATCGCGCCAGTCGAACCTGCCTGTGTGACTGGCGCGGTGCCGCCATCGAATACGTAAGTCGCGGTACCGACCAATGCCTCCGGCAGATAGAAAGGATTCACGCTGGGCCCGGCGATCCAGCTTCCGTAGCCACCAGAGAACGTCTGTGTAAAGGAAGTGGGAGGCGAGCCTGCGTACAAAGTGGTGGTGGTCAGCGCAGGCACCGCAGCATAGCGACCGAACTTGATCCCTGTGGAAGTCACACTATTCGCGGCCCCTGGCACAGCACCAGTAGCGCCAGTCAATGTATAGGTCTCCCCCGTACTGCACGGTGCAACGGAGCAGGTCCCCCCAAAAGTCACCGTGAAGCTGGGGTCGGCGGCAGACGGATCGATGGCCGTCGGCAAGGTTTCAAAGTTGTATGGCTGTCCAAAGGCGGAGAACGTTAAACTATCTGCGACCAACAATGACGTCACCACATAGGGATTGCTTACCGGCTTCGTCTCCAGCGTGTTCAATGTTGTGGTCGAGCCATCCTGCACAAGTGTTTGCGTAGTTGAGTTCAATGTCGCACCAGTGGTGGAGTTGACCAGCACAACAGGGACGAGCAACTGTGGAGCATCGATCACAGGTACCGGTTGCGGAGCACCAACCTGAGGGGGGCTGTTCAAGGCAGGTGCGACATCCCCCGCGACAGTCCTGATCGGGGCTGGGCCGGAGCCATCAGCCTCGGGCGCGGGCGCGGGCGCTCCAGCTGCTGCCTGCCCGTTATCTCCCTCTCCATTCTTGCGCGCTTGTGCGCCATCGTTTCCCGGTTGTTTTGCATTGCCATCCTGTGGTGTTTTTTCGCCGTCCTTTTGTCCCGAAGCTCCTTGCCCGGTTTTGCCGGCATTTTCTTCTTCATTCTCCTTGATAGTTTTACTAGGGGCTGCAGCTACAGTGAAGATACTTGTATTGACCGGCGCCAGAACAGGCCGTGCATTCAGTCCGCTTGCAAAGCCCATTTGATTTGGCAGCACATTGACAGTGCCCAAGTTCGTCGTAAGCGTCGTTTCGCCTACGTTCACTTTGCTATACGTTCCCGGCTGCGCCTCCCCTGCGGGGCTTCCGATTGCCCCCAAAGGTGGCACAACGAATGACTCGTGATCGGTGCCACGGATACCAATAGTGGCCGATGGTGTCTTTATTCTGTAATTGCGTTTGTTCTTGGAACCGATCAGGCCGGTCACAGCCCTGAAGCCGCCTTTGAGCAATGAAAAAATGCTGCGCTCATTGCCGTCCTGCTTGCCACTGAATACAAACTGGTCGAACTTCATCTGCGTATTCGGACGAATCGCGACAAAGCCCCCATCCAGCATCTTGATTTGAGCTGAAGACGAGATCGCGGTGGAGATGAAATCTCCCTCCGATACCCTGTCACCCTTCCTAAGGGTGCGAGTAACCCCAGAAGTCGTGACCTTCACATTCCCGTGTACGAATTGAACCTTACCGGCCACGGCAGCTTCCGCAACTTGCATCGAAAACATCAGACTGACCGATGCGAAGGCTAGGAAATATTTAATTTGTTTGGTTATATTCATGATCAACCTCGTTCAAGAATGTTGCACATGCCAACTATCGAAAATCCCGACGTACCGTCATAGAAGCATCGATACGATCGAAACTGTAAATGGCTATATTGGATTTGTTGCGTGAATAGGCAATCTGCGGACGGATCGTCCACAGCTTGGTCAAATGCCAACTGGCGCCCAAAGAAAGATCGACCAGCTTATCGTCGCGCTTGATCAGGAACGCAAGGTTCTCTTTGTCGTAACGCCCGCGTTGATAGCCAACATTGGCAAACACTTCGACCGCATCACTGACTGGGGCTTGCCCCCCCAATCTCAAGCCGTAACCTGATTTACTACCATCCGCCCGGTCATTCACTGCACCTTCTTTTAATCCGTTGACGCTGGCGAATAACACACTCTGCCCATCATCAAGAATATGCAACAGCCCTGCGCCTACGACGGACAGATTGAAATCGTTCACTTGGTACGTGGGATCCGAATATCGATTCTTCCCGTATTGACCAAAAACATTGAGTTGATTCTTGGGGTTGAAATTATGCTGCCAGCCTCCGGTGAACCCATATGCATTTCTGTTTTTCAGATGGGCCTGTTCATAGAAGCCCCAAGTCAGGCCTAATCGAAAAACCTCATTACCTGTCGCGAAGGCAGCACCAACTCTGGCATCTAAACTGCCAAAGTCATATGAGGGCATCTTATGGTTGTTGCGCTGCCGCAGATCAACACCGCCATTGACACTCCATTGGTCAGTGAGCGTATGGCTAACTTCCCCGCCTATTGCCCCCATAAAGTAAGTGGCCGGTGTTTTCAGGCTGGTGGGATTCAATGTAAACACCAGATCACCGAAAGCAGGAATAGCGACATCCGATTGGCTGGTGGAATTATTGACGTTCGTATCACGGCCGACCGTACCCTCAAGATAGACTGAATAGCGCGTCTTCCTAGCCTCTTCTGCCGAATCGATCGCGCCAAGATATTTCTCGATGGTGATGCGCGCAGCTTCCGGTGGCTCCTGTTTCATCACCATTTCGAGTTCAGTCTTGGCGCGCGAAAGGTCGCCCAGATGGAAATAAGAACGTGCCATATCCAGTCGCGCACCTGCAAAATTCGGATCGACTGCCAACACACGCTCAAGGGCAAGCGTAGCTTTATCTGGATGGCCGCTATCGAGCGCCGCTATGCCCAACAAGTAATCGAATTCAGTATTGCCTGCATATTCGAAATCCTTCGCAGACAATAGTTGGAATGCCTCTTCAGCTTTTCCATTATTCAGCAACGCTTCTGCATCACGCAGTAACTCGTCGGGCGCATCGACTTTGACGCTTGGCTCATTTGATACCTGTTTTTCGGGAGTTGCTGCGACTGAAGTTGGCTTGGCGAAAGGGGAGGAAAACGCCCTAATGACCACTCCACCAGCCGCATAAACTGACCCCTGCATTCCGACCAGCAAGGACAAAACAATAGCAATAAAACTTCGTAACGACATACGTCCCATGCTTACTCCTTACGATTATCCGGGGCGACATAGACTGGCACTGCCACCAAATTTCGCGAAGCGCCTCTCGGCGAACGCTTGCTGTTCACTGCATTTTATTACCTGAGCCAGCCCATGTCGTCACGTTTTGGTCACGCAGACAGCAAAAAGCCCACCATTCAGGCGGGCCTTTACATATTTGGTGGCTCGGGGCGGAATCGAACCACCGACACGCGGATTTTCAATCCGCTGCTCTACCAACTGAGCTACCGAGCCGTTTTTGCTTACCTTCCCGGACGGGTCGGATAAAACGAAGGCGCGCATTGTAGCCATAAGCCGCACTTCGGGCAACACAAAAAACAAACCCCGCACTGGGCGGGGTTTGTTTGCTACTACTGTGGAACCGTAGCGAGCGGTTCGAGTGCAAGGCGCACGGAGCACAGAAACCGGAATGCACTCGAGTGCATGAGGATTTCGTGCACCGCGCAACGCCGCAATCGAGCCGCGCAGTAGGTTCAATTACATCATGCCGCCCATACCACCCATGCCGCCCATGTCACCACCCATGCCGCCAGCTGGCTTCTCTTCCGGCATTTCGGCGACCATGCATGCTGTGGTCAGCATCAGGCCGGCGATGGAGGATGCGTTCTGCAGGGCAGTGCGCGTCACCTTGGTTGGATCGACCACGCCCATGGCCAGCATGTCGCCATACTCGCCTGTGCCTGCGTTGTAACCAAAGCTGCCTTTACCTTCCAGCACTTTGTTCACAACGACGGACGGCTCTTCACCAGCGTTAGATACGATGGCACGCAGCGGTGCTTCCATCGCGCGCAGCACGATGGTGATACCGGCGTCCTGGTCGTGGTTGTCGCCCTTCAGCTTGGTAACTGCTGCTTTGGCACGCAGCAGTGCTACGCCGCCTCCGGGCACGATGCCTTCTTCAACGGCGGCACGGGTCGCGTGCAATGCATCTTCCACGCGTGCTTTCTTCTCTTTCATCTCGACTTCAGTCGCAGCGCCGACCTTGATCACTGCCACACCGCCAGCCAGCTTGGCTTTGCGCTCTTGCAGTTTCTCTTTGTCGTAGTCACTGGTGGACTCTTCGGCTTGCTTGTTGATCTGCGCAATACGGCCCTTGATCGCATCTTCCTTGCCTGCACCGTCGATGATGATGGTGTTGTCCTTGCCCACTTCGATACGCTTGGCTTGACCCAGATCGTCCAGAGTGGCTTTTTCCAGTGTCAGACCAACTTCTTCAGCAATCACGGTGCCGCCGGTCAGGATGGCGATGTCTTCCAGCATGGCCTTGCGGCGGTCGCCGAAGCCTGGTGCCTTGACGGCAACAGTCTTCAAGATGCCACGGATGTTGTTCACCACCAGTGTGGCCAGCGCTTCGCCATCGACGTCTTCCGCGATGATCAGCAGCGGACGGCTGGTCTTGGCGATCTGTTCCAAGATCGGCAGCAGGTCACGGATGTTGGAGATCTTTTTGTCGTGCAGCAGCACGTAAGGATTGTCCATCGCGGCGATCTGGCGATCCTGATTGTTGATAAAGTAAGGAGACAGATAGCCACGGTCGAATTGCATACCTTCTACCACGTCCAGTTCGTCTTCAAGACCGGAGCCGTCTTCGATGGTGATGACGCCTTCTTTGCCGACCTTGTCCATCGCTTCAGCGATCTTCTCGCCGACTGCGGTGTCGGAGTTGGCGGAGATGGAGCCGACTTGGGCAATCTCTTTACTGGTGGTGCAAGGCTTGGAGATTTTCTTCAGTTCTTCAACCGCGGTGATGACTGCCTTGTCGATGCCGCGCTTCAGGTCCATCGGGTTCATGCCGGCGGCAACGAACTTCATACCTTCCTGCACGATGGACTGTGCCAGCACTGTCGCTGTAGTGGTACCGTCACCGGCCACATCGGAGGTCTTGGAAGCAACTTCCTTGACCATCTGCGCGCCCATGTTCTCGAACTTGTCTTTCAGCTCGATCTCTTTGGCGACGGACACGCCGTCCTTGGTGATGGTGGGAGAACCGTAGGAACGGTCCAACACTACGTTACGGCCCTTGGGGCCCAGAGTCACTTTGACCGCATCGGCCAGAATGTTGACACCCACGACCATCTTGGCACGTGCTGCATCATGGAATTTAACGTCTTTAGCTGCCATGTCTTATTTCTCCTGAATTCGTTGAATGCTTAGGCTTCGATGATGCCGATGATGTCGTCTTCGCGCATTTGCAGCAGCTCGACACCGTCCATCTTGAAAGCTTGACCGGAATACTTACCGAACAGCACTTTGTCGCCGACCTTGACGTTCATCGGACGCACTTTGCCGTCGTCACCGATCTTGCCGTTGCCGACAGCGATGATTTCGCCTTGGTCTGGCTTCTCGGTTGCCGCGTCAGGGATGACGATGCCGGAAGCGGTCTTGCGCTCTTCTTCCATGCGCTTGACGATGACGCGATCATGCAAAGGACGAATCTTCATGCTTATTTCTCCTAAATCAGTGAGTTAACGATTTGCGAAGGCAGCGAGTTAGCACTCTCCGCCAGCGACTGCTAATAATAGGGGCGACACTCTCGCAATTCAAGGGCGCATGTGAAGTTTCTTTTTGAGTCAGCCCAAAATGGCACGCAAGGCGGACTCCAATTCTGGGTAGGCGCAAGGCACGCCGGAGGCCTCCAGCCGCGCCGGCAGCACGCGCTGCCCTTCCAATACAAGGGCGGCTCGCTCGCCCATGGCCAGCTTGAGCATGGCGACAGGCGCGGAGAAGGGTGCCGGGCGACGCAAGACCTTGGCCAGTATGCGGGTGAACTCAGCATTGGTGACCGGCTGTGGCGAGGTCATATTGAATGGGCCGTTAAGTTTCTCGTCGTGCAGCAAGTGCAGCAGATGCTGAACATAGTCATCGATGTGGATCCAGCTCATCCATTGCTTGCCATCTCCCAACCGTGCGCCCAAGCCCAAACGGAAAGGCGTCAGCATACGTGCCAGCAAGCCGCCATCCCGGCTGAGTATCAAACCAGTGCGTAGCAGGCAAACACGCACCCCGTGCTTTTCAGCTTCGATGGCGGCCGCTTCCCAATCGATACAAAGCTGCGCAGGAAAATCTGCGCCCGGCTCGAAGGTTTCCGCAAGCACTTGATCGCCCCGTCCGCCGTAATAACCGATGGCAGAACCCGACAACAACACGGCAGGTTTTTGTTCAACCTGTGCGATACGTTCGACCAAGTGCTGAGTCAGCGCGATGCGACTGTTGCGCAATGCCTGCTTTCGACGTTCGGTCCAAGCCGCATCGACGATAGGCTCACCCGCCAGATTGATGACAGCATCAAAACACATATCCGGCTGCCAATCGTCGAGAGAAGCCAGCGCCTGCACGCCAGCGCCGCATTTGCTTGCTACGGTTTCGGGGTGACGACTGAATACAGTCAGAGTATGGCCTTCGGCAAGCAAGACGGGGCACAGCGCGCGGCCGATCAATCCTGTACCACCAGTGAAGAGGATGTTCATGGCTGTCTCCTCGTATCGGTTGAGGCTCCATCTTACGTTATGATTGTCCGCATGACATCCAACACCTCACTGCTGACTCGCAGCCTGTCCGCCGTTTGGCACCCATGTACCCAGATGAAGCGCCACGAGACTTTGCCGTTGGTGCCCATCGCGCGCGGCAAAGGGGTATGGCTGCATGACTTGGAAGACAGGCGCTATCTGGATGCGGTCAGCTCCTGGTGGGTGAACCTGTTCGGTCACAGCGAACCGCGCATCAATGCCGCCCTCACCGACCAACTCGGCAAGCTGGAACATGTGATGCTGGCCGGCTTCACCCACGAACCGGTAGTGCAGTTGTCGGAACGCCTGCGCGAACTGGCACCTAACGGACTTGGCCATTGCTTCTACGGTTCGGACGGCGCTTCGGCCACCGAGATCGCGCTGAAGATGAGTGCGCACTACTGGCGTAACAACGGCCAGCCGGAGAAAACGCAGTTCGTCAGTTTGCAGAACAGTTATCACGGCGAGACGCTGGGAGCATTGTCGGTGACTGATGTGGCCTTGTTCCGCGATGCCTATGGCCCACTCATCAGACAGAACGCCACCGTCCCCAGCCCGGACTGGCGCAATGCGCAGGAAGGCGAGAGCGCAGAAGCTTTTGCGCTACGTTGCGCGCAGGCGCTCGACCAGCATCTGCAACAACATCACCACGAGATCGCCGCGATGATCATCGAGCCCCTGATACAGGGCGCGGCAGGCATGGCGATGTATCACCCCGCCTACCTGCGTGCCGCACGGGAGCTATGCACTCGCTATGGCGTGCATTTGATCGCGGACGAAATCGCGGTCGGCATGGGACGCACCGGCACGCTATTCGCCTGCGAGCAGGCGGATATCAGCCCAGACTTCCTGCTGTTGTCCAAAGGCATCACCGGCGGTTACCTGCCCTTGTCGATTGTGATGACGACCGATGACATCTATCAGGCCTTCTATGCTGATGAGACAGCGCGCGGTTTTCTGCATTCGCACTCTTACACCGGCAACCCGCTGGCCTGCCGTGCCGCGTTGGCGACGCTGGATATCTTCGCGCAGGACGATGTGCTCAAGGCCAATCGCAGCAAAACTGCTTTCCTGAATCTAATCGCCGAACCGCTGCGCACGCATGCGCGCGTGCGGAACTTCCGCAACACCGGCATGGTCTGGGCGTTCGAGGTTGAATCGTCGCACGCGGATTTTGCACAGCGCTGTTTCAGCCTCGGCCTTGAGCAGGAATTATTGTTACGCCCTATGGGCAACACGGTATATTTCATGCCACCTTACGTCATCACCGAAGAGGAAATGCAACTGATGGTCACACGCACGCTGGCTGTCATCAACGAACTGACATGAAACTGCTAGTCACACTAATTACCGCTTTGATCGTTTCCCTCAATGTCGGGGCCGCATCGCTGCCGAATACCGTTACTCAAGAATTAAAGAAGGCAGGCATTCCCATATCTGCCGTCTCCATCGAGATTCGCGAGGTTGGACGCCACAACGTCCTGCTCAGCCTGAACGCCCAGCGCCCCATGAATCCGGCTTCCAACATGAAGCTGCTGACCACCTATGTCGGGCTCGACCTGCTCGGCCCGGCCTATACGTGGAAGACCGAGGCTTATATCGATGGCGAACTGAAAGACGGTGCGCTGGAAGGCGACCTGATCCTGAAAGGCTATGGCGACCCGAAATTCACCATCGAGCGATTCTGGCTGTGGCTCTCCGATCTGCGTGCGCGCGGATTGCGCGATATCAAGGGAGACTTGGTGCTAGACCGTAGCTATTACGACTTGCCACACCACGACCCCGCAGAGTTCGACAACGACCCACTGCGCGCCTACAACGTCGGACCGGATGCATTGCTGCTGAACTTCAACACGCTGCGCCTGCGCTATCTGCCGAATGGCCAGAATCTGAAGGTTGTGAGTCAGCCGCCCATCTCCGGCTTCACACTGGAGAATCAGCTCGAACCTGCCAACGGCAAGTTCAATTGTCGCAACTGGGATGATCGTTTCTCGGTACAGCCCGGCGGCGACAGCGTCGTGCTGCAGGGCGACTATCCCATCGAGTGTGGCGAACGCGAACAGAGCCTGTCCATCATGCCGCACACCCGCTATGTGGAAGCGGTGTTCCGCGCCATCTGGCAGGAGCTGGGTGGCACTCTGAACGGCGTACAGCGTGAAGCAGCAGTCACGCCTAGTGCGCAATTGTTCTCCACCCACCGTTCCGAACCGTTGAGCTCAGTCATTCGCGATATCAACAAGTACAGCAACAATGTCATGGCGCGCCAGTTGTTCCTGACACTGGGCGAGACATTGCCGCTGGAGAACGAACCCGGTGACATGCCGGCCGTATTCTCCGGCAGCGAGACCAGCCGTCGCATGAGCATCGAACGCAGCATCTTCGCCATGCAGAACTGGTTGACCCGCGAAGGCATGGAGTTCAAAGAATTGGTACTGGAAAACGGCGCCGGCCTGTCTCGTATCGAGCGCATCAGCGCTGCACATTTGGCACAGTTGCTAGAACATGCCGCCGCCAATCCATTAAGTGCCGAGCTGCAATCTTCACTACCCATCCTTGGCGTCGATGGTTCTATTCAAGACCGTCTCAGCGGCACCTCTGTCGCCAGCCACGCCCATCTCAAGACCGGCACCCTGGAAGGTGTCAAAGCACTCTCCGGCTACGTTCACTCGATGCGCAACAAAGATTGGGTGGTGGTGTTCATGATCAACCATCCGAATGCTAAATATGGGCAGGATGCGCAGGATGCGCTGATCGAGTGGCTCGCAACGCGCCACTGAATCAAATCGAGCAAATACTTCACGACACAAAAAATATATAGGCCTTTTTGAAAAATATATAGGCCATCGTATTGGTTTACAAAACCACAATTGCAACGTGACAATATGCCCGCGAAATATTGTTCGCGAAACTTAACTGTAGAAGGAAATAACGTGAAGAAAAACATCCTAGCTCTGGCCATTTTGGCTTCATTCGCCACTCCTGCAATGGCAGATAACGCTGGCACGTACTACGTTGCTGGCGATTACGGCACAACGTCATGGACCAATAATAGCCTTTTTGCCACACCAGGCAACCTGACGATTGCAGGCGGCTACAATTTCACCTCTCAGCTGTCTGCTGAAGTGGGTTACACCATGTTTGGTGATTCGACGCTCACAATCGGTGCGAATAGCGCCACCGTAAAAACCTCTTCATTCTATGCTGCAGCGGTCGGCACCTTTCCGATCACCGATCAATTCAGCATATTCGGCAAACTGGGTATCACCAGCAACAAGCTTGATGTATCGAGCAACTACGGGTATAGCGCAAGCGCCTCCAATTCGGGAATGATGTATGGCGTAGGCGCGTCCTATAGCCTGTCTGAGCAAACCAGCTTGCGCGCTCAATACATCAGCTTCGGTGACTATGAAAGCGCAACATCCCCCTTGAAGGCCAGCATCGCCAGTTTCGGTATGGCATACACGTTCTAAATTTGCGTTTCATAGAAAAGCCGGGTTAGCCCGGCTTTTTTTACAGCATGCAAGATTCCGCGGCCAATGAAAATTACCCCCAGATACCAAAAACCATGAAGAGAATTTCAGCTCCACATATCACCGTCGTGATACTGGCTGTTGCAACAACCTGCCACGCGGAGCCGCTGCCAACAAAAACAGATAAGCAGATTGGTCTCTCGCTCTCCTCATACCGGTATCAGGAGCCAGGCCTGATGTCTCTGAGTGGAATCAAGACCGGACTAAATCTACGCATAACCAAAGCCTATCCCGCACGCCACACTTTCTTGCGCGGAGAATTACGTTATGCCGGCGGCACTGTGGATTACACCAGCAATGGCACGGGCAGCAGCAGCGGAGAACCGGACTGGTATATCGAAGGACGCGCACTGGTAGGCAATGATTGGCTGCTTAAATCCGCAACTCTCTCTAGCTATGTCGGGCTTGGCTACCGCTTCCTGATGAACGATGGCCGCGGCATCACCAGCACCGGCGCTGGCGGGTATCGACGCCAGAGCACCTACATCTACCTTCCTGCCGGTTTCATCTATCGCACTGCTTTAAGTAGAGGAAACGAAATGACCGGCTTGATCGAATACGATCATCTTCTGTCAGGGAATCAGTTCACAAAGCTCTCGGACACCGGCCTTGGCTACAGTGATATCGACAGCAAGCAGTCGGATGGCTATGGCGTGAAGTTACGACTGTCCTATGTGACCCCGCTCTGGTCGGCCGGCCCTTACCTGCATTACTGGAACATCGCGGATTCAGCCATCAACCCCATCTACCGGAATGGCGTGTTGACTGGTTATGGATTAGAGCCACACAACACAACAACAGAAGTCGGCATAGAGTTCAGCCGGCCATTCTGAGCGATCACAAACCCAGATCACCCCACATCGCATCGACCTTCGCTTTCACCGCGTCATCCATCACGATAGGCGTACCCCATTCGCGTTGCGTCTCACCGGGGAACTTGTTGGTGGCATCCAGCCCCATCTTGCCGCCCAAGCCCGAAACAGGCGAAGCGAAATCGAGATAGTCGATAGGCGTATTCTCCACCAGCAAAGTATCTCGCACCGGATCCATGCGCGTGGTGATCGCCCACATGACTTCTTTCCAGTCGCGCACATCGATATCGTCGTCCACCACGATGATGAATTTGGTGTACATGAACTGGCGCAGAAAACTCCAGATGCCGAACATCACGCGCTTGGCATGCCCGGCATACTGTTTTTTGATGCTCACCACCGCCATGCGGTAGCTGCAGCCTTCCGGCGGCAGGTAGAAATCCTCTATCTCGGGGAATTGTTTTTGCAGCAGCGGCACGAACACTTCGTTCAGTGCCACACCCAACATGGCCGGCTCGTCGGGCGGCTTGCCGGTGTAGGTGGAGTGATAGATCGGGTCGCGACGCATGGTGATGCGCTCGACGGTGAACACGGGAAACTTGTCCTGCTCGTTGTAGTAACCGGTGTGGTCGCCGTACGGCCCTTCCAGCGCGATCTCGTCCGGATGAATCACGCCTTCTAGCACGATCTCGGCGGAAGCGGGTACTTGCAGATCATTGCCGATGCACTTCACCAGCTCCGTCTTGCTGCCGCGCAGCAATCCGGCGAACTGATATTCGGACAACGAGTCCGGCACAGGCGTCACCGCACCGAGGATGGTCGCGGGGTCGGCACCGATCACAACGGAAACTGGATACGGCTGCCCCGGATTCTTTTGGCAATGGTCGCGGAAATCCAGTGCGCCGCCGCGATGGGTTAGCCAGCGCATGATCACCTTGTTCTGCCCCAGCACCTGCTGGCGATAGATACCGAGATTCTGTCGCGTCTTGTTCGGCCCGCGCGTCACCACCAAGCCCCAGGTGATCAGCGGCGCGACATCACCCGGCCAGCAATGTTGGATCGGCAATTTTGACAGATCAACGTCTGCACCTTCCCATACCACTTCCTGACACGGTGCAGACGACAGCACCTTGGGTGACATGGTCATCACTTGTTTGAGGATCGGCCATTTATCCCAAGCGTCTTTCAGACCTTTGGGCGGCTCGGGTTCTTTAAGGTAAGCGAGCAACTTACCTACTTCGCGCAAGGCACCGATGTCTTCCTCGCCCATACCCAGCGCCACGCGACGCGGGGTGCCGAACAGATTGGCCAGCACCGGCATGTTGTGGCCGGTCACGTTCTCGAACAGCAGCGCCGGTCCCTGTGCGCGCAACACGCGGTCGCAGATCTCGGTCATCTCCAGATGTGTGGAGACCGGTGCAGTGACGCGTTTGAGTTCGCCGATGCTTTCCAGTTGTGCGATGAAATCGCGCAGGTCTTTATATTCCATCAGTAGAACCTTTCCTCGCCCTCGGGGCGCGTCTTGAACCGCTTGTGCAACCAGAAATACTGCTCCGGCATCTCCAGCACGCGTTGCTCGATGAACTCGTTCATGCGGCGCGTATCGGCGATGTCGTCGCCACTTGGAAAGCCCTCCCATGCCGGATAGAAGGTCAAAATATACCCGCCGCCCCCCGGCAATACGCGCGTGATGCTGGGTACCACCTTGGCACCAGTCATCTGCGCGATGCGCGACAACGAGGTCATGGTCGCTGCGGGTACGCCGAAGAAAGGAATGAATGCACCGTCCTTTACGCCTTGATCCTGATCAGGCGGATAAATGAAAGGCATATTACTGCGCATGCCTTTCAAAATGGGGCGCAAGCCTTGTTGTCGCGAATATAAGTGTTGATTGCGGAAGCGTGCGCGCTTCTGCAACAGCAACTCGGTCAGATACTGACTCTTCTGGTTGGCATACATGCATACTGTATCCACCTGCTGCGCCACCCACTGCCCGCCCGCATCCATGCCCACGAAATGCGGTGTGAGCAAAATCATCGGCTCACCCTTCACGGCTTCAAAATGTTCTACACCGTCCACACGGATCAGCGAATTGATGCGTGCAGGACTCGACCACCACAAGATGCAACGTTCCACCAGCCCCCGGAAGAACATCTTGAAGTGGGCACGCAGCAGTTGTTTGCGCGCCATCTCGCTCATTTCCGGAAAACACAATTTAAGATTGATATCGCCCACCCTGCGCCGCTCTCCGGCCAACAGATAGATCATCGTGCCCAGTGCATTGCCGATGGCAACGATCAAGCGGAAAGGTAGAAAATGAATCAACCACAGGATGAATACGCCCAGCCTTGCCAACATCAATGCTCCCCTGCCGTCGGTGGTGGATTCGCACCACGCGGCACTTTGTAACGGTTATAGCTCCACAGGTATTGTTCGGGATGCTGGCGGATCAGCGTTTCCAGCGCGGCATTCAGCTGCACTGGTACAGAGCTATCTGACTCGAATTCAATGGGAGAGAAATGCAGCGCATAGCCTTCACCGCGAGGTAGCCGCTCCCCCAGACACATCACCACCGCCGCACCGCTGGCTTCAACCAGCCGCCCCAACAAAGTCATGGTGTAAGCCGGCCGCCCGAAGAAAGGGGCCCATTCGCCCTCGCCGTTACCCGGTGCTTGGTCGGGCAATACGCCGATGACCTCTCCTCGCTTGAGCGCCTTGAGTAACAGCCGCACCCCGCCCAGATCGGTCGACGCCAGCTTCATGTGCCCGCGTTCGCGCCCCTGGTGCATCAGCTTGTCAAGTGAAGGGTAGCGCGGCGGACGATACATGCAGGTCATTGGAAACTTTTCAGAGACATAGAGTCCGACTACTTCGAAGCAGCCTATATGCGGCGTCAGCATAATCACGCCTCTACCTTCTGCTCGGGCGTTTTCAAAATGCTCCCAGCCATGGCATGCCACCACACTATCGACCACCTGCCGCAGAGGGCGACGCCAAACCCAAGGCAACTCCAGCACGCCCCTGCCGGCCTCTCTGATATTGGCACGTAACAACGCCTCGTACTCAGACTCGGTGTGGGTCACACCAGAAAGTTGCAGGTTTTCCCGCAATCTAGCGGCATAGCGTCTGGATGACCAATAGATCAGCCAACCAAACACCCCTCCCAACCGATATAGCATTGGCAGTGACAAACGTGAAAGGATTCCAAACAGCAAGGTCATTCAAGAAAACCCATAAATTGACGGGGAAAGGATTTGATATACTGCGCGCCCATTTAACTATTGAAGAAGTGATCGGAGAGCCATGAGCGAGTTTTTCTTTACATCCGAATCCGTGTCCGAGGGCCATCCGGACAAGGTAGCAGACCAGATCTCCGATGCCATCGTGGACGCGATTCTAGCGCAGGACAATCATTCCCGCATCGCTGCCGAGACCTTGGTCACAACGGGACTGGTTGTGCTTGCCGGCGAGATCACTACCAATGCGCAAGTGAACTATGCCAAAGTCGCTCGCGAAACCATCCGCAAGATCGGTTATGACGATCCCAGCCTGCGCTTTGATGCAGATGGCTGCTCGGTGCATGTCTGCTACGGTACGCAAAGCCCCGACATCGCTCAGGGTGTAGACAAGGCATACGATGACAATATGGACCAAGGCGCTGGCGATCAGGGCCTGATGTTCGGCTATGCCTGTCGCGAGACCGATGTATTGATGCCACTGCCCATACACCTGTCACACCGTATCGTCGAACGTCAAGCACAGTTGCGCCGCGACGGCCGTCTGAGCTGGTTACGCCCGGATGCCAAATCACAAGTCACTGTCAAATATGTGAATGGCGTGCCAGACCGCATCGACACTGTTGTGCTGTCCACCCAGCACACGCCGGAAATGACACTGGAACAGATCCGTGAAGCCGCTATCGAAGAGATCATCAAGCCGATCCTGCCCAAGGAATTGATCAAAGGCGACATCAAGTATCTGGTGAACCCGACCGGTCGCTTTGTCATCGGTGGCCCGCACGGAGATGCCGGCCTGACCGGCCGCAAGATCATCGTCGACACCTACGGCGGTGCAGCGCCGCACGGCGGCGGCGCGTTCTCGGGCAAGGATCCGTCCAAGGTTGACCGTTCCGCTGCTTACGCAGGCCGTTACGTCGCGAAGAACATCGTCGCTGCCGGTCTGGCAGACAAGTGCCAAGTGCAGATCTCCTACGCCATCGGTGTGTCGCAGCCGACCAGCATCATGGTCAGCACCTACGGCACAGGAAAGATCTCCGACGAGAAGATCACTGAACTGGTCAAGAAGCATTTCGACCTGCGCCCCAAGGGTATCGTCAACATGCTCGACCTGCTGCGTCCGATCTACCAAAAGACCGCTGCATATGGACACTTCGGTCGTGAAGAGCCTGAATTCAAGTGGGAAGCCACCGACAAGGCGGCAGCACTGAAGGCCGACGCAGGACTGTAATTCGCATCATCCATCCCGCCGAGGGGCGCTGCAGCAGTCACCGCATGGTGAACCTGTCAGGCTCGGCGAGGAAGGCTCAACATGTAGCAACGGCGCCCATTCATTAACTCACTAAATGAATGGAGTGCTTTATGTCTACTCAAGACTACGTCATCACTGACATCAAACTGGCCGATTGGGGCCGCAAAGAGATCGCTATCGCCGAGCATGAGATGCCCGGCCTGATGGCCATCCGCGAAGAATTCGCCAAGACGCAACCGCTCAAAGGTGCGCGCATCACCGGCTCGCTGCACATGACCATCCAGACCGCCGTGCTGATCGAGACATTGACTGCGCTTGGCGCACAAGTGCGTTGGGCATCATGCAACATCTTCTCCACGCAAGACCACGCTGCCGCAGCTATCGCGGCGACAGGTGTGCCGGTGTTCGCCGTCAAAGGTGAATCGCTGACTGACTACTGGGACTACACCCACCGCATCTTCGAATGGACCGATGGCGGTTATTCCAACATGATCCTGGACGACGGCGGCGATGCAACCCTGCTGCTGCACCTCGGCGCACGCGCTGAAAAAGACGCCTCCCTGATCAGCAAGCCTACATCTGAAGAAGAGACCTGCTTGTTCGCAGCGATCAAAGCCAAGCTGGCGACCGATCCGACCTGGTACTCCACTCGCTTGGCAGAGATCAAGGGCGTGACCGAAGAGACCACCACCGGCGTACACCGCCTGTATCAGATGCATGAGCGTGGCGAATTGAAGTTCCCCGGCATCAACGTCAACGACTCCGTCACCAAGTCCAAGTTCGACAACCTGTATGGCTGCCGCGAGTCGCTGGTAGACGGCATCAAGCGCGCCACCGATGTGATGATCGCGGGCAAGATCGCCGTCATCGCCGGTTACGGCGATGTGGGTAAAGGTTCGGCACAAGCCATGCGCGCCCTATCGGCCCAAGTGTGGGTCACCGAGATCGACCCGATCTGCGCACTGCAAGCCGCCATGGAAGGCTACCGTGTTGTGACCATGGATTACGCCAGTGAGCACGGCGACATCTTCGTCACTACCACCGGCAACTTCCACGTCATCACCCATGACCACATGGCGAAGATGAAGAACAACGCCATCGTGTGCAACATCGGCCACTTCGACAACGAGATCGACGTCGCCTCACTGGAACAGTACGAGTGGGAAGAGATCAAGCCGCAAGTCGACCACGTCATCTTCCCCCCTAGCGGGGACAAGCCGGACGGCAAGCGCATCATCCTGCTGGCCCAAGGTCGTCTGGTGAACCTCGGCTGCGGAACAGGCCATCCGTCCTACGTGATGTCGTCCTCCTTCGCCAACCAGACCATCGCCCAGATCGAGCTATGGATGGAGCGCGACTCTGGCAAGTATCCGGTGGGCGTGTACACCTTGCCCAAACACTTGGACGAAAAGGTGGCGCGTTTGCAACTGAAGACGCTGAATGCACAATTGAGCGAACTTACCGACGTACAAGCTGCCTACATCAACGTACCGAAGGAAGGCCCGTACAAAGCTGACCACTATCGTTATTAATTAGCGTGTTGCAGGTATGATGGCGAGGGGCGAACATCAGGTTCGCCCCTCTTAACTTGTAATATGAAAATATGTTGCTACGACTGTTACTGCTCTGGAGCTTGAATTCGTTGGCATTGATCGCCGTGGCGAGCTTCGTGCCCGGCATCCATGTGGACGGTTTCTTGGCCGCCTTCGTGGCTGCATTGGTGCTCGGCTTGGTGAACACAATGATCAGACCTATCTTTCTGGTGCTGACATTACCGGTCACCATACTTTCGTTGGGACTGTTCATTCTGGTCATCAACGGCCTGATGTTCTGGTTCGCGGGCTCCATCCTGCGCGGTTTCGTCGTCGACAGTTTCGGACACGCCGTGCTGGGTGCCGTGCTGTTCAGTATATTTTCATGGGCGCTGTCCGCAGCTGCCGCACAACTATTGGTGAGGAAACATGGGAAATCCGACAACCCCGATCAGCTTTGAATTCTTTCCGCCGCAAACACCGGAAGGTGCCGCCAAACTGACTGCTGCCCGTCAAAAACTGGCAGCGTTCAGCCCCGAGTTTTTCTCCGTCACTTTCGGCGCGGGCGGCTCCACACAAGACCGCACGCTGGACATCATCAAACAGATCCATGCCGAAGGGCACAGTGCAGCCCCGCACCTGTCCTGCGTGGGCAGCACGCGCGATAACATCCGCGGCTTGCTGAATACCTATAAAGACATGGGCATCAAGCGCATCGTCGCATTGCGCGGCGACCTGCCGTCCGGCATGGCCAGCATCGGTGAATTCCAGTACGCCAACGAACTGGTGAGCTTCATCCGGGCGCAGACCGGCGAGCACTTCCACATCGAAGTGGCCGCCTATCCCGAGTTCCATCCGCAGGCCAAGTCGGCGCGTGATGACATGCTCAACTACAAACGCAAGATCAACGCGGGCGCGAATTCGGCCATCACCCAATATTTCTACAATGCCGACGCCTACTTCCGTTTCGTCGATGAGACACGCAAGCTGGGTGTCGAAGCGCCCATCGTGCCCGGCATCATGCCCATCGTGCGTTACTCGCAACTGGCACGCTTCTCCGAGATGTGCGGTGCAGAGATCCCGCGCTGGATGCGCAAGACCATGGAAGGCTACGGTGACGATGTAGAGTCGGTGCAGAACTTCGGACTCGAAATCGTGACTAAGCTGTGCGAAAAACTTATCGCAGGCGGTGTACCCGCGCTGCATTTCTACACATTGAATCAGGCCAAGGCCTCTATCGATATCCTGCAAAATCTGGGCTATCGCGCGTAACCGAAAGCAAGTTGAAACCATGAATAGACCCGAACTCCTGTTGCCCGCCGCCTCGCTGGAAAAGATGCGCACCGCCTACGCCTACGGGGCGGATGCGGTGTACGCCGGCCAGCCGCGTTACTCACTGCGCGTGCGCAACAACGAGTTCATGATGGAACAACTTTCGCAGGGCATCGAGGAAGCACACGCACTGGGCAAGCAGTTCTACGTTGCCAGCAATCTGATGCCGCACAACGCCAAGCTGAAGACCTACATGGCGGATATGGAGCCCATCATCAAGATGCAGCCGGATGCGCTGATCATGGCCGATCCCGGCCTGATCGCCATGGTGCGCGAAAAATGGCCGGAGCAGGTCGTCCACCTTTCCGTGCAAGCCAACACCGTCAACTACGCGGCGGTGAAGTTCTGGAAATCCATCGGCCTGTCACGCGTCATCTTGTCACGCGAACTGTCCTTGGATGAGATCGAAGAGATCCGTCAAGAATGTCCCGATATGGAGCTGGAAGTGTTCGTACACGGCGCACTGTGCATCGCCTACTCCGGCCGCTGCCTGCTGTCCGGCTACTTCAACCACCGTGATGCCAACCAGGGCACATGCACCAACTCCTGTCGCTGGGACTACAAGGTGGAGAACGCCGCCGAAGACGGCACGGGGCACATCCAGAAGATCGACTTCGATTTCGACAAAGCACTGGGCGAAAGCGCGCTGTCCGATTGCGGCTCCCAACCGCGCCATCCGCTGGCGGACCGCGTGTATATGATCTCGCGGCCGGATCATCCGGAAGAACTGATGCCGGTACTGGAAGACGAGCACGGCACTTACATCATGAACTCCAAAGACCTGCGAGCGGTCGAGCACGTCGAGAAACTGGTGAAGATCGGCATCGACTCATTGAAAGTGGAAGGCCGCACCAAGTCCATCTACTACGTGGCGCGCACCGCGCAGGTGTATCGCCAGGCTATCGACGATGCGATGAAGAACCGTCCGTTCGATCTGAAACTGCTGGGCGCGTTGGACGCACTGGCCAGCCGCGGCTATACCGACGGCTTCTACGAGCGCCACCACACGCACGAGCAACAGAACTACATGCGCGGCCACTCCGAGAGCTTCCGCCAGCAATATGTCGGCGATATCGTGGCCTGCGCGGACGGCATGGCCGAGATCGCCGTGAAGAACAAGTTCTCCGTCGGAGACAAACTGGAGATCATCCATCCTTCCGGCAACAGCATCGTAGAACTGAGCGAGATGAAGAGCCTCAAAGGGGAAACACTCTCCGTCGCACCTGGCAGCGGTCATCATGTACGCATCCCGATGCAGGGCGACCTATCCAACGGCATGATCGCGCGCTTTATTTGATCCCCACTCGAACTACGCGTGATTTTGCCTGTCCACGACATCGCCCCTAACAACCAATCTGGAGAAGCATGATGAACTGGCATAACACCCCCTTCCGCTATGGTTCACTTTCCATCGGCCTGCACTGGCTGATGTTGCTGCTGTTCGTCGCCGTTTACGGCAGCATCGAACTGCGTGAGCTGTTCGAGAAAGGCAGCGACCCGCGCGAGATGCTGAAGAGCTGGCACTTCATGCTGGGTATTACGGTATTCATTCTGGTGTGGCTGCGCATCGCCGCACGCTTGGGTGGCCCCGCACCGGCCGTCGTCCCCGAACCCGAGAAGATCCAGCAACTCGCCGCCAAACTGTTGCATCTGGCGCTGTATGTGCTGATGATCGCCATGCCGATCAGCGGCTATCTGTTGCTCAGTGCCGCCGGCAAACCCATCCCCTTCTTCGGACTGGAACTGCCCGCATTGATCGACACCAACAAGGAACTGGCCAAGCAGATCAAGGAAGTACATGAATTCGTCGGCAGCGCCGGTTACTTCCTGATCGGCGCGCATTTCGTGGCTGCGCTCTATCACCATTTCATCGTGCGCGACAACACCCTGACGCGCATGCTGCCGGAAAAGAAATGAATCCGCTGCATGAGCCTGCGTGACCAGATAGCAGAAAGATTGACCGCGCTCTACCGGCGCACAGGCTTCAATCCGAGCGCGACGAAGTTCATCCTGATCTTCGCCGCGCTCAACGGTCTGCTGTATCACCTGCCGCTGTATTCCTTCGCCGTAAAAGACCTCGCCCCGCTCACTTTGCCGAGCGCGCTCACGCTGCTGACTCTGTTCGTACTGGTCATGCTGCTCACGGTGCTGGTGATGTTCCTGTTCGCGCTGGTGTCGCAACGTCTGCTCAAGCCGCTGGCGATGCTGATCGTATTCAGCAACTCCTTCGCACTGTATTTCATCCAGACCTATCAGGTGATCCTGGACAAGGCGATGATGGGCAACGTGTTCAACACCAACACCGGTGAGGCAAGCAGCTATCTCAGCTTCTCCTTCCTGTGGCATGTACTGCTGTTCGGCGTATTGCCCGCCTGGCTGATCTCGCGCATCGTCATCAAACACGTATCGCGCCTGCGCACCCTCGCCGCCCTGCTGCTCTCGTTCATCATCGGCATCGGCTGGCTGTACGGCAACGCACAGAGCTGGCTGTGGATAGACAAACATGGAAGGCAGCTGGGCGGCATGATCCTGCCTTGGTCGTATGTACTCAACGCGGCACGCTACCAGTCCGAGAAAGCGATGCAGTCGCGCGAACTGGAACCATTGCCGGATGTGCAGATCAGCCGCTCTGGCAAGACTGTGGTGGTACTGGTGATCGGCGAATCGGCACGCGCGGCTAACTTCTCCTTGTACGGTTATGGGCGCGACACCAACCCCATGCTGCAACAAGCAGGTGTCACCGCCATCCGCAACGCGCAGGCCTGTTCCACCTACACCACTGCCTCGCTGCAATGCATGTTGTCGCATGTCGACACCGGCAACAAACTGTTCCACAACTACGAGGCACTACCCAGCTATCTGCAACGCAGCGGCATTAACACCATCTGGCTCACGCGCAACTGGGGCGAGCCGCCGCTGAAGGTAAACACCTATCTGCGTGATACCGACATCCGCAGCACGTGCACGGGACTGCACTGTGATTACGACGAAGTGTTGCTCACAGGACTGTCAAAACGCATCGCCGATGCATCCAGCGACAAAGTGTTCGTGGTGCTGCATCAATCGGGCAGCCACGGTCCCGACTACTACAACCACTATCCGGCGGACGGCGAGAAGTTCAGCCCGGTGTGTCGTTCGGTGCAGTTGCAGGATTGTTCCCCCGAGACCGTCACCAACGCTTATGACAACACCATCCTCTACACCGACAAATTCCTGTCTGAGACGATAGATATTCTGCGGGCCATTCCGAAGACACAGACGATGATGATGTACATCTCCGACCACGGCGAATCACTGGGAGAGTATGGCTTATACTTGCACGGCACACCGTATTCGCTGGCACCGGACGTGCAGAAGACCATCCCCTACATCGTGTGGATGTCAGACGCATTCAAACAGCACAAGACCTTGGCGGCTGATGCCGCGCTGGCACATGCCAAGCATGCGCAGCAGACCGTGTTCCACAGCATCATGGGCGCGTTCAATCTGCGCAGCGACATCTACGACCCCAAGCTGGACATCTTCCAAGATGCAGCCAACAAGAAACGATAAGGGAAACGTTTGAGCACCTGGCGCGACAATCTGCCGAAGCAACGACCGATGGGTTTCATCGCCGCCTGTGCGCTCAGTCTGCTGGTGTGCGTGTTCTATCCCTCCGACCTCGCCAGCTATCGCGAAACACTGAATAGCGAAAGACCGTTCTGGGTCGAGCCGACCGAGACCAAGCTGCGTTTCGTCAACACCATCGCGCAGGTCGCCATGCCACTGCTAATGCGTGACAAAGAAGGCATGGTGCAGCTGCTCACGCTCGCCGTCGCCACCACCATAGGCACGCAAGGTTTGAAACGCATCGTGGACACTGTACACGTCGGCGGCACCCGCCTCGGCGAACGCCCCTACGCGCCCGACAGCCGCCACAACATGCCCTCCGGACATTCGTCCATGTCATCCTGCGCTGTGTACTTCGTGGCACGCCGCTATGGCTGGCGTCACCTGCTCTACCTCGTGCCCATCCTGCTGCTCACCATGGGTGCGCGCCTCATGCTGGATGCCCACACACTGTCCGCCGTGCTCGCCGGATGCCTGATCGGCCTCATCTGCGCGGCATGGTTCACCTCTCCGTACCGCAAGAAGAAACCAGAAGAGACACCGACATGATCCTCTCCGCCCTCTCCCAGTCCGAACGTTACGAAAGACTTCATCCTTTGTTCGCCCGAGCGTTCGCACATATGCGCAGCACAGATTTCTTCAGTCTTGCACCGGGACGCTATCCCATCATCGGTGACGATCTGATCGCCATCGTCGAACAAGTGCCGGCAAAGACAAAAGAGATGGCGAAGTTGGAAGCGCATCGAAAGTTCATCGACATCCAACTGGTGTTGGAAGGGGATGAGACGATGGGATGGAAGCCGTTAGCGGATTGTCTGAATCCGGTGAGCGAGCACAGCGAAGAGAAGGACATCCGTTTCTTCCACGACGCACCGGCTTCCTACGTGCCAGTGCCGCCGGATCACTTTTGCATCTTCTTCCCAGAGGATGCGCATGCGCCGCTGATCGGCAGCGGCACAGTACGCAAAGTGATATTTAAAGTGGCGGTGAAGCCCGCCTGACCTTCGAACCATTCATGTTTCGATACACCTTGCTGCGCAAGGCACTCAGCACGAACGGAGTCTATTCATCAAACGCCACGTCGCCTTCCGCGACGTGATCACCGATCTTGATCCCCTTGAAGTCGAACAGGCTGCCATCGAGCAAGTGCGAAGGTCGCACGTTCTGCATGGCGGTGAAGATGGTCTGCGAACGACCCGGATACTGACGCTCCCAGTCCTGCAGCATCTGCTTGATGTTCTGCCGCTGCAGGTTCTCCTGCGAGCCGCACAGATTACACGGGATGATGGGGAATTCCATACCGCGCGCATAGCGGGCGATGTCTTTCTCGGCACAATAGGCCAGCGGACGGATCACTACGTGGTCGCCCTTGTCGGTCACCAGCTTGGGCGGCATCGCCTTCAGCTTGCCGCCGAAGAACATGTTCAGGAACAGCGTCTCGATCATGTCGTCGCGGTGATGGCCCAGCGCGATCTTGTTCGCGCCCAACTCACCCGCTACCTTGTAGATGATGCCGCGACGCAAACGCGAACACAGCGAGCAGGTGGTCTTACCCTCGGGGATCTTCTCTTTGACGATGGAGTAGGTGTCCTGCGCCTCGATGTGGAAATCGACGCCGAGGTGCTTCAGGTAATTGGGCAGCACATCTTCCGGGAAGCCCGGCTGCTTCTGGTCGAGATTCATCGCGATCAGTTTGAAATCGATGGGCGCTCGCTTCTGCAAGGTGCGCAGAATATCGAGCAGCGTGTAGGAATCCTTGCCGCCGGACAGGCACACCATCACCACGTCGCCGTCCTCGATCATGTTGAAGTCGCCGATGGCCTTACCCACTGAACTTTCCAGTCGCCCCTTGAGTCGATTGAAGTTTGTGGAGTTGTGTTCGAAATGTATGGGTTGGGTGATGTCGTTCATTATTTTCTCAAAGGCTGATACTGCGACCACCATCAACGGAGATGACTTGGCCGGTGATGTAAGGCGCATCCGCGATCAGGAATTGCACTGTCTTGGCGATGTCTTCCGGACTGCCTTCGCGCTTGAGTAAGGTGTGCGCGACGATTTTGCGGCGCTTCTCTTCGTCGTTCCACTCATCGCCTTCCGGCCACACGATCACGCCCGGTGCGACGGCATTCACTCGCACCTGCGGTGCCAATTCCTGCGCCAGTCCTTTAGTCAAAGCCACTAATCCTGCCTTAGCGGCGCTGTAAAGAAGATGGCCCTGCATCGGACGTTCAGCATGGATGTCCACGATATTCACGATACAGCCATGCTGGCGACGCAATTCATCCGCCGCCGCTTGCGCCAAAAACAACGGCGCCTGCAGATTGGTACCGATCAGATCGTTCCATTGCGAAGCATCGATCTCGGCCAATGGTGTGGCATAGAAACTGGAAGCATTGTTGACCAGTGCATCCATATGTCCGAAATTCTGTACCACCTCGTCCACCATGCGCGGCAGATTGGCAGACTCCAGCAGATCGGCCTGCACACAGATGGCGGAGTGCTCGCGCAGGTCGTTCAACTCGCCGCGTAGCGCGAAAGCCTCGTAGGCCGAGCTGCGGAAATGGATGGCGACATTCGCGCCTGCCGCATGCAAACGACGCACGATGGC
Organism: Gammaproteobacteria bacterium; assembly: GCA_018814405.1. GTDB lineage: Bacteria > Pseudomonadota > Gammaproteobacteria > Burkholderiales > Gallionellaceae > Sideroxyarcus. The sequence continues at coordinate 193,696 of JAHIZO010000008.1, forward strand.
CGCGCCAACACGCTTCGCACCGCCTGTGACCAATATTGTTTTGCCCTGCATCGGAAACCCCACTAAACTTTGACACATCACCAACACAGCCGACCGAAGCGAGCAGAGATCGTAGCGAGCGGCTTCATGGCGGGGGCGGACGGCGCGCAGCACCCGGAGCATACAAAAGTATGTGAGGAGTGCGAGCACCGCCCAACCTCGTCATGGAGTCGCGCAGTAGATATCTGACGCTTCGGGGATTATACCCGAGCATGCAAGTTAACCTTCCACCTCCCAGCACCGATGCCCTCGCCCACAGCGCCCGCTTGTGCGAGATGATCCGCAATGACATCCAGAGTCAGGGCGGCTGGATACCCTTCTCGCGCTTCATGGAATTGGCGCTGTATGCGCCGGGGCTGGGCTATTACACGGCAGGCGCACGCAAGTTCGGCGAATCGGGCGACTTCGTCACCGCCCCCGAGATCTCCACGCTGTTCGGCCGCACATTGGCACGCCAGTTGCGGGACGTGATGCAGGCCAGCACACCGCATATCCTCGAACTGGGCGCGGGCAGCGGCAAGCTCGCGCTGGACATCCTGCGCGAGCTGGAACGGCTCGATTCATTGCCTGACACCTATTCCATTCTAGAAGTCAGCGCCGACTTGCGCGAACGCCAGCAAGCTTTATTGAAAGAACACTTGCCCCATCTTTTTGAACGTATCCAATGGCTGGATGCACTGCCCGATACGATCAGCGGTGCCGTGTTCGGCAATGAAGTGCTTGATGCGCTGCCGGTGCATCTGGTTTTCTGGAACGAAGGCCGCATCATGGAACGCGGCGTCGCCACCGAAGACAATCGCTTCGTCTGGTCTGACTGCGAACCACACAACGAAGTCCTGCACGACATCGCCAAAGGCATCGCCGTACCGGATGACTACCTGAGTGAAGTGTCGCTCACTGCACGCGGATTGGTTTCCAGTCTGGCCGAACGCCTCACACGCGGCGTGCTGCTGTTCATAGACTACGGATTTGGCGCACGCGAGTATTACCACCCGCAACGCCATCGCGGCACACTGATGTGCCATTACCGCCATCATTCGCACGATGACCCGTTCTACCTGCCCGGCCTGCAGGACATCACCTCGCATGTCGACTTCACCGCCGCCGCCGAAGCCGCCATCGACTACGGTGCACACCTGCTCGGCTACACCACGCAAGCCCACTTCCTGCTCAACAACGGGCTCCCCGACCTACTCGGCGAAGTCTCGGCCGATAACGTGCGCGAATATCTCCCACTTGCCAAGCAGGTACAAAAACTCACCAGCCCGGCAGAGATGGGCGAGCTGTTCAAAGTATTGGTGATGGGCAAAGGCATCGACGCACCGTTGCAGAACTTCATGTCTGGTGACCGTTCACGCATGCTCTAAGTGGCATGAAACGCCTGAACAGCTTTCCGCCCGTCGCCGATCGCAATGCACGCACCCTCATCCTCGGCAGCATGCCCGGCCAGCGTTCACTCGACGCGCAACAGTACTACGCCCATCCCCACAACGCCTTCTGGAAACTCATGGGCGAGCTGGTCGGTGCGCATCCACACCTGCCCTACGAACAAAGACTGGAAGTGCTGAAGCAGGCCGGTATTGCGCTGTGGGACGTGCTGCAATCCTGCACACGAGAAGGCAGCCTGGACAGCGACATCCAGCATGAACAAGCCAACGACTTCGCCGTATTCTTTGCCGACCATCCGCACATCACGCACGTGTATTTCAACGGCGCAAAGGCAGAACAGAGTTTCAGGAAGTTCGTATTGAAGAAACAGGAATTGCCGGAACTGACATTACACCGCCTGCCATCAACCAGCCCGGCACATGCAGGGAAGCGTTATGAGGAAAAACTGCTTGAGTGGCGCAACATCACGAGACATAACTCAGTTTGATCAGCTCGTACTAAACGCCACCTCCTCGATGGATCGTGGCGTAATAGATTTTCTCCAACTCCAATTTGTGCTTAGTTTCTTCACTTGCCAGATATTGGAATAATTCGCGGATTGGGCCCGCTGGCGCTGTCTCTGCCAGTTCGCCATAGTGTTGCATGGCGGCATGTTCGCGCCCCATAGCGTATTGCAGAACAGCCTGATCGTCCGGCTGTTCTCCCAGATTCGGCAGATGCAAACAATCTGAGAACTTGCTGTCACTGGCGGTGCGCTCGATTTCAATTTTCACTTGGTCGGCGATATCTGTGCGCTGAGCCAGGCTGGCAAACAAATCAAAATGGGCCTGTTCTTCATCTGCCAGTTCTTCGACCAGATAGCGGATCTGTTTGCTGACTTTGGGGATCAAATCCCTATAGAAATTTCGCGCGCTTTCTTCAAATCCTGTGGCGACTTCCAATATTTCCTGCACCGTTGTTTTGCTGCGTAAGCGCTCCATGCCATGCGCCATACCTTCATCGAATTGCGTCATTTTGGCTGCTCCGTTTCTGCAATCATTTCATGAATGCTCTGCGCAACACGATGGCCGTCTGCCACAGCGCTCACCACGTCTGGGCCGCGCACCATGTCGCCCGAGGCCCACAACCAAGGTTCACTCGTGCGGCCTCCTGCATCCACCTGCAAGCGACCGCGATTCCAAGTCAACTTCTCAGTAAGTGTGTCACCCAATATGCTGACATCGGTCATCTGACCGATCGCTTCAATCACCATCGAGCCTGCATGCATTTGCTCATCAGTCTCATCGTAACTTGGTGCGAAGCGTCCTTGTTCGTCGAAGATGGCTTTAACATGCCAAGTCTTAAGTCCCGTGACCTGGCCATTTTCAATAACCACCTGCCGCGGGCCGCGCGAATCGAGAATGACAACGCCCTCCTCTCCCGCTTCTTTGACCTCATCGGGGTCGGCGAGGAAGTGCGCCAGATCTTCCAGTGCAGTCAACGTGACCTGCACCCGGCCAAATTCTTTCTTCTGCAAACGGGCAATCGTACGCGCGATATCCATCGCCACGTTGCCGCCACCGATCACGACCGCCTGACGCGGCGGGCCGAAATCTTCGAAGGCGGTCGCTTGGCGCAACAGGTCAACCGCCTTGCGGACGTTCTCATGCTCACTACCCGGGATGCGTGTCGCGCGTCCCAACTGCAGGCCCAGCGCCAAGAGCACGGCATCGTAGCTGTTGTGTAATTCATCGAGCAAGATGTCTTTGCCGATGCGTACATTGCACCGAATATCCACACCCACCGAACGAATCACATCGATATCCTGATCGATGCGTGCATAGGGCAGACGGTATTCCGGGATACCCCAGCGCGTCATGCCGCCTGGTTTGTCAAACGCTTCGTAAACAGTGACACTGTGACCAAGTTTAGCCAGATCAAAGGCGGCGGTGAGTCCGGCCGGGCCCGCGCCGATGATGGCGACTTTCTTTCCAGTGGCAGGTCTAGGACCGCCTACGATGTCGCGGCATTGCTCGAAAGTCACTTGATCCATGATGTGACGCTTGAGCCAACGTATCGCGATAGGGTCGCCGTCGTGACGGGCTGCGCAGGTGGTTTCGCATTTGTGCGTGCAAACGCTTCCGCAGATGCCTGAGAACGGGTTGGTTTCGTACAGGAGTTTTAAGCCGCGCTCATAGTCTCCATCACGCACTGCTGCGATGTAATCGGGCACCGACATGTGCGCGGGGCAAGTGGCGACGCACAATCCACAGGAGACGCAACGATCCGCTTCAAGGCGCGCTTGCTCAATGGTGTAGCCGTTGACGATCTCAGCAAACGATTCGATGCGTGTCTCCGGCTCCATCTCTCCCATGGGCAAACGAACCTTTGCCATCAGCTGATGCTCTTCGGGACGATGGTAGCCAAGCTCGGCGTTGTCCCAATGCTTCTTGTCTACGCCCGGCGTGAAGCGGAAGGCATCAGGATCACTTTCTACCCAAGTATATGCATTCGACATGGTGAGCGATTTGGTCATGCAGACGTCCACACATAACGCACACCAACAACAACGTCCGTAATCGATGCGCGGACGCAGACCTGAATCACCTTGTTTGGTCTCGATGCCGTCGACGGGGAGCATGTCGATGGCTCCGTTCTGGCAGATGGTCTCGCAGGTGCCGCAACCGATGCACTTGTCCATATCGTTCTGATGAAAGCCACGATAACGCGGGGCACCGGGCCTGTCATTCAACGGGTCGATGATCGTCACCGGATCGCGGAACAGGTTCTTCCACGCGGCAAAGGGGGAGAGAAGGTCTCGTACGCTCATCGTTATCTCTCGATCTCAGGAGGATAGGTATGCAAGGACACCATGAGCGATGCGACGTCTGAAATATTGAGATTGACGATCATGCGCTCCAACAGTGACACCGCATGGGTATAGGAAGGGCCGCGAACATTGACGCGGCGCGGATAGCCACTGCCATCTGTCACCAAGTAATAGCCGTATTCGCCACGCGAACATTCGCCGCGAATATAGGTTTCACCGCGCGGTATCTTCCAGTGCAACACGTTAGGTACTGTCGCCATCAGCGGCCCGGTGCGCGGCATCTTGGCCAGTATCTGGCGCACCAGATCGACAGAGACGAGCACGTCGCGACGGCGCACATCTGCGCGGGTGAATATGTCGGAGTCCTGCCCCAGCACAGGTTCGAAATCGAGCTGTGAATAGATCAGGTATGGCTGATCTTTGCGCACATCTTTGGCCACACCGGCAGCGCGCGCGTTCGGCCCGGTGATACCGTATGAATCGACCAGTGCGGGATCGATGTAGCCCACGCCGACAGTGCGCTTTTTAAATACCGCGTTGCAGAACATCACGTCATACACATCTTTAAGGGTGCTTTCGACCTCACGCAGGGTTTCTTCCATGCGTTTGTCGAAACCTTCCGGCAAGCCATCGCGCACACCGCCGGGCATGATGAACATGTGATAGATACGCGCGCCGGTGAGTTCTTCAAAGCGGTCTAGCATCAGGTCGCGAGCATAGGTGGTCCATTGCCCGATCACGCCCAAACCCAGTGCACCGGCCTGCCCACCCAGATACATCATGTAGCTGTTGATCCGCCCCATTTCCAAAATGAGCGCGCGTATCCAATCCGCGCGCTCGGGGGATTTGATGCCCGCGAGTTCTTCGACTGCGGCTGCATAGCAATACTCGTTGAAGTCCGGCTCGGGCACACAGATCCGGCACACGATCGGGAAGCACTGGATGAATGTGCGGCGCTCCATGAGCTTCTCAAAACCACGGTGGAGATAACCGACGTGCGTCTTGCCTTCCACGACTTCGTCACCGCAAACGGTCAACTCAACAGACATATTGCCCGTGATGCCGGGATGATTCGGCCCCTGCCACAGCTTGAGATATTTTCCCGAGGCGATATCGATATCCAGCGTGCCATCCGCTTTTTTGGCCGGATATTGGCTACGGTCTGGCGTGAAGAAAGGTGCGTTCTGTGTCATGTCAGTTCCCGCCTGAATTCAGTTTCTGCTTCATGTGCGCAGCGGGATCGTGCGTCACCCTACCGGGGCGCTCGCTATAGTTCTCTTGCGCATACTTCAAGGTGTCAAAATCGCGGCGATAGGGCGGGATGTCATTCCATCCTTCCAGAATGAACTCTTCATGCAGGCGCGGACTACCCGGGAAATCAATGCCGAACATTTCGCGCAATTCGCGCTGATAGGTCGCGGCTGTCGGCCACACATCATGGATGCTTTGCATAGTCGCGCCATCACGCGCCAGCATGACCCGCACGCCCAGATCTTTTCCGGCGGTGCGATTGGAAAGCAAATAGGTGAGTTGGAACTGCCCCGCTTCCAACCAGTCCACCGCGGTCAACAAAACCAGATGCGTAAAGCCTTCACGGTCGCGCAAATGAACGAGCACAGCGCGCAGATGCTCCTGCGGGACAGTGACGAAACCCAGATTAGAGCGCTGCTCGGTTAAGTCACCGACCGGGAACAGGCTTTTAAGTTTTGTGTGAAGTTCGCGCATTATTAAGCTTTACCAGTTGTAGTCGGGCATATCCCAATCGTGGATCACCCGCTTTTGGTTTGCCTTGTACCACTCGAAATTTTCGGCATACAAGTTGGCACCTTCGGCTTTGCCGGCACGAATGAGTTTTTTCATATCCTGAAATCCGGCCAGCAATGCTTCGGGTCTGGGCATGCAGCCCGCGATGTATAGATCGACCGGCAGGTAATCGTCCAGACGCTTAATGGTGTTGTACGAATCCCAATACATACCGCCATTGATCGTGCAGGAGCCGAGGCCGATCACGTACTTGGGATTTTGCATCTGTTCATACGAGCGAATAGCGCGCTTGAGCGTTTTGGTGGACAGGTAACCCGAGATCACAAACAGATTCGCCTGACGTGGTGTGGGCCGCCACTGCACGCCGAATCGGTAAGCGTCAAAACGCGGCGTCATCAACGGGCGCATCTCTATCGCGCCGCAACCTGTGCCAAAACCAAGGATCCAGATCGACTCCGAGCGCGCCCAGTTGAACAGGTCTTCCACGACTTTTATGTACGCGGCCGGCATCACCGTGGGCGCTGCTTCGCAGTAGTAATCCTTCAGCGGCTCGACTTCGAATTCGACCCCGTCCGGCCCTTTGACAACCCGTATTTTAAGTTCATCTTTCATGTCATCTCACACCAATATGATCGATAAAATACCCAGCGGAACGGCCCATATCAGGAACCAGCGAATTGACTGCTCTACACGGAAGCGCGGAAACACAACGCCCACAAAAGCCGACCACAGATAGATCAAGAACACTTTGAAGAAGAAGGTCGGCCAATCGCTCGCACCGCCAAAGAACAGATTCATGTAGATCACGATCTTGGCGATCGGGAAGATGGCCCGATTAGTCTGCATTAGCGCAAGATAGGCTGAGTGGTATTCGGTCGGAGGACCGATCGGTATCTCTTGCGGCGCTATGACCACGTCGAAAGGTGGGCGCATCATAGAACCTAGGAATCCAAGCATCGCAGCCGCCACGGCAAGTGGATTGGTGAACAAGGTCCATTGCAGAAATCCACCTTGTTGCGCGGCGACGATCTCAGTCACCGATAATGTCTGATATTGCAATGCCACGGCAAACACCGCGAGCGCAAAAGGAAGTTCGGCGGTTGAGACTTGCGCCAGCCCGCGTGACACGCCGATGGCGGCATGCGGATGGCCGCTCTCACCCGCCCCCAGCGCCATGCCCAAAGTGCCGAAGAAGATAAAATACAGCGCCAAGATCAAGTCGCCCGCGAATGACAGGTTCGAGAACATGTAAGAACCATAGATAGTCGGCACGAACAATAACAAGCCAACGCCGCCCGACAAGCGAAACACGGGGCCAAGATAGAACATCGCACCATGCGTGATCGACGAACGCAGGCCATAGTTCTTGATCATATCTACGTAGTTCTGCCAGATCGGAATGCCGTAACGGCGTCCTGCCCGCGCCCCCATCTTTTGAATCAGCGCGTTCAGAAAAAAACCGTAGTTGACGACGATGAACAGCGTCAGAAGTGAGTAGGGGATCTTCATCCAGTCAAAAGGCATTCTAGGCTCCCATCCGCATTAAATAGGCAATCACCACAAAGGAGAGCAAGTGGAATGCATAACTTTGTCCGTTACCGTTGTAGAGACGCCGAGATATATCGGCTGCGGTGTGCAGGGTGTTCGTCACACCGTCCCAAAAACGCGTCGCGAAAGGCTGCACGAGGAACCCCAGCGCCTTGCGGTAAGGCGCAAAGAAATTCCATGCGAAGTGGGTCGTTTCCGGACGATAGGGTCGCTCGGCGGCATACACGATATTGAACTGTTTGACTTTTTGCGCCTTCCTGTTAACGAACAGCAACCACGCGAACAGCGTGCCGAAAATGACGGCGATGATGATCATGATGGCGACGGGATTCCAGTAGCCGTAGGCGCTGCTGATCTCGGTGCCTGTCCACTGCAAACCACCGCCAGGGAATATCTGATTCAGATAGGTATCAACGCGTCGCAATGCAACGCCAGGTGCCACGGCAAAGGCCAGCAACAGGGCGACATAGATCATTTGCGGCAGGATGAACCAGAAAGGCGCTTCTTTTATCTTGCGATACTCATCTTTCAATTGGCCCAAGAAAATGGTGTGAATGAGTCTGAAGAGATAGAGGAAGGCGATCGGCCCGGCCAAGAAGATGATGACCATCGGCAGGCGATATTCGGATGAGATGATGGCATTGTAGAAGATCCAGCGCCCACCAAAACCTGATAACGGCGGCACGCCCGATACGGCGATGATGCCGATCAGCGTCGCAATAAAGGACAGCGGCATCAGCGTGATCAAACCGCCCATGCGATACATGTCACGCGTGCCGGTGCGCTTTGCTACGCCGCCTGCCGAGAGGAAGAGCATCGACTTATAGATGTAGTGATTGATGACGAACATCAGCGCCATCAACCAACCCAGATGATTCATCAAGGCCAGCCCAAACAGCGCGTAGCCCATTTGCCCTATGGATGAATAAGCCAGCAAACGCTTGGCATCCTCCTGGAAGATCGCCATCAAGTTACCCAGCAATGCGGACAGCGCGCCTATCCACAACATCACATAGGTAAGTTCAACGCCATATAGCTGCTGCTTACCCATCGTCATCAGCAATACGATCAAGCCGAACAGCCCGGCCTTAAGCAAGATGCCAGACACCATGGGCGAGACATCTGTCTCGGCCTCGCTGTGCGCGCCCGGCAGCCAGATATGCAAACCGATGGCGGCTGTTTTGGTCATAAAGCCGATTGCCAGCAAAAGGAATACCCACGGTGCCAAGGGCTGGGTCAACTGCGCCAGTGCGTCGATGTTGAATAGGGGCGCGCCCTGCGCTGCCAGCGCGAATCCGGCCAGGATCAGGAATGCGCCGCCTAGCGAGAAAATGATGTAAGAAAGCGCATGCGGCTCTGAGTGTTTGCCGCGCAATATCAAGAAATACGAACCGATCGTTAACAGCTCCCACGCGGCAAAAAAGCCAAAGGTGTCTGTGGCGCGGATCAGCAAGATAAGTCCGGCGAACATCAGCATCGTGGCCGGGTAGAAGCCGATGCGCCTTCCTTTTGAATCATAGCTAGCCAACAAAATAACAGCGCCACCGATGAGGAAGATGATGGCGAAGATCATCCGCAGCGGATCGTAATCGGAGAATGTCAGATAAAAGAACAGACTCAAGCCAACGATCGCTATCGAGTTCTTGACCCATGCCGGCAACCAGTCGAGCAACAGAAAGGTGAGCGCGAATACGACGGGAATGGCGAGTAATAAATTGTCGTGGCCGAAATACTGGTTAGACAACTCACCCCACACAAAACCCAATGCCCAGCCACTGGCGAGCGCCACAAAAATGGCACTGATTTGAAACGGCGAACAGCGCACAGATTGGGCGGGCACTTCGCGTTTGATGATGTATCCGAACCAACGGAACAGATATCCGGCCTCTATCAGCAAGCCGAGCAGGATCAGACCGATCAGTGCGATGCGCCCCTCTCCCGCCAAGATGCGTACCATTTCCCACTTTGCATAAAAACCGGGGAAAGGCGGCAAGCCACTGAGCATGGCGATAAAAGTAACGAAGGCAAAAACGAGTATCGGGCGGCTACGCAATGCAGCCCAATCGGGCAGTTCGCGCCCGGCGACCAAGCCCGATATCCAGTTGAGTCCCGCCTTGGCAATGGCGTGTGACAGTAACAGTCCCCCGGCGATGTACAGCACGTTATCGCCCAGTATGTCGCGCTGTCCCAGCACTGCCAGGATAAGTCCGGTTTGCGCTATAGAGGAATAGCCGAGCAAGCGCCGGTCATTCGTCTGCGGCAATGCAAACAAGTTAGCCGCAAGAAAAGTGATGACACCGATGCCCGTTGCCATAGGCAGCCATTCCGCGCCGCCAATGAGCAATAGTTTGTCGACGGCATAAATAACGGCACTGCTGGTCGCGGCAGAAAATATGGCTGCAAAGCCCGGGTGTGCAGATTCATAAATGTCGAGCCCCCAACCATTCGCGGGGAAAGGTTTCAGTTCGGCAACAACGGCGATGAAGAGGAAAAAGAATGCAATCGCCCCACCGGCTTTGAGTCCCAGCGAAGCCGTGGCCATGCCATCGATATTCAATGTCCCGGTAGCGTGGTAGGCGAAGATGATGCCGATCAGGAAAAACACCGACAGCATTTGCGAAACGATCAAGTACTTAAAACCCGCTGCCAATGCACGTGCGTCTTCGGAGAGTAGCATGAGCCCGGCGGTGGAAATAATGGCCAGTTCAAAGAATACGAACAGATTAAACAGGTCGCGCGTGAGGATGATGCCTGTCAGCGCCATCACTGCAACCAGCAGTACGGCCATCGCGCGTTGACCCAGCGCGCACAACACGTCCTTCATATAGAGTGCGGAGAGCAGGCCCGTCAAACTCGCGAGCAATGTCAGTACCGCTTCGGGCAAGCCCATGCGGAAATTGATCGAGAACGGCGGCGAAGTGCCGCCCGTTAAGAAGTCGACCGGCGCGGCACGCTCCATCACAAACGCCCACACCCACCCCGCCGATATCCATGTCATCACTGACAGTGCAAACAGCGTGATCACATAGGCAGTGCCGCGCTTTTCTGACTTAAGCAGCCCCAGCAGAAAAGCAGCGCCCAGTGCGGCAACGATGATGTAGATCGCGTTCACCATTTAAGCTCCGCGAACTTCGAAATATCGAGCGTGCCTTTGCGTTCATAAAGCTTATAGGCAAAAACAAGCATCAGCGCGGCCACCCCCACGCCGATCACAATGGCGGTCAGCACGAGTACTTGCGGGACCGGATCGATGACACGAGTGAGCGCATCTGCCGCTGAGACGGTCGCATCCAAAATCGGCGCGGTGCGGCCATGCATATAGCCGATAGCAATGATCACAACATTGATGCCGCTATTGGCGATCGTGAAAGCCACGATCATGCGCAGCAGATTACGATTTGTAAGCGCGCCATAGAAACCGATGAGGATCAGCAGGAAACCCGTGGCCAAAGCAATATATGTCACTGCAGGTCCTCCATTTCAGAGAGGTTGGCCAGCATGGATGAGAACTCGGCACCGACCTTGAGGCCGATGAGTGAATAGATCAACGGGATGGCACCCGCAGAAATGAGGTCGCCAAAATCGCCCAGCGGCAAGATGCGATTGTCGAGAAAGCTGCCGGCCAACACGATGCCGAGCACCCCCAGTGAGACATAAACAAAGCCCGACAACGATTCAACAAGAGAGATCAGCGCATGACTAAAGTGCTTGAGTGGATCAGACAGCAATAGCAACAGCATGCCTGACGCGATGATCGCACCGCCCTGAAAACCGCCGCCCGGCGTTAGGTGTCCATTCACAAAAACATAGACGCCCAAAAGCATGATGATCGGCGCAAGATAGCTTTTACCCGTAGTTAGCAATTCACCAACCGGCACGAGCTTGCGAAGCGTTGTATTCTGTTTGTTCCCTAGCGACAAAACCAAGCCGATGATGCTTGAAGCGAGGAACAACACAGTGACCTCACCCAATGTATCCAAGCCACGATAAGTCACCAGAATAGCGGTGACGATATTGGCCGACCCGGTTTCGCTGGCGGTGTTTTCTGCGTAGTAGCGGGCGGTGAGATTCAAACTCGCATCCGGCTCATAAGACATCATCAACGCAACGAAGATAGCCCCGATGCCTACGAGCAGCGATAAGGCAAGGAAACGCTTAATCATGATTCGCCTCTTCATATTCACGCTCTCCATTCCGCATCCGTGCCAGAACGAAAAAGAACAGGAAAGTGGTCAGGCCGCCGCCAATCGCCGCTTCAGTCATCGCCACATCGGGTGCGGCCAAGATCAGGAATAGCACCGAGGCCAGCAGACTGACCAGACCGGCAGCCAGAATGGCGATGGACATGCTTTTGTCGCCCTTGACCTGAATCGAAACGATCGCAGCAACAAGGATCGCGATGCACAGCACAACAGTCATAGCGGTCAGTAATGTGCTCATGAGCGTTCTCCGGTATCTTCAGCCAGATGATCGACCATCGTGAGCTGTGACTTTTCGAGGCCCATGCGGTGCGCTGCGCGAGCCAACACCTGCGAGGAGATCGGGTTGGTGAGCAGAACGAACAAACCGATCAGCAGTAATTTCAAACTCCAGTCGGGCTGAAGACACGCAGCGCCCGCCAACGTCAGCAGCGTGCCCAGCGTGGTCGTTTTGGTTCCGGCTTGAATGCGGTTAAAAAGATCTGGCATACGCACAAGTCCCAAACCACCCAGTAACAAGAAAGCGGCGCCGGCAACGAACAACAAACCGCCCACAATAGAGAGTGCAGTGTCCGTCATAGTCCACGCTCCAAATAACGCGCCACCACGATCACGCCCAGGAAAGACAGCAACGCATAAACCAAGGCAACATCAAGATAGATACCGCGTCCCTCGGCCAAGGCGATCAATACGATGCCGGTGATGGCAATAATAGTCAGCACATCGTAGGCCACCACACGATCAGCAGCCGACGGGCCTTTGAAGAATCTATAAAGTGCCAGCAAGAAAGCAAGGCTCGTGAGTGTCGCAGCGACATAAACCAGAAGATCAGCCATACATCACCTCAAGATAGTGCTCGAAACCGGAGACGATGTTGGCTGTTGCTATATCAGTATCTGTTGAACTCACCGTGACGCAGTGGATGTAAAGCCACTCACCCGTCATTTCAACTGTCAGCGTGCCCGGGGTAAGCGTGATCGAGTTGGCCAACAACATGCGCCCCATACGGCTTTTTAGTTTGGTGCGGACTTTGACGATACCTGGTGACAGCGGCAACCCAGGCGTGAGCACAATGCGCGCCAAACCAAAGTTAGACTTAACCAGTTCCTTGAAAAAGAAAACGACATACAACAAAGAATAGCCGATGGCCTTGGGTGTTGGCTGTAAGTCAGAAAAAGCGGAGAGGCCACCATTGAATAGCGCAGCGATGACAAAGGAAGCGATCAGGCCTACAACCACCACATCGATCGCTAGAGAACCATTGAGCCAAAACCAAAAAATGGCAAGCGTCAAAAACAGTTGAAAGAAACTTGAAACTCGTTGCACTTGATGCACCTAATACCTAAATTCGTCTACCTATTGTCTTTTGAATCTAGCTGAGAATCTCAACTTAACAAAAGTTTAATTTTGCTTAATCACCTTGTTTATGAGAATACTCTTATATAGCTGACATAGCTATGTAAATGATTCTGAATACAGCGCAATCCCATGCCTTCATGTCAGGTAAGCATCGTCGAATATTGAGGGGAAATCTTTTTCGGATTATGCCAAAGGCTTTATATAGACGAGAACCGCCTACTAGATTCGATCACTTCTTATTACTATTCACCACTTCTTCCACCGCCACGATCCGCGCCTCGCGTACTTTGTCAGCGATGAGGTTCTTATCGGGACAAGCACGCGCGATATCGCCTGCGTTCACCGCTTGTGCTGCTTTGGCACACGCCAACATATAGGGCGCTTGCGGGTAATCGTCGTTCTCGTGTCCGGTGCGGCCGTGTGCATCGGATATGCAAGCTTCGAGGATGAGCTCGAAGCGCTCGGGTTTTCGCCACAGGTCGCAACGGTCGAACAGTTTGACGATGGTATCCGGGCGCAAAGATTTCGCCCGGTGGATATGGCTGTGGAACTGTGCGACCAGCAGTGCCAGATCGCGACAGTCACTGGGAACGCGTAAGCGTGTGCAGACGTCTTTCACCAGATCGATGCTGCGTTGTTCGTGACCGAGATGTCTGGGCAATGTCTCTTCGGGCGTGGTGGCTTTGCCGAGGTCGTGACCCAATGCGGAGAAGCGCACTTCAAGTGAACGTTCGAGTTTGGCGGTGTCGTCCAGCACCATCATCACATGCACGCCGCAGTCGATCTCGGGATGGTAGTGCACGGGTTGCGGCACACCGAACAGCGCGTCCACTTCCGGCAATATCTTTTGCAGCGCACCGCATTCACGCAGCGCGATAAAGAAACGCGAGGGATGTCTTTCCATCAGCGCGCGCGACAGTTCCTGCCACACGCGCTCTGCCACCAGCGCATCTACTTCGCCGTTCGCCACCATGTCACGCATCAGTTCCAATGTCTCCGGCGCGATGGTAAAACCGAAACGTGTAGCGAAGCGTGCACCGCGCAGGATGCGTACCGGGTCTTCGGCGAAGGCATCGCTGACGTGGCGCAACACGCCCGCTTTCAGGTCGGCTTGTCCGTTATGCGGATCGATGAGCGTGCCATCTTCATCTTCCGCGATGGCGTTGACGGTGAAGTCACGCCGCAATAGGTCCTGCTCCAGCGTGACATCGGGTGAAGCGAAGATGTTGAAACCTTTGTAGCCCGCAGCCGTTTTACGCTCGGTGCGCGCCAGCGCATATTCTTCGTGGGTATCGGGATGCAGAAACACAGGAAAATCGCTGCCGACCGGTTTAAAGCCGCGCGCCTCCATCTCTTCAGGTGCGCTGCCGACCACGACCCAGTCGCGATCCTTTACCGGCAAGCCAAGCAAGCGGTCGCGCACGGCACCGCCGACACAATAGACCTTCAAACCATCACATCGCTGAGGCATGCACCGGTGCCTGTTTGGTTTTATTGGTGGCGACCACGCCCAGCCGCTGCTTCAGCGACTCGGAGGGGTGACCGAACAGCTTGGCGTAATAGATGGTGTTGCTCATCACCTTCTTCACATAATCCCGCGTCTCATCAAATGGGATGGTCTCGGCGTATATCGCACCTTCCAGCGGCACTTCGCCACGCCAGCGATTGGCGCGCGTCGGCCCCGCGTTGTAGGCGGCAGATGCCAACACAGGATTGTCATCGAAGCGGCTGTAGACGCTCTTCATGTAATAAGTGCCGAGGCGCAGGTTCACATCCAATTGGTGGATGAGACCTTTGCGATAGCCCTTCAGGCCGATACGGTGTGCAGCCCAGCGCGCGGTGGCGGGCATGATCTGCATCAGTCCGGCCGCCCCCACTTCAGATTTCGCATGCGTGACAAAACGACTCTCCTGACGCATCAGGCCGTACACCCATGCTTCTTCCACGCCATGTTCGTCAATGGGTGCCTGCAATGCTTCGCGGTACGGGGACGGGTAACGCAGATTGAAATCGTGTAATTCGACGGTGCGGTTTGCGGCGTTGATGGAACGGTCATACATCTCGTGACGGCGCGCGACTTCCGCTGCCACCAGTAACTCTCGGTCATCCAGCCCGCGCATCGCCCAATCCCACTCCTTCGCGGCTTCGGTGCGCAGTCCCATCTTGTACAACAGCACAGTGCGCTGTATCTCGGGGCGGGCTTGCACGGCTTGCACTTCCTGTTCATCAGGCACGAACTTGGCGGTCACGATGCCTGCCGCCGGCGCTGCCCCCAACTCTTCTGCTGCCATTTGTCCGTAGAAGCGATACTCACGACTCAATGGCGCAAGGATCACCTCGGCATCGCGTCGATGTCCCAGTTCGATCAAGGCCCGCGCCTTCCAGTAGCGCCAGCTGCGTTCGTTCTGCTGTTCCACCGACATGGAAGAGATGCCTTCCCATACGGCATGCCAATTCTGCTCTCGCAAGGCAGCGCGCACACGCCAAGCCTGTTGTTGTGTATTCAGATGTGTCTCTCCGGCAGCGGCATACCATTCCAGCGCACGGGATTCATGCTGGCGGGCCGCTTCGTAGCCCAACCAGGAATAGAAATACTTTTGTTCTTCTGGCGGGAAATGCTTGCCGAGTCGATCCCATTGCACGGAAGCAGGCTTAACCGCCTGACGTGCCAAGCGCTGCAGCGCGAACATCGCCACCTTGCGCTGGCCGATACTGGCATTGTCCAGCTTCACTCGTCCCAGATAGCGCTGCGGATTGCGGCGTGCCTCATCCAACTCTGCCAGCGGCAATCGTTCGGCCTTGGGCAAGTAACGCACCAGCTTCTTCGCCTCTGCGACTTCATTCTCTTCCAGCAGTACGCGGATGCGTTGCGCAACATCCTGCTCGGTGATGACACCGCGCTCGATCGCAATATCGAATATGGCATCGCAACTGACAGCATCCGCCTCGCCCTCGAACCACAACTTGCGTGCTGCACGCAGTGCCAGCGCCTCATTCTGGCTGCGCTGCCAACTCAGCGCATGGCAGGTCAATTCTGCATCGGCATTGATGAGATAGGGATATTCGGAGGCGAACTCGTCCCAGCGTTTTTGCTTCGCCATCTCTTTCAGCCATTCGCCACGGAACTGGTCGATCACCGGCGTATCTTCCTCGCGCGCCAGATATGCGTGAATGGTAGTCGTGTCTTTATCGTCCCAATGCATACGCAGGCGGTAATAAGTCGCGTAGGGCTCCAGCGGTGTGTCCTGCAAACGCTTCGCCGCCTCCAGCAACGGCGCCTCTTTCTTCGCGTTGAAAGCCGCGCGCACAGCCATAAGATCCCCGCCCTGGTCGGCATGGGAAGTCAGCGGTAGCAGCAACAACAATAAGGGGAGATAGCGCATGAAAAATATCGTATTCGAATGCGGCAAAGCATAGCACAGCGAAGACTTTCGCTCCTTCGAGTCACAGCCAAAAAACCGCTTTTAAAAGTACGAACGCCCCCGCAAAGGGGGGCGTTCACTGCCATGCCAGCAGCCGGTTCAGCGTTGATTCACATACATCTTGTGCAGGAAGGCTTCGATGTCGGCCTCTGCCAGCGAAGGTGGGAAGGCGGCATGTGCCGGAGCGATGTGCGCGACCTCGGTCTGTGCCAGTTGCGGGTTCCAGCCTGCGTACATCACCTCGTCCCCATAGGACTCGACGACCTCTTCCACGCGCTCGATCTCGTAGCTGCTCATATTCATCACGATAGTCATTTCACACCTCCTTCACTGCGGAGCGACATCGCGCCCCTGTGAACAATGTATCGGCAACTTCCGCAAAAAGCTGAGTCCCTAATTCACTTGGCTTTTTCCTGATGCCCGCCGAACTCATAACGCAATGCAGACAATAACTTATCGCCATAGTCCGCCTCGCCACGCGACGAGAATCGATTGAACAGCGCGGCAGTCAGCACCGGCGCTGGCGTGCCGGATTCGATCGCCGCGATACTGGTCCAACGCCCTTCACCCGAATCCGAAACGCGACCGCTGAACTTATCCAGATCGGCATCGCCTTGCAGTGCATGCGCGGTCAGATCCAGCAGCCAGGAGCCGACCACACTGCCACGCCGCCACAATTCGGCCACCTCGGCCACATCGATGTCGTAACGGAACGCTTCCGGTTCGCGTAGCGGTGTAGTTTCGGCATCCACCTGATGCGAAGCACCGCCGACATTGGCATGCCGCAACAGATTGAAGCCCTCTGCATAGGCAGCCATCATGCCGTACTCAATGCCGTTATGGACCATCTTCACGAAGTGGCCCGCCCCTTCCGGACCGCAGTGCAGCCAGCCGTTCTCAGCCGTCGAAGGCTGTCCGCTGCGTCCATCGGTACGCGGTGCGGATTCAACACCGGGTGCGAGGTCGGCGAATATCGGCTGCAGATGCGCCACGGTATCTTTCTGTCCGCCCACCATCAGGCAATATCCGCGCTCCAGCCCCCAAGTACCGCCGCTGACACCCACATCTGCATAGCGGAGGCCGTTCGCCGACAAGCGCTTCGCACGGGCGATATCGTCTTTGTAATACGAGTTACCACCGTCGATGATGATGTCGCCGGGGCTCAACAACAGGGCGACCTCTTCGATGCTGGCATCCACCACGGCAGCCGGCAACATCAGCCAGACGGCACGCGGCGCGCTCAGTTTGGAGATCATCTCCTGCACGCTCGCGGCAGGTGTCATGCCCTCTTTTGCCAAGGCCTGCACGGTCTCGCTGCTGCGGTCATAGACCACGCAGTCGTGTCCAGCCTTCTGCAAGCGACGCACCATGTTCGCGCCCATCCGTCCCAGTCCGATCATTCCTATTTGCATCTTCTTCTCCTATTAAATTCTGTTCGGTAAAGCTGCTTCATCCATAAACCATTCAGCATCCAGCACCTGCCCGGCTGGCAACTGCTCTCCCTGCGCGATACTTTGCAGCGCTGCACGCTTGCCACTGCCCGCCACCAAGAACAGCTTGTGGCGCGCGGCATTCAATGCCGCCATGCCGAGGCTGACGCGCTGCGGTGGCGGCTTGGGTGCATCATCCACGGCCACGGCAAGGGCCGGGTCATCCAATGCCGGATCATTCGGGAACAGGCTGGCGGTATGCCCGTCTTCGCCCATGCCCAGCAACACGATGTCCAGCGCACCGGCCTGCGCCAGTTCTTGTGCGTAGCGCAATGCTGCCTCCACTGCACCCAGTTCGACCGGCATCGGATGCACCTGCCCCGCAGGAACCGGAACATGCTGCAGCAAGGTGCGCATCGCCATGTCATCGTTGCGTTGCGCATCCCCTGCCGGCAAACAACGCTCGTCTCCGAAATAGATGTGGACATGCGCCCAAGGCAGCGACAGTCCGCGCAACTTCTCATAACACTGTTGCGGTGTACCGCCACCTGCCAAGGCGATGCGGCACACGCCCTGTTGTGCAACGCATGCTTGCACCAGTTCTGCGATGCGATGTGCCACGGCATCCGCCAGCGCCCCCGCATCGGCATACACATTCACCTGCTTCGCGCCGGGCAATGCAAACTGGCCGCGTGACGTCATATCAATACGCTTCTGTCTTGGCACCATCCAGATTCAGGGAGTGCCGCCAGAACTGATCCTCACGATCGAACAAACGATAAGTACCGCGCGGCCCCCAACTTCCGGCAGGATAGGTGTTGATCAGATCGCGCTCCATCGCCCACACCTTCAAGATGGGATCGACCACGCGCCAAGCCGCTTCCACCTCGTCGATACGCAGGAACAGTGAGTGATCTCCGTTCATGACATCCAGCAGCAGCCCTTCATAAGCATCGAAATCCTCCTCGCCATGCTTGCGATAGGTCGCATCCAAGCTGATGGCACGTGTCTGCACATCCAGTCCCGGCACCTTCACCTGCAATTCCATCTTCAGGCAATCATCGGGCTGTATGCCGAGCATGATCCAGTTCGGCGGCGGCGGCCCCTGGCGGGTGTGGCGCAGCAAGTCCTTGGGTGGTGCTTTGAAGCGGATGCAGATGGCGGAACTGTTCTCCGGCATGCGTTTGCCGGTGCGCAGATAGAACGGCACACCCGCCCAGCGCCAGTTATCGACGAACAACTTCATCGCGGCATAGGTCTCCGTGACGCTGTCCTGCGCGACATTCTTTTCTTCCAGATAGCCGGGCACGGATTTCCCCTCAATCGTGCCGCTGGCATATTGGCCACGGAAGGCATGCGCATGCACGGCGTTCTGTGTGATGGGTCGGATGGATTTCAACACTTTCACTTTCTCGTCGCGCAGATGCTCGGCGGCCATACTCACGGGCGGCTCCATCGCCACCAAAGCCATCAATTGCAATAGATGGCTCTGGATCATGTCGCGCAATGCGCCCGCACCTTCGTAATAATCGGCGCGGTTCTCGACCCCCATGGTTTCGGAATGGGTGATCTGCACATGGTCGATGTAGTGGTTGTTCCACAACGGTTCGAGCAACAGATTGGCAAAGCGGAACACCATGATGTTCTGCACCGTTCCTTTGCCCAGATAGTGGTCGATACGGTAGATCTGCGGCTCGTCCAGATGGCGATAAAGACTGGCTTGCAGCGTCTGCGCAGAAAGCAAGTCGTAGCCGAACGGTTTCTCGATCACCACCCGACGCCATCCATTCTGCTGCTTCAACAGACCGGCCTCGCCCAGCTTGGCAACGATGCCCGGATAGTCAGCAGGGCGCACCGCCATATAGAACACCGCGTTGGGCGGGAATGTCGGATCCTCGTTCAGCAGCACGCCGAGACGGTCGTATGCGGCATCATCCCCGATAGGCACCGCGAAATAGTGCAAGCGTGCACAGAATCGCTCCAACGCTATCTCGTCGATCTTGCTGCCGTGTTTTTCGCGCAGGATGTCGCGCACCACCGTCAACCAGGCATCGCGCTCATATTGGCCGATATCACAGCCCAGGATCACCAGATGGTCCGGCAATCGCTGCAATGTTTCCAGATGATAAAGCGCGGGGATCAATTTCTTGCGGCTCAGGTTTCCACCCGCCCCAAAAAAGATCAGCGTACACGGATCCATCTTCTTCATTTATCTCTCCCCTATTCGAACCATCAATAGCACCAACGCCCCCAGTCTGGCACAGATTGCCGATGCCGTCCTCAATCCGCGAGCCGCGCCCTGACCAAGCCGATGTGGGTGCGCAATTCATAAAGATGACTGGAAAAGGCGACCGGCAAGCGCAAGTGATTGACTTTGTTTTCGATACCATCCAGCTCACGGCGGAAGCGTGCAAGATCGACCGGTGGTTTCGCGGTACGCAATTGCAGCTCCAGGAAACGTAGCTCACCGTACAGTTTGTGCACGCGCGACTTGATCAGCCAATTGTAGAGAGCGGGCGCGGCCCTGCTCAGCGGGATGGCCAAGGCCAGCAACGGCAGCAGGATGATCAGCACGCGGCTGACGAAGGTAGCCGCCCAATATGGCAAGTAACGGTCGAGGAAGGGCGGGCCGGATTTATAGAAATACTCGGCCTGACTGCTCAGCTCGAAATCGGAATCCTTGTCCGCCGGGAAGTCATGCTCTTGTTGCAACATGCCCGCATTGCCGTGCACCCGCGTCAGCACCTTGAGCAACAGATAGGTCAGCGCCGGATGCAGCGTATCGCGCGCCACCAAAGTGACAGTGGGCGCTAACAGATGCGCGCGCCGCGGCGGGATATTGGCCTTCAGACTCAGCGCACTTTCCGGCAACACCAAGTGATGCAGGAAGCTGTACTGGCGCGCGATGGCTTCAGAGTCGTCCAGATCCACCAGCGACACGCCGGGCATGGTCGCCACCTCGGCGACCAGCGGCGAATTCGGCACACCGGTCAGGAAGATCACATCCACGATGTCATGCCGCAACGCTTCCATGGAATCGTCCAGGCCGATCTCGTACAGCGTCGCGTTCTGATCAGTCACCCCGGCAGCTTCCAGCAACACTTTCGTGATCAGACGGGTGCTGCTGTCCGGCCGCCCCACGCCGACACGCAACCCCTTGAGCTGCGAAAGATGTTCGATCTTCTGCTTGCCCTTGTGGAATATCCACAGCGGTTCGTAGTACAGACTACCCAAGGATTCCAATCCCACGGTGGATTGCCCGCCCGCCATGCCGCCCGGCACGAAAGCCAGATCGACACCGGAATCTTCCTTGCGTAATTCCTCCAGACTCTGCATCGGCCCTTCTGTCTCGCGTATCTCCAGCGTGATGCCGTCCTGCTGCAGCAACACCCCATACAAAGCGGCATAAGCCTGATAGTTACCGTCTTCCTTGCTGATGGATATCACCATCTTCTTCGGCGGCGCGGGATCGATCAGCCAATAGCCCAGTCCGGCGATCACCAGCAGCGCCACCAGATACGGCAATGCAGCCTTGAACGCTTCCATAGGCAACGAGACGTGCAATTCCTCGCGCGCCTCTTCGGTATTCATCTCACGATTTTCTTCAGACATGATGCGACCTTCCATTGCTGCGGCAGCGCTGCCGCGGATGGTGCGCATCATAGCCGTTCGCCAGACTTTCGTGGCGCGTCGGCTTACAGGGCGGGGATCAGCGTCGCTTCGCTGCTGATGTGATCGGCATTACCCCAGGCGGTGACCATCTCCACGAACCAGCGCGCATCGCGCGGGTGCGGACAGAAGATGTCGTACTCGGCAAAGAAACTGCCGTCGCTGTTGAAGGTGATCGTGCCGCAACGGTCTTTGCGTGCGTTGCGCCATACACCTTCATAGCCCGGCTGCTGATTGGCCGGATCGACCACGCGGGTGAACTGCGCCGCTGCGAGGTCAATATAAGGAGCTGCACCGGTCGCGGTGAAACGCTCGGCCTCCAACTGCAAGGCGATGACGATACGTTTAGCCACCGCCTCCAGCGCGGCAGGCAAGATGCGAGATTCAATCGACTCAATCATGCCGCCTCCTCCACGTCATTCCCGCGAAAGCGGGAATCCAGCAGATAAATAGCCCGCATTGCGGACAAAACCCATTCGTCCCGCTGCGCGGGGCCGCTTGTTACGGACTGGATTCCCGCTTTCGCGGGAATGACGAAAGAACCAAGAATCACCAGATGTCAGCCGGTGCCTGCAGACGTTCCACCACTTTGCCGCCCAGCAGATGCTCGTCGAATATCGCGCTCACATCTTCCTTGCTGACATTGCAGTACATCACGCCTTCCGGATACACCAGCACGTTCGGCCCCATGCCGCACGGACCTATACAACCGGTCGGTGTCACCACCACTTCAGCGAAACACTGGCGCTGTTGCCATTGCTGCATGAACTCGTCCACTACGGCAGCACAACCCTTTGCACCACATGATCCGCGCGGGTGACCGGCAGGACGATTTTGCGAACACACGAATACGTGTCTGGCTGGCTTTGGCATTTTTAAGCTCCTACTGGCATCGCTTGATGCGTGTGACATTGCTTGGGACAAACACGTGCGCAAGATCCGCAGCCGATGCAGTCCAGCGCATTCGCGATAGACATCACCATCATGTTGTCTTCGTCCTCGTCGTAGTTCTCGTCATCCTCGTCGCGTTCCAGCAACTCGAACACACTGCGCGGGCAGACCTTGAAGCAACGGCCGCAGCCGATGCAGTTGGCCGGATTCAGTTCGGTGACGAAAGTCGGTTCGTAAGGGGTGCCGCCCCGGGTGACGCCAGTGATGTTTGACATGGTCATGCTTCCTTCTGTGCTTCGGATAATCTTGCGCTCGCCTCGGCCCATGCCTGGCAAGCATCGTAAGTGGATTGCGCGATGCCCGGCAGCTCCTTGTAGCCCGCCGGCAACTTGTCCTCGACCAGATCGTGCAACTGCCCCGCCCACTCGGTAGAGATGCGCTTCAGTTTTTTCACTTCTTTGTCGAGTGCCTTCAGTTCGTCTTCCGTCATCTTCACCTCCTCAGAGTCCCGCCACATCCGGGTGCTTACCAATGATCTCCAGTGCAACGGAGAGCAGCTTGTCGCCCTCGTCCTTCATCTTGGACAGGCTCTCGTAGCCGTAGCGGTGCACGTCACGCAATGTCTTGTCCATCACCACCAGCTTGCCAACCGTGATCACGCCACGGCCGAAACCTTCGTGGGTGATGTTGATCATTGGCACAGCCATCTGGCCGCATTCCTTTTCGATCAGCGAAGCGATAGCGTTGTAGAAACACTTGATGCGCGACAGCAGGATCTCGTCCGGATCGCCGATGATCGGGATCTCGCGTTTCTGTTCCTTGGTCAGAACATATGGTGCCAACACGCGCTCGGCAGGCCAGCCGTCATACGTGCCGTAGCTGTCGACGGCGCGCATCTGCTTGACCATCTCCATAATGAAATCGGTGGACAACAACGGATCTGCTGCGACTGTTTGATTCATGGTGTTTCTCCTTTGGTTGAACTTGTTTCTACGACTACACGCGGCGCCCAGTTGGACACACGCGCCAAAACGAAACCACTTGCTGCACCGACGGTAGCGCCCAGCACCGCACCGACATCGCCCCACCCTGCCGAGGTCGCGATACCCGCACCCGTCACCGCCGCTACACAAGGCAACAGATAAGCCAGCAGACCGGCTTTGATCAGATCACCCTCGCTCAGCGACAAGTGCAACTCATCACCCGCGCGTACATTCGCATCGCACTGCACAGAGATGGTCTTGCGACGCGACGAGAAATATTTACCCAGTCCTGAAACGCCGCATGACTCGCGCGAAGCGCAGCCGCCGCAACCGGACTTCTCGGTCGGCTCCACCTGAGCCAGCCGATCCGTGATCGCGATCACGCGCACCGGTGCGCTGATCATTCTCTGCCTCCCTCGATACGGCGCTGCGCGCCTACTCGGGACGAACGGAAAATAGAATGCCGTTCGCACTGAGTAGCGGGCGTATCGAAGTGCAGCCCATCTATGAAAGAGCGGTGCTTCATTCCTGCCACTCCTCGTCGTCTGCGAAACTCGAACCGGACTGCTTCTTCAGATGTTTCGCCAGCCACACCGGCGGTTCTTCCACCATGTTCTTCTGCAGGCCGTTCAATAATTCTTCGATGGCCGAACCTTCATCCACGCGCATCGGCTGGATGCCGCCCGCCAACAATTGCTGGATGGCCGAAGCGCCCGCCGCGTTGCAATACACCGCCGCGCAATCGCCCAGCAGTTCCACCTTGGCGGCCAGCTTGCCTTCGTGTCCGTCCATCGCCGTCTCGATGAACTCGGCCACCTCGATCAACTTCGCGTCGTCCTCGCTCACCTCATAGATGGCGAAAGATTCCGCCGCACCGAAATGCTGATTCACCGCCTTGCGGTCGCTGGTGGCGAATGCGATCTTCACTGTCATGTCAGCCTCCTTAGTGTGTTTGACCAGACGCAGGTGTCGCACGACTCTCTCCTGTCCGCTGTGCATAGATGGAGACAAAAGGTTCAGGCTCGATATGTCCGTGCTCCACCAGTAAGTTCGCCAGATCGAACAGCGCCTGGCGCGTGCCGCGATAACCCACCCACAGGCGCTGATAACCGCCCAGCAAGTCGTATTGCGGAAAGCCTGCACGCAGCAGCGGCACACCGAGACGGCGTGATGTCTCCACCGCATGCGAATTGCTGATCACCAGTTGTGCGCCTTTGCGCTTGGCCATGTTCTCAAGGTCTTCCAGATCGCCGATGGCCACCTGCTCCGCCAGCACACTTTCCAGAATGTGTGCGCGTGCCGGTGCAACGGCCGCCACCACTTCACAGCCCATCTCCGTCACCAGACGCGAGAAGCCGTAAAGCAGATCGGCATCCGCCGCGATGGCGACGCGTGCGAAGCCCAGCATGAAGTGCACATCCACCATCGCGTCCTGCAACTGCGCGCGCTGGCGTTCGATCTTCTCCGGCACAGGCTTGCCGCTGATGTCGGACAGCGCCAAAACAAAACTATCCACCGCCTCCAAACCCATCAGGCAATCGAAGCGATAGTCCGGAACGCCGGTCTGCGCTTTGAGCACGTCCGCCGCATCGAACAAAGAATTACCCAGCACCAAGGTCGCGATGGATTCGCCCATGGTGGAGATATCAGAGACCGGTGTGCCCCCCACCGTGAGCGGGGAACTTTCCATCTCGGTCAGATGGCCGTCGAGTGAATCGCCAAGGTCAGGCAACACCAGCGGACGCAGACCGAATGCCTCGATCAATTCCTTGATGTGTTCGATGTCGCCCGGGGTGAGGAAAGAACCGGCCAGCACGTTGACCTGCTTCTTGCGCTTGCCCACGTTGTCCGTCTTCTCCGGCAACATCACTTCCAATGTCGCTTTCACCGCCAGCGCATAACCGCTTTCCAAACAACCGGTGAAGTCCGGCGTGTTCACCGGCACTACGGGGATGTGCGCGTACTCGGGATGCTTGGCGTAGAAAGTCTTCACCAAACGTTTGATGTCTGTGCCCTGTGTTTCGGAAAGGCCGGTGGTCGGCAGTCCGATCAAAGCAGGCTTGCTCTTCTCGCACACCGCACGCAAACCTTCGATCACGTTCTCGTCCGCATTCATCACGGTGGACACCTGATCCATCGCGGTGGTCTGCAAAGGGATCGGCTCGCGGAAGTGGCGCACGAAGAACACCTTGCCGAACGCGGTGCAACCCTGCGAACCGTGCAGCATCGGGATGGCTTTGTTGATGCCCAGGAAAGCGAGCGACGCACCGACCGGCTGGCTGGCCTTGAGCGGATTCACCGCGAGTGCTTTGTTGCGTTTCAGTATCTCGGCCATGTCACGCTCCTTCAACCGTCATTCCCGCGCAGGCGGGAATCCAGCAAGAACCAACAGCCCGCGCAGCGGACAACCCAAAGCTTTCGCCCCGCATGCGCGGGAAATATTCAACTACTGGATTCCCGCTTTCGCGGGAATGACGGTTTAAATGTCGAGCCACGTTCATCATCACGCCCCCAACTCCACACCCGGCACTGCCTTCGCCCACGGTGCAGGTTTGCGTACGCCCGGCCATACCGGGCTCTGGATGGTCAGCGCGAGCTGGCGGGCAAGTTCGATCATGCCGCTGTAGCCCTCGTAACCGAATTCGCGTTCCTGATTGATATCGAGGAATGGGATGCGCGCTTTCAACGCGGTGTACATGTTGCGACCACCCGCGATGAGGATGTCGGCTTGATATTCCTTCACCACGCCGAGCAAAGCCTTAGGGCTACCGTCGGTGATCATCTTGGTCTTGTCACCCATGATCTCGCGGATGCGCGCTTTGTCTTCCTCGGTGGATTTGTTGGTGCCGGTGGCGACCACGTCCATGCCCAAATCTTGCAGTGCAGAAACGATGGACCACGACTTCACACCGCCGGTATAGAGCAACACACGCTTGCCGCGCAGCTTCTCGCGCCACGGGTCGAGTGCCGCGTTGATCTTGGCTTCCTCGCGCGCGATCATCGCTTCGGTGCGCTCGGTCAGCGAAGGGTCGTTCAGCAGCTTGGCGAAATCGCGGAAGGCATTCGAGGTATCGGTCACGCCGTAGAAGCTGCCTTCGAAGAACGGCACTTTGTGATCGGTCTGCAGTTTGCGTGCGATGTTGAGCAAAGCTTTCGCGCACACCACCATGCTGGCTTCGGCGCGGTGCATGGTCTGCACTTCATGGAAGCGCGCATCGCCGGACAAAGTACACAGGATGCGCAGACCCAGTTCGTCGAACAACGGTGCCACGTTCCAGAACTCACCCGCGATGTTGTATTCGCCGATCAGGTTCACGTCGTGCACGGTGATGCCGGGACGTTGCAATTCGTCAGGCACCGGCAAAGGTTCGCCCGTACCCACCACATATTTGAACATCGCCTCACCCGCGATGCGGTTGCCCAGATTCTTCGTGCCGTAGAAACCGGCACAGTCCACCGGCACCACCGGCACGCCGGTCTTCTCGGCTGCGGCTTTGCACACCGCGCTGATGTCGTCACCGGTCAGCGCAGGCACGCAAGTGTTGTAGACGAAGACGGCTTTCGGGGCGTAACTATCGACAGCCTGCTTGATGGAATGGAACAAACGCTTCTCACCGCGCCCCATGATCACATCTTGTTCAGTCAGATCGGTCGTCATACCGATGCGATACAAAGTCGGCCCGGAAGAACGCGTACCGCGGTTGTCCCAAGAACTCCCCGCACAAGCGATAGGCCCGTGCACGATATGTGCAACGTCAGCGATAGGCAGCAAAGCGATCTGCGCCCCGTCGAACGAGCAGCCGCCCGCAGTCGCCCCAGGCTTGGGTCGCGCACAACCGGATTTCTCCTTCTTGTTATGCGTACAGGCCGGTTCGTTCAGCAGTTCGGCGATGTCCTTGGCTTGCATGGCAGTAGGCTCACGAGTATTGACGCCCTCCTACTCGCAGGAAACATGCCAACCGACACAGGGTTGATTTATTGGGGATTTATGGAATAGAAAATTGTAGGAAAGCAGACAACGCGAACTGACGGGCGACAAAACGGGCGGGGTTAATGGCTATTATGGGGAGACAAGCATTGTGGAACCGACAACATTGAGTTTATTTACTTGCCTCTAAACCATCGCAAAGTGGTTTGGCTTTCTTGAAATACATTCTATTAGCTAGATTCACTTGTCTCTGACGTACGCTCATCCAATATGAAACAACGAGAGCAGCGATACCCAATATGTAACTAAACACGATTAATGCCAGCTGCGTATTGTTTAAATCTGCTAGCGGCGTATCAATATCAACTTCCGAATCAAACTCAACAAAGAATATAAAACATTCAAGCATTATGAAAGTGATTCCAATTACCCCATTTTGAATCATTAGGCGAGCAACTTTGATGTTTGCAATTATTAAGCGAGTTGAGTCACTTGCGATTCGCTCAGCAAACTCATTATCTTTCTGAATTTTCAGATTACGCCATGCTCTAAGTTGTTTCGGTGCATCACTAGTGTCCCAACGTTAATCGAACAGAAACAACTGGTTGGTTGAATCTGGTGAGTTTGTATCCAGTGGCGTACGCGCCAACAGCTGATTTAGAGCCATTCTCTCGAACATAGTGAGGCTCAAGATTTGTAGCATTTC
>JAHIZO010000009.1 GCA_018814405.1 Gammaproteobacteria bacterium
AAGCGAATTTACATTTCTGTATCTTCGATTAGCGTGAGGTACTTCTGTATGTCTTGAGTTGATTCATTTCGCCGTAGCAAAACTCATCTGCCTCCACACACGTACCCACACTAATCGGTTGTTTTTTCTATCTTTTAAAGAACTTTTTTCTCGTTTCCTTCACCACCGTGGCAGCGAAGAGGTGCGCATTATAGAGACTTAAAACTTTCCGTCAACTAAATTTTCACACCAGCAATCTTTAACTGTTGGTTGCGGGGGCAGGATTTGAACCTACGACCTTCGGGTTATGAGCCCGACGAGCTGCCAGACTGCTCCACCCCGCGTCAGTTGAGGGACGGCATTCTATAGATGCTCACCTATGAGGTCAAGAACTTAATCTGGATTAAGTTCAATCTTGCGCTGTAATGCCCATTCAACATGCTCCCTGACAAGGAGAGATGTGTGCTGCGACCTTGTCTGCAATGCCATCAAACTCTCATCAGTTGCCGGTGCATTGCCTAGGGCTACAGCGATATTCCTCAACCATTGCTCATATCCAATGCGATAGATCGCGCTCCCGACCATTCGCATCTTGAACTCATCTTCACTCCAGGCAAACAGTTCGATGAGCGATATGTCGTCCAGCTTGTTCCGCACTGAAAAGTCTGGCTCTATGCTTTTGTCGGCGAATTTATTCCATGGGCAAAATAATTGGCAATCGTCACAACCATAGATGCGATTACCTATTAAGGGTCTTAACTCAATAGGAATGCTGCCCTTATGTTCAATAGTTAGATAAGAGATGCAGCGCCGTGCATCAATTTTATATGGTGCAGTGATAGCCTGCGTTGGACACACCTCCATACAAGCAACACAGGTTCCACAATGACTTTGCTGTGCCTTATCCACCGATAAAGGAAGATCAATGAATATCTCCCCCAGAAAGAACCAAGAACCTTGCTCACGTGAAAGCAATAAAGTGTGTTTACCGCGCCATCCCAGACTCCCCTTCTGCGCCAACTCTACTTCTAGCACGGGTGCACTGTCTGTGAACACACGGCACTGGCACTCAACTACTTCTCGAATCTTTTGTGCCAACTTTTCAAGTCTATTACGTAGCACCTTGTGATAATCACGCCCTAGTGCGTAGCGAGAGACGTAAGCGCGGGAAGGATCAAGCAATATGGCTTCGGCATCATGGCTTGGCTCAGGAAAATAATTCATCCGCACAGAGATCACACGCAAAGTGCCTGGTAGCAACTCAGTCGGACGTGCCCGTTTCACACCATGTTTTGCCATATAATCCATAGCACCGTGATGGCCGTCCGCTAGCCACTGGAGCAGATGTTCTTCCGCCTCGCCTAGATTGGTATCTGAAATGCCAAGCGCTTGAAAGCCGAGTTCTCTGCCCCATGCCTTGATACGCCGGGCAAGTTCATCCATTTCAAATCGGGGGTCACTATTTTGCATGAATCGAATCATAGCCCAATAGCTCTGCCCAATGAGGAGGCTACTGCCACCTTTGCGCAGCGATTGGCTCATGCGCTTCATCCGGGACTTGTGATCTATCTGCGCGGAGACCTTGGTGCTGGCAAGACCACACTGGTTCGATCCTTGTTGCAGGCACTTGGGTATCAGGGACGAGTCAAAAGCCCAACCTATACTCTGGTTGAACACTACGAAGTGAGAGGGCTACACTTACGCCATTTCGATCTCTACCGCTTTCGCGATGCCGATGAATGGGAAGAAGCTGGATTCCGTGATGAGTTTGACGCGCAAAATATTTGTTTGGTTGAATGGCCGGACCAAGCGACTGGACTACTACCCGATGCCGACCTCAGCCTCACCTTTGAAATACTTCAGGATGGCCGCGAGATCTTCCTGCACGCCTATACTGAAGCAGGGAAGAAATGTTTGAACGCACTCTAAAGTCTATTTTGTTATTGCTATTGGTATGGGCAAGCTCCGCCCATGCTGAGATACCCGTCACTTCAGCCCGTCTCTGGCCAGCACAGGATTACACGCGCCTGACACTGGAATCGAAATCCTCGATCCGCTATAACCAATTCACGCTCTCGAATCCGGAAAGGTTGGTCATTGACCTTGAGGAGGTCGAACTCAGTGTGGCATTGAATGAGCTATCGAACAAAGTCAGCAAAGAGGATCCATATATCAGCAACTTGCGCATAGGGCGTTTCAAGCCCGGTGTCGTCCGCCTAGTCTTGGATCTGAAATCACAAGTCAAACCACAGTTATTCAGCCTGAAGCCTGTGGGGGAATATGGACACCGACTGGTTCTGGATATTTACCCCGCTGTGCCAGTCGATCCTTTGATGGCATTGTTAGAGCAGCAATTTGCCACAAGCGAACGAGATAGCAATGAAGATGTAGCAGAAATGTCTGCCACAGATATCGCAACACCTGTGCCGCCCGTCACAAAATCTCCGCCCCCCTACCCGGAATTGCGCAATCGTGTGCTTGTCATTGCCTTGGATGCGGGGCATGGCGGAGAGGATCCGGGAGCGCTGGGGCGCAGAGGAACCCGCGAGAAAGATGTGACGCTATCCATTGCGCGCGAATTAAAGACGCAGATAGACTCGATCTCGGGGATGCGCGCGGTACTCATTCGGGACGGTGATTACTTCATTCCCCTCAAGGGACGCGTAGAAAAAGCGCGCCGCGCACATGCCGATTTGTTTGTCTCCATTCACGCAGATGCCTTCGTCAAACCGCACGCACGAGGATCGTCTGTTTTTGCATTGTCCGAAGGTGGTGCAACCAGTGCCAGTGCACGCTGGCTCGCAAAGAAGGAGAACGAGGCCGATCTCATTGGCGGCGTGAACCTTGCAGTAAAGGATCCTTACCTTGCCCGCACCCTGCTCGACCTGTCTCAAACTGCCACCATCAACGACAGCATGAAGCTCGCCAATCATGTGTTGAAGGAATTGGGGGGCATCAACAAGCTGCATCGCGGCCGTGTGGAACAAGCCGGATTTGCCGTACTTAAGTCTCCGGACATCCCGTCCATCTTGATAGAAACAGCATTCATCAGCAATCCAGCCGAAGAGAGTAAGTTGAAAGATAGCGCCTATCAGCGCAAGATGGCACAGGCCATTCTCAGCGGGATAAAACAATACTTCGCACAGAATCCCGCACTATCTAAACACAAAGTAGTGCTGAACGATTAGTCGATCAGGCGGGAAATACCCCGGTAGACAAGTAGCGGTCGCCTCTATCGCAGACGATGAAGACGATGGTCGCATTCTGCACCTGTTGCGATATACGCATTGCGATGCTCAGCGCCCCACCCGAAGATATCCCGCAAAAGATCCCCTCCTCGCGAGCCAAGCGGCGTGTCATCTCCTCTGCATCCTTCTGACCGACGTATTCGATACGATCGACATTCTGCGGGTTGTATATCTTAGGCATGTAAGCCTCTGGCCATTTTCGAATACCCGGAATCTGCGCCCCCTCTTCAGGCTGTGCGCCTATGATTTGAATGGCTGAATTCTTTTCCTTGAAGAAGCGCGCATTGCCCATGATGGTGCCCGTCGTCCCCATACTGCTGACAAAGTGCGTGATCCCGCCTTGGGTATCACGCCAGATCTCAGGCCCGGTACCTTCGTAATGCGCCAATGGATTATCCGGATTGCCGAACTGATCGAGAATGATGCCACGGCCCTCGTCGCGCAACTTTTCTGCCGTATCCCGTGCCAACTCCATACTACCCACCTTGGGTGTCAGCACCAGTTCCGCGCCGAACGCACGCATAGTCTGGCGGCGTTCCACACTCTGATTCTCCGGCATCACCAAGATCATCTTGTATCCACGCATGGCAGCAGCCATCGCCAGCGCGATACCGGTGTTGCCGCTAGTCGCTTCGATCAATGTATCGCCGGGTTTGATTTGACCGCGCGCTTCGGCATGCCGGATCATCGAAAGCGCCGGCCTGTCTTTTACTGAACCGGCAGGATTATTTCCTTCCAGCTTGGCAAGGATAATGTTGGATGTATCACCGGGGATGCGCTTGAGTCTGACCAGCGGCGTATTGCCGACATAGTCGTCCAATGTCTTGTACATGGCCTGTTCCGTAGATGGATAACGCTTGCATGATAAATGCAGGCGCTATCCTTTGCACTGCCGCATTAAACAGCGATACCTGAAGCGTCGAACATTCCCTCGAAGAGGATAGAACTGAGGTAGCGCTCACCAGAGTCCGGCAGGATGACCACGATGGTCTTACCTGCGTTCTCCGGTTTTTTTGCCTGACGCACCGCTGCCGCCACCGCCGCGCCACTGGAGATGCCGGAAAGAATGCCCTCCTCCTGCGCCAGACGACGCGCATACAACACAGCTTCCTCATTCGTCACCAGTTCGATGTCATCCACCAGTGAAATATCCAGCGCGCCCGGCACGAAACCTGCGCCTATGCCCTGTATCTTGTGCGGTGCCGGCTTGAGCTCCTGGCCTGCGCGCTTTTGCGTCAGGATAGGGCTGGCGGTCGGCTCGACAGCCACTGACTTGATCGCCTTGCCTCGGGTGTTCTTGATATAGCGAGATACTCCAGTGATCGTGCCGCCGGTACCAACGCCAGCCACGAAGATATCAACCTTGCCGTCGGTGTCATTCCAAATCTCAGGCCCCGTGGTCGCTTCATGGATGGCCGGATTGGCAGGATTTTCGAACTGTTGCAGCAGGACGTACTTTGAATCGGATTCGGCGATCTCTTTCGCCTTGGCGATCGCACCGCCCATACCCTTTGCACCTTCGGTCAGCACCAACTTGGCGCCATAGGCGACCAGCAACTTGCGGCGCTCGATACTCATCGTCTCGGGCATGGTCAGTGTCAGCGGTATACCACGTGCCGCAGCCACATAGGCAAGTGCGATGCCGGTATTGCCACTGGTCGGCTCGACGAGTTCGTTGCCGGGGCCGAGCAATCCCTTCTGTGCTGCATCATCGATCATTGCAACGCCGATACGGTCTTTAACCGAGTAAGCCGGATTGCGACCTTCGATCTTGGCAAGGATGGTGGCTGATGCGCCATCGCTGATCCTGTTCAGCTTGATCAGCGGCGTACCTCCGACAGAAAGCGAATTATCTGCAAACAGCTTTGACATCACATACTCCTTGAATTGAATGGATACGATGGCTGCATTATAGGCAGGGGTCATCCTTACCGATAATCACATTTACCTATTTTGTTATTCCATTTGAGCATAAAAAAACCGCCCGGCTGCAAGCCGAGCGGTTCAAATAATGCGACGTGAAGGACTATTTCTTGTCTGGCTTACTCACGGTGAATTCGCTTCGCAAGCGCTCCACCGTTTTTTTGCCGAATCCTTTGACCTCATCAAGCTCTTCCACGCTCTTGAACAGTCCGTGTTGTTTTCGATGTTGAACAATAGCTTGGGCTTTCGAAGCACCTACTCCCTTCACAGCCTGCAACTCATCCACGCTCGCCGTATTCAAATCAACCGCAGCGTAGAGTGAACCGGAAAACAAAAGTACCAACAGGGTTAGCAACAGCTTCTTCATCACTTTCTCCTTTCGAAGTTAGCGACCGAGGTCGCGGGTAGCATACCCTCCTCCTGGTTTACTTCGACTTCTCCAGCATGTAATTCACGTAATTCGCCGTACCTTGCTCCACGGTCAGGAATGGCTCGGCATAGCCAACCTCGCGCATGGCCGATATATCGGCCTGGGTGAAGCTCTGATACTTGCCGCGCAATGCATCCGGGAATGGGATATAGCGAATGATCTGTTGTTGCAGCAACTGCTCCAGCGTCAGGACAGGCTCGCCCTTCTCTGCGCGCAAGGTATTGATCGTTGCCACAGCCACATCATTGAAGCTCTGCGCTGTGCCTGTACCAAGGTTGAAGATACCCGATTTTTCTGGATGATCCAAAAAGTGCATATTCACCTTGACCACATCTTCCACCGACACGAAATCGCGCAGCTGACCGCCGTTGGCGTAGCCATCACAGCCCTCGAACAGTTTTACATGTCCTTCAGCGCGATATTGGTTGAAGAAGTGATAGGCCACCGATGCCATGCGCCCTTTATGCTGCTCGCGCTGGCCGTACACATTGAAATAGCGAAAGCCGACGACCTGCGATGTACGCTCAGACCAGCGGCGACGCACCACCTGATCGAACAGGAACTTAGAATAGGCATAGACGTTCAAGGGCGACTCGTATTCACGGCTCTCCTTGAACACACCGCCGCCGCCGTATACCGAAGCGGACGATGCATACAAGAATGGCACATCTTCGCTCTGGCAATGATTCAGCAACTCCAGAGAATAACGATAGTTGTTCTCCATCATGTAACGGCCATCCGTTTCCATGGTGTCCGAGCAAGCGCCTTCATGCAACACGGCGGCGATCTCGCCATCAAAGTCTCCGCCCACCACACGTTCGATGAAGTCCTCCTTATCCATGAAGTCGGCGATCTCGCAATCCGTGAGATTCAGGAACTTGTCGGCCTTTTTCAGATTGTCGACCGCGATGATGTCGGTCACGCCACGTTCATTCAGCGCTTTGACCAAGTTGGACCCGATGAAACCTGCTGCTCCGGTTACCACGTAGTACATGCTATCTCCTTGAAATAGAAGGATGGATTACAGCCCCCCCCTCTTTCCCTTCGCTGTGCACAGAAGGGTATTACATTAACCATGCTTACTACAAGGCTTTGTTGAGTCAAACAGTACTCAATCCTGATTCCCCATATCCTGCTGTATCTCTTCGCGGGAAACCACAGCCGTACCCAGTTTGGCCACTACCACGCCCGCCGCTCGATTGGCGATGCGCACTGCTTCCACCATATCCGCACCGCTCGCCAGCATCACTGCCAACGTGGCGATGACCGTATCGCCTGCACCACTCACATCGAACACTTCACGCGCCAGCGTCGGCTCGTGCAATATCCCCTGCTCACGGAACAGCGACATACCTTCCTCGCTACGCGTCACCAACAATGCCTCCAAGCCCAACTCGGTGCGCAGCTTCTGTGCTTTTTCGTTCAACTCCGCTTCGCTCTTCCAGTTACCCGCCACATCGCGGAACTCGCTGCGGTTAGGAGTCAGCAGGGTTGCGCCGCGATAGCGCTCGTATTCATCTCCTTTAGGGTCCACCAGCACCGGCTTGTGCGCCGCACGGGCCAGTTGGATCATCTCGGCGATATGAGTCAAACCGCCCTTGCCGTAATCAGACAGCAAGACCACATCGCAATCCGGTAGTTTGCTACGAAAATCGGCTAGCTTTGCTTGTAACACTTCATGGCTTGGTGGCGTTTCGAAATCAATGCGCAGCAATTGTTGCTGACGCGCAACGGCTCGCAGCTTGACGATGGTGGAGAAACTCTCATCACGATGCAACAAAGCATCGACCCGGCCCTGTGCAGTCAGCAGGCGTTGTAGACAATCCCCTGCCTCGTCCGCGCCGACCACTGACAACAGCGTGCAATGCGCGCCCAGTTCCGCAATGTTGCGCGCCACATTGGCTGCACCACCGGGCCGCTCTTCAACCTTATTCACCTTCAGCACCGGCACCGGCGCCTCTGGCGAGATACGGCTGACATCTCCGAACCAATAACGGTCCAGCATCACGTCTCCGACGACCAACACCCGCGCTTTATCGAACGATGGCAGCTTCATGCCACATCTCCTGTTTCTTTCAGAATGTCTTGCAGCGCCTGCAATGGATCGGGCGCTTGCGTGATCGGGCGACCGATGACCAGATAGCTGGCGCCCGCCTGTAGTGCTGCTTGCGGAGTCATGATGCGAGACTGATCGTTTGCTGCGGCATTCGCCGGACGTATCCCCGGCGTCACCAGACAAAAATCTTTACCACATTGCTGGCGTAACGCCACCGCTTCCTGTGCTGAACACACGACACCATCCAATCCACTGTCGCGAGTCAGTTGCGCCAGACGGATCACCATTTGTGCCGGACTATCTTGTATGCCGATCCCATGCAGATCTTCCTGCGCCATACTGGTGAGGATAGTCACCGCGATCAGTTTCGGTCGTTGCACATGATTCTCCAGCGCTTCGCGCGCCATCTCCATCATCTTGCGGCCGCCCAAAGCGTGTACGTTCACCATCCACACTCCCAAAGATGCAGCCGCCTTACAGGCTTGTGCAGTGGTATTAGGGATGTCGTGGAATTTGAGATCGAGGAACACTTCGAATCCGCGCTGCTGTAATTGCTCGACCAGTTGCGGACCGGCCGAGGTGAACAACTCCTTGCCGACTTTCAGCCGACATAAAGTTGGCTCCAGCCTCTCGGCCAATGCTAGCGCGGAGGCCGCCTGCGGAAAATCCAGCGCGATGATGATCTTCGGGTCTTGTTGTTTGGTGGAACTCATGCGATCAATCCATTTTCTTCACTACGTTTTGGCGAATAGCTTTCCCAGCTGTGGCACGCGGGACAATGCCAATAGAAGTGCTTTGCCTTGAAACCACAATGGCCGCATCGATACATCGCAAGGCTGCGCGTACGGTTGTGGATGAGCGACTTCACCAATTCGACATCACCCCGGCGTTCGCCGGTCATCTTCATCAATTGGGCTTCGAGCAGTTTATCCAGTCCCAACAGCGTTGGGTTGCGCTTCAGTTCATTGAGCACCATCTGGTAGGCAGCCTCGGGCCCTTCGGTTGCGACCAGCGCTTCAAACAGCACATTCATTAGATCCAACGATGGGTGTACTTTCAAATAGCCGCGTAGCAATTCCACACCCGCCGACTCATTTCCGCCCTGCTGGCAAGCTTGAAATATGCGTTCCGCGACCAGTGGCAGATATTGCGCATCTTGCGTCTCGACTGTTTTCCATATCTCGATAGCGCGAGCCGTATTACCGGAAGCCAATGCGATATCACCTAACTTGATGCTGGCACGCACGCCTTGCGGATCGATTGCGAGTGCTTGTTCCAGATGCACGACCGCAGCATCCACTTGCTTGTCAGCACACTCGCGCTCAGCCAACTCACAATAAAAGAACGATGCCTGTCTTGCATAGGATTTGCCGGTTAAAGTAGTCAATCGCTGGCTAATATCGATAGCTTTCAGCCAGTCTTTCTCCTTCTGGTAGATCTCCAGCAAGAACTCCAACGCAGCCTGCTCGTGGGAGGTACCGTTCAACCCGTGGAAGGCAGTTTCTGCGCGATCCAATATGCCGGCCTTCAAATAATCCTGAGCCAGCTCAAACAGTGCTTGCTCTCGTTTATCCTCGTCCAGATCGGCACGCTCATACAAATTCAGATGCATGCGTATCGCACGATCCACCTCACCGCGGCGCCGAAATAAGCTACCCAATGCAAAGTGCAACTCGACGGTCTGTGGATCGACCTTCACGACTTCTATAAATGCTTCGATAGCCTGATCCTGCTGCTCGTTGAGCAGAAAGTTCAAGCCTTGAAAATATGAGCGCGGCAGAGAGCTGGATTCAGACAGCAGCTCTTTGATATCGACACGCGCGGCCAGCCATCCCATGCCAAAGAATAGCGGGAAGACCAGCAACATCCAAGGTTCAAAATCCATCTTGTATTTTCAGGAAGAATGATTGGGCGTATCTGCTTGGCTGTCAGCACTGCGCCCGGATTGATTGGATTGTACTTCTGCTCGCGCATGCGCCAAATCACTGCGCAAACGCACCACCACTGCAAGCATCGCCAACATACCCAACACGACGCCGATGACAAGAAAACCAAACAACGCGACTACCAGCGGCGCTTGCCATTCGTAACCGAACAGATAGCGCAGCGAAACGATTTCGTTGTTCTTCATCGCAAAGCCCAGCAAAGCGACAAACAACAGTATCCGTAGCAACCAGGTCAGATAGCGCATGCTTTAATTTTTATCATCGAATCGAGGTACAAAGATAGCACGAACACGCAATTGTTTCTCGCAGGGATATTGCTCTATGGGCAATAACTCGCCAAAAAATTGGCGGCGCATCTTACGATGAGCCGCCAATCATTCAATCACTTGCTAGTTCAGGATTGAGGGTAATCCACGCGTTCCCGCAGTTCTTTACCGGCCTTGAAGTGAGGCACGTACTTGGCAGGCACCTGAACCTTGTCACCGGATTTTGGATTACGACCCAAACGCGGCGGACGATAGTTCAAAGCAAAACTGCCAAATCCGCGAATCTCGATACGCCCACCACTAGATAAAGTAGCGGACATACTGTCCAGTATCACCTTGACTGACAACTCAGCATCCTTCCCCAGCAACTGGGGATGCCGCTCTGCCAGCTTGGCGATCAGATCGGAACGTGTCATGCCCTGCCTCCTTACTGCGTGTCAGCCTTGCTGGAATCCATCTTGGCCTTGAGCAGAGCACCCAGGTTAGTGGTGCCGGAAGCGGTGGTGTTCTCAGCTGCGAACTTCTGCATCGCTGCTGCCGTGTCGGCCTTGTCCAGCGCCTTGATCGACAGGTTGATGCCGCGGTTCTTGCGATCCACGTTGATGATCACAGCCTTGACGCTGTCGCCTTCCTTCAGGTGATTGCGGATATCTTCCACGCGATCCACCGATACTTCGGAGGCCTTCAGGTAGGCTTCAACATCGCCGTCCAGACCGATCACAGCACCCTTGGCATCCAGAGACTTGACGATACCGGTAACGATAGCGCCCTTGTCATGGCCGGTTACGAAACCGCCGAACGGATCACCTTCCAGCTGTTTGATGCCCAGAGAGATGCGTTCGCGCTCGACATCGATAGCCAGCACGACTGCTTCCAGTTCGTCGCCCTTCTTGTAGTTGCGCACGGCTTCTTCGCCTGCAACGCTCCAAGACAGGTCGGACAGATGCACCAGACCGTCGATACCGCCATCCAGACCGATGAACACGCCGAAGTCGGTGATCGACTTGATCGCACCCTTAACTTTGTCACCCTTCTGGTGATTCGCTGCAAAGTCATCCCAAGGATTGGACTTGCACTGCTTCATGCCCAGAGAGATACGGCGGCGCTGCTCGTCGATCTCAAGGATCATCACTTCTACTTCGTCACCCAAAGCAACGACCTTAGAAGGATGAACGTTCTTGTTGGTCCAATCCATCTCGGAAACATGCACCAGACCTTCGATACCTTGCTCGATCTCAACGAAAGAACCGTAGTCGGTCAGGTTAGTCACTTTACCGAACAGGCGAGTGCCTTGCGGGTAGCGACGTGCCAGACCATTCCAAGGATCATCGCCCATCTGCTTGATGCCGAGGGAAACGCGGTTCTTCTCTTGGTCGAATTTCAGGATCTTGGCTTCGATCTCGTCGCCAACAGTCAGCACCTCGGATGGGTGCTTGACGCGACGCCATGCCAGATCGGTGATGTGCAGCAGGCCGTCGATACCGCCCAAGTCAACGAACGCACCGTAGTCGGTGATGTTCTTGACGATACCCTTGACCACTGCGCCTTCCTTGAGGGTTTCCAGCAAGGATTCACGATCAGCGCCCTGAGTCTCTTCCAGCACAGCGCGGCGGGAAACCACCACGTTGTTGCGCTTGCGATCTAGCTTGATGACCTTGAGTTCCATGGTCTTGTTTTCGTACGGTGTGGTGTCCTTGACCGGACGGATGTCCACCAGCGAACCGGGCAAGAATGCACGGATGCCGTTGACCATCGCAGTCAAACCGCCCTTGACCTTGCCGCTGACATAACCTTCAACGATGCGGCCTTCTTCCATCGCCTGCTCCAGGTCGATCCAGGCAGCCAGACGCTTGGCTTTTTCGCGCGACAAACGTGTCTCGCCGTAGCCGTTTTCCAGGGACTCGATCGCCACGGTAACGAAATCACCCGCAGCAACTTCGATTGCACCTGTTGCATCTTTGAATTCTTCAACAGGAATAAAACTTTCGGACTTCAGTCCGGCATTTACCACGACCACGTTCTGCTCAACGCGAACGACTTGGGCAGTAATCAATTCACCTGCGCGCATTTCTTTGCGGCTCAGGCTTTCTTCAAACATTGACTCAAAAGATTCCATTTCGGCTACAGCGGTCATTTTCGATCTACTCTCAGGTTATCCCGCAAACTGCACGGGGGGTTCGTTTATCAACCCGGATAGCGGGGAGCCATACGGGGCCTAACTCAATGCACGGTAACGTGTCAGCACTTCTTCGACCGCTTGCTCGATGTTCAGAGGAGTCGTATCCAGCAGACTTGCACCTTGCGCCTGTTGCAGTGGAGCGACGCTTCGTTGCATATCTCGCTCGTCGCGCGCCTGTATATCCTGCAAAAGGGCGGCGATATTAGCACCCATCCCTTTTTCTTTCAACTGCTTATATCTTCGTTCCGCACGCGCCTCGGCCGAAGCGGTCAGGAAAACTTTCAACGCCGCATCAGGGAACACCACCGACGCCATGTCGCGGCCGTCCGCCACCAACCCTGGCGACTGGCGGAAAGCCCGCTGTTTATCGAGCAGAGCCGCCCTCACCTGCGGCAGCGAAGCCACTTTGGAGGCAGCCGAGCCGGCTTCCTCGGTACGCAGTTCGTCGCCGACCATCTCGCCATCCAGCCAAGTCTCGCCCTTCTCGAAGCGGATATCCACCTCGCCAGCCAGCGCAGCCAGCCTAGACTCATCATCCAGCGCCACGTTGTGACGCTGCGCCGCCAATCCCAGCAAACGGTACAACGCACCGCTGTCGAGGTAATGCATGCCCAAAGCATCGGCCACGCGTTGTGCCACCGTCCCTTTGCCAGAGGCAGAGGGACCATCGATAGCGATAACTGGAACGGCTCGTGTCACTTTGGCAAACTCCTTGAAATAGTCAGGAAAGGTCTTGGCGACGCACCCGGGATCGTTGATGCGCATACCTGCGCCATCGAAGGCTGCCAACGAAAAACACATCGCCATGCGATGATCATCGTAGGTGTCTATGCCTGATTGAGGATTAAGAATCTGGGATTCAGGCGGGGTGATGCGAATGAAATCCTCGCCCTCTTCCACCGACGCCCCCACCTTGCGTAACTCAATCGCCATGGCTGCGATGCGGTCGGTCTCCTTCACGCGCCAGCTGGCGATATTGCGCAGCGTCGTTGTACCGTCAGCGAACAACGCCGCCACGGCCAGCGTCATCGCGGCATCGGGGATGTGATTGCAATCGAGGTCGATAGCCTTCAGCTTGCCCTCAGCAGGACCGCTGGCTTCCATCCAGTTCGGCCCCATCGTGATGCGCGCCCCCATCTTTGCCAGTTCTTCGACAAACCGTTTGTCGCCCTGCACGCTATCTGCGCCCACACCTTCGACACGAACTGTACCGCCACCAATTGCACCGGCTGCCAAGAAATATGAAGCGGAAGATGCATCTCCCTCAACGAATATCGTGCCAGGCGATTGATAATTCCCCTCTTGGGCACTCACTCCTGAATCGTAAAAATCTCCCAATACCCCGACACCAAATTGCGCCATCGTCAATAGCGTAATATCAACATAAGGTTGGGATATCAATTCACCGTCAACCTTGACCTTCACCGAATGATTCAGCAGGGGCAACGCCATCAATAGTCCCGACAGGAACTGGCTCGATACGTCTCCACGAATCTTGACCGTGTCGCCAGCCAGTTTGGCAGGCGAAATCTGCAGCGGCGGAAAACCTTCGTTGCCCAGATACTTGATGTCCGCGCCGAGTTGGCGCAAAGCATCAACCAGATCTCCGATAGGCCGCTCATGCATGCGCGCCACACCAGAAAGCTCATAACTGCCGCCCGACAAAGCCAGCGCCGCCGTCAACGGACGGAAAGCGGTACCCGCATTACCCAAGAACAGCTTGGCATCTTTATTGGGAATATCGCCTGCGCAACCCGTGATGCGATAGGCATTGTCACCCAACGATTCCACGCTGATACCCAAGGTAGCCAAGGCCTCCAGCATGCGATCGGTATCGTCCGACTTCAACAGATCGCGCACCTCGGTCACACCTTCGGACAATGCCGCCAGCAACAACACACGATTAGAAATGCTCTTGGAACCGGGCAAGCGCACAGTACCGCGCGCTGACATCAAAGGAGGAAGATCGAGGAATTCGTGCTGAGCCATGCGATGAGGTGTGTAGTTATTGTTGAGTCCAGGTGCTGCGTACTTCGCGCGCCAGACTGAATATCTCTTCCAGCTTGGCGGCGTCGTTATCGGCCAGCGCCTGCTGCAAAGAGGAAAGCTCATTGATGTATTGCTGCAATTCGCGCAGCAAGGCATCGCGGTTGGCCATACTGATGTCGCGCCACATCTCGGGTGAGCTGGCGGCGATACGGGTGAAGTCACGGAAACCGCTGGCCGCGAAGGACAGCAACAGATCTTTGTTATCGCGCTGCGCCAGATCGTGCACCAGGGCGAAAGACAGCAGATGCGGCAGATGACTGACCGCTGCGAACACACCATCGTGCTCTTCCGGGGTCAGTTCACTCACTACGGCCCCACATGCTTCCCATGCCTGACGCACGCGCGCCACGGACTCTTTGGAATTCTCGGACAATGGCGCGAGCACGACTTTCTTGCCTTGGTACAGATCAGCCATCGCCGCAGCTGCACCACTCTTCTCGGCACCCGCAATCGGATGGCCGGGAATGAATTGCGTAATCTTGCCAGCCAACTTGTTGCGCGCAGCAGCGACCACATCGCACTTGGTGCTACCACCATCCGTCACCAGCGTCTGGCTACCAAGATGCGGCGCGATACGTGCGAAGAGTTCATCCATCTGCGCCACCGGTGTTGCCAGCAATACCAGATCGGCATCGCCGACTTCTGCTGCCACATCGTTGCCGATACGATCAAGAATGCCTAAACGCTTAGCTTCGTCCAACGTGGCTTGACTGCGTCCGAAACCGACCACCTCGCCTACTGCACCCGCCTTGCGCAAAGCCAGTGCAAACGATCCGCCGATGAGGCCGACACCAAAGATGACGATTTTGCGGAAGGTCGGTTGCATGGTTTAAAGCGTGCGTCCGATCGCACCGGCGATCGCACCCAACGTTCCCATCAATTTTTTTAGTTCATCCGGTGTCAGTGCCTGATCCGCATCGCACCATGCGTCGCACGGGCTGGGATGCATCTCGACCAACAGACCGTCTGCACCCGCAGCAATAGCCGCTTGCGACAATGCAGGCACCATCCATGCCTTACCGCCTGCATGCGAAGGATCGACAATCACCGGCAGGTGCGTCTCTTTCTTGAGTACGGCGATGGCAGTCACGTCCAGCACGTTGCGGTAGGCAGTTTCGAAGGTACGGATGCCGCGCTCGCAGAAGATGATGTTGTGGTTACCGCCTGCGGCGATGTATTCCGCCGACATCAGCCATTCGCTGACGGTGGCCGACATGCCGCGCTTGAGGATGACCGGCTTGTTGATACGGCCAACTTCCTTCAGCAAGTCGAAGTTCTGCATGTTGCGCGTGCCAATCTGGATCACATCCACGTCGTACTCGAGGAAAGCATCGATCTGGCGCGCATCCATCAGCTCGGTGACGATGGGCAGCTTGTATTGGCTTGCCGCCTTGCGGAACATGTCCAGCCCTTCCACACCATGTCCCTGGAAAGCATAGGGGCTGGTGCGCGGCTTGAACGCACCACCGCGCATCAACCGGCAACCCGCTTCATGCGTGAATTTGGCGGCGAGGTCCATCTGCTCCTGCGTCTCCACCGAACATGGTCCTGCGATGATCTGGATCTGCTTGCCACCCAGCGGCACACCGGCGATATCGATCACGGTATCCGCCTTGTGCGACTCGCGCGACACGATTTTGTATTGCTTGGCGATGTGCATCGCCGATTCCACGCCCGGTAGTGGGGTGAACATTTCCGCCTCCAGCTTGCGTTCATCGCCGATGGCACCGATCACGATACGTTCGATACCGCGCGAAATATTGGCGCGCAGCCCGGCAGCTTCGATCTTCTTCACCACCGCATCGAGTTGCACATCGGTCGTGTCACTGCCCATCACGATGATCATTTGGCTTCTCCGTTCACCTGTGCATTGATGCATTTTTCCAGAGCGCCCAGGAATTTCGCATTCTCGCTTTCCAGTCCGATGGAAACGCGTAACCAGCCCGGCATGTCGTAGTTCTCGATGGGGCGCACGATCACGCCCAGTTCCAGCAGGCGGCGATAGGTCGCCTTGGCATCGCCGACATTGAAGGCAACGAAGTTGCCATAGGACGGGATGTATTCCAGACCCAGCTTGCCCAGTCCTTCGGTGATCTGTGCCATGCCGCGCTGATTCAGCTCAAAGGTACGCTTCACGAAAGACACATCACGCAACGCTGCCACAGCGGCAGCCTGAGCCACGCTGTTCACATTGAACGGCTGGCGCACGCGATTCATCATGTCACTGATCTGTTCGTGCGACATCGCATATCCCACACGCAGACCAGCCAAACCATAGGCCTTAGAGAAGGTGCGCGAGATAATGAGATTGGGAAATTCCTTCAACCAACTCACACTGTCGTAACGCTTCTCTTCCGGCAGGTATTCGTTGTAAGCCTCATCCAACATCACCAGAATGTCCTTCGGCAAGTCGCGCATGAACTGCAACAATTCTTCCGTTTCCAGGAAGGTGCCGGTCGGATTGTTCGGATTGGCGATGAATACGATCTTGGCCTTGTTCTCTTTGGCTGCCTTCAGCATGGCAGGCAGGTCGTGTCCGTAACCTTTGGTCGCGGGCACGCTGATGCCAGTCGCACCGACTGCCTGCGTCGCCAATGCGTACACCGCGAATGCATGCGCCGAATACACCACCTTGTCGCCCGGCGTTAGGAATGCACGCGCGGCCAATTCCAACAAGTCGTTGGAGCCATTACCCAAGGTGATGTTGGCATGGGAGACGTTGTAACGTTTGACCAGTGCATCCTTCAGTTCGAAACCGTTGC
The DNA here is from genome assembly GCA_018814405.1 of Gammaproteobacteria bacterium. Lineage (GTDB taxonomy): Bacteria > Pseudomonadota > Gammaproteobacteria > Burkholderiales > Gallionellaceae > Sideroxyarcus. The sequence continues at coordinate 16,839 of JAHIZO010000009.1, forward strand.
CGTCCGGATACAGCGCGATGTTCTTGATCGCTTCCTGCATGGCGGCCACAGCGGCACCGCTCGCACCCAGCGGGTTCTCGTTCGAGGCCAGCTTGATGATACCGGTGATACCCAGCTCACGCTCCAGCTCGGCGATGGGTTTACCGGGCTGATAAGGCGCGATAGCACGGATGTAGGAAGGGGCTAAATCACAGTAATTCATATACTCAAATCCATCACAAAACATTAGAGAGACGCTGGAAAACAGACAGAAGAACGAATCTAGCTGATGTTTCCGCCCTGCCAGCGTCTCTATAGATTAATTAATACAGACTATTCAAACAGCAACCGGGTAGGAACCCAGCACTTTGACGAAGGCCGCGATCTGGCGCAATTGATCCAATGCTGCCGCCACTTTGGCATCGTTCTGATGGCCTTCGATATCGACGTAGAACACGTATTCCCACATCCCCGCACCCGAGGGGCGAGATTCCATCTTGGTCATCGACACACCATGCTGTGCGAATGGCGTCAGCAGATCATGCATCGCGCCCGGACGATTGGCAGCAGTCATCACCAGCGAAGTCTTGTCACGACCTGAAGGGGCGACATCTTGGTTGCCAATCACGAGGAAACGCGTGGTGTTACGCGCGTCATCTTCAATGTTCTTTGCCAAAACCTTGAGCTTGAAATGCTCTGCGGCTTGTTCCCCGGCTATGGCGGCCGAGAACGACTCTTCTGTCGCCAGACGTGCGGCATCGGCATTGCTGCTGGCCGTGATGCGCTCCGCATGCGGCAGATGTGCATGCAACCAGTCCTGGCATTGCCCAAATGACTGCGGATGCGAATACACCTTGCGGATGATAGACAGCTCGTTCTCGTTCGAGAGCAGGCATTGATGCACTTGCAGCATGACCTCGCCACATATCTTCAGGTCGCTGTTCAGCAACAGATCCAGCGTGCGACCCACAGCGCCTTCAGTGGAATTCTCCACCGGCACCATGCCATAGCTGGCCGTACCGCTTTCCACCGTGGCAAACACGCCATCGATGGACTCAGCCGGCACACCTACTGTCGCTTGACCGAAGCGTTGAAAAACTGCGGCTTCGCTGAATGTGCCGTGCGGCCCCAGATACGCCACATGCAGTGGCGCTTCTAGTGCACGGCACTGTGAGATCACTTCGGTAAACAATTGCTTGATCGCCTCCGCCGAGAGCGGGCCTTTATTCTCTTGCACCAAGCGCAGCAACACTTGCGCCTCACGCTCCGGGCGCAGCACGGCGCTTTCACCTTTGGCATGGCCGATCAATTGCGCGAACTTCGCACGCTTATTGAACATCTCCAGCAACTGGCCATCCAGCTGGTCTATCTGCTCACGGTATTTCTGTAACTCTTCGTTCACGCTTCTTTCTCCAGCGGCAGATCACGCACTACCAGCACGCCGGGAATGGCTGACAGATGTGCAATTAGTTTGTGCGGCAATGCGCTGTCGGTATCCACCAACGTATACGCCATATCACCGCGCGATTTATTGGTCATGTTATGAATGTTGATTCCAGCTTCCGCCAGTGCAGAGGAAATCTGCCCCAGCATGTTAGGTACATTGGCATTGGCAATGGCGACCCGGAATGCCGATTCGCGCGGCATCGCAACATTGGGGAAGTTCACCGTGTTGCTGATGTTGCCATGCTCCAGATATTCACGCAGTTGTTCTGCCACCATCACTGCACAATTCTCTTCCGCCTCTGCAGTCGACGCCCCGAGATGCGGCAAGGCGATGATCCGCTCATTTCCCAGTGTCTTATTGCTGGGGAAGTCGCACACATAACTACGCAGATGCTTGCTATTCAAGCCCGCAACCACCGCATCCTCGTTGACGATGGCATCGCGCGAGAAATTCAAAAGCACAGCACCCGACTTCATTCCGGTCACGCGCTTCTCATTGATCAGATCGCGTGTCGCATCCAGCAAGGGCACATGCAATGTCACAAAATCGCTGTGCTTGAGCAGGTCTTCGATGCTGTGCGCCTTCTTCACTTGCGAAGACAAGCCCCAAGCCGCATCGACCGTTATCTCCGGGTCAAAACCGATCACCTGCATCCCCAAACCCAGTGCTGCATCCGCCACCAAGCGTCCTATTGCACCGAGACCGACCACACCCAGTGTGCGGCCGCGCAATTCGGTACCGGCGTAATTTTTCTTACCGTCCTCGACCAGCTTGTGCAGGGTCGCATCGTCACCGCTCAATCCAGCCGTAAAGTTCAGCGCCGGAATGATGTTACGCGAAGCCAGCAGCATGCCGGTGATGACCAGCTCCTTAACCGCATTGGCATTGGCACCCGGCGCATTGAACACCGGCACGCCGCGTTCGCTCATCCGCTTGACCGGCACATTGTTCGTTCCCGCCCCGGCACGCGCAATGGCCAGCACACTGGCTGGAATATCCATCTCGTGCATGTTGTGCGAGCGCACCAAGATCGCGTCCGGCTGCGTGATATCGTTAGCGGTGACGTAGCGCCCGGCAGGCAAGCGCTTCAAGCCCATCGCAGAGATCTTGTTCAGGGTGAGTACTTGATATGTGCGGCTCATGGCGGCGCGCTCGCGACTCAGGAATTGCTGCTGGCGAATTCGTTCATGAACCCGACCAACGCCTGCACGCCTTCCAGCGGCATGGCGTTATAGATCGAGGCACGCATACCACCAACGGAACGGTGACCTTTCAGCTGCAGCAATCCACGTGCATCGGCCTGCTTGAGGAATTCGCCATCCAGCGCGGCATCCTTCAAAGTGAAGGGCACGTTCATACGCGAACGGTCTGCCTTGTTCACCGGGCAATTGTAGAAACCGTTGCTGCTGTCGATCGCGTCATACAGCAGCTGCGACTTGGCGATATTAGTCTTTTCCATCGCAGCGATGCCGCCGTTCTTCTTCAGCCACTGGAACACCAGTCCCGCCATGTAAATGGCAAAAGTGGGCGGCGTGTTGTACATCGACTCGCCATCCGCATGCGTCTTGTAGTCCAGCATGGTCGGTGTACCGGCAGCTACTTGTCCGATCAAGTCTTCACGCACGATCACCAGCGTCAGACCGGCCGGGCCGATGTTCTTCTGCGCACCTGCATAGATCAGACCGAACTTGGAGACATCGATCTCGCGCGACAGGATGTTGGACGACATATCCGCCACCAACGGCACATCACCCGTCTCTGGAATCCAGTTGAACTCCACGCCGCCGATGGTTTCGTTCGGTGTGTAGTGCAGATAAGCAGCATTCGGATCGCACTTCCAAGTATCGAAAGCCGGCACATAGCTGCAGTTCTTGTCTTTGTTATCTATGGCGACATTCACCGCACAGAACTTCTTGGCTTCGCCGATGGCTTTCTTGGACCATTCTCCGGTATAGATGTAGTCAGCCGAGGCTTTATCGCGCATCAGATTGAGCGGAATCATGGAGAACTGCAGATGTGCACCGCCCTGCAGGAACAGCAGCTTGTAGTTGGCAGGAATGCCCATCAACTCGCGCAGGTCGGCTTCGGCTTGAGCATGGATGCCCATGTATTCCTTGCCGCGGTGCGACATTTCCATCACGGACATGCCACTCCCATGCCAATCGGCCAGTTCCGCCTGGGCCTGCAACAACACTTCTTTTGGCAATACCGCCGGCCCTGCACTGAAGTTGTAAATCGCCATACTGTGCTCTCCTCAGAAATTATTCAGCGTCAGTCTCAGATTCAGTTCCTGCTTCAGACTCATCTTCAGTTTCGGCGATACGGCTCAGACCGGCCAGCTTCTCGCCCTTCTCCAGATTCATCAGCGTCACACCCTGCGTGGCGCGACTCATTTCGCGAATCTCGTTGACACGGGTGCGGATCAGCACGCCGTTGGTGCCGATCAGCATGATCTCATCCTCGGTACCGACCAGCGTGGCAGCAACGACCTTGCCGTTACGCTCGGAAGTCTGAATCGCGATCATGCCTTTGGTGCCGCGGCCATGACGTGTGTATTCGGTGATCGAAGTACGCTTACCGTAGCCGTTCTCGGTCGCGGTCAACACAGACTGTTCACCGTCCTCGGCCACCAACAGCGCGATCACTTTGCCGCCTGCTACCAGATTCATACCGCGTACGCCGCGTGTCACACGACCCATGGAGCGCACATCGTTCTCGTCGAAGCGTACCGCTTTACCTTCATCGGAGAACAGCATCACGTCATGTTTGCCGTCGGTCACTGCCACGCCGATGAGGAAGTCACCCTCATCCAGATTAATGGCGATGATGCCGGCCTTGCGCGGATTGGAGAAGTCAGACAACGGTGTCTTCTTCACCGTGCCCTCGCTGGTGGCGAAGAAGATGAACTTGTCTTCGGCGAATTCCTTCACCGGCAACACCGCATTGATCTGCTCGCCTGCTTCCAGCGGCAACAGATTGACGATAGGTCGACCACGCGAGATACGCGTGCCCTGCGGTACGGCATACACCTTGAGCCAGTACACACGGCCACGATTGGAGAAGCACAGGATGTAATCGTGGGTGTTGGCGATGAACAGGTTGTCGACGAAATCATCTTCCTTGGTCGACGCCGCCTGCTTGCCACGACCACCGCGCTTCTGCGCACGATATTCATCCAGCTTCTGCGCTTTCATGTAACCGCCATGCGAAATGGTGACCACAACCTCTTCCGGTGCGATCAGATCTTCCATCGACATATCTTGTGTATGCGTGATGATCTCACTGCGGCGCTCGTCACCGAACTGGGAACGAATGGTAACCAACTCATCGCTGATGATCTGCGTCACACGCTCAGGCTTGGCCAGAATATCCAACAAGTCAGCGACCTTATCCATCACTTCACGGTATTCGTTAACGATCTTGTCCTGCTCCAGACCGGTCAAACGTTGCAGACGCAATTCCAGGATCGCTTGCGCTTGCGCATCAGACAGGAAGTAACCTGTGCCTTTGACCATGCCGAATTCCGGCGCCAATCCTTCCGGACGAGAAGCCTCATTGACACGACTCAGCAAGTCCTCGACCAGCGCTGAGCGCCAACCGCGCGACATCAGTGCGCGCTTGGCTTCCGGCGGCGTAGGGGCGGCTTTGATCAAAGCGATGATCTCATCCACGTTGGACAAGGCGACCGCCAGACCTTCCAGGATGTGGCCGCGCTCGCGTGCTTTGCGCAGTTCAAAGATAGTGCGACGTGTCACGACTTCGCGGCGATGACGCAGGAAGGCTTCGATGACGTCTTTCAGATTGCACAGCTTGGGCTGGCCATCCACGATGGCAACCATATTGATGCCGAAGCTGTCCTGCATCTGCGTTGATTTGAACAGCTTGTTCAGGATCACGTCGGCGTTCTCGCCGCGCTTCAGCTCGATCACGGCGCGCATACCGGACTTGTCCGATTCGTCGCGGATCTCGGAGATGCCTTCCAGGGTCTTCTCACGCACCATCTCGCCGATCTTCATCAGCAGGCTGGCTTTGTTAACCTGATACGGCAGTTCGTCGATGATGATCGCCTCACGATCACCTTTACCGATGTCTTCAAAGTGTGTGCGGGCACGCATCACCACACGGCCGCGACCGGTGCGATAACCCTCTTTCACGCCTGCCAGACCATAGATATAGGCTGCAGTCGGGAAGTCCGGCGCAGGCACCAATTCGATCAGCTTCTCGATATCCATGTCCGGTTCGCGCAACAGCGCAAGACAAGCATCCACCACTTCGCTCATGTTGTGCGGTGGGATGTTGGTTGCCATACCCACCGCGATGCCGGAAGAACCATTCACCAACAGGTTGGGGAAGCGCGCCGGGAACACCAGCGGTTCATTTTCAGAACCGTCGTAGTTCGGCCCAAAGTCGACGGTCTCTTTTTCCAGGTCTTCCAGCAGCTGGTGGGCGATCTTCGCCATGCGGATCTCGGTGTAACGCATCGCCGCCGCGTTGTCGCCGTCGACCGAACCGAAGTTACCCTGACCATCGACCAGCGTGTAACGCAGCGAAAAGTCCTGCGCCATGCGCACGATGGTGTCGTACACCGCGGTATCGCCGTGTGGGTGGTATTTACCGATCACGTCACCGACGATACGCGCCGATTTCTTGTAGGCGCGATTCCAATCATTGGACAGTTCGTGCATCGCGAACAGCACGCGACGGTGCACGGGCTTCAGGCCATCGCGCACATCGGGCAAGGCACGCCCCACGATCACGCTCATGGCGTAATCGAGGTAAGACTTGCGCATCTCTTCTTCTAGGCTGACCGGGAGGGTTTCTTTAGCGAATTGTTGTTCCATGAGCGACCTGACGAATGAGCCGGTTAGGCAATGAAATCGAAGGCCGCATTCTAGCACAGCGACTACACTTGCCGACTACCTGACAGACACCTCACAAGTTTGGCTATTGGCGGTAGTTTTGTTAAAGTCAGCCACCCTCCCTACGAGATCGACAGCATGTCCAACGCAGACCCCATTGAACTTGAGAAATTCTCGCAACTCGCCCACAAATGGTGGGACCCGAACAGCGAGTTCAAGCCCCTGCACGAGATCAACCCGCTGCGGCTGGGTTATATCGACGACATCGCCCAACTGGCCGGCAAAACCGTGCTGGACGTAGGCTGCGGCGGCGGCATCCTGAGCGAAGCCTTGGCGGACGCCGGCGCGACCGTGACCGGCATCGATCTGGCAGACAAATCCCTGAGCGTGGCCAAACTGCACTTACTGGAAAGCGGCAAGCAGGTGGAATACCGCAAGGTGGCGGTTGAAGAGCTGGCTACCGAACGCCCCGGCCACTACGATGTGGTGACCTGCATGGAGATGCTGGAACATGTGCCCGACCCTTCTGCCGTGATCGCTGCCTGCGCGCAACTGGTGAAACCGGGCGGCCATGTGTTCTTCTCCACCCTGAACCGCAACCCCAAGTCCTACCTGTTCGCCATCATCGGCGCCGAGTACGTGCTGAACATGCTGCCGCGCGGCACGCATGACTATGCAAAGTTCATCAAGCCATCCGAACTGGCGCAATGGTGCCGCGATGCCGACTTGCAAGTGCAAGAGTTGACCGGCATGAGTTACAACCCGCTCAACAAGACCTATGCGCTGGGCAACGACACCAGCGTCAACTATCTAGTCGCCTGCCAACGTGGTTGATGCCGTCCTCCTTGATTTAGACGGCACCTTTGCCGATACCGCCCCCGATCTGGGCGAAGCTTTGAACCATGTGCGCAGCCTGCACAACTTGCCGCCCTTGCCGCTCGCCACCATGCGCCCACAGGCCTCGCATGGCTCCCCCGGCTTGCTCAAGCTGGGCATGAATGTCACGCCCGACAGCGACGGCTACGAGGAGATGCGCGCCGCCTTTCTGGAACACTATGAAGCGCACATCTGCGACCGCACAAAATTGTTTCCCGGCATGGCGGCACTGATCAGCGAGTTTGAAGAACGCGACATCCCTTGGGGCATCGTCACCAACAAACCGCACCGCCTCACCGTGCCGCTGATGGAAAAGCTGGGCTATGCCACGCGCGCCGCCTGCCTAGTCAGCGGCGACACCTGCGAAGAAGCCAAGCCCCACCCCGCCCCTATGCTGCATGCCGCCAAGCTGATGGGCGTCGAGCCGGGACGCTGCCTGTATCTGGGCGACGACCTGCGCGATATGCAAGCCGCCAATGCCGCCCACATGATCGGCATCATCGCCGGCTATGGTTACCTCGAAGCGAATGCCGATACCAATACATGGCAGGCAGCAGGCATCGTACAGACCCCTTTCGCACTATTGCGCTACCTGTCGCTTTGAACGACGGTATGATGCTCATCTCGATGCAAGGCTATGCACCATGAGCGATCCGACCGGTAACGACACACCTTCAAACGCGGACCAGAGCGACGTGCAGGAGATCCTGCACAAGGTCATCATCGCCCACCAGCAAGCACTGGCATTGCTGCATCAAACCGAAACCGCTTACAGCCGTTTGGTACCGCACCAGCTACTCAGCTTGCTACAGGCCAAGAGCATCGTCGACGTGAAACTGGGTGACCAGGTCGAGCGCAAGATGACCATCATGTTCTCCGACATCCGCGACTTCACACAGCTGTCAGAATCGATGACGCCGACTGAGAACTTCGAATTCATCAACTCCTACCTCAGCCAGATGGAACCGGTGATCAGCCGTCACCACGGCATCATCGACAAATACATCGGTGATGCCATCATGGCGTTGTTCGAGAAAGGGGCGGACGAGGCGCTGCGGGGTGCTATCGACATGCTGGAGCGTCTGGGCTACTACAACACTGGTCGCGGCCGCGCCGGCTACAAGCCCATCCACATCGGCATCGGCCTCAATACCGGCATGGTGATGATCGGCACCGTCGGCGGCATCAACCGCATGGATAGCACGGTGATCGGCGATGCGGTCAATCTGGCCGCCCGCCTGGAAGAAGCCACCAAGACCTACAACACCCCGATCATCATCAGCCATAACACGCTGTACGACCTGAACGACCCAGACACCTATCACATCCGCTTCCTTGATCGCATCCGCGTCAAGGGCAAGTCCCAGCCGCTATCCATCTACGAAGTGTTCGACAACGATCCGGAAGAACTGCGTGCATCCAAGGACGAGACGCGCAATGTTTTCGAACAAGCTGTCGCCTACTACCACCTGAAAGACATAGACAAAGCCATACAGTCGTTCAAGCGCTGCATCGATATCTGTCCGGATGACCTGTGCGCGCATATCTACCTCAAGCGCTGTTACGAGTTCGAAGCAACCAATTATCACCATGGCACAGGCGAACTCGACCTACTGCAAAGCTGGAAAGAGGAGTTCAAAAGTGGCATCCCGGAACTGGATGCCGCCCATCAGTCACTGCTGGAACGCATCAACCAACACGCCACCCGCATCCGCCAGAACGAAAGCGATGATTTCCACGACGTGTATGCCTTCCTCAAACAATACTGCTCAACATTGTTCCCGCTGGAAGAAGCCCAGATGCGTGAACACGACTATCCTTTCGCCGATAGCCACACCCAAGAGCACAAGCGCTTCATCGAGAACTATCGCGATCTGGAAAAGCGCATGCATGCCGGCAACGAAGACTCGCGCTATCTGGCCTACCGCACCGAACTGCTCTTGCTGGACTGGTTCGCCTCGCACGCCACCCGAGCCGACCGCCACTTCGCTCGCCACCTGCACCAAAACAACGGCCAGTAAAGCCTGTTACAATGCAGTCGCTTGAAAGCACCCGGGGGCGACTTGGCTTCGACGTGGGTTTCAAAGCAGCGCAGGGCATACCGAGGACCCGCTACCTCGTAAATAAGCTGGAAAACCAATAGTCGCAAACGACGAAAAGTACGCTCTAGCCGCTTAAGGTTAGACCTCACACCCTGCTGTCCGTGGAGGGGCTCGATACCGTAAGGTTGAGATGAGTTGAGGACATTTACACGGAATCGTGTCGTGCAGGGTCACTTTGTACGAAGCTAAAACTAAGGTGACTCGTCCAGTAGCAGCCTGTCGGTTGGCGTCTGCCGGATAAAATTAAATAACTAGACTAAGTATGTAGAACTGTCTGTAGAGGACTTGCGGACGCGGGTTCAATTCCCGCCGCCTCCACCAACAAACAAAAAAGCTCACCCGCAAGGGTGGGCTTTTTTGTTTCAGCCCCTCCACCTCATTGAAGCCACCGCCCGATGTCGGTATAGTCGCCGGAACTTACTCAGGGCATGCACATGGGCGCGCAAGACGTTCCAAATCACAAACTCAAACTGACCGAGCTGCTCGACATGCTGGTCACGGACGGCATGGTGGACAAAGCGGAGGCTGATGTACTTGTCGCTGAGCGTCGCTCACAGCGTAACGACCACCATCCTCTCGCTGTAATCGCGGGAAAAAGCTGGAAGTCGCTGTTACCCCCGAATCGCACCCTGACACTGGAAACACTAACCGAATGGCTGGCCGCCAAGGCCGGATTAGAGTATTTCCACATCGACCCATTGAAGATCGATTTCTCCAATCTGACCGAGTTGATGTCCATCGATTATGCGAATCGCTTCTCCATCATGCCCATCCGCATCGACGGTGGCGATCTGGTGGTGGCGACAGCGGAACCTTGGCTGCGCGACTGGGAAGTCGTATTGCGCCAGACTTCACGAAAGAGCATCCGCCGCGTGGTCGCCTCTCCGCTGGACATCAAACGTTATCTGGTCGAGTTCTACAATCTGGCGCGTTCGGTTAAGAGCGCGACACACACCAATACTTCCTCCAGCAATCTCGCTTCTTTCGAACAACTAGTCGAACTGGGCAAGAGCAACAAGCAGTTCGATGCCAACGACCAACACATCGTGCACATCGTCGATTGGCTATGGCAATACGCCTTCGACCAACGCGCTTCCGATATCCACATCGAGCCGCGCCGCGAATCGGGCATTGTGCGGTTCCGCATCGACGGCGTGCTGCATCAGGTGCACCAGTTGCCGATGTCGGTGGTGGCGGCGATGACCAGCCGTATCAAGCTGCTGGGCCGTATGGATCTGATGGAGAAGCGCCGCCCGCAGGATGGCCGCATCAAGACGCGCACCGAGGAAGGTCAGGAGATCGAACTGCGCCTGTCAACCCTGCCCACGGCCTTCGGCGAAAAACTGGTGATGCGTATCTTCGATCCGGAAGTGTTGGTGCGCGATTTCGCCGAACTAGGTTTCTCGGAAGACGACCGGACGCGCTGGGAACAAATGACCGGCAGACCAAACGGCATCATCCTGGTCACCGGTCCGACCGGTTCGGGCAAGACCACCACCCTGTATTCGACCCTCAAGCATCTGGCCACGCCGGAAGTGAACGTCTGTACGCTGGAAGACCCGATCGAGATGGTGGAGCCCGCCTTCAACCAGATGCAGATCCAGCCCGACATCGGCGTGAACTTTGCCGATGGCGTGCGGGCCCTGATGCGTCAGGATCCGGACATCATCATGGTGGGTGAGATTCGTGATCTGGAGACGGCCGATATGGCGATCCAGGCGGCTTTGACCGGTCACTTGGTGCTCTCCACCTTGCACACCAATGATGCGCCTTCAGCCATCACACGCCTGCTCGACCTTGGCGTACCGCCTTACCTGCTCAATGCCACGCTGCTCGGCATCATGGCACAGCGTCTGGTTCGTACCCTGTGTCCACATTGCAAACAGCCCCATCCCGCCAGCGATGCAGACCATGTGCTATGGGACAACCTGGTCTCGCCATGGAAAGCCGCTCGGCCTGCAAAGTTGCACCGCCCACAAGGCTGCCTGGAATGTCGCATGACAGGTTACTCGGGGCGTATCGGCATCTATGAGATCCTACTCATGTCTCCCGAATTGCGTAAACTCATCACTTCCGAGACCGACATCGCTGCACTGCGCGATCAGGCCGGACGCGAAGGCATGAAACCGCTGCGTATTTCGGGTGCACAAAAGATCGCCAACGGCACGACCACCATGGAAGAAGTGCTCAAGAGTGCACCGCCAGCAGAACAAAATAGATAACAAAGGGAGTATGAAAATGAGTCTGTTGCATAGCCTTAACCAGCAACACGCCATCGAGAATCACGTGCAACTGCGCGAGATCGCCGATGGTGTGATCATCGCGGAAATATCCAACCAACACGCACTGGCCAACATCGCATTGCAAGGCGCGCATATCGCCACCTTCCAGCCGCGCGGTGAAGAACCTGTACTCTGGCTATCCCCCAATGCCAAGTTCGCACCGGGAAAATCCATACGCGGCGGGGTGCCGATCTGCTGGCCATGGTTCGGCCCGCACAAAGACGACAGCAAACTGCCCGGCCATGGCTATGCACGCACCGTGCCTTGGGAATTATTGGAGACTAAAGCCAATCCTGATAGCTCCACCTGCTTGCGCTTTGGCCTGATCGAAAACGACACCACTCGCAGCCAATGGCCACACGCTTGCACCGTCCAATTGGAAGTGACCGTAAGCAAATCGCTCAAAGTCGAACTGGTCACTACCAATACCGGCGATGCAGCATTCGAGTTGGGTGAGGCTCTACACACCTACTTCCAGATCAGCGACGTCGAGAACATGACCATCCGTGGATTGGATAACTGCGAATACCTGGACAAGGTGCAGGATTTCTCACGCTTCACCCAGCACGACGGCATCGTCATCGAAAGCGAAGTGGATCGTGTCTATGTGAACACCGAAGCCGATTGCGTGATCGAGGACAAAGGACTGAAACGCGCCATCCGCATCGCCAAGCAGGGCAGCAAGTCCACCGTTGTGTGGAATCCCTGGCAAGACAAAGCCGAGAAGATGGGCGACTTCGGCCCAAAACTGCACCGCGACATGGTATGCGTGGAAAGCGGCAACGCGCTGGAGAATGTGGTCACCCTGCAACCGGGTGAAACACATCGCTTGGTCGCGGAGTACAGCGTCGAGAAACTGTAACGCTTAAGCCGCACCAAACAAAAGAGCCGCTTCGCAGCGGCTCTTTTTCATTGCATCAACAAAACAGGCTTAGTTAGCGCGCTTCTTGAACTCGTTGGTGCGGGTATCGATCTCGATCTTGTCGCCGATCTCGATGAAGGCAGCCACTGGCAGCTCAAATCCGGAGCCGACCAACTTGGCGGGCTTCATCACCTTGCCGGAAGTGTCGCCGCGCACTGCGGGCTCTGTGTATTCGATTTCGCGTACGATAGTGTTGGGCAGCTCGACAGAGATCGCCTTACCTTCGTAGAAAGTCACTTCGCACTTGTCTTCCATGCCGTCAGTCAGATAGTTCACTGCGTCACCGAGGTTCTCCTCTTCGACTTCGTACTGGTTGTACTCTTCATCCATGAACACAAACATGGGATCAGCGTAGTAGGAATAAGTACAGTCTTTCTTGTCGAGGATGATCTGCTCGAACTTGTCGTCCGCAGCGTACACAGTCTCTTTTCCGGAACCGCTGAGTAGGCCCTTCATCTTCATCTTCACCACAGAACCGTTACGGCCGGAACGGCTGTATTCGGCCTTCAGAATGACCATCGGCTCGCCGCTAACATTGATCACGTTACCTGCGCGGAGTTCTTGTGCTGTTTTCATTGGAGTCTGCCTGCTACGAAATTTTGAAGGCGCGAATTCTATGCAACTTGCCTAGAAAAAGCCAGCAAATTCAATGCGAGATTATTCCCTGATAGCCGCTTAGCCCATGTTTGGCCGTGTTCTTCAAGATTAGTGCGATTTTCGACAAATCGCCCCCAAGCACCTGCAATATCCACCCCGCCGTTCCACGCCAGCCATAAGTCATGCACTGCGGAAGCAAGTTCTTCAGGTAGTCCCTCGACATAGCGCGCCTGCAAAGCTGTCAGCTTTTCCATATGCACACTGTCGTGTTGAGGATAAATATGCCAGATGAATGGCTTGCCTGCCCATTGCGCCCGCACACAAGAATCTTCACCGCGCACGAAATTCACGTCGCATGCCCAAAGCAGCTCGTCGTAGCGCGACTGTTCACCGAAGGGCAGCACATGCACGCGCAGATTTCCGCGCTGCCAAACCTCACCTGCTTTGCCAGTCTGCTGGCCGAAATATTGTGCCACCTGTGGCAATGCGCGGCCTTCCGGCAGCAAGCAGGTTACAGGATGCGCCCCCTGCTCCCACGTGCGCAATAACTCATGCATGGCTTCGTTCTCATAGCTGAACAGCGAAACACGCATTTCGTTAGCTACGCGTGGCGGCACATTCAATAATTGCCAGTAGCTCGCCTGCTCATTTCCATCATGCTGAAATGCGTCTCGACGCACCAATAGATCGCGCTCCAGCAACAGCCCGCCCGTCTTGGGCGTGAATCCCGGAAAGAAGAAATACTTGGTCAATGGCAAAGTCGGATGCGGCGAAGGAAGCTGGTGATGCGTCTCCACCCATTCTTCGGCACTGAGGTACTCCAGATTGAGCCAGACAGGCTTGCGTTCACAAGCTGCCATTGCAGCGACATAACTGTCCGGCAGCTTGCAGGCAAACGCCCCGATCACCAGATCAGCCGGCTCGACCAAGGGCATCACGCTTGCCCACAAGCGAATATCCACACTACGGCACGTTTGCACAGGCAAATCCGCATCCAGTTCCGGCAACATCTTGCCGAAGCTGTGCATATCATCCACCCACAGCCGCACGGCGAGACCATGCTCATGCGCCAACTGCCGCGCCAAACGCCAACAGACACCGATGTCGCCGTAGTTATCGACTACGGCGCAGAAGATGTCACAACTGCGCGGCAATCTCTCCCCCATCGTTATGCCGCCTGTTGCTCCAGCACGAAGCGCGCACCGGCATCCTGCCCCAGCAATGCCACCAACATAGGCATCACCTCCTGCAAGGTAGCGTGCAAAGTCCATGGCGGATTGAGCACGAACATGCCGCTGCCGTGCATGCCGAAGCCATCATCGGACGGAGTATGTACATGTAGCGCGACATGCAACCAGCTCTTCACAGGCAGCCGTTTCAGCTTGTCAGGCAGGCGCTCTGCTTCTTCGCGCTGCAAACAGGGATACCACACGGCATACGTGCCATTGGCGAAACGCTTCAAGCCTTCCTGCAAAGCCTCAACCACACGTTTGTAATCCTGCTTCTCTTCATAGGGAGGATCGATCAACACCAGCGCGCGGCGCGGCGGCGGCGGCAGCAAGGCCTTGAGCGCGGCGAATCCATCCGACTTCTGCACCATCACCTGCTTGTCATGCGCGATGAAGTTCTCCGACAGGATCTCGTAATCGGAGGGATGCAATTCGAACAGACGCAATCTGTCCTGCTCACGCAGCAGCATCTGCGACACCAACGGCGAACCCGGATAGAGCTTCAGCCTGTCTTCCGGATTGATGTGCTTCACCAGTTCGACATACTCGGCCAGCGCAGGCGGCAAGCCCTTGGCATCCCACAAGCGCGCGATGCCGCTTTCGTATTCCGCGTTCTTTGCGGCATAACCGCTCAGCAATTCATAACAGCCCGCTCCCGCATGCGTATCGATGACCCAGTAGGGCTTGTCTTTTTGCGCCAGATATTGCAGCAACTGCATCTGTACGAAGTGTTTCAGCACATCGGCATGGTTGCCGGCGTGGAAGGCGTGGCGATAACTCAGCATGGAAGCTCCTGCATTAGAACAGCCTGTCTACCAACGGTAGCAAATGGAACGCGCCGGCGGCGCTGATGTGATTATTGTCACTGTACAGATAATCACTCCCGAGCTTTGTCGCGCACGCACCGGACTTGCAGAGTATCTCACCCGGGGCAGCAAAATTCAGGTTTGGATGCTCTGCGGCCAGCTTGCCAGCCATCTCTGTCATGAATCGTCCCTGAGCACTGTATTCATCCGGCGCGATCTCGTACCCGTCGGATAATTGCTGGATGACCGATGGCAACGTGGGGACATCCAGCATGACCGTGACTGCGATGCCGCGACGCTCGAAAAATTCCACTGTCCTGCCGAAGGCGCGCGCCATCACGCGCTGGCTCTGCTGCGCATCCAGCGATTCATCCCTGCTGTCGGAGAGCAACATGGAGGGCCGCTGCAAGACGCCTTTGATCCGGTTGCCTTCTGCATACATGTTCCAGTGGGCGACCAGATAGACCTTGCTGACTTTGCCGAAGTGATCGAGCAATCCGGCAAGCTTCCGCTCCAGGTCGGCTTCGCACATATCCCGACTCATATCGAGCGAATGGACCCCAAATATGGGAGGGCAACCCGGCAGGCTCGAATAGATTCCGGCCTGATGATGCTTGCGCGCCACGACATCGAATGCCGGCGCCCATGCGAAAGCATGCGAATCGCCGATGAGCAGGAAACCTGCCTCGGTGCCCGCCTCCCCGATCACCGCGCAGCTGCTCAAACCGCCTGACGCGCCGACCGGCGGTTCGCAGGCTCGCCAGGGCGTCTTATCGATGCCTGCTGCCTTGTACAGATCGAAATCCTGCAAGTTCTGCCGCACCTTCACCCAGGTGGGGAAGCGCTCTTCCATACCGCCTTTGCCATAGATGTATCCGCCTGCGGCGATGACAAAGATCGCGAACACCAGTGTCGCCAGCCCCGCCTGCCTTGCGGAAAAACGGTCCTTGTTCCGATGTAGCGGCGCTTCGATGAATCGCCATGCCGGATAAGCCACGGCGAACGTTCCCGCGATCAACAGCGGCAGCTGCAGCAACTGCGAAATATCCCATTGCAAGTTGCGCAGCAATACCAGCAGTGGCCAATGCCAGAGATACAATGAATACGAAAGCGCACCGGCGAACACCAGCTGCTTGCCGCTCAGTACCGCACCGACACGTGTTCCGTGACTGGACAGGATCAGCACGGCCGTGGCAAAACAGGATGCCGCGACCCAAACGCCGGCATACGGGATGCGCTCGTCGAGGAATAGGAAAGTCAGCAAGATGAACAGGATGGATAGGACAGAGAGCCATTCGTTGCGGGCGAAGCGCTGCCTGATGTCATCAGATACTTGGGCGGCCATCGCGCCGATCATGAATTCCCATATGCGTCCGGGGAACGAAAAGAAACTGGAGATATGGTCTTGCTGGATGACCCATACCTTCCATGCCAGCGAACAGACGAACAGCAAGCCAAAAACCATCCAGCGCCGGTATCTGAAACGCCACAGCATGACCAATAACAACGGGAAGAACAGGTAGAACTGCTCTTCGATCGAGAGCGACCAGGTGTGCAGCAGCGGCTTGACCTCGCGCGACAGATCGAAATATCCCTGCTGCCGGGCAAACACCAGATTGGTCAGATACACCGCCGTGAACTGCAGACTCTTACCGAACTGACCGAAGTCAAAAGGCAGCAGCAGGAAGTAGCCGATCACGATGGTCGCGACGATCATCGCGAACAGATTGGGCAACAGACGGATAACGCGATTCTTGTAGAACCCGGACAAAGTGAACCTTCCGGCACGGTGTTCTCTCACGATAAGCTGGGTGATGACATAACCCGATATCACGAAGAACATATCGACACCCGCATATCCACCCGGCAAGGGCACGCCGCCAAAATGGAACAGCATGACGGCGAGGATGGATATCCCGCGCAGGCCCTGTATCTCGAAACTGTACTGCTGTTGCTTCATTCACTCGCTCCAATATTCAAACTTTATCCTTCGCCGTCTCGCGGCTGGCATACCCGTCGTTCACTCTGCGCGCAAAGCTTCGACCGGGTCGAGCTTGGCGGCACGCATGGCGGGCACCACGCCGGCTAACATGCCGATGGAGACGGCAGTCAGCTCGGCCAAGGCGGCGAACATCCATGGGGTATGCACCGGCAGCGCGGGCACCAGCAGATGCAGGCCTTGCGCGATGCCTATGCCCAACAGCAGGCCCAGGCCGCCGCCCAATGCCGAGAGCATCATGGCTTCACCTAGGAACAACACCAGCACCTGTTGTTCGCGCGCACCCAACGCGCGCAACAGGCCGATCTCGGCAGTGCGTTCGGTGACAGCCATGGTCATGATGGTGAGGATGCCAACCGCGCCGACCAGCAGCGAGATAGCACCCAGCGCGCCGACGGCGAAGGTGAGGATATCCAGCACCGAGCTCAGCACTTCCAGCGCCTGCTCTTGGGAGATGATGGTGAAGTCCTCGCGGCCATGCACTTCGACCAACCGGTTCCTGATCAGACGGATCAGGACATCCGCCTCGATATCGGCGCGGTAGCTGACATTGACTTCCATCAGTCCGGGACGGTTGAGCAGTTCCATCGCGCGCGCGGCGGGGATGAACACCGCGTCGTCCATATCCATGCCCAGCACCTGACCTTTGGCTTCCATCACGCCGACCACGCGATAGCGCTGTCCGCCGACACGTAGATACTGGCCCAGCGGATTGGTGTCGCCGAACAGTTCCTGCTGGATCTTCGAACCGATCACCGCCTGTGCGCGCGCCTGTTCGTCATCCGCATCCGTCCAGAAGCTGCCGCTCTGCACTTTCATGGTGAAGGCCTTGCCGAAATCGCGCCCCTCGCCCAGCACCATGGTGCGGCGCGTCTTGCCCTCGAAGCGCACTTCCGCATTGCCCATCAGGCCGGGGATGACATATTCCACGTAAGGCAGACGGCGCAAGGCATCGGCATCTTCCAGCGTGATCGGCCGGGCCGAACCGAAGATGCCGACATTGCCGCCCTGCGTCTGCGTCTTGCCCGGTTGCACACTGATGATGTTGGTGCCGAACTGCGAGAACTCGCTGAGCACGAACTGGTGCAGACCTTCGCCGATGGAGGTGAGCAGGATCACGGCGGCGATGCCGATGGCGATGCCCAACCCGGTCAGGAAGCTGCGCATCCGGTAGGTGAGGAAGCTGGAAGAAGTGAGCGTGATCAGGTCGCGGATATACATGATCATTTCCCCGCCAGCGCGGCGACCGGATCCAGTCTCGCCGCGCGCCGCGCCGGCCACACGCTGAACAGGATGCCGGTGCCCAATGCGGTGGCGGTAGCGGCGATCACCGCCCACCAGGGCGGCGACACGGGCAAACTGGGGTAGACCTGCCCGATGATGAAGCTCCCCGCGTAGCCCAATGCCAATCCGGCGATACTGCCGATAGCGGATAGCAGTGCGGCCTCGGCAAAGAACAGTTGCCGTATCTGTTTGCCCGGCGCACCCAATGCTTTCAGCAGACCGATCTCTTTCACCCGCTGCGCCACGGCGATGAGCATCACATTCATGATCAGCACGCCTGCCACCGCCAGACTGATGGCGGCGATGCCGCCGACTGCCATGGTCAACGCACCGAGAATTCGATCAAAAGTCTGCAACACGGCATCCTGCGTGATGACGGTCACATCGCGCTCACCGCTATGCCGTTCTGCCAGAATTGATTCTGCGTCTTTTGTAACCTGCTCAATAGCATCACGGTTCTTGGCCTCGATCAAAATGCGAAACAGGCCGGAGTTATTGAACAACTGATGCGAAGAAGCGACCGGGATGATAACCAGTTCGTCGGTGCGCATGCCCATGGATTCACCCTGCGAAGCCATCACACCGATGACACGAAAGCGGCGATCACCCAGACGCACCCACTGCCCCACAGCCTGCTCGTTGCCGAACAACTCGCGCTTCATCTGGTTGCCCAGTACGCACACCGAAGCCGTATCGTGAATGTCACCCTCGGGCAAAAAACGTCCGACCGCAATCTCCATATGGCGCACCGCCAGCAGTTCGGAAGTCGAGCCCAGCACCACCACTTCACGGTTCAATGCGCCGCGCGACAGTGAAGCAGAGCCGACCGTGAGCGGCGCGAAGCGCTTGATGGCGCGGCTGCGCAGCAGGGCCTGCGCATCATCCAGCGTGATCTCGCGCGGTGTCTGGCCAGACATCAGACCGGGGCCTACACCCGAGGTCTCGGTACGCCCCGGCAAGACGATGACCAGGTTGGTCCCCAGCGACGCGAACTGATTCACCACATAGCGTCTGGCCCCTTCGCCCAATGCAGTCAGCACCACGACAGCAGCCACCCCGATAGACATCGCCAACATCATCAGCAAAGTCCTTGTCGGGCTGCCGCGTAAGCTGCCTGTGGCGAATCTCAGGGTATCGGCCAGTCTCACTTTGCCTGCTGCTCGTCGGAAAGGATGCGTCCGTCCAGCATGTGTATCTGGCGATGGGCACGCGCACCGATCTCGGCATCATGGGTCACCACCACCAGCGTGATGCCCTGCTCCAACAAGCCTTCCAGCAACTTGAGTACCTCCCATCCGGTGGCTTGGTCGAGATTTCCTGTCGGCTCGTCCGCCAGCAACACGGTAGGATTCATCACCGTGGCACGGGCGATGGCCACGCGTTGCCGTTGGCCGCCGGAGAGCTGGTCCGGCTTGTGATCGGCGCGATCCGACAGCCCGTAGTTGCGCATCAGCACCTGCACCCGCTCCTTGCGCTCCTCGGCGGCGATGCCTGCCAGGATCATCGGCAATTCGACGTTCTGCGCCGCAGTCAGGCGCGGCACCAGATGAAAAGACTGAAACACGAAACCGATCTTCTCGCGCCGCACACGCGCCAGCTGTGCGTCGTTCAACTCGGTGACGTTGCCGCCGTCCAGCAGATAGGTGCCCGAACTCGGCCGGTCGAGCAGGCCGAGCATATTGAGCATGGTGGATTTTCCGGAACCGGACGGCCCCATGATGGAGATGTACTCGCCCGCGCCGAAACTCAGATCGACGTCGCGCAAAGCGGCGACCTCTTGGTCGCCGACCGTAAAGGTACGACAGACGTTTTGTAGTTCGATCATTGGGCGGCTGGTTGAGCGGTTTCCGGCTGGACGACTGCACCCACTTCCACGCCTTCACGATCCAGAGAAGACACGACCCTATCTCCTTCAACCAGGCCGGCAAGCACTTCGACCCTGTCCCAATTACTCAGGCCGGTGGTGATGGCTCGCTCTTCCAGCACGCCTTTATCGCCATAGCGCAGCACACGATCACCTTCCAGCAAGGTCGATGTGGGGATACGCAGCACATTCTGCCGCGTCTCATAGATGATCTCGACATCTGCGCTATAGCCGACCAGCAGATTGTCATTTGCCGCCGGTTTGTCGAATTCGACCTCGACTTCTACAGTGCGCGCCTGTTTCTCCAGATCGAGCACATAAGGCGCGATGCGGCGCACCTTGCCGTTGAAGCTTCGCCCTTTGATCGCGTCCAGCGTGATGCGGCTGACCTGCCCCACCTTCAGCTTGGCAGCATCCACCTCGTCGATAGGCGCGCTGACATACATACAACTGTCATCGATCAGATCGATGGCAGGTATGGTCAAAATACCGGGCGGCGATGGCGTAGCGTATTCGCCCAATTCCCCGCTGATGTCCGCCACGATGCCATCGAACGGCGCGCGCAACACCATGCGTTCCAAGGTCGCCTTTGCAACTCTGACGCGCGAGCGACTCTGCTCGACATCGCCATTCGCCGAAGCACATGCAGAGCGTTTCGCAGAAGCCTCGGTCATCGCACGGTCCAACTGTTGCACCGAGATGAAACCTTGGGCGCGCAACTCCTGCGAACGCACTGCATCACGTTGTGCTGCATCGGCCAGGGTGCAGACTTCCTGCACACGCGACAACGCAACCTTGAGCTGCTCCTGCGCCAGACTCTCCTGCGCGTGCAGATCGTTGTTCCACAACTCCAGCAGGATCTGGCCCTGTTTCACTCGCTGGCCTTTCTTCACCAGCAACTTGGCGATCTGTCCGCCAGCAGAGGGCGACATCTTGGCGCGGCGGCAGGCATTCACCGTCCCTGCGCGCGTGTTGCTGACCGAGGCCTCCACGAGGCCGCGTTCTACTTTCTGCAAAACGACGGGAATCGGTTTGGATTTTGGAAACAGCACTGCAGCCACTGCAATAACAACCACTGCAATGACAGCGATAACGATTTTTTTGCGGCGGGTAGATTGCGAACCGGAAGTCGGCAAGGTCATTTATTACTCCTGACTGTTCGCTGCAGAATGGCGAAAGAAATGGTGCCGATGAGGGGAATCGAACCTCTGACCTACGCGTTACGAGTGCGTTGCTCTACCAACTGAGCTACATCGGCATTTCGGCGCCGAGTATAAGCGGATAGGGCATCTACGGGCAACGACTAACGCCAGCGATACGGCGCAACATCGAGTGTTTGCGGCTTATCGAATATCTTATTGAGCAACACTTCAGCACTGGCCGGCGCCATGGTGACACCGTAGCGGAAGTGACCGCCGTTGACATACAAGTTCTCCAAAGCAGGATGGCGATCTATGGTCGGGATGTTGCCGTCAGAGCCGGGACGCAAACCCGCCCAATGACGCTCGATAGGCACGCCCTGCAAAGCGGGCAACAACGCGATAGCGCGCAGCAGCATGGATTCGCGCGCTTCTTCCGTCGTGGATTTATCGAAGCCGACATCCTCCAATGTACTGCCGATCAACAGATGGCCGTCCTTGCGTGGAATGAAGTACAAGTCCCCCTGCAAAAGGATATGCGGCAGCGGCGGTGCATCGAACTTGAACAACAGCATCTGCCCGCGGATGGGCTTGATGTCCAACTGCTGCGCGTGCTCACCCAACAAGGCCTTACTCCAAGCACCCGCCGTCAGCACATAATCGTCCGCAGCGAAATCGCCCTGACTGGTACGCACATGCCGTACCCTGCCCGCCTGCGCTTCGATACCCAATACCTCGCACTGTTCCACGATACGCCCGCCAAGTTGAATCACCCGTTCCCGCATTGCGCTCAACAATCTTGGATTGCGCACTTGCGCGATCTCCGGCAAAAAGATGGAATCACCGGCCAGCTCATAGCGCATCCCGTGCGCATCACACCAGTCGATAGCCGCTTTCTGATCGAACGGCGGCAACACGCGCATCCCGCAACGCAGATACTCGGTATCCACCCCAGTCTCGGCCGTCAGCTCGGAAGTAAAACGCTCGAAGCGCGCCATACCCAACAAGGCTAAGCGCGTGACCTCCTCCGGATAATCCCACGGACACAATGGCGACATGATGCCGCCCCCCGCCCAAGAAGCCTCCTGCCCCAGTTCGCCGCGCTCCAGCACGGTCACTTGGCAGCCTGCTTGCAGCAAAACCTGCGCCGTCGCCAAACCGACCGCGCCAGCACCTATCACTATGAAATGTTTTGACAAAACCACTCTCTATACCGTGCCGTTAGTCTGGGAAAAATGCCACTCATCGGCAAATGCTGGCATCGCGCGAGCTGCTGCCGTACTTTTGCCACACCGAACATATCTGGAGTGCAGAATGAAACAGCAGAACGGCTTCACCTTGGTTGAATTGATGATCGTCGTTGTCATCGTCGGCATACTAGCATCGGTGGCCCTGCCCGCCTATCAAGACTATGTGACTCGCGGCAAACTGACTGATGCCACTTCGAAGTTGGCAGAAGCACGCGTCAAGATGGAACAATACTTCCAAGACAACCGCACCTATGATGCAGGCGGCTGTCCGGGCTCTGTCGCAACGTCCAGCGATTATTTCACATACACCTGCACCAATCTCGGTAGTGACACATATCTCATTACTGCAACAGGTAAAAATGATCTTTCTACTTTCATCTTCTCCATCAACCAAGCCAATGCAAAATCCACAAACTCACCTTGGGGAAGTGGTGCTTGCTGGATCACCAGCAAGGGGGGAGCGTGCTAATACACGTTAATCTCAAGCGCAGTTCGGGCTTTTCGATGGTCGAGCTGATGGTAGGGATCGCTGTCTTGGCGATCCTGGCTGCCGTAGCAGTGCCCAGCTTCCAGACCTGGTTACTGAATTCGCAAGTACGGAACGCGGCAGAATCTATCTCTAATGGGCTACAACGTGCTCGTGCTGAAGCAGTTGGGCGCAACACCGATATCGAGTTCGAGCTTTCCGCAGATTCTTCATGGACAGTTCGCGTACTGGGAGGAGCAGATATTGAAACTCGCTCCAACTCTGAAGGTTCAAAAAGCGTAAACGTAAGTTTTACGCCTGCAGGAAACACCATAGTCACTTTTAACGGCTTTGGTGGAATTAAGACTGGAACCGCTCCTTTCACCCAAGTTGATGTCGATTCTTCTGTACTGCCCACTTCTGAAAGCCAAAACCTTCGCATCACCATTGGTGTGGGCGGCAATGTCCGCATGTGTGATCCAAACGCAACTGCCGGCTCGTCACGGGCATGTATTTAAAGGTGAGAAATATGAGAATTTCGCCCCCAAGTAAAATATCCGGCCAGCAAGGTGTGGTCATCATCGAAGCGATGATCGCTATCCTGATCTTCTCTGTCGGCGTACTGGGCATCGTTGGCATGCAGGCCAACATGATCAAGAACACTTCAGACTCAAAATTCCGCAACGATGCCAGCTACATCGCCCAACAACAGATCGGCACACTCTGGACATCCCCAGACAACTTGCCCGCAGATAACAGCACCAGCACCAGCCCCGTCAACGAATTACCGAATGGCACTGTCACCATCACTCGCAACGCCGACCAGTACACTATAGTCGTCGGCTGGAAACAGCCCGGTGAAAATGAAACTACACATAGCTACACCACCGTTGCGACCATCACCGGAATCTAGGACATGAACGACAATTGCAAACTCAGCGCTTTCCGCCAGACTGGCTTCACCTTGATAGAGATCATGGTCGGCCTTGCCATAGGCATGCTCGCTACGGTGGTCATCCTGCAGGTCATCTCGATGTTCGAAAGCCAGAAACGCACCACCACAGGTAGTGCCGATGCACAGACTAATGGCAGTATCGCCCTCTACAACATCATGCGCGAACTCAGTCTAGCTGGCTATCCGCTGATGCCTGTGGAAAATTCGCCGCTTGAATGCACCACCGTCACTATCGGCACAACAGGCACCCCGGGCATCTCTAGCATCACACCAGTTACCCTCACCAACAATACCAGCGACACAGTCACCATACGCTATGGCACGTCAAACATGGGCGGTATACCGACCGATATCACTGGCAACGGTCTGCCGAGATCAGTCAGCAACGACCTCGGGTGCACCTCTGGAGATATTGCACTCATCTCCAACGGCGGAACTTGCGCGTTGACTACAGTAACAGCCACTTCCAGTGCAGTTCCTGCAACCGTCACACTCCAAGATGTCGATATTGATACCGCCACCTACCCGACCATAGCTGCCATTGCGACCACAGGTGCCAGCATCTCCTGCCTAGGCACCTGGAGAGAGGTTTCGTATAGAAGTGCTGGCGGCAATCTGCAGCGTTGCAATAGGGCCGAGCTAGATTTAGACGGAAACCAAAGCGATTGCTCCCCTACTGCAGTAGATGACGATCCAGACTGGCTACCCATCGTGGCTGGAATCGTCAATATCCAGACCCAATATGGCGTTTCCAATTCCGCCAATTCCAATCAGGTCTCTCTTTGGATGGATCCCAATTCTTTCAATATCACAAATATCGCTGATCGCAATCGCGTCAAAGCGATCAGGATCGCCGTCATTGCTCGAACAGACCAAAAAGACGCATCCAACGTGACAACAGCACTCAACGTATGGTCAGGCAGCGCATCCTCACCCGCGCCGACGGTCGATCTGAGTGCCGATGCAGACTGGCAGCACTACCGCTACAGGGTTTTTGAAACCATCGTGCCACTGCGCAACGTGATTTGGGCAAAGGATACGCTATGAAATCAGCATGCTCTATGTTTAACGGCCCCCGCGCCTATCGACAGCGCGGTGTCGTTCTGTTCTTTGCTCTGGTCGCCTTGGTTGCGATGTCACTGGCAGCCGTGGCGCTGATCCGGTCGGTAGACACTAGCACCATCATCGCTGGCAATCTGGCGTTCCGCCAATCGACCACCAGCGCAGGGGATTCAGGCATCGAATCTGCCATGAGTTGGCTGTCAGCCATTCAATCTGCCAACAGCAATCTCAACGTATTGCTCGATTCGACCCATCCTTTCAATACCACCGACTCTTCAGCCCGCCCGGGGTATTACTCAAACGTAGCAAATCTCGACATATCGAACCCGATGACGTGCTTTGATCCGAGAATAGATGATATTGATCCCACCAATGATAGCGACCCTAGAAATTGCAGATTGCTCAATGATGATGCTGCAATCGATACGGATGGCAATGGAAATAAAATACGCTACCTCATTGAAAGAATGTGCCGCAACGCCGACCAAGTTCCCAGCATCGACCATTGCCTATTCAGTTCGGCTGTACAGGACAACTTCGGCCAGAACATCCCATTGCCACAAGAAGTCTGTACCGGAGCGGGCTGCCCTGTAGCAGGCCAGGCACCGCAGCTTCGCATCACAGTCCGTACCCAAGGGCCCAGAAACACGGTCAGTTACGTGCAGGCATTCGTTTACTAGCAGGAGGCGACATGAACACATTCAAAAAGCACACACAACCTTTCAGCATAAACGCGATCAAACTAGCGCTTTTGCTCTTCCCGTTGCTTTCTGCAGTGAATATTGAGGCTGCTTCCTTATCGCTCGCCACCTCACCGCTTGCGACATCTACCACCTCATCAGTCAAGCCGAACCTGCTATTCATCATGGATGATTCAGGCAGTATGAAGCGTGAATACATGCCGGATACGGTTAGTAGCAATGACGATAAATTCTGCTACCGCAACCATAATTACAATGGCGTGTATTACAACCCAGGCCTCATCTATTCACTGCCGATCAAGAGTGATGGAAGTAACTATCCGAACTCATCTTTTACGAACGCCCAAGATGACGGCTATAGCGGTACGGCCAGTACGAACCTATCCAATGGATTCAGAGCCGGCGACGATGGAAGCGATCAAGCAGCCTACTACTACAAATACACCGGGACATCACCTGCGACGCCTGTGCCCGGTACTTGCTATGCGGATAGCAGCTATACGAGGGTCACTGTAAGCAGCACATCTGGCCCTGGCAGCACTGACGAACGCCAGAACTTTGCCAACTGGTACAGCTATTACCGCACGCGCTTATTGACTATGAAGACTGCTGCCGGCCTGGCTTTCAGTGAGCTGGATGGAAACTATCGCGTCGGGATGATGAAGATCAGTCAGACCAATCCGATCGTCAATATCGATGCCTTTAGCGGAACCCACCGAGACAGCTGGTTCAGCACGCTCTATGGCATGACCGCCCCCGGTTCGACACCGCTTCGCCGTTCTCTCTCGGATGCTGGACGCTACTACGCAGGCAAACTGTCAGGCATCACAGACCCAATGCAGTATTCCTGTCAACAGAACTTCACCATCCTCTCCACGGATGGTTACTGGAACAGTGATGGCGGAAAAAAACTGGATGATTCCACCATGGACAATCAGGACGGCAACCAGCCACGTCCCTATTACGACGGCTCTCCACTAGTCAACAAACGCAGCACCAGCCAGATTAATAAAACACAGATTCAGACCTCACAGAGCACTTCCCAGAATCAGAAACGGGAGTTGAAATCAGAAATCAGCAATTTGCAACGGCAGATATCCCAACTACAAATCCGTACTGGCACATTGCAAACCAGAACAGGCAGCAGTTCCACGGCACCTCTGGAAACACGAACTTCATCCAATTACGGGAGCTCATGGTCTAGCTGGAGTAGCGCAGCAACCTCAGGATGTGTAGAAGATAATGGAGGAAGGAATCAAAGAGAATGTCGTGGCTCAATTGAGAAGAGTAGGTCTTATGATTACGGCGCCACATGGACTGCTTGGGCCGACTCATCCTCTACAGGCTGCACTGATGACAATTCCGGTAGGAATCAAACCATGTGCCGAGATGGGACAACTGCAACATGGGGCCCGTGGACCGACGCTACTTCTAGCTGCACCGTTTCAAGTACCACAGATTGTCAATATCTGTACTCGGCTTGGAACGATGCAACTTCATGCACTCCGAATCCTGCCTCACCTACTTCGCCATACACGGTGCTCAGCGCGAACGAGTGCCAAGAAGTGGTCTCGACGGCATATCAAAATGTCTCATCCTGTACTGAAAATGCGATTCCGGATGCGAGTGGCCAAACCACACAGTGCAGCTACTCATCATGGGTACTTGGCGGCTCCCCTTCAACTTGTACCGATGTCCCTCAAGACACGACCAACCCCTTTGACATGACGGCAAGTAGCGGCATTGCAACACGATGTACCGATACCGGCTGGGTAGGAGCCAGCTCATGTACCTACAGCTCCACTACCGGCTATCTCAGAGAATGCCAAACAGTGAGCACAGGGCCTACGCTCGTCAGCTCATGTACTGCGGCCACCCCAAGCGCAAGTAACTCCTACACACTGACATCATGCAATAGCAGCACCATCCTTGCGGCCACGCCCGTTGGTTCTTGTACCCCGATCACTGCTTCGGCATCCAATAGCTATGTCGCGACAACCTGCAACACCGTCTCGTCCGGCCCTACGACCGTTGCTAGTTGCACCGAGCAAGCTGCCTCCTTGGCCAATAATTGGACAGCGACCACTTGTACGACCGAGGCGGGAACAGGTGGTACCAGCAATACGCTGGCTGACGTTGCGATGTACTACTACCAGACGGATCTAAGAACAACAGATCTGGGCAACTGCACCGGCGTGCTTGGCGAAGATGTCTGCGCTAACAACGTATTCCTTAGCGACTTGGATAAGAATACCCAGCAGCATATGACTACGTTCACATTGGGTATGGGGGCCGACGGAAGGATGGCCTACTCCCCCAGTTATCTCACCGATACAACTGGGGACTATCCTTCGATTAAGAAGGTTACTCTGGCTACGGCATCTGTCTGCACCTGGCAGTCCACAGGTACGACATGCAACTGGCCCATACCCAGCTCAGGCGACATTGAAAATATCGATGATCTATGGCATGCCGCGGTGAATGGTCATGGCGCCTATTTCAGCGCCAAAGACCCGACTTCTCTTTCTTCCAGTCTTGCGCAAGCCTTGGCGGGTATCAATTCCCGCAAAGGGGCGGCCGCGGCAGCCGCAACCAGTACGCTGAACCCTGTTGCCGGCAACAACTATGCTTTCGTTGCCAGTTATACGACGCTTGCATGGAAAGGTAATCTCGAAGCTCGCGGCATCAACACACTAACGGGTGCAGTCAATGAAAATGCAGAATGGTGCGTGGAAAACGTCGTTGCCGGCACCTGCGCTTCCCCAAGCTCGGTAGCTGCAGAAGCCATTGGAGATACCACGACATACTATTGCGTCACGCCGAACTCGGTGATCTGCACGGGCGGCACACTTGATGGTACTGACTGTAAAGTCCCCATGGCGACTTCCTGCGCAGGAACCATGAGCAGTTTGGTCGGCGATGTCGTTGACTCCCGCACAATCAAGACTGCAAACAGCAGTGGAGATGCGTTGATCGACTTTAGCTATGCCAGCCTTACAGGTACTCAACAAGGCTACTTCTCTGCAACGAAGCTGGCCGGACTCAGCCAATGGGCGACACTTGATGCTACTCAGCAAGCCACAGCAGCAGGCACGAACTTGGTTAATTATCTGCGAGGCCAGTACGCCTATGATAGTCGCGATACCAACTTGGCAGCCAACCGGCTCTATCGCTACCGCGAAGCGGTAATGGGCGATGCTTTGGAATCCGAACCTGCCTTTATGGGGTCTCCGGTATTCAATTACCCGTACCCGGGTTACAGCAGCTTCAAGTCAGCGAATACAAGCCGCTCCGGTATCGTTTACATCGGCGCGAACGACGGCATGATGCATGCCTTCTATGCAAAAGACAGTGCCGGTGCCGGCTCCCCTTGCGTCATTGGAGCCATAGCTGGCGAATATTGCGGCGGGGAGGAAGCATGGGCCTATGTGCCCAGTATGGTGATGGAAGGCATGTGGAAGTTGGCTGACACAAATTACGCCACTTCGCACAAGAACTTTGTGAATGGCAGCCCAACCACTTCTGATGTCTGCGTTGCAAACTGCGCAGACAGTGCTTCTGCAGTATGGAAAACCATCTTGGTGGCCGGTTTGAGCGGCGGTGGTCGAGGATATTACGCACTGGACATCACAGACCCTGCCAACCCGACCCTACTCTGGGAATTCACCACGATGGCAGGCTTGGGTGCTCAATCCGGCTATGACGATGATGATGTCGGTTACAGTTTCGGACACCCTATCATCACCCGCAAGCAGGATGGCACATGGGTGGTGCTACTCACATCCGGCTATAACAACACATCCCCTGGCAGCGGAAAATCCTATCTTTATGTGATGAATCCAGAGACTGGCGCCATCATCAGCAAGATCGGCACTGGGGCTGGCAGCCTAACCACACCTAGTGGTCTCAGCCATATCGTTGGGTGGAATGACGAACCAGCAGGTAACTTGGTAGGCGTCGTCTATGGTGGAGATCTGCAGGGTAACCTCTGGCGCTTCGATATCAACAGCACAGTTGCCGGCAATACTGTAGCCGGAGAGATCGGTACAGGCGATGTCATGCTATTTGCAACGCTTAAAGATCAGTACGGCGTAGGTCAACCCATCACCACTACCCCTGTACTTGGCAAGATAAATGAGAAGCGTGTCGTTTTCGTAGGCACTGGAAAATATCTGGAGACCAGCGATCTAACTGATACGCAACTACAATCCATCTACGCAATCAAAGATGACAATGCAACCGCCACGCTGGTCAATGCGCGCAACTCTCTGGTTCATCAAACCATTGCCAATAGCTCAAGCGGTGCCTCGCGTAATTCAGGCAATGTGGCTGTCGACTTTTACTCCGACCGTGGCTGGTATATCGACCTTCCAGACACCGGTGAACGTGTGAACATCGACAGCACACTGGTACAGGGTACGCTCATCGTTCCTTCGATCGTTCCATCGAACACCTCTTGCTCGCCAGGAGGCTACGGTTGGTTGAATTATCTTGATTACAGGACAGGGGGAGCTGTCAACACATCAGTCAACCTTGTTGCTGAAAAGACTGATTCAACTATCGTCGGTGTCAATGTTCTCTATATCGGTGGAGAACCGAAAGTCGGCGTCGTCACCTCGACCAATCCGACACCAACGGTGATTGATGCGGTGTCGTTCGCAGCCAATGCCCCTGTCTTCACAGGCAAGCGGGTGATTTGGCGTGAGCTGATCCCATAAGATTCATTCATTAAAAAAAAGCGGCCTTCAGGCCGCTTTTTTTAATGGTGTCATCTCAATACATAGATTCACTTAGCGTCTTGGGGATCGGGAACACCACATTCTCCTCAATACCATCCAGTTCCTTCACCTCGCCCGCACCAAGTTCCTGCAGACGGGCGATCACCTCCGTAACCAGCACCTCGGGTGCCGACGCGCCGGCGCTGATGCCGATGTTCTGTTTGCCTTGCAGCCATTCGGCTTGCACTTCGCTGGCGTTATCCACCAGATAGGCAGTTACGCCGATATTCCTGGCGACTTCACGCAGACGGTTGGAATTGGAACTGTTGGGGGAGCCGACCACGATGACTAGGTCGCATTGTTGAGCCAGTAGCTTCACCGCATCCTGACGGTTCTGGGTGGCGTAGCAGATGTCGTCTTTCTTGGGACCGGTGATGGATGGGAAGCGTGCTTTGAGGGCAGTAATAATAGTGCTGGCATCGTCCACCGACAGCGTGGTCTGCGTCACATAGGACAAGTTCTGCTCGTCCCGCACTTGCAATGTCTTTACGTCTGCGGGTGATTCGACCAGATACATGCCGCCTTCGCTCTGCCCCATGGTGCCTTCTACTTCGGGGTGGCCCTTGTGGCCGATCATCACAATCTCTTTGCCCTGATCGTGCATGCGCGTCACTTGCAGGTGTACCTTGGTCACCAACGGACAGGTCGCGTCGAATACGGTCAGGTTGCGTGCTTCGGCTTCACGGCGCACAGCTTGCGATACACCATGGGCGCTATAAATAAGGATGCTGCCGGATGGTACATCCTGCAGATCTTCGATAAAGATCGCGCCCTTGGCCTTCAATCCTTCGACCACGAACTTGTTGTGTACGACTTCGTGGCGCACATAGATGGGGGAACCGTGCAGTGCGATGGCACGTTCCACGATCTCGATGGCGCGGTCGACACCGGCGCAGAAGCCGCGCGGATTGGCGAGCAGGATTTGCATGGATGATCCTTGAAAGTGTTACTGGAAGGTGCGAATGTTACCGCAAACGGTGACTGTCAGCGCCAGCCGTCGATGTCGAGTGCGGTTTCGAACTGGGGTTTCTCCTGCAAAAATCGTGAGAGGGCAAAAGCTGCTGTCGGCTGCATCTGGATGCAGATCATCCTGACATTGATCGCCTGCATGGCACGGGCCAGCATATCCAGCCATGCGTAATACACGGGATCGATCAGCGACTGGTCCGAGAGGTCGTAATACAGACGCACGGCATGCGCCTGCAGCAGGCGCGCCGCGATGGCTTCGATCAGTTGTCCGCTGTTGCGCGTATTCAAACTTTTCGAAGGGTCGAGCAAAAAATCACCGCGCCCGATCTGCGTCAGGTGTAATCCGGGAATCGACATCTTCAGTGTGAGACGGTGATGCCCATGCGCGAGAATGCTTCCTTCAGCCCGTCGGACATGCTGGCGCGCGTGGTGATGTTGTTGAAATCGATGTTCAGACTGACCAGCGCACGGGCGATCTCGGGATGGATGCCGGTGATGATCGCGTCCGAACCCATCAGTTGCACGGCGCGCACCATCTGGATCAGATGGTGCGAAACCTGCGAGTCGATGCTCTTCACACCGGTCAGATCCATCACCACCGCCTTGGCATGATCTTTCGCGATGCGGTTGAGCAGCGCTTCCATCACCAGCATGGTGCGGCTCGAATCAAGCGTGCCGATGATGGGCAAGGTCAGCACACCGTCCCATATCTCGGTGATAGGGGTCGCGGTCTCGCGTATCTCCGCCTGCTGGGCCTGCATGGTACTCTCGCGCTCTTCAAGGTAGGCGCGGAACACGGCCATGATAAGTTCGTTGAAGATGCCGGTGAAATAGAGCAGGACCGTGCGCGATTCGCTGAACGCGATGCCGCTCGCTTTGGACAGCGCATCGATCAATCCAAGTTGCAACGACTGGGTGTAGCGCACCACATCTTCCACATGGCCGCCGCGCATCAGCACCTGCTGCGACAAACTGCCGAAGAAGAACTCAAGCGCATGGAATTCCGGCGACTGCAGATCGGTCGGATCCTTGGAACCCAGCAATGAAACGACCAGACTTTCGAATTCAAGACTGATATCGGCGACTTCCTCGGGATCCATCAGGCGCTGGTCACCGCAGAAATACTTTATGCCGGATGCTTCCAGTTCAGGCGCGATGCCGCTGATCTTAAGTCCGAACAACCCCTTCAACTTTTCGCTGCCGCTTTTCCTGGCCACCATTTCATCTCCCTGAGTAGTTATTGATTATTTTCCCACGACCGAAACGCAGATCGACTGGTCATCGGAAATGCGCCCCATGATATTCCCCAGCGTATAAGCGATCAATTGCGGATGCTGGTTGAACAAACCGACGAAATTCCCGGTATCCCAGTTGCGCCGGATGCCGTCGCTCGCCGTCACCACCACCGCGCGCTTGCCGAGTTTACCGCGAACCGGGCTGGTCGCCCTGTGTTCCCTACCCAGTATCCCGGGAGCGAAACCGAAGTGCTGCATCTCGTCCTGCTCGTAGATCCTGGCATGCATATCGCCCACCCCGTGCAACTGGTACCCGTGCCGCACGGTATCGATCTCGCAGATCGCCGCCACTGCGCCGCGCGTCGAAACCAATTGCCGGTCCACTTCATGCAATATCGCGCCGATGTCGGTGTGATGTTCGACATGCTTCCCCAGATTGGCCGTCGCATTCTGCGCCTCAGCACCATGCCCCAAACCATCCAGATGCAGCCAACACAAACGGCCCTGCTTCTGCTGCAGATAGATGCGATCACCGTTATGCCGGGTATCGGAGAGCGAGCGGGAATAAATACCGATATCGTTACCCAGCATCCTTGTCCTGCCTTGCCCGATATTGAAGCGGGCCAGAAAGACCGTGCCGCTCCACTTGGGTATCTGGCTGTGAGACCGGTGCTGCGTGTAAAAATAGGATTCGTCGCTCAGGCGGCGGATGGCCCCCAAGCCTTTGCCAAAAGTGTTCGAGGTCGAATAACCGTCCTGCTCGGCCCGATCCATATCGTTGATACCGGGACCGTAATCCAGCGAAAGGATATCCAGCACCGGGCCGGGTTGCTGCCAAAGCTGGATCAGACCGCGTCCGCCGGCATGCTTGATATTGTTGGTTCCCAACTCGGCCGCGACCAGCATGATGTTCTCGCGCTGGTGATCCGGTATGTTGAGCCGGTTGGTGATGGCAAACAGCTTGGAGCGCAGCAGCACCAGCGAGCTTTCATCCTGGGTGGAACTGCTGTGCAGCAGCTTGCAATCCACCGCGCTGTCGAACACCTTGTGAGCTTTCAACACGCCATTCCCGGACAGTCCATGTTACATGCGCCTGAACGTTGGCTTGGACACTGATCGATCTGCGCCTGGCCGCGTCCTGATCGTTTTGCCTCGTATAGCGAGTTGTCCGCACTGCGGACAAAATCCTCGAGCAGCAGTTCTTCGGCCGTGTCCTTGTTGATGGTAGAAACGCCGATACTGACCTTATGCGACATCATTTTAAGCACCTGCTTCGCCTTGTCGCACGCCTGCGGGTAATCGGCATAGATCACCACGGCGAATTCATCACCGCCGAAACGGAAGGCAAAATCCA
Organism: Gammaproteobacteria bacterium; assembly: GCA_018814405.1. GTDB lineage: Bacteria > Pseudomonadota > Gammaproteobacteria > Burkholderiales > Gallionellaceae > Sideroxyarcus. The sequence goes on from JAHIZO010000009.1 coordinate 50,994, forward strand.
CATCCTCCCGGATCACCTTGCGCAATACTTCCGCCATTTTGACCAGATGCTGATCACCGACCTGGTGACCGAACTCGTCATTGATCTGCTTGAAGTGATCAAGATCGAGGAACAGCAACGAGACGGGCGCATTTTTCTGACGCATGGTGTGCAAAAAGATCTGCCTGAGTCGCACATCGAAGGCCCGCCGATTGTATAGACCTGTCAGCGCATCCGTCTCGGCAAGGTAGAGGGTTTCCTGAAGCTCGTTCTGTCGGCGTTTGAGGGATTGCTGCAGCAGCTCAAGCTCCATTTCGGCATTCGCTCGCACCTCGTCGAAATGACGCTTCATGTCGATATTGCGCTGCAAAAGGATCTCGGGGTCGACCAGCGCGACGGAGTTCTCCATGAAGCAGCGCAACTCGGCGATCCGCTCCGGAGCTGGCATTTGGGCCAGTGCCACGATCTTGGACTGTTCGCCCTGCCCCCAATGCACGACCAACTGCCGCTCACGCAGGGCCAGACTGACCGGCATCGGATTACCCATCGCAGCACCGGCATGACGCAATTGCTCCAGCAGACCCAGAACAGCGATAGTGGCGGCGAACACATTCCCCCCGAGATCGCTCACGCTTTTCAGCACGAACTCGATGAAATTCTGCAGATCAGGTTCGATCGCAAGATTTTGCTTGAGAATCTCCACCAGCCCCACTCCAGATCAGGTCATGTGAATCAATCGCACGATTGGAACACAAAACGAAATACATGCCTACCACGCAGAATGCATATGCATTATTTGCGGCGGACAGCCAGAGTCCTTACAGATCAGTTAGATAGCGCTATTTTTTGAGATGCCGGGCGGAACGAAAACCATCCAGGATCAACAGTCCCGCTCCCAGAGTGATCGCCGAATCGGCCACGTTGAAGGCAGCGAAATGATAGCCCGCCGCGTGGAAATCCAAAAAGTCGACCACATAGCCGTAGGCGATGCGGTCGATCAAGTTTCCCAATGCACCGCCGAGGATGAATGCCAGCGCAAAGCTGAACAGCTTCTCAGCCTGATGTTTGCGCAACAGCCACACGATCCACCCCGACGCCACGACGGCGATGAGGGAGAACAGCCAGCGCTGCATCCCGCCCGCATCATGCAGGAAGCTGAACGCCGCGCCGGTGTTGTACGCCAGCACCAGATTGAAGAACGAAGTGATGGCGAGCGATTCGCCATAAACAAAGTGGCTGGTGATGGCGAGCTTGCTCGCCTGATCGAGCACGATGACGATGACTGCCAGCAGCAGCCAGCGATTAAGCATGCTTACGCGCCTCACCGTCGCCGAACAGGTTGCTCACGCAGCGCCCGCACAGTGTCGGATGGTTGGCATCGCTGCCCACGTCTTCGCGATAATGCCAGCAACGTTCGCATTTCTCGTGTGTGCTCGGTGTGACGTTGATCTCCAGTTCACCTTCACGCAGATGCACATTGGCTCGCGAGGTGATGAGCACGAAACGCAAGTCATCATCCAAACGAGACAGCAGCTCGAAAGTCTCTTTCGGCGCGTACACATCCACCTCGGCCTGCAAGTCAGAGCCGATGGCCCCCACCGTACGCTGATCTTCCAGCTTCTTGTTGACCAGTTCACGCACGGCACGGATGTCAGCCCAGGCACTCACCTGCTCGCCGCTCAGACCGGAATCCGGCAACTCATACCACAGCTGTTCGAACACGCTCACTTCTTCACTTCCATTCAGCGTCGCCCACACCTCCTCACCCGTGAAGCTGAGGATAGGTGCAATCAAGCGGCCCAGTGCCTGCGTGATGTGATACAGCGCATTCTGCGCGGAGCGGCGTGCCTTCGAGGTCTCGCCTGCTGTGTACAGGCGATCCTTGAGGATATTCAGATAGAAACTACCCAACTCTTCCGAGCAGAACCCCTGCAATTTCTGCACAGCCAAGTGAAACTCGTATCGGTCGTAATCGGCACGCACATCATCTTGCAGTTTCTGTATCAGCGACAATGCATAGCGGTCGATCTCCAGCCATTCGGTGACAGGCAACGCATCGCGCTGCGCATCGAAATCACTCACATTGGCCAACAGGAAACGCAAAGTATTGCGAATGCGACGATAGCTGTCGGTCACGCGCTTGAGGATCTCGTCCGAGATGGTCAGCTCGCCGGAGTAGTCGGTCGAAGCCGTCCACAGACGCAGCATGTCCGCACCCATGGTGTCGATGATCTTCTGCGGCGCGATGACGTTGCCCTTGGACTTCGACATCTTGTGGCCCTTGCCGTCCACCACGAAGCCATGCGTGAGCAAGGCATCGTATGGCGCGCGACCATTGATGGCGCAGCCGGTCAGCAAGGACGACTGGAACCAGCCGCGATGCTGGTCGGAGCCTTCCAGATACAGATCGGCCGGTGCGCGCAGGCCTTCGCGTTTTGCCAACACGGAATAATGCGTCGCGCCGGAATCGAACCACACGTCCAGCGTGTCGCTCAACTTGCGGTAATGCGCAGCATCGTCACCCAACAGATCGGCGCTGTTCAGCGAGAACCATGCCTCGATGCCGACTTGCTCCACGCGCTTCGCCACTTCTTCCAACAACTCCGGCGTGCGCGGATGCAGTTGCAATGTCTCTTTGTGCACGAAGAACGGCATCGGCACACCCCAGTTACGCTGACGCGATACGCACCAGTCGGGTCGGTTCTTGATCATCGCCTCGATGCGCGCACGGCCCCAAGCAGGATAGAACTTGGTGTCCGCCACCGCATCGTTCGCCAGCTGACGCAAAGTCGCGCCACCTTCGCCCTGCTCCATGCCGATGAACCACTGCGGCGTAGCGCGGAAGATGATGGGCGTCTTGTGACGCCAGCAATGTGGATAGCTGTGCTTCATCTTTTCCTGATGCAACAGATGACCGCTGGCTGCCAACGCTTCCAGCACGATGTCGTTGCCCTTCCACACGAACACACCGGCCAGCGGCGTTTCGCCCACCGGCAAAGTAGTCGAGATGAACTTGCCGTCGTCGCCCACTGGGTTCTCCACTGGCAAGCTATATTTCTGGCCGACCACATAGTCGTCCACACCGTGCGCCGGTGCGGTGTGCACCAGTCCGGTACCCGCTTCCAGCGTGACGTGTTCGCCACAGATGATGGGCACGATGCGGTCGTAGAACGGATGCTGCAGCGGCAGGTTCTCCAGCGCGCTGCCCTTGCCAGATCCGACCACTTCCGCTTCCAATTGATAGCGCTGCACACAAGATTCGAGCAGATCGCCCACCAGCAGCAGATAGCCCTTGTCGGTCTTGGCCAAACGATATTCGTATTCGGGATGCACGCTCACCGCCTGGTTGGCGGGCAAGGTCCACGGTGTGGTGGTCCAGATCACCGCATATACTTTTGCGCTGCCGGGCAGCGACACACCGAGCGCGCGACCTAAGGCTTCGACGTCTTTCACCTCGAAGCCGACATCGATCGCAGGCGACACTTTGTCTTCGTATTCCACTTCCGCCTCGGCCAGTGCCGAACCGCAATCCAGACACCAGTTCACCGGCTTGCGCCCCTGATACAGATAACCGTTCTGTTGGATCTGACCCAGTGCGCGGATGATGTCCGCTTCGGTCTGGAAGTCCATGGTCAGGTAAGGCTTGTCCCAGTCACCCAACACGCCCAAGCGGATGAAGTCCTTCTTCTGGCGCTCGACCTGTTCTTTCGCATATTCGCGGCACAGCTCGCGGAACTGCGACGGCGGGATGGCCTTGCCGTGTTGCTTCTCCACCTGCAATTCGATGGGCAGACCGTGACAGTCCCAGCCCGGCACATAAGGCGCATCGAAGCCACTCAGCGTCTTGCTCTTGATGATGATGTCCTTCAACACCTTGTTCACTGCGTGGCCGATGTGGATGTCGCCGTTCGCATACGGCGGGCCATCGTGCAGGATGAACTGCGGACGTCCCTTGGCCGCGGCGCGGATGCGCTGGTAGCGCTGCTGTGCTTGCCATTGCGCCAGCATCTTCGGCTCGCGCTTGGCGAGGTCGCCACGCATGGGGAACGCCGTGTCGGGCAGGTTCAGGGGGTACTTCTTCTTGTCTTCACTCATGATCGATAAACCATTGCTTTGCATTATTCACATCTGACCTGATCTGTCGCGTCAGCGCTTCCAAACCGTCGAACTTCATCTCATCGCGCAACTTGTGCAGGAATTCCACCCGCAGATGCCGGCCGTATATCTGCTGTTCGAACTCGAACAGGTGCACTTCCAGCACATATTTCGCATCATGCTTCAGCGTCGGCCGCAGGCCCAGACTGGCCACGCCCTGCAACACGCCGAGTCCGTCCGAATGCACATTCACCACAAACACGCCTTTGAGCGGCGGCAGGTTGTGCTTCATCTGGATGTTCGCCGTGGGATAACCCAGTTTGCGACCCATCGCATCGCCATGCACCACGCGTCCGCTGATGCTGTACGGGCGACAGAGGTAGTCGCGGGCGATGTCCAGCTTGCCTTCTGCCAGCGCATTGCGGATCACCGTGCTGGATACGCGCACCTGCTCATGCATCACACTATGCATCGCCTTCACCTCGAAGCCATGCTGCTTGCCGGCCTGCTGCATCAGGGCGAAGTCACCACCGCGCCCGCTGCCGAAGCGAAAATCATCCCCGATCAATACATGCTGGGCACGCAGCGATTCCACCAAAGTCAAAATGAAATCGTCCGCCGATTTCTGCGCGAACACCTTATCGAAAGGACACACATACACGCGGTCCATGCCCATCTCGCGGAACAGCTCCAGCTTTTCGCGCAGGCTGGTGAGCCGCGCCGGCGCCTGCTGCGGGGTGAAGAATTCGCGCGGATGCGGCTCAAAAGTCACCACCGCCGTCTGCAATCCGCGTGCCTGCGCCGCCTCGCGCAATTCCTTCAGCATCGCCTGATGCCCCAGATGCACCCCGTCAAAATTGCCGATGGTGACCGCCGAAGGTCGAAAATCCGTAGAATGGAGGCCGCGTAGAATCTGCATAGGGCGCGGATTATACAGCCTTACACCCCGTAATCACCCCCGCCAAAAAGGGAAAACATGCTGAACTACCCCCGCGTTGCGATCGACTTCATGAACAATGACCACGCCGAGTTCGTCGCCCTGCGCAAGCATCTGCTCGACCTGCTGCATATGGGCGCGGATCACACGCAGGTAGACGCCATGCTGGACCAGCTGCTGGAACACACCCGCCGCCATTTCACCGAGGAGGAAGAACTGATGCTGTCGGTCCAGTTCCCGCCTTACCCCATGCACAAGGGGGAGCACGACAAAGTGCTGGCCGACATGGTCTCCCGCATCGAAACGTGGAAAGTTACGCGCAATGCCAAAGACATCAGCAGCTGGCTGGAACACGCCGTGCGCGATTGGTTCGTCAATCACGTCAGCAGCATGGATTTCGTCACAGCAGCCTATATCCAAGCACGGAGTTAATGATGAGTGAAGACGTATTCGACCAAAGCCGATTTGTGCAAGCCCATGCAGCCATACTGGAACTGCTGGACAGCGATACAACTGAAGATTCGCTGAACGAAGCGCTGACCACCATGCAATCCAGCTTGCAGCAGCAATTCTCTAAAGAAGATCAAGCCATGCAAGCCGCAGCATTCGGCCCGCTGGATGCGCACAAGAAAGACCACGATCAAGCTTTGGAACGCCTGTCAGCCCGCATCGCACAATGGCATGAAACGCATGATCGCAAGGCTTTGCTGGAATATCTCGAAGGGCCGTTCAGCGACTGGTTCGTGCGGCACGTCAACACACGCGACTTCATCACCGCGCAGCGGCTCTCGCTGGGCGTTTAGTGTGGCGGCGGCACCATACCGCGCAGTTTGAAGCAACTCGGATTAGGTGACCCGTCCAACTCATATTCATTGAACTCGCGGCACACCTGCGGCCGATCCGCATAGATGATACAGCGCACCCCCTGCCCCACCTCCCCCTCCAGCGCGATACAGCGCGGCGGATAGACATCCGTACCCTTCATACAGAAGGACTGTTCATTGAGTTGATTGGTGAGTTTGAGTGGCACATGAAGGAGCTCTTCACGATGCAGCACGATGCGGAAGTGCGCGCAGCATGCGCCACAGGTCAGGCAGGAATTACCCGCATTCATTCCCTGACGACTTCAGCATGCAAGTCGTGCTCGTCGGATCCTGTGATCTTTACTGTAACGAACTCGCCCACTTCCAAGTCTTCGCCGTCGATGTAGACCAAGCCGTCGACATCCGGCGCATCGGCACTGCTACGTGCGATGGAGCCTTGTTCATCCACATCGTCCACCAGCACGGTCATGGTCTGGCCGACTTTCTTGGCCAGCTTCTCGGCGCTGATCTCTTCCTGCAGATACATCAAACGTGCCAGACGTTCTTCCTGTTCTTCGGGGTCGATATGATCGGGCAAGGCATTCGCGGCCGCGCCTTCAACCGGTGAATACTTGAATGCGCCGACACGGTCCAACTGCGCTTCTTCGATGAAGTCGAGCAACTCTTCGAACTCTTGTTCCGTCTCACCGGGGAAGCCGACGATGAAGGTACTGCGCAGGGTGATGTCGGGACAGATCTCGCGCCATTTCTTGATGCGCGTCAGCACGTTCTCGCTGCTGGCCGGGCGCTTCATCAGCTTGAGGATGCGTTCGTTGGCATGCTGGAACGGAATGTCCAGATAGGGCAAGATCTTGCCTTCCGCCATCAATGGGATGACATCATCCACGCTGGGATACGGATAGACGTAATGCAAGCGCGTCCACACGCCGAGGTCACCCAGTGCTCCCGCTAGGTCGGTCATGCGTGTCTTGAGCGGTTTGCCTTGCCAGAAGCCGGTGCGATACTTCACATCCACACCGTAAGCCGAGGTGTCCTGCGAGATGACCAACAATTCCTTCACGCCGGACTCGACCAGCTTCTCCGCCTCGGCCATCACCTCATGCACAGGACGGCTGACCAGATCGCCTCGCAGGCTGGGGATGATGCAGAAGGTGCAGCTATGGTTACAGCCTTCGGATATCTTCAGATAGGCGAAATGCTGCGGCGTCAGGCGCACGCCCTGCGGCGGCACCAGATCGGTATAAGGATCGTGCAAGCGCGGCAGATACTGGTGCACCGCGTTCATCACTGCATCCGTTTCGTGCGGGCCGGTGACGGCGAGCACCTTGGGATGCGTCTTCTGCACGATGTCGCCCTTTGCACCCAGACAACCGGTAACGATGACCTTGCCGTTCTCCTGCAAGGCTTCGCCGATGGCTTCCAACGACTCCGCCACCGCGCTGTCGATAAAGCCGCAGGTGTTGACCACCACCAGGTCGGCTTCTTGATAGCTCGGCGTTAGTTCATAGCCTTCGGCCTGCATGCGCGTGAGAATGAGCTCAGAGTCGGAAGCCGCTTTGGGGCAACCGAGTGAGACGAAACCGATCTTGGGGTGAGTTTTACTCATGGGAATTTCCTGTAGATTCTTCTGTCCGCTCCAGCGTCGCATCGCTCTGCGAGAGTGGATCTTCGATGGGTTCCAGATGCGTTGTGATGTGACAGAACGGTACCGCGGCACGGATCTCGGCTTCGATCACTTCGACCAGATCATGGCCGCGCTGCACCGTCCATTTTCCCGGCACCAGCACGTGCATGGAGATGAAGGCCTGCCGCCCGGCTTCGCGCGTGCGCAGCGCATGGAAGTCCAGCCCCTGCTCGCGATATTTCACAAGCACGGCTTCGATGGCGTTGATGTGTTCCTGCGGGATGGCGGCATCCATCAGGCCCTCAGCCGAACGGTGCAGCAATTGCCAGCCCGTCCACACGATGTTCGCCGCCACCAGCAGCGCGATCACTGGATCCAGCCACAACCAGCCGGACAGCCAGACCAGCGCCACACCGATGATGACGCCGACAGAGGTCCATACATCGGTCATCAGGTGTTTGGCGTCCGCTTCCAGTGTGATGGAGTTGTAGGCGCGTCCGGCTTTGAGCAGTTCGCGCGCAGCGAACAGATTGATCAGTGAGGCGACCACCGACACAGCCAAACCGACACCGACCTCGGCCAGCGCCTGCGGATGCAGGAAACGGTCGATGGCCGCATAGGCGATGCTGAATGCCGCCAACAGAATGAGGAAACCTTCAAATGCGCTGGAGAAATATTCCGCCTTGCCGTGGCCGTAGGCATGTTTCTCATCGGCTGGGGCAGCGGCCAGCGTCAACATGAACAAGGCCATCAACGCACCGGCCAGATTGACGAAGGATTCCAGCGCATCCGACAGCAGACCGACCGAGCCGGTCAGCCACCATGCCAAGCCCTTGAGCAGGATGGTGGCGACTGCGGCGGCGATGGACAGCCAGGCAAAACGGGTCAGATCGGCCTGCATGTCAAACCCCGGTCGCGAATCCGACCAAGCCGACAGTCGCCACGCCTAGCCCGATCAACACCACCTGCTGCACGGTATCGCGCATCTGGGTGCGTTTGTGCAGACCTGGGATGAGGTCCGCCACCGCGACATAGATCATGCTGGCTGCCGACAAGGCGAGGATGTAAGGCGTCCAGGATTGCAGACCTTGCAACGCGTAATAGGCCAATACGCCCCCAATCAGCGTAGCCAAGCTGGAGATCAGGTTGAGCTGGAACGCGCGCAGCTTGCTGTAACCGGAATGCAGCAGGATGACGAAGTCACCGACTTCCTGCGGGATCTCGTGCGCGATGATGGCCAGTGCGGTGACGATACCCAGATTGATGTCGACCATGAAGGCGGCCGCGATGATGATGCCGTCGACGAAGTTGTGGAAGGTGTCGCCCACGATGACCATGGTGCCGCTGCGCCCGTGATCATGGGCACTATGTTCGTGCGGTTCATGCGCTTCGCAATGGTCGTGATGACAGTGACGCCAGATCAACACCTTTTCCAGCGTGAAGAACAGCAGGATGCCGGCCAGCACCGTGCCGCTCACCGCCGATGCGTTGTCCGCCAGCTCGATCGCTTCCGGCAATACATCCAGAAACACAGCCCCCAGCAAAGCACCGATGGCATAACTGACCAGCATGCCGATCCAGTGCATGCGCGCATTCAGTGCGAACAATGCAGCAAACGCTATGCTCAGCACACCGCCAAACAGGCTGGCAACGATGATCCAGGACAGAACAGACATATCAAACCAAGGGGATACGGGGCGCGCATTGTACCCGACCGGGCACTATTCCCCCAGTACCACATCCTTGGTCTCGGGCAGGAACAGCAGGCCGATGACGGAGGCCATGATGAGCATGCCGACCGGATACCACAGCCCCGCCATCACATCGCCCGCGTTCACTGATAGCAAGGTCACCATGAACGGCGACAGGCCGCCGATCCAGCCCGCGCTCAGATTATGCGGCAATGCCGCTGCGGTATAGCGGTTGCGTGCTTTGAACAGTTCGGGCAGCACAGCTGTCTGCGGCCCTGTGATGAGACCGACTGCGACCACTGGTATCACCAGCAGCAGGAACAGCATGACCGGGCTGGCCTGCTCGCTGTCCGCTTGCTCTGTCCAGCCTTTCGACTTCAGTCCCGCGGTCAAAGCAGCAGGATCAAAACCGTTGACTTGCACATCATTGCCGATGCGCACCACTACGCCCTCACCCGCCTCGGTGCTATGCACGATGCCGTTCTTGATGAAGAACTCCTGATTGCGCGCACATTCGCTCAACGCCTTATGGAAGGGGCTGTAATCGCAGTCGGTACCGGACAAGCTCACCTTCACTTCACTGTTGAAACGCTCCAGCGCCGGATTGCCGAAATGCTGCAAGCCGTTGAACACGGGGATGATGGTGATCGCTCCCAGCAGCAAGCCCGCCAGCAACACGGGACGGCGACCGATACGGTCGGATAGCCAACCGCACCAGATGGTGAGCGGGAACAGCAACAGCGTGGAGAGCATCACCAGCGTGCTGGCGAGTTGCGCATCCAGCCGCACCACGCTCTTGAGGAACACATTGGCATACACCTGCGAGGTGAAGAACAACAATGAACCACCTGCCGAGATGCAGAAGAACAGCAAAGCCATACCCTTCAAGGTCTGACGGTCACGGAAGCATTCGCGCAACGGTGCTTGGGAAACACGGCCCTGCTCCTGCAATTCTTTGAACACTGGTGACTCTTCCAGACTCATGCGGGTCTTGATTGAGATGAACAGTAACACCACCGAAAACAGGAAAGGCACGCGCCAGCCCCAACTGCTGAACGAGGCATCGTCGAGAAACATATGCAGCAACACGATCTGGAAAGTGGAGACGAGAATACCCAGCGGCCCCATCAGTTGCAGCACGCTGGTATAGAAACCGCGTCGCCCGTCCGGCGCATGTTCAGTCAGATATACCGCCACACCGCCGATCTCACCACCCACCGCGAAACCTTGCAGCAAGCGCAACAGTAACAACAAGGCTGGCGCCAACATGCCGACCTGCGCATAGGTGGGCAACATACCGACCAGAAAGGTGGATGCGCCCATCAAGCTGATGGTGACTAGGAAGATCGGACGACGTCCGTAACGATCCGCCAGTGTGCCGAACAGCGCAGAGCCCAATGGCCGCACGATCATGCCCACACCGAATGCGGCCAGACTCGCCAGCAAAGCGGCGGTCGCGTCTTCCGGTGGGAAAAACAGCACACTGAAATAAGTAGCCAGCGTGGCGAAGGTGAGGAAGTCATACCATTCAAGGAAGGTACCGAAACAGGCGGCGAGCACCACCTTACGCTGTGTTTTAGTGATCGTATTCATGGTCTGTGCATAGATTGGAAACAGCGCAGGGATATAAAGCATATGCTGGTGCTTGTCCACCCAAGCGCTTGATTTACAGTGTGGAGACACACACAATGGCGGCGCATTGAACCATTCGTCGCTACGCACGGTCACATACCCGCCTTATTTTTCGGAGATCACAATGAACACGAATACCCTGCTGACCCTTTCCGCTGCTGCCCTGTTGCTGTCGGCCTGCGCCACGCCCGACGCCGGCAAACCGGTCACCTATCAGGATGTGAATTCCACCGGTGTCGTGGCCGGTGTGGGTGTGGAGAGTCAGGATGTAACCGCTGTCACCGACGTGATGGTGAAGGACATCCTTGCCACGCCGGAAGTCGTGAAGCGCAGCCAAGCGGCACGTGTGATCCTTGATTCAGCTTATTTCGAGAACGAGAGCAGCCAGCGCATCAACAAGAACCTGCTGGTGGATAGGCTGCGCATCAATCTGCAACGTGCAGCCCAAGGCAAACTGCAATTCGTGTCGCGCGAATCCGCCGACATGGTCGCGCAGGAACGCGACATGAAGCGCCAAGGGGTGACCGATGCGGGCACGCTCAAGCAAGCCAAAGCGACCGCCGGCGCTGACTATCGCCTGGTTGGCCGCATCAACTCGCTGGATGCACGCAGCGCGCAGAGCGGTATGGTGGAACGCTACACGCAGATCACTTTCGAACTGATCGATCTGGAGACTTCACTCAGCGTCTGGTCCAACCTGTACGAGTTCAAGAAGGGTGGCCAGGACGATGCGATCTATCGCTGATCATTCAGCGACACCCCGCTTCGTTCCCCGCGCCCTTGCTTGCGCAGTCTGGCTGACACTATCCGGCTGCGCCTCAACGGGCCTTGATACCAACCCTGTCGAACCGGGGCGCATCGAACAACTGCTGGAACCCAAAGCGGAAGTGCCGCCTGCCTTGCGTCCCTTCGTGTTGCGCGATCAGGAACAAGGCCGCCGCGACCGTGTGCTGAACGAAGCCATGGCCGGGCTCGCCGCACTGGAATTGTCACAACCGGAAACGGCACAACGTCTACTGTCCGACGCGCAAGCGCTGATCGAGACCATCTACGCGAATGACCCGGCGGCCAACCGCGCACGCAGCAATTTCGTACCGGAAGCCAACAAGGACTTCAAAGGCGACCCCTACGAACGCGCCATGGTCGGCTACTACCTTGCCCTCGCCGATTTCTCCGATCCCGATCTGGACAACGCGCGCGCCGACCTGCGCTTCGCCGAGATACAGGACACCATGTCCGCTTCCGAAACTTTCCAGAGCGACATGGTCGTCATGCCGTTCATCCGTGGCTGGCTGTACAACTGCTCTGGGCGCACGGCGCAGGCGAAGGACGAATTCAAAGCCGTGAAAAAAGCCAAGCCGGGTATCAAGACACCTGCCAACACAGACAATGTTCTATTGATCGGTGAAGTCGGACGCGCTCCGGGCAAGATCGCAAGTGGTCGCCAGCAGGAAGAATTGCGCTATGCACGGCGCGACGACGGCAGGATACGCGGCGTCACCTTCACGCAGGGCGAGCAACTATTGGTGGGACAGCAGATCGAGGATGTGTACTGGCAAGCTTCGACGCGCGGCGGGCGCGCTGTGGACAAGATACTGGCGGGCAAAGCGTCGTTCCGTAATACCGCCGAGGGCATCGCCACCGGTGCCGCCGTGTTCGCGCATATCTCATCCGATCTGGCACGCAATGCAGCAAGACGCAAGGACAGCGACGACGCGGGGCAGTATGCCGGACTGGCACTGCTCGGCATGTTGGTCAGCATCGGCAGCGACATCGTCGCCGCCTCAACCCATCCCGAAGCTGATACGCGCAACTGGTCCAGCCTGCCCGACCGCATCTATGTGGCGACTACCCAAATGGACGTGAATACAGAGCTTAGCCCTTGGTCCTTGGGATTACACGATGCGCGGGGCGAACTGCAACGTGCGGTGGAGATGAAGACCTTCCGTTCCGGTGCCTGCTTGCTGGTGTGGGGCAGACAATATCCGGCTAGTTACCCCTCCAGTTGGGCGGATAGTTCACTACAACATGAAGCTGTGACCCATGAGAAATGCCAGGGTGCTTGCAGTGCGATCACCGAACAGGCGACACTTGATGCCAAGAATTTCAATACATCGCTCGCACCGCTCGCCGCACCAAGCATAGTTACTGACAATGTTGAATCGCGGACGACTTTCAAGCGCAGAATATTCCTCACCGTCCCGGACTGAACCTGCAACACTGATTACTTAGGAGAACACCATGCTGAAAAAGATACTTTCTATCTTGCTATTGAGTTTCATGGCTGCCTGCCAATCCTTGCCGGACGCCACCATCATCATGATCGACGAGGACCATCTGGAAGACGTGGTCGAAGTGAACAACGTGCAATCTGGACGCACGCCCACCGGCACATTGCGCGTGTGGGGCGAGCTGAAGAACCTCACCGACCAGCGCGTGTTGATCGAAGTGCGCGCGGCGTTCCGTGGCGATGGCGGGCGTGTGGTGGAAAAAGCAGGCGGCTGGTCACGCGTGTTCATCGACCCCAACTCCACTCAGGATCTGGAACTGCTCTCTACAGTGAACGATGCGGAAGAGTTCTTGCTGGAAGTGCGGGAAGGGAAGCAGTGATTCTGGTTCAGGCAAGCCAGATGAAGGTACCCATGCGACCTGTCACACCATCACGACGGTAGGAGAAGAACGCTACCTCTTGGTGGTAGGTGCAATAGTCGCCGCCATAGACGCGGTCAACGCCCAGTGCGTGGAGCCGCTGGCGTGCCAGCAGATAGATGTCGGCGTGATACTTGCCTTGCTGACCGCGCGCAATGAAAGCTTCTTTCGCTTGTGCATGCTGTGAAATGAAGGCTTCGCGCACTTCTTCACCCACCTCGAATGCCGCCTGCCCGATGGCCGGACCCAGCCAGGCCATCAGCTTGTGTGGCGCAACGCCCATCTCTTTGACAGTCGCTTCGATCACGCCATCACACAGACCGCGCCAGCCCGCATGCGCTGCGCCGACCACCGTGCCGTCTTCGTCACATAGCAACACCGGCAGGCAGTCCGCCGTCATCACCACACACACCGAACCGCGATGACGCGCGATGCTGGCATCAGCGACCACACGGCAGGCTGCCGCATCGGCATTCGCCACCTCGGTGCCGTGTATCTGCTCCAGCCAGACCGGCTCGGTGGGCAACAATGCGGAAAGCGACTGGCGGTTGTGGTTCACCCGCAGCGGGTCATCACCCACATGCAGGCCAAGGTTCATCGAATCGTAGGGTGCCCCACTCACACCACCGGTGCGGGTGGTCTGCAGCGCCCTGACATTGGCCGGGGCCGGCCAGTCAGGTGTTATATAGGGATCAAACGACTTCACCACGCGCCTCTTCGATGCGTTCCAGCAACTCGTCCATGTCGTCCGGCAAGGGCGTATCGAACTCCATGCGCTTGCCGGTGACCGGATGATCCAGCGCCAGCTTCCAGGCATGAAGCGCCTGACGCGGGAACTTGATCAGTATCTCCTGCATCGCCGGTACACATTTCTGCACGCCCTTGATGTAAAGGGTATCGCCCACCAATGGATGATCCAGATAGGACATGTGCACGCGGATCTGGTGGGTGCGTCCGGTCTCCAGCTTGCAGCGCACCAGCGTGCAACTCGGGAAACGTTCTTCGATGTGGACATGAGTGATCGCTTCCTTGCCGCTCTCGGTCACCGCCATCTTCACGCGCTGCGTGGGATGGCGACCGATCGGCACGTTGACCGTGTAATCACGATCCACCTCGCCCCACACCAGCGCCAGATACTCACGCTTCACGCTGCGTGCCTGCATCTGCCGCACCAGTGCAGTCTGCGCCACCAAGGTCTTGGCCACCACCATCAGCCCGCTGGTGTCTTTGTCCAGACGGTGCACGATGCCCGCACGCGGCACATCCTTCAGCTCCGGCGCATGGAACAACAGACCGTTGAGCAGCGTCCCCTGCCAGTTGCCGCTGCCGGGATGCACCACCAGCCCCACCGGTTTGTCGATGATGAGGATCGCGTCATCCTCGTAGATGATGTTCAGCGGAATGTCTTCCGGCTCGGCCACCATCTCGGAAGGATGTGCTTGGGGCAGAACGGTCAGCTTCTCGTTGCCCCACACCTTCTGTTTGACGGTGGCAGTCTTGCCGTTGACTGACACCAGCCCCTGCCCTATCCAGTCTTGCAGGCGGCTACGTGAGTATTCAGGGAGCAATTTGACCAGAATCTGGTCCAGACGCAGTCCGCCGAGCTCAGTCGGTACTTTGAACTCAAGCGGGTCGGCGCTGTCGTCGTCTTTGCTATAATCAGGCAATTCTTCTTCGGGTTCTGTCATGCGTCATAGTTTAGCCGTTTTCCTCCTGCTCACGTTAGCTGCTTGCAGTTCGCTTCCCGAAGCTGACTACGACAATAACCCCAAAGCCACCGCTGACGAACTGTACGCCCTGGCCAAAGCCGAGATGCAGGACGAAAGCTACGAAAGCGCCGTCAAGCTTCTGGAGCGCATGCAATCGCGTTTCCCCTATGGCCGCTATGCACAACAGGCACAACTGGACATCGCCTACGCCTGGTACAAGAAAGGTGAGCCCGCACCGGCGCTCTCCACGCTGGAGCGCTTCGTCAAACAGTTCCCCAAGAGTGATGCGCTGGACTATGTGCTTTACCTGTCGGGCCTCATTAACTTCGACGAGAATCTGAACAGCTACTTCAGCACCCTGTTCCAGCAAGACCCCGCCGAGCGCGATCCGGTCGCGCTGCGCGCATCGTTCGATGCGTTCAAAGCACTGGTCACCCGCTACCCGCAAAGCCGTTATGCGGAAGACGCACGCCAGCGCATGCAATACCTGTTGATCACACTGGCCAAGCATGAGATCGCCATCGCCAGCTACTATCTGCGTCGCGGTGCCTATGTTGCCGCCGTCAACCGCGCCCAAGGTGTGATCGCCGATTACCCGCTCACCCCGCAAACACGCGATGCCCTGCAGATCATGGTGCAAGGTTACGCCCGCCTCGGCTTGAACGACCTTAGCCGCGATACACAACGCGTACTCGACAGCAACATCGCCAAAGACGGTATCAAGCCCTCGCAGACCTTCTTCAAGGAACGCGAGACGCCGTGGTGGAAGTTCTGGGAGTTATAAGTTGAGATACTGCGCAGACTGCGGTGCCGCCGTCGAACTGCGCACCCCGCAGGACGATAATCGCGAGCGTTACGTCTGCACATCCTGCGACATCATCCACTATCAGAATCCCAAGATCATCGTCGGCGCCATTCCCGAATGGGAAGATGGCCGCATCCTGCTCTGTCTGCGCGCCATCGAACCGCGTCACGGCCTGTGGACACTGCCCGCGGGATTCATGGAGAACGGCGAGACCGTCACCCAAGGTGCCGCACGCGAGACGCTGGAAGAAGCCAACGCACGCGTAGACATCCACGAACTGCTCGGCCTATACAACCTGCCCTACATCAACCAGGTGCAGATGCTGTTCCGCGCCACCCTGCTCGACCTCGACTTTTCTCCCGGCGTGGAAAGTCTGGATGTGAAGCTATTCAAAGAAGAAGAAATCCCTTGGGAGCAACTCGCCTTCCGCCCGGTGAAATATGCACTGGAGAACTTCTTCGCCGACCGCAAGCGCGGCGAGTTCAAGCTGCATAGCGGCGACCTTGCACCACCGACGCCCAGATTCTGAAAGGCTTTGGCTACACCTGTCCCACGAATCTGAATCTATTGGCAAGCCATGAACACCTCATCACACTCTGACATCCCAAAGCAAACCCCGAGCGGGTGGACACTGGTGTTCATCGCCTGGCTGATCGCCACGGTATCAACATTGGGCGCACTGTTCCTCGGTGAAGTGATGGGCTACACGCCGTGCTTACTCTGCTGGTATCAACGCATCGCCATGTTCCCTCTGGTCTTGGTACTGGCTGCCGGATTATTCCCTTTCGATCCGCGTGTCGTGCGCTATGCACTACCACTGGCACTGGCAGGTTTGGGGTTGGCACTGTTCCATCTGGCGCTCATCGCCGGTTGGATACCGGAAAACATCAGGCCCTGCCAGCAAGACGTGCCGTGTTCCGACGTGGTTGTAGTGTGGTTGGGTTTCGTGACCATCCCCTTATTATCTGTGCTTGCCTTCGCGACCATCGTCGGCCTGCTTCTGCTTACTCATTTCAAAGGTTCCAAATGAAACAGAAAATCCTATTCATCACCTCTGCCGTCGTTCTGCTGATTGCCTTTGTCGCCGCTGCCTTGTTCTATTCAAGTCAAAAGGAAAAGGCTGCCAATGAACTCGCCGAAGCCAATCGCGCCGCGCTGATCCGCATGCATTCCCCAACAGAAGGAAATCCCCATGCACCGGTGGTCATCGTCGAATTCTTCGACCCGGCTTGTGAGACCTGCAGCGCTTTCTACCCCAGAGTCAAACAACTCATGGCAGCCCATCCCGACCAGATCCGTCTGGTTCTGCGCTATGCGCCGTTCCACACCGGCTCGGACAAAGTGGTCGCCGTCCTAGAGGCGGCACGCAAGCAAGGCAAGTTCTGGCCCGCACTGGAAGCCCTGTTCTCATCCCAGCGCGACTGGGCAGCCAACCACACCGCGCAAGTCGGCAAGGTATGGAAACATCTGGATGGATTGGGGTTGAACATGGAGCAGATGGCTTTCGACATCACCGCCCCGGAGATAGACAAACTGATCGCGCAGGACCTTGAGGATGCGCGCACATTGAACGTGACCATGACCCCTGAATATTTTGTGAACGGCAAGCCCCTGCCGAGTTTCGGCTTCGCACAGCTGACCGAACTAGTGGACGAAGCGCTGGCAAAAGCAAAACACTAGAAACTGTAATTCACGCCCGCGCAATGCGGGCGTCATCAGGCCGACGACCCAACGATCACACATTAGTTTTCCCGATACAAAACCCGCAATATTCCCATCGCCCATTCAAGCTTCTGGAACTGATCTATCTCCCCCCCGCGATCAGGATGGCACTGCATGGCAAGGCGCCGGTATTGCTGTTTGATCTCGGGATAACTAGTGGGATGCGCGAGTCCCATCACGGCTAAGGCCTTGTCACGTTGCTCATCTCCAGAGAATCTTTGCCAAAAGTCGTTGAGCAGACGCAACACCTCCTGCTCATCGGTATTGGTGAAGTTGTCCAGCTCGAGATAGTAAGCGGCGAGCGGGTCATGCAGCGTTGGATGATCTGATGCTGTGCTGCGATAAGGTATCTGCCGTATGCCAAGGCAATGTATTTCCATATCGCTTCGCTGCTCCGCACGCAACTTGTCGCGCAGCAAATACAAGCAATGGAACAGTAGGAAATGTCGCTGAAACAGACCAAGAGGACTATTGAAATAGTCTTCGCCGAACAGACTAACTTCGTGTTCAGCCAGTATTTTTAGAAGTTCATGTTCAGTGAGTCCAGCCGGATTGGCATTAAGGATATCGCCGAGAACGGCCTGAATTCCTTCGATGACAACATTCATGAGGATGGGATGCTTTCCTTGATTCGTTTATGGCGAGACTCATTCTTGGATGGCGCTTGCTAACCCAAAGGTGCCCTTAGTAGAAATGAATGCAGCACGCCCAAGCAATTTCGAGCATCCATCAGCACATCTTAAAGAGAGTAGTCATCAAATTTAACAAGTTGCCAACATGAGGATGTTTTCTCAAAACTAAAAGCAAATGAATAGTCAGTATCTGGTTTGGTGAATCGCACCAAATGAATGCCTTGCTTCGAAGTTACCTTCATCTTGAACGGTGTTGAAACCTGCATTTGCTCGCTAGGGTAAATTAAGCGTGAATATTTTGGATCATTCTCGCTATTGATTTTGTATTCAACTGTTGATGGCTCTGGGTAGGAAGCGCCATCAACATAAGTGGCCGAAAGAGGGAAATATGTGTTCCGCTTTTGAAACTCATTGTCACTTTCGAACCTTGATAAAAAGGTAGCAAAGTCAGGGGCGCATGGCTCTTTGGCTAAGACTGCGAAAGAAATTAGTGAAAGCAGAATGAAGGAGATAAGTTTGCGCATACAGCCTCTCAAAATTATATAGACACCTCGAAATGATGATTGATTGATAGACGCTCTCACTCTATTCCGTCAACACAACAGGGCTCTATGCCAAAGTATCTATGCTTGGCCTTTATATCCAAGTGGCCGCTTCTGGCCGCATTCTGCTTGTCACTATTGAACAAGCCAACGCCCGATGTTCCGCGCAGCGCGCTCAGTCAACGTATCCACTGCCGATCGCTGAGAGCGGCAGACTCAGTTCCAGTTCTGGCACCTGCTTGGCGATCCAGGCGATGAAGGTGTTGCTGTTGGGGCCGGGAAAGATGGTGTAGGTGTTTTTCCAGGGATAGTCTTGTGCAGCTTTGTCCACTTCCGCGATCAGTTTATCAACGCCCGCCCCGCGATACTGCTTGATGACCCGCGGCTTTTCCCCGAACCAATAGCGATCCGGGACGTCCTGCGCGATCTGCATCACCGACTGTCCATTGCTGGCGCGCCAGCCGACCACATCATAGACTGTGTACATTTTCTCCCCGCTACGCTTGGCGGCGATCCAGGTATGGATGGAGAACCAGCCGCGCCAGCCCCATGTGTCCGCACCGAACACGATCAGTACCGCTTCCTCAGTGACACCAGGATCGGGGGCGATCCCCGCCGAAGCCCGGCTGGCGGTACGCCAATCTCCGCTGGTGCAACCGCCGAGCGACAGCAACATCATCAATAATGCGGCCGATATCGTTCTGCTGAAATTCATTCGGGATCGCACGGGCTGTTACTTTCCACTGCCCATAACCGCCGCAAACCGTTTGTCCAGTGCGGGCTGTCTCTCGAAACTATCCAGTGCGGGCGTCATCTCATTCGCCAGCAGTTCCAGCCGCTTGTCGAATGAAGGATGGGTCTTGAACATCAGGGCGAGGTTGGAGTCGCCGGGGTTGATGGATTGCAGGGTCTGCAACACGGCGGGGAGTCCGTAGGGATCGTATCCGGCGCGGGCGGCGAGGACGACCCCCATGCGGTCGGATTCGAATTCGTCCTGCTTATCCAGACCGCGCGCATAGATCTCGGTGCCGGCGCTGACCAGCTTGGTGAGGCGCGGATCGCCGCCGTGGGTCTTGATCGCGTCATTGGCGAGGTCACTGAACAATTCTGAACGTGCGCCTTTCTTCAACGCCATCAGGTGATGTTTACGCAGCACATGCGAGATCTCATGCGCGAGCACACCGGCCAGTTCGGCCTCGTTGTTCATGCGCGCGAGCAGACCTTTGGTGATGAACACATACCCGCCAGGAGCGGCGAAGGCATTGATGTCTGGGTCGTCCAGCACACCGAATTGCCAAGGGATATCAGGGCGCTCGGTCTGCAGCGCGATCCAGCGACCGACGCGATTCACGTAGCGTTGCACTTCGGGATTATCGAGCAGCGGTGCTGCGCCAAGCAGGTTGCTGGCGATGCCAGTGCCCAGCTCGATCTCCTGCGGTTCGCTCACGTCTTCGTTGGCCTTCTTGATCTTCTGCACCGTCTTCACGGCTTTCTCCAGATCGAAGTTACCGAAGTCGAAAGC
Source organism: Gammaproteobacteria bacterium (assembly GCA_018814405.1). Taxonomy (GTDB): domain Bacteria; phylum Pseudomonadota; class Gammaproteobacteria; order Burkholderiales; family Gallionellaceae; genus Sideroxyarcus. The sequence goes on from JAHIZO010000009.1 coordinate 71,357, forward strand.
CTGCGCTGGGAGCGCCAGGCTCAATGCCATCATCAGAATGATCGATCTCATCGCTCACCTCCCGGCAGATAGCCCACCTGTTGTGGCTTAAGTTTTCCCTGTTTGGCGAAGCGTTTCGCTTCGTCCTTGGTGGCTGCGTACTGTTTGGCCTCCTCCAGCTCCTGCGGATTCGGTTTGGAGTTCTTCAAGTCTTCTTCGGACAGGCCACGCACGCCGGTGGTGACGGAGCTACCGCCGCGCCCGGTCTGCGCCACGTTGAATAAAGAACGCAAACCATTGTCGGCGCGACGCTGCGTGGTACCGCGCACCAGTTGCAAGCTGAGCATCTTCACCCATCCGGTGCTCGTGCCGCTCTTCACTTGCGTCCATGAGGCGCGGCGCATCAACACTTCGACTTTGCTGCGTTCCGGCAAGGTCAGCAGGGTCTTGGCATCGCTGTAAGGTTTATCTTTCAACTCCGTGCTGCGCAGCGTGATGGCCTCTTCTGCTACGGCACTGGCGATGAAGCCGAGTGCCAAAAAGGCTACGATCAATCTCTTCATGCCGACTCTCCTTTTCTGGACGGTGCGAACAGTTCTACTTCCTGCTCGCGCCCTTTTACCTTGAACGAACCGAACGACTGGAATTCAAAAGCATCACCGCAGGCTTGCATGGTCTCACGCGAAACGAGGATGCGCGACACGCCCTTGGTCAGTCCTTCGATGCGGCTGCCCAGGTTCACCGTGTCGCCGATGGCGGTATATTCGCGGCGCTGTTCGCTGCCGATCAAACCGACCACGGCCGGGCCGCTGTGGATGCCGATACCGACATCGAAGGTCGCATCTTCTTCGCCCAATTCTTTCTTGAATTTCTGCAACACCTCACCCATCTCCAGCGCGGCTTCTACCGCGTGTTTGGCATGGTCGGGATCGTCCAGCGGTGCGCCCCAGAAAGCCATGATGCAATCGCCGATGAACTTGTCGAGCGAACCGCCGTGACGGAACACTACTTCCACCTGCAAGCTGAAATAGCGGTTGAGCAGTTCCACCACCTGCTCCGGCGTACGCTTCTCGGACAGCGTGGTGAAGCCTCGGATGTCGGAGAACAAGATGGTGATCTGTCGGCTTTCGCCTTGACGACTCAGACCACCGTGCGCGACCAGTTCCTGCACCACATGCGGGTTGACGAAGCGACTGAACAATTGCACGGCTTGTTCGCGTGATTTGCGTTCGCGCAGATAGGCGCGTAACGCAAAGGCGACATAGGCCAGCCAGACCAACAGTAGTGGCGACAACACCGGCAACAACATCAAGTTACCGACCGCGAAGTATTCCGCCAGCAACATCAGCACGGTGACTAGCACCATGCCCTGCCCCACTTTTAGCGCATTCATGCCACGCATGAACACGATGCTCAACACACCGATCAGCAACAGCGCGAGGCCGCTCGGGAAGCCTTCGTCTGCACGGCGCATGGCGCGGCCGTTCTTCAGGTTGTCGATAGCGGTCGCCAGCATCTCCACGCCGGGATACAGACTGGCCAACGGCGTGACGCGCACATCGTGCATGCCGGTGGCGGCAGTGCCGATGATGACGATCTTGTCTTTCAATTCATCTGCCGGACGCTGGCGCTTTTCGCGCTGCATATCGGCATACAGGTCTGCATAGGAGATATGTTCGAACGCACCTGCTTTGCCACGCCAAGCGAGGATCAAGTCTGCCTGCTGCGGTACCTCATAGCCTAAATCTTGTGCGACGCGGGCGGGCAGCGAGGGGATGCGCCAGCCGTAGGCATCGGTATAAAGCTGGTAACGGCGGCCGACACCGTCGGCATCTTCTTCAAAGTTGATGGTGCCGACGCGCCAATGTTCGGGGTCTAACGCCAGCGGTGGCAGCACGGCGAGCTTGGCCTTGTCGTCCGCTGCATCACCGCGTTGCAGGCCGAGCAAGGGTGCGATGTCGATGATGAATGCACCTTGCGCATCCATCGCGGCAGCGCGACGCACCATGGGGAAGTAAACGTTGTCCACGCCTTGCAGTGCTTGATTGAACGCGGCGTCGCTGTCGGGACGGAATGCATCACCCTCACTGAACAGGATGTCGAACACGATAGCTTTCGGCTGCTGCGCAGCGATGCCCTGTACCAGTTCACCGTGGATGGCGCGCGGCCAGGGCCAGCGCCCGGCATCGTTCTCCATCTGCGTCAGACTGTTATCGTCGATATCGACGATGACGATATCGGGATCGGGTGCCAACGCTGTTGCCTGCATGCGCACGAAGGCATCCGACAGGCGATTCTCCAGCGGAGACAGTGCATGCAGATACATCAACTCCAGCAACGCAAGCAACATGAACGCCAGCCCGATGTGTTGGGCGCTTTGTCTATCTGGGTTGCGCGGCGCGTTGTGCATGGTGTTTATTCTGCCTGATTGCGCATGAAATCAGCGACTTTCTGGAAGGCGTCCTTCAGCTCCTTGCGCAGCGCTTCGTCTTCCACCACATCGTCCAGCGCCTGCGACATGCACATCATCCACTGGTCGCGCTCGGTGTCGCCGACTGCGAACGGCAGATGGCGCTGGCGCAGACGCGGATGGCCGAACTTCTCCACATACAGTTGCGGCCCGCCCATCCAGCCGGTAAGGAACATGAACAGTTTCTCTTCTGATCCTTTGAGGCTGATGTGATGCATCTTGCGGATGCGATGCACCTCGGGCAGCTCATCCATCAATTGATAAAAACGCTGCACCAACTCGCGTATCTTGGTTTCGCCGCCGATGCGCCGGTAGTGGTCGTTCTGGGGTTCTGTCGCTTGCATGTATTTCTCCTAAAACTACTTGTCCACGAAATACACGAAAATCACGAAATACAACCATCCGAGGTTCCGTTCGTGATTTTCGTGTGTTTAGTGGGTCATCGTTTCAAATAGCGAATCTGCCGCTCAGTTCTTGCAGGCCAAGCATCTCCAGCATCTCTGTCAATCTTTGCGCCGCCTTTTGGCGCGGCAGGTCTTTGTAGCTGGCGATGATGAGCTCGTTCTTCATCGAATGCTCCCACCCCACCAGCTCGGTCACCGTCACCTGATAACCGTGCGCTTCCAGTTGCAGGCAGCGCAGCACGTTGGTGGCGTGGCTGCCGAATTCACGCGTGTGGATGGGGTGGCGCCACAGTTCGGTCAGTGTGTTCTTCAATGCCGCACCTTTGTTCTTGCGCAGCACCGAGGCCACTTCGGCCTGACAGCACGGCACCAGCACGATGTGCTTGGCCTGCTTCGCCAGTGCGAACTTGATAGCGTCATCGGTCGCGGTATTGCAGGCATGCAGCGCGGTCACCACATCCACTTGCGCGGGCAACTTGTCCGAGGTGATGGAATCCGCCACAGACAGGTTGAGGAAGGACATGCCGCCGAAATCGAGATGCTGCGCCAGTTCGCGCGAATGGGTCACCAGCTCCTCGCGCGTCTCGATGCCGTAGATATGCGAGGCATCCTGCAAGGACTTGAAGAACAAGTCGTACAGAATGAAGCCCAGATAGGATTTTCCTGCACCGTGATCGACCAACGTCACGGCATCGCGCTCGTTCTTCACTTCCTGCAGCAGCGGTTCGATGAACTGGTACAAGTGATACACCTGCTTCAGTTTGCGGCGCGAATCCTGGTTCATCTTGCCATCGCGCGTGAGGATGTGCAGCGCCTTCAGCAGTTCGATGGACTGGCCTTGCCGTATCTCGGGGTAGCTTATATCTGCTTTGTTTGATTTGTTCATTTCTTGAAACGCTCGACTACAAGCATCACCCTTTCATAGTCTCAGCCGAATATTCAGCCAATGTCTGATTCATCATACTCAGCCAAGCGCACATCACCTGACCGCCTGCATTTTCCCCACCGGTCTGGGCAGACCACTGACGTGCAATCTCCAGCATCAGCGACTTGAACTGCCAGGTCACTTCATCCAGAAGCAAGGCGTAATCCTTCATGCATTCCGGATCCTCCTCGAACATCTGGATCAAACTCTCTGGGTCACGTGGATCAAACCCAGCTTCAAACAATCCCAGCCGCAGTTCCTCCAGCCGCGCCTGAGCGAATTCCTGCGCCTGTGGATTACACGTCACACCGTCATTCTGATAGAAGTCGTTGAACAGTATCGAGATGAGTTGCACCTGCTTGGTCAGTCTCTCAAAGGACATCCCTTCCTGTACTCCTTCTGACGAATCCCTGAAAATACTCAAGAATCCTATCAAGCCCTGCCCATACTTCCTCGAATTCAACTTGAGCATCACATCCAGCTTCTTCCAAGGGATTTCGGCCTTTTCAGAATCGAAGGCTTTGGCCGCCAGTTCGGCGATCGCCAAAATCTGGCCATTCCGACTGATCTTGTCACCACGCAACCCTCTGGGATATCCGCTTCCGTCCATCCGTTCATGATGCTCCAACACGGCATTGCCAACTGCGCGCGGCAACTCGGGGAATTCGTTGAGCAATATATAAGCGGTCAATGGATGTGCGTACAGGTGTTTGCGCTCTGCCGGAGTCATCTCGTGGTGAGGTTCCAATAGTGCGGGATCGATATGCAATAGGCCGATATCATGGAACAGCGCAGCAATACCCGCCCACTTTACCTCTGCCGCATTCAGTCCATCACACCGGGCCAGATAGGTACTGACGGCCATGAGCAACAGGCTATGCTCGTAGATACGAGGAAACTTCTCTTTCGCAACGGTCAATTTGAACGCCAGCGCAGACGGGATCTTAAAATCGCCGAGGATCTGCCGATACGAATCCCCCTTGCGCATCTCGTCGCCCAGCGCTGTCATCCGAGAATTGCTCTCCATCAATATCTCTAGGTCGGACAATACCCGCGCAATGGACAACATGTCATCCGTAGTCAATGCTTTATCCAGCACAGGCAGCAACTTATGTCGGACCAGTTTTTCATAGAGGGAACTGGTAACCTGTATCCCAGCTGCAAGAAGCTTGATTCCCGTCTGTGAATAGATATCACAAGTACTCACGATCCGCCGTTCGTCACCCAATTCCGTGACGGCACGCAGATAATGTTTATCGACAACCTGATCTTTCTCCTCCGGCAACGTCAATATGCCCCCTCCTTAAGATTATTGTTCTTTGCCTTCAACCACGAGATTCACAGTCACTTCGTCACTGACAAAGGCCGGTCGCCCACAATTTTCCGTTCGCCATCAGTTCCGTGATGCGTCCGTCGTTCTGTTTCATGTTCACCGTTGCCTCGACTTGGCTCCCATCCTCCAGCCTTATCGTGACCTGATTGCCTGCCACCCGATATTGACCGCGAGTGCCGCCACTGCTGCCATGGGCCATCCCGGTATTGCCGCTATATGAGGATTCGCTGCTGTACAGTACATGACCTTGCCCGTCGAATTCGATCGAGGACGTGCGACTGTAGCTGCTGCCACTGTAACTGCTTGATGAACCGGACCACTGGCACAGCCTTCCACGCAATTGGGCATTTCCCCCTTGGGCCTGGTTTCGATCTTCTTTCTGCCATCCCGCTGTCGACACACGCTTGCAATTGATCCTATCGCCCTCCGGGAACGTCACTTTCAAGCGATTCCCATTCAGAGAGTAGCGATAGGCTTCTTCGTCCCACTCGCCCTGCACCATGATTGCATCGCCCTGCAATCGGTAGCGGTTCATCTCGCCGTCATAGATCAAACTGTCTGTACTCCGAAACGAAAGCGAAGTCGTGCCGTCTTCCCCCTGACATATCCAGTCCCCAAGCAACCCGTTCTTTGCCGCAGCCAAGGCAGGTGTTGAAAACAGCAGGTATACAAGCGAACCAATAAAGAACAGTTCTTTCATTGTCGGCCCCCGTTTGAAGCAGGTGCTACTACACTACCGCTGCGCCCCATCCTTGGCAATGGTGATAACGCATCCAGGATATCCGCTGGCAAAGGCGGTAATTGTCCGCACATCTGCGCGGCGATGATCTCGGCCGCGATACCCGCTGTGAGCAAGCCGCGCGTGCCGTGTGCCAGACTGCAATACAAGCCCAGCTCCACTTCGCCGACCAGCGGCATCGCACCAGGCGCGGAACAGCGCACACCAGCGCGTCCACTTGCGGGCTGGATATCCCCCAATGCCTGCCGTAGCTCAGGCATTTGTGCAGAGATCTTGGCGAGATTCTCGGCATGATCGACCTCTCGGATATCCGTCCCGTCATCGTCGAACGATGAAGTCGCACCCGCGACATGTTGCCCTTCCACCGCGGGTGCGCAATAACCTTCGGCACACAGCACGGCTTGCATCCTGCTGCTTGCATCAGTTGCGGCCAGCATGCTGATCTGTCCTCGCACAGGCAACAAAGGACACCCAGCGAATTGCGCCAGCTTCTTCGCCTGATGCGCCGAGCATACGACAGCTTGTTCCGCTTCGATGACAAAACCATCTCCACTCGCGTGCCATCCACTTGCGGTCCGTTCCAGTGAAGTGACTTCACTATCCAGTTGGATGATGATGTTCGGATGTTGCACCAATCGAGCACTGACTTCTGGAGGGACCACCCAACCTCCAGCGGGGAACCACAGGCCGCCATGCATCATGGGCAAACCCGCCAGTTGTGAAGCTTGTTCTGCATCAACCGCCTGCAGCAAATGCGGCGGCCATTCCTGCGCGGCCAGTTTGCCGATGCGCTTGGCTTCAGATTCGGTGGCCGCCAGTTGCAACAACCCGCATTCGGCACGAAGCACATCATCTACTGGCATCACTTCGTCGAGTAGCCCCAATGCATGACCATAAGAGGCCAGAACAAAGCGATGCAAGATATTCATGCCTGCGGCGAAACGTGCATGCAGGATGCCGCGCGGATTACCCGACGCGGCGCTGGCAAGCTGCGATGCTGATTCGACCAATGTGACTTGAATACCGCGTTGCGCCAACGCATGTGCAGCGGCGCAACCAGCGAGACCGCCGCCGATGATGAGTGCGGAGCGCGGAGGCGCCCCTTTGGCAGGACTACTCTGGGAGTCACTCGATACAAATCTACCTTGCGTCATCTCCCACTTGCGGCTATAGCCAGGCACTCGCTTCACCTCGAATCCCGCCACTTGCAGACTGTCCTGCACCCGGCCTGCGCTGGTGTAAGCGGTCAGCGTCGTACCAGCATGTGAAGCACGCGCGATAGCCATCAGCACTTCGTCGCTCCACATTTGGGGATTCTTTGTTGGTGATAAGCCATCGAGAAACCAAGCATCCACACTATGAGATGGTAATTGCGGCAATGCTTGCGCAACATCTTCCAGCGCTAATGTCAGGCGGATACGCCCGCCTGCAAAGTGCCAACGATTCCATCCCGATACGCGGCGACGCCAACTGGCAAGTAAAGCCGAAGCCTGTACAACAAGCTCCGGCCACAAGACCAACGCAGCGCTTAACGCGTCATCATCGATGGGATATTTTTCGGTACTGAAGAAATCTAGAGAAGCACCGAGCGGCGCGGTGTGCTCGAACAACTGCCACGCGCAAAGAAAATTCAGTCCGGTGCCGAAACCGGTCTCGCCGATACAGATGCTTTCGCCAGCGCACATTGCTGCGAAGCGTCTTCCCAGTTCATTGCCTTGCAGAAACACATGGCGTGTCTCTTCCAGACCGGACTCGGTAGAAAAGTACACGTCGCCGAAGCGGGAAGAGAATGGCTGGCCGTCTTTCCAGTCGAGCATGGGTGAACAGGCGGTCTAGCCCGCCTTTGAGCATCAAAATCAGGACTGGGGATTATACGCATCGGTTATTGGATCAGCGCTATGCCATCCGTTGCAGGCTGGCGAAGAAGAGACTATCGAATCGTCGGCCAAGATGTTGTTTAAGTTGCTCATGCCCATCGTTCTCGAAGCGAGAGAATTCGATCTCAGTCAAGAAGTCACCTTCATGCATCACTGTGACCAGACTGCGACCTACCAACTTCAATAGTGCGTGTTCGCCGCCATGCAACAAGGGCGGGACTTTCAACATTATCGACACTTCTTTTCCGCTGCAGATGTGGTGGTCACTGCGAATGCTCATGCTCGTTGTCGAGATATCGTGGGCAAAACCTTCACGAATAGTGATCGGCTTGCCTTGTTTCTTGCAGTCACACAGAAATCTAACCGGCCAGTTAGCGGGATAACGCGGTTGAGTTTGGGCATCCTTCATAGCATTTCTCCAATGTATCGTCACACGGAATTTTGTAATCTGGAGTATCCGCCGCGCACTCACCGCGTCAATATGCCAAATGGCCTATATATTTTTGTGGGTATATAGATAACGACCTATATACTTTCCGCCACAGCCATATCTGGCACGGCTGGAAACACTAGATACCATTACAATTAGATTTACTTTAGCAAGCGCCACATTCAACTCTGATGAGCAAACAAACCCTGGAACGCATCCTTCAAACACAAGGCTTCGGCACACGTAAATGGTGTGCCGGGCTGATCGACGAAGGTGAGGTCGCTATTGCCGGAGAAGTCATTTCTGACGGCCGCACCAAGTTGGAGACTGATGGGCTGGAATTCGCGGTGTACGGTGAACCTTGGCTGTATCGGGAGCATGTGTACATCGCACTGCACAAGCCTGCCGACTATGAATGCTCGCGCAAACCCTCGCACCATCCCGGCGTGCTTTCCTTGCTGCCGGAACAGTTCTCGAATCGTGATGTACAGCCCGTCGGTCGTTTGGACCATGACACCACCGGTTTGCTGCTGATGTCGGACGATGGTTCGTTCATCCACAAGCAGTCTTCCCCCAAGCATCATGTGCCCAAAGTCTATGTCGCCACCACACAGGATCCGGTCACCCCTCAATTGGTGGAACATTTGCTCAAAGGTGTGAAGCTGAACGACGAACCCGCACCTCTGGCCGCCGTGTTATGCGAGAAACTGGATGAGCACCATTTGAAGATCGTGCTGGAACAAGGCAAATACCATCAGGTGAAGCGCATGTTGGCTGCAGCAGGCAACCATTGCACGGCGTTGTGCCGTACGCAGATCGGCGAACTCACCTTGGAAACCTTGGGACTGGAAGCAGGAGAATGGTGCTATCTGGATGCCAGCGAAATGGCTTTGCTCAAACCGCTTAAGTAGAGGTTGGACATAACTGGCAATAACAATTGTATTGTTGTGTCAGAGGCGCATAATATTCACAGCTAGATTCGCAGATTCCTTCAAACAAACGGGGGTTATGATGCGCCGCTTCTATACTGGCCTATTGTTCTTTGGGGCGTCCTTTGGTACACATGCTGTTGAGACGCATAAGCATTCGCATGCTGCCAAACATGCACCTGTCGCGATGCATTACACGCAGCATGTGCCGGAAACGCATGAGCACAACAGCGTTGTGTATTCCGACTTCAAGGCTGACAACTCAAAATTCTCCGCTCCGCAGTTGGCGACTACCGATCGTTACACCGCCGCGTTGACTCGAAGTCAAAAAAATCTGGTCAATGTATTGAGCGCGCTACATTTCCAACGGATGAGCTTGCAAAATGCACAGATGAAGCTTTCCTTGAGTCCCGGCTCTGCAGTGATGGAGACCGAACATCTGAAAGTGGCTGTGCAGTCCGACTCGACCTCGGTCACTTGGAACAAAACGTTTTAGGATACCTCCCGATACGAACGGTACGACTCAGTCAGCGTAACGACAATATGTCTCGCGAATGAACAGGATAGCGACCAGTCCCATCAGCGCAAAGCCCAGCATGATGCCCATGCCTGACTGATAGTCGGCCAAGCCAAGTGGTGCCTCACTTCCCGCATGAGCTCGGTCGATTGCCCAACCCACCAATGGCTGCATGATGGCGGTGCCCAAGAAGGCACCCACGTTGACCACGCTGGTCGCCATACCTGACAACGCAGGTGGATTCACTTCCTTGGCACACGCCCAGCTCAGTGTGAAGCTGGGCGCACTCAAGCCCATCACCAGAAACAGCAAGTGGCTCAGCACACTGCTCATCTGCGTACCGTTCCAAAGTACAACCCAGCACAGGCTGTAGACCAGCGCACCAACGAACATCACCGGCTTGCGCCTACCCAGACGATCCGACAGCGTACCGATGAAGAACGCACCGATGGCGAACCCGGCCAGTAACAAAGTCGTGTGATCGGTCGCCAGTGCGCGATCCATGCCGTACACATCGCGCAGGAATGGCACGGCCCACAATCCGCCGAAGGCGAACAGCGTGCCAGCCAAGCCCATGTTCACCCACAGACCCGGCCAGGTGGCGCGGTTCTTCATCACTACCAACAACCCGTCGTACCAGTGCCCCTCATGGGCGGGATGCGACGCCTTGCCATCAAGCTCACGCAGGCTGGGCAGCCCCGCTTCGCCGGGATGGTTGCGCACATACCACCAAGACAAAGCTGCCAGAACAAGTGAAGCGATGCCGACCGAAACGAACACCATACGCCAGGAAACAAAGCCCAAGGCCCAGGCCAGCGGGGCGGCAGCCAGTACAGACCCAAGATTGCCGAGCAGAATAGTGGCGCCGGTCGCCGTGCCGAAATGGCGATCATGGAACCACACCGCGTTGAGCTTGAGCATGCAGATGAAGGCGACCGACACGCCCAGTCCGACCAACAGGCGACCGACCGACGCCATCGCCAGCGTGTCCGCCATACCGAACATGATGGAACCGATGCCAGCGATGACACCGCCGATGGCGACCACCCGACGCGGCCCCAGCGTGTCCGCCAGAATGCCGGTGGGGATCTGCATCACGGTGTAGACGTAGAAATAGGTTGCTGCCAGCCCGCCCAGAGATGCGCCCGTGGTGTTGAACGCCAGTTGCAGATCTGATGAGATCGCTGCCGGGGCAAAACGATGGAAGAACGACAGCACATAAGCCAACCCGACGATGGCGAACGCTGTCCAGCGCAGACGCACGAGTTGAGCGGCTTGATGTGTGTCCAACATATAACTAGGCGACCTTGTTTACGAACAGCGTTTGGGAAGGATAGGCGAACTCGATACCCTCTTTTTCAAATGCCTCGAAGACCGCCAGATTGATCGCCTGCTGGACATCCATGTATTTGGCGTAATCGGCACCGATCACGTAGTACACAAACTCGAAGTTGAGGCTGAAATCGCCATAGTTCGCGAAATGCCCCCGGTCGAACTCGGCCTCCGCTTGCGACAGGATGATGTCCTTCACCATCTGCGGGATGCGTCTCAGTTTCTCGGCGGGCGTCTGATAAGTCACCCCCAACTTGAATACGATCCTGCGCCGCTCCATCTTTTTGAAGTTATGCACGCGTGAGTTGGTCAGATCGGTATTGGAGAACACCAGTTGCTCGCCGCCCAATGCACGCAGGCGCGTGGTCTTGATGCCGACGTTCTCCACCACGCCCATCTTGTCGCCCACCACGATGAAGTCACCCACCGCGAACGGCTTGTCGAAGAAGATGACGAAATAGCTGAACAGATCGCCCAGCACTGCCTGCGCCGCCAGCGCCACCGCGATACCGCCGATACCCAGACCGGCCACCACCGCCGAGATCTTCACGCCCAGATTGTCGAGCAAGAACATCAGCGCCAGTATCCAGATCACGAAATTGAGCAGGCCGCCGATTCCCTTGAGTTGCTTCTCCCCCTCCTCGGAACCCGAGGTGGATTTTGAATAGGTACGTAACAGATGATGCACTGCAGCCGTCAGGGTGCGCACTGCAAGGATAGTGATCAGTACGATGGCCGCAATATTGAAGCCGCGCTCGAAATCCTTGCTCAGGTACAGCGTATGCACGGAGGCGTACAACACACCGAAATACATGATGGGAACCAGCGTGCGCTCGATCGCCTTGACCACGAGATCGTCGAAATTTGTGGCAGACGCCTCGGCCAACTTCTTCAGGCGACTGAGAATATAGCGCTTGAATGCATAGATGGCGGCCATACCGCCCAACAAGATAGCCAACGATGTGAGGTAACTCAGCACTGTATTGCCGAAATACGAATTTTCTAACATGAGTTTCCGTCTTCCTTTGTTTTGAATCTGGCAAAGTCCCTGAGGGCGCGTTGCAATACGCTATGCTTCCCCCCCCGCGCATTGTGCAGCAGAACACCGTAACAGGAAAACATATGGCTATCAAAGCGACCGTATTCAAAGCCAATCTGCAGATTGCAGATATGGAACGGCATTACTACCAGGATCATGCACTCACATTGGCGCAACATCCGTCCGAAACGGAGGAGCGCATGATGGTAAGGCTGCTGGTATTCGCGCTGCATGCGCAGGAGTATCTTGAATTCGGACAGGGTATGACCGATGAAGATGCAGCCGATCTGTGGCTGAAAGACCTGACCGGTGCCATCGAGCTATGGATAGATGTCGGCATCCCCGACGAGAAGCTGATCCGCAAAGCCTGCGGTCGAGCCAGACAGGTCATCGTATACAGCTATGGCGGACGCGTGGCTGACAATTGGTTCACGCAGAACCGCGCCCAGTTCGAACGTCAGAAAAACCTCTCCATCATCAACCTGCCGCCCGAGAGCACACGCGACCTGCCCAAACTGGTGCAACGCACCATGAATCTGCAATGCACCATTCAGGATGGACAGGTGTGGCTGAGCGATGGCGAAAACAGCATAGAGGTCGAGCGCATCAAGCTGCGCTGATGCGCCCGCGGATCAGGCTGTAGCGGTCGCTTTTTCGATCAGCGGTTGCAACTCGCCCTGCTCGAACATCGCCAACATGATGTCAGAACCACCGATCAACTCACCGTTGATATAGAGCTGCGGAAAAGTGGGAAAGTCTGCGTAGAACTTCAAGTAGTTCCAAGACACAGGATCTTCCAATACATTAACTGCCACGTATTTCCCAACGCCTGCCGCCTTCAGCACTTGTGCAGCGCGCCCTGAGAAACCGCATTGCGGGAATTGTGGCGTGCCTTTCATGTACAGCACGACGGGGTTTTCAGTCACCGTCTTGCGGATGATCTCCAGTGCGATCTCTTTTTCGTCCATTTTGTTTCCTTACTGAATGTTGGCCCATTGTGCGGGCGTCATGGTTTTCATCGATAGGGCGTGGATCTTCTCCATCTTGTCGCCCAGCACCTGGAACACCAGCTTATGCTGCTGCAACAGGCCCTTTCCTTCAAAATCCTTGCTCACGATCACCGCATCGAAATGGCGGCCATCGCCTTCTACTTGGATGTGTTCGCACGGCAAACCTTCCAAGATGAAATCCTTGACGTTATCGGGTGTGACTTTCATTGATACTCCTCAGACGCAGCCTGTCGGCTTGGGCATGCCACCGTATTTGGTGATCGGCTTCATGGGACCGGTCATCCATAGGTCGAATACGTCCTTCTGGTCTTCTTCGATGTATTTGGCGAACTTTCGGATAGGCGGCACCGAAGTGAATTCCTCAAAGTACTCGCGCGCCTTCATGATCTGCTGCCACTTTTTGTCGTTCAGCTCGTAGCCGTCCGCTTCAGCCATGGCTCGGCCGATCTCTTCGCTCCAATCGCCCATATCGACGAGATATCCGTCGCCATCACGTGCTGGTAATTGCATGGTCTGCCCCTCTCTTTTGAAAAAAGTGCAGTCATTTAACCTAACCTGAGTAAATTAGTCAATTACTCTAAATGGGGGGGTAGCAAAGACTAGGGCTCACAGCGCAACATCAGCTATGAGTCAGTTCGACCAGTTTGGCATCCTCGACACGGATGTGATGGATCAGCCAGCTTCGCAGATAGGACAACACGTCGAACTGGGCCACCAAGGGATTGGCGTGCAGTTCTTCGTAGAATTCAGCGATCTTCTCTTCGAAGGCATGATGCTGGTGCAACTGGCGATCGATGCCCGCGAATGCATAGTGATTCATCATCTGCTCTTCCGAGCGGAAGTGGATCTTGGCATAGGCATCCAAAGATTTGATCAGCCGTGCCACCTCGCGCGCGCCGCGCTTCTTGATCACGACCTGATACAGGTCATTGACCAGATCGAACAGATAGCGGTGATGTTCGTCGATGACATCGATACCCACGCTCAGACTCTCGTCCCATGGGATCCATTCGTTCTCGCGATGCCGGATCGGAGGTAATGTCAGCACCTGTTTGGGATCGATGATGTCATCACGGTAAAGTTCTCGTATGCGCATTATCTCTGGCATAGAGGTATCGAAGGCTCGCACAACCTCCGGGTCGAAATGCTTGCCCGCCTCTGACATCACCCAGTCATGCGCCTGCTCCACCGACCAAGGTTCTTTGTAGGGACGCGCCGAGGTGAGCGCATCGAACACATCAGCGACGGCACAGATACGTGCCAGCAAGGGGATATCCTCACCCTTCATCCCGTTGGGATAGCCTTTACCATCCCATCGTTCGTGGTGACAACCGGCGATATCACGCGCGGCTTTGATCAGTTCATCTTTCCCTTCCAATATCGTGACCCCGATATCAGTGTGCTTCTTCATCACTTCGAACTCTTCGTCGGTCAACTTGCCGGGTTTCAGCAACACCGAATCCGCGATCCCGATCTTGCCTACATCGTGCATGGGAGCGGCGATATACAACAGATCGCGTTGATCATCGGGCAGGCCCATGGCCTTGGCGATGGACTGCGCATAGTTGGTCATGCGCATGATGTGCCAGCCTGTCTCATTGTCGCGGTATTCTGATGCCACACCCAGACTGCGGATGGCATCCGCACGGGCTTCTTCGAGCTCAAGTTCGCGTATGCGCAACGTCTCCATGGACAAGGTTCGCTGCACCAAGCCAGACAGGGCGCGCGACAGATCACTGAAGAAGTCCTCATAGACCTCGCACAATTCGTACCCCATCGGGACGAACAAAGTCACATAACCGATATAGCGTCCTTCGACGCGCAACGGCAACAGCATGACGCGGGTGTGGACGATGGCTCCAACATTGGGATCCTCGTAGGAAACCTGCTTGGTATGGCAGCGCTCGACAGCGCCGGGCTCGGGTAGTTTGAGTTCCTCCCAATCCAGCGTGTTGTCCCATGCGGGCGGCATGCCGAACTGTGCCACCTGAAAGTATTTCCCTCGAGGATTGAGTAAAAGGATTGCCCCGCGCGACTCGACGGGGATATCTCGATGCTCCTGCATCAGCAGGAACAAATGTTCCAGCAGATTATCCAGGTCACCGGCCTCATTCCCAGACACCGTCAATTCAAAGACCAGTTTGCTTATCGCTAGCTTTTCCTGACCCCGCTCCATCTATCTACCCTTTCTTGCCTTCCCGTTTCCCGATCTGTATTTCTACTAGTGCATTTCGCCGAACTTTTGGCATTAGGACACATTTCATTAAGGGAGACAATTCCAGTTGTCACTTTCAAGCGATATATTTTCCTCTCGCATATATGCTTTCAGGAAGCGGCATGGTCAGCGGCGGATTATCAGGTGATAATCAAGTAATAGCACCACTGAACAAAACCAGCCATAAGGAATCTACCATGCCCCACACTCCGCTGAATCAAGAGGCCTTGGATCAACTTTTCTTGGCCGCACACACCCACAACATCTGGACCGACAAGCCCGTTGCAGACGCGCTGCTACAGCAACTGTACGACACTTTCCGCATGGCTCCGACCTCGGCCAACTGCAGCCCGGCGCGCATCGTGTTCGTTAAATCAACGGAAGCAAAAGAGAAGTTGCTGCCAACCCTCATGGAAGGAAATCGCGCCAAGGTCATGGCTGCCCCCGTCACTGCCATCATCGGCCACGACCTGAATTTCCACGAGCAGCTTGGAAAACTGTTTCCGCATGCGCCTGATGCACCAAGCTGGTTCAAAGACCCGCAAGTCGCGCAAACCACGGCTTTCCGCAACGGTACTTTGCAGGGTGCTTATCTGATCATCGCGGCGCGTGCACTCGGCCTCGATTGCGGACCGATGTCCGGATTCGACAATGCCAAGGTGGACGAACTATTCTTTGCGGGGACGAATGTGAGATCGAACTTCATCTGCAGTCTCGGCTACGGCGATCCCAAGGGGGTCTATCCGCGCAATCCGAGACTGAGTTTCGAGGAAGCCTGCAGCATCGAGTGAAATAGCAGGCATGAAATGAAAAAAGCCGCGAGCAAGATGCTCGCGGCTTTTTTCATTCGGTTCAGGCGTGCATCTGATTCAGTTGCTTGGCGATCACGTCGTGGTTCAGCCACAGCACGGGACCTGCCGGACTCGATGTCTCATGGAACATCAGCGGACCGGTGCCTTCCAGCACCAGAGAACTCAACACATCCGTCACCAGTGCATCGCGTGTCTTGTGCATCTTGGTGATCGCTTCGGATGTGCCGATCATCACATCCGCCAGTTCGGCTGTGTTGTCCATCGGCCAGGCTTCAAAGTTTCGGAAGCCTTTCATCACTTCGCTGTCGTTGTAGTCATCAATCTTCTGCAACAGATTCTCCAGCGACTCACCTTCCTGCAACACCTCGCGACAAGCCTGCCATTGCGTCTCCGCCCATGCGCCGCCGCCTTCCTGCTTCAATGCCTTCAACAGCGGGAACAGTGACAGCTCCACGCCGACAAAGATATCGGACGAGTTGGTGCGGATCTCGGGACAGTTGTACACCGTTGCCTTGATGCCTTGCGCCCAAGCGGCTTCCGCATGCTGCTCCAGTCGCATCTTGGCGCGGCCCTGTGTGTAGTTGGTATAGGTCTGCCACTCGTACTTGCCGCCGATCAATATCTCGGTACCGTGGTAGCCGTAAGCGGTGTAACGCACCTGCCCGCCGCTCTTCTCCAGACGCGCGCGGATCGCCGCACTGCCCTCGATCAGATGCTGGAAGGTGTTGGCGGTGACTTCATCGAAGTTCATCAGTATCAGCTTGCCCAAGTCGCTGTTGACCAGCGCGCTGGAAGGCATGAAACGCTCGCCGCGCCCCTTGTAGATGCGGTTGGCGATAGCGAGGAACACTTTAACTTTTGGAATACCACCAGCCATGGTGTGTGCGAAGAATGCATTGGCTCCGTCCGGAATCATGCCGTCTAGTTCGGCCATCACTTTGGCCACGGAATCCTTAAAACGCTGCACGCCTGCTGCCCGGCATTTCTCGATCTGCGCCCAATCCAGCGTGTCGGTCTGCCAGCTCTTGAGCGACATACCAGAGATCAGGTCGGTCGGCGTTGGCTCACCGGCCGGGGCATCCAGATCGAAACCGGCCATCAGCGGCACGTTGATGATGCGGCCGCCCAGATTCGCTTCAGCCGTCGCCAGCTCTTCAGCGGTCAAAGCACGCAACGCGTTGTTCTCGTCACGACGACCCACCGTGATGCCGACGATGGTCATGCCTGCCTTGCGCGCCTCATTGATCAGACCATTGGCATACCCTCGACCGAACAGTTCGCCGAACAACACAAATACATCGCCTTTGCGAAAGATGTTGGACTGCGGAACGTTACGTAAAGGGATCGGTGCTTTCATACGATGGACTCCGTTTAATGTTTTGTAGCAAGACGAACCAGCAGGCCGCTCGCGAAGGCGCAATTGTACAGAATAAGGGGCTAAAACGGCTCGCCTTCGATGTTCGCACCCTGCCGCTTAAATCAATCCTTCAGCGTTAGGGTGGTGACAGCCGTTATCTTGTCTATATCCAACTGCAATTCGCAAAATTCATCCAGCTCGTTCGTCGGAGTCGGGTCGTCTGCGCAACTACAGCCGGCGATCACGCTTTTGAAGAATATCCCGACCCACGCGCGGATGACGGGACCTGCATCGTCGATGCGCTTGATGATCACGCTGATCGGCCTGTCTATCACCTGGCTCCCCGAAGTCAGCGCCGCCTGCAGCGGCAGGTCCGCGATGCCGAGTCGCACCAGCTCGCGCTTGAGCATCTCCTCGAACTCGGGGCGCCCCCACACCGACAACGCGGCTTCAAGACGTAGCAACGCTCATGCCTCGACCACACAGTCTCGGCCATTGTCCTTGGCGCGATACAAAGCCTGATCCACGCGCACCAGCCAGCTGTCCAGCGATTCGTCCGAACGTATCTGGGCCACACCGAACGAAGCCGACACACACCATGCATGCTGCTGACCGGACAGCAGATCACTCTCTTTCAGCTTGTTGCGGATACGCTGGGCGAGTTGCGCGGCGGCTATCCTGTCCGTCATAGGCAACACCAACATGAATTCCTCGCCGCCATAACGCCCGAAAAAATCCCCCTGCCGCAGCAGCGGCTCCACACAGCGGGCGAACGACACCAGCACGTCATCCCCCACCCCGTGACCGAAACTGTCGTTCACGTTCTTGAAGTGGTCGATGTCGATCAGCACGATGGTACAGGCGCTACCGTAGCGGCCGAACATCTCGTACTGGCGTTCCAGCTGTTCGACGATGAAGTGCCGGTTATACAGGCCGGTGAGCTGGTCATGCACGGCCATCACTTGCAGTGTCTGGTTGAGCGCGTCGAGTTGACTGTTGCGCAACTCCAGTTCGCGCCGGTTGCGGCGGTTCTGCACCAACTGACGCATCCCCTCAACGAACTGCCGGTAGGCATCCCAGCCGACCTGCATCTCGACCAAGAACAACACCCCCAGACCGATAGACAGATTGATATAGAACGATTCCCCCAAAGACAGGAAGAACAGGAAGGGCACGATCAGAATGGACGCGCAAAAGGTCAGCATGGTGATGAACGATGGCGCCATGTTGGTCACGCTGACCGCCGAGATAGCGATCAACACCAGCAATATGATCATGTCGCTGATCGCCGCAGTCGCCCCTTCGCTGTGGAAGAACACGATGGCCGCACCCCAGCTCAGCCCTTGTAACACGCGCAACACGATCTGCCAGCTGAGTGCCGCACGGATGCGTGTGTGCGGCAACGGCTGCTTCAACCAGCGGGTAGAGAGCACGTAAGTGATGCTGTCGGACAGGCTGTTGAGCAGCATCCAGCCGAGGATCCAGAACCACGGCGCGGTTTCCCACACCAGCCAAGCGATATACAGCGTGCCGAGCGGCGCCATCATTGAAGCAAGACGCGCGCGCTCCAGCAGCGTCCGGAAACACAATATTTCTACTTCGGCCTCATCTTCCGGCAAGAGGCTTTCCATCCACTGTTCTTGCATATCTCCTCCAAGCGCCCGAGTCTAATTCCCCGTTGCGCGTTTTGCCAATAACCATGCAGCTTAGCGCGGCTTTAAATAGCTATTTTTCAGGAGTACCATGTAACTGCCAATCGGTCATTTATAGATTCAGGATCGTGGGAGAAGAAAATGGATGCCATAAGCAACATCAATCCAAATTTCTATCTAGCCAGCATCCTCGCCAATGATGCGGTCACGCCTTCCTATGGCTTGCTCTCGTCGCAACTGAGCCTTTCCACTCCCGGCATCTTCAATAACGATTCCACCTATGTCGGCATCTCCACCAGAGGACAGTTACTGTCTGCTGCCGTCCTGTTCCAGAGTACGCTGAGACTTGGCAATGCCGCTGACGCCGAACCAGATATCGAAAGCCTGACCAGCAATGCCCAAAGGTTGGTTGATAGCTTCAACACCTTGCAACAGAGTGCTGCAGCCCTCAACAACACGAACGGCCTGCTGGCGACAGGTATCACCGGCGCCTCGAATCTGACCCTACCACTCAATGTGCAGGCCCAGACGAGTTACGACAACGGTGACTCATCGCTGACGCAATTATCGCAACTGGGCATCTCCTTCCAGGCGGCCAGTTTTCCCGGCGCGGCGGCCAGCTTGAGTCTTGATCAGGACACTTTGCAAGCCGCTTTTGAAAGCGATGCCAGCGGCGCGGCCTTCCTTCTATCAAAAGCGACCAATGCATTCAGCGACGTGGCAGGAAAATTCATCAGCCAATCAGGCAGCCAGTACGCATCTCTCGAAGCGTTGTTGCAATCTTCGTCGGATTACTCGCTACTGTTCAACACACCACAGCAGCAATCCTTCAACGATCTGTTCAGCCTGTTGTACAGCCAGCCGCAGAGCAGTAGCACGAATTGGGGGAAAGTGTATTCCGCCATGAACGAGTACAACCTTGTCTCACATCTGTTCAGCTGAACAAACAACTCAACCTGCGGGCTTTGCCAAAGCCCGCAGTACGGCCTGCAATAATTCCCAGCAATGCGCGACCGAAGTTATCTCCACCTTCTCGCCCGGCGCATGCGCGCCGCGTATGTCAGGCCCGAACGAGATCATGTCCAGATGCGGATGGCTCGCTGCGAGCAAGCCGCATTCCAGCCCGGCATGGATCACCTGCAGCGAAGCCGGCGCACCGAACTGCTGCTCGTACACCTGCTGGCACAAGACCAACAGTGGCGAGGCGGGATTCGGAGTCCAGCCCGGATAGGCGCCATCCTTGTAGGCGCGCAATCCATAGCCGGAAGCAAAAGAGACAAGCTTGTCGGCCAGCACATCGGCGCGCGCATCCAGCAGCGAGCGCACCTTGAATGTCACTTTGCTCTCACCGTTCATCAGTTTGAATACGCCCAGATTGCTGGACGTATCGGTCACACCGGCGAAATCATCGCTGATACGCGATACGCCATTGACCACGTTATCGAGGAAACCGAGCAGATAGTCCCGCTCCGTAGAAATCACCGCCTGCCCCACCGGCATCTCATCCAACTCATAGCGGAAAGAGATTCCCGCATCCACATCAGTGAAGCGGTGCTGCCATGAAGCCAAGCGATGCTCCACCCATTCATCTATGCCGGAAACCGCAGCGGCAGGTACCGCACAGATCGCGAACGCCTCGCGCGGGATGGCGTTGCGCGCCGACCCGCCCTGCATCTCGATCAGGCGCACATCGGTGTGCGCGGCCAGATCGCGCAACGCTTCGGCCAACAACTTGATGGCATTGCCGCGACCAAGATGGATATCGATGCCCGAGTGTCCACCGCGCAGACCTGATACATCGAAACGCAATACCTCATAGTCCTGTGGTAACGCTTCCATCTCACTGATGTGACGCACCTCGACATCAACCCCGCCCGCGCACCCCAGATAGAAATGGCCCCATTCCTCCGTGTCCAGATTGATGAGCACCTGCCCCTGCAAGGTGCCGGGTGCCAGACCGCGCGCACCGTCCATGCCCGACTCTTCATTAATGGTCAGCAACACTTCCAGCGCGGGATGCTCAAGCTCTTCAGCTTCCAGCGCCGCCAGCGCCAGCGCCACACCGATGCCGTTGTCCGCGCCCAGCGTGGTGTTCTCTGCCACCACCCAGCCTTCGCGCACCACCGTCCGGATGGCATCGCGCTCAAAATCGTGCACCGTACCCGCATTAGCCTGACACACCATATCAAGATGACCTTGCAGGATCACGCCGGGCGCAGACTCGCAACCGGGGCTGGCAGGTTTTTGCAGGATGAGATTGCCGACCGCATCTTCGAAATGCGCGATGCCGTGGGCATCGGCCCATGCGGACAGATTTTGCTTGAGCGCCTCTTCTCGATAGGAAGGACGCGGGATCGCACACAACGTGGCGAAGTGAGCCCAGACCAAAGACGGATGCAATCCACTCAAGGTCGATTCTTTTGCTGCTTCGGTCATATTCAGGATGCGGTGATGTTCACCGCTTTCTCATCGTAAAAGTCGGTGCGTTTGTCCAGCAATGGGATGGTGGTTCCTTTGAGCCGGTTCTCATCCAGCAGGGCAAGATCCACATCCGCCACCACGATCTGTTCCTCGTTCATCACGCCTTCCGCCGCGATACCGTCCCGTGCGAACGGAAAATCGGAAGGCGTGATGATGGATGCCTGGCCGTAATGCAACCGCAAACCGGCCACCGGCAGGTTACCCACGGTGCTGGTCATGGCGACATAGATCTGGTTCTCGATCGCACGCGCATGGCAGCAATAGCGTACGCGCAAAAAACCCTGCCTGTCATCGGTACAGGACGGCACGAACACGATCTCCGCGCCCTCTTCCGACAGGCGCCGCGCCAACTCCGGGAATTCGATGTCATAACAGATCAGGATGCCGATCTTGGCATGCGGTGTATGGAACACCTTGAGCGCATCACCGTGATCGGTATGCCATTTATCCTTCTCCCAGCGTGTGCGATGGATCTTGTCCTGCGTGTGCACCTCGCCACCCGGCGTGAACAGATACGCGGTATTCAACAGCCTGCCCTCGCGCATGGTCGGATGACTGCCGCCGATCAAAAAGAAATTGTGCTTCATCGCCAAACCGCGCAACAACTCGACATAGCGCTCCGTGTATTCACTCAACTCACGCACCGCCTTGGGGACATCCTCGTTATCCATGAACGACAATATCTGCGTGGTGAATATCTCCGGCAACAACACGTAATGCGGCTCATAGTCGGCTGCACTGTGCAGGACGAAACGCACCTGATTGGCGAAGCCCTCCCAATCGTCAACATGACGCAATTTGTACTGGATTGCCGCGATACGAACTCTCATATCTCCTCCTGTAACAGCTTGGCGGGCGGCAACTGGGTGGGGCGTTCCGCTTCGAATTCCGGATTGAGCCAGACGATCAGCGCCGCATTGCCAAGCGAGTCGTCGTCAGCCGGCAGATAGCCTTTCAGGATGCCACAATAGTTGAAACCTTCGCCAAGTTGGAAACGCAGCACCGGGTCATAGATATCACCCCATACCACTCGTTTGGCATACTCATCCGGCGGCATCTGCCCGGCCACTTTGTAATAACCTGGCAGACGCCCGCCCGCGATGATGCGCTTCAGGTTCATGGCACGACACAATTTGCGCCGCGCCTCGTACAAGCCGTGCCCCACACCCTGATGGCGTATCTCGGGATCCACACACACCTCCGCACCGTACAAGGTGCGACCACTCATATCATGCGTATCGAAGAAACCGTTATTGGTCACACTGTCCCAGGTGTGGTGCAGACTGTAATCGTCCCAAGTGATCACCAGTGCCACCGCCAACCCGACGATCTTGCCGTCCAGCTCGGCGACGAACTGCCCCTGCGGAAAATGTTCGAGCAGACTCTCGAATTGATGTCGGGTGAAAGGCGGGATCGCGGAATAGACCCGCTCCTGCAGATCGGTTGCGGCCTCGATGTCCTTTGCTGCCATGATGCGGATGTTCACGCCCCACCTCCCTTGTGCTTATGCTTACCCAGACTCTAGCACTTCGCAGCCAGACGGTTCAATCAAACGGGGCTTTCCTTGTACAGGATGTACAACGCTATAAGCCCGACCAGTTTCGGCTTTCAAAATCCCAGAACGTCACAGGCCGGGAAAAGAGATATCCCTGGAAAGTCTTGCAGCCGAACGACACCAGCAGATCGAGCTGTTCCCTTGTCTCCACGCCCTCCGCCACCACATCCAGCCCCAGATTCTGCGCCATGCCGATGATCGTCTTCGCGATCACCGCATCGCCGGCATCTGTGACCACGTTACGCACGAAAGCACGGTCGATCTTCAACTGGCTGATCGGCAATTGGCGCAGATAGGCGAGTGAGGAATAGCCGGTACCGAAATCATCCAGCGAGAAGCGCACGCCCGCGGCCTTGAGCCGACTGATCTTGCCAATCGCCTCATCCACACCATCCACCAATGAAGTCTCGGTCAATTCCAGCTTGAGCATGCCGGGCTCGACCCCGCTGCGTTTGATGATAGACAGCACATCTTCGACGAAGTCCGTACGCATGAAGGCCGACGCCGAGACATTCACCGCCAGTAAAAGGGGCATGGCGCCCGGCTTGCTTTGCCAGCGATTGAGGCGCTTGCAAGTTTCCGCCAGCACCCAAAAGTCGATGTCGGCGATCAGTCCGGATTCCTCCGCGTAGGGGATGAACTCGTTCGGCATCAGCAGGCCGCGTTCGGGATGTTGCCACCTGAGCAGCACCTCAGCCCCGAGACACTGCCCCTGCGCATCGACCTGCGGCTGGAAATACAGTTCGAACTGGTTCTCGCTCAAAGCGAGGCGCAGCTCCTTGTTCAACTTGGCACGCTCTTCCAGCGCCTGCTGCATGGAAGGGTCGAAGAAGCGCAAAGTGGCGCGACCACTGTTCTTGGCTTGATATAAAGCCACGTCGGAGTGTTTCAGCAATTCATCCACGCTCTTCTGGCTGCCGTGGAACAGTGCCACACCGATACTGGCAGTGCCGTGATGCGGCTGCCCGTTCAGCAGATAAGGCAAGTTGAGCGAGGAGAGCACCTTGCTGGCCACGGACTCGGCACGCGGCACTACATCCAGTTCGGTATCGAACAGATTGGCCAGCATGACCACGAATTCGTCGCCGCCCAACCTGGCCACCGTATCCCCCGTGCGCACACAGCCGAGCAACCGGTGCGCCACCTCGACCAGCAACTGGTCGCCGACATCGTGCCCCTGCGTGTCGTTGAGATCCTTGAAGTTGTCCAGATCGATGAAAAGCACCGCACCGTAACTGTTGTTGCGGTCACTCGCTGCCATCGCCAGTTGCAGGCGATCGATCAGCAGGCGCCGATTCGGCAACGAGGTGAGCGTATCGTAATAGGCAAGGCGGTTGATCTCCTCTTCCGCAGCCTTGCGGGTGGTGATGTCGCTGAATATCCCGACGTAATGGGTGACTTCATCCTGCTCGTTCTTGACAGCCGTGATGGTCAGATTCTTGGGATATATCTCGCCTGTCTTGCGACGGTCGAGCAGCTCGCCCTCCCACCTTCCTTCACGTTTGACGGTTGCCCACATCTGCGCATAGAAGGCGGCATCATGTTTGCCGGATTTAAGGATGGCCGGGGTCTTGCCAATCGCTTCCTCCGGCTCGTAACCCGTGATCTCTGTAAAGGCTTTATTCACGCGCACGATCCGCGCATCCGCATCGGTGATCAGGATCGCCTCGTGCGTCTCGAAGGCCGTCGAGGCAATCACCAACTGCTGCTCCTTCTCCATCCGGTCGGTGACATCCAGATTGGTCGACCGCACCCCGAGCAGCTTGCCGTTATCGTCGCGCAGATCGCTGCATACATGCTCCAGCCAGCGCATCTCGCCATTGCGGGCGCGAATGCGGATCAACAGTCTTTCCGGCTTGCCATGTTCGTGCATCTGGAACACATGCTTGTCCCACAAGGCCCGATCTTCTTCCAACACCAGACGGGACATCAGGTGCGGCTCGGCGTAGAAATCCGCCTGGTTGTACCCGGTGATCGTCAGGCATGAGGGCGACACATATTCGTAGATCCCCTCGGTGTTGCGCACATAGATGAATTCCTGCGCCAGATCGGCCACTGCACGAAAAAGCTTTTGTCTGGCCGCCATCTCACGCCGCATCGCCACCAGCGTCGCCAGCAGCAAACCGATGAACAGTCCCAGCAGGGAGGGGATGATGAAATGGCGTGGCGAGGATTGATGAAAGAGCAGGAACATCTGTACCGAGGCGAACGTCAGCACCAAGGCAAGACCCGCAACGATATAACGCAGGTAGATGCTTTTATGTCTGCTTATGAATGGCAAAATTTCCATCTATGCCTACCCCTCTCAAATCGCCTGACTGCACCCTCAGTTGGCCTTGTCCATCGGTATCGCACTTCAGCTTACATCATTGTGTATTCAACCGAATAATTTCTGCCACCAGCGGCGGCGATTACCCGGCAAGGGCGCATCATCCTCGATCAGCGCCGGCGGCATACGGCTCAACATCCAGCGCGGCGGCACCGGTGTACTGCTGCATGAACTGCCGACGCTGTTCGGGTCGTGGATCTTGATAAGTGAAGGCTGCTCGACATCGTCGGCATAAACGATGCCGCAATGCGTGCAGTCATGTTCACGCCGCAACAGTTCATCCACTTCAGTGATGAAATCGTTCAGCGCTTCGACTGTCATCGTCTGCGGCACCGGCTCCTCGCCGACCATGCTGATGTACCAGCCTTCAGGATTCGACCGAACAGCCGCCCACAAGACGTCCAGATCGGTCCAGTGCAGCATGCCGCGAAAAGGCCCTTTCATTCGCTCCAGAAATTCTTGGCTCATGGTATTCCTATCTGATTGGCTATCGCTTCATCTGATGACAGGCTGCCGGTGATCTTAGAGTCACCTTGCCGTAATCGTTACTTGTTCGATCTTGTCACGCGCACTGTATGCGCAGTCGCCATGCTACACCACAAGCTGGGACGCATACTCTGCCCGCTCGCTTCTGCAATTTCCGGAAAAGCACACGCGGTTGCGTCCTGCCTGCTTGGCCTGATACAGCGCTGCATCAGCTTCAGCCAACAGCCTCTTCAACGCACTTTTCCCATCCCCGGCGCTACAGGCGATACCGATACTCACTGTAACGGCAACCACACCCGCCTCTGTCTGCAGCGGCGTGATGGCGATGATCTCGCGTAAGGCCTCGGCCAGTATCAATGCCCCTGCGGCATCGGTATCCGGAGCGATCACACAGAATTCCTCGCCGCCGTAACGCCCCAACACATCACCGCCACGCAGACGTTGCGCCATCAGTGCCACAGCCTGGCGCAACACCTCATCGCCCGCCGGATGTCCGTACGTGTCATTGATACGTTTGAAGTGATCGACATCGATCATCAGCAACGACATCGGGCGGCCACTGCGTTGCGCAAGAACCCGCGCCCCCTGGTCCATCAACGCACGGCGATTGGGCACGCCGGTCAAACTGTCGGTCATCGCCAGAAGCATGATCTCGTGATCGGTGCGCTCTTTGATCATCAATATAAAACCGACCGAACCGAGCAAGGCAGTCGCCATCACCGAGATGAAAGTGACCACCTGCACCCAATGGATCGCGATGTGATTCTGTGGCTGGGCGAAATCGACCATGCCAGACAAAGCCGCCACAGCCCGCATAGCCAACACTATCAGGATCATGATCGAGCCACCGTATAACAAACGCCATGCTCGCCCTTTGCGCATTTCGCTATCGGACAGCAGGGCATGGACGATCAAGGCCGCCTGAAAGGCGTAGATCACACCGCCCCAGACAAAGCGCCCCGCGATGTCGTCGATCAGCAAACCTGACACGGCAACTTGCAGTACGACCGGCACAAAGAACTTCCAGGGGGCGAAGTCGCGGCGCTGGAATTCATAGATGGCGGCAAGGAACATCGCAAAGGAAGCGGCTTTTAACAAATTGGCCAGCACGACTGAGAACTCATCCGGAATCACACCGCGGCCGGCGATCAACAACCAGGTGAAGGTCTCCAGCAATACTGCCAGCGCCCACTTGTTAAGCCCTTGCTCGCGCCCCTTTAAAGATGCCGCGACGAACAGACTCAGTACCATGAGCGAGTTAGTCAGGATCAGGGAGAACAACAGGGTGCGGGGATCGAGAAGCATGAAAAGCTGCAGCTACCAAAGAGGCAATAAGTCAGAAAAGAGCCGAAGCATAGGGTTCGGGATAATCAGGGTCAACATTTTAAACGCCAATTCATTACAGACAGAAAGGTCATGCCGTCAGCCACTGGAATCAGCGGTGCATGGCTCCCAACTGCTTCAGCAGCTGCGCAGCGTCCTGCGAAACCTCCACTTGCGGCTGCGGTCCCGCCACCCAGTCCACCAACTCACCCACCCCCCAAGAGACAAGATAGGCCAACACGAACACCACCAGTCCGCGCGTCATGCCTTTGCGGATGCCCTGTTCGTTGAGCAAACGATTGAAGTACCACACCGCCATAAAGAACACGATGGTGGAGATCAAAATATTCCATATGGAAGGAAGCGCTAGCGTCATCGTTTTGCCCATTACTCACATTGAAGAGGAGGATCGTACTGGTTTGATCATCGCCGCAAGCCCGAGAGATCAGGCGCGAACCACTGGCCTATATATTTTTAATTGTTTACAAAGCAAGGATCAGACGGTAGCTTTATACCCCAGTCTGCAGAACGCCCATTCATTGAGCTGCGACGAAATGGGCTATTTCTGCAAACGGAAAACAATAACCCAGCCCGAGAAGGATAGCCATGCACCGCACCTACATACGCATCCCCGCGCACTTCTACCGCGTCACGCTGCACAACCCGACAGACAGCGTCACCATGGCGCTGGTGCCTGACGAGAACAACGCCACCCTGATCGCACATCTGCTCACCGAACACTATGGCCTGCGCAAGGGCGAGCACATCACGGTCACGACCACTGTGATCCGGCACGAAGATGAACGCTCGACGGGTCACGTCGTCTACTCCGACAACTAGATCCGCAAACGGCCATCCTCACAGACTGGCAATGTCGCCAGCCTGTCCAGCATCAGCGATAGCGCCAGACCCGCATCTTCTTTAGCCGCTCTCTCCCGCAGTGCTTCGAGTGGAATATCTATCGCTGCCCCTGCCGCGGCAAAAGCGATGGTGTTGCCGCTGGCACAGCGCGGGAATCTCACCGCACGCTGCTCGAATGCAGATTCTATGAACGCGAACCCACCCTTCACGCCATCACTCAAACCGATGAGGTTGACCGCCAGGATTCCCTGGTCAGTCAATCGCTCACGGCATGCCTTGTAGAACGGCAGCGTGTTCAGATCACCGGGATGAGAGTGATCGTTGAAACCATCCACCATGATTAGATCGAAATGCTGTTCTGTCTGATGCACGAACGCCACCCCGTCCCCCACCACTACTTCCAGCCGCGCTGCATCGTCCGGCAGGCAGAATGATTCCTTGGCAGCTGTCACCACCTTGGGCTCTATCTCCACCACGGTGAGATGTGCCTCGGGTCTGTGCTTGTACAAGTACTTGGCCTGCGAACCCGCACCAAGACCGATCAGCAACACTTTTTTTGGAAACTCTCCTTCGCGCAATAACAACGCCGCCATCATCACCCGCGTATATTCGAATGCCAGATCGAACGGACTGTCGACGCGCATCGCGCCCTGCATCCAGGCCGAGCCAAAATGCAGCGAGCGCAGCCCATCCTTCTCGCGAACCTCTACTGTGAAACCCATGCTATCGCTATCCCTTATGTACTGGACCACCCACGGTCTGCTGCCCTTGACTCATCCCTCGTATGGTACACATCGTCTCCGCCTCTTGCCTTTTTCAAGCTAGGACATACGACTCCCAAAGCTTCCTTGACCGACTGCGTCGCGAGGCGGAATGCGCCAAGCGCCTGCTATCATCGCGTCTATGCTCAATATCCAGAATCTGACTTACCTGCAAGGCGGTACGCCGCTCCTCCAAAACGTGAATCTGCAAGCCTTCGCCGACCAGCGCATCGGACTGGTCGGTCACAACGGTTGTGGCAAATCCACGCTATTCCGCCTGATCCGCGGCGAGATCAAAGCGGACGGCGGCGAAGTTTCCCTGCAATCCGGCAAGACCATCGCCTTTGTCGAACAGGAGATCGCCAACTCCGATCAGGCCGCTCTGGCGTTCGTACTCGATGGTGACGCCGAACTGCGTCGACTGGAAAAAATACTGGCACAAGAGAATCACGACTCCGCATGGTTCGACGCGCAACACCGCTTCGAAGCCATCGACGGCTATGGCGCACCCGCGCGCGCCGCGCAACTACTGAACGGACTAGGGTTCGCCAACGACACGTTGGAGCGCAAGGTCGAAAGCTTTTCCGGCGGCTGGCGCATGCGCTTGAATCTGGCGCGCGCACTGATGCACCGCGCCGATCTGTTGCTGCTGGACGAACCCACCAACCACCTCGACCTCGAAGCCATCCTCTGGTTGGAACAATATTTGGCGCGCTATCTCGGCAGCATCCTGCTGGTCTCGCATGACCGCGAATTCCTCAACGCCTGCGTCAACCGCATCGCCCATGTGCATGACCAGACCATAGACTGCTACACAGGCGACTACGACGATTTCGAACGCGCCCGCGCCGAGCGCATGGCACAGCAGAACCAAGCCTTCGAGCGGCAGCAGGAAAAGATCGCGCACATGGAAGACTTCGTGCGCCGCTTCCGCGCCCAGGCCACCAAGGCCAAACAGGCACAAAGCCGCATCAAGGCACTGGAACGTATCACGCGTATCGCGCCGGTGCATATCACCGACGGCCATTTCCAACTGGAGATCGAAGCGCCGGAACGCAGCCCCGATCTGTTGCTGCGCGCGGAGAAGATGGGCTTCGCCTATGGCGACAAACAACTGTTCAGCAACATCGACCTCATCCTGCGCGCCGGTGCGCGTATCGCCCTGCTCGGCCCCAACGGCGCGGGCAAATCCACGCTCATCAAATTGCTGGTGGGCGAACTGCAAGCGACTTCGGGCAAACTGGAGATCACGCCGGACATCCGCATCGGTTACTTCGCCCAGCACCAGCTGGAGAATCTGGACAGCGCCGCCACCCCGCTGCAACACATGGAACAACTCGCGCCCAAGGAAACCGCGCTCACCCTGCGCAGTTTCCTCGGCCGCTTCGGTTTGGCTGGAGAC
The DNA here is from genome assembly GCA_018814405.1 of Gammaproteobacteria bacterium. Classification (GTDB taxonomy): domain Bacteria; phylum Pseudomonadota; class Gammaproteobacteria; order Burkholderiales; family Gallionellaceae; genus Sideroxyarcus. The sequence goes on from JAHIZO010000009.1 coordinate 101,575, forward strand.
AGTGAAGACCGCCCGGTCGCCACGTTCTCCGGCGGCGAGAAGAGCCGTCTCGCGCTGGCGCTGCTGGCCTGGCAAAGACCGCACCTGCTACTGCTCGACGAACCCACCAACCACCTCGACCTCGACATGCGCGACGCGCTCACCATCGCACTGGAGGAATACACCGGTGCGGTTGTCATCGTGTCGCATGATCGCAGCCTGATCCGAGCGGTGGCCGACGAGCTTTGGCTGGTGGCAGATGGCGAAGCAAGATTATTCGATGGCGACCTGGAAGACTACAAGAGCTGGATCGAGACCCGCCGTCCGCGCGAAGCCGCTGCCCAGACCAAGCCGGAGAAACCCCGCTCGCAAAACATCTCCAGACCTAACCGCAAGGCTTTGCAGTCGAAACAGAACAAACTCGAAACATCACTGACTGCCGCCCAAGCCGAACTGGCCGCGATCAACCAGCAACTCGCCGACCCCGACACCTACGCGAATCCCGACCATGCCAAAGTCGGCCAACTGAATAGCGAACACGCGCGACTATCCGCAAAAGTGGCGGAACTGGAAGAAGGCTGGCTGGAACTGGAAATGGCGAAGGAAGACGCAAGCTGATCGCAGCAAGTTATCGCGCAGCCAAGTCCAGCAACTCCGCTTCGCTGAAACCCGCTGCACGGCGTGCTTCCAGATTGAACGGCCCGCGCAGTGGTGCGGGGTGATAGGTTGCGAACAATTCGGCATAGGCCGCGAGCGGTTCCAACCCGCGCTGTTCACACAGCCAGTTGAACCAGCGATTGCCGATCGCCACATGCCCCACCTCATCGCGCATGATCACATCCATGATGGGCGCGATCGCCGCATCGCCCGCCTGAACCAGTCGCGCCTTCATACCCGGCGTCACATCCAGCCCGCGCGCCTCGATCGTGCGCGGCAACAAAGCCATGCGCACCAGCACATCATGTGCGGTCTTCTCAGCCATCAGCCACAGACCGTTATGCGCGGAGAAATCGCCGTAGGCATAGCCCAGCGTCTGCAAGTGATCGGCCAGCAGGATGAAATGCAGCGCCTCTTCGTCTGCCACCTGCAACCAGTCCGCGTAATACTCACGCGGCATATCGGCAAAACGCCACAGCGCATCCAAGGCCAGATTGATCGCATTGAATTCGATATGCGCCATCGCATGCACCATCGCGGCGCGTCCTTCCGGCGTGTTCATGGCACGGCGCGGCACATCGCGTGGGGCGATCAACTCGGGTTTTGTGGGATGACCGGGGATGGCAAGCGGCGCAAGCAGCACCGCATCAGTGGACAGCCCGACATCGCCAGCCGACCAGCACTGTGCCAACTCTCGAACACCCGCTGTTTTGGCTGGCACATCGCACTCGGCCAATAATTCGCGTGCAGCCAGTCTTAATTCGATCGGAGCAGACAACAAGGCTTCCTTATGATGTTACGACTCGGCAGCAGGCCACTCGCTGAACGGGAATGGCACCTCTTCGCTCACGAAAGTCAGATAACGCACCGTCTGCTGCAAATACGCAGCCAAACTGCGGCCGAACGAAACAAGCCTTTCATTCGGTGCATCGCTCATCAAAACGATCACGAACTGAATGACCGTGACGATGAACAACACGGTGCCGCTCACCTGAAACGCAAGACCCATCAACAACATGAACAGTCCGCGCATCCAGATATTGCGTTTTTCCCCGGAGGGCTTGGTGATCTCATCCATTACACATACTCCCGAATTGACCGGCTACATTCTGCCCGAACTCACACTCTGCTACCTGACGTGCACTGCCTGCATTGCATATGACTGAATGGAAAAGTAGCGCGTATTCCCGCCCCTTTTCCTTACATGGGATAAAACTTTATACGGCACCATTAAAGTCGTCCTGAAAACCGCCGATATAACTTTTAAACGGAGGGCATCATGGTCAAAATATACCTCACCACCGATCCGCAGACGCATCGCGCGCTCTACGACAACGAGTCCAGATTCTTGGGGCTCTTTCAGTCGATGCGGGAAGCATATGAGTCACTGGGCGAATTGCTGAGTTTCTGTAGCATCCGCTCTGCCAACTAGGCTGGCTCGATCCGCCTCACCCATCAGCGCCATGCAGCTCATGGCACCGCGTTACTAGCGATCGCTAGGCCGCCTGCAAACGCAGTTCGTTCAGCTCATCAAGACACAGGTGGATGAAGGCCAGCGCGACATACACCGGCGCAATGAAGTTCAGTAACGGTACGAACTGCAACAGACCTGCCAACGCCCCCAGCAGATACAGCTTCCCCGAAGCACGCTCCACGACCTGATCGATCTCATCGCGGCTGGCATGTTCTGCCAAGGCGTCATACCGAAACAAGCGCTGATTCAAATATGCCATCAGCACGATTGGCAAAACCAGCGCAAAAGGTGTGAACAACCACAATGGCAGGCTGATGATCCAGCCCAGGCAATACACCGACACAGCCAGCACCGCATTCGAAACATTGCCCGCCGTTGTGCCGCCCTGTTTGCGTTCCAAATTTGGATAGTTCTTTGCTGCGACATGATCGACCATCGCCGGCATCGAAAAGATCGCGGTGATCATCAGTGCCGTCACATAGATCGCCGGCAGCAACAGCAACACCAGCACGGTGGCGATGAAGTAGTGGGGCGCTATCGCCAGAAAACCCTGCGCGATCCATTGCTCCAGCCCGGTCTGCTGAACCAGTCCGGTCAGGCTGGCCATCCAACTCCCCCAGAAGATGAACGCCGCCCCCACCCATAACATTGTTGCCAGCAACATCGGCCACAGCACCAATGCCAGCATTCTGGGATGAAAGAAGGTCTTGAGCGCAACCAGCAGCGCAGAGATCACGCTATTCAATATCTATCCCCTAACGACCCGAACTTATTTTTTCAGTGCCTTGAGCACACAAGCCACCGTGAACACCAGCAGGCCCGCGATGAAGATCAAACCACCCCACTCGAAGTTGGCGATGTTCAGAAACAATCTGGCCGCAAATTCACCCATCACACTGGATGCGCCATCCGTGATCCCGCTGAACATGCCCTTGCTGCCCTTGGGGGTCAGCGCACTCTTGAGTGCCGGGAACAACAACACGATCCAAATACCGAGCGGCGCAAAGAACAGCCGCTTGGTCTGATTCAGAAATAACATCACCGGCGCGGCAAGGGCGAACACCACCACCAGATACGCCTCGATCTTCGCGATACGGTGATAACTGACATCGCCATAGATAGGGATGTTGGTCAGCGGTAGGAACACACCCAAGGCCAGCATCAGCGCCGAGATATACACCGCCATACTCAAATCAAACTTGAATTTCTTCATCGAAATCTCCCTCGTGCACATGCAACACAGATCTAAAGCGATTTTTTAAGCACCTCGAACTTCAAGCCGGGTACCTTGGGCAAACCAAAGCGTGGTTCGTTTTCCGGAAACGGCTTGAATTCATCCGTCCGCTTGAACCCGCGACGTTCATAGAATGCGATCAACTCTTGCCGCAGGGTGATCACCTGCATCTGCAAACACGATACGCCCCAGTTCTTCTTCAGGAAGCGTTCCGCCTTATCCATCAAGCGACTGCCCAAGCCCTGCCCCTGCAAACCCGGCTTGATCACCAACATCCCCAAGTATGCCGTGTGCGCGTCCTGCCGCAGCAAATGCACCGAGCCGACGGTCTCGCCAGCACGCTGGCACAGCAAAAACTCAGACCCGGCTTCAGCGATCAACTGCGCGATCTCCTCCGCGTCCGTGCGCTGCCCGCCCAAGATATCCGCCTCGGTGGTCCAGCCTGCGCGGCTGGAATCGCCGCGATAGGCGGCATTCACCAACGCAACGATGGCGTCGACATCGGACGCATCGGCACTGCGCAAGATCAGGTCAGACACTAGTGGCGGCTTGTCAGCAGATTCCCTCTTCATTCCGGACCCACCTCCAGAAAGGTTAGTAACGGCCTTGTGTTTTGGTGATGTAGTTCGACAGTTCCTTGGTCTCGCGATTCATGCGCGACAGGTTGGCGTGGGTCACGCGGAACAAAGCGCGCATCACTTTGAAAGCAAGTCGCGGATGGGAATCGATCAGCGATTCAAAATCGGCTGGTGCCAAGGTGTAGACGGTGGCATCCCCCACGGCACGCAAAGTCGCCTTGCGTGGTGTTTGCTCGACGAAGGCGCGCGTACCGGCGCACTCGCCTTCTTTCATGGTGTAAACAGCCTGCTCTACACCTTGCGCATCCTTGCTGGTCACCGCCAGTTTGCCGCTCGCCAGGATGAACAATGTCTGGTCAGCCTCGCCTTCCTGCACAAGCAGTTCACCGCCCTTCAATTGGCGCACCCCCAGCTTCGCAGCCAGCAGCTTGGCTTTTTCTTCTGTCAGCTCGGTGCCCACTGTGGAATTACGAACGATCTTGAAATCTGCGACGACACTCATGACTCGACTCTCCCTGTGTATATTCATCGGAAAACTATAACAACGAAGCAGTATTTCAGCTGACAGACACTATCTCCTGTGCCCAAGCCAATGCCTCGATCATCATACCGGCCACCGCATCGGCTTCCAACCCGCATTGTGCTGCAGCAGCTTCCATCTCGCCATTGTCGGATTCCAAAGCAACTGCCAATGCCAGCGCATCATACATAGGCCCAGCTTCGCCCCGGAGTGCGGACGCGACCGCTTCCGGCAATGCCACTTGCTTCAACACATCCTCCAGCGGCAACGCCAGCATCAGATGCATCAGCGAGAACAGACCGATCAGGAACAACTGATCGGCATTGGCGGGCACCTGTCCTTTACCCTCCAGCATCTCCATCAGGCGACCACGGGTAAGCGCCTGTTCGCGGATCACGTTCTCGTGGAAGCCGGGTTTCTTACTATCGAACAACAGCAATGACAGCCAGCGGTAAAAACGCTCCCGCCCAAGCAACATCAACGCCTGCTGGATCTCATCGATCTTCTGTTGCAAGCCGATACCGGGCGAATTGATATAGCGCAGCAACTTAAAAGTCAGCACCGGGTCGGTACGCAGACATTCTGCAATGGCATCGAATTCCGCACCAGCGCGGATCATCTCCAGTGCTTGGAACACCGGCAGGTAATTCACATCACTCTTGGCCGGATGCCAATCCTCGCGGCTGGAAACGAACGGCCCCATGAAGAAATCGAAACGGCGCTCGAAGCAATATTTGAAGTCATCTACCGTCTGCAAACGGCTGGCGATCAGCATCTGATCCGGGTTGGATGCGCGCATCTCCGCCAACATCGCCTTCAACTGAATACCGTCCATCGCCGTGGTATCCACTTCCACATAGGTTGCCCGTTGCAGGAACTCGGCATACTCGGGGCAAGGCTGGCTGATCGACCAGCCCAGCTTGAATCCCATCTGCGCCACATGCATCAGGCTATCGCGCAACTCATTCAGATCGACCTCTGCCACCGGACGCGGCGCGACCATGATCACCATATTAGGATTGGCGAGGGCGGCAAGCAACGGACTACGCAACGATTCCAGAGAAAGACGGATGAACGCACTGCGCCCGCCCAGCAAAGACGACACGCCCAGCGGCGCAAGGTTACTCAGCATCGCCTCGTCGTACACACGGCGGATCAGCGCGCTCTTGTCCATCAGGCGGCTCTGCACCTTCTGCCCCAAAGCGAACTCATAGCCCGCGATGCGCTCGTTCTGGTCGAGGATCGCCTCACGGCGGATGAAGGAAGAAGTCTTATGCTCATTCGAAGCGGCCGCCTGCTCGGGCTTCAGCGGCGCCACTTCATTCAGTTGTTGAAAGGAAGCCTCAGTGGAAACTAGCTTAGATGCCCCTCCGAACATGCGTCGTATTGAATCGAACATCTAAGCTCCCCCGAAAGGCATCAAAAGTATAGCGACACCGAACCTGTTAATGACGATTCAAAGCGGCGCAGCCTACTGCCGCTTCGCTTCGTTCTGCTTCATCCGTTCTTCTTCACGCATGCGTTGGCGGATGCGTTCGGCATCGGCGGAGAACTTTGCATTGCGGGTAAAGGCAAATGCGTTCTCGAAGCGCATCAGCGCCTCACCCAGACGTCCTTCGCTCTCGTCGAACACGCCCAGGTTGTATTCCGCCGCATGTCGACACTGCGCATCACCGCTGCTGCTCATCGCCTGCCAGTGGCTCGCTGCCGCCAGCCAGTCGCCATTTTCTGCGGCCTTGTTTCCCTGCTTGCTCTGCTCGCTGTCGCAGTCTTCCAGCACACGGCTTTCCATCACGTAATGCGGGGCGATCTTCTTCACCAGCAGCGCGTTTGCGGCAGAGATCTCATCCATCACATACGACGACACGCTCAGCTGCTGGGCGCGCTCGCGCACCTCCTTCTCGCTGTCGTCAGTCCATTTTTTCTCCGAGGCATGCTTCACCTGCGAATTACCCAGCACCATGCCGCGCTGATCCGTCACCAGAAAATGCAGCGTCGCTTCCACGGTCCGCGTCAGGGTGTAAGTCATGCGCTTACCTTCTTCCGCTTTTTTGTTCTCCTGCGAAGACAAGCTGTCATCCACACGATAATCCACATGTCCGCTCAGCTTCGCATCCGCCATGCCGGTACTGATCTGGTAATAGCCATTGCGCGTCAGCGCATCCACCAGACTTGAATACTGGTTCTCCTGCACGCTCACATCCGATGGTGCTGCAAAGCTGCCAACCACCGCGTTCTTCACCAGATTGCTCCAGGCATCCCTGTCATTGGCCACATCCAGATTCACTTGGCCGGACACTGTGAATCGCGCCACACTCAAGGTCCGCGTCGGGCCCATATCCATCTCAGGCGCATGCTTCACGTTCAGCTTCACCACTGAGGTGCACCCACCCAACCCAAAAAATAAAACGGCCAACAATGTGGCCTTTAGCAATGTACTCATCGTGTCTTGCATATTCATTTCAATACCTGTGCTATTCGTAACTGATTCGGCAACAGCCCGCATTATCGTTCATGCCGCGCAAGAAAATATCCCTACAATCCAAAGCGATTTTGTCGGCAACCTACGCCTTCGGCCACCAAGCCGTGGCGATGCCCTCACCCAGATCGGCCTCGACCAAACGGCGCCGCACTTCCAGCAAGCGAGCGATCAACGCAGGCTCTTGCTGCGCATATGCCTCCGCATCGGGCTGGCGCTTCACCACCACACCGAGTAACTCGGTGATCGCGTTGCCGATGGAATTCTGGCTGATGGTCACGATCAGCTTGCCCGCATCGTTGCGGTAGATAAGCTGCTTGAACGCCGGCTGCCAGCGGATCGCGTTGGCATATTTCGCATCCACGATGCAGTGGTCGCGCACTTTCTTTGCCGTCTTCATAAAATCGTTGTTGAACAGCAGTACGCTCTCCACCTGCTCGGGGAAATGCACATCCGCCAGCATCGGTGCATTGTGCGTGGAGACCTGCGAAAAGAACGTGCGGTAGAAATCCAGAAAGCCCTTCAGCACCTCGTCGTACTCTTTCCAGAAATGCACATCCTTCAACGCGCTCACCCCGCCCTGAATCTCCCAACTGGGCAGCCCCTGCGGATAACCGGTCAGATGGATGCGGGCATCTTCCTCGCTCGCCGGTTTGAGTATCTTCAGGCTCAGCGCCTTGTCGAAGAACGCGCGATACACATCACGCATATAAGCCTGAAACAGACTGTGCTGGCCACCGTCGGTCAGATTGGGATCGCCGGGATCGGCCAGCTTCGCATCGCGCAAAGTCTGCTTGGGGAAAACGACGAAGTGATTGTGCAGCATGCGGATGCTCGGCACACCGGGCGAAGTCAGCGGCCAAGTCGCATCCAGACTCGCTTCGCCCGCCAGGATAAGCGCCTCATCCGGATCGGGATACTTTTCCAGCATGTAGTCGATGATGATCTGGTTCATCCGATTCCACACATGCTTGACATTGTCCGCCACCTGCGTGCGCCGCACCGGACGCCCCAGCGGATTGAGGATGGTTTTGGAAGTGTTGTAGATGATCGAACAATCGAACTCGGTGCTGTGCCCCAGCGCCTTGCGATACAGCAGCAGATTCTCCTGATTCATCAACAGACCGTTGTTGTTCACCAGATCGTTCAGGTTCTCAGTACTGTTGAAGAACTCATTGTGCTTCATGCCCTCCGGCACTTCCAGGGGGATAGCTCTGAATGGCGTTACGATCTCGCGCGGTCCGGTTTGCATCGTGTCATCTCCCTAGCACTTTGAAATTATTGCTCTTGTTTCTTCAACTGCTCCAGTTCCCACTCCAGCTGGTCGATCTCCTGCTGCTGCCTCTCTTTCTGCAACCGCTCTGTCTCCAACTGCATTCCCAGCGTATCAAGCGGTAGGCCGGCTTTTTTCCATTCCGCAATGCCGCCATTCACAATAGTCACCTGAGTGAAACCGGCCTTTTTCAGTTGTTCCCATGCACGAGGTGAACGCAATCCGGAATGGTCGATAACGATGATGGGCTTGCCCTTGTATGCATCCAATTCAGCGAGGCGCCGAGTCAGGTGCCCGAACGGAATGTTCGTGCTGCTCGGGATATGGAATTCTTTGTAATCGTCGGCTTCGCGAATATCCAATAACAACTCGCCTTTTGCCTGACGTTCAGAAGCCGCCTTGGTATCAATGAACTGATCTTCTTTCGGGCCGCACCCGATCAAGACCAATGCAGCCAGTGCGACGATGTATTTATTCATTCCAGCCATCTTGATCAACTCCCCGATTAAATCGTTGCGTGGTGTTCTCACGCTGGATTATCTCACCTCTTCTTATCCTTCAGCACCGTGCGGATCATCTTGCCGAATGCCTTGTCCTTCTTGCGCTTATCCATATACGACATCTCGTTGAAATCAGACTCCGCCTTCAGCTTCAGAAAGCTCTGATAATGCGCGGCGTTCAGCTCGCCTTTATCTATCGCCTTGCGGATCGCGCAGCCCGGCTCGTTGTTATGGCTGCAATCGGAAAAGCGGCATTGACTGCTGAGTGACTTGATGTCGGCGAAACTATCGTCCACTCCTTCGCCCGCACTCAAGATACCCAGTTCGCGCATGCCCGGCATGTCGATCAGCAGCGCATCGTTGTCGAGCGTGATTAGATGGCGGCGCGTGGTGGTATGCCTGCCCTCGCCCGTGCCGCTCACCGCGCCAGTCTCCAGCGCATCTTGTCCTAACAGTTGATTGATGAGCGTCGTCTTGCCAACACCGGAAGAACCCAGCAGACAATAAGTCTTGCCCGCCTCCATCACCTCCCGCACCTGATCGACACCGTCGCCCGTCATATTGCTGAGCGCGATGATGCGCGCGGTGATGCCTGCCGCGCGGATACTGCCGAACATGTGCTCCAGCTCATCCGCACTCACCAAGTCGGTCTTGGTCAGCAACAGCACCGGCTCGATCTGCCCCTCGTTCACCATCACCAGATAACGCTCCAGCCTGCGCACATTGAAATCGAAATGGCATGACTGCACGATGAACGCCGCATCGATGTTCGCCGCGATCATTTGGAAGTCGATATTTTTACCGGGAGATTTGCGACGCAAGAAAGAGCGCCTGGGCACCACATCATGGATGCTCGCCGACGATTCCGCATCGTGATACTGCACGCACACCCAATCGCCCACACACGGCATATCCACCGAGGATTCTGCAAAGTGAAGGAACTTCCCCGTCAGCGTTGCGGGCAGCTCGCCGTTTTCATTGCGAATGACATAGCGCCCGCGATCGACCGCCGACACCCGCGCCAAGCGCCGATCATCGCCACACAACATGTCTGCCTGCGCTTGAAGTTGAGGGTCCAACCCTAGTTTTTTAAATTCCATGATGTGTCTCTATCAAAAGAACATCGCCCTTGCGGGCGATGTAATCAAGACCAATGCAATGCGGCTTCTTTCAACATTAATCTAATCATAAATATTGTGGCATTAGCGAGTGTCGTTCTCCGAATCCATCTTTGATTGAAGCTCGCGCCTCATAGTTAATCGTATATTTTTTCTTTTTGCGTGATATTCAGTGGAGTCATCATATTCAAGATAGTTCATATATCGTTTATGTTCAAAGCCCACCCTTTTAGAATGCTTGATAGGGCACCAAAACTCTTCTGTTCTTGCCGCTATCTCAGAGACATACTGCATAACTCCATTGAAGTATCCGCAATACACGCAAAAAAACTTCTCCATAAAGTTGAGGTGTCTTAAAGCGTATCTATCCAAAAAAATATATTTCTTTCGTCCCACCAGTGGAATCTCATAAGCCCTGAAATTTACCGCCTGATAAAGGCTCGCCGTCATATCCAATATAAAGGCGGGGATGACCATAATGACGATTGACGGGATAGTTATCAAAAAACCAAACCTTATTCTTGATAAGAATTTGAAAGAAAAGACCTCTATCTCAGGCTTTTGCGGATTTTCCATTGTACGGACCTTCTCTAACTAAAGAACATCGCCCTTGCGGGCGATGTATGAAACGGTATTTCAATGCAGTCCGGCTTGCGCCGGATTATTTTGCTGCCGGTACTGGTGCGGGTTTCGGCTGCTTACCCTTTGATTCTTTCCGTTTGTCTTTGCTACCCATGATGATCTCCTTAGGTTTTGATCAACTGCGATTTAATGCGAAAGACACGACTTCAACCCGTTATCTCAGGCTCGACCAGATGCGCGAGCTGAGCGAGTGATTCTTGCCAACCGAGATAACACATCTCGAGTGGGATCATATCCGGAACACCTTCCTGCACGATAGTGATTTCGGTGCCGCATGACACCGGTGTCAGGGTCACTGTCGTCTGCATCTCACCGGGCAGACTCGCATCGTCGAACTTATCCGAGTAACGGATCTTCTGTGCGGGTACAAGTTCAAGATACGCACCACCGAACGACTCACCCTTCCCGTTCGAGAAGTTCGTGAACGACATCCTGAATGTGCCGCCCACCTTTGCATCCAAGTGCTCGACCCGGCAGGTAAAACCGTAGGGGGGCAGCCATTTTGGAATAGCTTCAGCATCCAGAAACGCTTTATAGATACGCTCCGGTTGGGTACGAAGTACGCGATGAATACGAATAGTGCCTGTGCTCATGATCTATTCTCCTTTCGATTCCAGCGTGACATCAAGGCTTCCACTCGCCCTCTTGCATCTTTCCCGGGCAAAAGACTGCGAAAGTGATGCGGTCGTCCAACACACTGATGGAAAAGGTCGCATCCTCAGGCCATTTGCTCACTTTAGCCTCAAGATGGGACATACCGATGTCTTTGACTTTGCCAAAGTTCTCGAAGCTTGGCTGGGGGTGACCTTGCTGCTTGTACGCCGCATCAAGTTCGGCGGTGATCATCGAAGAGAAAGTTTTGAGGCAAATCGAACCATCCGCCATTGCCGGAATACTGAAGGAACCGGCCATCGCCATCACACTCGCACACATCATCAGTCTTACATTCATATCCCCTCCACTGTGATTACCGTACTGAAATGAATTAAACCCAGACCCTTTAGTTCGCCTTAACTATTCTTCTCAGCAGCGACCTTCAGCACCTGAACGCCATGATGTAGCGCCTGCTGAAGCATCTCGCGCATCGTGCCCGGCAACAACCAGGGCAAGACACCGGTAAATTCTTCTTCGGTGTAAACATGCGTCACCCCATTCACGGAAGAGAACGCCCATTTATGGGTCGCATCTGTACCAAACGTCTTGCCGGTCCAGATGATGTGGCGACGATCCGCCACCTCCTGAATGGTGGAATGGATCGTCATGCCACCCGCTATCCACACGAACTCGGTTCCCGCAGCTATGGGGCCGTTCACCCTCATTTCCTCGATATCGGCGTTCCACGCCTGCCAACGCGCAATATCTGTTTGCACACCCCACACCTTATCGAGCGGCGCATTGATATCGATCTCAGCCGATGCTTTCACAGGCGAGCTCGTATCTCTCATGAACAGACCGACCACCATCAGGATCGCCATTCCAGCAAGAAAATATTTCAGCATATGGATTTCTATTCCAGCGCGCCCTGCCAAAGCATGTTGTAACCCAATTCCTTACTCTCGACACACAGCTTGGCCAATGCCGCGAATTTATCCTTGAATGCCTTATCGGCATGCGACCGCTCATGTTCCTCGAAAGACTTCCAGTAGGTGACAATGGCAATATGTTTTTCAGCCGATCTTGAATCGCTCAACGAGCCTTCGTCCGAAACGAAACCCGAGAACTCATAAACCTGACCGGCGATGAAACCACCTTTGTCGCCGCCGTAGGTGTCTTTCACCACATTACACATCTCGGCCAGCGCCAGCTCTACATCCTCGAAAGGCACACCGGATTTGATCGTGGCCGTATTGAAAAGCATCTTAGCCCCAAAAGGGATAGTGACAGGTGAGTACATGACAGACCTCCAATTGAAGTGGAACAGGTTAATCGAACCGTCCAAGCCCCCCATGGAATGCACTCTGAACCTTTGCAGAAATTCCTTCAACCATTTTTCGATCGGTGTCACTGCACGCCGAACCTCGTCACATCACGGGAAAAACCCGCCGTTTATGCATGACCGATTATGAGTATTGCAGATCAGTTTTCCCATCACATGCGCTCGGGAAAGTACAATTCGGTCTGGTTGCGCAATTTCGCGCGTTCATCAACACGGATATGAATCCAAAGAAAAGAGAGGTGCAATGGGATGCAGGGTAGTTCAAGCAATCAAACAAACACAATCAATGGAACCGAAGGACTGCACCTGATAGGTGACCTGTACGACTGCAAGACCGGGGAAACCCTGATGGTCGATGCAGAAGCACTGAAAAGCAGCTGCGTCGAGCTGTGCACTGACGCGGGGCTGCAAGTCGTCGGTGAAAATTTCTTCCAGTTCGATGATGCAGGCGTGACAGGCTGCGTCCTGCTCGCAGAATCCCATGTCGCGGTTCACACCTGGCCGGAACACGGCAACGTCACCATCGACGTCTACGTGTGTAACTACAACATGGACAACTCCGCCAAGGCACAAAAAGTATTCGATGGCATTCTCGAACTGTTTTCCCCGGAGAATCCCAGAATCAAACCTGTGCAGCGTGGCCAAATATGAACCAAGAAGTCCTGACCGAGTGGCTGAATGAAGACAGCGGATATTGCTTCCGCACTTCAAAACCCATTTTGGACTTCCACTCCGGGTTTCAGCACATCCAGCTCTATGAATCGCCGCGCTTCGGCAAAGTGCTGCGGCTGGACGGCTGCTTCATGACCTCGGAAAAAGACGAGTTCTTCTACCACGAGAACATCGTGCATCCTGCATCGATCAGCCATCCCGCCTTGCGCCGCGTGCTGGTGATCGGCGGCGGCGACGGCGGCGCATGTGAAGAAGTGCTCAAGCACCCCAGCGTCGAAAAAGTCGTGCTGGCCGAACTCGACCAAGCCGTGGTCGATGTCTCCAAAGAACATCTGGGCAGCATCCATCGCGGCGCGATGGACGACCCGCGCTTTGAACTGCGCATCGGCGACGGTGCCGCCTTCGTGCGCGAGACGGAGGAACGTTTCGACCTCATCATTCTCGACCTCACCGATCCGCTCGGCGAAGCCGTCGAACTCTACAAACAGGAATTCTTCCAGGCATGCCGGGCCGTGCTCAATCCCGGCGGCGCACTGACCATGCATATCGGGTCTCCGGTATTCCACCCCGAACGCGTCACCGAGATCACCGCCAACCTCGGGCAGGTGTTCGCCATCGTGCGGCCCTACCTCGTCACCGTGCCGCTATACGGCGCGCAATGGGGATTCGCCTGCGCCTCAGACACACTCGACCCGCTCAGTCTGAGCGAGCAAGAGGTGGATAGTCGCATTGCGGAAAGGAAGTTGCAGGATCTGCAGTTCTATAACGGCGCGACGCATCGCGGCGTCTTTGCGCTGCCGAACTTCGTCAAGCAATTGGTCGGCGAACAGAAGTAAAAGCACTGCTCTCTTAACGCTAAGCAGCTGGTGCCGGTGCCCCTGCCATGGCAGGGGCGAAGATCGGATCGTCTTTCCGGTATAGATACCAGGTCCCCTTGCCGGAGAGTTTGGCCGCATACATCGCCTGATCTGCACGCTGAACCAATGCATTGACGGTTTCTCCCTGAGCACCACGGAACAGGACGATACCTATCGAGATGCCGATCAACGCCTCGCCCGCTGTCACCGGATAGGGTACTGCCACCGCATCGATGATCTTCTCGGCCACGGCGATAGTGTCCTCTTCCGGCATCTTCATATCCTCCAACACCAAGGCGAATTCGTCACCGCCCAATCTGGCAAAGACATCATATTCACGCAAGCAACCATTGATACGCCGTGCGGTCTCCTTCAGCACCACATCACCCGCTTCGTGGCCGAACTGGTCGTTCACCTGCTTAAAGCCATCGAGGTCAAAGTAGAGCAACGCGGCAAAATGATCGCTGCGGTAGGCGCGCCCGATGACTTTTTTGACCGCATCAAAAAACGCACGCCGGTTAGGCAAGCTGGTCAGGCTGTCATAGTTCGCGAGTTGGGAAAGCTTATACATCGCCATCTGGCGCTTATCGGTCTCGATATTGAATTTTTCCAGCACGGCGTTGTAAAAGCTGGCGATCTGATCCGCCTCCGTCTCGGGCTCCACTGCCACCGGACGACGGAAATCGCCAGTGCTGGCCTGATGATGCATCTGGCTGACCAAATCGACCAGCGAGGTCGTGGCACCATGCTCGGAGATGTTCAGGCCGATGCGCTCACCGGCGGCAGAGACGCGCAGCGGTACGATATGGTTGATCACCTTGAGCAGGATAAAACTCAGGCTGAACGCATACGCGCCGATCACCACGATCCCTTCGAGCTGGATGAGGAACTGATCGGCACGCGCAATGCCCGGTGGCAAACTTCCCTCACTGGCAAAGATCGCCAGTGCCAGCGTGCCCCAAATGCCCGCTAGCAGATGGGTGGGCACTGCGCCGATCGCATCATCGATCTGCTTTCGCTCCAACAGATGGGTACCGAACACTGCGACCAGACCGCCGATAAAACCGATGACACCCGCCGAGATCGGCGAAACCATATGACAGCCGGCAGTGATCGCGACCAGTCCGGCGATGATGCTGTTGATGACCCGATCAGGTAGCGGCTTGCCCCATACCATCCAGCTGATGAAAGTGCCGCCTATGCCGCCGGTGGCACCCGCCACGGCAGTGTTGGTGACGATGAGCGCGACATTGTCCGAAAGGGCCAGCGTGCTGCCGCCATTGAAGCCGAACCAGCCGAACCAAAGCAAAAACACGCCGAGGGAGGCGATCGGCAAACTGTGTCCCTCTATCGGCCTGCCCCCCACACCGAAGCGGCCCAATCGCGGGCCGATGATCAGCAGTGCCGCGAGCGCCACCCAGCCACCGACGGAATGCACCACGGTAGAGCCAGCGAAATCGATGAATCCCATTTGCATCAGCCAACCGGCAGGGTCGGCATCACCGCCCTGATACCAAGCCCAGTGGCCGATCACCGGATAGATGAGTCCGGCGAGGATGACTGCGGTGAGGGCATAGCCGCCGAATCGCATGCGCTCTGCAACGGCACCGGAGACGATGGTGGTCGCCGTGCCGCAGAACATCGCCTCGAAGAAAAAGAAAGCGTAATCCCAGCTGCTATCAACATCATTGAGGAAGAAGCCTTCAGTACCGATGATGCCGTTATAGCTGGCGCCGAACATCAGGGCGAATCCGAAGATCGCGAACAGGACAAAGGAAATGCAGAAGTCGACCAGGTTCTTCAGCGCGACATTGATACTGTTTTTGGCTCGAACCAGACCGCTCTCGAGGCAGGTGAAACCCGCCTGCATCAATGCCACCAGAAAGGCGCACATGAGTAGCCAGAGAAGATCACCGCTAGGAGGTTGCATTGTCACATGCTCCAGAACTCAAAATTGTTCTGGTATATCAAGCAAATAGCGCACCAAAATACCGCCCACACAAAAACTGCATGTTAATCACTGGGATAGGGGGGCATCTGCAACGATCGCGTGACGATATTGCTTATTCGTTCTGCCACGAGCGCGGCATCATTGTCACGAACGTTACATTGAAAATACTGGGCGCACATAAAGAAAAAGGCATCGGAATCGATGCCTTTCATCCCTACTGCATCAAGGGGCTATCCACTAACGCTGGCACAGCGCATGCACCTCGCCCAAGGCTTTGTTCAGTGCTGCGGAATCTTCAGCCGTGTTCATCAGGAACATCAGCCTCACCTTATCCCTCGCCGCGCCGCGATTGATGACATCCTTGGGGTAGCCAAATTCATCCACCATCCACAGATCCTCATTGGGCGCATCCCAGTAGATACCCGACGCACTCACCCGGTACTTGATAGGCCCGCTCTCAGTCTGTAGCTGCATCGAAACAGAGAGGTTGTTGCCATCACCTGCCTTGTGCTCTTCAAAGTAATTGGCATAGGCCTCCAAACCGCCCCCGTAAGAAGTCACCTTGCCCAGCTCACCAAAGGCAGCACGGCTGACCTTGCCCATATCCACGGTCGAACTGATCTTGAAGTGCTTGCGATCGGAAAAAACATTGCCGTGATCGACGAACATATCCTCATCCACCAGCAAGCGGCAACCGTCGAACTTCACCGTCCGCTCGATCACCTCCGGCATTCTCTTATTGAGATTCTTATCCACCACCGGTTTCATCAACAGCTCAGCCACCCCCCGTTGCGCGGCGGCCAGCTCGGGTTTGGCAGACAACTGCAGGCTGGCGACGGGAATCACAGGCGCAGCAGATTTCGAAACCGCCACCCCGCCTTCCATCGCGCAAGCCTCAGCGGCCAGCATCACCATCGAACCATGCTTGAGCCTGCAATTGTTCGCGTGCTCCGCCGCAAAGGTGCAAGGTGCAAAGGCGAGCAACAACGCGGCGGAAATGAATGTTTTCTTTAGCATGCCAAGACTCCGTGGATATTTGATTCGAAAAAATTAGCGCTACCCCATTCAATCCGGCGTGAACGCATCATTCAGCGAGGACGATGCCCCGTGAAAATCGCCCATGATCTTTTGCCAATCCGCGCCGGGGTGGGTGCCGATGTAATCGACGAACGATGCATCGGGATCGTTCAGCAGGATAGCGATCGCACAGCCCTCTTCGTTATCCCATGCCTTCATGATCACATCGTATTTCGTGCCACTCGCCAGCGGATCGTCGCCCAGCACCGGTGCCGGATCGAAGAACACCTGCGGAATGTCATAGATGAGCGTCAGGGTGAAATCTTTGGCGAGGGCGGCCTTGGCCTCATCGAAACTGCGGAATTCTGAATAGTGCGCATAGGAGTGGATGGAAAAATACATGCTCAGCGGCGGCATCCGTCCCTGCTTATGGGCCGCCGCGAAAGCCTTGTCCACTTCTGCGCGGTCCCCCGCGATATGGCGGATATGCAGGATCAGCGCCTCCGTGATGCGGGTGAAACCCTTGCTCTGAAAATGTCGCACGATGCGCTGTGCTGCCGCGTTCGCAGCCTCGATGTCGCGCATCTCCTGAGTATCTGAATTGTCCATCGATATCCATCCGTTTCCTGAAGGCTTGCAGTGTACCCAAACCGACTTGGGTACGCCAAAACAAAGCTGCCGCCTCCTTAAATTGACGGCGACCCGCCCCGCCACCATAATCCCGCGCACAAAACAAACGACTGCCGAACGTGCCCAACGAACTCCCCAGCCTGGCCACCGCCCTGCCCTACATAGACCACCCGCTGTCCCTGCTGCTCATCTTCGCGCTGGCGAATGCACTGATGATCTGGCGGCTGCATGTCATGGAAAGCAAAGGGTTCGAAGGCACCGTGCTCGGCACGCTCATCATGCCCTACTGCTCCGGCTTCGCGAACCTGATGTTCGCGCTGATCATGAGCAAATCCGCCAGCAATGGCGGCGCGGTCATCGAGAACAGTCTGGTCAACAACGTCACCAACCTCACCCTCATCCTCGGGCTCACCGCCCTGTTCGGCGCGGCCGCCGCAGCGAGCAAGGAAAAGAGCAAACAGAAGCAGGCGGAATTCGCCCGCCTCAACCGCCTCAACCTGCTCGTTACCCTCATCGCCTTGTTCCTGTTCACCGGCACGCTGTGGGCACTGGGCAAGGACGGCGAACTGAACTTCTACGACGGACTCATCCTGGTCGCCCTGTTCGTGTTCTGGCAGATCCTGCACGTGTTCGAAGTGCTCAAGGACAACATCCGCAAGAACCGCAGCACCCACTGGTCCATCATCATCGACCTCGCGCTCATCGGCCTCGCCGCCTACGGCATCTACTATTCCGTCGACCACCTCATCAACTGGGTGACCACCGCCGAAAGTCCCCTGTTCAGCTTCGCCAAGATCGGCTGGTTCAGCGGCCTCCTCATGGTCCTGCCCAATGCTTTCCTCGCGCTCTACTACGCACATAAAGGCCGCACGGACATCGTCGTCAGCTCGCAGATCGGCGACAGCCACATCTGCATCCCCATGTGTATCGGCCTGTTCGCGTTGTTCCACCCCATCCAGCTACCCGACTCATTCCTGATGGGCACCTACCTCATCCTCGGCGCCGGACTGGTGCACTTCCTCTCCATCGGCGTCCTCGGGCGTCTGCCGCGCATCGGTGGCGGCGCACTCGTCGCAAGCTACGGCTACTTCCTGTACGCCGGACTCATCCAGTAAGCGTGATCGTTAGCCTTAAAACAAACATCGCCCTTGCGGGCGATGAGTAGAAATTATTGCGAGGGCGAACCTATTAGCGCACGCCAAACGATCCCGCTTCACACCCAGAACTTCTGGTTCTTATCCAGAAACTCCCGCCAGGGCATGTAGTGCGTACCGTCGCAGGAAAAGGTCAGGCCTATCATGCCGTTGAAGATATTAAGCATCCCAGAGCGCAGATAGATCGTCTCGTCCATGAAACGCAACTCGCGAAAATTGTTCAGTATCTTGAGCACCGCGTCCGCGGGGATCTCCGCGTCGGCCGGATAATCCACTCTCGGATAAGCCAGACAGAGATCGGGTTTGCCCAGTTCGTCGATACCGTGCAGGCGGAAACGGTAAGGATCATTCATTTCCCAGATCGTGGCGCGTGAGCTGGAGAAATGCAGCTTTGCGTGAAACACCCCGTGTATCGTGACCAGCTCGTTGATGACATCCATCACGGTATCGATCTGCTGATCCATCAGGCTTTCCACACGTTGCTGATGGAACAGCCCGCCACGGATTGCCGGATCGCCCTTGAGCTGCATCCACTGTCCGGGTTGTGAATAAAGTGCCTGCGTGGCGGGCAGTTCGCGCAGGTCAAAGTCCGCCCCCAGGTAACCCAGCAACTCCCCCTGCGCCCCACGCACCACCTGCACCGCAGTGAGCGAAGGCCGCTTTGCATTCTGGCTAATATAGGCATCCGAAAGTGAAAAATCGCTGCCGGCGAGCGCCTCCGCGATATACGGACGGTGGCTGCGGTCGCGACCGAACTGCTTCTCCATCAGTCCACCGCGAAACACATTGGAAGTGATCTGTTTCGCCTTGGGATCCAGCAAGTAGAGATACTTGCAGTAAGGCAGCTCGGTCATACCTTGCACCAGTCTGGCCTCCAGCGCCTCACGCTGCGGCCACACCTGCATGCAGTCTTCCGCCAAGATGGAGAGTGAAGAAGAGAGCCAGCCTTTCAATATCTTGCGCTGACGCTCAATGGATGCTTGCAGGCTGGTGTTGTTCATCGTCTCGTCCCGGAAAGAAATAGCGGAAGCATTATGCGCCCGCTAATCAGACTTCAAAACTATTGCGATGCTACCCCCATTAGCTGTTTTTTTATCAGCACAAACACCGCCTTGCTCGCTACCATGTGGGCATGAACGAAGTGCATCTCTGGCAAGCTTGGTGCGATGGCTGCGCCCGCCCTAACCCCGGCCATATCGGCCTCGGCGCCCTCCTGCTGGGGCCGGATGGTAGCCGCCACGAACTCTCGCAACGCAGCCCGCACAGCGGCTGCAACAACGAAGCCGAAGCCCGCGCCCTGCTGGCCACCCTGCAACTGGCACGTACACTGCAAGCCAGCGCCTTGCTCATTCACAGCGATAGCGACGTCGTCGTGCGCCTCGCGCAAGATGCCAGTAGCACCGAAGCTGCCCGCCTCGCCCCCTTATTCGCCGAAATCCGCTCGCAGATAAAATGTTTTGACCGATTCGAGTTACGCTGGATTCCGCAGCACCGCAATACAGAGGCAGACTATCTTTCCCGCAGCGCCTTTGGGCTGCCTGCGCGAACGCCCGCAAAACCCCGCAAGCGGAAATGAAAAAAGCGCCCGCAGACGCTTTTTTTCTCGATCAAGCAAATCAAAGAGGACAGCATCGAATTGTTTTTTGTGGATAAGGCTGAGAAGGTAATGCGATGCTCTGACCCCATATCACTAGCTCGTTATAGAACAACCTCGAAGCATTCGAGTTGTGGTGGGCCTAGGTAAATATCTTTTCCGCCGCCCGCCTTTGCATGCGCTTGCCTGAATGCATCGGATTTTGTCCATGCTTCGAATGCGTCGCGCGACGCCCATTTGGCGTGAGAGGAAAATAACGTGAAGTCATCGGTGCTCGGCCCTTGCAGAAGATGGAATTCCAAAAATCCCGGAACGGTATGCAGAAGTGAATCACGACCTTTCCAGATATCAACAAAGTCCTGCTCGTGACCGAGTTTGATTTTGAATCTGTTCATTGCGATAAACATCATAATTTCGATACCTTAAAAAGTTATGAAAATATTATTGCGATGCTGATCTCATTGATTTTGATTCTAGAGAGGCAGCACGTGCTTTTCGCTGATAATCTTTATAAGCTGGTACCGCGATTCCCATACTCAAAAAAACAAGAAACAACAAACCAATCCCTGTGCCAATCCAAAACGACTTTGTGTCAAAAGACCAAACGTTTGGAAGAGCATATGTCGCAAGTGATCTATCTGACTTGATGGATACATCGTCGCTTGTCACAGAACCTGATTGAGAAGTTAGAGATACTAGTGCACGCTCCCCGCGACGGATTCTTTCAAGTCCTCCAACAAGGGTTTGGCCGTCACCTCTCAAATCGAATTTTGCGACAAATTGAATTTGCTTGGAATCCAACGTCTTCTTAGGCATGTAGAGTTTTACGTTCGTTGCCGGATCAAAACCCTCATTCCGAATCTCAATATTTTGAAAAGTAATTGCGCCAAAAGTAGCTGGCTCTGTGAGCGTGTAAATTAACTTTTCTTCCTTCCAGTCCAAGGAGAAATACAAACCAACAATGCCCACTATAATTCCACTTAATACTGTAAAGATAAACTTCACAAATTTTCTCCCAGCATTCCAACCGAGCAGGTTTCCCGGCTATTCGGCATATACCAAATCCGCTTAGTTCTCAATGAACGAGGGGACACCCATTAACTCTTCCTAATCGCGCTCTTCATGTTTCGCATTCTGCTCATTTAGCCAATCAATCATTTCACTTGAAAGTTTGTAGGTTGCGGCCAAGGCCATCAGAGCTTCCAGCGAAAACCTTCGATAGAACTTTACAAATGACATGTACAAGACATATGCGATTAATGCTGAAATGAGAACCCACAAAACCGCCTGAATTGGCTGCATTTGTACCTTATAAATGTGCCAAACCATTCCCCAAAAAAACACCACAGACAACATAGTTAGTGTCCTTAGAAAACCATATAAGGCAACGTAATTTTGCATTTTAGGAAGGTGGTTAGGTGCGTTTTCTACAACATAGTGGTAGGCATAACGAAAGTAGTCGGCTTCTGGTGGATTTACATTCTTCGGTGCGGTTGTCAAACCCGCATGTTCAAATAGCAATGCATTGAGCTTGTTTTTTATAACTCTTACTAGAAGTCCATCCAATGATTTTGCATACAAATCGCGAAATTTTGCGCCATGGCCAATAAATAAATCAAAAAATGAAATTGGCAACAGAAACAGCCCAACCCCCCCCCTTATTGAAATCCTCAGCCATTTATGACTTGCCACGTCAAAGTATCCCTTAGATGCAAACCCTAGCAAATACTTTGACGGGTAACCATCAGACCAAATTGAATATCGCTCCACAATAACCGACGATAAGAAACTCAATATATGGCCAATGATGTAAGCAACAAAAATAAATGGGATATAGATTTCTGCCTTCTCAAAACTCAATTCTTTTACAACAAAGGCGTATGGGGAAAGTTCGCTATATACATGCGCATATCCAGCAATTACTCCATATAAAAATATCGATCCGGGTGTGAGGTAACCAAGGAAATCGTAAAACGAAAAAGGGTTTTGCTTAATTTCCATAGTGCCCCCAACAATAGTTATTCAAAGGAGACGGCCGTAACTCTGCCATCCCCAGTGGTTTCGATTACCGACTAATCGGCTTATATCGAATCCGCTTAGGCTTCGCGCCCTCTTCACCCAACCGCTTCCGCTTGTCCGCCTCATACTCCTGATAATTACCATCAAAGAACGTCCACTTGGAATCGCCTTCGCAGGCGAGGATGTGGGTGGCGATACGGTCGAGGAACCAGCGATCGTGGGAGATGACGGCGACGCAGCCGGCGAATTCCAGCAGTGCGTCTTCGAGTGCGCGCAGGGTTTCCACGTCGAGGTCGTTGGAGGGTTCGTCTAGCAGCAGGACGTTGCCACCGGCGATGAGTGTTTGCGCCAGGTGCAGGCGGCCGCGTTCACCACCGGAGAGTTGGCCGACGAGTTTTGCCTGGTCACCGCCTTTGAAGTTGAAGCGGCCGATGTAGGCGCGCGCCGGGGTCTCATATTTGCCGACGGTGAGAATGTCGTTGCCGCCGGAGATGGCGTCGAACACGGTCTTGTCGTTTTGCAGTGAGTCACGCGCCTGGTCGATGTGGGCGACCTTCACGGTTTGGCCGATCTTGATGGTGCCGCTGTCCGGTTGTTCTTTGCCGGTGATCATGCGGAACAGTGTGGATTTACCGGCACCGTTGGGGCCGATGATGCCGACGATGGCACCGGGCGGGATCTTGAAGCTGAGGTCGTCGATGAGCAGTCGGTCGCCGTAGGCTTTGCTGACGTTCTCGAATTCGATGACTTCGTTACCCAGACGATCACCGACGGGGATGAAGATCTCTTGCGTTTCGTTACGCGCTTGGTGTTCTTGCGAGTTCAGTTCTTCGAAGCGTGCGATACGCGCTTTGGATTTTGCCTGACGTGCTTTGGGGTTCTGGCGTACCCATTCCAATTCCTGCTTCATGGCTTTTGAATGCGCATCGAGTTGCTTCTGTTCTTGTGCCAGTCGCTCGCCCTTCTGCTCCAGCCAGCTGGAGTAGTTTCCCTTCCACGGGATGCCGTGGCCACGGTCGAGCTCCAAAATCCATTCGGCGGCATTGTCGAGGAAGTAACGATCATGGGTGACGGCGACCACGGTGCCGGGGAAGCGCACTAGGAATTGTTCCAGCCATTCCACCGATTCTGCATCGAGGTGGTTGGTGGGTTCGTCGAGCAGCAGCATGTCAGGCTTTTCCAGCAGCAGTTTGCACAGCGCCACGCGGCGCTTCTCACCACCGGACAAGTTCTTAACCACGGCATCCCACTCCGGCAGACGCAGCGCATCGGCGGCGATCTCCATCTGATGTTCGGTATCGCTACCGCTTGCGGTGATGATGTCTTCCAGACGCGCTTGCTCGGCGGCGAGTGCGTCGAAGTCGGCATCTTCTTCGGCATAGGCGGCATAGACCGCGTCCAACTTGGCTTGTGCTTCCATCACTTCGCCCAATGCGGATTCGACTTCTTGGCGCACGGTCTTCTCGGGATCGAGCACCGGTTCCTGCGGCAGGTAACCGATCTTGATGTTGGGCAGGTGCTGCACCTCGCCATCGTATTCTTTGTCTTCCTGCGCCATGATGCGCAGTACGGTGGATTTACCCGAGCCGTTCAGACCGAGCAGGCCGATCTTGGCGCCGGGGAAGAAGCTGAGGGAGATGTCTTTGATGATCTGACGCTTGGGAGGGACGATCTTGCTCACGCGGAGCATGGACATTACATATTGACCTTGTGCCATTTGCTTGTGCTTTCTTTGCTTGGTGATGATTCGAAAAGGTGGCGTAGCTTACCGCATGGCGGGCCTGCCGCCCACCGGCTTAGGCGGGCAACAACAGATATACGCCCAGCCCGACCATCACCAGACCGCTCATCAGTTTGAGCAGTCGCCCTTCCTTTTCCTGCAAACGGCGCTGGCTGAGCGTATAGACGCCGACCGCGAGGATGAACAGGTCGTCCAGCATGTAGGCGACGTCGTACAACAGCAGATAGCCGTAGTAGCTCGCCCCGTCCAGTTCCTGCAGGGTAAGGATGCGCGTGAACAGTGCGGGGAAGCCGGAGGTGCACATCAGCTCGACGATCTGCACCAGCACACCGAGCACGATGGTGGCGAGAATGGCGGCGGCGAGATCCTTGGCCTGCAGGATGCCACGGATGCGCTGGTAGATGCCGGGTTTAGCCGATTGGGGAATGGATAACGATAGCCCGCGCCCGAAGGCGAAGAAGTCTTTGAGGTTGAGCGCACCGGCGAACAGCGCCAATGACGCGATGACGATCTCCGAGATGCGCGACAGCCCGACCAGCAGGAACAGATTGAGCCAGGCCGCGAGGAACAGGAAGTAGGCGATGCCCTGCACCGCCACGAAGGTGCCCGCCACGGCGAACATGCGCTTGCGGTCATTGAGCGGTGCCAGCAAGGAGAGCATCAGCAGCAACACCCACATCGAGCAGGGATTGAAACCGTCCAGCAGGCCCAGCGTGAGGGTGAACAGCGGCAGGCCGACCTGTTGCAGCGCAAGCGTGTGGCCGAACAACTGCAGCGTGTAGTCGCGCGGCGCTTCACGCACTTCGTCACCGCACGTATCGGGCTCATCTGAATCGCAACTCAGGCTATCCATGGCCTCGGCAGCGGGGTCACCCGCTGCCAAGAGGTCGAGGATGAGGCGGTCGGTGGCGGCTTCCGTGGAATAGCCGACGACCAGCTGCCCGCGTACTAGGAAGGTCGGCACGCGCACCGCACCGCCATTCTGTTGGGCGATCTGTTGCAGGCGCTGCATGGCGGCGGGTTGCTGCGACACATCGCGGATGACGATGCGCAGCTCGGGGCGGCGTTGTACGAGCTGTGCGAGGAATGTCTTGGCCTGCCCGCAATGCGGACAGCCCTGCTGCACGAAGACTTCGATGTCCGGCGCTTGTGCGGCGTCTGCCTTGGCACCCACGACCACCCACAGCAGCAGGACTATCGCCAGCAGCCCCTGTAATGATCTGCCCAATCTTTTCTCCCTTTCCATGCTTGAAACGCCCTGCAGAGTGTATCCCTTCGGGTGTGCAATGCCATCCCCTGCCGACCCACCCTGATTCGCGGGAAAATAATGTTGATTGCTCCTTGCAATCATAATCTTATAGGAGAAGAATAGATTCCCCCCATCGCACTCGTATTCACTGAGTGTGCCGTTTTATGACCGTGTTCTTTTTAACAAGGAGGGCGTCATGAACATGCAAGAGTTACACAATATCGCCAAGTCACGCGGCATCCGGCCCGAGCATATGTACAAGGTCGAACTGATTCGTACCATCCAGCACGCCGAAGGAAATTTCGACTGTTTTGCCACAGCCAAGAATGGCCAGTGCGACCAGATGGGTTGCAGCTGGCGAGAGGATTGTCTCAAGACGTCTCCCCCTCACTGAACCCATATGGCAACTAGGTGGTGACTGCATATACAAGGAGATCATCATGTCCAAACATCCCCCCGGTTTCAATCTCGTCCGTCGCGACCAACTGATGCAAGAAGCGGTGCACGACAGCTACCAGAGCAAAGGCAAGCCCACCGAACCGGCACGCTGCCCGGATTGCGGGGCCGTGTTCCATAGTGGACGCTGGCAATGGCTGGACGCCCCCGCAGGCGCACAAGCGATCGTGTGCCCGGCTTGCCAGCGCATTCGCGATGAATTCCCCGCGGGCTTCCTTTCTTTGAGCGGAGATTTTCTGGCGGCACACGAGGCGGAGATCCGGCAGCTGATCAGCAACCATGAAGATAAAGAAAAAACCGAGCACCCTTTACAGCGCGTGATGGACATCGAGGATACGGCCGACGGTCTGATGGTGACCACCACCGACATGCATCTGGCGCGCGGCATCGGCGAGGCGATCCATCATGCCTATCAGGGCGAACTGGAGTTTCACTACAACCCTGACCAGAATCTGTTGCGGGTGAGCTGGGCGCGTTGAACGGACGGGGAAAGTCCTATCTATTAGGCCGTCATACCGGCGAAGGCCGGTATCCAGTCAATTAAACAAACAGTGCAACGCACTGGCATAACGGCATATTCAATAAAACCGCTGGATTCCGGCCTTCCCTAGTCTTCTTTCTTGTGGTGCCCTGATTCCTGACACGCGTGATGGAATGCCAGCAGCGTCTGCTGGGCGTGGCCCAACACACTGCCTTGCGGATATTCGCCTTCTTCGTCCGCCACGCCCGCCGGTAGGCCGGTGAGGAGCTCGATACCTTCGCTCACATGTTCTGCGGTGTAGATGTGGAACAGCCCTTGATCCACTGCATCGATCACTTTGCGTGACAGCATCAGGTGGCGGCGGTTGCGGTGCGGCATCAACACCCCCTGACTGCCGTCCAGCCCCGCCGCCACACATATCTGAAAGTAGCCTTCTATCTTTTCGTTGAGCCCGCCCACCGGCAATATCTCACCGTGCTGGTTGACTGCACCGGTGACCGCGATGCCCTGCTTGATCGGCAGACCGGAGAGCGAAGACAGCAGGGTATATAGCTCAGCACAGGATGCCGAGTCGCCCTCCACGCCGTTGTATTCCTGCTCGAACACGATGGAGGCGTTGAAATTGAGCGGCGCGTTATGGGCGAACAGGGCGGAAAGATAGTTCTGCAAGATGAACACACCCTTGTCGTGGATGGGGCCGGACATTTCAACTTCGCGTTCGATGTTGAGCAGGCCGTCTTCACCGGCAAAGGTGCGCGCGGTGAGCCGCACCGGGAAGCCGAAGCGGTATTCGCCCAAGTCGATCTGCGTCAGCGCGTTCATCTGCCCGACTTTCGCACCATGCACATCGACCAACAGATCACCCTCGGCGAAGGCCTCGTGCATACGCTGCTCGGAGTAGTCATGGCGCTTGATGCGCGCGGCCAGCGCGGTATCGACATCGCCCACCTCGACCAAGCGACCGTTCCTCGCGGAACACACTAAAGCACTTTCCACCACCAAGGTTTCGATGCGTGCAAAGTTGGCACTCTGGCGCGACTGGTCGTCGACGACGCGGTGCGCGTCTTCCAGCAGACGGCCCATGGCGGCTGCAGTGAAATGCGGCAGGCCGCGTTGTTTACAAGCATTGGCGACGAAGATGGAGGTGGCATGGCGCGTCTCTGCGCTGGCATAGAAACTGCCAGCGAAATCCACCTTGACCTGGAAGTGGCGCGCGAACTCGGGATCGTTGTCCTGCATCTCGTAATACTGATCGCGTGAGCCGATGAGGATGATCTTGATGTCCACGTCCACGGCCTCCGGTTCCAGCGAGACGGTGGCGATGGGGGTGAAGGATGTGCCCGGTTCTTCGATCTGCAAACGTCCGCTGCGCAACAGGCGGCGCAGTTTCTCCCATACCAAACCATCCACCAACAGATCGCGCAGATGCAACATGAGGAAACCGCCGTGCGCCTTGTGCAGACTGCCGGCGCGGATGCGTGAGAAGTCGGTCATCAGCACGTCGTTCTCGGACTGGTATTCGATACTGCCGAACAACACGCGGTGCATGGGATTGTCTTCAACGATCACCGGCGCGCCGGTGAGGCCGTCGTTGTCCACCACCAGATTGACGCGATAGCGCGATACCACTTTGGTGAGCGCTTCCACGCGGATGTCGTCGTCGCTGGCCAAGGGCTCGAACAGTTCCAGCCTGTCCAATACATCGCGTGAGACTTGGTCCAGATAGGCACCGAGTTTGACAGAGTCTTTGATCTGCTTCCTCAGCGCGGCGCGTATCTCTTGCAGTTCGTGATCCAACAGCGGCTTCACCACCTGTCGCCGCAGGGCGGACAGCGCGTCGTCTTTCTTGCGTCCCATGGCGAGTGTCTTGTCGAAATACAGGCTGATCTCGGCACGCAGCTCCACTTCGGCTTGATCGATCTTGGCGCGCGTCTCTTTGGGCAACGCCAGCATTTCGTCTTCGGTCAGCGCTTTCCCTTTTGCATTGCGATAGGTGAACACCATGTGACCGCTGTCGCGGTGCAGCGTGAAATCACGCTGCTCGGCGGAGGCGTCGAGCGCGGCGTATTCCTTGGCTTCTTCCGTCTTGTATTCGTTCTCGATGCGCTCGCTCTCGGTCTTGAAGTCCTGGCCGTTCAGACGGAGCGGGATCTCTTTGATCAGCGTCTTCAACAGTTGCGTCATCAGCTGGCGCAATTGCCGCCCCTGCCCGGCAGGCAGGCGCAGGGCCAGCGGCCGTTCCGGTACATCGAAGTTGTGCAGGTAGCACAGGTCTGGCGGCACTGGACGGGTGGCGGCGACCTTCTCCATCGCGCCCTTGAGCAAAGAAGCACGGCCACTGCCGACCTCTCCCAGCACGAACAAGTTGTAGTCCGGCTGCGCCATCTGCAAGCCGAACTGGGCGGCCATCTCGGCGCGCTCTTGACCGATCCAGGGCAAAGGCAGATCGAGCAACTCGGAGGTATCTGCAAAACCGAGTGAGTCGGCTTGAATGGAAAGGCGAAGTTCGGCGGGTGTCAGGCTGGGTGTGGGCATATTGGTTTTTTCTTATTCAAGCATTGATTCTGCGGGATGGTATTCCATACCGAAGGCTTCGGCGACTTTGCGGTGCGTGACTTTACCCGCGATGATGTTCAATCCGCTGAGCAAGGCCGGCGATTGCTTCAACGCTTCGCGATAACCTTTGTTCGCCAGTTGCAGCACGTAAGGCAAGGTGGCATTGGTCAACGCCAAGGTGGAGGTCACCGGCACACCGCCCGGCATGTTGGCCACGGCGTAGTGCACCACACCGTCCACGATGTAAGTCGGATCCTCGTGCGTGGTCGGCCGTGTGGTTTCTATGCAGCCGCCCTGATCGACAGCGACATCGACGATGACTGCACCTTTGCGCATCAGCTTGAGGTCTTCCATGCGGATCAGTTTCGGGGCGACGGCACCGGGGATCAACACGGCACCGATGACCAGATCGGCATCGGCGATCTGCGCCAGTATCTGATGACGGTCTGAGAACAGCAATTGCACATTGGCCGGCATGACATCACTCAAGTAACGCAGGCGTTGCAGCGAGACATCGAGCATGACCACATGCGCCCCCATGCCAGCGGCGATCTTGGCGGCACTGACGCCGACCACGCCTGCACCGAGCACGACTACTTTGGCTGGTGCGACACCGGGCACACCACCCAGCAGGATGCCGCGACCTCCGTGCAGTTTTTCCAGATACTTCGCGCCTTCCTGTGCCGCCATGCTGCCTGCCACCTCCGACATCGGGGTGAGCAAGGGGAGTTCGCGCGAAGGGAGTTCGACCGTCTCGTAGGCGATGCAGATGGCACCGGAAGCGAGGTGCGCCTGCGTGAGGCGTTCGCTGGCTGCGAAATGAAAATAGGTGAAGATGATCTGGCCGGGGCGGATGCGTTTCCATTCCGCCTCGATAGGCTCCTTCACTTTGACGATCAGGTCTGCCGCTGCCCACACCGCATCGGCATCTGCCGCGATCTGTGCACCTGCCGACTGATAGGCTGCGTCGTCAAATCCGCTGCCGTTTCCTGCGCCTGTTTGCACCAGCACGGTATGTCCGCTGGCGACCAGTGCCTCGACTCCGGCCGGCACCAGCGACACGCGGTTCTCGTTCGTCTTGATCTCTTTGGGTACGCCTACTCTCATGGATCGACCTCTGTACGGTGAAGTACGCGCGCTGCGCGAGATGGGGACAGTATAGGCTGTCAGGCGATGCGTTCACCCACTTGTGCTACGGCATACCAGGCGTTCAGCTCGGCGGCCGTGCGGCCCTTGCCCCACTCCGCCACGTCTGCCTCCGCGATGGGCGCATACGGGCCGTGCTTCACTTCGAAAATGACCGCGCCGGCATCGCGCGACAGCACGGCATGCCAGCCACCGGCAGGAATTTCGAGCACGCTGCTGTCTTCGCCCAGCTCTGCGCGCTCGGTGACAGTGCCTGCATCGTCAAACACCAGCACGGTGAAGCGGCCTTTCAGCGCAGTCAGCACTTCCCAGGTGTGCGGGTGGCGATGCGGCAGGATGAGGGTATCCGGTTCCATGGCGATAGCCAGACGCTGGATGGGATCGGCAAGGTCGGTATGCAGGTTGCTATTCATGCGCAGGCGCGGCGATCGCTGCGCCAATTGACCGAGATCGGCCAGATTGTTGGTAGTGAGTCTTTTCAAGGTTCGCTCCTGTTCGGGATGGCACATTCTACCGAAACCCTTCGCCGCGGTAGGCTTTGCTTTGAGGCTGGAGCTTCTACCTATAGAATCCAGCCATGACCCTGAACCTGCGCTATTTCCTGTTTTCAGCCCTCGCCGCTCTGGCATTCGGGACTGCTCAAGCACAGGAAGAAGCGGCACATGCCGAGTTCGTTTACGAGTTCGATCCGTACTACACCAACGCGGGCTACAACATCCCGCTCACGGACAAACCTATCCCCACCATCGAATCAGGCAGCGAAGCGGTGATCTATCGCGAGTTGATCAAGGATTCTTTTATTCCGCGCTATATGACGCTGGAGGCCAGCCTGTATCCGATGCCGATAATGGGCACTTGGCTGAAGACCCATCATCGCGGCTTTTACGATAGCGCGGCGATAGGCAAGAATTTCAACATTATCGAATCTCTGACCGCCGGTTTTCAGGAGCCGTGGGCGGTGTCGCTGTTCTTCGGCAACGTGGCGAAGTTGAAGCGCCCCGGAGAGAAACGCATCGGTAACAACTACGGCTACACCGGCTATCTGTTCAGCATGGGCGAGAAGCACATCAAGAACAACCTCATGGTGGAGGACCACTGGTTCGAACTGGAATGGAAGATCAAGGGCCAGCTCGATTACACCGACAAGAAGCTTTCCTGGAGCTTCCGTGGCGGCGCCAAGTTCCACAACAACGTCGAAGTGAACGACGTGTATTACGTCGCGCTTTCGCGCAGCAACACCGAATTGCACTCACCAGGCCTCGACTGGCTGGACAACACCACCGCCGATTTTCGTGTGCACTTCCTGCAACAGTCCGGCAAATTGGTGCGCGCAGAGTTGATCGTCGGCAAGAAACTGCCGCTGCCCGAAAAAGACTACACCCCGACACTCAGTGCCGGTTTCATCTGGACCAGCCCGTACGAATATGCCGGTAGTCTGCGCAGCATCACCGACGACACGCTGACGTTCGTGATACGTCCCTCCATCGAATTCTAAAGAACAATCACTATGTGCGGCCTGTGCGGCGAACTACGCTTCGATAAACAAACACCCGACCACGACCGGCTGATGCGCATGACCGATGCGCTGATCAAGCGCGGGCCGGATGCTTCCGGTGTGTATGCCGACGGCCCGCTCGCCTTCGGTCATCGCCGTCTGTCCATCATCGACCTGTCGGATCGTTCGCGCCAACCGATGGTGGACGAAGCACTGCATCTGACACTGGTGTTCAACGGCACCCTCTACAACTACCGCGAACTGCGCGCCGAGTTGCAGGAGATGGGATATGAGTTCTTCTCCGACGGCGACAGCGAAGTCATCCTCAAGGCCTATCATGTCTGGGGCGAACATTGCGTGACGCACTTCTACGGCATGTTCGCCTTCGCCATCTGGGACCAGCGCGACCACACGCTGTTCATGGCGCGCGACCGCTTCGGCATCAAACCTTTTTATTACACGCTGGACAGCGCCTCGCTGCGCTTCGCTTCCAGCACGCAAGCCCTGCTGGCAGGCGGCGGCATCGACACCAGCATCGACCCGATAGCCTTACACCACCACCTCACGCTGCACTCCTCTGTCCCTGCACCGCGCACCCTGCTCAACGGTATCCGCAAGTTGCCGCAAGCGCACTGGATGCGCATCTCGGCGAAGGGTGACATAGAACTAAAACGTTACTGGGAATTGGACGCGACCCGTCCCGATGTCGCTCTGAGCGAACAAGACTGGCTCAACGCCACGCGCCATGTGTTGAAGAAGGTGGTGGAACGCCATCGCCTGGCAGCCGATGTGCCGGTGGGCGTGCTGCTCTCGGGCGGACTGGATTCCAGTTTGATCGTCGCACTGCTGGCCGACCACGTGCCCGACCTGCGCACCTTCTCCATCGGCTTTGAAGACCTAGGCGGTGATGCAGAGAAAGGCGATGAGTTCGAATATTCCGATCAGGTGGTGGCGCGTTACCACACGCAACATCACAAAATGCTCATCCCCAACAGCGAAGTATTGAAGCGTCTGCCGGAAGCTGTGCGCAGCATGTCCGAGCCGATGGTGAGCCAAGACAACATCGCCTTCTATCTGCTCGCGGAACAAGTATCGAAAGATGTGAAAGTGGTGCTGGCCGGACAAGGTGCGGACGAAGTGTTTGCGGGCTACTTCTGGTATCCGAAGATGGATGAAGCTGGAGGCGATGCACTGGACAAATTCCGCAACCACTACTTCGACCGCGACCACGCCGAATATCTCGAGACCGTGAGCGACGCCTACCGCACGGAAGATGTCACCAGCGAATTGGTCGCGAGAGAATTATCCAAACCAAATGCCGATGAATTCCTCGATCAGGTGTTGCGCTTCGACGTGAGCACACTAGTGGTGGACGATCCGGTGAAGCGTATGGACAACCAGAGCATGGCCTGGGGACTGGAAGCCCGCGTGCCCTTCCTGGACCACGAACTGGTCGAACTTGCCGCCAAGATGCCACCCTCGCTGCGCCTCAAAGAAGGCGGCAAGTTCCCGCTCAAAGCCATCGCGCGCGGCCTCATCCCCGACAGCGTCATCGACCGCCCTAAAGGCTACTTTCCCGTACCCGCCCTCAAATATGTGCGCGGTGAGTTCCTGCAATTCATGCGCGACATCCTGCTCTCCGAAGCCTGCCTGAAACGCGGTCTGTTCAATCAAGCCTACGTAGAGAAACTGCTCGCAGAACCGGAGTCGCACTTCACCAGATTGAACGGCAGCAAGTTGTGGCATCTGGCGCTGTTGGAGTATTGGCTGCAGTTGAACGTGGATCCCTGCTCAGAAGCTACTTCTTAACGATCTCACACAATGGCTCCCTGCCTGAGGGGCCACCAGCCTGAACAGTCGTCAGCAATGCACATGTGTCATAGCCGTTCTCGCGCATGCGTGCCTCGATCGCAACGATATCTTCTCTTTCCAGAACTGGCTTTCTTGCCAGTATCCACGCATAGGTCCTGTCCGGATGTCCGACGACTGCATAGCGATAGTCCCGCGCCAGGTCGATCACCCAGTAATCACCACCCAGAAAGTACAGCCAGCCAAAC
Organism: Gammaproteobacteria bacterium; assembly: GCA_018814405.1. GTDB lineage: Bacteria > Pseudomonadota > Gammaproteobacteria > Burkholderiales > Gallionellaceae > Sideroxyarcus. The sequence continues at coordinate 135,040 of JAHIZO010000009.1, forward strand.
AGTTTGACGAAGGTCACTTCCAGTTTGGCGCGACTGAGTTCATCGACCACTCTGGCGCGACCTTGTGCCACTGAACGTTCGCCATTCTCTGTCATACAGCTGTTGGTGACGGCGATGGCTTTGCCGTCCATCGCGTATTCGGCCATCGCATCACTCACACATTGCCGCTGAAAGAACTGCGGGATGCTGGCGATTTCATACCACTTGCCCAGATAGCGTTGCAGGTCGACTTGTTCCACTGTGGACAAAGGCGCTGCAACGGCAGAACCTGTCATGAATATGAGCGACCACATCCATTTCACTAGCTTTACGTTATGCATATCTCCTCCTTTATCCGACTCACATCATGTATCGATGCAACATAGCAGAATGCAGCGCACTTCAATAAAAAAGCCGCACCGATCAATCGGTGCGGCTTTTTCGTCATGCCATGGCATTTACTCCACGACGTGATCGATCTTTAACTTCACGTTCTTGGTACCCGGCTTGACGGTGATGCTGAAGCCTTCGGCATCGCCCGCTTGCGGCATGGCAGTACCAGCCTTGGAGATGCGGCCCACCACCACGACTTCGTCGAAGTTGGAGAGCTTCATCTGCGGGGCCATGGCCATGTTGTCATCCAGCTCGAAGTCCAGCGGCAGGTCAGCCACGCGCATGCGCACGATGGCGAGCGGCATCTTGGGACCTTGGGCCGCGCGGGCCAGCACGAACAGTGTATCGTCCGGACTGTACTTACCCTGCAGCTTGGCATCGAGCGTGACGCGGCCGGTGATGCGTTCTTTTCCGGATGCGGCGCTTGCCGTCTGTTCAGGCGGTGCGATCTGCTCCAGCGACGGTGCTACCTTGCCGCCGCTCTTCATGTGCGACAGCAATTGGCGTGCTTCGCTGATGCCGCCCTGAATCGCCATGGCGTCTTCTCCACCCGGCGGCAATTGCTGGAGCAGTTTCTCCCAGTGTTTGATGGCTACCGCGAAGTCACCGCGCTCCATAGCGGCAGAACCGGCCAGTGCCAGCGCCTTCATATGGTTCGGGTCGAGTGCCAATGCTTTGTTGATGTACTCGGTCGGCTTGCCGCGCAATGTCTGGCCGATGGCCATCGCCTTTGCGTCGGCATAGTCGGCCCATACCCAGGCTTCGTCACCGACCAGCTTGGTGAGTTTCTCATACATCTTGGCGGCATCGGCGAAACGGTCCACATCCATATAGCTGCGTGCCAGCATCACCAAAGCTTCGCCGTCCTGATCGTTGGCTTCGACACGCTTCTCCAACGCGCTGATGCCGTTGTCGGTATGCACTGCGCCCCCCATGCTGTTCATTCCGGCATGCGGATTTGCAGGGGCCATGGCGCTGGGTTCTCCCACAAGGAAGTAGGTGCCGATGGAAAAGATAGGCAACAGCACAGCCAACACGATGGCCACGATCTTGTAGCTGCCCGCTGTCGCGGTGGCAGCTTCCGGAACGACTTCTTCCAGCACGCGTGTTTCGAGTTCGCGTTTACCTTGCTCGTAGAGCTCGGGAGTGAGCAGACCGTTCTTCAGGTCGGCATCCATCTCGGAGATCTGATCGCGCAGGATCTCAAGGTTGGCGGCATCACGCGCCACGGCGTTGCTCTTGGGCGCACCGCGCCACAGCGGGTAGACGATGAATACGATGGCAAGGGCGACCAGCGCCGCGCTGAGGAACCAGAACAGAGTCATGATTTGTCTTCTTCGTTAAGTAGGGTGGCTGCGCGCTGGTGCGCTTCAGGCGTCAGGTTGGCTTCGGGTACGGTCTCGCGGCGCTGGCGCAACTGAAAGAACAGACCGAGTCCGGCTACCAGCAACAGGGCGAACGGGCCGAACCACAACAACATGGTGTAGCTCTTCATCGGTGGGTCGTACAGCACGAAGTCGCCATAACGCGAGACGAGATAGTCGACGATCTCATCGTTGCTCATCCCTTTCTGCATCAACTCGCGCACTTCGCGGCGCAGGTCTTCCGCCAGTTCGGCATGCGAGCTGGCCAATGATTCGTTCTGGCACACCAGACAGCGCAGCTTCTCGGCCAGCACGATCATGCGTTTTTCCAGCTCAGGATTCTCGGCCATGTCCTGCGCCTCACCCGCGAAGGAGAAGGTAGGCAACAGACAGAACAACAGGATCAGTATCTTTTTCATTGTTTTTGCAGCTCCGCGACTAGAGGCAATATCTTCTCGCTCAGATTCTGCTGATTGACAGGACCGATCTGTTTGTAGCGGATGACGCCTTGTTTATCGATGACGTAGGTTTCCGGCACGCCGTACACGCCGTAGTCGATGCCGATGCGCCCTTCGCGATCCATCACGCTCAGCACGTAGGGATCACCACCGCGCGCCAGCCACATCTTGCCGTCCTCGGGCTTGTCTTTGTAGTCCAGGCCGTAGATCGGCACGATGTTCTGCTGCGACAGTGCCATCAGCACCGGGTGTTCTTCACGGCAGGAGACACACCAGGATGCCCACACGTTGAGCAGCCAGACCTTGCCTTTCATGTCGGCCGTCGAGAATTGTTTATTATCGCTATGCAACTGCGGCAGGGTGAAAGCCGGAGCGGGTTTGTCGATCAACGGCGACGGTACTTCACGCGGGTTCAGGCCGAGGCCGACGAACAGGAAGCCTGCGAGTACGATGAAGATGACCAGCGGTAACAGGAAACGCATCATGCTGTCTGCTCCTCCATAGTTTTCGGGTTTGTCTTCTCGGTCTTGCGAGCCTTGATGCGGTAGCGACGGTCAGTCACTGCGAGTATGCCGCCCAGTGCCATCAGCAGACAGCCTGCCCAGATCCAGTCGACGAAGGGTTTGAGGTAGATACGCACAGCCCAGGCTTCACTGTTGGGAATGGGCTCACCCAGCGAGACGTACAGGTCGCGCAGGAAGCCGGTGTCGATGGCGGCTTCTGTCATCGGCATACCTGACGCGTTGTACTGACGCTTCTCCGGATGCAGCACGGTCAGTGGCTTGCCATCTTTACTGACGCTGACGATACCGCGCGCGGCGACATAGTTCGGGCCTTCTTCTTCTGTCACACCGTCGAAACGGAACACGTAGCCGCTGGTGGTCAGCGTGTCGCCGACATCCATGCGCACATCACGCTCGCTCTCGTAGCCCTTCACCAGCGTGACGCCGATGATGAACACGGCGATGCCGAGGTGGGCCAGTTGCATGCCGTAGTAGCTGCGCGTCGGCACCTTGAGACGCTGCATGAAGCTGCCTTCGTTGCCCATACGTCGTTTCAGATCGAGGAATCCGGTGGTGATGACCCAGGCTGCCAGCAGGATGCCCAGACCGATCATCGGCGTCCATTCACCCATTACCAGCGGCAGCAGGATGGCAATCACCATGCTGGCTGCCAATGCCCAACGCACACGCATCCAAATATCAGGCAGGCTGGCTTTCTTCCAGCGCGCCACAGGACCCAAGCCCATCATCATCACCAGCGGCACCATCAGCGGCACGAACACGGTATTGAAGTATGGCGGACCGACCGACAGCTTGCCGAAGCCGAGTGCGTCCATGAACAGCGGATACAGTGTGCCGAGGAACACGGAAGCGGAGGCGACTGAAAGCAATACGTTGTTGCTCAGCAGCATCGATTCGCGCGAGATGATGTCGAACTTACCGCCCAGACCGACCTTGGGCGCACGCCAGGCGAACAACAGCAACGAAGCGCCGATCACGATCACCAAGAAGGCCAAAATAAAGATACCGCGCTCGGGATCAGTCGCGAAGGCATGCACCGATGTCAGTACGCCGGAACGCACGAGGAAGGTACCGAGCAGCGACAGCGAGAAAGCGGCGATGGCGAGCAACACGGTCCAGCTCTTGAACGCGCCACGCTTCTCGGTGACGGCCAGCGAGTGGATCAGCGCAGTGCCGACCAGCCAAGGCATGAAGGAAGCATTCTCGACCGGATCCCAGAACCACCAGCCGCCCCAACCCAATTCGTAATATGCCCACCAGCTACCGAGTGCGATACCGACGGTCATGAACACCCAGGCGATGGTCGTCCACGGACGCGACCAGCGCGCCCAGGTGGAATCCAGCTTGCCGCCCAGCAATGCGGACAGGGCGAACGCGAAGGCCACGGAGAAGCCGACGTAACCCATGTACAACATCGGCGGGTGGATCACCAAACCCGGGTCTTGCAACAGCGGGTTCAGATCGCGACCATCCAGTGCGGCAGGAATCAGACGATCGAAGGGATCGGAAGTGAACAACATGAACAGCAGGAAGCCGACCGAGACCAGACCCATCACGCCCAGCACACGTGCCACCATCTCCTGCGGCAGGTGTTTGCTGAACATGGCGACGGCGAACGTCCACACTGTGAGGATGAAGGCCCACAACAGCAACGAACCTTCGTGGCCGCCCCACACCGCCGCCACACGATAGGCGACCGGCAGTTGCGAGTTGGAATGCTGCGCGACATACAGCACCGAGAAGTCGTTGACGATGAAGGCGTAGGTGAGGCAGGCAAAGGCGATGCCGACGAACACGAACTGCCCGGTCGCCAGCGTACGTGCTGTGCCCATCAACACCTCGTTGCCGCGTGCCGCACCGTAGATGGGCAATACCCCTTGAACGATGGCGATGAATAGTGCGACGACGAGTGCGAAATTACCGATCTCTGGAATCATGCTGGCGCTTTCTAAATTTATTTGGTGGCGGGAGTTGCGTTGCCGGAAGCGGCTTTGGCGTCTTCAGCTTTCTGGATCGCATCCATGGCTTCGGGCGGCATGTAGTTCTCGTCATGCTTGGCCAGCACTTCTTCGGCCTCGAATATATTGTCGGCATTCAACTTGCCCTGTGCGACCACACCTTTACCTTCCTTGAACAGGTCGGGCAGGATGCCCTTGTATACCACCTCCATGGCATTGGTCGTATCGGTGATCTTGAAGTGTACGGTCAGGCCGTCTTGCTGACGCTGCACACTGCCCTCTTCCACCATACCGCCGATTCGGAAGTTGCGGGCTTGCGGTGCTTCCTTGTTATAGACCTGGGTCGGTGTGAAATACAGGCTGACGTTGTTCTTCAAAGCGAACAGCACCAGCCCGACTGCAGCCGCAACTAAGGCAACGCCTACCAGTATCCATGTGAATCGTTTCTGTCTGGGTGTCATGCTGCTTCTCCGTCATCGTTCATCAAGCGCAATTGGCGCAAAGCTTGTTTCCTTCTGTTGCGCACCATGGCGACCTCGATCAGAAACACCAACAGTGTCAGGCCATATGAGCCCCACACGTAGAACGCGTAGCCGTTCATGTAGAAGAATTCGGACATGCTCATTGTTTCACCTCCGGCAATTCCTTGACCCACTGCGTGTTCGCTTCGCGCTCGAGGATGATGCTGCGTACACGTGACAAGCCCATCGCGATGGCATACAGCCAACAGGCGACCAGTACAGTGAACATGGATTGCTGCATGGCGACATGCATGCTGGTGCCGGTCATCTTGATGGTTGCGCCCTGATGCAGGGTGTTCCACCACTGCACGGAGTAATAGATGATGGGCACGTTCACCGAACCGACGATGGCGAGCAAGGCGCTGGCCTTGTCGGCACGGCGCGGGTCTTCTATGGAAGCCTGCAGCGCGATGAAGCCAAGATAGAGGAACAGCAGGATCAGTTCGGAAGTCAGACGCGCATCCCACACCCACCAGGCACCCCACATCGGCTTGCCCCACAGCGCGCCGGTCCACAGCGAGATGAGCGCAAACAGGGCGCCGGTCGGCGCCAGTGCGGAAGCCATCATGGAAGAGAGTCGGGTCTTGAAGATCAGGCCGAGGGCGGCATAGCCGGCCATGATGAGGTAGAGGAACATGGACAGGATGGAGGCCGGCACATGGATGAAGATGATGCGGTAGGCCTCGCTCTGTATCGCGTCGGTCGGTGCGACGAAGAAGCCGATATAAAGTCCGACTGCGAACAGCAATGCTGCAGGCCATGCGAACCAGGGAGTCAGTTTTCCCGCCAAACCGTAGAAGGTGGAGGGAGCAGAATATTTAAACCAGTTGATCGCCAATCTTCATCACTCCATCGAAATTCGCAACGCTTGGGCTGCCACAAAAGGCGAGAACACCAGCGCAAACAACAAGAACGCACCCAACAACGACAAATTGGATGCCGCGTCCATACCACCACTAACTGCCTCGACTGCACCCGCACCAAAGATCAGCACAGGGATCGTCAGCGGCAACACCAGCAATGACACCAGTACACCGCCACCGCGCAAACCCAAGGTCAGCGCCGCGCCGACCGCACCGATCATGCTCAGCACCGGCGTACCCAACAGCAAAGCCAGCATCAACACACCGATCGCATCTGCAGGCATGTCGAACTGCAGACCCAGCACCGGTGCGATCAACACCAGCGGCAGACCGGACAACATCCAGTGTGCAACGATCTTGCCCAGCACCATCACGGTCAGCGATTGCGGCGCCAACATCATCTGTTCCAGCGTGCCGTCGATATGGTCTGCCGAGAACATGCGCGGCAACGACAACATCGATGACAGCAAAGCCGCGACCCACAACACACCACCGGCCATCTTGCGCAACATATCCGGCTCCGGCCCTACGCCCAGCGGGAACAGACTGACCACCATCACGAAGAAGATCAGTGTGGTCAGCACGTCAGCACGACGACGCATCGCCAGCAACAGATCACGCCTGATCACCAAACCCAATAAACCGAACACGGTGAGACGGCTCATGACTGCAGCGCCTCCGACACGTTACTGGCGCAGCCAGCCGTTTGCGGGAGGAGGCGCCATGCTGTCATTCCTTCATCCTTTACTTCCACGCAACTCGTCATGACAGCAACAACTCCCGTGTTTCGATACCCGCCACATGCAAAGGTTGATGCGTGGTAAATATCGCCATGCCGCCGTTCGACAGATGTTCTCCAATAAGTTCCTGCATGAGGTCGACTGCCCCCACATCAAGTGCGGTCAAAGGCTCATCCAATATCCACAAAGCGGCATCGACCACCAGCAAGCGACTCAGTGCAACACGGCGTCGCTGACCTTGTGAGAGCACGCGCACCGGCAGATGTTCCTTGCGGCGCAACCCCATGCGGCGCAGTGCATCCAGCGCAGATTTCTCGCTCAACTGCACACCGGCCAGGCCAGCTGTCAGCAGCAGATTCTCCAGCGCACTCAATTCATCCTTGATCGCGTTCAGGTGACCGAGATAGCAAGTCTGCGCGTGGAAATCCTCGTCCCATTCTTCGACATTGCGTCCACACCAGTGCACCGCACCGGCGACCGGTTGCACGAAGCCGCACAATGCGCGCAGCAAGGTCGTCTTGCCCTTGCCGTTCTCGCCCTGCACCTGCATCAGTTCACCCCCGGAGAGCGTGAAGCTGAGACCGCTGAACAGGCGATGGTCGCCACGTTCACAGGCCAGATCGATCACTTCCAGTATCGGGGATGCTTGCATGGATCCTGCGGTTCGGCTCAATAAAAATGAACGCGGGATTATATACGATAGCGCCCACCCCATGCGCCGCCCCTTGACCGCCATTCCCTAAGGCTTTGCACAATGAAAAACGCCGCTCGGTGAGCGGCGTTTCTGTTCAGACCTAAAAACTTGATCAATTCGGGCTCTCGTCGACAAAAGCCTTCATCGTGATATCCGCACCCGATTTGGCGTTTGCCAGATAGGCGGACAGCAGCGCCTCGCCGGTGACCTGACGCATCTGCTGCGTATAGCGTTCACGCTTGGCCGGATCGATGTTCTCTACATCCTTGACTGCATCGATACGTGCGATGACATAACCGTTCTTTGCATCCACCACGCCCACATAGGCAGGCAGCTTGCCGGTATCGGCCAGGAATATCTGGTGTGTCAGTGACGGATCGAGATCGGAGCGCTGCGAACGCGACAGCTTCAGGGCTGTCTTCCAGACCATCTTGCGCTGCTCGCCAGCCTGCAAAGCAGCCAGCGTCTGCTTGCCCTGCTCTTCCGCTGCCTGCAATGCAGCTTGATGCTGCAACAACTTGCGGATACCGGAAGCCACTTCTTCGTATGGACGCACCGAAGCAGGTTGATGTGATGTGACATGGGCAGCCAGCAGGGTGTTCGGCTTCACTTCAACCGCAGCGGTATTACGCTTGTTCTTTACGGCATCTTCAGAGAAGACGGCTTGCATCACTTTGGCTGTCCACAGGTCACCGGGTTGCTGATCACGGCTCAACCATTGACCCGACACCACTTTGGCCCCGACCAGTTCGGCAGCAGGCTGCAGACTGTCGCTCTGTTCATACACCGTGTCATTGAAACGTTCCGCGAGTTCGGCGAATTTGTCCGCCGCTTGTTGCGCACGCAGACGCTGCTCGATCAGTGCGCTCACTTCTTTCAGCGGCTGCGCTTTGGAAGGCTCGACCGCAGTCACCTTGATGATGTGATAACCGAAATCGGTCTGCACCAGATCGCTGACCTGGCCGACCTTCATCGAGAACACCGCCTCGTCGAACGGCTTGACCATCATGCCGCGAGCGAACATACCCAGATCACCGCCATTCGCTGCCGAACCGGGGTCTTGCGAACTCTCTTTGGCCAAAGCCGCGAATTTGGAGGGCGCCGCTTTCACATCCGCCAGCAGTTGCTCGGCCTTTGCCTTTGCAGCCTGCTTTTCAGCATCGCTCGCTTGCGTGGCGACCGAGATCAGGATGTGTGAAGCCTGACGCTGCTCCAGGGTACTGAACTCGTTCAGATGCTCGTCGTAATAGCGTTTCACTTCTGCTTCCGTCGGATCGATCTTGTCTGCCAAGGCATCGGCAGAGAACACCACATAATCAACTTGTGCACGCTCCGGCAACTCGAACTGCTGAGGATTTTGCTCGTAGTACTGCTGCGCATCGGCATCCGCCACGACTGCATTCTTCAGGAAGACATCCAGACCGAGCGTCGCGACAGAAACCACACGCTGCTGCTCGTTGAGACGGATCAATGTGTCGGCAGTCGTATCCGCCGCAAAGCCGTTCTGCGCATACGCATCGGTCAATTGGCGATTGAGGATGTCCTGACGCACACGATATTCGAACAGTTCCGGCGACATGCCCTGTACTCGCAAGGCTGCCTCGTAGGACTGCTTGTCGAAACGGCCGTCCTTCTGGAATGCGCCGACACCGGCGATGATCTGGGCGATCTGCTCGTCGCTCACCATCAAACCTTCTTCCTTGGCTTTCTCCAGCAACAGATGCTGCGTAGCCAGACCTTCCAAAACGGAACGCTTGATCTCGGCGCGATCGAACAAGGCGGGATCGAAGTTCTCCCCAGCCAGCTCTTGCATGCGACGACGCTGCTGCATCAGCGCATCCTCGAATTCTGCCTGACCGATCTGCTTCCCGTTCACCGTCGCCATCACGCCGACATCTCCGGAATTCTGATAGGAATCTACGCCCCACAATGCGAAAGGCAAAATGATGAGCGCTAGTACGACCTGTACTACACGCTTTCTTTCATGCACGAAATCGAACATAGCGACACCTGTTTCAATAGACGAATGCGAATATCGCATTACATATGAAAAAAGGCGAACTTTCGTTCGCCTTTGTTTGGCGGAGTGGACGGGACTCGAACCCGCGACCCCCGGCGTGACAGGCCGGTATTCTAACCAACTGAACTACCACTCCATAAACTTTTACTACTCATCCACCATGTCACTGGTGGGTGCTGACGGGTTCGAACCGCCGACCATCGCCTTGTAAGGGCGGTGCTCTACCAGCTGAGCTAAGCACCCCTGGAAAGCGGCGCATTATACAGAAAGTTTTCTTTTTGCCAACGACCGCGCGCAAAAAAACTTTCACTGGTTCGTACTGCCAAACAAATACGCGGCGGCGATGTTCTCGCCGCCGCGTATTTGTTCAGATCAATGCTTGACTGCAGCCGGTGTGGTTGCGTCAACGATCGCCGGGGCAGCCGCATCAGCTGCCACCTCCGGCAACGGTTCCGGCTTGCGCTCCAAAGCGATCTCCAGCACCTGCTCGATCCACTTCACGGGGTGGATATCGAGCTTGTTCTTCACATTGTCCGGAATCTCCACCAGATCTTTCACATTCTCTTCCGGAATCAGCACGACCTTGATACCGCCGCGCTGTGCCGCCAGCAACTTTTCTTTCAAGCCGCCGATCGGCAGCACCTCGCCACGCAGGGTGATCTCGCCGGTCATCGCCACATCGGCGCGCACCGGGATGTCGGTCAGAGCAGACACCATGGCGGTGCAGATGCCGATACCGGCACTCGGGCCATCCTTGGGTGTCGCACCTTCCGGCAAGTGGATGTGCAAATCTTTCTTCTCGTAGAAGCTCTCCGGGATACCCAGTGTGCGCGCACGACGACGGACGACGCTCAGCGCAGCCTGGATGGACTCCTGCATCACTTCACCCAACTTGCCGGTAGTGGTGGTCTTGCCCTTGCCCGGCAGCACCGCCGTCTCGATGGTCAGCAATTCTCCGCCGACTTCAGTCCATGCCAGACCGGTGACCTGACCGACCTGGTTGTTCTTCTCGGCGATACCGTAACTGTAACGACGCACGCCCAGATACTTGTCCAGATTACGTGCCGTGACCGTGACCTTCTTCGCCTCGCCTTTGATCAGCAGGGCCTTCACGATCTTGCGGCAGATCTTGGACAGCTCACGTTCCAGTCCGCGCACACCAGCCTCGCGCGTGTAGTAACGCAGGATGTCGCGAATCGCGCTCTCGGAGACGCTGGCCTCTTCCGGCTTCAGACCGCTGTTCTTGATCGCTTTGGGCAACAGATAACGAGTCGCGATATTGACCTTCTCGTCTTCCGTGTAACTCGACACATGGATCACTTCCATACGGTCGAGCAGCGGGCCGGGGATGTTCATGCTGTTGGAAGTGGCGACGAACATCACGTCGGACAGGTCGTATTCGACCTCGACATAGTGGTCGACGAAAGTATGGTTCTGCTCTGGATCGAGCACCTCCAGCAACGCAGATGACGGATCGCCACGGAAGTCCATGCCCATCTTGTCCACTTCATCCAGCAGGAACAGCGGGTTCTTCACCGCGACCTTGCTCATGTTCTGCAGGATCTTGCCCGGCATGGAACCGATGTAGGTACGGCGGTGACCACGTATCTCGGATTCGTCGCGCACACCGCCCAGCGACATGCGCACGAACTTGCGGTTGGTGGCACGTGCGATGGATTGACCCAGCGATGTCTTACCCACGCCCGGAGGGCCGACCAAGCAGAGGATAGGCGCCTTCATCTTGTCCACACGCTGCTGCACGGCCAGATATTCGACGATGCGTTCTTTTACTTTGTCCAGACCATAGTGATCCGCTTCCAGAATGTCTTCGGCATGCTTGAGATCGGTATCGATCTTGGTCTTCTTCTTCCACGGCAGACCGATCAGCACATCGATATAGTTGCGCACCACGGTCGCCTCGGCAGACATGGGTGACATCAGACGCAGCTTCTTCAATTCAGCTTCGGCTTTGGCGCGCGCATCCTTGGGCATGTGCGCAGCCTTGATCTTCTTCTCGACCTCTTCAATGTCGGCACCGTCCTCGCCCTCGCCCAGTTCTTTCTGGATGGCTTTGACTTGCTCGTTCAGGTAGTACTCGCGCTGACTCTTCTCCATCTGGCGCTTGACGCGGCCGCGGATGCGCTTCTCGACCTGCATGATGTCCAGCTCGGCTTCCAGCAGGCCCAGCAGATGCTCCAGACGCTTGCGTACGTCGAAGATCTCCAGCACTTCCTGTTTCTGCTCCAGCTTGAGTGGCAGGTGTGCCGCAATGGTGTCGGCCAGACGGCCGGCATCGTCGATACCCGCCAGCGAAGTCAGTATCTCCGGCGGAATCTTCTTGTTCAGTTTGACGTATTGATCGAACTGGCTGATCAGCGCACGGCGCATCGCCTCGGCTTCGCTGTCAGGATGCTCGTCCACTGGGATCGCCTCGATGCTGGCATCCAGATGCGATTTATCGTCGAACACATCGATCACACGGGCGCGCTGCGTACCTTCCACCAGCACTTTGACAGTGCCATCTGGCAGCTTGAGCATCTGCAGGATATTGGCGATGCTGCCGATGCGGTAGATATCTTCGGTGGCCGGTTCGTCCTTGGCTGCAGATTTCTGCGCGACCAGCACGATACTCTTGCCCGCTTCCATCGCGGCCTCAAGTGCCTTGATGGACTTGGCGCGACCGACGAACAACGGGATGACCATGTGCGGAAATACCACTACGTCGCGCAAAGGCAACAGCGGGTACTGGTCTGAAGGAGGCTTGTTTTCGAGTTCGGTCATGGCAGTCACTTCGCTATAAAAGGTTGTGTTCGCCACATTGGGCCGGGGCCGAATAAATCAACCCCTCCCATTACATGGATTTCATGCAGCTTTGGGGGTATCCGCGTACATCACGATAGGCTGTATCTCGCCTGCTCCGTTCTCATCCAACACCACTTTATCGACATTCTCAGCAGTTGGCAGATCGAACATGGTATCCAGCAGCGCCAGTTCCAGGATAGAGCGCAGGCCACGCGCACCGGTCTTGCGTGCCAGCGCTTTCTTGGCGATGGCGTTCAGCACGCCCTCGCGGAACTCTAGCTCGACACCTTCCATCGCAAACAGTTTTTGATATTGCTTGGTCAGCGCGTTCTTCGGTTCGGACAGGATCTTGATCAGCGCAGCTTCATCTAGGCCTTCCAATGTCGCCACTACCGGCAAACGGCCGACGAACTCAGGAATCAGACCAAATTTGATCAGATCTTCCGGCTCGACCAGACTGAATGTCTTGCCAACATCCTTTTCGTCATCGCGCTTGGCCACGTTGGCGGAGAAACCGATACCGGCTTTCTCGGAACGATTGCGAATCACCTTCTCCAAGCCGTCGAACGCGCCGCCGCATACGAACAGGATGTTGGAGGTGTCCACTTGCAGGAACTCTGTGTTCGGATGCTTGCGTCCACCCTGCGGCGGGATCGATGCCTTGGTTCCTTCGATCAGCTTGAGCAGTGCCTGCTGCACACCCTCGCCCGACACGTCACGCGTGATGGAAGGGTTATCCGACTTGCGCGAGATCTTGTCGATCTCGTCGATGTAGACGATGCCGCGCTGGGCTTTCTCCACATCGTAATCGCAGGCTTGCAGCAATTTCTGGATGATGTTCTCTACATCTTCACCGACGTATCCGGCCTCAGTCAACGTTGTGGCATCTGCCATCACGAACGGCACATTCAACAGACGGGCCAGCGTCTGTGCCAGCAAAGTCTTGCCGGAACCGGTCGGACCGATCAGCAAGATGTTGCTCTTCGACAGCTCAACACCATCGTCATCGTTCTTGTGATTCAAACGCTTGTAGTGGTTATAGACCGCAACCGAGAGGATCTTCTTCGCCGTCGGCTGGCCGATCACATACTCGTCCAGTCGTGCGCAGATCTCATGCGGTGTCGGCAGTTCCTTCTTCTCGGCATTCTCGCCGCCGATGGCATTCTGCGTTTCCTCACGGATGATGTCATTGCACAACGAGATGCATTCGTCACAGACGAACACCGATGGTCCGGCGATCAGCTTCTTCACCTCATGCTGGCTCTTGCCACAGAAGGAGCAATACAACAGCTTCTCACCCTTGTTATTTTCCGATGTCATCTTTATACCTCCATGCCGGTTACTCGGCAGTCAGTCTTTCTAATCAAGCTCGTTTATCCAAGACCTTGTCGATCAAACCATATTCCATCGCCTCATTCGCCGGCAGGAAATTGTCGCGCTCGCTATCGCGTGCGATCTCTTCCACCGTGCGACCGGTATGTTCGGCCATCAGCTTATACAGTTGCTCGCGCAGGCTCAGAATGTATTTGGCGTGGATCTCGATATCGCTCGCCTGGCCCTGGAATCCGCCCAACGGCTGATGGATCATCACAGTGGAGTTAGGTAAAGCGAAACGCTTGCCCTTCTCACCCGCCTGCAACAGGAATGCCCCCATCGAAGCGGCCATGCCGATACACATGGTAGAGACCTGCGGCTTGATGAACTGCATCGTGTCGTAGATCGCCATACCGGCGGAGATCGAACCGCCGGGCGAGTTGATGTACAGATGGATATCCTTTTCAGGGTTCTCCGACTCTAGGAACAGCAACTGCGCCACCACCAGATTCGCCACGTGATCATTGATCGGGCCAACCAAGAAGATGATCCGCTCCTTCAGCAGACGCGAGTAGATGTCGTAGGCGCGCTCGCCACGACCACTGGTCTCGACGACCATCGGGACCAAGCCCGAATCCTGCGGTTCCATCATGTCGCTGAGTGCGCCGTACGTCATTTTCAGTTCCCCATCAATTCGTTCAGTTTGACTTCTTGATCTGCCACCTTGGCACCCGCCATCACCCAAGCGACAACATTGTCCTCCAACGCCAGATTCTCGAGTTCCTGCATGCGAGCAGGCTCAGCTCGGTACCAGCTACGCACTTCGTCCGGATGTTCAAAGCTCTGGGCATATTCTTCGATCAAAGCTTCGACCTGCGCCGGTGTAGCTTTCAGGTCTTGTTGCTTCACAAGTTCAGCAAGAATCAGGCCAAGCTTCACGCGGGACTCTGCACGCTCCAGGAACATCTCAGCCGGCAGCTTCATACCCTTTGGGATCTTCATGCCGCGAGATTCCATATCGCGCACTGCCTGCTCCATCAAACGCTGTGCTTCGCCTTGCAGCAAGGATGTCGGCACGTCCAGCTGAGCCACTTTGAGCAGCACTGCCATCACGCTTTCCTTGTTGCGCACCTTGACCCGGCGTTGCGCTTCACGACTGACATTGTCGCGAATCTCTTGTCGGAACTTCTCCACATCACCGTCAGCTACGCCGACGGATTTTACGAAGTCGGCATCGACTGCTGGCAGCTCCGGCTCTTCCACTTTATGCACCGTGATGGTGAAAGTGACTTGTTTACCCGCCACATCCTTGCCGTGGTAATCCTCGGGGAAAGTCATGTCAAAGGACTTGGTCTCGCCTGCCTTGCAACCGACGAGGGCGTTCTCGAAGTCGGCCAGCATGCGGCCGGAACCCAGCACCACTTGGAAATCCTTGGCAGAACCGCCTTCGAACGGCTCACCGTTCAAAGTACCGGTGAAATCGACGAACAATTGGTCGTCGTTCTTTGCGCCACGCTTCACTGCCTTGTAAACCGCACGCTGCTTGCGCAGGGTATTAACGGTGTCCTCAACATCGTCTTCGCTCAAAGTGAACGCCACGCGTGTGAGGCTCTCGCCGGAGATGTCGCCGATAACAACTTGA
The DNA here is from genome assembly GCA_018814405.1 of Gammaproteobacteria bacterium. GTDB lineage: Bacteria > Pseudomonadota > Gammaproteobacteria > Burkholderiales > Gallionellaceae > Sideroxyarcus. Next base: position 150,312 of record JAHIZO010000009.1, read on the forward strand.
GGATAGACCTCGAACGTCGCACTGAACTCGATCTCGGGTGCTTTCAGGTCGGTAGTCTTGATCTCGAACTGGGGATAACCGGCCACATCCAGCTTGTTGGCGATCGCGGCTTCAGCGAACGAGCGCTGCAGGGATTCACCCAGCACTTCTTGTTGCACGGAATCGCCATATTGTTGCTCCAGCACTTTGATCGGTGCCTTGCCGGGGCGGAAACCCGCGACTTTGGCTGTGCGGCCAAGGCGCTTCAAGCGGCTCTCAACCTCGGTACGGATCTGTTGCTGCGGGATAGTTGCGGTCAGACGGCGCTGCAGGCCGGTCAGAGTTTCTACGTTGGACATACTGATTCCTTCAAATATAGGGAGACATACGACAATTGAGTCGCTGCGAATGATACATCAAAGCGGATAAAACGACCTTACCCCGCGTCAGGCCTCATGCGGCGGGATGTGCGACAGCCCCCACACATCACGGTTGTATTCCATGATGGTGCGGTCGCTGGAGAACTTGCCGCTGGTCGCCGTATTGATGATGCTCATACGGGTCCAGTTCTCTTGATCACGGTAGGCCTCAGCCACGCGTTGCTGGGCATCCACATAGCCGCGGAAGTCAGCCACGGTCAACCAAGGGTCATGCGGATTGAGGATGGCATCAAGGATGGGCTGGAACAAGCCGGGCGCAAACAGATTGAAATGGTTACAGCGCAGCAGTTCGACCACCCGCTGCAGATCCTTGTCAGCCGCCACGATGGCAGACGGGTCATAGTGGCCACGGGTCGCATCCACCTCTTCCGCGGTCAGGCCGAACAGGAAGAAGTTGTCATCGCCCGCCTCTTCTCGGATTTCGATATTGGCACCATCCAGCGTACCGATGGTCAGCGCGCCGTTCATCATGAACTTCATGTTGCCGGTGCCGGAGGCCTCTTTGCCCGCAGTCGAGATCTGCTCAGACAACTCGGCCGCAGGACAGATCACTTCCATCGCGGATACACGATAGTCTGGCAGGAACGCCAGTTGCAGCAGGCCCTTGGTGTCCGGATCCTGATTGATCACTTCCGCTACAGCGCTGACCAGATGAATGATCTGCTTGGCCATCGCATAGCCCGGTGCGGCTTTGCCACCGATCAGCACACAGCGCGGCGTCCAGTCTTTGGTGTCGCCATTCTTGATGCGGTCATACAGGTGGATGACATGTAACACATTGAGCAACTGGCGCTTGTATTCATGGATACGCTTGACCTGCACGTCGAACAGCGCGGAAGTGTCGAACTCGACGCCGCAGTCGCGCTGCACCATCTCGGCTAGACGCTGCTTGTTGTTGTGCTTGATGCTGCGCCACTTGACACGGAATGCCTTGTCTTCGACATGATCCAGCAAGCCCTTAAGTTGCGACAGATCGGTACGCCACTCGTCCCCGATGGTGTTATCGATCAACGCACTCAATTCCGGATTACTGGAGGCCATCCAGCGGCGCGGCGTCACACCGTTGGTCTTGTTGTTGAATTTCTCCGGCCACATCTCGTAGAAGTCATGGAACAGTTGTTGTTGCAGCAACGCGGAATGCAGAGCGGCCACACCGTTCACCGAATGACAGGCCACCACCGCCAGATAAGCCATACGCACGTGCGGCTCATGCCCCTCCTCGATGATGGACATGCGGCGCTGACGCGACACATCACCCGGCCAGCGCAGAGAGACCTGCTCCATGAAGCGGGCATTGATCTCGTAGATGATTTCCAGCAAACGCGGCAACAGTCGTCCGAACATCCCCACCGACCACTTCTCCAGCGCTTCAGGCAACAAGGTATGGTTGGTATAGGCCATGGTCTGAGAAGTGATCTTCCATGCTTCGCCCCAGGACAAGCCATGCTCATCCATCAGCAAGCGCATCAATTCGGCGACTGCACAGGTCGGGTGCGTATCGTTCAACTGGAACGCGTTCTTCTCGGCGAACTGTTTGAAATCCTGACCATTCCTGCGCACCCAGTGGTTCAGGATGTCCTGCAGGCTGGCCGAGGCCAGAAAGTATTGCTGACGCAGACGCAGTTCTTTGCCGTTCTCGCTTGCATCGTTGGGATACAGCACCATGGTGATGTGCTCGGCCGCATTCTTGGCTGCTACCGCTTCGGTGTAACTGCCTGCATTGAATTCTTCCAGATTGAATTCTTCGGTCGCCGTCGATTTCCACAAACGCAAAGTGTTCACCGTCCCGTTCTGATAACCGGGGATAGGCATATCGAACGGCAAAGCCATCACATCCTGGGTATCCACCCAGCGCACATGCAGCTTGCCGGTCGCATCGGTGAACATCTCGCTGCGTCCGCCGAACTTGACGCGCACCGCATGCTCGGGACGCTCCACTTCCCAAGGATTACCGTTACGCAACCAGTGATCCGGGTCTTCCACTTGTTTGCCGTGTTCCAAACGCTGGCGGAACATGCCGTATTCATAACGCAAGCCGTAGCCGGTCACCGGCAATTGCAGGGTGGCGCAACTGTCGAGGAAGCAGGCCGCCAAGCGTCCCAGACCACCATTACCGAGTCCTGCGTCGCTTTCCTGTTCCTGCACATCTTCCAGCTCCACACCGAAATTGCGCATCGCATCAGCGGTCTCCTGCTCCATATCCATATTGAGCATGGCATTGCCCATCGCGCGCCCCATCAGGAATTCCAGCGACAGGTAATAAGCTTGCTTGCAGTCCGACTCATCATGCGCGCGTTGGGTGTGGCGCCAGCGCTCTATCAAGCGGTCACGCAGCGCGTGGGCCAAAGAGGAATAGACGGGATGGCCCGAGATCGTCTCTTTCCCCCAACCCAAGGTGTGACTGAAATAGCGACGGAAATCTTCCATGACGCTGATCGCATCGTTGCCCAAAGGGGGCATGCTCATGATGCTGTGATGTTTTTGAATGAAGGTTTTGCTGGGAGTGTTCACGATATTTTTCCTGCGATGTGGATGTTGCGAGAAGCGGGGATTCTATCAAATAGCCCTCCCCAATCCCCCTTGCATCAGTATTGAATTGATTCGATAGGCCTTATTCGGAGCGACGCATGGTGCCACCTGCCGCAGGAGTGCCGCCGCCGATACTGATGACATGCCCCAGATCGACCGGTGGTTTCAACTTGAGCAGGCGATACAGATTGCTCAGATTCTTGCGGAACAGCACATCGAACGAAGAGACGCTTTGCGCCGAGTTGTAATCGCCGAACCACCAGAACCAGTCCGAACCTTCGCAGTCGGCCAGTTGCTCGGTTGCCAACTTGAGTTCTTCGGCATTCAGACGCCCGCTGTTGGCAACGATGTCGTAACTGCGTTTGGCCTCGCACAACAGGTCCCAGCCGCGATTTTTGTCCGGCGACCCGATCCAGGTGCTGAAAGTGCCGTACACCCAGCTGCCCGCGACCATCTGCTTCAGCTTGCCGCTCCTGCTGCGGCTCTTGCCTTTCTCCAGATTGTGGGACACATCATTGAAGGACGTGGTGCTGATGAAGGGGTGATCCTCCAGCAACGCATACAGTTCTGACAGGAAGTAATAGCCGTTATACGGGTAGTACTCCCACGCGTTCTCGCCGTCCAGGATCACGGATACGACCGGGTCGTGATCGCCGTGTGAATGTTTATATATATCTTCCAGTTGATGCACGAAGTCAGCCGCCGCATCATCCCCTTTCCATTTCGCATATTCAAAACCGATGCGATCAGACAGATGATCGTCGCGGAAGAAGCAATATACCGGCTTGCCCGTATCCTCCAGCACATAGGGCTGGTACAGGTATTCCGATTTATCCGGCAATGGACTGCCGTTCAATTCCCTTTGCAGACTGTTCGCCAGCACCGCCTGTCCGGTCGCGGTCCACTTGCAGCCGTGCTCGCCCAGCAACTTCACCGTGGCACGCGACAGGCTGCCCTCGGATGGCCACATACCGTTCGGCTTGCTGCCGAAGTTCTGCTGGTGACTTTCCACCGCTTTGTTCAGGTGAGCCTGTGCTCGACGCAAGCCGCCGGGGTAATTGTTGGCACCCTGCGGCAATGGCGCATTCGGCTCGCTCTCGCGCGTCGTGTTGAAATCGAGCAGCAACGGCAGGATCGGGTGATTGTATGGCGTGGTCGATATCTCGACCTGGCCACGCTCGGACAAGGCACGGTAACGCGGAATGATGCCGGCGATCATCTCACCGATCAGCGTGAACAACTCCATACGCTCTTCAAAGGTGAACTGCGCCCCCTTGGTCATCAGTCTCGCGACCAGTTCGCTTTCGCGTCGCACGCTCTCGCCAGTCCATACCAAGTGGTACCACACCAACAGATCGGCCAGATATTGCCCGGAGAGATAGGTCACACTTTCTCGCCCACGCTCTTCCACCATCTTCTGCAGATCGAACAAGTGCTGGTAGGCACGATACGGTTGCAACATCTTGGTATGGTTACTCTTGAAACAACTGTCCAAAATATGCAGTCGCTCCTCGTCACCCAGAGAATCAAGATCCTCACGGCATAACATCTTCAGCAATCCGTCACGTATCTCACCTGACTGAAACTGTTGCCCGTAGTCCTGCAGCTGTTCGACCAGAATCGGAACGAAGTTCACCACGGCACGCAGTTTGGGATGCTGCTCCAGATGATAGGCCATGTCGGTGTAATCCTTCATGGCATGCAGATAGGTCCACGGCAGGGTGAACTCGCCCGTGAGGTAATCACGATAATCCGGCTGGTGCATATGCCAGCAGAACACCAGCTTCAGTTTCTTTTCGGTTTTTTTCTTGCGATGCGGCATAGGTGAATTAAGTTCTCTATTGAATTATCTGACGTGATGGATGGACTGCCCCAGCATGTCCGGCGTGACCAGTGTGATACCGCCCTTGGAAACGTGGAAACGCTTGGCATCTTCCTCGCGATTGAAACCGATACTCATACCGTCCGGTATCTCGCAGCGATTATCCAACACCACGCGATTCAGTTTCACGTCGCGCCCGATACGACAGCCGGATAAGATAACGGAATCCGTCACTTCGCTACGTTCACCGACACGCACGTCGGAGAACAGTACGGTGTGAAAGACGCGGGCACCGCTGATGATATCGCCACCCGACACCATGGAATCGATGGCCTCGCCACGCCGCCCGTCTTCGTTGAACACGAACTTGGCCGGCGGCAATTGCTCCTGATAGGTCCAGATCGGCCAAGTCTTGTCATACAGATCAAGATCAGGCACCACATCCACCATCTCCATATTGGCTTCCCAGTAAGCATCGATAGTTCCCACATCGCGCCAATAGGCTCCGCCGGACTCAGTGATGCCCACACAGCTCTTCTCGAAGCGATGTGCATACACACGATAGCGCTCGATCATATAAGGGATGATGTCGTGACCGAAGTCATGTGTGGATGACTTGGTGTCGGCATCGCGCACCAGTTGCTCGTAAAGGAATTTGGCATTGAAGACATAGATACCCATGCTAGCCAGAGCGCGCCCCGGTTTGCCGGGCACCTCGGTCGGATTGGCCGGTTTCTCGTCGAACTTCATGACACGATCTTCCTCGCCCACGGTCATCACACCGAAGCCGGTCGCCTCTTCCACCGGCACTTCGATACAGCCCACAGTCATATCGGCTTCGCTCTGCACGTGGGCAGCCAGCATCTCGCCGTAGTCCATCTTGTAGATGTGGTCGCCAGCCAGGATGACGATGTATTCCGGGTTGTAGCCACGCAAGATGTCGATGTTCTGGAACACCGCATCCGCCGTACCGCGATACCACTCTTCCTGTATGCGTTGTTGCGCCGGCAGCAAAGCAACGAACTCGTTGAACTCACCACGCAGAAAACCCCAGCCCTTCTGGATGTGTTCGATCAGGGTGTGCGCCTTGTACTGGGTGACCACGCCGACACGGCGTATGCCCGAGTTGATGCAGTTGGACAAAGGGAAGTCGATGATGCGGAACTTGCCGCCGAACTGTACGGCCGGTTTGGCATTCCAGTCGGTCATGTTATGCAGACGACTACCCCGCCCGCCCGCCAATATCAAGGCAACGGTGTTCTTGGTGAGCGCGCTGATAAAACGTGGTGATTGCGAATCCTGTGCCATGTTGCTCTCCCTCTTTTATTGATCCTGCTTTGCCATTGATGCTTTGTATAGCTCTAAATACAGTTGTGCACTGTGACGCCAACTGACGTCTTTTTTCATACCATTCAGCTGTATGCGTCGGAATGCAGGCGCATCGCGATAACATTCGATCGCCCATTTGATGGTTTGCTGCAACGCGGCCACACCGGGATCGTCGAACACGAAACCGGTACCACCGTCCAAACTGGCGTTGGTCACCGAATCGGCCAGTCCGCCGGTACGGCGCACCACCGGTGGCGTGCCGTAGCGCATGCCGTACATCTGGTTCAGACCGCACGGCTCGAAACGGGACGGCATCAGGAAGATATCCGCGCCCGCCATGATCTGGTGCGACAAAGGTTCGTCGAATCGTGTCGTGACCGACACCCGGCCGGCATAGCGCTGCGCCAATAGCTGATAGCGCCGCTCAAACTCTGCATCGCCACTGCCCAACACCGCCAATTGTGCGCCGCTGTCCAGCAAGATCGGCAGACATTCCAGCAACAGGTCCAATCCCTTTTGATAAGTCAGGCGGCTGACCACACCCAGCAACGGTGCTTGTGCATCCACTTCCAACCCCAAGCGCTGCTGCAAAGCTTGCTTCACCTGCGCTTTGCCTGAGAGGTCCTGCTCGTCGTAATGGGCCGACAGATGCGGATCGGTCGCGGGATTCCATTCGTCCTCATCGATACCGTTGAGGATGCCGCTGACTTGCGCACTGCGCACCGTCAGCAAGCCCTGCATGCCATAGCCCATCTCCGTCGCCTGTATCTCGTGCGCATAGGTCGGGCTGACCGTGACGATGCGGTCGGCGTATTGCAGTCCGGCCTTAAGGAAAGACAGGTGCCCGTGGAACTCCACACCGTGCATGTGATACAGCGATTGCGGCAGGTGCAGATGCTTCGCCCATTCGTGGTCGAAGTTACCCTGGAAGGCGATGTTATGGATCGCCATCACGGTCTTGGCATGGGGCTCCTGCTCCAGATGCAGATACGCGGGCACAAGACCTGTCTGCCAATCGTTGCAATGCATCAACTCCGCTTGCCAGTTCACCGGCGATGAGCTGCTGCCCAACATCGCGGCTACGCGCGACAGCAGACCGAAACGCATCGGATTGTCCGGCCAGTCGCCCCCCAGGTGATACTGGTATGGCCCGGCCACTCGGCAATAATAGTGCGGTGCATCCAGCACATATAAAGGCACACCGGTCACCGGCATCTTTGCACTCAGCAGACGAACCTCCGCCTGATCCTCGAATGGCTTGAAGGTGGCGACCACCTTCTTGCTCTTCAGCGCATCAAGCACTTGTGTATAGCCCGGCAGCAGCACGCGCACGTCCTGACCCAGCGCCTGCAAAGCAGCCGGCAACGAGGCGCTGACGTCGGCCAATCCGCCGGTCTTGATCAGCGGGTGCATTTCGGAAGTGGCGAACAGGATGCGCATGGATTTATTGCCTGATTGTTTTGTAATGATTGATCAACCCGTTGGTCGACGCATCGTGCGAACTCACCGCCTGTGCATCGCGCAACTCCGGCAAGATATGCGAGGCCAGTTGTTTGCCCAACTCCACACCCCACTGGTCGTAGGAGTTCACGTTCCAGATCACGCCTTGCACGAATATCTTGTGTTCGTACAAAGCAATCAAACGGCCAAGCGTTCTCGGCGTGAGGCGCTCGAACATGATGGAATTGGTCGGCTTGTTGCCGGTGAATACTTTGTGCGGCAACAACATCTCGATATCCGCCGCAGCCATGCCAGTCGCTTCAAGCTCGGCACGTGCCTCGGCCTCGCTCTTGCCCTTCATCAAGGCTTCGGTCTGCGCAAAATAATTGGAAAGCAAGGTCGCATGATGTTCGCCGAGCGGATGCTGGCTATTCGCCGGTGCGATGAAATCCGCAGGGATCATCTGCGTTCCCTGATGGATCAGCTGGTAATAGGCATGCTGGCCGTTGGTGCCGGTACCGCCCCACAGGATAGGGCCGGTGGCGTAATCCACGGCATGGCCCTGTCGGTCCACGCGTTTGCCGTTGCTCTCCATATCGGCCTGCTGGAAATAGGCGGTGAAATATTCCAGCGACTGATCGTAGGGCAGCATGGCGATGGAGGCCGCATCATGGAAATTGCGATACCACACACCCAGCATCGCCAGAATCACAGGCATGTTCTGTTCCAGCGGCGCGGTACAGAAATGCTCGTCCATATCATTGCCACCCTGCAGCAATTCCTCAAAGCGATCCATGCCGACATACAGCGCGATGGACAGACCGATAGCTGACCACAACGAATAACGTCCGCCGACCCAGTCGGAGAACTCGAACATATTGTTGGGATCGATGCCGAACGCTTTGACCGCAGACGCATTGGTGGAAAGCGCCACGAAATGTTTGGCGACGTGCGCCTCCTCGACCGCGCGGGCCAACAACCAGTCGCGCGCCGAACGGGCATTCATCAGCGTCTCTTGCGTGGTAAAGGTCTTGGAAGCGACGATGAACAGAGTGGTCTCAGGGTTCAGCGTAGCAAGCTTGGTGGCGATATCCGCACCGTCGACATTGGACACGAAATGCGCACGCAACTCAGGAGAGGCGTAGGGTTGCAAAGCCTGACACACCATCAACGGTCCCAAATAGGAACCGCCGATGCCGATATTCACCACATCGGTGATGCGCTTGCCGCTATAGCCACGCCACACACCGTTACGCACACTATTGGTGAACAGACGCATCTTCTCCATCACATAACGGACGCCCGGCAACACATCTTTTCCGTCCACCATGACCGGCGCATGATCCGCGACCGTGGCTGCGCGCAAAGCGGTATGTAGTACCGCGCGCCCTTCGGTGAAGTTGATCTTGTCACCGGCGAACATGCGATCACGCATGCCGGAAACATCGGCCTGCTCGGCCAATGCCATCAGGCGCGACATCGTCTCGCCGTTGATCAGGTTCTTCGAGTAATCCAGCAGCAGATCGTCGAAACGCAGCGAAAAGTTCTCAAATCGCTTTGCATCGTCAGCAAATGCCTGTCGCAATGAAAAGCCCTGTAACGATGATCGGTGTTCCTGCAGCGCCTGCCATGCCGGAGATTGCGTTAATTGAGACATATCCTGAACCCTGCCTGATCTTGTTATACCTATTGGTCTTATGCCTGCATCAACTCATCCGCTGCAATACGACCCCCGCCATCGGCGGCAATGTCACATTAATGGACTGCTGCATGCCGTTGCATTCGACATCGTTCGTATACATGCCGAAGCCGTTGCCCATATTGCTGCCACCGTAATAATGTGAATCGCTGTTGAATATCTCTCGGTAGCCCCCTTTTTGCGGCACACCGATGCAATAGTTCTCGCGCGGAACAGGCGTGAAGTTCAGCGCCACGATCACTTCCGAACCGTCACGTGCAAATCGACGATAGACGAGTATCGACTGATCGGCATTATTGCAATCGATCCAGTCAAAACCTTCATGCGAGAAATCCAGCTCATGCAGTGCCGGCACATCGCGGTACAGCAAATTCAGATCGCGCACCACAGACTTGATGCCGCTATGCTCAGCGCGATCCAGTAGATACCAGTCGATCTCACTCCCGACTTTCCACTCCTGCCCCTGTGCGATCTCGTTACCCATGAAGTTGAGCTTCTTGCCGGAGATCGTCATCTGATAGGTGAACAGCAGACGCAGGTTGGCGAACTTCTGCCAACCGTCACCCGGCATCTTGTCCAGCAGCGAGTGTTTGCCGTGCACCACTTCGTCATGCGAGAAAGGCAGCAAGAAGTTCTCGGTATAGGCATACAACTGGCCAAAGGTCAGCATATTCTGGTGATAACGGCGATGCACCGGATCGTGCTTGATGTAGGCCAGCGTATCGTTCATCCAGCCCATGTTCCATTTCATGGAAAAGCCGAGGCCACCCAGATAGGTCGGCCGTGACACCATCGGCCACGAAGTGGATTCCTCGGCGATGGTCAGCGTGCCGGGGAAATGCTCGTGCGTCATCACGTTCAGCTGGCGGAAAAAGTCCACCGCTTCGATGTTCTCGCGGCCGCCGAATTTGTTCGGCAACCATTGACCCGCTTCGCGCGAGTAATCCAGATACAACATGGAGGCCACCGCATCCACACGCAGACCGTCGATATGGAATTCCCGCAGCCAGAAGTAAGCATTGGTCAGCAGGAAGTTACGCACCTCGTTGCGGCCATAGTTGAAGATCAACGTGCCCCAGTCCTGATGCTCACCCAGACGCGGGTCTTCGTGTTCGTACAAGGCCGTGCCATCAAAGTGTGCAAGCGCCCAGCTGTCTTTCGGAAAGTGCGCCGGCACCCAGTCAAGCAGCACGCCTATGCCCGCCAAGTGGCAGCAGTCGACGAAATAGCGGAAGTCGTCCGGCGTGCCGAAACGGCTGGTGACACCGAAATAGCCGGTGGTCTGATAGCCCCATGATTCATCCAGCGGGTGTTCACTGACCGGCATCAGTTCGATGTGCGTAAAACCCATCTCCTGCACGTATGGCACCAGACTGTCTGCCAGTTCGCGGAAGTTATAGAAACGACCATCCCAATGCCGCTTCCAGGAACCCGCATGCACCTCATACACATTGAGCGGCTTATGCTGCCAGTCGGCCTCAGCTCGCTGCTTCATCCACGCATCATCGCGCCAGTCATGGTTCGCCAGCGAAACCACGCGCGAAGCTGTGCCCGGCCGCATCTCAAAACTGAAACCATAGGGATCGGTCTTGGTCAGCAAGGCACCGTTGTGGCGGCTGCGAATCTCGAACTTGTACAACTCGCCAAGTCCGATATCAGGGATGAATATCTCCCATATACCGCTACTACCCAAAGAACGCATCGGATGCACGCGTCCATCCCAGCCGTTGAAATCGCCCACCACACTGACGCGCTCCGCATTCGGTGCCCACACCGCAAAGCGCACGCCCCACACCCCCTGCAGCTCCATATGGTGAGAGCCGAGTGTGCGATAGGCTTGCTGCAGCGTACCTTCGGAGAACAGATGCAGATCATGCTCACTGATGCTGCTACCAAAGGTAAACGCATCATGCACTTCCAGCAGATGATTAAAATAGTTCAGGCGCAGGCGACAAGGCGTCGGCAAAGGCTGTTTGCCATGCCATACGAACAATCCTGCCGCATCGACACGTTCTAGTTGAAGCCAAGCCTTACCATCGAACACCGACACTTCGGTGGCATAAGGCTGGAACACTCGGAATACGTATTCAGATTTGGATTGATGCAACCCCAAGTAGGAAAAAGGGTCATGGTGACGCGCTTCTAGTACGGCGCGCTTATTCTGGCTTTCGTTCGACATTTATCGCTCCTGTGCCGCAATATAGCCTTTAAAGGCCGGCACGACAACGTGAACATAGGAATATAGTTAAAACTCGAAGGGATATATCTGGTGCGAAAGGAGAGACTCGAACTCTCACGCCTTGCGGCGCTGGAACCTAAATCCAGTGCGTCTACCAATTCCGCCACTTTCGCATTCGAAGCAGGTCGACTTCGAGGGGCGCGGATTATAACCGAGCGATCCTCATTTTGCAGCGCAATCAACCACCGCCCGTCCATGCGCTTTGCCTGCGATCAATTGCTCGCAAGCTTGCGGCAACTCGCTCAACGTAATCGTATGGGCGATCTTATCCAGTCCGGCCGGGCGCAGATCGGAAGCCAGTCTGCCCCACAATTGCTTGCGCAGCAGCATCACGGTCGCAGCCGAATCCACTCCGAGCAGCTTCACACCGCGCAGAATGAAAGGGAATACCGAGGTATTCAAGGCAGCACCACCCGCATTGCCATAACTGGCGATCGCACCTTCCAATTGCATGGTACGCGTCAACCAGGCCAAAGCATCGCCCCCCACCCCGTCCAGCGCTCCCGCCCACATAGCTTTTTCAAGAGGTCGCGTGCTTTGCATATCGACACTGCTGCGCAACAAAATCTCGCTGGCGCCCAGACTCTTAAGGTAGTCCTGCTCGCTTTCCTTGCCGGTCAGCGCCACCACGTGATACCCCAGTTGCGCCAGCATCTGCACAGCCAGACTGCCCACTCCGCCGGTCGCGCCGGTGACGATCACCTTGCCTTTGTCCGGCGTCACATCGTTCTGTTCCAGCCTATGGATCGCCAGCGCTGCAGTGAACCCCGCCGTCCCCAGCGCCATCGCTTCAAACAATGTCAGCCCGATCGGCAAGGGCACCACCCAGTCCGCAGGCACGCGCGCGTATTCCGCGAAACCTCCATCATGCGCCACACCCATGTCATAACCGGTGACCAGCACCGAATCGCCAGCGTTGAAACGCGAATCAGCAGAACTCTCAACGATGCCCGCGACATCCACACCACCCACACATGGAAAACGGCGTATCACTTTGCCGGCCCCTGTCGCGGCCAATGCATCCTTGTAGTTGACACCGGAATGATGGACGCGAATGACGACCTCGCCTGCGTCAAGATCGTTCAGCGTCAGGTCGACCAGCCTGCCCTGAGACTTGCCATTCTCGTCAAAAATACGGAAAGCGCGGAAAGTAGCCTTCATAGATAACTAGTCCTCATAGATCCAGCAACACCAGTCCCGGCATCTCCAGATATTCCTTTATCGCAACCAAGAACTGCACCGCTTCGCGGCCGTCGATGATGCGGTGGTCGTAGGAGACTGCCAGATAGTTCATCGGACGGATGACGACCTGTCCGTTCTCAGCCACCGGACGCTCTTTGGTGGCGTGGATGCCGAGGATGGCACTCTGCGGCGGATTGATGATGGGCGTGGACAGCATGGAACCGAACACACCGCCGTTGGTGATGGAGAAGGTGCCGCCGGATAATTCTTCCATACCGATCTTGCCGTCCTTGGCACGGGCGGCGAAGTCTGCGATGCGGCGCTCGATATCCGCGAAAGACAGCTTGTCCGCGTCACGGATGATGGGCACCACCAGTCCGCGTTCGCTGCCGATGGCAACGCCAATATCGAAGTAGTTGTGGTACAGCACATCGGTACCGTCGACCGATGCGTTGACGACCGGGAATTTCTTCAGTGCATGCACCGCCGCTTTGACGAAAAAGGAAGAGAAGCCAAGCTTCACACCATGCTTCTTCTCGAACACATCCTTGTAGCGGCTGCGCAACTCCATCACCGGCTGCATATTCACTTCATTGAAAGTGGTGAGGATGGCGGCGTTCGCCTGTGACTGTAGCAGACGCTCGGCGATGCGCTGGCGGATGCGCGTCATCGGCACGCGCTGCTCGGTGCGATCTTCGCCTGTAGTCGTTACAGACACAGCTGCGGGTGCCGCTGCAGCAGCAGGCTTCCCCTGAACCGCACTCAACACATCTTCTTTGGTGACCAGACCGTGCTTTCCACTACCTTTCAAACTCGCCGCATCCACTTCGTGCTCATGCGCCAATTTGCGCGCAGAGGGAGATACCGCTGCAGGGGCTTCTGCTTTGGCGACTGGGTCCGCAGCCACTGCCGGCTCGGCTGCAGAGGGTTTTGCTGTTGCGGCTGAGTCTATCTGTGCGATGACCTCGCCGCTCACCACCTGCGATCCGCCTTCCTTGAGAATGCGGCTCAGCACGCCGCTCTTGATCGCGGGCAGTTCTAGTACCACCTTGTCGGTCTCGATGTCGATCAGGTTCTCGCCTTCACTGACTTGCTCGCCGACTTTCTTGTTCCAGGTCAGCAGCGTCGCTTCGGAGACGGACTCGGAAAGTTGCGGGACTTTGACTTCAATGATGCTCATAGTGATGTACTCCTGGTCGGTTCTTGACGTCCAGATCGGGGCGGAAGGCGGCCTCGATCACTGCTTTCTGTTGTTCGTTATGGATGGCGAGATAGCCGGCAGCCGGTGAGGCCGAGGAAGGTCTCAGTGCGTAATCAAGACGCATGCCTTTGCGCATCTGGCGCAGCAGATAATGCTGGATGCGGTGCCATGCGCCCTGATTGCCCGGCTCCTCCTGACACCAGACGACTTCGGTCGCGTCCGGGTAGGCGGCAACTTGCGCGGCAAACTCATCGTGCGGGAAAGGATAGAGCTGCTCGATACGAATGATCGCCATGTCTTGAATGCCGCGCTCGGTGCGCCCTTTGATCAGGTCGTAATACACCTTGCCGCTACAGGCGATGATGCGACGCACTTTGCTGGCATCCAAACTATCCACTTCCGGGATCACGGCGAGGAAGCCGCCGTGCGTCAGATCTTCTAACGGCGAGGAAGCATCCTTGCTGCGCAACAGACTCTTGGGCGTGAACACGATCAGCGGCTTGCGTGTCGGTCGCACCATCTGGCGGCGCAAGAGATGGAATATCTGCGCCGAGTTGGAGGGGATGCACACTTGAATGTTGTAGTCCGCGCATAGTTGCAGATAGCGCTCGATGCGGGCGGAAGAGTGCTCCGGCCCTTGGCCCTCGTAACCGTGCGGCAGCAGCATGGTAAGGCCGTTCAATCTGCCCCACTTCGCTTCGCCGGACGTGATGAACTGGTCGATGACGACTTGGGCACCATTGGCAAAATCGCCAAACTGCGCCTCCCAAACAGTCAAAGTCTCGGGCTCTGCCGTGGCAAAACCATACTCATAGCCAAGCACGGCAGCTTCGGACAGAATGGAATTGATGACTACGAAGTCCGACTGATCAGGCTCAAGCTTCTGCAACGGCGTGAAATATCCCTTGTCCCATTGCGTGCGGTTCTGGTCATGCCATACAGCGTGGCGATGGAAGAAAGTGCCGCGTTCGCAATCTTCACCTGACAGGCGTACTGCATAGCCTTCGGTGAGCAAAGTGGCATAAGCCAAGTTCTCAGCCATGCCCCAGTCCAGCGGCAGCTCGCCCTTGCCCATGGCGACACGGTCGTTCACGATCTTCTGCACGCGCGAATGCAATGTGAAGCCTTCCGGCACATCCGTCAGTCGCTCGGCCAGTTGTTGCAAACGCTCCAGCGAAACGCCGGTATCGAGCGGGATATTCCACGGCACATCGCCACGGTACTTGGCCCAGCTCACGCCGTATTCGAAGTGGTAGTCCGGTATCACTTTGGCGATCGGGCTGCGCCCTTCGTCCAGCGCAGTTCGATAGTCGGCGATCATCGCCTCCGGCTCACCTGCTTCGATCACACCGGACTCCACCAGTTTCTGCCCGTACAAAGCCCGCATGCCGGGGTGCTTGTTGATGTAGCTATACATGAACGGCTGGGTGACCAGCGGCTCATCTTGTTCGTTGTGTCCCAGTTTTCGGAAGCACACCATATCGATCACAACATCCTTGCTGAACTGCTGGCGGAAATCGAAAGCAAGTTCGGTCACCATCAACACAGCTTCAGGGTCATTGCCATTAACGTGAAATACGGGTGCCTCGACCATCTTCGCTACGTCAGTGCAATACTGGGAAGAACGTGCATCCTGTGCCAGCGAGGTCGTAAATCCGATCTGGTTATTGATGACGATATGGACGGTACCGCCGGTCTTATAACCGCGCGTCTGGGAAAGATTGAACGTTTCCTGATTCACGCCCTGCCCTGCAAAAGCGGCATCGCCGTGCAGCAAGATCGGCAGCACTTCTTTTCCTTTGAGGTCCTTGCGACGATGCTGACGTGCGCGCACCGATCCTTCCACCACCGGATTGACGATCTCCAGATGCGAAGGGTTGAAAGCAAGCGTGACGTGCATGGGGCCGCCCGGCGTATCGATGTCGGACGAGAATCCCTGGTGATATTTCACGTCGCCGGAAGTCAGGTGCTCGTGATGGATGCCTTCGAACTCGGCAAACAGATTCTTGGGCTGTTTACCCAAGGTGTTCACCAACACATTCAGACGTCCACGGTGTGCCATACCAATGACGGATTCCTTCACCCCCTGCTTGCCCGCGCGTTGCAACAGGTGATGTAGCAGCGGTATCAGCGTCTCACCGCCTTCCAGAGAAAAACGTTTCTGCCCGACATATTTGGTATGCAGGTAACGCTCCAGCCCTTCCGCGGCAGTGAGGTGGGAAAGGATGGCGCGGCGCGTCTCGGCCGGATAATCCGGCAAGCCCTGCTCACCCTCCAGTCGCGACTGTATCCAGCGTTTCTGTGTCACATTATTGATGTACATGTATTCCGCACCGACGCTGCCGCAGTAGATGCGGCGCAAACGTTGCAGAATATCGCGCAGAGTCATACGCGCACCGCCCACCAGCGAGCCGGTATTGAACAAGGTGTTCATGTCCGATTCGGAAAGGTTGTAGTAGGACGGATTCAGTTCGGCGACCTCGGGCTTCACATGGCGCGCGAGTGGATCCAGATCGGCGGCACGCACACCAAGGAATCGATGAGCATTGATCAGTTGCAACACCGAAGCTTGCTTGCGCATCTCGTCGGTTTGCGCGACAGACGGCTGTGCTGTTGCAGCGGCGTTGAGTGCCAATCCTTGGCGGATCGGCGAATGGGCTACGTCGGCATGCGCCCCAGTCGACTGCAGCTTGGCGAAATAATCGCGCCATTCCGGCGGCACGCTGCCGGGATCGCGCAGATAGTCTTCATACAATCCCTCGATGAACACATTGTTGCCGCCGAACAGCGGTGAGCTGTCTTGCATCACTTGCAGGTAACTGCTCTCGGGGGCGGTCATCGTCTATCCGATCAGCGTTTATTCACCGGCACGAAATCGCGACGCTCCGCGCCACGGTATAACTGGCGCGGGCGGCCGATCTTCTGCTCGACATCGGCCACCATCTCGTTCCACTGCGACACCCAGCCAATGGTGCGTGCCACGGCGAAGATCACGGTGAACATATTGGTCGGGATGCCGATGGCGCGCAGCACGATACCGGAATAGAAATCGACATTCGGGTACAGCTTGCGCTCGATGAAGTACGGATCGTTCAGCGCGGTCTTCTCCAGCTCCATCGCCAGCTCGAACAGTTTGTTGTTCTCCAGCTTGAGTTCCTTCAGCACCTCGTAACATGTCTCGCGCATCACCTTGGCGCGCGGATCCATGTTCTTGTAGACGCGATGACCGAAACCCATCAGACGGTATTTCTTGTCTTTCACGCCCTGCACATATTCCGCCACGCGTGACACATCACCGATCTCTTCCAGCATCTTCAGCGCGGCCTCATTGGCCCCGCCGTGCGCCGGACCCCACAAGGCAGCAATACCAGAAGCGATACAGGCGAAGGGATTGGCGCCACTGGAACCGGCCAGTCGCACGGTAGAAGTGGAGGCGTTCTGCTCGTGATCCGCATGCAGGATCAGGATGCGTTCCAGTGCGCGCACCAAGATGGGATTGGGCACGTATTCCTCGGCCGGCGTGGAAAACATCATGTACAGGAAGTTCTCCACATAGGAGAACTTGTTCTTCGGATAGACGAAGGGCTCGCCCACGTTGTATTTGTACGCCATGGCCGCGATGGTCGGCACTTTGGCCAACAGACGATGGGCGGACACCACACGGTGTTGCGGATTATTGATGTCGAGCGAGTCGTGATAGAAAGCCGACAGCGCGCCGACCACGCCCACCATCACCGCCATCGGGTGTGCATCGCGACGGAAGCCATTGAGGAAGCGTGCCAACTGATCATGCACCATGGTATGGCGCGTGATGTTGCTGATGAACTCTGCTTTCTGTTCCGCATCCGGCAACTCACCATTCAACAGCAGATGGCAGACTTCGAGAAAGTCGGAGTTTTCCGCCAACTGCTCAATAGGATAGCCGCGGTAATACAGCAAACCCTCATCACCATCGATGAACGTGATCTCGGAGATACAGCTGGAAGTGGAAAAGAATGCAGGATCGTAGGTGAACAAACCGACTTTTCCCAGATTACGGATGTCGATCACATCCGGACCCAAAGTACCTTTCAGTATTGGTAACTCCAGCGTGCGCCCGTCATCCAGCGTTAATGTTGCGATACGATTGGTTTCCATATTCATCTCTTCCCCTCTCAAACCTGTTTTAACCATTCCAGCACTTCGCGCTGTCGCGCCTGCTCCGGCGCTTTATCACCGCGCACCAGATCCCATAGATCAGTGTCCGGCAGGTCCAGCAATTCATCAAAAGCTTCCCGCTGCTGCGCGTCCAATTGCGCATATCGCTGCTCGACGAAACGCCCCAACAAGATATCCATTTCAAGCATGCCACGCCGGCAACGCCAGCGCACCCGCTCCAGAAAAACCGGATCGACAGACGGCATCAGAATCGCATCCTTATACCATCCTCTTTACCATCATGTCCTTGATCTTGCCGATCGCTTCCGTCGGGTTCAATTCCTTGGGACAGACATCTACGCAGTTCATGATGGTATGACAACGGAACAAGCGATACGGGTCTTCCAGATTATCCAATCGCGCGGCAGTATCCTGATCGCGCGTGTCTGCAAGAAAACGGTAAGCCTGCAACAACCCAGACGGCCCCACGAACTTGTCCGGATTCCACCAGAACGAAGGACAGGCGGTCGTACAACATGCGCACAGGATGCATTCATACAAGCCATCCAGTTCAGCCCTGTCTTCGGGTGACTGCAAACGCTCGGTCTCGGGCGGCGGGTCGTTATTCACCAGATACGGCTTGATTGAATGGTATTGTTTGAAGAACTGGGTCATATCCACGATCAAGTCGCGAATCACCGGCAATCCAGGCAAGGGGCGTATCTCGATCGGCTGTTTGAGCGACGACAATGGCGTGATGCATGCCAGTCCGTTGCGACCGTTGATGTTCATCGCATCCGAACCACACACCCCTTCGCGACAGGATTTACGGAATCCCAGACTGTCGTCCTGCTGACGCAGCAGCATCAATGCGTCGAGCAACATGGCATCGCCCGCCTGCAAGTCAAGATCGAAGTCCTGCATATAAGGTGCGTTGTCGGCTTCCGGGTTGTAGCGATAGATTTTAAAACGAAGGGACATGATTACTCTTCTCCGTAAATCATCATGGCCACACTGAGTTTCAGTGCAGGCTCATATCGGTGAAGCCGATGTGAAGCGTAGCGGCCGCAACTAAACTTCATCGCGTTCTCCTAGTAGACCCGCGCCTTGAGCGGGAAGGTTTCCACGGTAAGTGGCTTCAGTCGCACCGGCTTGTAATCCAAACGCCTGTCTTCGCTGAAATACAGCGAGTGCTTGAGCCAACTCTTGTCGTCGCGATCAGGGAAATCTTCGCGCGCATGCGCACCGCGACTTTCCTTGCGCGCCTCGGCAGCGGTCATGGTGGCCTGCGCCACTTCGATCAGGTTGTCCAACTCCAGTGCTTCGACACGCGCCGTGTTGAACACTTTGCTCTTGTCTTTGATCTCTGTCGTTTTCACACGTTCGGCGACTTCGCGGATCTTGCTCACGCCTTCCGCCAACAGATCAGGGAAGCGGAACACGCCGCAATGCGTTTGCATCACTTTGCGCATCGCATCACCCACATCGCCAACACGCTCGCCATTCTTCTGGTCTTCCAGTCTCGCCAATCGTGCCAGCGGACGGTCCGCCGCATCCGCCGGCAGCGGCTTGTGATTCGGATTGGCCTTCAGGTCTTCGATGACTTGTCGCGCAGCAGAACGACCGAACACGATCAAGTCCAGCAATGAGTTGCAGCCAAGCCGGTTCGCACCGTGCACCGACACACAGGCACACTCACCTACCGCGTAGAAGCCCTGCACCACCACATCCGGGCCGGTTCCCTGCGGCGCAACGACTTGCCCGTGATAGTTGGTCGGTATACCGCCCATCATGTAGTGCGCGGTGGGCACGACAGGAATGGGGGCCTTGGATGGATCGACATGCGCGAATTTGAGTGCGATATCGCGGATGCCGGGCAGACGGTGACGGATCACTTCATCGCCCAGATGGTCGAGCTTGAGCAGCACGTGATCGCCATGCGGGCCGCAACCGCGCCCTTCTTTGATCTCGGTCGCCATCGCGCGCGACACCACATCGCGGCTGGCCAAGTCTTTCGCGGTCGGTGCATAACGCGGCATGAAGCGTTCGCCATCCTTGTTCACCAGAAAGCCGCCTTCACCACGTACACCTTCGGTGATCAGCACACCCGCGCCATGCACACCAGTCGGATGGAACTGGAAGAATTCCATGTCTTCAAGCGGAATGCCGGCGCGTGCCGCCATGCCGAGCCCATCCCCGGTATTGATATAGGCATTGGTGCTGGCGGAGAAGATGCGACCCGCACCGCCGGTGGCGAACAGGGTTGCACGCGCTTCCAGAATCATCACCTCTGATGTTTCGATCTCCATCGCCACCACGCCCAGCACGTCACCATCCTGATCACGGATCAAGTCGAGCGCCATCCATTCCACGAAGAAGTTGGTGTTGGCTTTGACATTCTGCTGGTAAAGCGTGTGCAGCAAAGCATGGCCAGTACGGTCGGCCGCCGCGCAGGCGCGCGGCACCGGGTTCTTGCCGTAGTCCTGCATGTGTCCGCCGAACGGACGCTGATAGATCTTGCCGCTATCGAGCCGGTCGAACGGCATGCCGAAATGCTCCAACTCGTACACCACTTCCGGTGCAGCACGGCACATGTATTCGATGGCGTCCTGGTCCCCCAAATAATCGGAACCTTTCACGGTGTCGTACATATGCCAGAGCCAGTTGTCTTCGTTCACATTGCCCAGCGAAGCCGCAATACCGCCCTGCGCGGCGACGGTGTGCGAACGCGTGGGGAATACTTTGGACAGTACCGCGACCTTCAGACCCGCGTGTGAAAGTGTCAGCGCTGCACGCATGCCGGCACCGCCCGCGCCGACCACGACCACATCGAATGTTCTTTTCGTCAATGCCATCAGAGACCCCAGAGGATTTGCACTGCCCAGATCACATACGCGATCAAAGACAGTATGACCAACACATGGATCAGCAAGCGGACACTGGCCGGCTTCACGTAATCCATCACGATGTCACGCACGCCTATCCATGCGTGATAAAAAAGGCTGAGCAGGAACAACAGCGTGAAAATCCGCATCAGGCTGCCCGAGAACAATTCGGTCCATACGTCATAGCCGAAGGCTGGCTGCAACAACACCCAACCCGCAATAACCAAAATATAGACTGCCATCAACACAGCAGTGACACGCTGCGTCAACCAGTCGCGTAGTCCGTAATGCGCGCCGGTCACGATACGGTTCACCATAGCTTTACTCCCAGAACAACAGTCAATGCCAAGCTCACCGCCATCACCCAGCGACTACTGGCGCGTGCACCGGACAATCCGTGCAGCAGATGGAGATCTATCGCCAGATAACGCAGACCCGCACAGAAATGATGCAGGAAAGCCCACATCAAGCCAATCAACGCCAGTTTCACCAGCGCATGATCCAGATACTCAGCGAGGTTGGTATATGTCTCGATGGAGCGCAGACTCTGGTCGAGCATGGCGAGCAACAAGGGCAAAGCCAAGAACAGGATCGCGCCGGAAACGCGGTGCAGAATGGAAACGAAGCCGGGCAGCGGCAACTTGATTTTATGCAGTGCAAGATGTTTGGGGCGTGTCTTGTTCATGTCTTATTCCACTACCAAAATCGAGGGCCAATCTTACACCCGAAGCGTCAGGTTTAGATATCAATACGACCACCACCGATGAGTATTGAATTTCCCAATAAGGATGATTAGCGGCCAAAATGACATGCAATCCACCTTGCCATAACCGTACATTAGATGAAAATGCAACGCCATGACCGCCTTCAAAAAACTAAAAACAATCAGGGAATTCGAGAAGGTTCGTATGCCGCACCTGCGCTCTCACGAAGATTTCGACATCGTGATCGAGGTCGGCTATTACGAAGATATGGGAAAACCATTGACGTTCAAGTGTCTGCTATTGATGGGGATCTCTTCCGTCTCGACTGTCCAGCGGCGGGTGCATACACTGGTCGAGGAAGGCATCATCACGCGCACCCGCAGCGAAAGCGACCGGCGTAGCATCGAGCTCGGCGTATCCAGCCAGACGCGCAAACTGATAGATCGCTACGTCAAGATGCTGCACACCCACGTAACGAAGCCAACTTGATATGCTCATCAACCAAGCCGAATTCCATAGCAAGGAAGCGATCAAACAGCACGTGGTGCATGCACTAAGTGCCTATGGCGTAGTGGAGAGTATCCATATCCTGGAACCGGCCCCCAGTAATCCCGTGCTTCTCATCCTCGCCACGATGATCGATATGGAACAAGCCCGTATTGCCTCCAGTTCACTCGGTCTCCGCTCTTTCGGACACAAATCGCTGATCATCCCCATCTCGCAGTAGCATTCCCAAACGCTTTCTTCCGCTGCACAAGGAACACTGGCAGAATACCTGCCACACCCACCCGCAGGAGGAAACCATGAAAGCGCCCGTCCGTGTCACCATCACCGGAGCAGCAGGTCAGATCGGTTACAACATGCTCTTCCGAATTGCGAACGGCGATATGCTGGGTCGTGAACAACCCGTCATCCTGCAATTGCTAGATATCACCCCCGCGCAACAAGCACTGCGCGGCGTTGCGATGGAGTTGGAAGATTGCGCATTCCCCATGCTGCAGCAAGTCATCACCACCGACGATCCTCGCGTAGCGTTCCGAGATACTGAAGTCGTCCTCATGGTCGGTGCCCGTCCGCGCAGCAAGGGCATGGAACGCAAGGATCTGCTTGAAGCTAACGGCGCCATTTTCTCTGAACAAGGGCGCATCCTGAATGAAGTTGCAGCACGCCATGTGAAGGTATTGGTCGTCGGCAACCCAGCCAACACCAATGCTTTGATCGCGATGAAAAACGCGCCCGACCTCGACCCGCGCAACTTCACCGCGATGATGCGCCTTGATCACAACCGCGCCATCACTCAAGTTTCACTAAAGCTGTTCCAGCCGATCCAAGACATCAAGAAGATGGTCGTCTGGGGAAATCACTCCGGCACACAATATCCCGACCTGTCGCATGCGGAGATCCGCGGTCGCAATGTGATCGACGTTCTGAAGCAGAACAATTGGGAAGATTGGATCGAAAGTGATTTTATCCCCACGGTGCAGAAGCGCGGCGCCGCCGTGATCGAAGCACGCGGCCTTTCCAGCGCAGCCAGCGCAGCCAATGCAGCGATCAGCCATATACATGACTGGATGCTACGTTCTCACCACAACGACTGGGTCACGATGAGTGTGCCATCCGACGGCAGCTATGGCATCCCAGAAGGTGTGATGTACGGATTCCCTGTAATCTGCCGTAACGGGCATTACACGATCGTGCAGGGATTGCCTATCACTGAGCTGGGACGCAAACACATGATGGACAGCCATAAAGAGCTGATGGAAGAACGTTCTCACGTGACACATTTGCTGGGTTGAGAAGCGACTACACCTGAATACCCCTAAACTTTATGGGATTCAGGCCGATAGTGGCTCTACAACGCAAGGCTTCAGGGGGGAAGAACGGCATGCAAAATAAGAACGCGTACGTCTCGCAAAAAGAAGAATCGTTCCCAGCTGGAACGGTTCTTATTTCCAAGACCGACACCAAGGGCATCATCACTTATGTGAATGATGCTTTCGTGCACATCTCCGGTTATTCTCGCGAAGAGTTGATCGGCAAAAGTCACAACATCGTACGCCACCCGGATATGCCACCCCAGGCATTCAAGTGGTTGTGGGACACCCTCAAGGACGAACATCCTTGGCGCGGATTCGTCAAGAACCGCTGCAAAAACGGGGATCACTACTGGGTGCACGCCACTGTAGCCCCCATCATCGAAAATAGTGCCATTACGGGTTATGTCTCGGTTCGACGCCCTCCATCGCGTGAAGAGATCGCCGCTACCGATTCGCTGTATGCAGAGTTGCGCAACAGCAATCAACAGATAGTTTCCGCTTATGAGCGCTACAAATTCAAGAACTGGTCGCTTACTTCCAAGTTGCAGTTCCTGATCCAGATGTCTCTAGTGATAGTGTTGGCTGGCGCACAATTGTTCGTCTCTTCCAACCTGCGCGAAGAATCAAGAATCCTTGCAGAAGAAAAAGGGGCTCAAGTCGCTAACGAGATCATCGACGGCGCCAACCTGTTAATGGTCACCGGCCAAATCAGCGAAGCTGAAAATCGCAAGCTACTTCTCCACAAAGTCACTACCGGCGTGAATATCAAATCGGCTCAACTGGTTCGTGCTCAACCGGTTATCGATCTATATGGCGCAGGCTTGCCTGAAGAAAGTATCAAAGATGAAGCTCAACGTGAGGCTATAGCGCTCAAGAAATCCATCATTAGCTACGGCAATGATATTCAGGGAAAACCATTCCTGCGTGTAATCACCCCCTATGCGGCCAGCAAGGACTTCCACGGCACAGACTGTACCGGCTGCCACCAGACGGAAGAAGGCGCCATACTCGGCGCTTCGGATGTCATGATAGATCTCGCCCCCGACTACGCTCGCATCAACCATATGGAGATGCAGACCATCCTCGGCCAAGTCGCTCTGCATGTCTTCTTGTATTTTTTCATCGGCTTCTGCGTCAAACGTTACGTTCGCCAGCCAGCTGCTGCCGTGCGCAGTGAGTTCCGCAACATCATGGAAGGCAATCTGGACGGTCAGCTCGATATCTCCACTCGTGATGAGATGGGGCAGTTACTGTGCGAGATCCAGACCATGCAGACCTATTTGCGCACCACGGTGGATGAAATTGTCACCCCCGTGAAAAAGATACAGGGACGCATCACGGAAATGGATCAGCGCGTGAGCACAGTGGCCGACAACGCCATGATCGAACGTGACAACATCCAGCAAATCACCCGCACCATGGAACAGTTCAGCCAGTCAGTGGAAGAAGTCTCGCACATGGCGAATGATTCCCTGCAGGATGCCAAAGCCATGCAGCGCGTCGTGGAAGAGAACAACCGCAACATGGAACTGAGCATCGAAGCGACCGGCGAGGTCGCCAGCACGGTGCAATCTTCCAGCAAGACGATCTCTGATCTGGGGCAAGCCATCCAGCGCATCGGTGTCATCGCCGACACCATCAAAGAGATCGCCGACCAGACCAACCTGCTGGCACTTAATGCAGCCATCGAAGCGGCTCGCGCTGGGGAACAGGGGCGCGGCTTTGCAGTTGTCGCAGATGAAGTGCGCAAGCTGGCCGAACGTACTGCGAACAGTACGACCGACATCACGCGCAACATCGGCGAGATCACTGCCATCTCCGACACGGCAGTGAGCTCCATGGAGCACTCCGTCAGCAAAGTGAGTCAGAGCATAGACCTGATACGCAAGAATGGGGACGGCCTGAAAGAGATCATGAGCGCCTCGGTCAATGTCGCCTCACGCGTCGACCACATTGCCAAGGCATCCAGTGACCAGACAGCTGCAGGCAAACAAGTGGCCGAAAGTCTGGAGCGCATCACGGCCTTGGTTGAACACAACGCCAGCTCCTCGTCAGAAGCTAAGGCATCCGCTGAAGAACTGGCGAAGTCGGCTATCGAATTGCGCAAAGCCGGCTATCCATTGACCAAGTGCGGCATGGAAGAAAACAGCAAGGATTGAGGCACGGTCAGGCAAATCATTCCTTGCCTGACCTCCGTTTGCGTCCTATGCTGACAACATGCAGTCCCTCATAGGGGTCGCCATGTTGAACATACGTCCGCCAGCTGTAGCCGGCACCTTCTATCCAGCCGATGCAAATATCCTGACCAAGGATCTGCGAACGATGCTGGCTAGTCACCCTGACACAGGGCTCGCCCCCAAGGCGCTGATCGTGCCACATGCCGGCTATATATATTCGGGGGCCATTGCCGCCAGTGCATATGCCAGTCTGCGTCCTGTCGCCTCACACATCCGCCGCGTGGTCTTGCTCGGTCCTACCCATCGCATCGCGGTACGCGGCTTGGCAATGCCCGATGCCGACACCTTCGCGACACCGCTAGGGCCAATCAGCTTGGATACGGAAGCGATGTCAGCCATTTCATCCCTGCCCCAGATCACAGTCAGCGCCGCAGCCCACGCTTTCGAGCACTCACTAGAAGTCCAGCTTCCTTTCCTGCAAATGGTGCTGCACGATTTCACCCTGCTGCCACTGGCAGTGGGCAATGCCAGCGCCGAGGAAGTCTTTGAAGTACTGCAAAAGCTTTGGGGCGGCGAAGAGACGCTGATCGTGATCAGCTCCGATCTTTCCCACTATCTGCCCTACGAAGTATCCCGACTGGTAGACCACAAGACCGCGCAGGACATCCTCAAGCTGCGCCCCAGCATCACGCATGACGAGGCATGCGGTGCCACACCGATCAATGGCCTACTGCTGTCCGCGCGGGCGCACCACCTTACGCCGCATCTGCTCGACCTGCGTAACTCCGGCGACACTGCCGGTCCGCGCGATGGTGTGGTCGGCTATGCAGGCTTTGCCTTTTGCGAGGAGAAGAACCATGGATGAAAAGCAACATGGATTGACTTTACTGCGGCTGGCGCGCGCCGCCATCGCCCACGAGTTTGGCTTCGATTCGCACGATCTGCCACGCATCGATTGGCTGGAGCAAGACGGCGCAACCTTTGTAACATTGAACCTGCATGGCCGTTTGCGCGGTTGCATAGGTAGTCTGGAAGCACACCGTGCGCTGATCGACGATGTGCGCCACAACGCTATTGCGGCCGCATTCAATGATCCGCGCTTCCCGCCGCTAAGCCGCGAAGAGTTCGCCGAGGTGACAATAGAGGTATCCCTGCTTGCCCCTCCCGAACCGATCCGCTTCAGCAGCGAAAGTGACGTATTGGCCCAACTCCATCCCGGCCAGGATGGCGTGATCCTTGAATATGGCCACAGCCGCGCCACCTATCTACCTCAGGTATGGGCGCAATTGCCCGAACCGGCGGACTTCATAAGCAACCTGAAAGAGAAGGCGGGGCTGCCTGCCGATTTCTGGTCTGACGACATCCGCATCTCCCGCTACAGCGTGCGCAAATACAGTGAAGGAGCCTCTGATGGATGAACCGATCAGCATCGAAGAACGCTATCCAGCCAGATACTGGCACCTGCTCGATGACGGACGTATCCAGTGTGACCTGTGTCCGCGTGACTGCAAGCTAAAAGAGGGCCAGCGCGGTGCCTGCTTCGTCAGAGGGCGCATCAATGATGCGATGGTGCTCACCACCTATGGACGAAGTTCCGGTTTCTGCGTAGACCCTATCGAGAAGAAACCGCTCAATCACTTCTATCCCGGCAGCAGCATCCTGTCGTTCGGTACGGCAGGATGCAATCTGGCCTGCAAGTTCTGCCAGAACTGGGATATCTCCAAGGCACGCAATTTCGACAAGCTCGCTGACCAGGCCTCTCCTGAAGCGATTGCCAGCACCGCACTTGAGCTGGAGTGCAGGAGCGTGGCATTCACCTATAACGATCCGGTGATCTTTGCCGAGTATGCGATGGATGTGGCGGATGCTTGCCATGCGGTGGGTATAAGCACCGTCGCTGTGACAGCTGGCTATATCCATGCGCAGCCACGAAACGACTTCTTCACCAAGATGGATGCAGCCAACGTGGATCTCAAATCATTTACCGACGCGTTCTATTTCAAACAGACCGGAGCGCATCTGCAACCGGTGCTGGAAACGCTGCAGTACTTATGCAAGGAAACCGATGTGTGGGTGGAGCTGACTACGCTATTGATCCCGGGGCACAACGACAGTGCGCATGAGATCGGCAAGATGTGCGAATGGATTACAAAAGAACTCGGGCAGGATGTACCGCTGCATTTCACCGCCTTCCATCCCGATTACAAGATGACGAACATTACGGCTACGCCCGCCTCGAAACTATCAGAAGCGCGACACATAGGCCAGGCAGCGGGCTTGCATCATGTCTATACGGGTAACGTGCACGACACGAGTGGCGGAACGACGTACTGCGCGCACTGTACGCAAGCGCTCATCGTGCGTGATTGGTATGACATCCGTGACTACCAACTCACCGCGCAAGGAAAATGTCCGCATTGCGGCAGCCCACTCGCCGGTCGCTTCGGAAAGTATGAAAGTCAGTTCGGGATGAAGCGTATTCCGATCAACATCGGACGCTGAACTCTCAGCCTTAGATCAATGAGACCTGCGTCTCACCAGGAATATCGTCGCAGAACTTTTCTGCAACGGCTGCGAATTCATGCTTGATCTTTTTGAAAACCTCGACGATATCCGGATCGAAATGCTTGCCACTGCCTTCCTCGATGACTTTCACGACATCGTCGTGAAGGACTGCATTTTTGTACACGCGCCGAGAGGCCACTGCATCGTAGACATCCGCCACCGCCATCAATCTGGCTGATATGGGTATGTCATCGCCCTTTAACCCGAACGGGTAGCCGCTACCGTCCCACTTCTCATGATGGCTGACTGCGATCTGCCGGGCGATGCGCAAGAAGTGGCTGCGGATGTTGACCTCATTCTCGGCTGCCGCGATGGCATTCCCCCCCAATAATGCGTGCTGCTTCATGATCTCGAACTCTTCCTCGGTCAGCTTGCTCGGTTTCAGCAGGATATGATCCGGAATGCCTACTTTCCCCACATCGTGCAACGGTGCCAGTTTGAACAGCAGTTCGATGTTCTCTTCGTTCAGAAAATCTCTGAACCTGGGATGATCTCGCAAGTGCAGCGCCAACAGGCGAACATAGTGCTGTGTGCGCTTGATGTGGTTGCCAGTCTCGTTGTCACGCGTCTCGGCCAGGGAGGAAAGCGCGAGTATGGTCGCATCCTTGATCAGACTGATCTCCTCCGTCCGTTGCCGCAATTGCGAGGTGCGTTCTCGCACCATATTCTCCAGGCCTTCTTCATGCTCCCGCAATTCCGCATTCGCCTGCTCCAGGCTGGCGCGCGCGTCTTCAGTCGCATTCCTTTGTGCCTCCAGCTCAAGCAATAAGGCACTGTTCTCGAAGCGCTGCTGCAGCACCTGAAGGTAATTACGTGACACCACCCTGCCGGCAAACAATACAACCAGATTGAACAGCAGCAGCATACCGGCGATCTTCCAGTGCACAGCATCGTTCTCGCTGGCCACGCGCAACATCAACGGCACCATGATGCCGGCAAGATAAGAAATTGAAGCGGGCGGGTGTACCGGATTCAGGGTGATCGCCACAGCAACCAACCCGGTCATGATGCTGATCATCATGCCTTGGTTAAGCAGGTCGGCAGGAAAGAAGATCACGGCGGCAAGCCCCCATAGCAAGCCGGAGATCAAAGCGAAGTAAGTGAAATGCTGATGCCAGTCATGACAATCTTCGAGCGTCCTCAGGCGATGCCGGAATTGCAGCCACTTGGCCAGCTCGACCAGATGCAAGCCCAATGAAGCGCAAAGCCACAGCACCATCGCATCCTGATGGCCCTGCTCCCAATATAACCAGACGAACAGAAGCTGCATGCCCATCTGCCCCAGCACCATCGCCGGAAACATCTCCATACGGGTACGCAACTGTTCTCTGAGTATCTTCAGATCGTCCGGATCCAGCGAGAATCCCCAGTCGAACCAATTCAGACGAAGGTGCTTGGACTGTTTTGTTGAGATATCCATGATCGACTCCAAACAGGAAGGCTCCCCGAAGGGAATTCCCATTAGTCAAAAGGATGTAACCTAGGCCATCTCGAATGCCAGATGCAGCTTGGCAAGATTCGACTGGTAACGATCCGATGCGTCCTTGAAGAATCGGCTACCGCGCACGATGGCCATAGCGGCCTCGCGCTTTCCCAGATCGACCAGCATCAAAGCCTGAGAGGCGGCCTCGTGAAACTCATAGCAACTCTCTTGGAGATCATTCAGCAAATTCACATCCGAGCAATGCTTACCACCCTCACCGTACAACCATTTGCCGACCAAACAGCCTTCACAACACTCATCAGGGATGTCCGGTTTTACACTCGAATAACCCTGAACATACGCCTCCACCTGAAAGCGCTGATTGATATGTTGCTGAATAGCGCGAATGCCGTCGAAGCGTTCTATTGCGACTGATGGGACGGAGTGATATTGAGCCGAACTGCTGATCTGTTTCCACATGATGCGCCTCCTGCAAAAGACCAGATTGGAGGGTCATACTGCGCGGAGGTGGCGGCCATTACAATATGCCGAATGGCCTATATCTCGGCCTATGCAACAGCCTATATACAGTAGCTATCCTGTTGATTAAATAGAAATCATGAAATTACTCGCACCAGCGCGAAGCCCCCTCCCGGCGTGCGGAAATTGGTGGTTTGTCCCTGATAGAGGCGGGCTGCGATCATTTGGATAGTGCCGGCATAGACGTAACAACGCACATCGTATTTCAACGAAACGGACTCGTCGATCAGGCAAACTTTCCGCTCGCCGGGTAGCGCCAAACGTTGCGCGATGTAATCGGCTTGCATCACTTCTTCGAACACGCGCTTGGTCATCTTGTCGCCGCGATAAGTCCCTTTGCTGCCGTAACCACTCACCGGTTTGAAGAACCATTCCTTGCGAACCGACCACCAATGTTCCGCATCTTCGGCCCGTACTATCTCAGTGTGCGGGATGCCCTGCTGTAAAGTCTGGATGACTTCATTGGCCAACCCTGCCGTTCGTAACGCTTCAGCATCAGTCAGCCAGGCCAACTTGCGCTTGTCTGCATATTTCGCGTGATGCGCAGGCCCCGGCGTCAGCACCACTTGATGCCGCAGCCATGCTTCACGCAAGTGCGAATAGCGACTCAGATCAAAATCCGTGAGCCGGTTATAGATGAGATCGATGCGCCGTCCCTCACAGTACAAACCGTCTTCTTGCGCTGTCAGTTGTACCGGATCGGCAATGAATGCGGCAAGACCGGCGCGTTCGAACATCTGTTTCGTCAGCAAGAATTCAGGATAGAGATATTGCGATTCGGGTTGCTCATCGACGATGGCGATCGTCTGCAACGGTGTGTCACCGCGCACCAAGCGCCATTCATTGAGGAACATCTCGGTGAATGTGTGTTCAAGCGCTGTCGCACCTACCGGCTCCCCGTACAGGTTCGCAGTTCGTTGGCTATCGACCAGCAGCGCATTCAGCAGAGCGCCGCCTGCATTGGTGTTGATCTCGATCAGATGAACACCCTGCGCATTCAGATGGAAGTCGTAACCGTAGAACACCCCGAGCGGAGCGTTGTTTTCTGATGCGCCGAACGCCTGCTCCGCCGCCGCAATGACTTGCTGCATCTGCTGCAACTGCAGGTCGCTGATGAATACCGGTGCCGATGCGAACAGGTGTGGGCAACGTTCGCTCACCAAGCCATACCAGTCTTCACCTTGCGCCTTCAGCGCGCTGTGCAAGGCTTCGACGTCCATACCTGCCCAATCTAGGCACTCGCCGTTCAGGTGTGCGATGAAGTCCTGATCGACATCAAAATGTTCCCTTACCATATCCTGCGACACCGCATCAACCACCGAGCATCGCCTTCTTCAGGTCATCCTGTGCCGGCTTGTTGCCCAGCCATATCTTCAGCAACGCGCGCTTGAACACAGCCCCGGCGATGTTGCCGTACACCTTACCGTTCAAACTGATCTGCGTGCCGCCGGCCGGCTGGTAATCGAGCGTGATGACGTCGCCCTGTTTTGCTTCGCCGATCTCGTTGAAGATGTCGGCCATCAGCTTAAGTTGCGCCTTCATGGCCTTCAATTCAGCACCATCATGGTTCGCCTGAATCGCTTCATTGAATGCGCCATACAACTTCTTGCTGCCCAGATCGCGCAACATATGCATCGCGATACGCTGCGGATGCTCATCGGCGATCACCATATCTGCCGAAGTCTGTTTCTGCGGCAGATAAAGCGCACCGACATAGACCTTGAAGAACCATTTGGTGCGGACACCCGCGCCGTTCAGCACCAGTGTCTGTGTCCCGACCTGTGCCGAATCACTCACTTTCGCGCCTGCCAATTCAAGCGCCGACAACGGCATACTCGCCAGCAACAGCAACCCCAATATCGCGATACGTCTCATGCTCACCCCTGTTCAGGTATACGAGTACGCAGTTTAGCACCGCGCCAGCCCAGAACGATCATTGCCAGCACGCAGATGATCGCACCACTGTAGAACGTGCTGGCGGCACCCAACGTCTGCCACAACAACCCGGCCAGTACACTCGCCAGCAGCATGGCCAACCCGCTCATCAGATTGAAAAAACCGAAGGCAGTGCCGCGCAGATCGGCAGGTGCAGTGTCTGCCACCATGCGCGCCAACAAGCCTTGTGTGATACCCAGATGCATCCCCCAAAGTCCCACGCCGAGCACGACGAACCACCAATGCCCGTCCACCGCCAGCACCAGATCCGCACCGATCAAGAGCAGCAATCCCCATACCAACAATTTGGTATGGCTCACGCTATCGGAAAGTTTGCCGAACGGGTACGCCGTGGCAGCGTAGATCAGATTCATCGCCACCATCACCAGTGGCACGAAGGCGACAGGCACGCCACTCTGCTCGGCACGCAACACCAGGAACGCCTCACTGAATCGCGCCAGAGTGAACACTGCACCGAAACCGACCACCCACCAATAGGCACTACCCAGTCGGCGCAGATTCTCGCGTTTGATCGGATTGACTTGCTTGCTCGATGCCGCCTTGGGTTCGCGCACACCGAACAGCAGTAACAGAACCGCCAGCACGCCGGGGATCACCGCCACCCAGAACACGGCGCGGAAATCGTTCGCCCACAGCAGCATCAAGCCCACTGCCAGCAAAGGCCCGAGGAATGCGCCCACGGTATCCAGCGATTGGCGCAGCCCGAAAGCCGCACCACGCACTGAAGGCGGTGTGATATCGGTGAGCAACGCATCGCGCGGCGCACCGCGTATGCCTTTGCCGATGCGATCGGTGAGCCGCGCGGCGAGGATCATGCCGCCCCCCTGCGCCAATGCGAACATCGGCTTGGTCAGTGCACCCAGTCCATAGCCCAGCAATGCCAGGCCTTTGCGCTTGCCAAGGTAATCGCTCAGCGCACCGGAGAAAACCTTCACCATCAGCGCAGTGGATTCAGCCAGCCCCTCGATCACACCGACCGACAGCACGCTCAAGCCCAACGTTGAGACCATGAACAAAGGCAACAGGCTATGGATCATCTCGGACGAGACATCCATCAACAGGCTGACGAAACCGAGCACCCACACGCCGCGCGGGATGCGTGACGAATGAATCTTATCGTTCATCTTGGAATAGCAGGTTTACAGCGCCTCGAACACACCCGCAGCACCCATGCCGGTGCCGATACACATCGTCACCATGCCGTATTTCTGTTTGCGACGGCGCAAACCGTGCAACAGCGTGGCCGTGCGGATCGCACCGGTCGCCCCGAGCGGGTGACCGAGGGCGATGGCACCACCCAGCGGATTGACGATGTCCGGGTTCAGACCCACATCGCCGATCACCGCCAGCGACTGAGCTGCGAAAGCCTCATTCAACTCGATCCAGTCCATATCGTTGAGCGACAGCCCGACCTGTTTCAATACGCGCGGGATCGCCTCCTTCGGCCCGATGCCCATGATCTCCGGCGGCACGCCAGCCACACTGAAACCGTGGAACTTGCCGATGGGTGTCAGGTTGTAGCGCTTCAATGCAGCCTCTGAACACAGCAGCACCGCGCCCGCCCCGTCAGACATCTGCGAACTGTTACCCGCAGTGACCGAACCCTTCTGCGCAAACACCGTCCGCAGTTTCCCCAATGCTTCCAGCGACGTATCGGCGCGCGGGCCCTCATCCTGAGACACTATGCGCGTCTTCACATTCACGTTGCGGCTGTTCATATCCGGCACATGTTCGCTCAAGTCAAAAGGGGTGATCTCATCGTTGAATTCACCGCTCTTGATCGCCGCCATGGCACGCTGATGGCTTTGTAAGGCAAAGGCATCCTGCGCCTCGCGCGACACCTTCCAGCGCTCTGCCACCTTCTCCGCCGTCAGTCCCATGCCGTAGGCGATGCCATAGCGTTCATCCTGCTCGAAGATGGCCGGATTGAACGCCACCTTGTTGCCCATCATCGGCACCATGCTCATGCTTTCCACGCCGGCTGCCAGCATCACATCGGCTTCGCCCAAGCGGATGCGATCCGCCGCCATCGCCACTGCCTGCACACCGGAAGAACAGAAACGGTTCACGGTCATGCCCGGCACCGTGTTCGGTATACCCGCCAGCAGCAGCGCGATGCGCGCCACGTTCATGCCCTGCTCCGCCTCCGGCATCGCGCAGCCCACGATCACATCACCGATACTGGCCGGATCGAGCGAGGGCGCCTGTGCCAGCGAGCTCTTCAGCACATGGGACAGCAGATCATCGGGACGGGTGTTGCGGAACATGCCACGCGGTGCTTTGCCGACCGGCGTGCGCGTGGCAGCGACGATATAGGCTTCCTGAACTTGTTTGCTCATGGCGGGCTCCCTCAGATGAAGTTAGCTTGCAAGGTGTCTGACGCATCATACGTCAGCCTTACATCATGGTAAATCCAAGGACAAAAACAAACGCCCCCTCACAGGAGGGGGCGTTTGTTTTAAGCGCGGTACGTTGCCGCACCGTTGTGTCAGTTATTACTTGATCTCGGACAACAGTGCCGGAGTCTTCACCAGTTGGCGTACGCCGTGTGCGTGATCCTCCTCATACTTGTTGCCCTTGCACCATTCGCCAACAGTCTTGATGTTCACCTTGGCACACTGCGGGCGCACACTCCAAGTCACCTGATACTCGGAACAAGCGCTTTCGTTGTACTTGGGACCGGTAGTAGAACCCATGAACTCAACAGGCTTGCCGGTATCGGTCGGCAATGCTGCAGCAGATTGGATCTGATTGAAATCCAGACCACCTTCAGCCACCAGCGTGTAAACCTGAGTCTCTACACGCAGCTCAGGATTGGCACACTTGGCTGAGACGCAAGAACCGAGGCCCTTGCCGCCGGGCACGTCACAAGTCGTATGGACATAGTGCACTTCGATCGTGTCGCCGGGAACCAGATCACCGTGCGCGCTCTTACAAACGCCCTCACCGTGCCAAGCCATTTCTGCCTTGCTCAGCTTCTTGCTGAGGTTGCACTGATAACCGCTACCGTAACCTTCGTGGCCTTCACCGGCAAAGATAGAGAAATCCTTGGCCTTGTGTTCAGCGTTCTCGTGGAAGTGGATGTTGCACAGATGCATATCGGACGCCGCAGGGGCCGCCTTGAATGTCACCTTGTTATCGCCCTTCTTGCTATCGATATCGCGCGGTGTCTGCGGGCCGAAACCGGTACATGCCGGCGCGGCTGCTTCGTGTCCATGCGCATCATGGCCGTGATCGCTTGCGAATGCGCTGCCCGAAGCCAGCCCCAACACCAATACCAAACCTACATAACTCTCCCTGAGTCTTGTCATTTGCGTCTCACCTTTAATGATCGTTTGAAATGTACAGCTTATTTTTATGTGATTGCGAGCAGTGCGATTCCGGCGCAGGATTCTACAATCAATCTGGCGAAGGATGGGGCGCGTTAGAAATGACTAATATTCCCAACATTAATAGCTCAATTCCGCAACGGCTTCCCGCTCTTCAACATATGCTCGATGCGCGCCTGCGTCTTGTCGGTTGCGAGCAGCTCCATGAAGTGTTTGATCTCCAGGTCGAGCAACCATTGTTCGTCCACGAGTGAGCCCGCTTCCACATCACCCCCGCACAAGGTATCCGCGACGCGACAGCCGATGGCGTAATCGTGCTCGGAAATGAAACCGCCCTCCAGCATGTTGACCATGGCAGCTTTCAGTGTCGCGATGCCGGTGCGACCGGCGACAGCGATCTGGCGCTGGTGTAGCGGCGGACGGTAGGTGGTGGCGTTGAGTGCTTTGGCTTCTTGCTTGGCGATGTGCAGCAGTTCGAACTTGTTCATCACGATGCGGTCGCTCTGTCTCAGATAGCCCATCTCGCGTGCCAGCTCTGCGCTCTTGGCGACTTCGCCCATGGCGATGTGCTGGAAGTAGCGGCGCACGTAGGGGAAGATATCCACGCGATTGTCGCTGCTGAAATTGTGCGCTTCGTTCGACGCGCGCTGCGCCATCTCCTTGCAGCCGCCACCGGCGGGCAGCAAGCCCACACCGACTTCGACCAGACCGATATAGCTTTCCACTGTGGCGACGATGCGCGAGCAATGGATGGAGAATTCGCAGCCGCCGCCGAGGGCGAGACCGTCCACCGCTGCGATGGTAGGGATCTGCGCGTATTTCAATCGCATCGATGTCTGCTGAAACTTGGCGACCACTTCTTGCACTCGAGGCACGTTGCCGGTGGCGGCATTGAGGATGTCCCCCACGCCACCGCCGCCCGCCGCAGTGTATTTGACGCGATTCACCGCACCCTTGAGTTTGCCGAACAAGCCGGTGTCCGGTGTCTCCTGCACGCCCTGCATCAGCTGCAGCAGGTTCGCGCCCGCCGAGAACGGCGGCTCACTCTGCCACAGGATGAGCGCGGAGAAATGCGCCTCGGCTTCATCCACCGCGCGCAGCACGCCGTCCAGCACTTCGTTGCTGACGGTGTGCATCTTGGTCTTGAAACTGAGGATGGCGATGTCGTCGCCGGTGTGCCACATACGCACTTCGTCGGTCTCGAACACGGTCTCGCCGTAATTGCGTATCTCACCCAGCAGATGGTCCGGATAGTCCTGCCGCAGGTAGACAGAAAGTTGCGGACGCGGCTGCATGGCACGCGTGGCGGGAGCATAAGAGCCCTGCGCAGTGTGCACACCCTCACGGCCGGATTCGGTGACCCACGGGGGCAGCGGGCTGTCTGCCATCGCCTTGCCGGCGGCGATATCTTCCGCGATCCAGCCTGCGACCTGCTGCCAGCCGGCCGCCTGCCAGATCTCGAACGGGCCGCTGTCCCAGCCGAAGCCCCAGCGCACGGCGAAGTCCAGATCGCGCGCGTTGTTGGCGATGGCTTCCAGATTCAGCGCGCAGTAGTGGAACACGTCGCGGAAGGTGGCCCACAGGAACTGCGCCTGCGGATGCTGGCTGTTGCGCAGCCCGGCCAGTTTTTTGGCCCAGTCGCGTTCGCGCAGGATGGCTTTCACACCGTCATCCACCTTCGCATCTGAGAGTTTGTATTCGCGCGTGTGCAGATCGAGCACGTGGATCTCCTTGCCGATCTTCTGGTAGATACCGCGCCTGGTCTTCTGTCCCAGCGAGCCCTGATCGACCAGATACTGGAACCAGCTCGGCAGTTCGAAGTGCTGGTGCCACGGGTCTTCGGTGAGGTTCTCGCGCATGGTATTGACCACGTGCGCGAACACATCCAGTCCCACCACATCCAGCGTGCGGAAGGTGGCGCTCTTGGGGCGACCGAGATAACGCCCGGTCAGCGCATCCACCATATCGAAACCAAGCTCGAAGGCGGCGGCATGATGTTTGGTAGCGAGCATGGAGAACACACCGATGCGGTTGGCGATGAAGTTGGGCGTGTCTTTGGCGCGCACCACGCCCTTGCCCAGCGTGGAGACGAGGAAGGTCTCCAAGTCATTCAGCAGCAACAACTCGGTGCCCGCACACGGGATCAACTCGACCAGATGCATATAGCGTGGCGGGTTGAAAAAATGGATGCCGCAGAAACGGTGGCGCAGGTTCTCGGGAAACGCCTCGGCCAGCGTGTTGATGGACAGGCCGGAGGTGTTGGTGGCGAAGATGGCGTTCGCATTCACGAACGGTGCCACCTTGCGGTACAGGTCGGACTTCCAGTCGATGCGCTCGGCGATGGCCTCGATGATGAGGTCGCACTCGCGCAACTTGTCCAGATGCTGCTCGTAATTGGCAGGCTCGATGAAACTGATGCGGGCCGGTGACGAGATGGGAGCAGGTTCCAGCTTCTTCAGACCGGCCAGCGCCTTGTTCACGTTGCCGTTCGGGTCGCCCTCTTTGGCGGGCAGTTCGAACAGCAATGTCTCGACGTTGGCATTGACCATGTGCGCGGCGATCTGCGCGCCCATCACGCCCGCACCCAGCACGGCGACTTTCCTGATATGCAATGTACTCATCAATCCCTCGCTTTCAAAACAACTTCTTCAGTCCACGAAACTCACGAAAAGCACGAAATACCCACCAGCCTCAACGTCGTTCGTTCGTGTATTTTCGTGCCTTTCGTGAATACCTGTTCTTCAACCCTTCTCTGCTGGCAGCGGGCGTGGCTTGCGATCCTCGCCCACCGCGACATAGGTCAATTGCGCTTCCGTCACCTTGTGGCAGGTCGGATTCTCCGGATCGCGCTGCACATACACTTCCACGTCCACGGTGATAGAGGTGGTGCCGGTCTTGACGATCTGTGTGTAGAAACTCACCACATCCCCGACAAAGATCGGCTGCTTGAACACGAACGAATTGACTGCGATGGTCGCCACACGCCCCTTGGCGCGGTGTACGGCCGGGATACTGCCGGCGACATCCACCTGCCCCATCAGCCAGCCGCCGAAGATGTCGCCGGTGTAATTGGCATCCGAGGGCATCGCCGCCACACGCAGGGTCGGCTGACGATCAGGCAAATCGGTAACAGGCGTATTCATGCTCAGTGTCCTTCGTAAAGTGCGTCGATCTCGCGCGAGAATTTCGCCACTACCTTATCGCGCTTCAAGCTGAGTTTGGGTGTGAGCAGGCCGTTGTCTATAGTCCACGGTTCGGTCAGCAGCAACACACGATTGACTTTGGCATAGCCGGGGAAGGCGCGGATGTTGCGCGCGATGCGGCGCAGCACCTTGGCTTCCACATTGCTGTCGGTGAGCGATTCCGGCATGTCGGGCTGCACACCGACCTTGGCCGCGATGTCCGGCCACACCACGGGATTGAGCACCGCCAGCGCGACCAGATAGGGCTTGCCCTCGCCCAGGATCATCACTTGGTCGATCAGCGGATCGTGCAGAATGGCGGCCTCCATGTCGGCCGGAGGGATCTTCTCACCGTTGGCCATCACGATGATCTCTTTCAGACGGCCGGTGATGTACACATGCCCGGTCTCGCTGATGCGCGCGATGTCGCCGGTGTTCAGCCAGCCGTTTTCGTCGATCATCGCTTTCGTTGCTTCGGGATTGTTCCAGTAGCCCATCATCACGTTCGGGCCTTTAACCAGCAGCGCGTTCTGCGCGCCCAGCTTCACCTGCACGCCTCGTATCGGCTGTCCCACGCTGTCCGGGAAGTTGCTGTCCAGATGGTTGCCGGTGACGATGGGGCTGGTCTCGGTCAGACCATAGCCCTGCACCACCGGCAGGCCGAGGCCGACGAACATGCGCGAGATGTCGGCATCCAGCGCCGCGCCGCCGGTCACCGCCGTGCGCAAGCGGCCCCCCAACCGCGCCAGCAGTTTCTTCGCCACCAGTTTATCCAGCAACGGCCACAGCAGGAAAGAAGCCTTCCACGGGCCTCGTCCCTGCTCATGTTCGAAACGTGCCCAGCCCACTTCCACTGCCAGATGGAACAGCTTCTTGCGCAGCGGCGGACCTTCTTCCAGCTTGGCGCTGATCGCGGAATAGATGCGCTCATAGATGCGCGGTACCGAGATGAGGATGGTGGGATGGATGGTTTGCAGGTCTTCTGAAAGCAAGGGGATAGAACGCGCATAGGCCACCGTCGCGCCGGTCATCACTTGCAGGTAATAGCCACAGGTGCGCTCGAAGGTATGCGACAGCGGCAGGAAGGACAGCAGCAGATCGTCGTTGTAGAGCGCGAAGGTGCCCAGTGCGGAATGCGTGTTGCTCAGCATGTTGCGGTGACTCAGCATCACGCCCTTGGGTTTGCCGGTGGTGCCGGAGGTGTAGATGATGCTGGCCAGCTCGCCCATGTCGCACGGCACGGGCGCTTGCAGTTCGGCGGTAGACGGCAAGGCATGCGCAGCACAGAGCAGACGTGGTTCGTCGCTGACCACCTCGTCCAGCGAGATGAATCGTTGCACGCTTGGCATCAGTGATTTCACGGCATTCAGTTCCTGCCATTGCTCGGCAGTCTCGAACAGCAACACCTTGGCCTGTGCATCGTTCACGATGTAGGCGATGTTCTCGGCGCGGTCCACGGTATACAACGGCACGGTGACCAGCCCCAGCGACATCGCCGCCTGATCGAACATCACCCATTGCGGACAATTGCGCAACATCAACGCCACGCGGTCGCCCTTCTGCAAACC
Organism: Gammaproteobacteria bacterium; assembly: GCA_018814405.1. Taxonomy (GTDB): domain Bacteria; phylum Pseudomonadota; class Gammaproteobacteria; order Burkholderiales; family Gallionellaceae; genus Sideroxyarcus. The sequence goes on from JAHIZO010000009.1 coordinate 190,455, forward strand.
TTCCTTCGCCAGTGCCGCCTGCCAACGCGCCACTTCTGCAAACATCTGGCGCCAACTCAGACTCACCCAGCCATTGAGGTTCGCATCGAAATAACGGTAGGCTTCTTTATCCGACGAGCGCCTTACCCGCTCGAGGAACAAACCGTGCAGCGTCTCCGCCTGTTCCGGCGTGATCACGTCTACGTTGTCAGATGTCGTCATGTCTCTCTCCCCTTATGATTTTGTTTGCAAGAACAGATCGTCGAACAGCCGCCCCCCCGGACTGACTGCGTATTGCTCGAAGTCACTCACGCCTGATTCACGCAGCACCTCCTCGTCAATGAAGAAGTTGCCGTTACAGGTATCGCTGGTCCGCGTCAGGATGAGGTACGCGGCATCGGCCACGATGGCCGGTTTGCGCGAGGCGCGCAGTATCTCTTCCGGGAAGTTGTATTCGATGGCCGCTGTGGCGATGGTGGTGCGCGGCCACAGACAGTTGCATGCGATACAAGATCCTTCGAACTCGCGCGCCAGCCCCATGGTCAGCATGCTCATGCCGTATTTCGAGATGGTGTAGGCCACATGCGGCGCGAAATTGTCCGACCCCATGTTCAGCGGCGGCGACATGGAAAGAATATGCGGATTGACCGCTTGCTTGAGATAGGGGATGCAGGCTTGGGAAGCGAGGAAAGTGGCACGCATGTTCACGTCCCACATCAGGTCCAATCGTTTGGCTGGTGTGTTTAACGTATTGGTCAGACTGATGGCACTCGCGTTATTGACCAGCACATCGATGCCGCCAAAATGGGTGGCGGTTTGTTCGACCGCATCGTGGATGGCCTGCGCGTCACGCACATCAAGCTGCAACGCCAGCGCCTGTCCTCCCGCGGCAACCACTTCTTCCGCCACGCTATGGATGGTGCCCGGCAACTTTGGATGCGGCTCCGCCGTCTTGCCGGTGATGACTACTTTCGCGCCGTCGCGTGCGCAGCGCAAGGCGATCTCCCGTCCGATCCCGCGACTGGAACCGGTGATGAAGACCACCTTGTTGCGCAGGCTGCTCATCCGTTCGCCTGTAGCTGTCTGGCATCGAAGTCATCCACCATGATGACCTTGCGCCGCAACATATAGTCACGTTCGAGCTGTATCGCTTCTTCCGGATCGATCATGCCCGCCTCGCGTGCCTCGGCGATGCGCGCCATCTCATCCAGCGCGTTCAGCTTGCCGGCTTTGACCTCTTTTTCCAATCTGGCCTGTATCGGCTCACAGGCCAATGTGCTGGCCAGTGCCGCTTCAAGCGCCCCGACCGCATCCTGCTCGTCACGTTTGATATACATACCCACGGTGAGACGGTCGCGCGCATCACCGGGCTTCAACATCAGTGCCGCCACTTGGTGGCCCCTGTCATCGGAAGGCGGCTTGCGGCATTGCCCCAGCGGGAAGATGACCACGCGCAGCAAGAACGCAAACAAGCGATTGGGGAAGTTCTGCAACACACCATCGAATGCGGTCTGGATGCGATACAGCCCGTCTTCCATCGCCCAGTGCAGCAGCGGTTCGTCGGCTCTGGGGCGGCCATCGTCCTCGAACTTCTTCAACACTGCCGAACACAGATAAAGGTTGCTCAACACATCCCCCAGGCGCGCCGAGAGTTTTTCCTTGCGTTTCAACCCGCCACCCAGCACCAGCATGGCGATGTCTGCCGCGAAGGCGAACGATGCCGCATAACGCGTCAGCAATTGATAGTAACGATGCGTCGGTGCGCCGGTCGGCACATAGATCAGTCGCCCACCCGACAAACCGTACAGCACCGAGCGCACCGCATTACTCAGACTGAAACTGATGTGCGCGAAGAAAGCATTGTCGAAATTCAGCGAGGCGCGTTGCGCATTCTGGTCGTGCGCCGCCTGCATCTCTTTCAGCACATAAGGATGCGAACGGACCGCGCCCTGGCCGAAGATCATCAGGCTGCGCGTGAGGATGTTCGCACCTTCCACGGTGATGCCGATCGGCGTCTGCTGGTACATGCGCGCCAGATAGTTGTCCGGCCCCATGCAGATGCCCTTGCCGCCGTGCACGTCCATCGCGTCGTTGATCACCATGCGGCCGCGCTCGGTACAGTGATACTTGGCGATAGCCGACACCACTGCAGGCTTCTCGTGCAGATCGACCGCCAGCGCAGTCATGCGCCGCGCCGCGTCCATCACATAAGTGTTGCCGCCTATGCGTGCCAATGCTTCTTCCACGCCTTCGAACTTGCCCACCGGCATGTGGAACTGTTTGCGCACACGACCATAAGCACCGCTGCTGCGGGCCGCGAGTTTTGCACCGCCTACTGCACTGGCCGGCAGCGAGATGGAACGCCCCACCGACAGACAATCCATCAACATGCGCCAGCCTTGGCCGATACGCGGCATGCCACCGATGATGTACTCCATCGGGATGAATACATCCTTGCCCACCGTCGGACCGTTGAGGAATGCAGAGTTGAGTGGGAAGTGACGGCGACCGATCTGAACACCGGGCAAATCGGTTGGGATCAAGGCCAGGGTGATACCCATTGATTTTTCCGCACCCAATAATTTTTCAGGGTCGTATAACTTGAAAGCCAAGCCCAGCAAAGTTGCCACCGGTGCCAGCGTGATGTAACGCTTCTCCCAGTTGAGGCGGATGCCCAGCACCTGCTGACCGTTGAACTCACCATGACACACGATGCCGCTATCCGGGATCGCCCCCGCATCGGAACCCGCGAACGGCCCGGTCAGTGCGAAACACGGCACTTCCAAACCCTTCGCCAAACGGTTCAGATATTTATCCTTTTGCTCCGTTGTGCCGTACTTCAGCAGTAACTCAGCCGGCCCCAGCGAGTTCGGCACCATCACCGTCACCCCCGCCGTACCACTGCGCGACGAGACCTTGGTCACCACCGCCGAATGCGCCTGCGCCGAGAACTCCAGCCCGCCATATTCCTGCGGGATGATCATGCCGAAGAAACCCTTGTCCTTGATGAACTGCCACACCTCGGGCGGCAGATCCTGCCGGACATGGGTGATATCCCAATCGTCCAGCATCGCGCACAGTTCTTCCACCTCGTTATCGACGAAAGCCTGCTCGCGTTCGCTCAGACCAGTCTTGGGCATATCCAGCAGCTTGCTCCAGCGCGGACGGCCACTGAACAACTCACCGTCCCACCACACCGTACCGGCGTCCAGCGCCTCCTGCTCGGTTTGCGACACCTGCGGCAAGATCTTGCGGAATACTTTAAGGATGAAGTTACTGATCAGCAGGCGGCGCAGGTAAGGCACGCCGAACACCAGCACAAAGATCGCCAGCGCGAGATAGATGTTCTTCAAGGCCCCGTCAGAGATGCGGCTTTCGATAGCGATCATCGGCACCAGCACTAGGAAAGCGAACAGCCAGCCCCAGATCGAGGATCGGAAGAATGCCAGTAAAAGGAAGACAGTAAGCACTACCACCGTGATCGTTATCGCCATTTTCTAACCTCATTTATTGTTGTGCGGGGTTAGGCGAACTTTACCCCCTTCGCCACCTTCTGGACAACGGTTATATATGTTCACCTTGTCGGAACCAATCTGGGGCCTCATTGACTAATCGCCCAAGTATCACCACACTGCCCCCATGTCGAAACTGACCCAAAAATTCATCGCGTTACTTCTGCTGCTGTGGCTGCCGCTGTTCAGCGCCAACGCCGTGGCGGAATCGCTCTCCATGCAAATGCAGCGCGGCGATTGCCATGACTCTTCGGAGATGATGATGACCATGTCGCATGACGACATGATGGATCACGGCATGATGCACCACGAAGCCATGCAGACAAGTGCCGATGATGAATCCTCGTGCACCTCCTGCGCGATCTGCCACGTGGCCTGCTCCGCCTTTGTCGATGCGCCTGTCATGGCGATGCAACTGATCGAAACAGGCTCGCAACCTGTACGTTCCATACCCGAGACTTTCGTCTCCCATCTTTCCGCCCCGCTCGATCCGCCGCCGCTCGTTGCCGCGTAACGCGGGACGAGTCCGTCTGTTGAATCCGTAGTACCCCCACTCGTCCCGCTTCGCGCGGTGACCGTTCGCGGTCATCCGCCTGCATTTCCATGCGATCAGGAAGCGGAACATGAGACACGAAGCACTACTTTTCACTTTGCTCGGTGCGCTGTGGCTAACGCCCGCGGTAGCCGGGCAACCATTAGGCAACGACCTTGCTGGTCTGCTGGCCTATGCGCGCGAGCACAACCCCGAGCTGGCCGCCGCACGGCATGAAGCGACGGCAGCGATGCAGAACAGCGAATCGTCCGACACGCTGGCCGACCCGCTGCTGCGCATCGAGCCGATGGATGTCACCAACGGCAACCCTGCCACCAAGTTCACCTTGATGCAGAAGCTGCCCTGGTACGGCACGCGCGACCTGCGCCACGAGGTGGCGGATGCGCGCAGCGAGGAAGCGGAAGGCAAAGTCGCCGCGACCTGGGCAGAATTGTCCACACGCATCAAGCAGGCTTATGCGCGCTATTACTACACCATCGGCAGTGAACGCCTGACGCAGCAGACACTGGATCTGATGAACAGTCTGGAACAGATCACGCACACGCGTTACGCCAACGGACTCGGACAGCAACAGGATGTGATCCGCATCCAGCTGGAGCAGACCCGTTTGCAGACCGAGCTGATCGCCATCCAGAACGCGCACCACCACAGCCATGTGCGACTCAACACATTGTTGTCACGCCCCGGCAACGCAACATTAGTCGAAACCGCCGTGCTGCGCCCCATGCCGAGTCCGGCACAGCTTGATGAAGCCGCCCTGCTCGAACGGTTGGATGCACAGAACCCGCAACTGCGCATGGCCGAGGCCAGCCTGCGCGCCGCCGACCGCCAGCGCGAACTGCAATATGCAGACCGCTATCCGGACGTGACGCTGGGTATCGCGCCGACGCGCAGCAACGGCAGCATCTCGCGCTGGGACGTGATGCTGGAACTGAACATCCCGCTGCAACAATCCACCCGCCGTGCACGTGAAGGCGAAGCGGAATCACGACTGGCTGCGGCAAGCAGCCGCAAGCAGTCGCTACTGGAACAAAAGCGCGCCGCACTGTCCGAAGCGCTCTCCGCATTGGAGACCGCACACCGCACCGAGCAACTCATCGCCACCCGTCTGCTGCCACAGGCGCAACTGTCACTGGACGCCACCATGGCTGCCTATGAAACGGGCAAGTCCGACTTCGCCATGCTGATCCAGGCACAACAACAACTGCTGACCATCCATCAGCAACGGCTGCGCGCACAGACCGACATGCAACTCGCGCTGGCCGATATCGAAAACCTGTTGGGAGAATCCCTATGAACACCCCCGTCAAACTCACACTGGGCACACTGCTACTCGCCCTCGTCGCCGCTGGCAGCTACTGGTTCGGCACGCAAAGTCAGGCCGAGAACAGCGCTATGACCACTGCTGACAGCAACGCACGCGAGCTACTCTATTACCGCAACCCGATGGGACTGCCCGACACCTCGCCGGTGCCGAAGAAAGATTCGATGGGCATGGACTACATCCCGGTGTATGCGGGTGAGGAAACGGAAGACAAGGAAGGCTTCAGCGTCAGTGCCGCCAAGGTGCAGAAGCTCGGTGTGCAGAGCGAAGCCGCCGCGATGCGCGAACTGGGGCGCAGCCTGCGCCTGAACGCACGCATCACTACCGATGAGCAGCGCCTGACCACCATCGCGCCCAAGTTCGAAGGCTGGGTGGAGAAGCTCTACGTCAACACCACCGGCCAGCGCGTGCGCAAGGGCGAACCGCTGTTCGAGGTGTACAGCCCGGAACTGGTATCCGCCCTGCGCGAACTGGAATTGGCGAAGCATGGACTGGCGGAGCTCAAGGATGCCGATGCAGCGGCACAGCAGAGCATGCAGCGTCTGGTCGAGGCCAGTACTGCACGCCTGAAGAACTGGGACGTCGCCGGTGCGCAACTGAACGGTGACCGCGTGACCTACCACGCGCCCGCCAACGGCATCGTGCTGGAAAAGATGGCGGTCGAGGGCATGCGCTTCATGCCGGGCGAGAAGCTGTACCGCATCGCCGACTTGTCCATACTGTGGGCCATCGCCGACGTGGCGGAGCAGGACATCGGCGGCATCCGCTTGGGTAGTGATGCACAAGTCACCGTGGATGCAATGCCCGGCCGCACCTTCACCGGCAAGGTGGATTTCATCTACCCGACCCTGAACGAGATGACGCGCACGGTGCAGGTGCGCATCGTGCTGCCCAATGCGGGCGGCGCGCTAAAGCCCGCCATGTATGCCCATGCACAGATCGCGACCGGAAAACTATCCAAAGTACTGACCATACCCACCTCGGCCGTGATCGACAGCGGCACGCAGCAGACCGTGCTGGTGCGACTGGACGAAGGACGCTTCGCGCCGCGCGTCGTCACGCTGGGCCAGCGTAGCGATGACTATGTGGAAGTCAGCGACGGTCTGACGGAAAGTGAACAAGTGGTCACCCGCGCCAACTTCCTGCTCGATTCCGAGAGCAACCTGCAAGCGGCATTCAGCGGCATGGGCGACACCCCGGCTCCGCAAAAAACCAAGACGGTCGGTCACAGCGCAACCGGGGTACTGGAGGAGGACTACGGCGACGGCAACGTGAGCATCACCCACGAACCCATTCCCTCGCTCAAGTGGCCGAGCATGACCATGGACTTCGCGCTGGCGAATCCGTCTCTGGTGGCGAACATCAAACCGGGCAGTGCCATCGAGTTCGAGGTCGTCGAACGCGGCGCAGGTGAATGGGTCGTCACCAAGCTGCAAGCGCAGCATGGGGGGCACTGACATGCCAAACGCGAAACATTCCAACACCGTCATTCCCGCGAACGCGGGAATCCAGTGCATACATAAAACCCGCGTAGCGGACAAAACCCCGTGTCGTCACGCTTCGCGTGATTTCGTCAATCAACTGGATTCCCGCCTGCGCGGGAATGACGAAGTCAAAGGAGCAGAGCCATGCTGAACACAGTCATTGAGTGGTCGGCGAAGAACCGCTTTCTGGTTCTGCTTGCTACATTGTTCATCACACTGTCCGGCATCTATGCGCTGCTGAAGACACCGCTGGATGCGCTGCCCGACCTGTCCGATGTGCAGGTGATCGTCTATACCGAATACTCGGGACAGGCGCCGCAGGTGGTCGAGGATCAGGTGACGTATCCGCTCACCACCGCGATGCTGGCCGTGCCGAAGTCGAAAGTGGTACGCGGCTTCTCCTTCTTCGGCGCATCGTTTGTGTACGTCATCTTCGAGGACGGCACCGACATCTACTGGGCGCGTTCGCGCGTGCTGGAATATCTGAATCAGGCGGCGGGTCGTCTGCCGCGCAACGTATCACCGCAACTGGGGCCGGATGCCAGCGGCGTAGGCTGGGTGTATCAATACGCGCTGCTCAGCGAGAAGCATGACCTCGCCCAACTGCGCACCATGCAAGACTGGTATCTGCGTTATCAATTGACCAAGGCGCAGGGTGTGGCCGAGGTCGCCAGCATCGGCGGACAGGTGCAGCAGTATCAGGTCACGGTCGATCCGGTGAAGCTGCGCGCCTATGGCATCCCGCTGAGCCGCGTGTCGCAGGTGATACGCGACGGCAACCGCGATGTCGGCGGACGCATGCTGGAGATGGCCGAGACCGAATACATGGTGCGCGGTCGCGGTTATCTGCGCGGCAAGGCGGACATCGAGATGCTGGTGGTGAAAGCGGATCGCGGCACGCCGGTATTGCTGCGCGACATCGCGCGTATCGAACTCGGGCCGGATAGTCGGCGCGGCATCGCGGAGCTGAACGGCGAAGGCGAAGTGGTGTCAGGCATCGCTATGGCGCGCTACGGACAGAACGCGCTGGAAGTGATCGCCAACATCAAGCAGAAGATCGCCGAGGTGTCCGCAGGTCTGCCGGATGGCGTGACCATCCAGGCGGTGTATGACCGTTCTGAACTGATCCAGCGCGCCATCGCCACGCTCAAGCACACACTGCTCGAAGAGGGTCTGATCGTGGCACTGGTGTGCATGGTGTTCCTGATGCACGCGCGCAGCGCACTGGTCGCCATCGTGATGCTGCCCATCGGCGTGCTGATGGCGTTCATCGCCATGCGTTTTCTGAATCTCAATTCCAACATCATGAGTCTGGGCGGCATCGCCATCGCCATCGGCGCGATGGTGGATGCGGCCATCGTGATGATCGAGAACGCACACAAACATCTGGAACGCATGAAAGATGAATCATCTCGCTTCGATGCGATATTGAATGCCTGCAAAGAAGTCGGCCCTTCCCTATTCTTCTCGCTGCTCATCATCACCGTCTCCTTCCTGCCAGTGTTCACGCTGGAAGCACAGGAAGGCAGATTGTTCGCACCGCTGGCATTCACCAAGACCTTCGCCATGGCCGGTGCGGCGCTGCTGTCGGTGACGCTGGTGCCGGTGCTGATGCTGCTGTTCATCAAGGGCCACATCCGGCCGGAAGCGGAGAACCCGCTCAACCGCTGGATGATCGCCGTCTATCGCCCGCTCATCCACTGGGTGCTGAAGAAGAAGAAAGCAACGCTGGCCATCGCAGTTGGCGTGCTCGTCGTGAGCATCTATCCGGCGATGAAGTTGGGCAGTGAATTCATGCCCACGCTGAACGAAGGCACGCTGTTCTACATGCCCACCGCCCTGCCCGGTCTATCGGTGACCAAGGCGGCCGAGCTGTTGCAGACGCAGAACAAGATCATCAAGAGCTTTCCCGAGGTGGCGTCGGTATATGGCAAGGCAGGACGCGCCGGAACCGCTACCGATCCCGCACCGATGGAGATGTTCGAAACGGTGATCAACCTCAAGCCGCAGGAAGATTGGCGCGACGGCATGGACACCGACCAGCTCATCGCCGAGATGGACAAGGCGCTACGATTCCCCGGCGTGGCGAACTCGTGGACCATGCCGATCAAAGCGCGCATCGACATGCTCTCCACCGGCATCCGCACGCCCATCGGCATCAAGGTGTTCGGCAAGGACTTGAACGAAATGGAACGTCTGGCGAAACAGATAGAGTCGGTAGTGAAGAACATCCCCGGCACCAGCTCCGCTTATGCCGAGCGCATCACCGGCGGCTATTACCTCGACATCGAACCGGATCGTGCCGCACTGGCGCGCTACGGCTTGAGTATGGGCACCGTGCAGGATGTGATCGCCACAGCTCTCGGCGGTGCGAACGTCACCACCACCGTGGAAGGGCTGGAACGCTTCGGCGTGAATGTGCGCTATCCGCGTGAACTGCGTGACTCGCCCGAGAAGATCGCGCGCGAAGTGCTGGTCACCACACCGGACGGCGCGATGATCCCGCTCGGCCAACTTGCGCGTGTGCGCATCAGCAAAGGCGCGCCCAGCATACGCACCGAGAACGCGCTGCTCTCCGCCTACATCTACGTGGATATCCGCGAGCGCGACATCGGTTCCTACGTGGCCGAGGCACACCGTGCCGTGAACGAACAAGTGACCTTCCCGCCCGGCTACTACGCCACCTGGAGCGGCCAGTTCGAATACATGGAACGCGCCATCGCCAAGATGAAGATCGTCATCCCGGTCACGCTGCTGCTCATCTTCCTGCTGCTGTACCTCAACTTCCGTCGCGTCACCGAATCACTGGTGGTGATGCTGTCGGTGCCGTTCGCGCTGGTCGGCGGCGTGTGGTTGTTATGGCTGCTGGATTACAACCTGAGCGTCGCGGTCGCGGTCGGCTTCATCGCATTGGCCGGTGTGGCTGCCGAGACCGGTGTGGTGATGCTCATCTATCTGGAGAAGTCTTGGCAGGAGATACAAGAGCACCGTGCCGATTCCGGACACAGCCTCACCGCACTGGATCTGCACGCAGCCATCATGCACGGTGCAGTCGAACGCGTGCGTCCCAAGATGATGACCGTGGTCGCCATCATGGCCGGCCTGCTGCCTATCTTGTGGAGCAGCGGCACCGGCTCTGAAGTGATGCGCCGTATCGCCGCGCCCATGGTCGGCGGCATGGTGTCGTCCGCCGTACTCACCCTGCTGGTGATCCCGGTCATCTACGCCCTCATCAAGCAACACCAACTTTCCTCAACCCCTTCAACCCCTTCAACCCACTAAAGGAGAACACCATGAAACGACTCACTCTCACTTTTGCACTGTTGGCTTGCTTCGGCTTCGCCCAAGCTGCCTCGCATGAACATGAGATGAAGCACGATATGTCCGGCCATGACATGCTGGGCATGCACACCGCCATGCATCAAGGCATGGGCATTGTGAAGGCAGTCAAGCCAGGCAAAGTGCAGATCGCCCACGAACCCATTCCCTCACTGGAATGGCCTTCGATGACCATGTGGTTCTCGGTCAAAGACATGCCGCACGACATCAAGGCCGGCGACAAGGTGCATTTCGAGATGATGCAGGGCAACAAGAAGCAGTGGATGATCGAGAAGATCGAGAAGAAATAATCCGTCCGGGAGCGAAGCGAGAACGGGCATTACGTCCGTTTTCGCTCAGAAGAACTAACGCCCAACAGTCGCGCCGGACTGTTTCTCGGCCATAGCTGCCAGTGGTGAACTTCCTGTTTGGCGTCTGCTATGGAGAAGTCATCTGACCGTGGGGGTATCAGTTCTATGAATGTCAACTATCAGCGCTAGCAAGCTTGACTAAAGTAGCCAGCAGGATACAATGGTGCATGGTCGAAATTCGCAAAACAGAGAAATATGCCAACTGGATTGACGGGCTTCGCGACTTGCGGGCACGGATGCGGATCCTGGCTAGAGTTGAAAGACTCAGGGCTGGCAATGCAGGGGATGTAAAACCCATTGGTGCTGGTGTATCTGAAATGCGTATCGACTATGGGCCCGGATATAGAGTCTATTTTGCCAAGCGCGGCGAATTGTTGATCATTCTGCTTGCGGGAGGCGATAAACGATCTCAAGCGACGGACATCAAAACAGCGTTGGAACTTGCTTCAAAGTTAAAGGAGATCGAAAAATGATCACAACGACACGCTATGACGTAGCAGAACATCTTCGAACACCAGAAGAAATGGCGATGTATCTGGATGCTTGTATCGAGGAATCTGGTGGCGATGCCGCTTTCATCGCCAAAGCTCTCGGTGATATTGCGAGAGCACAAGGTATGGCTCAAGTTGCCGAGAAATCAGGACTCTCGCGCGAGAGTTTGTACAAATCTCTCTCAGGCGAACGAGTACCAAGCTTCGACACCATACTGAAAGTTACTCAGGCATTAGGCGTAAAACTGCACGCCAGCGTTTGAGCTTCACTCACCGGGAATTCCGGACTTTGTATATCACTGATGTTGTTCAATCAGATGATTCCGGAGTCGGTTAAGTATTCCATAGCAGACGTTTGACTGAAAACACCCAATCGGCAGCTTTGGCCGAGAAACTGCCTCTTATAAAACAACACCAAACTTCACTTCAGTTTCCCCCTGACATTCAAGATTGACCTGCCCCATCCAACGAACAATAAAGTTCTTCCCGCTTCAATCTAGGATGGACGTGGAACATGCGGAAGGCTCCGTAGCCTTTCGCACTTTGTATCGTTCCGGCATAGCGGAAGCGCGCCCAGCGCTCACCTTCCAGTTCCATCATTGCAACGAAGGGTTCGGTGCCGAATATCTCGCCGGGCGGGGTGACAGGTTCTATACGCGCGGTCTTGGTGACGTCGGTGCTGGCGTAGGTGACGGTCTGTGCGAGATGGTCGTATAGCTTGTAGACGGGACCGTAATGCAGGCCGATGCGCAGCATCAGCGGCTCGTCCAGATCGAGGGAAGACTGATCGAGTGTGCCCATCGCGTCGTTCAGTTCGGCGGCGACATGGGCGACCGTCGATGCCTTGCGTGCCACCAGATAGATGGCATCGCCCCAAGTATCCACGAACTGTATGTCGTCACGGTAGCGGTCGATGACGGCCGCCAGCACCGGATGCAAATCATTGAAGAACCAAACCACCCCGCTATCGCTGAGTTTGCTGAAACCGCGCACATCGGAGAACAGGATGGCATGTGGTTCGCGGCGCAGGGTGGGATGGTGCTGACCAAACTCGCGCACCACGGCTTGCGGCAGATGCACCGGGCTGTTGATGATCTCAGCTTGGTGCCCCAACGATCGCCACTTGCTGATATTGGAGTAGGTGCTTGATTGCTGGTCGGACACCACACGATCCCAGATCGCGACTTGCATGACTTTGGCTTGTAGCGAACCGGCACGCATGACGGCCATGCCCATGGCGATCTCGGAACAATATTTGAACAGCGAGTCTTCGCCGAGGAAGTCGGATTCGGTGGCGAAAGAGACGAGGTTGGCTTGTTCCAGACAGCGATGAAAGCGTTCAACCCACTGCTCGCCTGCCGGGCGCACTGAGATATCGCAAAAAGTATCGACCGCGAACGGTAGCCACACGTTGAGTTCGCCGCCCTGCGCCAGCACGGCCTCAGCGAACAGGATGTCGGAACCCGCGGCGAGCGAGCCATAGGCGATCACACAATGGTTGTCTTGCAACACATGCTCTATGCGATGCTGCAATGCCGCCTCAGCCGTTTCATCCAGCGGACGATGGCTATCAAAGATGTGGCCGCAATAGTGCAGCACGGTCTCCGGCAGCATGGGATTGACGATCTTGGGATCGATACCCATGTAGCTGCACACCAGCCGTAATTGACGGCTCATGCGTGCACGGGTAAGCAGGTTGTTCTGGTTATAGCTCGCGGCTTCGCGGATCACCTCACCGGCTTCGATCGGCTTATCCAGTAACAGATAGGCTTCGGACAAGGTCGCCAGCGGGAAGAAGCGCGGCCCGCTGTCTTGCTTCGCCAGCTCGATGGCAACCTCGGCCAGCGCTTTGGAACTGGAGGCGGAATCCGACAGCATGTACAACGTAGCCGCATTGATGGCGGAATAATGGCCACCAAAATGGTTGTACGCCTTGTGATAGGTGACGGCAGCCGTGTGGAAACGCTCGGTACCCAGCCCTTCGAATGGTTTGGGCTTGGTGGTGTCGACTTCCAGAAAAGCCAGGTCTTTCAGCATGCGCGGTTCCAATGCTCGCACGTATTCGTTCTGACTCTGGTGCAGCTTGTAGGTATAGAAAGCATCCAGCGCGCGCTGTTTGGCATTGCAACGCGATAGCGACAGCACCGCGCAATACTGAAAGAACTCGTCGTTCGGACTCAGGCGTAATCCTGCCTGTGCCAGATCGTGCTCCTTCAAATGGTCGCCGGTCTTCTGCGCGGCCATCATGGCGGCTCTGATCTCTTCCAGCTTGGCACTCATCGCATCTTTTCCACGGCCTCTTCCACCCGTTCCACCGCGATGACCTGCATGCCCTCGATCTTGTGCTTGGGCGCATTGGCTTTGGGGATGATGGCCTGGGTGAAGCCGAGCTTGGCGGCTTCTTTCAATCTTTCCTGGCCGCGTTGCACGGGACGCACCTCACCGGCCAGGCCGACTTCGCCGAACACCACCATCTTTTCCGGCAGCGGCTTGTTCTTGAGTGAGGAGACGATGGCGAGCAGCACGGCCAAGTCCGCGCCCGGCTCGGTGATCTTCACGCCGCCCACGGCGTTGATGAACACATCCTGATCGAAACAGGCGACACCCGCATGACGATGCAACACGGCCAACAACATGGCGAGGCGGTTCTGTTCCAAACCCAGCGACAAGCGGCGCGGTGTGGGTGAATGCGAATCGTCGAGCAGCGCCTGTATCTCCACCAGCAAGGGGCGCGTGCCTTCCTGCGTCACCATCACACACGAACCCGCAACCTGCGCGCCGTGTTGCGACAGGAACAGTGCCGACGGGTTGCTCACTTCGCGCAAACCTTTTTCGGTCATGGCGAACACGCCCAGTTCGTTCACCGCGCCGAAGCGGTTCTTGAATGCACGGATGAGGCGGAAGCTGGAATGCGTATCGCCCTCGAAATACAGCACGGTGTCGACGATGTGTTCCAACACACGCGGCCCCGCCAGTGCGCCTTCCTTGGTGACATGGCCGACCAAGATGATGGTCACGCCCGCACTCTTGGCGATGCGCGTGAGTTGCGCCGCGCATTCGCGCACCTGCGCCACAGAACCGGGTGCGGAAGTGAGCTGTTCGGAATACACGGTCTGGATTGAGTCGATCACCACCACTTGTGGTTTCTCGTGGGCGACCGTGGACTGGATCTTTTCCAGTTGTATCTCGGGCAACAGGTGCACTTCGCGTGCATCGAGCGAAAGACGCTTGGCGCGCAAAGCGATCTGCTGCGCTGATTCCTCGCCGCTGACGTAGAGCACTTTTTTGGTGGCGGACAGATGCGCCAAGGCCTGCAGCAACAAGGTGGATTTGCCGATGCCGGGATCGCCACCGATCAGCACCACCCCGCCGTCCACCAGCCCGCCGCCCAGTACGCGGTCAAACTCGGCGATGCCGGTCGGGGTGCGCGACACCTCACTCGCCTCCACTTCGGCCAATTGCTGCAACTTGCCGGATGCTGCCAAGGCGCTGTAGCGGTTCTTGCCTGCCGTTGGCGCAGCTTCCGCAACAGATTCGACCAGCGTGTTCCATTCGCCGCAATGAGGACATTGCCCCTGCCACTTGGAAACCTGACCACCACATTCAGTACAGCTATAGATCGTTTTTGCTTTTGCCATGATGCCGATTATCCCTGACTTTGCACCCTACCGGCGCGGCGCTCATACAAACAGATGAATCGTTCCACGACCTCGGGATCGAACTGGTTGATGGGCCAGCCAGAAACGGCTCCCTAGCACAATCACCAGCAACAACGTGACCTGCCCCATCACGATCAGGCGGATACTTTTCATCTTCACAACCACGGATTTATAGACAGGCAGAGGATAGCCCAGATGCCACGCACTTAATAGCCGGAAGCGGCATTCACACCTCTTCGCGCCGCGCCATCTTGTCGGCATACATCTCGTGATCCGCCGCCTTGAGCAGATCGTCGACGCTCATGCGGTTGCCGTAGAACATGCACACCCCGATGCTGGCCGTGGTGTGATATTCGAGTTGCTGCAACTGGTAAGGCTGGCTCAAGGCGGCAAGTATCTTCTCCTTCACCAGATCGGCCGCTTCCGCCGCTTCCATGTCCGCATCGCTCAATCCTTCCAGCACCACGACGAACTCGTCACCCCCCAGCCGCGCCACGGTATCCGCATCGCGCACGCAGTCCTGCAAACGCCGGGCAACCTCGATCAGCAGCAGATCGCCGATGTCATGACCGTGGGTGTCGTTGAGCACCTTGAAGTTGTCCACGTCGAGGAACATCACCGCCCCGTGCTGCGCGTTACGCGCACTGGCGGCGAGTGCCTGATGCAAGCGGTCCATCAGCAGGCGGCGGTTGGGCAGTGCGGTCAGGGCGTCATAGAACGCCAGATTGTGCATCTCCTCCTCGACCTGCTTGCGCTCGGTGATGTCGCTGAACACCGCGACATAGCTGACGATCTCCTGCAGCTCGTTCTTCACAGCGGTGATGGTGAGCCATTTCGGATATATCTCGCCGCTCTTGCGCCGGTCCCACATCTCGCCACGCCAGTAGCCGTCATGCAACAGCGTCTGCCACATCCTGACGTAGAAGGCATGGTCCTGCCTGCCGGATTTCATGATGCGGGGATTGCGGCCCAGCACCTCTTCCGGTGCGTAGCCGGTCGTTTCGGTGAAGGCGCGGTTGACGCGGATGATGTCTCCGGCGGCATCGGTGACCATGATCGCGTCGTGCGTCTCGAACGCCACCGCCGCCACGCGCAAGGCTTCCTCCGCGCGCTTGCGCTCGGTGATGTCGGTGCGTATGGACACATACTGGAACGGTTTTCCGTCCTCGCCCAGGTTGGGCACGATGGTGGTCTCCACCCAGTACAGGCCGCCATCGCGGGCGCGGTTGCAACAGTCGCCGTGCCACACGCCGCCTCTGGCGATGGTGCGATACATCTCGCGGAAGAATCCATCCGGATGCATCCCCGAGTTGAGCAGGCGATGGTTCTCGCCGAGCAATTCTTCGCGCGCATAGCGGCTGATGTCGCAGAACTTGTCGTTCACATAGGTGATGGTGCCGCGCACATCGGTGATCGCCACGATCGAATGCTGGTCCAGCGCATATTTCTGGTATTCGAGAGTGCGCAACACCTTGCGGTGTTCTTTTTCAAGCTGTGCCAGCGCTGCCGCGTTGCGTTGCGCCATGCGCTGATCGAACAACACGGCGACGATGCCGCCACCGAACCAGAAGACCGAGACCAAAGACACCAGCACCACCATCATCGCGGGCAGGTCGTGCCCCTCTGGGATGTAACTCAGGCAAAGACTGTCAGGTGCGAAGTGCGCCCCCAGAATGGCGGTGTAATGCATGCCGGAGATCGCCAACCCCATGATCACGCTGCCCAGCAGAAAACGGACCGAGGTCGGCATGTTCAAACGCTCGCCGCGGCACATCAGTAGCAATGCGCCCCAGGAAGCCAAGACCGCGATGAGTACAGACAGGAAATAAGTGAAGGGGTCGTATGCTATCGGCGGCGACATCCTGAGTGCGGCCATGCCGGTGTAATGCATGGTGCTGATGCCCGCCCCCATCAACAGACTGCTCAAGATGATGCGTCCGTTGCTGAGCTCCGCTGCGCGCAACACGTTGAACCCGAGCAGGGCGGCGGCGATGGCGGGCAACGCGGAAAGCAGGGTCAGGTTGAGGTCATAACCGAGCGGGATGGGCAGATGAAAGGCCAGCATGCCGATGAAATGCATGGACCAGATCGCCAGCCCCAGCGTGACACCGCCGACTACCATCCACACCCACACCGACGAACCGCTGCTTTCCCGCATGCGCCTGGCATGGGTGAGTGCCGTGAACGATCCGATGATGGCGACCAGTACGGACAATATGACCAGCGAAACATCCCAGGTGATAGCCAATGCCGCCTCCCTTATCTATCGCTTGCGGGGAAAATACTCTGAACCCCCGACCATTTCAATACGGCATGCCTGCGCAATCTACGCGCTTGTCGCGCCCGTGTCGCGATCTATGACAAGTGCAGCCCCGGCACGGAGCATCGGGGATTGCCGTAGTAGAATGCCGCCCATGTTACGACTCACCGAGATCCGCCTCCCGATCACCCATCCCGCCGACGATCTGCCAGCCGCCATCCTCAAGCGGCTGGGCATCACAGCGGATGATCTGGTCTCCTTTTCCCTCTTCCGGCGCGGCCATGACGCGCGCAAGAAGAACGCCATCAAATTCGTCTACACCGTGGATGTGGAAGTGAAGAACGAGGCGGCCCTGCTGAAGAAGAACATCACCCATGTGAGTCAAGCGCCGGATATGTGCTACCAAGTAGTGGCGCAAGCGCCAGCGGACTTGAGTGAACGCCCGGTCGTTATCGGCACCGGTCCCTGCGGTATCTTCGCCGGACTGATGCTGGCGCAGATGGGCTTCAAACCCATCATCCTCGAACGCGGTAAGGAAGTGCGCGAACGCACCAAGGATACTTGGGGGCTGTGGCGCAAAGGCAAGCTCGATCCTGAATCGAACGTGCAGTTCGGCGAAGGCGGCGCGGGCACTTTCTCCGACGGCAAGCTCTACAGCGGCATCAAAGACCCGAAGTTCTACGGGCGCAAGGTGATGAGCGAATTCGTCAAGGCGGGCGCACCGGAAGAGATTTTGTACGTGAGCAAACCGCACATCGGCACTTTCCGTCTGGTCGGCATGGTGGAGCAGATACGCCACGAGATGGAGGCACTGGGTGCAGAGATCCGCTTTCAGAGCCGCGTGGAAGACATCGAGATCGAGAACGACGAGGTGCGCGGCGTGGTGCTGGCCAACGGCGAACGCATCGCGACCAAGCACGTGGTACTGGCTGTCGGCCATAGCGCCCGCGACACTTTCGAGATGCTGCTCAAGCGCGGCGTGTACATGGAAGCCAAGCCCTTCTCCATCGGTTTCCGCATCGAACATCCGCAATCGGTCATCGACCGTGCGCGCTTCGGTGCGAACGCGGGCAATGAACTGCTGGGGGCGGCGGATTACAAACTGGTGCACCACGCCAGCAACGGCCGCGCGGTGTACAGTTTCTGCATGTGCCCCGGTGGCACGGTGGTGGCCGCGACTTCCGAGGAAGGCCGCGTGGTGACCAACGGCATGAGCCAGTATTCGCGCAACGAACGCAACGCCAACAGCGGGATTGTTGTAAGCGTTACGCCAGAGGACTTTAAGGGCGACGTGCTGGCGGGTGTGGAGTTCCAGCGCAAGTGGGAATCGCGCGCGTTCGAATTGGGCGGCAGGGATTACAGTGCCCCGGCGCAACGTGTGGGTGACTTCCTCGCGGGACGTCCCTCGACTGAATTGGGTGAGGTCGTACCTTCCTATACACCGGGCGTGACACCGACCGACCTTTCCACCGCCCTGCCCGACTACGCCATCGAAGCCATCCGCGAAGCACTGCCCGCCTTCGGCAAACAGATCAAAGGTTTCGACATGGACGACGCGCTACTCACCGGCGTGGAAACACGCACCTCGTCACCGATACGCGTCAAACGCGGCGAGAACTACCAGAGCATCAACATCAAGGGTTTGTATCCGGCTGGTGAAGGCGCAGGTTATGCGGGCGGGATTCTGTCAGCCGCGGTGGACGGCATCGAAGTGGCCGAGGCCGTGGCGTTGGATATGGTCAATCCAAAATTGTCCGTTATCCCCTGAATTCGTCATTCCCGCGCAGGCGGGATTCCAGCTGATTGATTAACCCTGCGTAGCAGGTCAATGCAAGGCATGGTCCGCTTCGCGGGCTATTTTTATGACTGGATTCCCGCCTGCGCGGGAATGACATGAAAAATATATTTTTCGGGTAATAGCTAGTGCAAGGTCTTGCTGGCACTCACCGCCGGCACTTCGGCGAACACCGCATCGGCATCCACCTTGTCGAACACATAGCGCTCGTTACAGAACTCGCAGTGCACTTCGATCTCTTCGCGCTCGTCCAATATCTCATCCACCTCTTGCCGTCCGATCATACGCAACATGTTGGCGACGTTGTCACGCGAACAGGTGCAGCGGAACACCACCGGCTGGGCGTCGAACATGCGGATATCTTCTTCATGGTAAAGGCGATGCACCAGCTCACCCGCTGAAAGATTGAGTATCTCTTCCGGCTTGAGGGTATCCGCCAACTTGGTCGCACGATCCCATACATCCTCGTCGTCCGACTCGCCCTGCTCCGGCAACTTTTGCAGCAGCATGCCACCGGCACTATTCCCATCCGCCGCCAGCCACAAGCGCGTCTGCAATTGCTCGGAACGCGTCATATAGCCTTCCAAAATCTCGGCGATGCTGTCGCCTTCCAGCGGCACGATGCCTTGATAGGCTTGCCCACCGTCTTTGGGATCGAGTGTGATGACGAAACGTCCGTCACCCACCAGTTCCGGCAAGGTGGCATGTGTGATCTCGCCTTCCCATTTGGCGGTGGCGCGCAACTCCATATCTCCTGTGCATTCCACCACCAGCAATTTCACCACGCCCTTGCCATGCACCTGCAAGATCATCGAACCGTCCAGCTTGAGCGTGGCGGCCAGCAGCACGGCGGCGGCGCACAGCTCTCCCATCATGTCGCGCAGGATGGGCGGATAGTCGTGGCGGTCGATCACATGCTGCCAGACATTGTCGAGACGCACGATCTCACCGCGCAGGGGCAGGTTTTCGAACAGGAAACGGGATAGGGAATCAGATGACTTTTTCATGGCGCGCGATGATACCGCAGCGAGCGGATCAGTGCGCGGGGCAGAGCAGTGCGGAGCGATCCTGCGTGGCCGGGTGGCTGGCCAGATAGTCCATCACCGAGTCGCCGTTCTCTTTGCGCGCGTCAGCCTGACGTTTGGCGTGTGCGGCTTCCAGTTTCTGCAGGATATCGGGCAGCAGGCAGGGGGACTTCGCATTCAATTGCAAGGTGCGCGCCGCGTATTCATCGGCCTCGCCTTCCATGTCGCGCGAGTAACTGGCTTGCACCAGCATGGCGGGAACCGTCGCCAACAATGAACTGACGTCGCCCATATACCAGGTCATCACCAAGCCCACCGCCGAACTCTGCAACACCATGCGCAAGGCATGGCGCTGTTCGACATGGCCGCGTTCGTGGGCCAATACGGCGATGATCTCGTCGTCGTTATCGGTTAGCGCGACCAGTTCGTCCAGCATGACGATGTTGCCGTCCGGCAAGGCGAAGGCGTTGGGGCCGATCTGCGGCGCGCTGCGGAATTCGATGCGGTAATCGAGTTGTGCATCGGGCAAGGGCGACAGCTTGGCATAGGCGTCGCGCAACGCCTGCTGACGATCGGGAGGCAACTTGCTCGGTTCGAGCATCAGCTTGTCCAGCGTCTGCAAGGTCGAAGCGCCCATCTTCTGCAACAGGTTGGGCGGGATACTGCGCGCGACGACTTCCGCACCCCAGGGCAGCAGGTAGCGATAGGCCACGGCGAACACGACGATGATGAGCACTGCCGACAGCAAGGCCCAACGCATGCTGTGCTGCATGCCGTCCAGCCAGCTGCTGCGGTAGCCGCCTTGCTTGAGCAGCATATCCAGCGCGGCATGGTCGGTCACTTCACAGTGACCGCCATCCGGCAGCACGATGCGGCGCGGCGTGTCACCCAAACGCTCGGAGATTTTGATCGCTTGCAATGGCCATTCGTGCGCCAGCACTTCGCCGCGCATCTGCAGCCATTCACCGTCCAGCGTCAGCGTCACCCCATGCGCGGTGGTGGTCCGGCCGTCGAAATATTGCGCAGCGACCATCAGAGCGAGATATCCAGATCGAACATCTCGGCGGCCTCTTCGCCGGTGGCGCTATCCGTCTGCACCTGCCCCGCCACGAACTCGGCCAGATCACCCTGCGCCAGCAAGCCCATGCAACTGAACTTGTAGTGCGCCATGCGAATCTGCGCGAAGGGGATATACAGACCCAGCGTGAACACGATACCGAGCAGGTTGGTGAAGGCGATCCACAGGTACTTGCCAACTTCCATACGGCTATACAGATCATGCTCACCCAAGCCGGTCTTGCTCCAGATCAGGTTGGGCAGACGCACCGCCAGATAGCCAACGATGTACAGATAGATCACCGGCAGGATCAGCATCAGGACCGGCATATGCAGCGCGGCAGAGATAGCAAAGAACACACCGGCCAGCAGCAGCAGTCCGAATGCCTTCAGGTATACGTTATAGAAATTTCCGGCCGTGGCATCGAAGCGGAAGTAGGTGTCGCCGAAGCGGCTGTTGTTGTGTTGATACTGTTTGATCTTGTAATGCGTGAACGGTGCCAGCAGGTACAGCGTGAGCACGGTGAGGATGGGCAACAACAGGAACACGGCATATGCGCCCCCGTCACTGCCGGCAAAACCGAAGCGCAAGCCGCGATAGCTGCTGTTATAAAGTTTGAAGCGCAGCGAACGCACGATCAGCCAGGGCATCACCACCGCAAGCAACACGAAGATCAGGATGCCCAGCAGCGGATTCATCTGCCCGGCGATGGTATAGGCTGCCAGCAGTACGAAAGCGATGACGCGCCCTTTGAGGATGGCGATGGGCGTGCCGTGGTATTCGAAACTGGCACCGGCCAACTGCGTGTTGCGGTAGAAGTATTGCAGGCGGCGCACTTTGGCCCATGCGCTATAGATGCCCAATGTGAGGATGGACAGCAGCAGATTGACGATCCATATCCTGAAATATTCCCAGCCTTTGCCGGTGAACTCGAATGAATGTTCCTGTTGTGTCTGCATAAACGCTCCTGACCAAGTGATGTGGATGTTGTTGAAATGCACCGGCACTATAACTGCCACATGCTCAAATAACGATATATACGACGGCCTATATACCGGCCTATATCCAACAATAAAAAGGGCAGCCGAAGCTGCCCTTTTTATTGTGCCTGTCTAAACGGCTCAGTCTTCCCAGTCAGGATAGTTGGGGATGCGCACGGTATCCTCGTCGAACACTGCTTTCTTTGCTTGCGTGTGGCAAGCATCGCAATAGCTCAACGATTTCACATCCTTGTTGCCCTTGACCATCTTCTCGGGAATCTCATGGTGCTTGCGCTTGATGTAACGCAGCTCGGTGATGCGTAGCGGTGCTTCGCCGTTCTCGGTCGACTTGGCGATCTTGCGCGCACGCTTGTAGTAAGACTTGTCAGCCGCGTTCTCCAGCGCGAAGTCACGCACTTCCTTCAGCGTGTCAGCGTCCAGCTCGGCGTTCTCGCCGAAGTGGTCTTCCAGCGCCTTGGCATCCAGCAGCTTCTCCCACGACTGGGTGGGCAGCAGGCCCGGCTGGTAGGCGAAGTGACAGGAACCGCACTCCTCCTGCCAGGCGGCGTTGCTCACCGCGTTCACTTCGTTCTGGCGTGTGAAATCACCCAACCAGCCCCACACCGATTCTTCGGCGTGCGCCGCGCCGGTCGCGCCCAGCAGGGCCGCCAGCAGGATCATGGATTTAATCTTCATATGCATATTCTTTCTCCGGAATTATTGAGCCAGCAGGAAGGTCAGGAAATCGGCCTTCTCCTGCACAGTACATTCACGCCCCCAGGCGTCCTTGCAGTTGCGCTTGAACCATTTCTCGATCTTCTTCACATCGGTGAAGCGCTCGGCATTCACCTTGGGTGACATCGGCTCGATCACTTTGCCGGTGCGGTGATGCTTGCCCGACTTGCCAAAATCGCTGCCATGACAAGTGGCGCAAGACATCTTCTCGCCGTCCACTGTCACTTCGCGCGTCCAGTCTTTTTGTGCCTTGGCGGGATCGACCTTGCCTGCGCCTTCCGACTTGTATTGCGCCAGTAAGGTATCGCTGGCCGGCGAAGCGAACACCGGCACGGCAACGAACAAGCCCAGCACCATCAATATCGCAGTTATCTTTTTCATGTTCCTATCCTATTTACCAAGCGATCTTGACGGCGGCGATCATGCCGTAGGCGCCGGCCATGCCCATACCGGCATGGCTCACCGGCGTGGTCGAGCCGGCTGACTTGGCGGTGGCATAAGCCATCAACGCCGCGCCGGTGACACCGAGGATGACGTGCAGGTTATCTGGGTCGGTCAGGCCATCTTCCAGATGGAAGTCGTCCCAGTGATTGTAAAGACCGGTCGCCACGGTCGCGGCAGCGAGCGCCACGGTGAGCTTGGCCAGCTTGGCGTGCGTACCATCGGTCTCGCGCGGAGGTTGCGGACCGGTGCAGCCGTGCTCACAGCCTTCGCCAGGGGCAGTGGCACCGGTCGCCAGCGCGGTGGCGATGGTTGCCAGCCCCAACACCATGTGCGCCTTGCCACCGGTCAGCCAGGATTCCTCGAACTCCGGCTGTGCGGCCGGCTTGACCACATTGGACGACCTTTCAGTCGTCACCGCACCGCCATTCGCGGCCAGCATCATCGGCATCGCGCGTTGTGCGTAGGCCTGCGCCGGGGTAGATAGATCGAGCGCGGCTTCCTGCGCGCCCGCCAGCCCACTTAGGGCCAGCATCGCCGCACCTGCGAGTGCGAACTTGTAACGTTGCTTCACATGCATAACTTCCTCCTCTTGATAAATCGACTCTATATTTTTATTCATCGTTACTACACTTCAGTGGCTTTGGACTTCATGCCGGTGACCATCGACCGCACCAGATTCTCTTTGTGCTGCAGGCTGCCGCTCACCACTCCCAACAGATGCAGCGGGATCAGCAACAATGCGGCATTCACCATCCAGTCATGCGCGTGACGGAAGAAATACGCCGTCTCGTCGCTCACGCTGTTGGCCAGGAACAGCAGCGGCCCTTCAAAATCAATCACCGCCAGCGTGACCAGACCGGAGACGAAGATCGCCAGCAACAAACCCAGCAATGCGAACACCATCAACGCCCCGGCCGGGTTGTGACCGTAGTAATGCTTGGCATGGCCGCCGCGGATGGAACGCACATAGGCCAAAGTTTCCTGCGGCGTGAAGATGAAAGACTTGAAGCGCGCGTACTGGTTGCCGGCAAAACCCCACACCAGACGGAACAGCAACAAGGCGATCAAGGCATAACCGATCCATACATGAACGGTCATCTTGTGCAGCTCGGCAGAGAGATAGGCCGTGGCAAAACCGGCCACCAAAGCCCAATGGAACAAGCGAACCGGCATATCCCAAACCTTGACCTGCGCTGCATCTTTATCAGACATTCTGTTCTGGCTCCTCGAAAACGGACGCGATTCTATCTAGGAAAAAAAAATTGCAAACTTGACAATATTCACGGCTTCATTTAACTGCCCTTGCAACGGCAGTACGGAACCTGCCCTGCGACCGGACAAGCGGGGATAAGTTCAATGATCAAAGTGGAAAGTTTGTTGTGCCGAGATGAAGGATCACCGCGCCCCGGCCTTATGGAATAGTTCAGCGAGCGTTGTGCTTGCCTTGCAGCAGCATAGTCACGGCCAAGCTCTCGAACTCGGTGACCGGCACCGGCCTGCTGAATAGATACCCTTGGAAATTCCCGCATCCATAACGATGCAGAAGCGCGAATTGTTCCTCGGTCTCCACGCCTTCGGCGACCACATCCAACTCGAAATTCATCCCCAGATCGACGATAGTCATCACCATCACCCGGTCCGCGTTGTCACTGGCGATGCTGCGCACGAAACTCTGGTCTATCTTCAGTTGATCCAGCGGCAGATTCTTCAGATACGAGAGCGATGAATAACCCGTGCCGAAATCATCCATCGAGAAGCTGACGCCGAACTCCTTCAGTGCTCTCATCTTGGCAATGGAATCCGCCACATCTTCGAGCACCAGGCTTTCGGTCAATTCCAGCTTGAGTGAGGTCGGGGATATGCCATGCCGTTTTACCGTCGCCTGCACGAACTCGACAAAATCCGGCTGGTGAAATTGGCGCGCACTGACATTCACTGCCAGAGATAAATTGCTCAATTGTGGAACATCATGCCAGGCCTTGATCTGCGCGCATGCCGCGTCGAGCACCCAGCCACCGATCAACAGGATCAAGCCAGTCTCTTCCGCCAGCGGGATGAATTCCAAAGGCGATACCAGACCGCGCTGCGGATGGTTCCAGCGCAGCAACACCTCGGCACCTTGCGGGCGGCGTGCCGCATCCACTTGCACCTGATAGAACAATTCGAACTGGGCATGTTCCAGCGCTTCATGCAGATCTGCTTCAAGCGCGCCGCGTTTTTCCACGGCCGCCTGCATGGTCGGATCGAAGAAGCGGATGGTATTGCGCCCGGCATCTTTGGCACGGTACATCGCCATATCCGCCCACTTGAGCAGTTGATCTATCCCATCTTCATGATCTCTGAAGACCGTGATACCGATACTGGATGAGCAATGGTGAATGATCTCATCAGATTCTCCGCCGGTACCGGTTCGATGCAGCAGGTAGGGCCTGGCCAGCGCTTGCCGTATCTTCTCGGCCACGGCTTCGGCTTGCAGAACCGCTTCACTGACCTCTACCGACAGGCTTTCCAGCATCACCACGAACTCATCCCCGCCGAATCGCGCGGCACTATCTTCTTCGCGTATGCACTCGCGCAGACGCCGCCCCACCTTGACCAGCATCTGATCGCCGATGTCATGGCCATGCAGATCGTTCAGCATTTTGAAGTGATCCAGATCAAGGAACATCAACGCGCCGTGATTGCGGGTGCGGACACCGGTCGCCAGCGCCTGATTCAGACGATCCAGCAACAGACGCCTGTTGGGCAGGCCGGTCAACACATCGTAGAACGCCAGATCGTGCATCTGTTGTTCGAGCTGCTTGCGCTCGGTGATGTCATGCACCACAGAGAACAGCAGTGTGCGTCCATCCACTTCGACAGGCGAAGAATGCACTTCCACCGTACGCAGGGAGCCATCCGCCAAACGGTGCGGGAATACGAAATAGTTGCGCTCCTCACGCAAGGCCTGCGTCCGCTCGACGGCTGTCTCTTCCGGATTCTGTGTATTGATCTGGCTGATGCGCATGGTCTTCATCTGCTCGATCGAATACCCATAGAAATTCGCAGCAGCCAGATTGGCATTCACAAGGTTGCCGTTTACCGGCTCGATCAACAGCATCGGCGATGCGTGACTTTCGAACATCTGACGGAAACGCGCTTCGCTCTTTTGCAGTTCCAGTGTGCGCTCCGACACCTTGTTCTCCAATGTGGCATTGGCGATCTGCAGGGCCTCATCCAATTTTTCCCGCGCTGAGAAGCTTTGTTTCAAACGGCGGTTGTTACGCGCCAGATAGCCAGCCAGCCACATAGTCGCCAGCAGCACCAACAGCGCTATCGCGACCAGCGGATACATGTATTTATTCAGAATGTCGCGCAGATCGAATTCCTGCACCAGATCGGGATTGGTCTTCAAACGCAGCATCACCGCTTCCACCGGCGCATAGTTACCGGGCGGGGTGAAGCCATAGTATTTACCTTTGCGTGCCGCCTCATCCTCAGGATTGATCCTGAGCAGGGTCAGCACGACTTGTCTTGTCAAAGCCTCCGGCACACCCGGCAATACCGAGAACGCCCACTCGGGATACAGCCGCGTGGAAAGCAGTTGCGGGAATTTCGTCTCCTTCTGCAGGTTCAACACCTTGAACTGGTCCAGTTCGATCCGGCCTTCGCGCGTCATGTTCTCCAATACACCGGTTCGCACGAAGCCCGCATCCGCATCACCGTTCAGCACGGCTTGCACCACCTTATCCTGCGGCATGCCGGTGAAGATCACCTTGCCCACTTCGCCGATCTGGATGCCTTGCTCATAGAGCGCCCAGCGCTGCATCACATAGGCACCGAACGACTGCTCTGCCGCAGCGGCGACATTGCGTCCGCGCAAGTCGGCAAAATCCCGGATGTCGTTGCGGTCCGCACGGGCGAACACCACGCCGCCAAAACTATCCACCGGCCGGCCGTCGATCATAGGCATCAGGGTGGCGATTGCCGACAATTCATGGCGGGCGCGTAGCACGATGTAGTGGTTGGGATTGGTGAGGATGAAATCGAAACGGCGTTCAGCCGCTGCGACATTCATCTCGTTCAGGAACAAGGGCTCCATGCGGAAGTGATAGTTCCCGCGCACATGGGCGTTCAGATAGTCTTCGGTCGCTTGCCATTGTTGCCGGGCCTGGTCTAGCGGACGGAATGACAACACCCCGATGCGTACTTCTTGCGGCACTGCTTGCGCCATAGCAACCTGTCCCGCCAACAGTGACAGTCCCAACATCAGTGCGCGCAATATGATCACGAACTTTCCACCTTGGACGACAGCTTCACGCAGTTACGTCCGCCGGCTTTGGCGGCATACAGCGCCCGATCCACTTGCTGCAGCATGGCATCCGGCGTCTGGGGTGTCTGCGGCAGATGCGCACCGATACTCGCCGTGAACGAGAACTGGTGCTGCCCGGTCTCGATCTGCAGTGCCTCGATGCGCGCGCGGATACGTTCGGCGATGGCGAGCAGTGCATTCTCATCACAGTCCGGCAGCAAGATGAGGAACTCCTCCCCGCCCCACCGCGCGGCATGGTCATAGGCCCGCATCACGCTGCCCAAGACTTTCGCGGTGGCGCACAAGGCAAGATCGCCTGCGGCATGTCCATAGTGGTCATTCACGTTTTTAAAGTAATCCAGATCAAGCAGCAGCAGGCCGAGCGAACCATCCTGTCGCGCCTGGCGCGATATCTCCTGCTCGAAACGCGCCATCATGCCGCGCCGGTTGAGCAGCCCCGTGAGCGGATCGATCTCGCTCAGGTGTTGCAGGGCTTCGGTGCGCTCTTTCACCTTGCGCTCCAGTTCGGCGTGCGTGTCGCGCACCACATGCACCATCTTCGCGAAAGAATCAGACAGTGCGAGCATCTCACCCTTGCCCACCAGCGGGGGTTCTATCGCACCGTCACCGCGCTGGATCGCCTGCATCGCTTCATGCAAACGGTGCATCGGAAAGAGTACCCAGCGATTGAGGAATATGCCCATCGCGGCCAGTGCCAACAGCAGCAGCAAAGAGAACAGCACCGGTACCCAGATATAGCCCTGCAAGACGGCGACGCTCTGCTCGTCCATCAGGGTCAGGTCATACCATCCCAGTTCCGGCAGATAGGAGATGCCCAGCAGGTGGCGCTCTCCCTGGTATTCCACCCATAGTGTCGACACCTCGCCTCCCGGTTTGTCGAGCAGTGCCTGGGCCGCGGCCTGCAATGCCTGAATGTCAGCGGGGTTCTTGAACAGCACATTGATACGGATGCGCTCATCGACTTTCTTGGCGATGCTGGCATAGTCGATCAGTTCCGGATCGGTGGAAAGCTGTATAGCAAGGCTCTTGTCCACGAAGAAGTTATCCACGCCCTTCTGTTTGATGCCGACGCTCTGCTTGAGGAATTCGGTTAGATCGATACCGGTCCCCAGCACGCCCAATATCTGGCCCTCGTGCTTGAGCAAGACATTGATCCACACTTTGACCACACCGAGATGCACATCGGGATCGACATTGACCTGATAGTCCGTGTCCGCAGTCAGCGTGGCATAGAACCATTTGTCATTCTTGCTCTTGGGCGACAGCGTGTAGCGCAGCTGGTTTCCGGCAAAGCCGTTCTCCGCATCGTTGTAGTAGTAATGGCCGCTATCCGCGAATGCGGCGAAATAACTGTGGTCGCGGAAACGGAAGCGATAATCCTCGAGCACCTGCAGCCCCCGACGGCGCAGCACAGGGTCTTGCTCGTTCAGCGCCATCCCGATCAGTGCCGGTTCCGCAGCCATCTTGCGCGCCAACTCGATCTCGCTGATCAGCGGGGAAAGCGTGCGATATTTGTCGAACAGCACCTGCCGCTGGGCCAGTTCATGCCCCCAGCGCAAATTGATGCCATCCACTATCGCGATGAAGACCAGCCACAGCAGTGCCCCGATCAGCAGGAACACGCCGACACGCAACAGCAGGAATCGGGTGATCAGCTGCATGCCGTCATCCCAGGAAGCGCACTGCTTCAGCAGCAGGCAGTGGCGGGCTGAACAGATAGCCCTGATATTCCTCGCAGTGCAGCGACTGGATGAACTCGAGTTGTCCCGGCTGCTCCACACCTTCCGCCACCACCTTGATACCCATGGCGTGAGCCAGCGCGGCGGTCGCGCTGACGATGCTGCGGTCGTTGGGGTCCGTTGCGATATCGCGCACGAACGACTGGTCGATCTTCAGTGAGCTCATCGGCAGTATCTTGAGGCGGCTGAGTGATGAATAGCCCGTGCCAAAATCGTCCAGGGCCAGATTGAAACCCGCCTCATTCAGCTGATTGAGCACACTGTTCTGGTCGATGGCGGACTCCATCAACATGCTTTCGGTCAGTTCCAGTTCGATATAGCGTGCATCCAGCCCGCCTTCGCGCACGATGCGCTGGATACGCTCGACCAGATCGCTCTGCTGGAACTGTGCGACCGAAAGGTTGACTGCCACCGGCACGATCTCATGTCCCTGCGATTGCCATAAACGCTGCTGTAGCACTGCCTGACGCAGCACCCAGTCGCCGATCTCGTTGATCAGCCCGGTCTGCTCTGCCACGGGGATGAACACCGCCGGCGAGATGAAGCCGAATTCCGGGTGCTTCCAGCGCAACAAGGCTTCCATGCCGACCACCGCGTTGTCTGAACAAGCCAGCTTGGGCTGGTAATACAACATGAGTTGCTGTTGTTCGATCGCGCTGCGCAGATCGTTCTCAAGACGCAGACGCTCCACAGCCTTGCGGTTCATCTGCTCCTCGTAAAAAGCAAAACGATTGCGGCCGCTATCCTTGGCGCGATACATGGCGAGGTCGGCATTGCGCATCAATTGCACTTGGGTATTACCGTCTTCGGGACACATGCTGATGCCGATACTCGGCGTCACATGCAGCAGATGGCCGTTGACCTCAAAACCGGCGGCACAGGCAGCGATCATCTTCTCGGCCACGAAGCTGGCTTCCGTCTCGCTGCCGATGTCGGTGATCAGCGCGATGAATTCGTCACCGCCCTGACGCGCCAGCGTATCGGTGCGTCGCAGGCAAACCTTCAACCGGTCCGATACTTGTTTCAGCAATTCGTCACCGATGTCGTGACCGAGTGAATCGTTGATGTGCTTGAAGTGGTCTAGGTCGATGAACAGCATCGCCAGCTTGCTGCCGTGGCGCTCCGCCTGTGCCACCGCCTGCTCGACACGGTCTGCCAGCAGATTGCGGTTGGGCAACCCGGACAAGGCATCGTAATTGGCCAGGCGCGTGATGCGCTCTTCTTCCAGCTTGCGCTCAGTGATGTCGATGAACACCCCGATGAAATGGGTGACCTCGCCCTGCTCGTTGCGCACGGTACTGATGGTCAGCAGTTCGGGGAAGACATCCCCGTTCTTGCGCTTGTTCCATATCTCGCCGCGCCAGTTGTTGTTTGCTAGCAGTTCGCGCCACATGGAACGGTAGAACTGGATCATCTGCCGGCCCGATGCCATGAAGCGCGGATTCTGGCCGATGACTTCATCGGCACTGTATCCGGTGATATCGGAGAAAGCGCGGTTGACCATCACGATGTGATTCTCGGCATCGGTGACGATGATGGCTTCACTGTTCTGCTCGAACACCTTGGCAGAAAGACGCAATCCCGCTTCTGCTTCGCGCCGCTGTTTGATCTCGTGCGTCAGGTTCCCCACCATGTCGCGAATGGCCTGATTCAGATGCCCCACTTCGTTCTCGCTGCGGTGCGGCGGCACGTCGTAGCTCAGCTCCCCTGCCGCCACCTTCTCGGCTTCCATGCTGATGCGGCGGATCGGCCCCGCGATGCGCCCCGCCATCAACCAGGTGAGCCAAGTGAAGAACAGGCCGACCAGTGCCCCCACCATCAGGATGTGCTGTTGCATGGCACGCGCCGGTGCGAATGCAGTGGTGATGTCCTCGCGCACCAGCGCTGTCCAGCCGAAGCCTTTGTAATCACGATAACCTGCAGAAGTGGCATGCCCGACCAGATAGGTGTGCCCGTTGCTGAAACGTTCGATGTGGTAACCCTGCTGCTTCCCCGAACGGACATGCCTCATGGTATCGGGTGCCATGCCGTTGAAATCCGCCCAGGCAGCTTCAGGCCCGGACAACACCATGCCATCGTTGCTCAACAGGAAGATGTCCTGACCGGGTGTGCGCTTGCTGTCCAGCGCTTCGGATGCCCAGGTCCAGTAGATATGGCCGCACAGCACCCCCAGCAGATTGTTGTTGTGGTCGAACACCGGCGAAGCTACATCGACCAGATAAAAGGTCTCGCCGCTGGGATTCGGCAACAGCTTGGCCAGCAACATGGCATCGTGCACATCTCCGATGTAGTCGCCCTTGCGCCCTTCGGTGCACCACGGTCGTTTGGAAAGGTTCTTGCCTTCGAGATAGCCGCCGGTGCCCACCAGACCGACACCGTCCGGCCCGCAGAAACCGATCCAGGCATAGGCGTCGAAATTCTTCTGCAAGCGCTCCATCAGTTCGCGTTTGCGCGGCACGGCCACTTTGGGATCGCGCATCTCATCCAGCAGCGCGGCATTGCGGATCTCGCGACTACGCTCGTACATGCCGCGATCGAGCACATCCAGCGCCGTCTGCGCGCGGCGCACGAAGGCATCGCCCTCGCTCTGTTCGATCTGGCGCTTGCTCACGTCGGCCGCGTAGAAACTCAGCGCCGTGGACAGCAGCAGCACGATGGCACCGCTGGCCAGACTGATCTCGGCACGCAGGCTGCGGCGCGGATCGATCGCGCTAAACATTGAACCCATTCTCCCTCCGAATACCGTTTTTATATTTGCAGCCATAGTAATGAGTTAACCCGAGTATGGCGAGGAGATTGCCACCCTACCGACAGCATGGAAATGCAAACTTAAAGCGCAGCCTCGAAATCCGCCAGTGGCAGCGGCCTACCGAACAGATAGCCCTGAAAACTGTGGCAACCGCGCAGCTCCAGGAATTCCTGCTGCTCCGGCGTCTCCACGCCTTCCGCGATCACGTTCAGTCCCAGCGCTTCGGTCATGGCGATGATGGTCTGCACGATGGCGGCATCGTTGGGGTCGCTGGCTATATCGCGCACGAAGCTCTGGTCGATCTTGATCTGGTCCAGCGGCAGACGTTTGAGATATTGCAAGGACGAATAACCGGTGCCGAAGTCGTCCATGGAGAAGCTGATGCCGAGCAGCTTCAGTTCGCGCATCTTGTCTATGGTGTCTTCCACATCCAGCAACACGGTACTTTCGGTGAGTTCGAGTTTGAGCAGTGAAGGTCGCACACCGGTCTCCAACAATACCCGACGCACTTGATCGACGAATTCCGACTTGCGGAACTGTCGTGCACTGACGTTGACTGCCAGCGTGAGATGTCGGGTATACGCATGCTGTTGCCATGACTTGAGCTGCTGGCACGCGGTGCGCAAAGCCCACATGCCCATCTCCTCGATCTGTCCGGTCTCTTCCGCCAGCGGGATGAATTGTGCGGGCGATACCAGCCCGCGTTGCGGATGCTGCCAGCGCATCAGCACCTCCGCACCGAGCGGGCGGCGCATACCGTCCACTTGCACCTGATAGTAGAGCTGCAGCTGATTGGATTTGATCGCGACATCCAGCTCGCTTTCCAGCTCCAGACGATTATCGATGGCGGCTTGCATCGCGGGATCATAGAAACGTATGGTGTTGCGCCCAGCCTGTTTGGATTGGTACATCGCGATGTCGGCGAACTTGAGCAAGTTCTCCATAGCTTCTTCATGACCGCGATAAAGCACGACGCCGATACTGGGTGAGCTGAGATGGCGAATGCCATCCAGCAGATAGGGTTCGTTCAAAGCATTGCGAATCTTTTCTGCCACCACCTCAGCCTGTGGGGCTGCTTCTGCGGCACTAAGACTCAACTCTTCCAACACCACCACGAATTCGTCGCCGCCCAAACGCGCTACGGTATCGCCTTCGCGTACAGCCACTCGCAGGCGTCTGGCCACTTCGCACAACAGCTGGTCACCGACATCGTGCCCCTTGCTGTCATTGACCTTTTTGAAATCATCCAGATCGAGCAGCATCAAAGCGCCGTAGCGCGAACTGCGCGCACTGACAGCCAACGCTTGCAGCGCACGATCCATCAACAGGCGACGATTGGGCAACTGCGTCAGGGAGTCATAAAAAGCCAGCTGATGGATGTCGCGTTCCGATTGCTTGCGATCGGTGATGTCTAGGATGACACCGATGATGCCGACCGCCTCTCCGTTGCTGTTGTTCAGCCTCGCCTTGTGGAAGATCACATCATGCAAGCCACCATCAGCATGCTTCACATTGCTTTCATACACCTGCACACCTTCTTCTGAAGTGAGCAGATCCAGATCATGATCCCGATAGACTTCTGACTGGGGTTTCGGCGCGATCTCGAACACTGTCTTGCCGATGATCTCTTCCTTGGCTTTGCCGATGAATTCAGCGAAAGCGTTATTACATCCGGTGTAACGCCCTTCGGTATCTTTATGGAACACGGGGACCGGCATAGTCTGCAGCAAGGAATCACTAAAGGAGACACTCTCATGCAGTGCCTCTTCCCCTTTCTTGCGTTCACTGATATCCAGGAAAGTCACCACCGCACCAATCGTGCGTCCTCCTTTATGCATGGGCTGCGACCAATACTCCACCGGTACTGGTTTGCCATTCTTGCGCCAAAACACCTCATCTGCGGAATGCGTCGCCTCGTCCCGGATATATGCTTGATAGGCATTGCAATCTTGAGCGGGATAGGGACTGCCATCTGCATAAGCGTAGTGAATGATCTCGTGCAGATTCTTGCCCAGCAATTCCTCTTCAAAATCATATCCAAGGATGCGTAGCAGCGCTTCATTGACAAATGTGCAGCGACCTTCGGTATCGACGCCATACATACCTTCGGCAATGGAATCCATGAACATCTGCAGTTGCTTTTGCGATTCCTGCAGCGCACGCTCGGCAGATTTGCGGTCGCGGATGTCGCGACAGGAACCGTAGACGCGACCGTTCGGCAACAGTACGGCGTTCAGTTCCATCGGGATCAAGCTGCCATCACGAGCGACTAGCCTGACTTCCATCACCTGACGCGTCTTCTCGCCCACGATGCGCCTACCACCTTCGCGGTAACGCCCGCGCCAATCCTCAGGCACCAGATCAAATACCGTCATCTCATACAGATCGCTCCGCTCATACCCCAGCAGGCTCACCACGTGATCGTTCACGTAGACGATATGCCCATCCTGCTCGGTGATGAACACGGCATCCGGTGCACTCTGTAGCGTCATACGCAAACGTTCTTCGCTTTCGCGCAAGGCCGAGATCATCTCCTGCGTGTCGCGCTCGCTGCTTTGCTGCAGCTCGCGATGCGCGTCTTCCAGCTCAGCCAGTTCTTCCGCGTTCTTCCGCGCCATGCGATGGTCGAACAGGCTGGCCGTCAATCCGCCGCCAAACAACAGCAATACCGTCAATGAAAGCATCACCGCCAGAAAGTGCGGTTCGATACCAAGGCTATCTGTACGACAGACTGCGCCAGCCTGGATGTGCATCCCCAGCATGGCGACATAATGCATGGCAGAGATTGCCAACCCCATCAACACCCCGCCAAGCAGCAATCGCTGCAAGAGATCCAGCTGCACCCACTTCTCGTGATACATGATGTAAAGCGCGCCCCAAGAGGCGCCGATGGCGATCAGCACAGAGGCAATAAAGATGATGGGGTCGTAAGTGATGGCCGGTGACATCTGCAGTGCAGCCATACCCATATAGTGCATGCTGCTGATACCCACTCCCATCAACACTGCGCTGATGAGGATGAGCTTCGTTTCGACGATGCGACTGCGCAATACTCTGAAAGCCAGCATCGCCGCGATCACGGCGGGCAGTAGAGAAAGCAATGTCAACGGCAAATCGAAACCGATCGCGATGGGCAGATGCATGGCGAGCATGCCCACGAAGTGCATAGACCAGATCGCCAAGCCTAGCGTGCTACCGCCGGCCAACATCCAGATGATTGCAGTTCTCCCGCTGCTATCGCGCATGCGGCGTGCATGCGTCAACGCGGTGAGCGATCCGACGACCGCGATCAGAATCGACAACGCGATCAGCGCAAAATCCCAACTAGTAGACACCCCATCCCCTTTAATTAAATGTTCGCCCTATTAACGATGGCTTGTGATCGTAGTGTTTTTATTTGAGATGATACTCGAAGCGAGGCCCCCTGACTTGCATCGGCCAAACCTTGATAAGCTTTAATGGATTCGTCCTGTCGCGCATCACTGGGTAGCTTGGGTCTATAATCGCGCCCTCGCACATTCATCGCATTTGGAGTCTTTAGCCATGTCCCACAATCTGTTCGATTCACGCCGATCCTTCAAACTCGCTTCCGGCAAGGAAGCCACGCTGTATTCGCTGCCCGCTTTGGAAAAAGCCGGTGTCGGCAATATCTCGCGTCTGCCGGTCTCCATCCGCATCGTGCTGGAATCCGTGCTGCGCAACTGCGACGGCAAGAAGGTGACCGAACAGCATGTGAAAGAACTGGCGAACTGGAAACCGACCGGCGAGCGCACCGAAGAGATCCCCTTCGTCGTTGCGCGTATCGTGCTGCAGGACTTCACCGGTGTGCCGCTGCTGGCCGACCTCGCCGCCATGCGCGACGCCGCAGCCAAGCAAGGCAAAGATCCTAAAGTCATCGAGCCGCTGGTGCCGGTGAATCTGGTGGTCGACCACTCGGTGCAGATCGACAGCTACAACAATCCCGATGCGCTGAAGATCAACATGGAGATGGAGTTCGAGCGCAACACCGAGCGCTACCGCTTCATGAAGTGGGGCATGCAAGCCTTCGACACCTTCAAGGTGGTGCCACCCGGCATCGGCATCGTGCATCAAGTCAACCTTGAGTATCTGGCACGCGGCGTGTTGCAAAAAGATGGCGTGACTTATCCTGATACACTGGTCGGCACCGACAGCCACACCACCATGATCAATGGTATCGGCGTGGTCGGCTGGGGCGTGGGCGGCATCGAGGCGGAAGCAGGTATGCTGGGTCAGCCCGTGTACTTCCTGACACCCGATGTGGTCGGCGTGCACCTGAAAGGCAAACTGCGCGAAGGCGTGACCGCCACCGACTTGGTGCTGACCGTCACCGAACTGATGCGCAAACACAAAGTGGTCGGCAAGTTCGTCGAGTACTTCGGCGAAGGCACCTCTGCCCTCACCCTGCCAGACCGCGCCACCCTCGCAAACATGGCACCGGAATACGGCGCGACCATGGGCTTCTTCCCGGTCGATGACGTGACCGTGCAGTTCATGAAGAACACCGGCCGCACCGCCGAAGAAGTGGACGCCTTCGAGTCCTACTTCAAGGCGCAAGGTCTGTTCGGCATCCCCAAGGCAGGCAGCATCGACTACAGCAGCGTGGTGGAACTCGACCTCGACAGCATCGTACCCTCGCTGGCTGGCCCCAAGCGTCCGCAAGACCGCATCGCCATGCCTGCCATGAAAGACACGTTCAATGACTTGTTCAGCAAGCCCATTGCCGAGAACGGCTTCAACCAGCCTGCCGACAAACTGAACACACGCTATGCCACTGGCAAGGACGGTCTGGAGATCGGCAACGGCGACGTGCTGATCGCCGCGATCACCTCCTGCACCAACACCTCCAACCCCGGCGTGCTGCTGGCTGCCGGCTTGCTGGCGAAGAAGGCGGTCGCCAAAGGTCTGACCATCGCACCGCACATCAAGACCACGCTGGCCCCCGGCTCGCGCGTGGTGACCGAGTATCTGACCAATGCCGGTCTGCTGGAGCCGCTGACTACGCTGGGCTTCGGTCTGGCTGCTTACGGCTGCACCACCTGTATCGGCAATGCCGGTCCGCTGCGCGAAGACATCGACAAGACCATCACCGACAACGGTCTGGTGTGCGCTGCCGTACTGTCCGGCAACCGCAACTTCGAAGCGCGCATCCACCCCAACCTAAAGGCCAACTTCCTCGCCTCGCCGCCGCTGGTTGTCGCCTACGCCATCGCGGGCAAGATGAACATCAACTTGGATACCGAGCCGCTGGGCACTGGCAAAGATGGCCAGCCGGTGTACCTGAAAGACATCTGGCCCAACAGCGCCGAGATCCAGACCGTGATGAAGTACGCCTCCGATCCGGCGGTGTATCAGAAACTGTACAGTGATCTGACCAAAGATCTGCCGCTGTGGAACGCCATTCAGGCCCCCACCGGCGACCTGTATCAGTGGGACGATTCCACCTACATCGCCTGCCCACCATTCTTCGACGGCGCAGCCCCCGCAGTGGGCGACATCAAGAATGCCAAGGCACTGGCGCTGTTCGGCGATTCCGTCACCACCGACCACATCAGTCCGGCAGGCAGCTTCAAACCCACCACACCCGCAGGCCAGTATCTGCAAGCGCACAAAGTGGAGGTGAAGGACTTCAACAGCTACGGCTCGCGTCGCGGCAACCACGAAGTGATGATGCGCGGCACCTTCGCCAACGTGCGCGTGAAGAACCTGATGCTGCCGCCGAATAAGGACGGTAGTCGTATCGAAGGTGGCTACACGTTGTACAACGGCGAACAGATGGCGATCTATGACGCCGCCATGAAGCACATCGCCGACCACACACCAACCGTGATCTTCGCGGGTGAAGAATACGGTACCGGCTCCAGCCGCGACTGGGCTGCTAAAGGCACGCAATTGCTGGGCGTGAAGGCAGTGATCGCCAAGAGCTACGAACGCATCCACCGCAGCAACCTGGTGGGCATGGGCGTGTTGCCTTTGCAGTTCAAAGGCAACGACAGCATGGCCAGCCTGAAGCTGACCGGTGACGAGACCTTCTCGCTCACCGGTCTGTCCGGCAACATCAAGCCGCAACAGGACGTCACGCTCACCGTCACCCGCAAGGACGGCAGCACACAAAGCGTCACCCTGCTGCTGCGCATCGACACACCGATCGAGGTGGACTACTACCGCAACGGCGGCATCCTGCCTTTCGTGTTGAAGGAATTGATGGGCAAGGCGTAAGCATTCGCTTCACGATGCTGTAAACGAAGAGGCCCGCGATTGCGGGCCTCTTTATTTCCGGGATGGCGAATGTCTGCTATTCAAAGATGCGTAGCTAGCCAACCACCAGCTCCGTTTGCATAGCGTCCTATATTGCGGACATGGCGATCAATCTCCCACGAGTGCTTCGGTGGTGGGCAGTTGATAGAGTGAATACCGATTGCGACCACCCAGCTTGGCTTGGTACATGGCTTGGTCGGCTTTTTTCAACAGACCGTTGGCATCCACTTCCTCGGATGGATACAGGCTGATACCGATACTGACACCGATGCTGACCTGCTTCCCGTCAATAATCCACTCGGGTTGCATGGCCTGCAATATCTTGTTGGCGACATCTTCCGCATCGGATTCGTTCTTTATCTCTTTCAGCAACACGGCGAATTCGTCGCCGCCGATACGGGCGAAGGTGTCGCTACGCCGCATCAACTCTGAAACGCGTCTCGCGAACTCGATCAGCAGTTTGTCCCCGGCCGCATGCCCCAATTCGTCGTTCACGCTTTTGAAACCGTCCAAGTCGAGGAACATCACGGCGATGGTTAGTTTGGCGCGACGCGCGTGGGCGATCTCATGCTCCAAACGATCAAGGAACAAGACGCGGTTGACCAGATTGGTGAGCGGGTCGTAATAGGCCAGACGCGTGATCTTGCTTTCGGTGATGTCTTTGCCCGTGGAGACGAAGTGTGTGACATCGCCTTTCTCGTCATGCAAGGGGGCGATGGTCTTTTCTTCGTAGTACAGCATGCCGTTCTTGCGGCGATTGATGAACAAGTCCTGAAAGGTCTCGCCTTGTTTGATGCGCTTCCACATGTCCGCATAGAACTCGCTGGGATGCTGGCCGGATTTCAGAAAGCGCGGATTCTCACCGATGACTTCCCGCTGTTCGTAACCGGTCGCATGACAGAACGCGGGATTCACGTAGTCCATGCGCCCGTCTTTATCGGTGATCAGCACATGGTCGGTGGTCTGCTCGACGACTTTTGCCAGTTTGTGCGCCTGCTGCATGGCAGCCGCGGAAAGTATCTTGAGCTTTCCCCAGCCGCGCATCACGAACGCCCAAAGTGCCAGCCCCAGCACGAGCAACACGATGGCGACCTGCAATCTTTCATAGCTAGGCGCCAGAATCGTTGCAACATCCGCCTGTCCGTTCACCAGCCAGTACGGATCGGCACTGCTGATTTTAGAGGTCTGCCAAACACTTGGGCTGGTCTGTTTGATAAAGTCAGTCGGGATCACGCGCCGGGTCGCCCCGTTAGAACGGTCAGACGACCATTGCACAAAACTCTCGCCTTGCCCAAGCGGCATCATCGCCCAAGCCTGCGGGTTGGCCTGTTTGAAAGTACGGCTATGCGCAAGCATGCCTCCCCACCGATCCTGCTCGTCACCGCCGCCCAACCATGCACCCTCTGCGTTGAGCAACGTCATGCGCAAACCCGAAGGATCCTCGGTATTGAAGAGCGCCTCCAATACCGGTGCCACTCCGTAATTGATGACGATGACGCCCAGACGTTTGCCGCGCGGGGAAACTACCGGAACAGAGAAGCGCAACATGGGATTGAGCGGGCGCTCGATCTTTCCATGCTCGATATTCAGATCAAGGTGCGACAGGCGTAGAGAGTTGCCAGGCAGGCTGACCGCTTCCTGAAAATAGTCGCGCCCGGATTTATCCTGCAATTCATTTTCAGCCACGCGCCAGACCTTGCCGCCTTTCGAATCGACGCGAAGACGCTCCATGCCGGAAGTATCGATGAAGCGGATCTGCTGATAATGCGGATGAAAGCGCGCCAGAGAGATGAAGCGCCCTGCCAGCATATCCAGCGCAGCCACAGACTGATGTTGCAACAAACCATCATCTGCCAACAACATCGCATCTGTGGATGCCTCACGAAAATCCGCCATCAACATGGCGGACGTTTTTTTGACTTGCGTTTCCATATGCTGCTGCCACTTTTCCAGCGTCGTAGCGCGATCAGCCAGATGCAGACCGATTACGACCAGAATTGCTGGAATAGCGACCGCAAGGAAACGCCAAAGAAACATTTGGCGGGTCATGATCTCTACTCTCCTGTGCGGCAGCTTTGCAGTGCGCACGAATTATTATGTCCGGCCATGTGAGGCCGAAGGAGGCGCATTATAAGACCTTGCTTGGAATATACCTATTAATACCCGAACAATACGCTCCAGTTTTACCATTTAAAACAATGCAATACCCGGTATGCATACGAGTCCGTCGCTTCAGCTGCAAGGCCGGCTATATTCCCTCAGCCCGATCGGGCGGCGACCTCAGGTTCAATCATCGTCACGCTGACGGCCCGACTTGCGCAGGTCGCGCTCTGCCCAGCTGGTATGGCCGACCACGTTGTGGCATGCCTTGCAGTTGGAGGGTGTCTTCACGTCGGGATGGACCCATTCTTTGGGGGAGATACTGCGGTGTTCGCGCTTGAACCACGGCGTTTCGGTGATACGCAAGCTGGCCGCTTGATGGCGCGCCAAGATGCCAGCATTCGCAGACAGGAAATCTGTGATGGCTTTGCGCTCATTGTTATCAAGCTCAGCATTCGATCCGAAATGCCGCGCCAGTCCGTCCATCATCGTCTTCCAGTTATCGGCGCTCAGCAACTGGGGCGGGAACGGGACATGACAGGCACCGCACTCCTTCTCCCACAAGGCATTGTGCGGCGCACGCACGTTATGGTCGCCGGCATGGGCGTTCTGCACGGCTGTCAGCAGGCAGAATAGGATGGCATATCGTTTCAATTCTCTCTCCAAGTGGGTGGCGACGCGCTGTACAGAGCATGGTCGCGGGGAATAGTTCCATACCGACCGGCGGCAACGGTTCAATCGTCTTGCAGATCCTGACCGGGGAACAACACGTCGCTGAAACCGAAGTCGCGCATGTCGCGGATGCGCATAGGATAGAGGATGCCGTCCAGATGATCGCATTCGTGCTGCACCACACGCGCATGGAAACCACCCACTGTGCGGTCGATCAAGGCACCATTCTCATCACGCCCCTGATAACGCAGCTTGGTATAGCGCGGCACCAAGCCGCGCATGCCGGGCACACTGAGACAACCCTCCCAGCCTTCTTCCATCTCGTCGGACAGCGCTGTGAGCACGGGATTGATGAGCACGGTCTGCGGCACGACTTCGGCATCGGGATAGCGTTCGTTCTTTTCGACTCCGAAGATCACTACACGCAAGGGCACGCCGATCTGCGGCGCGGCCAGTCCGACGCCGCTCAGGGCATGCATGGTGTCTCGCATGTCTTGCAACAAGGCGTGCAGCGCAGCGCTACCGAAGTCACTAATCGGCTCGGCTTGTTGCAGTAAGCGCGCATCGCCCATGCGCAGAACATCTTTAATCGACATCGCACTCCACCACACATTCCAAAATGCGGCGCACGCGTTCCATCGCCGGTTGGGCAACCGCGCCGATCTTGTCGAGCACGATTCCGCCCTGGGAGCTGCGGCGTCCCGCGGCATCGTTCACCACCACGGCAATGGCGGCGTAGTTCAGCCCCAGTTCGCGCGCCAGTGCCGCTTCCGGCATGCCGGTCATGCCGGCCATATCCGCACCGTCTTTTTCGTAACGATTGACTTCGGCCAACGACTCCAGACGTGGCCCTTGCAAGGCGGCATACACGCCGCCGTTCAGCAGTGGTTCGTTCGAGCGTTGCGCCGCATCGAGTAAGCGTTGGCGCAATGCTTCGCTGTACGGCCAAGTGAAATCGACATGGGCCACAGTCTTTTCCTGTCCATCGAAATAGGTGGCTTCGCGTCCATAGGTGTAATCAAGTATCTGATCCGGCACCACCAGCGTACCCGGCGTAAGGTCGGCGCGTATGCCTCCCACCGACGAGATCGCCACCACATTCGTGGCACCCTGATCATGTAGTGCCCACAGATTGGCACGATAGTTCACCAGATGTGGCGGGATGGTGTGGCCATATCCATGACGCGCGATGAACATCACCTCGTGACCGTTCAGCGTACCGAAAGTCATCGGGCCGGAAGGCTCACCATAGGGCGTACGCATCACCTGCCGGTGGGTGATGACGAGGTTGGACAACTGGGCAAAACCGGTACCGCCGATGATCGCTATCACTTCAATCCTCCTTCACTGCATAGATCGCGGGCAGGTTGCGCCACGCGCCGTGTATGTCCATACCGTAACCGAACACGAAACGGTTCGGCAATGTGAGGCCTACGAAATCGGCGCGAATGGGCTTGTCCTTACCGTTGTCCTTGTCGGTGAACACGGCGCTGTAGAACGCCGTCGCACCCAGCTCCAGTACACGCTGCTTGATTGCATGCATGGTCTCGCCTTCATCCAGAATGTCGTCCAGCACCAGCACCACTTTGCCCTTTACGTTCTCGCGCGGCGCGACCTTCCAGTGCAACTGGCCGCCCTGCTTCTCGTTGCCGTAGCGTGATACATGCAGGTAATCGAAATCCAGCGGGAAGGTGAGCAGCGGCAACAACTGCCCGCTGAACACCACCGCACCACCCATCACCGACAGCACCAGCGGATGCTGGCCTGCCAGCTTGGTGTTGATCTGCTGTGCTACGCGATACAAAGCGCTCTGCACCTCGTCGGCATCGTGCAGCATATCCGCTGCAGCCAATATCTCACGCGCGCGCTGGTCGGTCATCATGCTGCGAACCCTTCGCCGTTGTTCGTCAACAATGTCAGCAGCGCCGCTTCATCCCACACCAACACATTCAATGTCTGCGCCTTTTCCAGCTTGCTGCCCGCCTCGGCCCCGGCCACCACGCAATCAGTCTTCTTCGACACACTGCCCGCCACTTTCGCGCCCAGCGCTTCCAGTTTGGCTTTGGCTTCATCACGGCTCATGGTGGGCAAGGTGCCGGTCAGCACGAAGATCTTGCCGGTCAGCGGCAGCACCAGATGGGCTGTGCCCTCATTCTCGTCCCAGCGCAGC
This sequence comes from Gammaproteobacteria bacterium, assembly GCA_018814405.1. Taxonomy (GTDB): domain Bacteria; phylum Pseudomonadota; class Gammaproteobacteria; order Burkholderiales; family Gallionellaceae; genus Sideroxyarcus. Next base: position 233,460 of record JAHIZO010000009.1, read on the forward strand.
CCCAAGTCACGCAACTGTTGCACCACTTCCCTGTTGTGCGCCTCGGCGAAGAACGCCACGATGCTCTGCGCCACCACCGGCCCGACGTCCGGCACGTTCAACAACTGCTCGGTACTGGCCTGCATGATGGCATCCAGTTTACCGAAATAGCGCGCCAGATCTTTGGCCGTGGTCTCGCCCACATGGCGTATGCCCAGCGCGAACAGAAAACGGTTGAGCGTGGTGTGCTTGCTCTGCTCCAGCGCCGCGACGATGTTCTGTGCACTCTTCTCCGCCATGCGATCCAGATTCTCCAGTGTCGCCACATCGAGACGATACAGGTCGGGCAGAGAACGGATGATGTTCTCGTCTACCAGCTGGTCCACCAGCTTGTCGCCCAGCCCTTCGATATCCATCATGCGGCGGCTGGCAAAATGCAGGATCGCCTGCTTGCGTTGTGCCGCGCAGAACAAACCACCGCTACAACGCGCATCGGCCTCGCCTTCTTCCCGCACCGCATGGCTGCCACATACCGGACATACAGTTGGCATCACGAAAGGCCTTGCATCCGCCGGACGGCGTTCGAGCACGACACCCACCACTTCCGGGATCACATCACCCGCGCGGCGCACGATCACCGTGTCGCCGATGTGTACATCCTTGCGGCGTATCTCACCTTCGTTGTGCAACGTGGCATTGGAGACGGTGGTGCCGCCGACGAACACAGGTTCCAGCTTCGCCACCGGCGTGAGCTTGCCGGTGCGACCGACCTGGATCTCGATATCGCGCAACACAGTGAGTTGTTCTTCGGCCGGATATTTGTGTGCCACCGCCCAGCGCGGTTCGCGCGAGACGAAGCCAAGTTGTTTTTGCAATGCGCGGCTATTGACCTTGTAAACCACGCCGTCGATATCGAACGGCAGTGCATCGCGCTTGGTGGCGATCTGTTGATGGAAATCGGCTAGTGCCTGTGAGCCTTTCACCACTGCGCGTTCATCGCACACCGGCAGGCAGAATGCTTGCAGCGCATCGAGGATGCCGCTGTGCGTATCAGGCAAAGTCCAGCCCTGCACTTCACCAAGACCATAGGCGAAGAACGACAGCGGACGCTGTGCCGACAACTTAGGATCGAGTTGACGGATAGTGCCCGCCGCACCGTTGCGCGGATTGACCAACGTGGGCAAGCCCTTCTCGCGCTGCTTCTCGTTGTAGCGGTTGAAATCCTTGCGCGACATGTACACCTCGCCACGCACCTCCAACACTGCGGCCGAGCGGTCTTTCAGATGCAGCGGGATGCAATGAATGGTGCGGATATTCTGTGTGACGTCTTCTCCTGTCTCGCCGTCGCCGCGCGTGGCGGCTTGCACCAGCACGCCGTGCTCGTAACGCAGGTTGATGGCGAGGCCGTCGAACTTGAGTTCGCAGGCGTATTCGATCTCGCTGTTTGTTTCCAACGCGTTCTTCACGCGCGCGTCGAAATTAAAGGCACCGCTGGCCTCGGTATCGGTCTCGGTGCGAATGGAAAGCATAGGCACGGCATGCTTCACCGGCGCGAAGCCATCCAGCACTTTGCCGCCTACGCGTTGCGTGGGCGAATCTGGTGTCTGTAGCTCGGGATGTTGTGTTTCAAGGGATTGCAGTTCGCGAAACAGCTTGTCGTATTCCGCATCGGGGATGGTCGGTGCATCCTGCATGTAATAAGCATGATTGTGCCGCTCGATCTCTTCGCGCAGTTGCGCGATACGCTGCCCTGCCGCCATCAGGAGAACAAGCGCAAAGCCTGTGCACTACCCGGCACGAGCCCGCCTGCCAGCATACGCTGCTCGACTGCGTCGACGCTGTCGCGGATATGGGTGATCGCGCCCTGGCTCAGGATCACGCGCTGGTCGTCCACCAGCGTGACACGCAGTGCAGGCGCGATGTCGAGCGCCAGCAGGATCATGTCGTCGAAGCACTTGACCGGTTCGTGTACGCGCGGAATATCCAATAACAGGGTGAGACTCTTCACCTGCATCTGATCCAGCGTGTGGTGCTGGAACGGCATACCGTCCGATACGGCCAGGGTGTATAGCGTGGCGCCGTCTTCCGCGAACTGGTGGAAGGTGCCGTCGGCCTGCAGGCTCATGCCGGACTGTTGCACCGCACGCGCCACCTCGCTGGCGAACAGCGGGCGCTCGCCTCGACTGATCAGATTGAGGCCGATCATCTGATCGACGCTGGCACAGAAGGTGTCAAGCTCGCGTGCACGTTCCAAGGCTGTATCGGTCAGCGGCAGCACCATGTCGGCATCCTGCTTGCGCCCGATCTCACCCAGCAGTTCACGGAAGTCCGCCAGACGGGTATCGCTGATGACACCGTTGCGATCCACCAGTTGCAATGCGATCTTCAGTTCGCTGTAGTTGGCCGGGCTTTCCGGGATGACGCGCTCCCATGCGCCGGTCGCGGCGTTGCAGCCGCAGGTCTGGATGGTCTTACCGTAGTCGAAGCGGCGCGGCCAGAAGGCTTCCAGCGCGTCGGCGCTCACGGGGAACTTTGGGATCATGCTGACGATGTAATCCAGCTTGTCGTCCAACAGGTCGCAGGCCTCAGCGACTGGCTTGTCCGAGATGAAATGGTGGTCTGCTTCCTCGGCAGGCTTCGCGGTGAACTCGGCTGCCGGCTCCGACACTACGGCACGTGGTGCCGGACGCGGCTCGGCATCGCCGCGATCCAGACTGCGGCGATAACGCCACTGCTGCCAGTAACCATATGCGTACACCGCAACCACCACCAGTAGCGCGATGACCAATAGACTTTTCTGAAATTCACTCATGTCCCTGCCGATAGTCCCAGTGAAGAATGACCGTGCCGATTATAACGACACTAGCGGTAGTTCGCCCTCGCTGATGCCGATCTTTCCGATGTTATGCAAACTACGCACGAATTCCGGGTCCTCATGCAGTTGCGCATGGGTACGGGGATGCGAATGGCCATGCATCTGCGCCAGCCGCGCACGACTGGGAGCGGGTAGCTCCCATTTCAGGCCAGCCAGCAGTTCATCGGCCAGATCGGGGCGGTTGCATACCAGCACCATGTCACAGCCCGCCTGTAGCGCCGCTTCGGCACGTTGCACGATACCGCCTGCCACGGTTGCGCCTTCCATGCTCAGGTCATCGCTGAAGATGCAGCCTTCGAATTTCAGTTCGCCGCGCAGGATGTCCTTTAACCAACGTTTGGAAAAACCGGCAGGCTTGTCGTCCACCTTGGGATAGATGACATGCGCAGGCATCACGGCAGTCAGGCCAAAATGCACCATCTGCCGGAACGGGATCATGTCGCACAATTCGATATCGGTATAGCTGCGCTCGTCCACCGGGATCGCCAGATGCGAGTCGGCAGTGACGAAACCGTGCCCCGGGAAATGTTTGCCCACGGTCGGCATGCCGCCCCGCTTCAGCCCCTGCAGCAGGTTGTGCGCCAGTTCGGCGATGGCTTGCGGTTCACTATGGAAGGCGCGATCACCGATGACCGTACTCGCGCCGTAATCGATATCCAGCACCGGCGTGAAGCTGAAATCCACACCATGCACGCGCAACTCGGATGCCAGTACGAAGCCGACCTCCTGTGCCAGATGTTTGGCCTGCTTGGGATGTGTATCCCATATCTTGCCCAGCTCACGCATAGGCGGGATGCGGGTGAAACCTTCACGGAATCGTTGTACGCGACCACCTTCGTGATCGACGGCGATCAATAACGGCGGGGTGCGCAAGGCATGGATACTTGCGGTCAGCGCAGCCAGTTGCGCGGGAGATTCGTAGTTGCGCGCGAACAGGATCACACCGCCGACCAGCGGGTGACGCAGGCGCGCTTCATCCTCCATCGTCAGTGTCTTGCCTGCCACATCCAGCATCACCGGTCCGATACCCATCAATGCGCTCCCTCAAGAATCACGAAAGCGACGGCATGCTCGTGCTCGTCGCTGATACTCAGATGATGGCGAGAAACGCCACGTGTATTTAAATAAGCTTCCAACTCCGGCGCGAACTGCAAGGTCGGTTTGCCCAGCGCATCATGGCCGATCGAGATGTTGTGCAGTGACACCGGATGGCGCAGCCCCTGGCCCGTGGCTTTGGCAAAGGCTTCTTTGGCGGCAAAGCGTTTAGCCAGAAAGCGGGCCGGATGGGCCTGCTCCGCATATTCCGCCAGTTCCGGCGCAGTGAGCAGTCGCTCGGCGAACGCAACACCATGCCGCTCGCAAGCAGACGCTATGCGGGCAGTGGAGACGATATCGGTACCGATACCGAGGATCATGTGCGCAGCAGTGCCTTCATGTTCTTGACCGCTTGCTCCAGCCCGATGAAAACAGCTTCGGCCACGATGGCATGACCGATGTTGAGTTCGGCGATATGCGGGATGGCGACGATGTCTTGCACGTTGTGATAGTGCAGCCCGTGCCCTGCGTTCACTTGCAGGCCGAGTCCGTGTGCGTACTGCACGGCATCATGGATGCGCCTCAATTCGGCGGCACGCTCTGGCACGCTATCCGCATCGGCATATTTGCCGGTGTGGATCTCGATCACCGGCGCACCGGCTTTCACCGCGGCATCTATCTGTTTCTCATCGGCATCGATGAACAGCGACACGCGAATACCCGCATCGCTGCATCGCTGCGTGGCGCGTTTGACCTGCTCGAAATACTTCACCACATCCAGCCCGCCTTCAGTGGTGAGTTCTTCGCGTTTCTCGGGCACCAGACAGATGTCGTGCGGCTTCACGCGCACGGCGTTGTCGATCATCTCGTCGGTGACCGCGCATTCCAGATTCATGCGCGTCTGCAACATACCGCGCAGGATGTCGACGTCGGCATCTTGGATATGACGACGGTCTTCACGCAGATGGATGGTGATGGCGTCAGCGCCCGCTTCTTCGCAGACCAGCGCGGCACGCACCAGATTGGGATAACGTTCGCCGCGCGCCTGGCGCAGGGTGGCGACGTGGTCGATGTTCAGTCCAAGCTTGATCATAATTTTTGCAAATCCCTCATCAATTCGCGCGTGTGTAATGGTTTTCCTGCCAGATGATGGTCGAGCAGCATGCGCATCAGCTGTTTGCTCTGACGCGCCGTCACCGCGTCGTGATAGTCGTCCGCCGCCATATCCAGCAGCGTCTTGCCCGCCACCGGCATGCCCTGCGAACTATCCACTGTTTCGGCCACCGCGCCGCGCTCAAGTATATAGCGGTAACTGCGCTCCGGCACCACCGAACGCCCGCTGCCCGCTTCTGTTTCCAGTGACAGCGCATAGCCCAGTTCTTGCAGCATGTGTTTTTCGAAACTGCGCAACGTGAAAGCATGATCCCGCTCTTGTGCCAGCCGCTGCAAGGTCTGCTGGTAATAGTCGAACAGGCTTTCGTGCGGGTCATCGCGCGCCATCAGATTGAGCAGCAGTTCGTTCAGATAAAAACCGCACATCAATGCGGTGCCCTGTAGCTGCGGCTGCCCACCCTGCCATTCGGCGCTGTGCAAGGTGCGCAGCTCGTGCTTGCCGAACCAGCTCAAGCTAAGCGGCTGAAACCCCATCAACAGACCGCGTATCGCAGAACGTGGACGTCGTGCTCCGCGCGCCACCAACGGTACGCGGCCATGATTGCGACTGAACACTTCGACGATCAGGCTGGTTTCACGAAAGGGATAGCTATGCAGTACGAAGGCTGGATCGTCCTGAATGCGATTCTTGGAAGATGCGTTAGTCATACCCCAGCGTCTTCAGCATGTGCGCGCTGTCTGCCCAGCCGCTGCGCACTTTGATGAACACTTCGAGGAACACTTTACCGTCGAACAGTTTTTCCATGTCGAGGCGGGCCTGCGTGGCGATCTCTTTGATCTTCTCGCCTTTGCTGCCGATCAGCATGACTTTGTGCGCGTCCTTGTCCACCAGGATGGCAGCGCTGATGCGACGCAGTTTGCCATCCATCTTGAACTGTTCAATCACCACGCTGACCGAGTATGGCAATTCATCACCGGTGAAGCGGAACACTTTCTCGCGCAATATCTCGGCGGCAAGGAAGCGCTCGTTGCGATCGGTGATGTCATCTTCGCCATAGAGATGCTCGGCTTCCGACAGGAAGGGCCGAACAGCTTCCAGCAAAGTATCCAGATGTTTCTCCTGCCGCGCGCTGACCGGTACGATGGCATCGAACTGGCGCAATGCGGAGACCTTTTCGATGAAGGGCAGCAATTCGTTCTTGTCCTTCATCAGGTCGGCTTTGTTGATGACCAAGATGGCCGGCCTGTCCTTGGGCAGCAGTTCCAATACTTGCTGGTCGCGTTCGTCGAAATGGCGTGCTTCGATGACGAACAGCACCACATTCACTTCGCGCAGGCTGCTGGTCACCACGCGGTTCATGCTGCGGTTCAAGGCATTGGTATGCTGGGTCTGAAAGCCCGGCGTATCGACGAACACGTATTGAATCGGGCCTTGGGTGAGGATGCCGGTGATGCGGTGACGAGTGGTCTGCGCCTTGCGCGAGGTGATGCTGACTTTCTGCCCGATCAGGTGATTGAGCAGGGTCGACTTGCCCACGTTGGGGCGGCCGACGATGGCGATGAAGCCGCTAAGCATTTTCTGGGTTTCGGTCATGTGTTGTTCTGTATAAGTTGATAGGCGCGCTCGGCAGCGATCTGTTCGGCGATGCGGCGGCTACTCCCCTCGCCGCGCGTTGTGACGTTGAGTTTTTCGACTTCGCAGGCCACGGTGAATATCTGCGCCTGCCCTTTTCCGTTCGTCTCGACGATGGTGTATTTCGGCAAAGGTAACTTGCGCCCCTGCAGCAACTCCTGCAACTGCGTCTTGGCATCCTTGCCCACCGAACGCAGGTCGATATTGGCGATGAAAGGAATATACAGTCCAAGTATCACTTGTTGTGCGGCAGCAAAGTCCGCGTCCAGCCATACAGCACCGAACAGTGCCTCCAACGCATCGGCAAGAATGGAAGGACGTTCCGCACCGCCGCTTTTGATCTCGCCATCACTCAGCAGCAGGTGTTGCCCGAGATTAAGTTGCTGCGCCAGTATCGCCAATGTCTGCTGATTGACCAGACTGGAACGCAGGCGATGCAGATCGCCTTCCGGCAGGTCGGGATAGTTCTCAAACAGGTGTTTGGCGATGGTGCAGTTAAGCACGCTGTCACCGAGAAACTCCAGACGCTCATTGTGATCGGCATTATGGCTGCGGTGCGTCAGCGCCTGCTGCAACATCTTGGGCTGCGAGAAGTCATAGCCGATCAGTCGGCATAGTGCAGCGTGCTTCATTGGTACATCATGAACTGGAGGGTTTAAATTCAAGCAGCAAGGTGATGTTGCCTACCAGCTTGATGCGCATTTCGTATTCCGCACTCAAAGACAGCGTTCCGCCTTCCTCTCGCACTATAGCGATGTCCTCAGCCTTCAGGTCATCGATGTAATTGATATTGGCACGCTTGCGATATGACATCTCAATCTCGGGAATGCTCGCAGTCCGCATCGCCGGATCTGCCGCGATCTCGCGAAATATCTGACTGATCTGGGCGCTGTGCAGGTAGGCCGGCACCAGCTTCATCCCCAGCAGCACAATAAAGATCAGCGCGATAGCGCCCATGATGAAATCGACGAAACTCAGACCGCGCTGCTGACTGCTCAATCCGTACATGTTTCACTCCTTTCCATAAACGCTCACTTGATCGACAAGCCGATACGATCGAACTCGCCAAAATTCATCCAGATCAAAAATGCCTTACCTACGATCATCTCGTCCGGCACGAAGCCCCAGTAACGACTGTCGCGACTATTGTCACGATTATCACCCATCATGAAGTAATGCCCTGCCGGAACGACACAACGCATTTCCCGCTCACTATAACTGCACTGGCTACGCTGAGGGAAATCATCCACTTTCCCCAGATATATCTGCGCATGTTCCGGATTGTTCAGCACGGCATGCTCATGCTCACCCAGTTTCTCCAGATAGCGTTCGGTATGCACGAAACGCAAGCCACTCTCGACATAGTTGTAATCACCATCCGGCGTGCGTGCCAGCAACTCACCATTCACCCACAGTTGCTTGTTCCGGTAAACGACCTCGTCGCCGGGCAACCCAATGACGCGCTTGATGTAATCGACTGAAGGATCACTCGGAAAATGGAACACCATCACGTCACCGCGCTGTGGCTGGCTGATCTCGACGACCTTCTTGTTCAGGATAGGCAGTCGCAGTCCATAGGTAAAACGGTTGACCACGATAAAGTCCCCCACATGCAGGGTCGGGATCATCGACCCGGAGGGGATCTTGAACGGCTCGATCACGAATGAACGCAGCATGAACACGGCAAGAATGACCGGAAAGAAACTGATGGAGTACTCCACCCACCAAGGCTCCTTATCCCCTTCTTTCCGTAGCTTGCGCAGACTGTATTTATCCAGCAACCAGATGGCACCGGTCACCAACAGCAATACAAACATGATGAGCGCAAAAGTCATAACTTCCCTGTCCGTTATTTGTCGTCAACACGCAGGATGGCGAGGAAGGCTTCCTGCGGGATCTCCACACTACCCACCTGCTTCATGCGCTTCTTGCCCGCCTTCTGCTTCTCCAGCAGTTTCTTCTTGCGGGAGATATCTCCGCCGTAACACTTGGCCAGCACGTTCTTGCGCAACGCCTTCACGTTCTCGCGCGAGATGATGTTGGAACCGATGGCCGCCTGGATCGCCACATCGTACATCTGGCGCGGGATCAGCTCGCGCATCTTGGCGGCCACTTCGCGACCGCGATACTGGCTGTTGGCCCGGTGCACGATGATGGACAGCGCATCCACCTTCTCGCCGTTGATCAGCATGTCCACCTTCACCACATCCGCCGGACGGTATTCCTTGAACTCGTAGTCCATCGAGGCATAGCCGCGCGATACCGATTTCAGCTTGTCGAAGAAATCCAGCACGATCTCCCCCATCGGCATCTCGTATTTCAGCAACACCTGCTTGCCGTGATAGGTCATATCGATCTGTAAACCGCGCTTTTGCGTACACAGGGTGATGACCGCGCCCACATATTCCTGCGGCATGTACAGATTGACGTCAACGATGGGCTCGCGGATCTCTTCGACCTTGGACAGATCGGGCAACTTGGATGGATTGTCTACCATGATCACAGTGCCATCGCGCTGCACTACTTCATAAATCACGGTCGGCGCAGTCGTGATCAGATCCATGTCGAACTCGCGTTCGAGACGTTCCTGCACGATCTCCATGTGCAACAGACCGAGGAAGCCGCAGCGGAAGCCAAAGCCCAGCGCCTGCGAGACTTCCGGTTCGTATTGCAGCGCGGAATCGTTCAGTTTCAGCTTTTCCAGCGAGTCGCGCAGCGCCTCGTACTGGTTCGATTCCACCGGGAACAATCCGGCGAACACCTGCGGCTGTATCTCCTTGAAGCCCGGCAAAGCCGCAGCAGCGGGTCTCTGTACATGCGTAACGGTATCCCCGACCTTGGCATCCTTCAACTCCTTGATGCCGGCAATGATGAAACCTACCTGGCCAGCACTCAACGTGTCTCTGTTCACTGATTTTGGTGTGAATACACCAATGTGCTCAGTCAGGTGCTGCGCACCGTTCGCCATGAACAGGATCTTCTCTTTGCGCCGGAGCGTACCGTTGATGATGCGCACCAGCATCACCACGCCGACATAGTTGTCGAACCACGAGTCAACGATCAGCGCCTGCAAAGGCGCGGCTGGATCGCCTTTGGGCGGAGGAACCTTGACGATCAAGGATTCAAGCACGTCCTCTACGCCCAACCCTGTTTTGGCCGAGCAATGCACCGCCTCCTGCGCATCGATACCGATCACATCTTCGATCTCGGCGATGGCATTCTCGGGATTGGCGGAGGGCAGATCGATCTTGTTCAGCACCGGCACCACCTCCACGCCCAGATCAAGGGCTGTGTAGCAGTTGGCCACGGTCTGCGCTTCGACGCCTTGCGAGGCATCCACCACCAGCAGCGCACCCTCACATGCCGAGAGCGAGCGTGATACTTCATAGGAGAAGTCCACATGCCCCGGCGTGTCGATCAGGTTCAGGTTGTACACTTGACCATCACGCGCCTTGTAGCTCAAGGCTGCGGTCTGCGCCTTGATGGTGATGCCACGCTCACGCTCGATATCCATCGAGTCCAGTACTTGGGCCTCCATCTCGCGCGTGGCCAAGCCTCCACAGAGATGGATGATGCGATCCGCGAGCGTGGATTTGCCGTGATCAATATGGGCGATGATGGAGAAGTTACGGATATGTTGCATGAGGTTTGAAATAAAAATCCCGTCAAATTCGGTAGTTGCGCAGGGCGCGCATTCTAGCCGATTTTGACGGGCACTGCCGTACAGCAGCTTATTTTTCGTCCAGCCGGACCGGAATATAGACGGTACCGTCGTTGCGACGCACCAATAGCGCGATGCTGCGTCCCGGCGGCACTTGTTTCAAAATCCCATTGAATTGCGCCACAGTATGTATCTCGATATTGCCGATGGCAAGGATCACATCGCCGCGTTGCAATTCGATCCGTGCCGAAGCACCTTTGGCATCGACCACCAGCAAACCGCCTTCCACCTGCAATTCCGCCTTTTGCTCACTCGTGAGTTCTTTCACGCTCAAGCCCAGACGCAACACACTCTGCGTTTGCGCATCGGCAGGATTGACCTGCTCCGCCAATTTCTCGTTCGGGTCCTGTATCTCGCCCACGATCAAGGAAACTTCCAGCGTATTACCTTTGCGCCAGAGCAGAACTGGTACTTTGCTTCCGGGCTGGGTAGCGGCCACGATGCGCGGCAGATCGGAAGAACTCTCCACTTGTTTCCCACCGAATTTCAGTATCACATCACTCGCGCGCACGCCGGCTTTGTCAGCCGGCCCGCCACGCTCAACACCGGAGATCAGGGCGCCCGCAGCTTTCTTCAAGCCGAAGGATTCGGCCAATTCTCGCGTCACTTCTTGAATGGTCACGCCGATACGACCTCGCGTGACCTTGCCAGTAGTACGCAACTGATTCACCACATCCATTGCCACATCGATAGGTATAGAGAATGACAGCCCCATATAGCCACCGGAACGGCTGTAAATCTGTGAATTGATACCGACCACTTCACCCTTCATGTTGAATAGCGGCCCACCCGAATTACCGGGATTGATCGCGACATCGGTCTGAATGAAAGGCACGAAGTTTTCCTGCGGGAGAGCGCGCTCCTTGGCACTGACGATGCCTGCGGTCACACTGCTGTCAAAACCGAACGGCGAACCGATCGCCAGCACCCATTCCCCCACTTTCAGCAGGTCCGGCTTACCCAACTCAACTGTAGGCAAACCATTCGCCTCGATCTTGAGCAAGGCCACATCCGTGCGTTTGTCCGCCCCTACAACCTGAGCCTTGAATTCACGCTTGTCGGTCAGGCGCACAGTGATCTTGTCTGCGCGATCCACCACATGCGCATTGGTCAGAATATAACCATCCGCACTGATGATGAAGCCGGATCCCAGAGATTGAGATTCCTGTTGGCGCGGGACTTGTGGCGCAAAGCGCCGGAAAAACTCATAGAAGGGGTCGTTCTCCGGCAGATTGGGCAAGCTGGGAAGCATTTGTTGCGCGGTGATAGTCTGTGTGGTGCTTACGTTCACGACAGCAGCGCCCTGCTTTTCAACCAGTTCTGTGAAGTCCGGCAAGTCTTTGGCGGCCACATTGCCAACCAGCAGTATGCCGAACAATAGCGCGAGTGATCGTTTAAACATCCAGACCTCCTGTCAGAAATTATTCAGGAACCCGCGGCATTCACTACTGAGCGCACCACCGCTTGCATACCTGAGCGCTTCGTCAATTGCCGCACCATGAGGAATCCTGCTCCCAATCCCGCTACCGCCCCCAGCAAGGCGGCGATATCGCTAGCCTCTGCAAAGATACCCGCAGCTGCCAAGGATGCGCCCAGCATAAAAGCCAGTGGCAATACATACATGAGCAACGAATTGCGCAACAAGACACCATCCGGCAAACCCACATTCACTTCATCACCTACTTGCGCGCTGATGGCATTGCTTACCTTGAAGGAGCGCTGCTTATTACTGCAAAAAAGCTGCGACAACTTACCGCTTCCGCAACCATTACCGCTGGCGCAATGTCCGCATCCGTTGCCGCCGACTGGCGCGATCTCTGCCTCACTGCCATGCAAGCTCAGCACGATGGCGCGCATCTCATTCATTTGGCTCACCCGCATACCGCACTGAATCAGCGACCTGAATGACAGCACGTGGAGGAAGCTCACCCACCACGGTCACCAGATGATCCCCGATCAACCTATTGTAGATATGCACCGCCCCTTGACTCTTCAGGCCGGCTCGATATCCGGCGGCATCCGTGGCACTTTCGACAAACACCGACAAAGCCGCCAGACCATCAGAATAGACGATGTGCACGACAGGGAACTTCTTGTCGCGCATGTTGCGGCTCATTTCAAGGATCTTCTTGAATCCGGGAGGGATGCCATCCACCTGCCAGCCACTGTTCACATTCGCCAGATTATTGTTCGGCAGCGGTGACAGATGCTTGCGCCGTGCCAAGCGCGCAGTATCTTCAGCTGAAGGCACAGCCCATTTGCATTCGATATTGCCGCCGATCTGTAATTGCGTAAATGCATATTGCTCGATCACTTTGCCTCGCTCGTCCAGCACAGCCGCTTTCAACAACAGGCCAGATTCACTGTGCGCCCACATCTTCCTTGTATAGCGTAATGTATCTTTGGGTTGAAGCAACAGGGTGTGCGCATGATAGTCAGCAACGCGATCCTCTTCCTGTTGCGTGACGATATAGTTCTCTTTCAGACTCTGGATCTGCTCAGGAAGGAGCGCGGGGAATGCGCGGCGCGGACGTTGCTGTTCGAAATGGACCTTCTTGTCTCCCAATTGCAGCCAGACTTGATCGTTGTTGCGTATCACTTCACGCCTCTGACCATCCAATCCCTGCAGACGCTCATGTTCACCGTGTTCGTTGATCACATGCGTGATGCGCGATGTCTCGACACGCCCTCCAGCCTGATAGACGAACACACCACTATAGTTGGTCTCGTGTGCAGCAAATGCCATGGTACGCAGCCAGTCTGCATCATCCAGCAAAGGATCTGCCTGCGATACAGCCACCCAAAGTGGCAGCAAAGCAAACAACATCCCCGCTTTTGCGATCTGAATACGCACTATTTTGCCGCCACCGAATGGATGTAGACGGCAGCACCCTGCACATCGGCACTAGGAGAAAACTCTTGATGGGCCATCAGATAATCGCTTGCATGAAATGCCACCGGTCGCACCATATTCTGTTGCTGCATGCTGGCCATCTGCGGCGCAGGTTCCTGCCCGACCTGCATAGACAGCCACGCCACCAATGCTAGCGCCATGACCGAAGCTGCTGCTGACAATGCGTACTGTTTGATACGTTGCTGCTGGCGGCGGCGTGGAGCCAAGATAGTCGGTTCGGCTTGCAAGCGATCATGGAAGGCTGCCATGAAGTCATTGGTAACGTGGTCAGGCTGACGTAGTGCATCTCCGATCAGGTGATAGGACGCCCATTCTCGGTCTGTTTCAGGATGTCGTTTCAATTTATCAAGCAGCACGTCCGCCTCATCCTCGAACATCTCACCATCCATCAGCACTGAAATTTCCTGCTTCATGCTCACCACCTCTTGTCTTCGCTAGTACCCAGCAACGGACGCAAATTCGTTGCCACCACCTCTCGTGCACGGAAGATGCGCGACCTTACCGTACCGATCGGACAATTCATCACTGACGCGATCTCTTCATAACTCAGGCCCTCTATCTCGCGCAGCGTCAAAGCTGTGCGCAAATCCTCAGGCAATTGTTGCAGGGAAGAGTTCACTACCTCGACCACTTGTTTACTCATCAACTCATTTTCGGGCGTCGATACCTCATGCAACAACGAGGCATCCTCAAATGCCTCAGCCTCTTCGGCATCCATTGCCGTACTGGTCGGCGCCCTGCGTCCCTGCGATAACAAGTGGTTCTTCGCTGTATTGATCCCGATCCGATACAACCATGTATAGAACGCACTGTCCCCTCGAAATGCAGGTAATGCACGGTAGGCTTTGATGAAAGCTTCCTGTGTGACATCTTCGGCTTCGCCCGGATTCCGAACAAAACGCGAAATCAAACGCCCCAAACGGCGTTGATACTTGGCCACCAGCAACTCGAACGCGTGCTTGTCGCCGCCTTGCGCGCGTTCCACCAGCTGTTGATCGACCTCCCTGTCACCCATTCCGTTTCCCGGTTTTATATTGATTGCGCCACGATGCGCGGCGCGAGAGTATAACCGGACGGGTGCTCATCGTCAGCCTTGCCCGTAACGCGCCAATTGACAGCCCTAGTTGAAATAAGTTCATTTCCACGTTTTCTTCACAAGTTTTGCTATAGTCTGCTCAATGATTCCTTCGCATTTTTCCCATAGTGTTGCGCTTTGATACTCTGATCATCGGTAGCGGCTTGGCTGGCTTGACGCTGGCCTTGAAGCTGGCAGACCGGCAAAAGGTTGCCATCGTCACCAAACGCTCGTTACTGGATGGTGCCAGCGCTTGGGCTCAAGGCGGCATCGCCGCCGTACAAAGCCCGGACGATAGTCACGACGAGCATATTCACGACACGCTGACGGCGGGTGCTGGGTTGTGCGATCCAGAGACCACACGTTTCGTGGTTGAACGCGGGACTGCCGCCGTCCATTGGCTAATTGAGCAAGGCGTGCCATTTTCGAAAGAAGACAATTCAAGTCAAGATTTCCACCTCACCCGTGAGGGCGGGCACAGCAAACGACGCATCATTCATGCTGCCGATGCGACAGGAAAGGCTGTCCAACAGACACTTGCCGACAAAGTACATGCCCATCCGAATGTAACGGTTCTGGAACAACATATCGCTGTCGATCTGATCACCGGCCGCAAAATCGGCATGTCGCCTCAGCGTTGTTTCGGAGCCTATGTGCTGGACACTCTCAGCGACGATATCGTCACCATCTCTGCAGATCACACCGTGTTAGCGACCGGCGGCGCAGGAAAGGTCTATCTCTACACCACCAATCCGGATACCGCGACAGGCGACGGTATCGCCATGGGCTGGCGCGCCGGTTGCCGAGTGGCGAACATGGAATTCATGCAATTCCATCCGACATGCCTGTACCACCCGCATGCAAAATCCTTCCTCATCAGCGAAGCGGTGCGCGGGGAAGGCGGCATTCTCAGATTACCTGACGGCACGCGTTTCATGCCCTGGCATGATGAGCGCGCAGAACTGGCGCCGCGCGATGTCGTCGCACGCGCCATCGACTATGAGATGAAGAAGGGAGGCTTGGACTGCGTCTATCTGGATATCACCCATCAGTCCGAAGCCTTTCTACGCGAGCACTTCCCCACGATTCATGCACGCTGCTTGTCGCTGGGCATAGACATCGCACGCCAGCCCATACCCGTGGTGCCGGCGATGCACTTCACCTGCGGCGGCTTGATCACTGATTTGGCGGCGCGCACCGATATCGACGACCTATATGCCATCGGCGAGACCGCGCATACCGGCTTGCATGGCGCAAACCGCCTCGCCAGCAACTCATTGCTGGAATGCCTGGTGTTCGCCGATGCTGCTGCGCAAGACATCCTATCCAAAGCAACGAGCCATCCAGAACCATTGCCCGATTGGGATGAAAGCCGTGTCACTGATGCGGACGAGCTGGTAGTGGTTTCCCATAACTGGGATGAATTAAGGCGATTCATGTGGGATTATGTTGGCATCGTACGCACAACAAAGAGATTGCAGCGTGCACAACACCGCATCAAACTACTTCATGAAGAGATCAATGAGTATTATCGAAATTTTCATGTGACATCCGACCTGCTGGAACTGCGCAACCTAGTCGAGACAGCCGATCTTATTGTGCAAAGTGCGCTGGCACGTCACGAGAGTCGCGGCCTTCACTACAGCAAGGATTTCCCTCTGACCGCCCCTGAAGCGCTACCGACAATATTGCGCCCTCAAGATTGAGGCCATTCCGAATTACGCAGCAATACGCGCAAGCGGCGATAGTCCTCACCAGTCATAGCATCCGAAAATAACAACAAACTTCGCTTCCCGTGACTTACCGAAGCCGTATTGAGCAATATCAGCCAGGGAGCAACCAGTGTATCGGAACACACCACGCCTGATATTTTCACCCCATCGCGTTGTTCTAATAAGAGCTGACGGTCTTTACCATATACAAGTGAAGTGCAGGAACGTCCTGACTGCAAAGCGACATCTCGCCTTAACAGCCAAGCCACACTGGCTAGCAGGCCAAGATATCCAAACCAACGCCAGACATTTTCGAGCGGCAAATAAAATATTGCCAGGGACAATATGAGAGCTAGGACAAGCAACAGAACAAGATATGCCCTAGAAGCGCGCAGCTTGACCCGGACTTGAGTGCCCATCTAACAATGAAGGCTTAGAAGATAAGCGCAGAAAACAAACCGACTACGATCAATATGACAATGACCAGTAGCATGTAACCGCCGCCTTTTGTAGGCCCCTCGGCTCTATTGCGCGCAGAATGCAAATTGCCACCGTGCTTTGGTGCAGCTCGATTGATCTCAGTCAGACTGGGTCGCTCGGTACGAAGCGTTTTCGACAGCTCCTCCACTTCTTCCTTACTCGCTGTCATCGCCGCCAAACGCAAAGTCGCCTCATTGGAATCAAAGGACGATGATAGGCCCAGTGCTACCACCGATTTGGAATCATCATCACCAGTTGAGCGCGTGATTGTTGTAGAGCGCTTGGCTGCTTGCACTACATCGGTTTCGCGCGGCAATGCTTCACGACAAGCGCGCAAATCGTTCACCAACTCGTTTGCATTCTGATAACGTGCATCCAGATCCTTTGCCAGCGCCTTGGCGACGATATAGTTCAGCATCTCCGGCACAGCCGAGTTGGCATTACTGGGCGGCGCGGGAATGGCGTTCAGTGTCTGGTACATGATGGCATTGACGTTCTCGCCGATGAACGGCACTTGCCCGGTCAACATCTCATACAGCATCACACCCAAAGAGAAGATATCCGAACGCTGATCGGTTACCTTTCCCAGCACCTGCTCTGGCGACATATATTTAGGCGAACCCAGCACCATACCGGTCTGGGTGCGCACCGCGGCAGAGGCCATGCGCGCAATACCAAAATCGGTGATCTTTACGTGCCCGTCACGCACAACCATCACATTTGACGGTTTCACATCGCGATGTACGATCTCATGTTCATGGGCATAGGCCAGCCCCTGCGCCACCTGAATGATGACGTCCAGCACCTGCGAGACGGGCAATGTCTTGTTTTCATTTAGGACATCACGCAACTCGCGGCCATGCAGATATTCCATGGCGATATAAGCGATGTCGCCAGTTCGACCCACATCGTAAATGGTGACGATATTTGGATGGCTCAGTCGACCGGCTGCCTTGGCCTCCTGATAGAAGCGCGCCTCATATTCCTCGCGCTCTTCCAAGGCCAAACTTAGATTGATGGTCTTGATCGCCACCTCGCGATCGATCAATGGATCTCTGGCCTTATAGACGACTCCCATCGCCCCTTGACCTAGCTCGCTGGTGACTTCATAACGACCGAGTTGGCTGATCATGTCGCGTACTGGCCCCGGATAA
Source organism: Gammaproteobacteria bacterium (assembly GCA_018814405.1). GTDB lineage: Bacteria > Pseudomonadota > Gammaproteobacteria > Burkholderiales > Gallionellaceae > Sideroxyarcus. Next base: position 251,151 of record JAHIZO010000009.1, read on the forward strand.
TTACTTCGAGCCTGCGCCCTTCACGCTGCGGAATACTGGCCCCCATAGTGGATGCCCCGCTTCGGCAGCTGACAACTCGAAATCTGGATTGACTTTGAGCACATTTCTGAAGTGATCCCTGCATAGTTTCTGATCTCCAGAAACACAATAAATGAAAGCCAGATATTTGTTTGCCCATAATGTCTCGTATCGTGTGGCGTACTGGTTTTCCAATACGCCTTGCAACGCGGTTTTGGCATTGACGTAGTTGCCAGTCTCGTACTCGCTGATGCCTTTAGCCAGATACCGCTTGGCAACACTATCCCCGAACAGGCGAATGCCGCCACTGCCATCTTCGCAGGTCCCGACCACCGATCCGCAGCCGACAAGCGCCAGCGAACCCAAGCCCGCAACGATCCAACGTAACATCCTTCAACTCTCCTATTCGATCAGGCTACTGAAAACTGTGCCTGATTTTTATGTTCGCGCCCGGCTTTACCCTTATGACTTGCTTGTGTACCGGGAATGTCGAATTTCTGATTTCCAGCGTATGCCGCCCAGCCACTACCTGAAGCTCCATCAATGGCGGACTCACGCCTTGTTTCTTACCATCCAGATAAATCTCACCCCAAGGCAGGATCGCTAGGCTGATTACAGCCGGACCGCCTGTCGTATCTTCAAGCGTCCGGATACGCGCGCTTTCCTTCACCCCTTGAATCTTTTTCTCAACCGGTGGTTTTATTACGACCTTAGGCGCGGGTGCGGGCGCAGGAGGCGTTTGAAGAATCTGTTTCGCTGGCTCCGTCTTTTCAACGGCTGCTATGACCGCCTTTTCCGGCTCAGGTTCACTGCGATGAGCAAGTTTATATACAGCCAACACCGAAGTCGCCAACACCAATGCCGCCACCCCGGCAAACACTGCGCGTTGCTGCTTGGTCGCACGTTTGAATACCGCCACTGCATGTCGCTCGTACCCGGCAGCCTGGCGCAAAAACTCATACCAGTAGCGCTTGGATAACGCGACGATTTTTTTTACACCTTCTGCATGTTCAATCTCATCCTCGATCTCCACGCTGCGCTGCGTCGTCGTGAAATCACCCGGATAACCGATGGCATAAACCTCATGTTCACGCACATGCTTGTCGGTGCGAGAACCCTGATAATGGAACATACCGGCATATTCCTGCGACAAGCGAGATACCGCATCGTAGTAAGAGCGCGACACCAGTATCTGCCCGGGATCGGCAAAGCCCATCACGCGCTGCGCCACATTGATTCCATCACCTACGATGTTGGGCTGGTCGTTGATATCCTTCACCAAACGCACAGGCCCAAGATTGACGCCCATGCGCACCAGCAAGGGCGGCTCCATACGCACACCTTCACCCAGCAAACTGCTGCGAACACTCAGCGCAGCCTGCAAGGCGTCCTCGATATCACCCAGAAAACTGATCGCAGCACCATCGCCTGTATCAAGAATGATGCGATCTGCCACCGGAACATCACGAATAGCGATGGACAGGAAGGCGTTGAAACGCTCCTTCAGTGATATCTGGCCTGACACGGACTTCTTCGAATATTCGACGATATCCAGGAAAAAGACCGAGCAAACGATGGTTTTATTACCTCTTTGTTCCATGTGTCCTATCTGTCATTCGCGTTTTATCTACGAAAACCGCAGAGACCGCCCAAAATAACCTGCCGGATTCTAACGACACTAGTGCTTTACCGCCAGTTCAATTTTTCCGCACCTTGGCCCGGGTCATCTTACTTGGCCGCACATCTGGGCGCTGTTGCCGCGGCGCGGGGACTGGTAGGTCGACCCACTCCATAATGGCCCTTACCTCACCCTCCCCCAGCTCCGCCATCATGCCACGCTTGATACGGGGCGGCAGATTGACGATACCGAACCTGACGCGCATCAAACGACTGACCGGCAGGCCCAAGGCCTCGAAGGTGCGACGCACCTCGCGATTGCGCCCCTCCTTGATCACGATGCGGTACCAGTGATTGAAACCTTCCCCGCCTTCGTCGCTCAGTTTATCGAACTTAACAAAGCCATCTTCCAATTCAATACCCTTGCTGACCATCTGTTTCATCTGGTCCGGCGACATCTCACCCTGTACGCGCACTGCATACTCACGCTCGACTTCAAAACGCGGGTGCATCAAACGGTTCGCCAATTCTCCCGAAGTCGTGAAGATCAGCAAGCCACTGGTATTGAAATCCAGACGCCCGATGGCGATCCACTTCTGACCGCGCAATCGCGGTAACTCATCAAATACATTGGCCCTGCCATCTGGATCATCCCGACTGACGATCTCACCTTCCTGCTTGTGATAGAGCAGCACGCGCGGCAATTGCGGCTCAGCCTCCAGCTTCAAGCGGATATTGCGACCATCCACCTGCACACGATCCCCCTCCGCGATACGCACACCCAAGGTCGCCACGATTCCGTTCACCGTAATGCGCCCAGCAGAAATCCACGCTTCCATCTCGCGACGAGAACCCACTCCGGCCTGCGCCAGCACCTTCTGCAACCGTTCACCCTGCTCACTCATACTGCTATCTCTCGCCTCTCGAATACGGCTTGCGCCAGTGTGCCGCTATCCACATGCTCCAGTTCGCCGCCTACCGGCAAACCTCGTGCGATACGCGACACTTTGATTCCTTGTGCACTCAGCAAAGTCGCCAAATAGTGCGCTGTCGCTTCACCTTCAACCGTGAAATTGGTCGCCAAGATGACTTCGCATTCCAGCTCTTGCGCGCGCTTAACCAAGCGTTCCAGAGGCAATTCGCGCGCGCCCACGCCATCCAGCGGCGACAAGCGCCCCATCAATACGAAATACATACCTCGATAACATTGCGCCTGCTCCATCATCAGCAGGTCGGCCGGCATCTCCACCACACACAACAGATCTCCCTCCCGTTGCGCAGAACTGCACATGGAACAGATATCTTGCTCGGAAAAATTGTTGCATTTGCTGCAATGTTTGACGCTCTCGACCGCATGGCCGAGAGCATGGGCAAGATGCATCGCACCTGTTCGGTCGCGCTGCAACAGGTGATACGCCATACGTTGCGCTGACTTCGGGCCCACACCGGGCAAGCAACGCAAGGCAGCGATCAAATCTTCCAGACTGGAAGGTGTCTTCATTTAGAACGGCAAGCTCATGCCTGGAGGCAGTTTGGCCGTGAAGCCGCTCATGCGCTGTTCGGTCGTCTGAGCCGCCTTTTTGTTGGCGTCATTGACTGCGGCAACGATCAGGTCTTCCAGCATCTCCTTGTCGTCCATCACGCTGTCGTCCAGCGTCACACGGCGCAGTTCATGCGCGCAGGTCATGGTCACTTTGACCATGCCGGAGCCGGACTGACCTTCCACCTCGACGGTGGCCAGTTCATCTTGTGCCTTCTTCATGTTCGCCTGCATCTGTTGCGCCTGCTTCATCAGCCCGGCCAATCCGCCCTTCATCATCTCCAACTTCCTCCAGTTAAACGGGTCTGATCGACCCTTCTATCAATTGTGCGCCCAGCATCGTCTGCGCATCGCGCACGAATGCATCCTGCCGAATCGCGTCTTCAGCCTGCTGCTGACGGTTCTGTTTATCTTGCTGCTCGACCACCGCAGGGGTCGTCACCTCGTTCGTCGCACTCAACTCGACCTCCAGCCTGACCGGGCGCGCGAAATACTCACTCAGCGCAGCCTGCAGTTTCTCGTGGGCGATCTTGTTGCTCTGCAGATGCTTATGCTGCGGCGGCAGATGCAGCTGCACCCGCCCCTCAGTGAAACTGGCCAACAAGCTGTTCTTGGCCAACTGCAGCGCCATACCCGACAGATTGAGCTGGGCCAGCAAGGCATTCCAATCTAGATCGGCACCGACCGACATCACAGGCGCAGCTACGGGCTTAGCAGGGGCTGGCGCCCTCTCTTGAGCAACGCTTGCTGCCGGCGCTGCTTCCGCTACAGCCCGCGGTGCGCCTGCAGCCGGTGCGCCGCGCGGGGCCGCTTGCTGGACACTTGTGCTATTACCTGCAGCCTGCGGCGCAAATGCCAGCATACGCAGCAAAGTCATGGTAAATCCAGCGTATTCGTCCGGTGCCAGTTCGATCTCATTCCGCCCGTGGATGGCGATCTGATAATTCAGTTGTATCTCTTCAGGTGTGAACTGCTGCGCCAGCTCCATCAAACGCACGCGCTCCGGCTCGTCATCAGGAATGGCTTGCGGGATGGTCTGCGCCAAAGCGATGCGATGCAGCAAAGTCGCCATATCCTGCAAGGCAGCCTCGAACGCAATACTGCGCATCGACATATCGTCAGCGATGCGCAGCAAGCCAGGGCCATCACCCGCACGCAGGGTTTGCATCAGATCGAACAGATAACCCTGATCGATCGCGCCCAGCATGGTGCGTACCAGCGCCTCGTCCACCTTGCCGGATGAATAGGCGATGGCCTGATCCATCAGGCTCAGCGCGTCGCGCATACTGCCCTGCGCGGCGCGCGCCACCAGATTCAATGCGCCGTTCTCAAACGGGATACCTTCCTGCCCCAACACATATTGCAGATGCGACACGATCAGTGCAGGCGGCATCTGCTTAAGATTGAATTGCAGGCAGCGCGACAGTACAGTGACCGGAATCTTCTGTGGATCGGTGGTGGCGAGGATGAACTTCACATGCGCAGGCGGCTCTTCCAGCGTCTTCAACATGGCGTTGAAAGCTGACTTCGACAGCATGTGCACTTCGTCGATGATGTAGACCTTGAAACGGCCGCTGGTCGGCGCATACAGCGCACTTTCCAGCAGCTCGCGCATATTGTCGACCTGGGTGTTGGATGCAGCATCCAGCTCAATCAGATCGACGAAACGCCCGCTATCGATCTCCTTGCAGGCACTGCATACACCGCATGGCTCGGCGGTGACGCCGGATTCACAATTCAGGGATTTGGCGAAGATGCGAGCGATGGTGGTCTTGCCCACGCCGCGCGTGCCGGTGAACAGATAGGCATGATGCAGACGGTTCTGCAGCAGCGCGTTGCTCAGCGCCTGCACCACGTGCTCCTGCCCGGCCAATTGGGCGAAGTTCCTGGGACGCCATTTGCGTGCTAATACCGAAGTCGCCGACATATCGCCTCTCGCCCAACTGTTAACCACATCGAGTGTGACACCCTCGAACATAAGGAGGCGAGCCTTACCCCCGGCACTTACAGACATCAGCTGTGGCTGCTTCCTTCCGGACCTGACCAGATTCACTGCGCCGCAATGCGGGGAGACCCGCCAAACCATTGAAACCTCGCAACAACTGCGAAGCCTCGAAAACTATACCTGCTTGACCGGGATCATCCCGATCCTTTGCTTCCATTCCGCCGGCCCGATCTCGTGCACTGCACGGCCTTGCGTATCGACCGCTACAGTCACCGGCATGTCCTGCACCTCGAACTCGTAGATGGCTTCCATGCCAAGATCGGCGAAGGCCACCACTTTCGCGTGCTTGATCGCCTGCGCCACCAGATAGGCCGCGCCGCCAACTGCCATCAGATAGACCGCTGCGTGTTTCTTGATCGCTTCCAGACCGACCTTGCCGCGCTCCGCCTTGCCGATCATGCCGATCAAACCGGTCTGCGCCAACATGGTCTCGGTGAACTTGTCCATGCGTGTCGCCGTCGTCGGTCCGGCGGGCCCGACCACTTCGTCGCGCACCGGATCGACCGGGCCGACATAGTAAATGAATCGACCCTTGAAATCCACCGGAAGCGGCTCGCCTTTGGCCAACATATCCACCATGCGCTTGTGCGCCGCATCGCGTCCGGTCAGCAGTTTTCCGCTCAACAACAAGGTCTCACCCGGTTGCCATTGGGCGATGTCCGCCGGCGTCACCGTATCCAGATCCACACGGCGCGACTCCGGCGATGGCGCCCAATGTACATCGGGGTAATCTTCCAGTTTGGGTGCCTCAAAACTTGCCGATCCGCTACCATCCAGCGAGAAATGCACATGACGCGTCGCCGCACAGTTCGGGATCAGCGCCACAGGTTTGGAAGCCGCATGCGTCGGGTAATCCAGTATCTTCACGTCCAGCACGGTGGTCAGCCCACCCAGCCCCTGCGCCCCGATGCCCAATGCGTTCACCTTGTCATACAGTTCGATGCGCAATTCCTCGATACGGTTCTGCGCCCCGCGCGCCTTGAGTTCGGTCATGTCGATGGGCTGCATCAACGCCTCTTTCGCAAGCAACATCGCCTTCTCTGCCGTGCCGCCGATGCCGATGCCAAGCTGTCCCGGTGGACACCAGCCTGCGCCCATGCCAGGTAACTGGCTGAGCACCCATTCCGCGACGTCGTCACTGGGATTGAGCATGGCGAAGCGCGACTTGTTCTCGGAACCACCGCCTTTGGCCGCAACATCCACTTCTATCGTATCGCCCGGCACCAACTCGAAATGCACCACGGCGGGCGTGTTGTCGCCCGTATTCTTGCGCCGCCCGGCCGGGTCGGCCACGATGGAAGCACGCAACACATTGTCCGGCTCAAGATAGGCACGGCGCACGCCCTCGTTCACCATCTCGGTGACACTCATGGTCGCGTCTTGCCAGCGCACATCCATACCCACCTTCACGAAGGCAACCACGATGCCCGTGTCCTGACAGATTGGACGCTTACCCACGGCACACATGCGCGAGTTGGTCAGGATCTGCGCCATCGCATCCTTGGCGGCGAGCGATTCTTCGCGCCGGTAGGCTTCGGCCAACGATTGCACGTAGTCCTGCGGGTGGTAATAGGAGATGAATTGCAACGCGTCGGCGATGCTTTCGATGAAATCCTGTTGGCGGATAGCGGTCATGTCGATGCCTCGATGTGTGATGGCCGATTATGGAAGTGTGAGCAGTCAGCGTCAAACGGTTAGAATGCGCGCCTCATCACAACTCCCGACTCCCAGTATGGCGATTCAATGGTTCCCCGGACACATGACCTCGGCGAAGAAAAAAGCGACCGAGACCATGGAGCGCATCGATGTCGTCATCGAGGTGCTGGATGCGCGCGTGCCCGAGGCCTGCAGCAATCCGATGCTGCGCGAGATGCGCGAACACCGGCAGCGCCCCTGCCTCAAGGTCTTGAACAAGGCCGATCTGGCCGATCCGGTTGTGACCAAGGCATGGCTGGACTATTTCAACAGCCAGAAAAACGTAAAAGCGATTGCTTTGTCCTGCAAGAAGCTTGGCGAAGCGGCGAAGATACCCAAACTCTGCCTGCCATTGGCACCGCATCGCGGCACCACCATCAAGCCCTTGCGCATGATGGTGATGGGCATCCCCAACGTGGGCAAATCCACCTTCATCAATGCCCTGCTCAAACGCCGCACAGCGGCGGTGGGTGATGAACCCGCGATAACCAAGAACCTGCAACACTTCGACCTCAGCGACACCATGCAGCTGACGGACACCCCGGGCATGATGTGGCCCAAGATCGAACACGAGAGCGACGGCATACTACTCGCCGCCAGCAATCTGATCGGCCGCAATGCTTATGATGAAAGCGAAGTCGCGAGCTACCTTGGCGACTTGCTGACCGCCCACTACCCCGTTTTGCTTGAACAGCGCTACAAGTCGCCTATGCAAGGGCTGGATGGCGTAGCGCTCATCGAGACCATCGCCCGCAAACGCGGCTATCGCATCAAGGGACAGGAATTCGATCTGGAGAAAGCAGCCATCACACTGCTACAAGATTATCGCAGTGGTGCCATTGGACGCATCAGCCTAGAGACACCATCATCGCGTGCGCAGATGTTGGCTGCATCAGAAAATGCTTATAATTCACCCCATGATGAAGCTTGAACCTCTCTCCCTGGCTACAACACGGTCTGCCTTGCTGCTTTCATGCCTGCTCTTCAGCGCTTGCAGCACGACCCATCTGAGTCGCTACACACAGGAGAAGGATCCGTTCGAGTCCTACAACCGCATGGCCTACAGCTTCAACGATGCATTGGATAAAGCGATACTGAAGCCGGTCGCGCAGGGTTACGTCAAATACATGCCGCAGTTGGGCAAGATGGCAACACAGAATTTCTTCTCCAATCTGGATGATGTGACTGTCACCTGCAATGATCTATTACAGCTCAAATTCAAGCAGGCCGCCAGTGATGGCAGCCGCGTATTGTTCAACACCACCTTCGGCATATTTGGCCTGATAGAGGTGACGACAAGACTGCCCAAACACAATGAGGATTTCGGCCAGACGCTGGGTTACTGGGGTGCCCCAAGCGGCCCCTATGTGGTCATCCCGGTACTGGGACCAAGCTCCGTGCGTGATGGTGCGGGACGCTATGCGGACAGTTTCGTCAGCGTCATCGGCACGACCCAGCATATACCCACTCGGAACTCCGCTTACGTGGTGGAGGGTATCGTCGCCCGCGCCAGCCTGCTGGATAACGAGAAGATCCTAGAGAACGCCACTATCGACCGCTACAGCTCATTACGCGATGCCTATCTGATGCGTCGGCGCAGTCTGGTCTACGACGGCGATCCGCCACGGCAAAAATATGAAGATTTCGATGATGAATAAAAAACGGCGGGTTGTCCCGCCGTTTTTTATTCATCATCCCGCGTTTTTACAGCCCAGAACGTAAAGCCTCGATACGCTCATCCAGTGGAGGGTGCGTCATGAACAGGCGCGAGAAACCACCCCCGCTGGAGATCGCCATGGCTGACATATTCTCCGGTAAGGCGGCAGCCTGCTCGTGGTTGGACTTCAGTCGCTCTAGGGCGGCGATCATCTTTTGACGACCCGCCAGACTAGCGCCACCAGCGTCGGCGCGGAATTCGCGCTGGCGCGAGAACCACATCACGATCGTGCTGGCTAAGATGCCCAGCACGATCTGGGCCGCGATCTCGGCCACGAACATGCCGATGCCGGGACCATCACGCCCATCGTTCTTGAGTAGCACACGGTCCACGAAATAGCCGAACAGTTTGGCGAAGAACACCACGAAGGTGTTCACCACGCCCTGAATCAGCGCCAGCGTCACCATGTCGCCGTTCGCCACATGGCTCACTTCGTGCGCCATAACGGCTTCCGCCTCGTCGCGGCTCATGTTGTGCAGCAGGCCGGTGCTCACTGCGACCAATGCGTTGTTACGATTCCAACCGGTCGCAAAAGCGTTCACATCCGGTGCATCATAGATCGCCACTTCCGGCATGCCGATACCGGCGGCCTGCGCCTGACGGCGCACGGTGTCCACCAGCCAGCGTTCGGTCGGATCCTGCGGATTCTCGATCACATGCGCCCCGGTCGATTTCTTCGCCATCCACTTGGAGAGCAGCAGCGATACGATGGAGCCTGAGAAACCGATCACGGCAGACAACACCAACAAGGCATTGAAGTTGATGCCGCCGCTAGCATCCATCCAGCGATCCACGCCCAAGATGCGCAGAGTGATGCTGATTACCGCCAGCACGGCAATATTGGTCACCAGGAACAAGAAGATACGTTTCATTCGATACTCTCCGTTATATTTTGGACTACTTCTCATCCGGACTCTCGTCCGCTCGGCAAGGCATATGGGGCTGCCGATCCATAATTTCAAGCCGTGTTTGAGACGATATTCCGCGCAAGAAGTTCTCTTGCCGAATCAATTTTATAGCGCTAACCTGCCACGAATGATTTTCGGGGGATAGTCGCCATGCCTAATCGATACACCCGTACCGCCATTTCTCTGCATTGGCTCATCGCCATGCTGATCTTTACTGCCTTCCCTCTGGGTATCTACATGCACGACCTGCCGCTGTCACCATTCAAGCTGCAGCTATACAGTTACCATAAATGGATAGGGGTAACCGTGTTCCTACTGATGATGGTGCGCCTCTACTGGCGCGTGACGCATCGCCCTCCCGCCTTGCCGGAGCGCATGCCGCGCTGGGAGAGGATCGCGGCCGAGAGCGTGCATTATCTGTTGTATGGCCTGCTGTTCCTGATCCCGCTCAGCGGCTGGCTGATGAGCTCGGCCAAGGGTTTCCAAACCGTGTGGTTCGGCGTACTGCCCCTGCCCGACCTGGTCGGAAAAGACAAAGCACTCGGGGAGCTATTGAAACAGGTGCATGAGTTGCTCAACTTCACCCTGTTCGGCGTCCTTGGCGGGCATATCGGTGCCGCCCTCAAACATCATTTCATCGAGCGTGACGACATCCTGGCCCGCATGATCCCTTGGCTGAAAAGATCCTAGCCTGATCAGCCCAGCGTTTCATCCATGAACTGGATCGCATTGCCGCTTTCCTTGGCCTGATACATAGCCGCATCGGCCCGAGCCAATACTTGTTCATGATTGGCATGCTGACCATGGAACAACACCATGCCGATACTCACCGTGCACTCATGACTGACCACCAGCGAAGGCTGATCCTGTATCTGGTACAGCAAGCTATAGGGTTGCGACAAGGTAGCGCGGATCTTCTCGGCCACGATCTGTGCCTGCCTTGCCGATTGATCACGATCTTCATGCAGCTCGTTTAGCAACACCACAAACTCATCTCCACCAAAGCGGGCCACCGTATCCACAGCGCGTAAACAACTTTCTATACGGCGTGCCGCGTCGATCAACAGAAGATCGCCAACACTATGTCCATACTTGTCATTCAGCGGCTTGAATTTATCCAGATCCAGGAACATCACTGCCGCATAACGTTCACTGCGCTGGCTGGCGGCCAATACCTGATCCAGACGATCGCTTAGCAAACGCCGATTGGGCAGGCCGGTCAAAGTATCGAAGAATGCCATCTGACGTAGCTGTTCTGTGGCTTCCTCTATGCGCCGTTGCAAATGTGCGCGTTCCTGCTGCAATTGCTCAGCCATCACATTGATGCCTTCACTCAGCTGCCCAAGTTCAGCGATATCAGCCTGTTGACGAATCCGGGTATGCAACTCGCCCCGACCGATCGCCTGAATCGCGCCACTTAGACGATAGACAGGATCGATCAACTTGCGACTGGCGCGAAACACGCCGTATAGCACGAGCAATAGAAAGATCAATGTAGCGATAATCACCACTGACATTATTCTGATCTGCTCTTGACGCGTCTTTTTCCAGCTCAGTGCGACTGCCACTTTACCGATCTGCTTTACAGCTGGCTTATCCTCCAGATCGTCCAATGCCAGTTGGGTCGACGTTATCGGCTGACGGAACAGCAATATGTTCCCTGCCGCATCCCCCTGCACTTTTTCAGACGACATCAGCGGCACATCCACCTCACCAACTGCTGCCAGCTCATGCCCGTCACGGTCAGTGATACGCACTGCCATCACGTCCGGTTCATGCAATACCTGCAAACTCAAAGTGCGAAGAAAGTCCCGGTTATATGAGAACACGCCATATTCGCTACTGGCAGCCAATTGCCTCGCCAGCAACTCTCCGCGCGCTTGCAGATTCTGCTCCATGTTGGCCGTACGATCATGCAAGAACACTGCTTCGAGAAGCACCGACATCACCATCAATGGCAGCAGTGTCAGCCATGCGACATATCTGCCTATTTTGTATGTCCTGTTTATCATTAGCGACTCTCTCCCGCACGATCGATTTCGATACGCAAGGCCTCGGCCGAACGAATATTGAAACGCATCGAGCGCGCGACTTCCTCGTTCAATGCGATCTGGTACAACTGCGGAAACTGGGGAGGCGGCATGACACCGTGCTGCAGGAAATCAGACACCATTGCTGCGGATTGCGCGGCTTGCTGCTCCGGGGTCGAGTACACCGCACACAAAGCCCCTGCACTGACGTAGGCAGCAGACAATCCAACCATGGGTATCCCGCGCCGATAACTGCCGAGCAGGATATTTCTGATAGTGGACGAGTTGTAAATGTTGCTATCAGGTACTGCCAACAAGATTTCACTCTGTGCCAGCAACTCCTCTAGCTTGCCGGAAAGATTGTCGTTCGGCTGAACCGCTTGGATGACTAATTGCGCCCCCTGCTTCGCCAACTCACCTTGCAAAGGCTGCGGGGCGAAATCTCCACCTGACGAATACAACACGCCGACTTTATTCAGTGATGGCAAAGCCGCACGAAGTAGCGCGACTTGACGCGGGAGCGGTTGATCGAGGAACAGTGCAGACATGGGATGCGGCAGCACCTTCCCCGATTGCATCTGTTTGAAACTCTTGCCGGGCAGCATGGTGGCCAGCATTGCGCCGCGCCATCGACCTGCCGCCCATTGGGAGGCCTTACTTCCAGCAGTCACCAATATATCCGCCTTGGGCAGATCATCCTGTTGCGCGAGTGTGCGCACTTGCAGACGAACATCGGCCGGTAGATTCTGCTCAAAAGCCTGTCGAAAGTGCTGATATGCCACATGCTGCTCGCTAAGCAGCAGCAATACCTGTTTGGGTTCGGCTGCAGTTGCTTCTGATACAAAGATGACGCCGAGCAGTGCCGCCGCTAGACATCTCCAGCATATCGAAAACATCACACTCAACAGGCACCCCTCATCATCAGCCCTCAGAAAAGTCGCCATCACCGGATATCCACGCTTGGTGATCACAAATACACCACCGAACATTTTCGCTCAGGGGGCATTCCCAGCCCCTGAGTACGGAACATACGTGAGATACGGACTTCTGTCAGTAGTGAGTCTGGATGTACTAGCGATATTTGCGTACGAGACCGACCAGCACGCCGAATATCTCCAGCGAACCTTGCGGGCGGATAACCGGATAAGCGGGATTCTGCGGACGCAGGATGAATTTTCCACGCTCTTTATCCAAAGTCTTTAGGGTGAATTCTCCATCAACGATGGCAACCACGATATCGCCGGCATTGGCCAGATTTCGCTTCTCCACCACGGCCACATCGCCGTCGTGGATACCAGCATCCACCATCGAATCGCCCTTGACTGTGATCAGAGTGGTCTGTGAAGGGCGTTCGATCAGCATCTCGTCCAGCACGTAGTACTCACCCTGCGTCGCATTGACCGTGACCGGCATACCGGCAGGTACTGCACTTTCGGCCAAGGGGCGCGCAAAGAACTCGCGGGTCGGGATCCACATACCATCCGGCGTGCGCTCAAGAAATCCCGCCTCACCCAAGCGGTCGAGAATAGCCTTTACCCAAGATTTCGAGGCGATGCGAAACACATCACACAACGCGGCGTAAGAAGGGATACTTTTCCAGTCAGCATAGTATTCCTGAAGTCTGGCTAGATATTCAGCATCCCGTTGTGCGGAAGGATGGGAGTCGGTCATGGCGTCACCTATACAGAACGAATGTACTGCATGGTAGAGAACGTGCGTTCTGCTGTCAAATGCAAAGCGCCAGATCAGCGAACGCCTTGTGCGATCAGATATTTCGCGAGTGTGGTATCTGCATGCAGGATGTGATGGACCAACCAGTCTTTGATGGTCTGCAATGCGAGTAGCTCCCCTCCATCACTCAGCCCCTTGCGCAAACGCATGGCCTCGTCCACCAGCAAGGCGTGTTCCTTTTCATGCGCCCTTTGCTCAGGATAGGCGTATTGCGCCATGTAGCGCCCCTCAGTCTCGAAATGCTCGGCGGTCGCAGTCACCAATTCGTCGAACAATGATAGTAACGCTTCATGTGCAGCCCCTTTGCGCCATTCGCTGTTCAGCTTGTTCACCATACGCACCAGATTACGGTGTTGCTCGTCCAGTTCCGAGACGCCGATCAGGTGCGATTGATCGAACTTGATCCACTGCTCATCCACCACCGACTCCTGCTCTCCGAAGAAGGTATAGGTATTCTTGCCCGCATGCTTGCTGTCATACATCGCTTGGTCGGCAGCGATGAGCAAGCCATCCATGGTCGATCCGTTGTCGGGGAAGATGCTGATGCCGATACTCACGCCTATCTGGCAAGACGCACCCTGCTCCAGCATCATCTCCGCTTCGAAGGCGTTCACGATCTTCTCGGCTACTTGCGATACCTGATGCGCATCATCCACATCACTTACGATCACCGCGAATTCATCGCCACCGAAACGTACCGCCGTATCGACGGCACGCAGACATGCCAACAGCCGCTGTGCCGCCATACGCAATACTGCATCGCCCGCTTCGTGACCATGCACATCATTAACCTGTTTGAACCCGTCCAGATCGGCGAACAACAAAGCCACCCGGCGATGATCGCGTTTGGCGCGTGAGATCGCCTGCGAGAAGCGGTCGAAGAACAAGGCGCGATTCGGCAATCCAGTCAGCTTGTCGTGATAGGCCAGATAACTGACTTGCAACTCTGCCTGCTTGCGATCATGGATATCGATATTGATGCCCACCAGCCGCATCGGACCGCCCTGCGCGTCCACTTCCACACACTTGCCCCGCCCCTGTAGCCAGCGATAACGTCCATCCTTGGTGAGCATGCGGTATTCGGTCACATAGATGTCTTGATGATGTTTCAACTCTTCCTGGATCGTGCGCCATACTTTGTCCCGATCATCCGGATGGATGCGTGCCAGCCATTCCTTTTGATTGGCCGGAAACTCGTCCGGCAAATAACCCAGCATGGTGTAGTACTCCGGGCTGAATTTTGCCTGCCCGGTCACCAGATCCCATTCCCACACGGCCTCTTGCGCAGCATCCAGCGCCATTTGCAGCAAAGTCAAATTGCTTTCGCGCTCCTCCTCCAGCCGCTTGCGAGCGTCGATATCCTGCACCGCGCTGACGAAATAATCCGCTTCGCCACGTGTATTGCGAACCAGCGACACCTGCGTCTCCCCCCAGAACACTTGGCCATTCTTGCGCACATAGCGCTTCTCCAGATGGAGGTCTTTAGCCTCACCAGACAGCAAGCGCTTTACTTCTTGTGCGCTAGTGCCCCTGTCCGCGGGATAGGTGAGTTGCTGCCAGTTCATGTTCCGTTCCGCCGATTCTTTCCGCGTGTACCCGAAGGTCGAACACCATTTGTCATTCACTTCCATGATGTCGCCATTCAAGGCATGGCGCGCCATGGCGAATGCTGCATGGTCGAACACGGTATGGAAACGCTCCTCGCCGGCCAATATGATCTGTACCCTGGTCATCTCCTCATCGGCCCGCTGCCGGCGCTGCCATTGCCAGAACCAGGCTGTCGTCAGCAACAGCAGCAATAACATCAACGGGATTGCGATGTACTCCAGTCTGTTGACCAAAGCATAGGCCTGCTTTTCCTGGGCGTTGGCGAGCAACACCCAATCCGTCCGCCGCACCGGGACAGCGTAGGACAGCACCGGTCGACCCAGATAATCCAGCGTTTGTTCCAGCAGGCCGCGCTGCCCCGACAAGGCGAGCGCCGAGCCCAATCTGTCGCTGAAAGGCAGACTGTGGGAGAGCGGCGCATCGGCCATGCCGCGCAAGGGGCTGAGAAACATCACCCGGTCCCCGTCCCTGCGCACCAGATGCGTCTCGATCAATTCGCCCGCATTCGCAGTGCTCGTGAGCAGCGGGAACAAATGGGCCGTGGCGTTTTCCATCAGATAGAGCGCGCCGACCACGCGTCCGTCCACGCGCAGCGATGTGATGAAATCCATTTCCAGCGTGCCGGCTTCATCTTGATGCAGGTCGATGAAGGTGGCCCCAGCCCTTTCCATGGCCTGCATGATATGGGCCTGGGCATGCCGAACATCGTGCGCGACATCGCCGACCTGAAGTGCCACACGACCTTGCCGATCCAGCAATACTGCCGCATCGAACTCGTGCGCTGCCAGGAAACCTTGCAATTGTTTTCGAATCAGGTTGCGCTGACGCCCATCCCGGCGAGCACCGTCATACCATTGCTGAACCGCTCTGGCGAAGAACGAATCCGCCCCCAATGTGTCCGCATCGGCACTCCGGTCATCGAACCATTGCTCGATCTGCTGGCCCTTCAAGGTAGCGACAGCGGCCAATTCGTCTTCCACCATCACATGGATCGCCTTGCGCAGATCTCCGAATACCAGCCAGCCCCCCAGCAACAGGGCGAGCAGCACGCTTGTCAGCACCAGCGAGGGTTGATATCTGGACTTCATGACTCCGCTCCCGTATGACTCGTTCTTTGCACTTTTCCGAAAGGCTACACTGTCACGTGCAAATGATGAAGCGGAAAAGCAGACGGGCTGCCAGTCTGGCAGCCCGTCTGTCACACCCGGGAAAACGCGATCAGCCCTTGGCGGCCATCAAACGCTCGTACTTGGCCTGCAACTGCTCGGGCGATTCCACGTGATCGGGATCCTTAGGGATGCAATCGACCGGACACACTTCCACACACTGCGGCGTATCGTAGTGGCCTACACACTCGGTGCACTTGGTCGGGTCGATGATATAGATGGTATCGCCCTGCGAGATGGCGTCGTTCGGGCACTCCGGCTCGCACACGTCGCAGTTGATACATTCGTCGGTGATAATCAGTGACATTGTTTACTCTCCTTTAGTTGATCTTTTTTCTTTCAATCTTGCCGCCACAGCGGGCGAGACGAATTTACTGACATCCCCGCCGAAGCGCGAGATCTCGCGCACCATGCTGGCAGAGATGAAGTTATATTGCTCCGCCGGGGTGAGGAATACCGTCTCCACCTCTGGATCCAGTGTACGGTTCATGCCAGCCATCTGGAACTCGTACTCGAAATCGGACACGGCCCGCAATCCGCGCAGCACCACACGCGCATCCAGCCTGCGCACGTAGTTCATCAGCAGGTCATCGAACCCTTCCACCCGAACATTGGCGAAGTCGGCGAACGTTTCGCGCGCCAAAGCCACCCGTTCATCCAAAGTGAACAATGTCGCACTGCGGCTCGCCGCAACCGCCACCACTACTTCACCGAACAAGCCGGCGGCACGGCGCACCACATCTTCGTGGCCGCGCGTGATGGGATCGAATGTACCCGGATATACGACTCTGATCATGGCTGGGTGCGTTCCAATAGTTGGTAATGTACCGCTCCGGCCCGACGTTGCTTCAACACCTGCCAGTCTGGCCCCGCATCAAATGCCCCGCCGCTTTCTATGTAGACCACACCATCCTTGGTCAGTAGCTGCATCAATCGCGGCATCAGTCGTGTTAGAAGATCGCTTTGGAACGGGGGATCAAGAAAGACGACGTCGAACGTCGAGTTCGTCTGCAAGGCGAATTTTAGCCCATCATTGCAGTGCAAGGCTACATTGGGCAGCGCCAATTTTCCGAGCGATTCCTGCAAAACCTTATAGACAGAGCGGTCTTGCTCCACCATCACCACCTGCTCCGCCTCACGAGAAGCTGCTTCAAAGCCCAGCGCGCCACTCCCCGCGAACAGGTCTAAACAGCGCTTGCCATATAGCGTCTGCCCCAACCAGTTGAACAAGGTCTCACGCACGCGATCCGGCGTCGGGCGCAGACCGGCACTGTCAGGGAACGTGATGATGCGGCTACGATGTGTGCCGCCGATAATCCTGACCTTGTTTATTTCGTTTCTCCTGCCACCTGTCCGCCGACGATCACGGTCGCCATGGCATCGGGATCGATACGGCGACGGAAAGCGTCGTTGATCGCCCGCACATCCACCTGCTCGACACGCACCTGGAAGTCATCCAAATAAGTGAGTGGCAGATGGTAATAACCGATCACACTCAGATAATCCAGGATCTTGCGATTGCTATCGATGCGCAACGGGAAACCGCCGATGATGTTCTGTTTGGCGGCGCGCAGTTCAGCTTCGGTCACGCCTTTTTCCACGAAATCACGCGCGGTCGCACGCACCACCTGCAGAGCCTCATCCACCTGCTCGTTCTTGGTTTGCAAACCTATCTGGAACGCTCCCGGTTGCTGCATAGGCATGAAATAGCTGTACACGCTGTAGGCCATACCGCGCTTCTCGCGCACTTCATTCATCAGGCGCGATACGAAGCCCCCGCCGCCCAGGATGTAGTTGCCGACATACAGAGTGAAATAATCCGGATCGTCGCGCGCGATCCCCGGTGCACCGATCAGAATGTGACTTTGACTGGCGGGATGCGGGATGCGCTGTTCGCTTGGCCCCTCAAGGCTGTCCACTGCAGGCAAAGGCGCCACGCTGCCACGCTGCGGCAATCGTGCGGTCAGCTGCTGCGCGATGGCTTCTGCCTGTTGCCGCGTGACGTCTCCCATCAAGGCGACTACCGCATCTTTGGCTCCGTAGTGAGAACGGAAGAATTCGAACAAGTCGGCACGTTCCACCTTCTCGATATCCGCCACTTCAGCCTGCCAGCCGTAGGGATGCGCACCGAACACTGCCTTGCTGAACGCTTTTTCAGACAGGAATTCAGGCTTGGTCTCAGCTTCACGCAAGGACGCGATCAGACGCGTCTTTTCGCGTACCAACACGTCTTGCGGGAATAGCGGTAGTTGCAACACGCGCGACAGGATATCCAGCGCCACCTCTCGCTCAGCAGAACTGCTCAAGGTACGCAAGGTCACTGAGGATCGGTCCGCATCAAAGCTGCTGCCGACACGTGCCCCGATATCGGCCAGCTTGCGCGCGATGTCATCTTCGCTCATGCCTGGCACACCCAGATCAAGCAAACCATGCGTCAGTCCGGCCACGCCCTTCTTGTCCGCAGCATCATGGGCGCTACCGGCCGGGAAACTGACCGCCACATCGAGCATAGGCAGGTTATGGTCTTCCACGAAATAGACGTGCGCACCGCTTGGCGCTTGCCAGTGTTGAATCTGCGGCGTTGCGAAAGCGCCTCCCGCAAGCCCGCACAGCAATACAAAGGAGAGCAATTTAGTGCGCATGAGCGTGGCCTCCGTGCTGCGGCTTGTCGGCTGCAAGCGGTTGCGGGTCGAGTATCGCGACCGTCAGTTGGTCGTCGCGCAGAATGTCGCGCGCCACGGCTTGCACCTGCTCCGCAGTCACAGACTGCAGTTTCCTCAACATCACCGGAATATCTTGATGTGTCAGTCCGATACTTTCCATCTGGCCGATCTGCATCGCCTGATAGAACAGAGAGTCGAGCTTGTACACTTCTGCTGCCGTGACTTGTGCGCGCACCCGCTTCAACTCTTCCTCACTCACGCCATCACGCACGATCATTTGCAATTGTTCGCGTATCGCCGCTTCCAGTGCATCGACCGATGTACCCGCGGCAGGCGTGGCTTCTAGCGAGAACATGGTCGGGCCGCGCGAGGCATTGGCATAGCCGGCACCGATGCTGAGCGCCACTTGCTGTTCGCGCACCAACGACTTATTCAGACGGGCTGAATCGTTTCCGTCCAGCACTCCTGCCAGCACTGACAGTGCATAGGGCTGCCAGTCTTTTTCAACATCCCGCAGGGTGGGGGCGTGATAAGCCATGACCAGATGCGGCAACTCTGCCGGCGCCTTGACCACGATACGCTTGATGCCAAGCTGTGCCGGTTCTGCATAGTGTTTACGAACCGGCAGCTTTGCGGCACTGATCCGCCCGTAGTATTTCTTTGCCAAAGTGAACACCTGCTGCGCATCGACATCACCCGCGATGACCAATGTTGCGTTGCCGGGGGTATACCAAGTGCGGTACCAGTGACGGGCATCATCCGCCGTCATGTTATTCAAATCGTTCATCCAGCCGACGATAGGGTTGCGGTAAGGGTGCTCCTGATAGGCGATCGCCATCAAGCGTTCATCCAGCAAGGCGTGCGCATCATCATCGGTACGCCAGCGTCGCTCTTCCATCACCACGCGTATCTCTTTGGCGAACTCGGCATCGGTCAGATTCAGGTTGTGCATACGATCCGCTTCCAGTTTCATCGCCAGCTCCAGTTGCGATTTGTGCAATTGCTGGAAATAGGCGGTGTAATCGTAGCTGGTGAAAGCGTTCTCGCGTCCGCCTGCCGCGGCGATGCGTCGCGAGAATTCACCGACGGGAACCGCTTTCGTACCCTTGAACATCATGTGTTCCAATACGTGGGCGACACCGGTCACGCCGGTCTTTTCGTCCATGCTGCCCGCGCGATACCAAATCTGTTGCACGATCACCGGTGCCCGCCGATCTTCTTTTACGATGACCTTCAGTCCGTTGGATAGCGTCTGCTCGAACACCTCGGCTTGTGCGCCGATCGCGATGAGCAAACCAACACAGAATGCATAAAATCTCATGTAAATCGTCCTGAAACGTTAAAATGCGGGCGCATTATGCGACATTCCACCCAACCTTTCCCAGCCCATGTTCAGTTTCCTGAAAAAAGACGACCCTTCCAGCGAACCCCGTGATAGCGGCTGGGCCAAGCGCTTGCGCGATGGTTTGGCGCGGACCGGTGGACAACTGACCGCCCTGCTGGTTCCCGGCGCACGCATCGACGAAGAACTTTATGAAGAGCTGGAAACACTACTCATCACGGCGGATGTGGGTATGGAAGCCACGCAGACCCTGCTCGCCGATGTGCGTCGCCAAGTGAAGGAACAGCGCCTGACCGAGGCGAGCCAGCTGAAAGAGGCCTTGGCACACGCACTGCTGAAATTGCTGCAACCACTGGCCAAGCCGCTGGACGTCACCCCGCATAAACCATTCGTCATCATGCTGTGCGGCGTCAACGGTGCCGGCAAGACCACCTCCATCGGCAAACTGGCCAAGCATTTCCAGAATCAGGGCAAGTCCGTCCTGCTCGCTGCCGGGGACACCTTCCGTGCCGCAGCACGTGAGCAGCTGATGGAATGGGGCAAGCGCAACGACGTGACCGTCATCGCGCAACAGAGCGGCGATGCCGCCGCGGTGATCTTTGATGCGGTGCAAGCCGCACAGGCACGCGGTATCGACGTGGTACTGGCCGACACGGCTGGTCGTCTGGCCACGCAGGCGCATTTGATGGAAGAGATCAAGAAGGTGAAGCGCGTGATCGACAAAGCGCTACCCGGCGCGCCGCACGAGGTGTTGCTGGTGCTGGATGCCAACACCGGCCAGAACGCATTGTCACAGGTGAAAGCCTTTGGTGATGCATTGGATGTCAGCGGCCTAGTGTTGACCAAACTGGATGGCACGGCCAAGGGCGGCGTCATCGCCGCTATCGCACGCGCGCATCCCATCCCGGTACGTTTCATCGGTGTCGGCGAAGGGGTGGACGACCTCAAACCTTTCAACGCGGAAGACTTCATCACCGCCCTGCTGGATATCGAGCGATGATCCGTTTCGGCCAAGTTTACAAACGCTATCCGGGCGGACACGAGGCCTTGCAAGACGTGAGTTTCGACATCGCCAAAGGCGAGATGGTGTATCTCACCGGCCATTCCGGCGCCGGAAAAAGCACCTTATTGAAGCTGGTCGCCGCCATCGAACGCCCCACCAGCGGCAGCGTACTGATCGACGGCCACAACATCCGCGCCATCAAGCGCGAAGCGATCCCGGCTTTGCGCCGCAACATCGGCCTGATTTTCCAAGACCATAAACTACTGTTCGACCGCAATGCATTCGACAATGTGATCCTGCCCTTGCAGATCAGCGGATTCGATCATCGCGAAGCCGCCAAGCGCGTGCGTGCGGCGTTGGATAAAGTCGGTCTACTGTCGCGCGAGAAAGCCAATCCGATCGCGCTTTCCGGCGGTGAACAGCAACGGCTGTGCATCGCGCGCGCCATCGTTACCCGGCCTGACATCCTGTTGGCAGATGAACCCACAGGCAATCTCGATGCTGATTATTCCAGCGAGATATTGAATATTTTCAAGTCATTCCATCAGGTCGGTGTGACGCTACTGATCTCAACGCACGACCAGAGTGTGCTGCAACGCTTCCCTGCCAGAGCACTGCATCTGGACCATGGCGTGTTGCAACAAGGTACCGCCGCATGAAGCGCCTGCGTGAACACTTTCATGTGTTGCAAACCACCTTGCGCCGACTGTGGCTGACACCCGGTGCCTCGTTACTCAACATGACTATCATCGGCATCGCACTGAGTCTTCCGGTCGGCGCCTATGTGCTGTTAAAAAGTGTGCAGCAACTCGCGTCAACGGTAGCTGATGCCCCACAGATCAGCGCATTCCTGGATGCAGGCAAGCGCGACACTGAACTAAGTGCTCTAAAGGAAAAACTGGAAGGTATCGAACGTATCGCCAAAGTGGAATTCGTCTCGCGTGACGCCGCGCTGCAGCAATTGCAGCAAAGTACCGGCGTGTCGGACATGATCGGCGATCTGCCGCATAACCCGTTGCCGGATACTTTCATCATCTACCCCAAGGTGACGGATACAGCAGCAATGGAAGCACTGTTTCAAGAGCTTCAGTCTTGGAAGCAGTTCGATCATGTGCAGCTAGACTCGGCTTGGATCAAAAAGCTGGATGCGCTGCTTAACTTGGGCAGATTGGCAACGGCCATCCTCGCCACCAGTTTGAGTCTGGCCTTGATCGCCATCACGTTCAACACCATACGTTTGCAGATTCTGACACGCCGCGACGAGATCGAAGTGACCAAGCTGATCGGTGCCAGCGACAGCTTCATCCGCCGTCCTTTCCTCTATTTCGGCCTACTGCAAGGATTGACCGGCGGCTTCGTAGCCTGGCTACTGGTCTCCGCCAGCTTGTGGCTACTGAATGGCAGCTTGGTCAATTTGACCCAGCTGTATGCCAGCGACTTCCTGTTACATCCGCTTTCCTGGCCCGACAGTCTCGCCCTGTTCGTCTTTTCAGGCTATCTGGGGTGGCTGGGGGCTTGGTTCTCTGTCTCACAGCATCTGTGGCAGATTGAACCGCGTTGAACTAAATTCCACTTTGGCACTCTCTAGGCAGGAGTGCTAGAATCACCCCCAAGGAGGAAAGACCATGAATGCAAGCATGAATTTGCCGATTCCAACAGCCGCAGGCGGCCTAGATGGCTACGTGCAGGCCGTGAATCGCATTCCGGTATTGACCCATGAGCAAGAGCTGGAACTGGCGACACGCTTCCGCCAGCAAAACGACCTTGATGCAGCACGTCAATTGGTGCTGTCGCATCTGCGCGTGGTGGTCAGCGTTGCTCGCGGCTACACGGGCTACGGCCTGCCGCAGGCCGACCTGATCCAGGAAGGCAACATCGGCCTGATGAAAGCGGTAAAGCGTTACGACCCAGAGCGCGGCGTACGCTTGGTGTCATTCGCCCTGCACTGGATCCGTGCCGAGATCCATGAGTTTGTCATTCGCAACTGGCGCATGGTCAAGATCGCCACCACCAAATCACAGCGAAAATTGTTCTTCAATCTGCGCAGCCTTAAGAAAGGCTTGGATCCGTTGCGTCCGCAGCAGGTCAGCGAGATCGCGCAACAGCTGAACGTCAGCGAGCATGATGTGGTGGAGATGGAATCCCGTTTCGCCGGACATGAACTCTCGCTGGATCCTTTGTCGAGCAATGACGATGATGAGAGCTACGCGCCTGTGCAGTATCTGGCGGATGACGAAGCACATGAACCTTCAGTTATTCTGGAAACATCGGAGCGCGAGCATCTGCAATCGACAGGGCTAGCCAATGCCTTATCTGCATTGGATGAACGCAGCCGCCGTATCGTGGAAGCCCGCTGGCTGACTGAGGATAGCAGCGCCACGCTACATGAGCTGGCAGCCGAGTTCGGAGTATCAGCAGAACGAATCCGCCAGATTGAACAAAAGGCATTCAGCAAGATGGGCGGCCTGCTGACCCAAGCTTAAGCTGGTTTCTCCGCCCACAAAAAAGCCGCAGCAAGCTGCGGCTTTTTCATTATTTGACCACCTTGAGCTGTGGCCTACCAGTCGGCGTCGGAGGAGAATCTTCCGGCGGTTCTGATGAAGAGAGCGGCGCAGGTTCCCCAGCCTGAAACACCAATCCCTGCCCAGTCTCTTTGGCAAAGATCCCGATGACAGCTGCCACAGGAATCATCAATTGGTGTGCAACACCACCAAAGCGACCATTGCAGCTGATGTCCTCATTACCGAGCTGCAGGTTCTTCACTGCATCCCCACCTACATTGAGGACGATTTGCCCATCCTTGACGTAACCAGCCGGCACTTGTGTGTACTCATCCACCTGCACCGCCAAATAAGGGGTATATCCAGTATCCGCGCACCATTCATAGATGGCGCGGATCAGGTAGGGCTTAGTGGATGGCTCGTCGATCATGGCAATTACTTGCGCATGGCCTTTTCGGCTGGCGTCAACGCTTCGATGAAGCCCTGACGAGAGAACAGACGCTCGGCGTACTTCATCATCGGCGTGGAATCCTTGTCTAGCTGGATACCATAGTGCTCAAGACGCCACAGCAACGGCGCGATCGCCACGTCCAGCATGGAGAACTCGTCACCCAGCATGAACTTCTGCTTGGAGAAGATCGGTGCGATCTGAGTCAGATTGGCTTCAACTGCCGCACGTGCCTTCTCTTGCACTTTGGCGTTGCTGCTTTCCAGACCTTCGATATGGCAGAACAACTCCTGCTCAAAGCGATGCAGGAACAGACGGGCACGAGCGCGCATCACCGGATCAGGCGGCATCAGTTGAGGATGAGGGAAGCGCTCATCGATATATTCGTTGATGATATTAGCCTCGTACAGGATGAGGTCACGTTCGACCAGCACCGGCACCTTGTTGTACGGATTCATCACCGCCAGATCTTCCGGCATGTTGAATACGTCCACATCGATTACCTCAAAGTCCATGCCTTTTTCAAACAGCACGAAACGGCAACGATGGCTATAGGGATCGGTTGTACCCGAGTAAAGTGTCATCATAAAAACCACCTAAAAACAATATGTAGCGTTAAAAACCAAATGGCGGGGCAAGTTGCCCCGCCATTTCGGCGCAGACTGCAACGGGGGCGGAAACTAACACAAACCGCCCACCGAATTCAATCTCCTTAGTGAATGTCCTTCCAGATTTCCTTCTTCAAGGCGTACATCAAGCCCAGCAGAACAGACAAGAATGCCAAAACAGCCCACCCGATCTGATGGCGAATCAGGATTGCAGGTTCGCTCATGAACACCAGATAGTTGGTCAAGTCACCGATAGCATGATCGTACTCCTCGGCTGACATGGAGCCAGCTTCCTTGATCTTCAGTTTGGCGACATGACCTTCATGCATCTCGGCTTCCTGCTCACCTTGCAGGTCAGCCAATACGAACGGCATGCCCACGCTAGGGAACACGATGTTGTTCCAACCACTGGGGCGGCTGGAATCAGCATAGAAGGTACGCATGTAGGTGTACAACCAATCCGCACTGCGTGAACGAGCGATCACACTCAGGTCCGGCGGAGCTACACCGTAAGCCATCTTGGCAGAGTTTGGATCCATCGCTGCTTGCATGGTCGAACCCACCTTGACGTCTTCAGGCAACTCCAGTTCAACCGTTATCTGATCATCAGACATGCCGATATCATTCAATCGGTTATAGCGCATGGCAGATGCCGAGTGGCAAGCCAAGCAACGCGAGGTGAACAATTTTGCACCACGCTGAAGGGAAGCCTGATCCTGCAGATTCAGCGGTGCCTTATCCAGCTGCACACCGCCTTCGCTGGCATTGGCAAGAACCGGCATGCAGGCCAACATCGCCCATACGATTACTTTCTTGATTGCTTTCATTTCAACGAACCCCTCTCAATTATTTGGACGTCACACGATCAGGCTCGGGCTTGCATGCGTCGATCTTCGTATACCAAGGCATCAGGAAGAAGAACGCGAAATACACGACCGCCAAGATGCGCGAGATCAGAGTGTAGGTTTCCGTTGCCGGCATCAGGCCGAGATAGCCCAAGCCGACGAAGCTCACTACGAAAGCCGCCAGAAAGGTTTTGTAGATCGGGCCGCGGTAGCGGATCGACTTGACCGGACCGCGATCCAGCCATGGCAACGCGAAGAAGATCACAGTTGCCACGCCCATCGCCACCACGCCTGGGAACTGCGAACCGAACATCGGCGGCACAGCACGCAGAATGGCGTAGTAAGGGGTGAAGTACCAGACCGGCGCGATATGCTCCGGCGTCTTCATCGGGTTGGCCGGCACGAAGTTGTTGTACTCCAGGAAGTAGCCGCCCATATCCGGTGCAAAGAACACCACCGCACTGAACACCATCAGGAAGGCGACTGCAGCCACACCGTCCTTGACCACCATGTAGGGGAAGAACGGTACGCCGTCCAGAGGTATACCGTTGGCATCCTTGTGCTTCTTGATCTCGACACCGTCCGGGTTGTTGGAGCCTACTTCATGCAGCGCCACCAAGTGGGCAACGATGATCAGCACCAACACCAGCGGGATCGCCACCACGTGCAGCGCGAAGAAGCGGTTCAGTGTGATATCGGATACCACGAAGTCGCCACGGATCATGATTGCCAGATCCGGACCGATGAACGGCACGGAAGAGAACAGGTTCACGATCACCTGCGCACCCCAGAAGGACATCTGCCCCCATGGCAACAGATAGCCCATGAATGCCTCACCCATCAAAGCCAGATAGATGATCATGCCGATGATCCACAGCAGTTCACGCGGCTTGCGATAGGAACCGTACATAAGACCACGGAACATATGCAGATAGATCACCACGAAGAACATCGAAGCGCCAGTGGAGTGGATGTAACGCAACAGCCAGCCCCACTGCACATCACGCATGATGTATTCGACCGATGCGAACGCGAACAATGCATCCGGCTTGTAGTTCATGGTCAGGAAGATACCGCTGAGGATCTGGATGACCAGAACCAACAGCGCCAAGCCACCGAAGAAGTACCAGAAGTTGAAGTTCTTAGGTGCGTAATACTCGGACAGGTGCGCTTTCCAGGTCGAAACTACTGGAAAACGCTCATCGACCCAAGCGAGCAGGCTTTTTAGAAGATTCATCATGCTGCAGCCCCCCTATCAGTGGGCTGACCGCCCTTTAACTTGCTCTTATCGTCATCACCGATCAACAGGCGAGTGTCACTCAAGTACATGTGTGGAGGAATGATCAGGTTGGTCGGTGCTGGCACACCCTTGAAGACACGTGCAGCCAAATCGAAACGTGAGCCGTGGCACGGACAGAACCAGCCACCAGCCCAATTCGCCCCAAGGTCAGCAGGCGCCACTTCTGGACGGAAAGTCGGCGAGCAGCCCAGATGGGTGCATACGCCCAAAACCACAAGAATTTCCGGCTTGATCGAACGGGTCGCGTTGTCACAATAAGCAGGTTGCTGCGGAACCGAAGACGTAGGGTCTGCCAGCACATCATCATGCGTGGCGAGCATATCCAGCATCTCTTTGGTGCGACGCACGATCCATACCGGCTTGCCTTGCCACTCGATGCTGATCATCGTGCCGGGTTCAATGCCACTGATATCAACTTCAACCGGCGCGCCAGCCGCTTTGGCTCGCTCACTTGGCTGCAAGCTCAATACGAACGGTGCTCCAGCACCAGCCGCGGCAACTCCACCCACCGCAGTGGTAGCAGCGATCAGCATTCGTCGCTTGCTATGATCTACTTTATCGGTCATGACCCTCTTCCCTTCCGTAATACGTTGTCAAATATCCACTGGGGCAGCTTCCTGCTGCCCTAGCGTCTCGTCGGTACTGGAGGATGGCATTGCGTTGTCCGTCATTTTTTTATCAGACAAGCCTAGGATCGACTCCCCAACTCGATCCCCTGCCGGCGGCGAATACTACTTCGACAGCTTTTTCGCCGCAAATGCTACTCAGAATGCCTAGTTGTTCTTGGCGCCCTGCGCGACCCACTTGCGTAGCGTCAGAATATATTGACGATCCAAAGTACCGCTGGCATTCAAGCCCATCGGCATTTTGAGACCTTTGTTCGTTCCGGTCAGCAACTTGGTAAAGGTGCTGGCTCGGCTATCCCCTGGGACAACGACTTTCCCGAATTTGGTACCTTTCATCAGGCCCTCATAGGAAGTCAGGTCCAAGCCACTCTTGGCATAACCTTTGGAAGTTGGTGAAGGATGGTGACAGCTGACGCAATAGTCCTGGAGGATTGGCATCACATCCTTGCTAAAGCTGACTTCTCCCGATTGCAGCACATTTAGCGCGTTATGCGCTGGCGCAAGTGCCTTGTCTTCGGCCAATACGTTCAAGGAAAGTGCAGCCATCAGCGCGCCGCCTATCATTATTCTGATTCTCATACTTTCTCCCCGTAGTCCCATGCGAGCCGTAACTAACGACGCAACAGCAGGACTTACCTCGCAGCGGAGTGGCGCTGCCCCACACAACTTGAAGTTGCCACTTCATCAGTTATCCAAAAATTCACCAACAAGGATAACCCGAAATGGTTATATGCCGAATACTACTCAACGCCTTTTCAGAAAGCAACGCACTCGCGAAGCTATACCCGCAATCTAGACAGGGACTTCCTCATCAAAAAAGCGATGCTCCAAGCCGAACCTCTCAGCCAAATGTGCTCCCAAAGCCTGCACGCCATAGCGTTCTGTCGCATGGTGACCGGCCGCCATATAGGTCACACCGCTTTCACGAGCCATATGCACATTGCTCTCGGAAATCTCACCGGTTAGAAAAACATCCACGCCCAGCGCGATGGCTTGCTCGAAATATCCTTGGGCGGCACCGCTACACCATGCGATGCGTGAGACGTTGCCAGACTTCCCGCCCACCACCAGCGGCTCGAAGCGCAATACTTCGGCAACCAGCTTGCTTAACTCGGCCATATTCATGGGTTTTGCCAGCGTGCCCAGACATGCGATGTCTTGCTCCCCAAAGCGCCCGCTCTCAACCAACCCCAATCTCGTGGCGAGTTGTACATTATTCCCCCACACCTGATGTGCATCCAAAGGCAGGTGATAGGCCAATAGACTGATATCTTGCTCCAGTAAATAGGCGATACGCCGTTTCTTGACGCCGGTGATGGCCGCATCCTCACTGCGCCAGAAATACCCATGATGGACCAAGATCGCATCTGCGCCCCAAGCTGCTGCAGCCTCAAGCACAGCCTGAGAGGCAGTTACCCCAGTCGCAATGCGCTGAACCCGTGAACGCCCCTCGATTTGAACGCCATTCGGGCAATAATCGCGAAAACGGCTGATCGCCAGCTCGCTTCCGATATAATCGCTCAACTCTTTTAATTGCATCGCAACTGTCCCTATTAACGGCCTGATTGGATCATAACATGCGTAAATTCTGGCTTCTGTTCGCGCAAGCTACCACCATCGGGCTGGCAGTATTGTTCGTCATTCACACACTCAAACCTAGCCTTCTACCCACTGCCGCACGCGGTGGTGTCGTTACGCTGTATCAAAGCGAGCCGGAAGATGGCAACCAGAACCTGGCCGGCCCCGGCTTCAGTCGTGCCGCACAGAAAGTGATGCCATCTGTGGTGAATATCTTCACCACAAGTGAAGTCAAGCAACCTTCCCATCCATTCATGGACGATCCGAGATTCCGCTTCTTCTTCGGCGACGAGTTCGATGACAATCAGCCGCAACAGAATTCCAGCCTAGGTTCCGGCGTCATCGTCAGCCAGAACGGTTACATCCTGACCAACCACCACGTGGTTGAATCAGCCGACCAGATCGAAGTGGCATTCGCCGATGGTCGTAATGCCAAAGGTCATATTGTCGGCACCGATCCTGAAACCGACCTCGCCGTGATCAAGGTCGATGTCAGCTACACCCTTCCCGCGATCACCTTTGCCAGTAGCGAAGCCACTCATGTCGGCGATATTGTTCTAGCTGTCGGCAATCCGTTCGGCGTGGGACAAACCGTGACGATGGGTATCGTCAGCGCCCTCAAGCGCAACCATCTTGGTCTTAGTACCTTCGAGAACTTCATCCAGACTGATGCCGCCATCAATCCTGGCAATTCAGGCGGCGCACTGGTTGATGCCAGCGGCAACCTGCTGGGCATCAACAGCGCCATCTACTCCCCGAACGGCGGATCACTGGGCATAGGCTTTGCCATTCCAGTCAGCACAGCCAAAAAAGTCATGGAACAGATCATTCAGACTGGCTCGGTAACACGGGGTTGGATCGGCGTCGCTGTTCAGGACATGACCCCCGAACTGGCAGAATCGTTCAAGCTCAAAGCCGCACATGGTGTGCTCATCTCGGAAGTCATGCGCAACGGCCCAGCCGACAGGGCCGGCATCAAACCGGGAGACATATTGGTGAGCATCGCCGACAGCGAACTTGTTGACTCAACTGTGATGCTGGAAACCATCTCCGCCCTCACACCGGGCAAGACGGTAGGTCTGAAATTACTGCGCAACCAGAATGAAGTCGTAGTGCAAGTGCGAGTAGGCAAGCGACCAAAGCCGAAAGTCATGGAGTAACTCCAGCAACACGAATGCTCACACAATGACAACTGCCTGCTGCAAAGCTTGCGCAGAATCAGTTGTCATCCGTCACGCTGTCGCTTGAGGCAGGATCGCGCACACCGATCCAAGCCGCCACCACAATACCCGCCTCATACAAAATCCACAGCGGGATCGCCAGCATGAATTGCGAGACGACATCCGGCGGCGTAACGATCGCAGCCACCACAAATGCGCCAACGATGACGTAGGAGCGAAATTCGCGCAGCTTCTCTACCGAAACCATACCCATACGCACCAGTATCACGACCGCGACCGGCACTTCAAAAGTGATACCGAAAGCGAGAAACATACCCATCACAAAGCTCAGATATTTGTCGATGTCCGTCATCACAGCCACGCCAACCGGCGCCGCCGCCGTGATAAAGCCGAATACCACCGGAAACACCGCAAAATAGGCGAAGGCCATACCGCAAAAGAACAACAGCGTGCTGACCATGATCAGCGGTAGCACCAACTTCTTCTCGTGTGAATACAGACCGGGCGCGACGAAGCGCCAGAGTTGGAACAGGATGAACGGCAGTGCGATAACAAAGGCTGCCATCATCGCCACCTTGAGTGGCACGAAGAATGGCGTGGTGACATCGGTGGCGATCATCTGCCCGCCTTGCGGCAGCTTGGCCAGCATGGGCTGCGCCAGTAAGGCATACAGATCAGACGCCCAAGGGAAGAGGCAGATGAATACCAGCAACCAAGCCAAGAAGCTGTTCAGCAGGCGTGAACGCAACTCTACAAGGTGCGCGATCAGTGTCTCGCTTTTACTCATTTTCTAGGTTCGTCTGGTGTAACTGGAGGTGCCGCAGATGTTTCTTCGGCGGGCTTCTTCTTGTGTTGCGATTGCAGGATGCTCTGCTCCAGCGACAAACCGTTCGCCTGCATGGCTTGTTCGGCTTCGGCGACATGCTTCTCGATATCGTGCTGCATCTGGCGCGCCTGCTCCAACGCCATATCGTGCGCGATGTCGTCCTTGACCTTGTTCACATAGCGCTGGGTACGGCCCCACAGATGCCCGGCGGTACGTGCAAGCTTGGGGAGTCGCTCCGGGCCGATGATGATCAACGCGACCAGCCCAATCACGATCAACTCAGAGAACGCGATGTCGAACATCGCGTTACTTCTCTTTCACTTCGCCTTCGATGGTTCGGGAATCTTGAGGCTTACCCGCTTCCTCATCGACCTTCATTCCTTCCTTGAAGCCTTTGACAGCCCCCCCCAGATCACTGCCCATATTGCGCAATTTCTTGGTGCCGAAGATCAACACCACGACCAGCAACACGATCAACCAATGCCAGATACTGAACGAACCCATGCTGAACTCCTCGTCGATTAACTACGCTTGACCATAGGCGGAATATTGCCGCCGCCGATGACGTGTACATGTAGGTGAAACACTTCCTGGCCACCGCCCTTGCCACTGTTGATCACAGTGCGAAAACCATTCTCCAAACCTTGTTCTTTCGCCAGCTTCGGCGCCAACAGCAACATCTTACCCAATAAAGCCGCATGCGATTCGTCCGCCTCACTCAGCGAAACCAAATGCTGTTTCGGCACAAGCATGAAATGCACGGGCGCGACCGGA
The DNA here is from genome assembly GCA_018814405.1 of Gammaproteobacteria bacterium. Taxonomy (GTDB): domain Bacteria; phylum Pseudomonadota; class Gammaproteobacteria; order Burkholderiales; family Gallionellaceae; genus Sideroxyarcus. Next base: position 282,881 of record JAHIZO010000009.1, read on the forward strand.
TTGATGTCATGGAACGCCAGCACATCGTCGTCCTCGTACACTTTGCGGCAAGGTATCTCGCCGCGCGCGATCTTGCAGAAAAGACAGTCATCCCTCATTTGCGACGCTCCTTTTCGGTGATGCCCGACACGCCTTCTCGGCGCGCCAGTTCCAGCAGCACATCCTCAGCGTTCAAACCCTTGTGCGCCAGCAACACCATGCTATGGAACCACAGATCCGCCACTTCATAGACCAAATGCTGCTTGTCGCCATCCTTGGCCGCCAGCAACACTTCGCCCGCCTCTTCGATAACCTTCTTCAGGATCGCATCATCGCCTTTGCTGTAAAGCTTGGCGACATAAGACGAATCAGCTGTTGCGCCCTTGCGCGACTCCAATGTCTCCGTCAGTCGTTGCAGGATGTCATTCATTTTTTGTATATCTCGTCCGGGTTCTTCAGTACAGCGTCGGTGGATACCCACTCGCCGTTCTCCAGCTTGCTATAGAAGCAGCTCTCGCGGCCGGTGTGGCAAGCGATACCGCCGGCTTGCTCGATCTGCATCAAGATCACATCTGCATCACAATCGAGGCGGATCTCTTTCACCTTCTGCACATGGCCGGATTCTTCACCCTTGTGCCACAGCTTCTTGCGCGAACGCGACCAGTAGATCGCCTCACCGGTATCGACCGTGCGTTTGAGTGCCTCGCGGTCCATCCAAGCCACCATCAGCACGCGCCCCGTCACCGCATCCTGGGCAATGGCAGGCACCAGCCCGTCTTCTGACCAGTTAACCTTGTTCAACCATGACTCGGTCATAACCGCACCTCAATACCCTGCTGCGCCATATGTTGCTTGGCCTGTTGCACCGTGTATTCACCAAAGTGAAAGATGCTGGCGGCCAGTACCGCATCGGCACCGCCCTGCGTCACGCCGTCGGCGAGATGTTGCAGGTTGCCCACGCCACCGCTGGCGATCACCGGAATCTCCAAGGCATCGGTCACGGCACGGGTCAGCGCCAAGTCGAAGCCTTTCTTCTGCCCATCCTGATCCATGCTGGTCAACAGGATCTCGCCCGCGCCCAATGCCTGCATCTTGATCGCCCACTCCACTGCATCCAACCCGGTGGCTTTGCGGCCGCCATGTGTAAACACTTCCCACTTGTTCGGTGCGACTTGTTTCGCATCGATGGCAACCACGATGCATTGCGAACCATAGCGCCCGGCAGCATCTGCCACCAGTTGCGGGTTGACCACCGCCGAAGTGTTGATGCTGACCTTGTCTGCACCGGCGTTGAGCAGATTACGTACATCCTGCACCTCGCGCACACCGCCGCCCACGGTCAGCGGAATGAACACCTGCTCGGCAACTTTCTCGATGATATGGAAGATGATGCTACGATCGTCAGAACTGGCAGTGATATCGAGAAAGGTGAGTTCGTCCGCCCCCTGCTCGTCATAACGCTTGGCGATCTCCACAGGATCGCCTGCATCGCGCAGTTCAACGAAACTGACACCCTTGACCACGCGACCGGCAGTCACATCCATGCAGGGGATGATGCGCTTAGCGAGCATATGTATCCGTCTGTATTGCGAAATTTGGACTTGAAGTCACGATCAGACCTTGATCGTCGTCAATTCATCCGCCAGCGCTTGCGCGGCACGGAAGTCCAGCGTGCCTTCGTAGATGGCACGGCCCGTGATGGCGCCGGTAATGCCTTCACCACGCACGGCGCACAGCTTGCGCACATCATCAAGATTGGTGATGCCGCCGCTGGCGATGACAGGCACTTGCAGCGGCTGCGCCAACTCGACAGTCGCCTCGATGTTCACACCGCTCATCATGCCGTCACGACCGATGTCGGTATAGATGATGGCTTCCACGCCATAACCTTCGAAACGCTGTGCCAGATCGGCCACGTCGTGACCGGTAAGCTTAGACCAGCCGTCCACGGCCACCTTGCCGCCCTTGGCATCCAGACCGACCATGATGTGACCGGGGAAGGCATCACATGCTTCATGCAGGAAGCCCGGCACCTTGACGGCTGCCGTGCCGATGATGACGTAAGAGATCCCGAGATCGAGATAACGTTCGATGGTCTCCAGATCACGGATGCCGCCCCCCAGTTGCACTGGAATATCGCTGCCTACGGCCTCGACGATGAGGCGCACTGCTTCTTCATTCTTGGGTTTACCGGCAAACGCACCGTTCAGATCGACTAGATGCAGGCGACGTGCGCCTTGCTCCAACCAGTGCCTAGCCATCGCAGTAGGGTCATCGGAGAACACGGTCGCGCCCTCCATCTCTCCTTGTCGCAGGCGTACACATTGACCGTCTTTCAGGTCGATAGCGGGAATGATCAGCGTTGAAATATCCATGGCATTTATATCGTGGTTAAACGGGGTTCCAGTTGACGAAATTTTCCAGCAGTTTCAATCCGGCAGCAGCACTCTTCTCGGGATGGAACTGCACGGCGAACAAGTTACCACGCGACACGGCGCAGACAAAGGGCTGCGGATAATCACTTGTGCCTTGTACGATGTCCTTATCGCTCGGTTGCACGTAATAGCTGTGTACATAATAGAAGCGCGCATCCTGCTCGATACCGTCCCACAGCGGGTGCTCGGCGTGATGCACGCCGTTCCAGCCCATGTGTGGCACTTTGAGCTTGTTGCCCTGCGCGTCCCTGAGACTATGTGCAAAACGCGTGACCTGTCCAGAAATGACGCCCAGACATGGCGTATCGCCTTCTTCACTATGCTCGAACAACACTTGCAGCCCCATGCAAATACCCAAGAACGGCTTACCTGCAGCAACGGCGGCGGCAATCACCTTATCCAAACCACGCTCACGGATTTCCCGCATACAGTCGGGCGCCGCACCTTGCCCCGGGAATACGACGCGCTTGGCTGAAGCGATCACGTCCGCTTCGCCCGACACGACGACATTGGCACCCGGCGCAACCTTGCGCACGGCCTGGTACACCGAGCGCAGGTTACCCATGCCGTAATCAACGATGGCGATATCGACCATGATGCTTATAGCGTGCCTTTGGTAGATGGCATCACGCCGGCCATGCGCGGGTCTTGCTCCAATGCCACGCGCAAAGCACGTCCAAAGGCTTTGAAGATGGTCTCGGCCTGATGGTGTGCGTTCTCGCCAGCCAAGTTATCAATGTGCAGCGTCACCAAAGCATGATTGACGAAGCCTTGGAAGAATTCACGGATCAGATCGACCTCGAATTCTCCGACATTGGAGCGCACGAAGTCGGCGTTGAACACCAGACCCGGACGACCGGAGATATCCAATACCACGCGTGACAAAGCCTCATCCAACGGCACATAGGCATGGCCGTAGCGACGCAGACCTTTTTTGTCGCCAATCGCTTGTGTGAAGGCTTGCCCCAAGGTGATGCCGATGTCTTCAACAGTGTGATGGGCATCGATATGCAGATCGCCCTTGGCTTTGATATCGAGATCGATTAGACCGTGACGCGCGATCTGATCCAGCATGTGCTCGAGGAACGGCAAGCCGGTATCCAGCTTGACCTTACCGGTTCCGTCGAGGTTAATCTCGACCATGATCTGAGTCTCGAGGGTGTTGCGAGTAACTTGTGCGCTACGCATGATTAGCCTTATGCGAGTTGGTTAATGGAATCCTGCAATGCTGCGATGAATCTTGCATCTTCGTCCGGTGTTCCCACTGTGACGCGCAGGCAATCCGTCAACGACGGATGCCCACCGTTCAGGTTCTTGATCAACACCCCGCGCTGTTTCAGCCCTTCGAATATCTGCGTGGCTTTTGCCACACGAAAAAGGATGAAATTCGCTTCGCTGGGGTAAGCCTGAACGCCCACCATCTTATTCAAGGCCGCCATCATCTTCGTGCGTTCCGATCGTATGTTCTCTGCCTGCGCCAGCAACACATCGTGGTGTGCCAACAGGGTACTCGCCACCAGCTGCGGCAGGACGCCCACATTATACGGCAAGCGCAGCTTATCCAATTGTTCCAGCCATGCTTTATCGCCCGCAATGAAACCCAGTCGCAAACCCGCCATACCTAGCTTGGAATAGGTGCGCATCACCAGCAGATTGCCATACTTTCCCAGATGGGGGATGAAGCTATCACTGGCAAAGGCATAGTAAGCCTCATCCACCACCACCAGACCAGGACTAGCTTCAATGATGCGGCGCACAGCCTCTGCATCGAACAGATTGCCCGTGGGGTTGTTGGGATAGGCGAGGAACACCAGCGCAGGGCGTTCACGCTCAATCGCAGCCAGCGTCGCACCAAGATCAAGCGAAAAATCCTCGGCCAGCGGCACGCCCACGTAGCGCATGCCCACAAAGGTGGCGATCATCTTATACATGACGAAAGAGGGCTCGACACTCAACAACACTGCGTCCGGTTTGGCGACCGCCATCGCCAGCAACTGGATGATCTCGTCCGAGCCATTACCCAGTAGCACATCCGTGCCCGCAGGGAGCTGCGTCACTTTGCGGATATCTTCCTTTAGTTGATGGGCGCCCGCATCGGGGTAGCGATTGATGGCTGCATCTGCCACTTTACGCGCGATCTCATCGCGCAAAGCCTGCGGCAACTGATATGGATTTTCCATCGCATCCAGCTTGATCATGTCCGCTGAGGGCGGGACATGATAGGCGTGCAAGGACTGTATCTCTTTGCGGATCAGTTGATTCGGGGTCACGGCGGAGCTGGCGGCAGACATGAAAAAACAGCGTTGGATATCGAGCGGCGATTCTACCGCAATCACGCCACACGAAAAACACGATATTACCGACCACGGTACGGTAATCGCCGAATACAGACAAACGCAAAGCGATTGCTCAAACCTGTCGGCGTGTAGTACCCTCAACCTGCTGGTCTGATGGCCATCGCAGCATGCGACCATGGGCAGCGAGCGACACATTTTCGGCGCGCCGCACCAACGATCAACACCGACTTGAAGAGAGCCACACAAACTGTGCCAGACATCTCAAACAAGCCTTTGCGCCTCGACAACTTCATCGCCAACCTACCCTGCATGGCATTCCAGCTTGTGCGGAACAAACAAGGCGGGCTCGCTTTTTCCTATATAGGTGAAGGCAGTCAGGCCTTGCTGGGCTTGACCCCGCAACAGCTGCAAGCCGACATCGACAGCTTTTTGAACCTGATTCACCCCGAAGACTGCAACGTGTTCCGTGACAGCATGGAACGTTCCGCGACAAGCCGAGGATTCTGGAGCTGGGAAGGGCGCGTCACACTGGCAGACGGCGAGCTGAAATGGCTGGCACTGGGCTCGACCCCGCAAACCAATGCGAACGGCGATGTCGAATGGGAAGGCCTGATCGTCAACATCACCAAAACCAAACTGGACGAACTGGAACTGCTGCGCTCACAAGAACAGTTGCGCGAGTTCTCTTCGCATATCCAAGATGCAAAAGAACAGGAGCGCCTGCGCATCGCGCGCGAAGTTCATGATGAGATCGGCGGATTACTCACGGCCATCAAGATGGATCTGGCCTGGATCAAGGAGCGCCTACCCAAAAGCAAGCAGATGCTGACGGACAAGACGACTACCATCGAGAACATGGTGGACAAGGCAATGACATCCGCGCGCAATCTGGCGCACAGCTTGCGCCCCGGCTATCTGGACAGTTTCGGTATCGTGGCCGCCATCGAGATGGAAGCGGATGAGTTCTCACAGCGCACCAGCATCACGGTACTGCTCGACCACAACGAAGACGAGATGGAGCTGGATCTGCATCCCGATGTCTCCATCGCACTGTTCCGCATCTTCCAAGAATCGCTCACCAACATCATGAAGCACTCGCAAGCCAGTGAAGTGCGGGTGCTGATTCGCAACAGCCATGAACGCATAGACCTTTCCATCAGCGACAACGGTCGCGGCTTCAGCCAAGAGGCGCGCGCCAAACCCAGATCGTTCGGCTTGCGCGGCATTCAGGAACGGGTGGTTCACTTCGGCGGCGAGGTCAACATCTCCAGCGCACCGGGGCAAGGTGTAACCGTGTCAGTCAGCATTCCACACATCCAAGACAACACCTCCGACGGCACGTCACACGACCGATCACAAAAATCATTGTTCTAGATGATAGATAAAAGCAGACCATCGACACCATGCTCAAAATACTGATCGCCGACGACCACGCCCTGATCCGCAAGGGCCTCAAGCAGATCCTCGACGATTCGCCCGACATGCGCGTCACCGGCGAGGCCGAGACCGGCATGCAAGCCATCCAGATGGCACAGGAAAACGAATATGACATGGTCTTGCTCGACATCAGCCTGCCCGACAAGAACGGTATCGACGTGCTCAAACAGATCAAGGCCAACTGTCCGAACACCCCGGTACTGATGCTCAGCATGCACGCCGAAGACCAGTATGCGGTGCGCTCGATGAAAGCCGGCGCCTCCGGTTACCTAAACAAACAAAGCGCGCCCGCACAACTGCTGACCGCCATCCGCAAAGTCGGGGACGGCAAGAAATACATCAGCAGCGAGATGGCCGAGCAACTGGCGGAAGGTCTGTCGCAGGGTTACCACGAACTGGCACACCAGACCCTGTCGAACCGCGAATATCAGACCCTGTGCCTGATGGCACAGGGCAAGAAGCTGAGCGAGATGGCCGAGATCATGTCCCTCAGCCCCAAGACCATCAGCGTCTATCGCTTGCGACTCTTGGAAAAAATGAAACTCAAGACCAACGCCGAAGCTATCCATTACGCGATCAGCAATCATTTGATCGAATGATCCCAACCAATAGCACGCATTATCCTATGCTATTCAGTTGATTGCCGTTCCGCTGACAACTGATAATACGAACCAAGAGAGCAAGCACGACCTACACATATAAATGAGCAAGCATAAAGAACCCGCAGAACTGGCCCGCGACACCTTGAAACTGCTTGGTGAGCGTGGTCTATCTCCCACACCGGAGCATTACGCGAGTGTGTTTCAGGAACTTGGCGGAGGGAAAGAAGCTAAGGCGGCCTCCTCGGCGCCGAACTGGTCAGCCTTGATCCGTGACCTGCTGCGCCAGCTCGAAATGACGCATAAAGGCGTCACGCTCACGCGAAAGAAGGAAGGACTAGAGGTCGTTCTCAATCGCTTCGGCAGCAAGCCGGAAGTGATGTCTGAAAAACTGACTGGCTTGATGCGCTCTTGGGGTAGCGGCTCTGCCGCACCTGATCTATCACCTGCCGTACTACCCGAAGCTACTCCGGCAGAGGCTACTGCCATCTCCGCCCCGACTGCCGCCCCTGCCAAGTCTGCGGACAAAGCTGACGGCAATGACTTACTTCAACAATTACGAGAACTGCTCGCACAGTCGCTGGAACACTCCCTACCCTCACAACCGGAGCTGGCAGACGATATCAAGCGCTTGGTCGTAGTAGTACGCGCCACTGACAACCCCACCAAGGTCAATGACCTGACCAAGCAACTACGTCAGTTTTGGCTCAAGCTGGAACTGCGCGGCGGCGACAAGGTGAAGATACAAGAAGGTTTGTTACGTCTGCTACGACTGCTGGTCGAGAATGTCAGCGAACTAGTCGCCGACGATGAATGGATGCAGGGCCAGGTCTCCGCACTGCAAACCATCATCTCGCAGCCGATGGACAAGCATGCCATCGCCGATGCCGAGCGCAACCTGCGCGACGCCATCATCAAGCAGAGCAGCCTCAAGCAGAGCCTGACCGATGCCAAAACCACGCTCAAGAGCCTGATGACCACCTTCATCGACCGCTTGGGCAACCTCACGGAAAGCACGGGCGAATATCACCAGAAGATCGAGGGTTACAGCCAGCAGATCAGCAAGGCAGACGACCTGACTTTGCTAAGTCACATCCTTGATGATGTGATGCACGATACGCGCATCATACAAGCCAGTGCTTTGCGCTCACATGAAGAGCTCCTCAATACCAAAAAGCAAGCTGACGAAGCAGAGGCACGTATCAAACAATTGGAAGAAGAGTTGATGCAGGTCAGCGAACTGGTGCGCGAAGACCAACTCACCGGCGCGCTGAATAGACGCGGCCTGGACGAAACGCTGGATCGTGAACTGAAGCGTGCCGACCGCAACAAGACCCTGCTTTGTGTCGCCCTGCTCGACATCGACAACTTCAAGAAGCTGAACGACAGCCTGGGTCACCAAGCGGGCGATCGCGCTTTGACCCACCTCACCCAAGTCATCAAGGACACCCTGCGACCAAGCGATGCAGTGGGCCGATACGGCGGCGAAGAATTCGTCATCATCCTGCCGGATACAGATATCAATGCGGGGGTGGAAGCCGTACAACGCCTGCAGCGCGACCTCACCAAAAAGTTCTTCCTACACAACAACGAGCGCATCCTGGTCACGTTCAGCGCTGGCGTAGCTCTACGTGGCGAAGAGGAAGACCAAGAAGACCTGCTGGGGCGCGCTGACAAGGCAATGTATCAGGCCAAGCAGACTGGCAAGAACCGCGTGGTAAGTGCCGGCTAGCAGGAATAGCCGCTGCTACCCCCTCCCTCTAGATTCGATTAGCCAATCGCTTACTGCAGGTGGTTTAACATGACGAACATTGATTTACCGAAGCAGCCGGAACAAACCGCCACAGACGAGATGCTCCAGCAAGCCATCGTGTATCAACAGGCCGGGGAATTTCAGCACGCAGGCGAACGCTATCTGTCCATCTTGCAGATCGAGCCTAACCACCCCCAAGCTAACCACAACATGGGATTGCTGGCCGTGCAGATGCAACAGCCTGCCGCCAGCCTGCCCTATTTCACCACCGCGCTGGATGCCGACCCGTCGTGCGGCCAATACTGGCTGAATTACATTGACGCCCTGTTCCAAGCAGGGCAACTGGATGACGCTCGACAAGTCTTGGCACTAGCGCAGCAACAGGGTTTACAGGGAGATGAAGTAGATGCGTTGGCAATACGCTTGCGGGAAGGCGCGCAGGGCTCAGGTCACTCTGATACAGTGCATCAGCGAACCCCGACAGAACAGGTCCCCAGTCAGTGCACCACCGAATCCAAGCCTGAAAAAACGAACAAGGCAAGTCCAAAGCACTCTGCCCACAAAGGGAAAGCTCCCAGCCAGCAAGATATCAATGCACTCATAACGCTGTTCAGCTCAGGTCGTCTGCAGGAAGCCACACCCGTCGCGCAAGCAATGACAGAACGCTTCCCACAACACGATTTTGGCTGGAAAGCATTAGGTGCGATCTACAAACAGCTGGGGAGGGCTTCGGAAGCGCTGCTCCCCATGCAAAAGGCAGCGATGTTGGCCCCAGGGGATGTTGAGGCCCACTACAACCTTGGTGTCACTTTCCAAGAGTTGGGACAGCTGAATGAAGCTGAAACCAGCTATCGTCAGGCCATAAGAATCGCCCCAAACTATGCGCAGGCCCATAGCAATCTGGGCGTCATCCTGCAGCAACATGATCGGTTTGAAGAAGCCGAATCTTGTTACCGCCATGCATTGCAGATATCCCCGGGTAACGGCAAAACACTTAGCAACCTAGGCGTCGTTCTGCACAAGCTCGGGAGGTTCGAGGAAGCTGAAGCCTGCTTTCGCAAGGCATTAAAGATCGACCAAGGCAATGCAGAAACGTATTGCAATCTGGGAAATACGCTCAAGGAACTTGGCCGCCCGGACGAGTCTGAAGCCAGTTACCGTCATGCTCTGCAGATCAATCCAGATTATGCCGAGGCGCATTACAACATAGGCAACGTCCTGCGTGAATTGGATCGACTCGACGAGGCCAAAGCCAGCTACCAGCGTGCATTACAGATCACTCCAAACCTAGCTAACGTGCACTTCAATCTGGGCAACGCCTTCTCTGATACAGAACAACTGAGCGAAGCTGAAGCCAGCTACAAACGCGCTATAGAGATCGATCCGCATTGCGCTGAAATACACTTCAATCTGGGAAATGTCCTCTTGCGACAGACACGACTCAGCGAAGCGGAAGCCAGCTTCAAGCAGGCGTTGGAGATTAATCCTGAACATGTAAAAGCAGACTATAACTTGGGACTTACATATTATCGCCAGGGCAGGTTAAGTGAAGCCGGGATTTATTATTGGCGCGCATTGAAAATCAACCCCGAGTACGCCGAGGTGTACTGCAGCTTGGCAGAACTACTGCACGAATGGGGTCGCCTGGACGAGGCTGAGGAAAGTCTGCAGAAGGCGATCAAGCTCAAACCCGATTTAGCTGAAGCGCATGCCATCTTGGGTGTCACACTCACGAAAATGGGACGGTTGGCCGAGGCTGAGGCCAGTTGCCAACGCGCCATCGATCTCAAGCCGCATGATGCTATTGCGCATAGCAATCTCGGGGCGGCATTATTTGATCACGGGCACCATAACAAGGCTGAAGACAGCTATCGGCTGGCACTTAAGCATCAACCTTTGCATCACCAGACACACAGCAACTTGCTGTTTTGCATGTCGCATAACGCGGCTACCGATGCTAAGTCGCTATTTGATGAACACTTGCGCTTTGCAGCGCAATTCGAAAAGCCGCTGCGCGACGATTGGAAGCCACATGCGAATTCAAAGCATCCAGATCGTACGCTGCAGATTGGTTTTGTCTCCGGGGATTTCAAAAACCATGCGGTGTCCAACTTCATCGAGCCGATTCTTGCCCATCTGGCCACTTGTCCACGCTTATCTCTGCATGCCTACGCCAGCCACATCCGAGATGATGATGTCAGCTTGCGTCTGCGCAAGTATTTTGCACATTGGCACCCAATCGCCCCATCAACCGACGAAGAATTGGCAGAACAAATCCGTGCCGACGAGATCGACATCTTGATTGATCTATCAGGACATACTGGATACAACCGATTGCAAACCTTCGCCCGCAAACCTGCCCCCCTTCAAGTCAGCTGGATGGGCTACCCCGGCACGACAGGCCTGACGGCGATGGATTATTACTTTGCAGACCCATTCCTGCTGCCAGAAGGGATGCTCGACAGTCAGTTCACCGAAAAGATCGTACGATTACCGGCTAATGCACCATTCTTACCGTTCCCAACTGCACCGCCAGTCAACAACCTGCCCGCGCTAAAGAACGGCCACATAACATTCGGCAGCTTCAACCGATTGAGCAAACTCAATCGATCATCCATCGCCCTATGGTCAAAGCTGCTTCGCGCCCTGCCGAACTCAAGAATGCTGCTCGCAGGCATGCCGCAAGATAAAAAATACGATGCATTAGTAGCGTGGTTTGCAGAAGAAGGCATAGAGCGTCACCGGCTGGATCTTCATCCGCGTAGCATCATGGATACCTATATGGCGCTGCATCTTCAGGTGGATATATGTTTGGACACCGTCCCTTACAACGGCGGCACAACGACACTGCATGCCTTATGGATGGGTGTGCCCACGCTAACTGAGGCAAGCAATTCCGCAGCGGGACGGTCAGGTGCTGCGATCCTCAGCCACGCGGGGCTGGAAAAATTCATTGCATATAATGATGACGAATTCGTACAACAAGGCATTGCATTGGCCGGTGACTTTGCCGCACTGGCCGACATCAGGACAGGTTTGCGGGAGCGTTTTGCTCAGTCTGCTATGGGCCAACCTGCTGTAATTGCAGCCGGTGTTGAACGCGCTTTGCGCATCATGTGGCAACGCTGGTGCACAGGATTGCCACCTGCGTCATTTGAGGTCACAAGCCAAGAAGCTGAAGGGCTGGCATCAGAGGCCAAAATCGACCAATCAACGATTTGATTCACCTATCGAAGTGACTGATTCCATCCTCCAACAAGCTCTAACGCTTCAGCAGCAAGGTGCATTCCAGGAAGCGGGGGAACTCTATTTATCGATTTTGCAAGCCGACCCCAAGCACCCCGAAGCGAACCACAATATGGGGGTATTGGCGGTCCAAATGGATCAACCGGAAGCCGCGCTAAACTATTTCTCAACAGCGCTAGATGCTGCCCCCTCCCATGGTCAATATTGGCTGCATTACATCGAGGCCCTGTATTTGGCTGGGCAATTGGAAGATGCTCGACAGGTGCTGGCACTTGCGCGACAACAAGGACTGCAAGGAGAAGAGGTGGATGCCTTGGCTGTACGTATGCAGATCCCCGAGTCGCCCGTCCCCCATCCGAATGACGCGCCAAGCCCCCAACAGATTAATACTCTAATAGGCCTGTTCAACGCCGGCCAACTCAACGAAGCCGCCGTCAGCGCTCAAGAAATGACAACGCGCTTCCCGCAGCACGAGTTTGGCTGGAAAGCACTGGGGGCTGTGTATAAACAGTTGGGGCGAAGTACTGACGCACTCGTACCCATGCAAAGATCAGCCCAACTGTCCCCCGGAGATGCTGAGGCACACTACAACCTTGGGGCCACATTTCAAGAATTGGGACGGCTACAAGAAGCCGAGAAAAGCTACCGAGAGTCAATAAAGAACGCGCCGAATAACGCCAAGGCACACAGCAATTTAGGTGTCATCCTGCAAAACCTAGGCCGATGCGATGAAGCTGAAATCTGCTACCGAAATGCATTACAAGCCGATCCCAAAAATGCCAAAGCTCACAGCAATCTGGGCGCCATCCTGCATAAGCTGGGCAGATACGAAGAAGCCGAAGCCAGCCTCAGCATAGCGCTACAGATCGATCCGGAGAATGCCGAATCGTATTGCAACCTAGGCAATACACTTAAAACTGTCGGTCGCAGTGAAGAGGCTGAAGCAAGCTACCGACGGGCAATCCAGATCAAACCAGAATATGCCGATGCTCATTTCAATCTGGGCAACCTCCTCCGAGAATCGGAAAGAGTAGAAGAAGCTGAGGCCTGCTACCGCAAAGCGATACAAATTTCACCGGTTCACGCCGATGCTCATTGCAACCTGGGGAACTTGCTGTTTGACCAAGGGTTCCTGGACCAGTCTAAAGCTTGTCACCTCCAAGCATTGAAGTACCAGCCGCAACATAATATGTCACACAGCAGCCTGCTTTTCTGCATCAGTCATAGTGACCAATCAGATGCAGCGACATTGTTTGAAGAACACCTTCGCTTTGGTGAGCAGTTCGAGGCCCCCCTGCGAGAAAAGTGGACACAGCATCTCAACTCACGACAGCCGAATCGCACTTTACAGATTGGATTTATTTCTGGCGATCTCAAGAACCATGCCGTGGCAAACTTTATTGAGCCCGTGCTTAAACATCTGGCTGGCTATAAGCGATTGTCATTACACGCTTATGCCAACCACGTTATTGATGATGACATGAGCAAAACTCTACGCGGATATTTCGCATACTGGCATCCAATTCACCCTTTATCTGACGATGAACTGGCCGAAAAGATCCGTACTGATGGCATCGATATATTGATAGATTTGTCTGGGCATACTGCCTTGAATCGGCTATTGACCTTTGCTCGAAAACCGGCCCCCGTACAAGCCAGCTGGATGGGCTACCCAGCCACGACCGGTTTACAAGCTATAGATTATTATCTGGCCGACCGCTTCCTCCTTCCCGAAGGGGAGTTCGATGACCAATTCATTGAGAAAATAGTACGCTTGCCTGCTAACGCACCTTTCATGCCCTTTGAAGGCGCGCCCCCCGTCAATGCCTTACCTGCGCTGAAGAATGGCTATGTGACTTTTGGAAGCTTCAATAGATTGAATAAAATCAATCGCACCACGATCGCCATATGGTCACAGCTACTACGCGCCCAACCAAATTCCAAACTGCTACTTGCCGGGATGCCGCAAGAGGGAAATCATGGCGACTTGATGGACTGGTTCAAACAAGAAGGCATTTCGACTGATCGATTGGAGCTTCACGCACGCAGTGATATGAACACCTATCTTGCACTGCATCACCATGTGGACGTCTGCTTGGATACCTTCCCTTACAATGGCGGCACGACGACCCTGCACGCGCTGTGGATGGGCATCCCCACTCTAACCCTTGCCGGGGGAGGGATGGCAGGCAGAACGGGAGCCGCGATTCTAGGTCACGCACACTTGGAATCTTTTGTCGCTCATGACACAGAGGAGTTTATGCAAAAAGGTATCACACTTGCAGCCGATCTCGCCGCTCTATCTCACATAAGGATGGACTTGCGCGAGCGATTTGCCCGATCCGCGATGGGGCAACCTGCCGCGATAGCGGCTGGTGTTGAGCGTGCCTTTAACATCATGTGGCAACGTTGGTGCGCTGACTTGCCGCCCGAATCATTTGAAGTGTCATTACAAGATGTGAGCGCTACACCCCAAGGATCCCATATATGACCGAATCAAATAAAAAACCGCCCATCTACGTCACGCAGCCTGTTCTTCCGCCACTAGAAGAATTCATTCCGTATCTTGAGCAGATATGGGAAAACAAATGGCTGACCAACAACGGGCCGTTCCATCAGCAATTTGAACAGGCCTTATGCGACCACCTGGGTGTCAACTACATTTCCCTGTTCACCAATGGCACACTTGCCCTAGTCACAGCTCTGCAGTCCATGCGCATCACAGGCGAAGTGATCACGACGCCCTACTCTTTCGTGGCCACTGCTCATTCCTTATTGTGGAACGGCATCAAACCAGTCTTTGTAGACATTGATCCGGAAACGCTCAACCTAGACCCCGCCAAGATAGAGGCCGCCATCACACCGCAAACAACCGCCATCATGCCTGTCCATTGCTATGGCCACCCGTGCGATGTGCTGCGCATTCAAGAGATAGCCGACAACTACGGACTCAAGGTCATCTACGACGCAGCCCATGCTTTCGGCGTGCAATGCCATGGGGGCAGCGTCCTTAAGCATGGCGACCTTTCAATACTAAGCTTCCACGCAACCAAGGTATTCAACACCTTCGAAGGTGGTGCCATCATCTCACCGGATGCAAAAACCAAACGGCACATCGATCACCTGAAGAACTTCGGCTTCGTGGATGAGGTAACTGTCGTAGCGTCCGGTATCAACGGCAAGATGAGCGAAATCAATGCTGCTTTCGGCATGTTACAGCTGAAGGGGATCGACCAAGCCATACAGAAACGTCAAGCAATTGACGCTCAATACCGCGCAGGACTTGCCCACATTCCGGGGCTACACTTTTTAAGCCAAACAAGTGAGCAAGTTTCGAACTACGCTTACTTTCCCATCTTGGTACAAGCTGACTACCCACTCAGTCGCGATGCCTTGTATCAAAAACTGCGCGATGAAGGCATTTATGCACGCCGCTATTTCTACCCGCTGATCAGCGACTTCCCGATGTATCGGGGCATGCCTTCGGCAGCCCACGCAAACCTGCCGGTGGCCAAAGAGATTGCAGAACAGGTGATCTGCTTGCCGATATTCCCCGACCTCAGTAGCGACCAGGTCGATTCCATCATCGAATTGCTCGCACATTAAAGCGGGGGCATCTGGCATGTTGCGAACCATGACAAACCTATCAGCCGAAAGCATGAATACGCGATGACGACGGCCGCTATCATGCAGCCTTACTTCTTCCCCTACATCGGCTATTTCCAGCTGATTGCGGCAGCTGACCTGTTCGTCGTTTATGACAACATCAAATACACCAAGAAAGGTTGGATAAATCGCAACCGCATGTTGTTGAATGGAACGGATGCGATGTTTTCGCTACCTTTAAAGAAAGATTCCGATTCTCTCGATGTGGTGCAGCGCGAGCTGGCAACCGACTTCAATCGCGACAAGTTATTGAACCAACTCAAGAGCGCATACCAGCAAGCCCCGTACTTCTCGGCGACCTTTCCCTTGCTCGAGAAAATCATCCGCTATGAAGATGTAAACCTTTTCCGCTTCCTGCATCACTCCATCGTCAAGACCTGCGAACATCTGGGCATCAACACAGAGATTCGCATCTCCTCCGGCATCGATATCGATCATGCACTCCAAGGGCAGGACAAGGTGCTGAGTTTGTGTAAAGCTGTCGGCGCACATACTTATGTGAATGCGATCGGGGGCGTTGAGTTGTATTCAAAAGAAGTATTCCATTCGAATGGCATCGAGTTGAAATTCATCAAGTCGCTTCCATTCGAGTATGCACAATCAGGAAAAGAGTTCGTCCCCTGGCTGTCTATTGTCGATGTGATGATGTTCAATCCGCTTGATACCATCCATCGATGCATCTCGACCAACTACGAATTGATATGAGCCATGTTCAAGTGGAATAAATTAGGCAAGGTATTCACCCCGCAGGAAGTGACAGGGCGCAGCTGGCTGAAAGAATTTGCACAAGCGCCCGCAACACTGATGTTCGATGATTTTGTGCGCGTATATTTCTCCTGCCGTCCGCCTGCGGACGAGAATGGCCAATATGTAAGCTATTCCGCCTATGTGGACTTGGAGCGCTCCGACCTACTCAAGATACGTCTTGTGAGCGAGCAACCGATCCTGGGCTTGGGCGGGCTCGGCGAATTCGACGAGTTCGGCACCTACCCCGTTTCCGTCATTCGCCACAACAATGAAGTCCGTGCCTATTATGCAGGTTGGACACGTTGTGAATCGGTGCCCTTTAACGTGGCGATCGGCATGGCGATCAGCAACGACAGCGGCAAGACTTTCAGCAAGCTCGGCACCGGCCCGATAATCCCCTATTCGCCCGATGAACCTTTCGTCATGAGTGGGCCAAAAGTACGTCGCTTCAACGACACGTGGTACCTGTGGTACATAGCCGGACGCAAATGGAAGGTGGTGGATGGACGCGCCGAACCTGTCTACAAGATTCGCATGGCCACTTCGCAGGACGGCATCCACTGGAACAAGCTCAACAAGGACTTGATCGAGAGCCGCATCGAAGAAGACGAGGCTCAGGCCAGCCCGGACGTGTTCCATGCCAACGGCAAATACCACATGTTCTTCTGCTATCGCTACAGCAGCCATTACCGCGGCAAGCAGAACGGTTACCGCATCGGCTATGCATCCAGTGACGACCTAGTAAACTGGGTACGTGATGATTCAAAGGCCGGTATCGATGTCTCAGAAACAGGTTGGGATGCAGAAATGATCAGCTACCCGCATGTGTTCGAGCTGGACGGGAAAATATATCTGGCCTACCTCGGCGACCAAGTGGGACGCTTCGGATTCGGACTCGCCGTGCTGGATGGGAAGTTGGCGTAAGGGATGAGCATGATGAAATGGAAGAAGCTTGGCCAGATATTCGACCCGACGCAGCACAAGCTACCGAATGACTGTGTGCAGTTTGCCCAGTCACCCCAGGCTTTGGTGTTCGATGATTTTGTTCGCATCTATTTTTCCACTCGCGCGGTAGATGAGCGAAACGGCAAATATCTAAGCCACATCGCCTTTGTCGACATGCGCAAAAATCTGCGTGATGTGATCCACGTATCCGACCAGACCGTCATTCCGCTGGGGGAACTGGGCAGTTTCGATGAACACGGCATCTTCCCGATGAACGTCATGCGCCATGGCGATGCGGTATACGGCTACACATGCGGCTGGAACCGTCGCGTGTCAGTCTCGGTAGATACCGCCATCGGCTTGGCGATCAGCCGTGATAACGGACTCACCTTCCAGCGCATCGGCAGCGGTCCTGTGCTGTCAGCCTCTTTACACGAACCCTGTCTGGTTGGAGACGGCTTCGTGCGTGTCATCGATGGCATATTCCATATGTGGTACATGTTTGGCACCGGCTGGAAAAAATACTCGCCTGATACCGCGCCGGACCGCACTTATAAGATCGGCCATGCAACGTCCAACGACGGCATCAACTGGGTGAAAGAAGAAGCCCACCAGATCGTTGCGGACAAACTTGGGCCCGATGAGAGCCAAGCATTGCCGACGGTGATCAGCATCGATGGGCGGCACCATATGTTCTTCTGCTACCGCCAGTCTTTCGACTTCCGCAACAACAGCGGCCGCGGCTACCGTATCGGCCATACTTGGTCTGACGACCTAGTGAACTGGACACGGGATGACGAGAGCCCCCTGCTTGAAGGCACGCCGAACGAATGGGATAGCGATATGCAGTGCTATCCGCATGTATTCGAGTGCAACGGTGATATCTATCTGCTCTACAACGGCAACGAATTCGGCCGCCGGGGTTTCGGCCTAGCAGTTCTGGAGCGATGAAAACACAGATCCAATATCGGACGGACAAAGCCTCTGCTAGCAAGCTTGCCGAACACCTGCAGCAGTGTGATGCCGATTTTGTCCCGCCGCTCAGTGAGCGCATAGCGATAGTTGGGTATGCAAACAAGCTCTCCGTCAAAGCGACCAGATTCGAAGCATGGTTGGAAGACAAACTGATCGGGCTGGTAGCGGCATATTGCAATGATCAAGAGAGTCGCCACGCCTTCATCTCCAGCGTCAGCGTACTCCACACATGGCAGGGAAAAGGCATCGCCGACAGCTTACTGAAGCTATGTTTAGCTCATGCAGAAAAAACGGGGATGCGGCGGATCGATCTGGAAGTGGCGGCTGACAACAAGGCCGCCATCGCACTCTACAAAAGAAATGGGTTTTCCACCAACGGTGCACACGAACGATTCATCACCATGACAGTAACTTTGCAAGATGGGGGGCAATATGGAAAACAAGCGTGATTACAACGTCGAGATAGCAGACACCAGCATTCACAAATATGCCTATGGATTCGATTTCGATGTCATGCACCCTTACATGATCCAATCGTTCGAACCTTTCTTCAAGCAAGGCAGTCTGCTTGAACTAGGCTGCTTCAAGGGCGACTTCACCAAAAGACTGCTGCCGTATTTTGAAGACATCACTTGCGTTGAAGCCTCCGATATCGCGATCAAAGAAGCCAGCAAGCACTTGGCAGGAAAGGTGACGTTCGTCAATTCACGGTTCGAAGATGCCTCTCTGCCGCAACGCTATGACAACATCGTGCTCACCCATGTGCTGGAACATCTCGACGATCCGGTCTTAGTGCTGAAGCGCATCAATGACGAATGGCTGGCCGACGGCGGTAGATTATTTTTGGTGTGCCCCAATGCCAATGCCCCTTCCCGCCAGATCGCCGTCAAGATGGGACTGATCTCGCACAACTCGGCCGTCACCCCGGCCGAGGCTGAGCACGGCCATCGCTGCACTTACACATTGGACACACTAGAGCATGATGCCGAGGCGGCGGGATTGAAAGTCGTGCACCGATCAGGGATCTTCTTCAAGGCGCTGGCAAATTTTCAATGGGACCGCCTGCTTCAAACCGACATCGTCACCCAAGAGTATCTGGACGGTTGCTACAAGCTGGGTCAGCAATATCCTGACTTGTGCGCCAGCATATTCTTGATGTGCGAACGCGGCGCCAAGCCCTGAGCGAGCTATCCCTTAGTTTTATCGCCGTACCAGCCCTCCATGGCACACATTAAATACGGCACCACCTCAACACTCCATTTATTTTCTAAAGTTTTCCCAGAACAATCCGATATCTGGTTCACAGTGGTAACAGAAGCAAGCTGAATAGCAGTGCTACTGTGAACGGCAAGCCAGCCGTAGAATGAACTTAAAGGAGATCCATCATGGCACAAGTCATCAATACCAACGTTGCAGCGCTTTTCGCAGGTGCGGCACTGAACAAGTCTGCGATCGCTCTGCAAACCGCACAGCAACGCCTCTCCTCCGGCCTGCGCATCAACAGCGCTAAGGACGACTCCACAGGCTTGGCCACTGCAACGGGCTATGACACTCAAATTCGCGCCGCAAACGTGAACGTTCGCCTGAAAAACGACGCCATTTCTGCCGCTCAAACATCCGATGGCAAACTGGGCATCGTCACAGAGAACCTGCAACGCATGGCCGAGATATTGGCGGGCGGCGCCGCAGCCACCAATGCCGAATTCGTGGCACTTGACGGTATCAACGCAACTTTGTCCACAGCAGGTGGCGCAACCTACATCGCCAGCACCAGCGCGGGTGATGTCACGACCAATCTGGGCACCGTCGGCACTCGACGTGAAACACTCGGCGCCTCCATGGCATCGAACGCTTCCGAAGTTGCTGCGCTGCAGATCGACTCCGTGAACTTGTCGGCCGCTTATAGCCGAATCATGGATACCGACTACGCCGCTGAAACAACCGCGATGGCACGTAACAACATTCTGCAACAA
>JAHIZO010000010.1 GCA_018814405.1 Gammaproteobacteria bacterium
CTTCAAGCAGGTGCAGGAGGTTCTTGCTCAGACGCAGGAGGGGACGGTAGCGTTCGGCGGGCTGGGGCAGTTCCGGATAAGGCAAGTGCAGAAGGAAGTGGAAGGGAAGCAGATCGCGCGTACGCAGATCGTATTCAAGGGAGCAGAGGCTGGCAAAGGCAAGCAAAAGGGCGGCGGGCAAGCCTGAGGATTTAACCGGCCGCTGGCCACTGGTAGACGGGAGGCTTTCGGGTCTATTCCAAAATGACTGAGCTATCAGTTGTTATTGGAGCAGCGCCTGTTCCTTATTAATGAACCAAGCAAGAATCACCGGAGATATTAGGTGTCTGATTTAAGCCTACTTAAGAATACAGGCGTGCTCACGCTGAATAAACCACAAAGCCATTCGACCGAAAAGACAGTGGTGGTTCTGGGCGTTGCGCGTGGAGGAACCACCATGGTGGCCAGCGTTCTGGAAACACTTGGCGTTTACATGGGGGATAAACTGGGCCCGGTTAAGGAAGATGTGACGCTGAGTGCTGCGGTGGAACGTGGCGATATCGAGCAAATCGAAAAGATCGTAGCGCAGCGTAACGCAGCGCATCCGATATGGGGCTGGAAGCGTCCTTCCGCGATCGAGCACAACGGTATATGGAAGGGCAAATTCAGGAATCCCTACATCATTGCTGTCTTTCGGGATCCCTTCGCGATTGCAAATCGCAATCGCATCTCTATGCTGTCTGATGTATTTCAGAACATGAGTCGTGCAGTCCAATACCTCGATTCCCTAGTTCGGTTTCTGCAGGAACAGCATTGTCCAGTTTTGTTGTGTTCCTATGAAAAAGTGCTTGCGTCGCCGGAGGATTTTGTCCAGGCAGTGGACGAATTTCTGGGTCTAAACGTCAGCGAGCGCTGGAATGATGCCGTCCTCCAGATCAACCCTGCCTCCAAGGAATATCTGGAGTCATCGCGCATCACGAATTCTTTGGGTTCTCTGGATGTGGCGAATACGCGCTTTTGCAGCGGCTGGGCTTTCTACCCCAAGCAGCCGAAGCGGCAAGGGAAAGTGCAGATTCTGGTTAATGACAAGCTGGTTCATGCCGCTATCGCAAAGCTGCCGCGTGCCGATCTCAAGGATGGCGGGATACACCCCACGGGCCTATGCGGCTTCAAATTTGAATGGCCTGCCGGAATAAAGATTGCGGAGGGAGACCGCATTTCAGCTCAGCTTGAAGGCGATACACAGCCATTGAAGGGTT
Source organism: Gammaproteobacteria bacterium (assembly GCA_018814405.1). Taxonomy (GTDB): domain Bacteria; phylum Pseudomonadota; class Gammaproteobacteria; order Burkholderiales; family Gallionellaceae; genus Sideroxyarcus. The sequence continues at coordinate 1,239 of JAHIZO010000010.1, forward strand.
CGCCCAGAGAGGCCAAAGCTGGCAGAGATGTGTCGTTGCCGCGTAGCGCTGCCAGTGCAGGCAGTACGGGTGCTTTGCCATCATTCTATGGCATTGGTGCTCAGGCGGCCGGAACCGCATGGCTGCATGAGATGCTTAAGGCACACCCCAAGATTCATCTGCCAACGTGCAAGGAAGTGCATTACTGGGACGTGCACAGCGAACGGCCTTTACGCTGGTATCGGAATCACTTCGTGCCGGAACAAATCAATGGCGACATCACACCTGCCTATGGGGTTTTGCCGGAGGCCAAAGTAGTCGAGATTCATCAGCTCACGCCCCAAGCGAAGCTGCTGCTCTCGATGCGCCACCCAATCGATCGAGCTTGGTCATTTGTAGAGATGGAAGTTGCTCGTAAGTTCGGGCAATGCCCGCATGATTTGATGGCTGGCAATCCTCAGGGCGAGATACTGGATTTTGTGCGTAGAAAATTATTCAAGCCCAATTTTCTGATGCAAAGCGACTATGCGACGTCGATCCGACGTTGGCGCAAGCATTTCGGAGACGATGCGCTCATGTATTACAGGTATGAACGCATAGCCCAAGATCCACGCGGCCTACTGGTCGATATCTGCCGGCATATCGGTGCGGATCCGGCATGGGCGGATGGCCTGAAGACTGATGCGCTGGGACAGATGTTATCCACATCGGAAAAGATCCCCTTCCCGCCCGCATTGAGGGCAGAGTATGTCGAGCTCTGTGCACCGTACATTGACGATCTGGAACAGTTGCTGGGCCAGCGCTTCGATGATTGGCGTGCGTAGCGGTTAATGGAGGGGGCGTTTTGACACAATCGATAAACATTTATGACCAACAACTGTCAGATGATGAGATCAAGCATGGCCTGCACCGGGATATGGTGGGGGGTATGTGGGAGGAGTTGGGTACGTTGCAGCTTGATTTTTTGAAAGACGAGGGCTTGCTACCGACTGATGCTTTTCTGGATGTGGGATGTGGATCGCTGAGGGGAGGCTTGCGATTCGTAGAATATTTACATGCAGGTAACTACTGCGGTATCGACATCAATCATTCGTTGGTTTTGGCAGGGAAGCATGAGCTGGAGCAGGCGGGACTTTCTGAAAAACAGCCGCATTTACTCGTTGATGACAATTTCGCATTCGATCGTTTCGGCACGAAGTTTGATTTTGCAATTGCGCAATCAGTGTTTTCACATTTGCCAAAGGGTCATATCGTCAATTGCCTGCTTGGCATAAGCCGCGTGCTGAAACCGCAAGGTGAATTCTTTGCGACTTTCTTTGAAGCGCCATCTCCAGCATATAGCGAACCGCTCCTGCATGAGCCGGGTGGGGTTGTGTCTTATTTCGATCGGGATCCCTTCCACTATTCGGCGGATGAGTTCGATGAGATAGCGCATCAGGCAGGCCTGTCGATGCGCTATATTGGTAACTGGGGTCACCCGCGCGACCAGAGGATGCTAGGTTTTAGATTAAGATAAATATCAGGAGAAATAGATGAAGCCCGATGAAATAGTTGAACAGATCAAGAAAAACAAACCGGCTCTGTTCGAGAAGGTGCCGGAGAAGCAGGCAGTGGTGTTGATCCGGCTTGCGTTGGCGCAGATCGGCAAGCAGATCGAAGCAACGAATGAGGGTGTGGTCAAGGTGCCGGGTTTCGGCAATTTCCGCGTTCGCGTCGTCGAGACAGAGAAGGACGGCGAGAAGGTGGCCGTCAAGCGCGTGCTGTTCAACACCGCGAAAGCCGGGGCAGGAAAAAAAGAGCAGGCTTCGAAGTAGTTCGGTAGCCTGAACGGTTTGAGCGGAGCGAGTGCTTCCGGGAGGCGCGCCTTTAATCGGGCGGCGTTCGTATTTCACCGAGACAGACGAAAGGCAAGGCAATATGGTCAGGGCACAGGTACTCGAAATCATCCGGAACAATTTAGTGGAAATTTTGGATAACGACCAATTGCAGGTCGGCGAACAAACTTCGGCAAACGAAGTAGAGGATTGGGACAGCTTGAATCACGTCAGGCTGTTGATTTCGCTGGAGGCGGTGCTGAACATTCGCTTTGAACCCGAAGAAACGGCGAGTGCGGGGAACATCGGCGAATTGATCGATCTAATCCTGACTAAGCGGCAATGATCAAGCACTGATCTGTCGACTGAAATGGGCGTGCTTCGAACAACCTTGCCCTGGCTACCGTCGCCGCCAGCCGATTTCCTCGCGCAATGCAGGGCCTTGGCTGCGAACGCGGACTATCCCGGCAATGCGATACAGTATCTTGCCGGACACCGTCTTCAACCGGTCGAGTATTCGGCCCTGACGCGCGCAATCAGGAAAGCAGTCTTGGCGCAACGTTCGTTCAGCCCGTTGTCGGGCTTCCGGCTAGGGATACTTTCTAATACAACCTTCGATCTGCTGGCGGATTACCTGCCAGCCGCCGCTGCGAGGCACGGCGTCGCGCTTGATGTCCTGCTTGCGCCTTACGACCAGGTTGTGCAGCAGGCCGTCGATCCAGGTTCGGCGATCAACACGGGAAGACTCGATGCCTGCCTGATTGCCGTCGATCATCGCTGGTTGAAACTGGATCGCCCGTGCCTCGCTTCCGACCCGCGGGAGCAGGTGGAGGCCGCCATCGAACAACTGCGAATGGTGGTCCGGTCCATCTCTGGGGGGGGCGGGATACCGGTCATCCTGCAACTGGTCCCCTCGCCGCCGCAATCGCTCTTTGGCAATTACGATGGGCAAGTCGCAGGGACAGTGCGCTCCATGCTCGGAATTGCGAACGAGCTAATATCGTCCCTTGCGAAAGACACCGGCAGTTTTATCCTCGACGCGCGAGCCCTCGCCGAGAGCGTCGGCACTGACCACTGGTTTAATCCTTCGCAATGGGTCTCGTACAAGTTTCCTTTTTCGTCCGAATGTTTCCCGATCTACGCTGACAATCTAGGCCGCCTGCTCGGGGCGATACGCGGGAAGGCTCGCAAATGCTTGGTGCTCGATCTGGATAATACGATCTGGGGCGGGGCGATAGGAGACGACGGAATAGAAGGGATAGTTCTTGCGGAAGGTAGCTCAAAGGGGGAAGCGTTTCTCTCGGTACAGCGCGCGGCACTCGAATTAAGGGAGAGGGGGATTATCTTAGCTGTCTGCTCGAAGAATAACGAAGATGTCGCACGCAGCGCCTTCCGCGAACACCGTGAAATGCTCCTGAAGGAGGAGCACGTTGCAGCCTTCCGGGCGAATTGGACGGACAAGGCGAGCAATCTTGAGGCGATCGCCCAACAACTGAACATCGGGCTGGATGCCCTAGTATTGCTGGATGACAACCCGGTGGAAAGGGAATTCGTGCGCAGGACACTGCCGATGGTCGCCGTTCCAGAATTGCCGACCGATCCGAGCTGGTTCTCCTGGTATTTGAGCAGCGCCGGATATTTCGAGGCCGCCGCCTATTCCGCCGAAGACCAAGGCCGAGCTGGGTTCTATTCGGCAGATACCCGGCGAAACACCGAAATGACCAAAGCCGCGAATTTGGAAGACTATCTGCTTGCACTCGATATGAGCCTAGCGGTTGCGCCATTCGACCACAAGGGGCGGCAACGGATTGCGCAGCTTATCAACAAGACCAACCAGTTCAACCTGACGACTCGTCGTTATACCGAGGCGGAGATCGCAGCCATGGAAAACGGGGCCGCAGCTTTCACTTTACAGGCCCGCCTGCATGACAAATTTGGCGATTTGGGGATGATTGGCGTACTGATATGCAAATCCCACGGGCAGGATGAGGCCGCCTGGGAGATCGATACTTGGCTTATGAGTTGCCGCGTGCTGGGTCGAAAAATAGAGGAAGCCATGCTGGCCCACTTGGTACGCATGGCGAGGGAAAGCGGGGTGGCAAAATTGATCGGCACCTACGTTCCCTCACAAAAAAATGGCATGGTGCAGAACCATTACGGAAATTTGGGATTCAGCAAGATTGAACCGGCTGCTGCAGGCAACTATTGGGCGCTGGATCTGAACACTTACGTCGACAGGCCGATACCGGTACGGATTATTCCCGTAGCCGGGCAAGCTGCAACTTAACAGTCGGATGGAGAAAGGGGAATGCATGAAGCGGCGACCGCAAGTGATGCTTAAATTGTTGGACGAGAACCTGGGCGGCATGAACTACGAACAAGTCCGCTGCATATTCCGGGAGCTCGCAGCAGCCACGCCGCAGCTACGGAGACATTTGAAGGAATTGAGGCGCATTTTCACCCAGCATGCGCAGCAACCCTTACTTCTGGATTTATTGCTTTCCGTAAAGGACCAGGCATTCACCCAATTGGCAACTATCGGGGACATGCTGAGCATGGGACGGTCATATGGACGAGACGATGAACTCGTATCCGGGCTGGCGGATTTTCTTAACCGGATGCCGGACGACGCAATTCGCTGGCCTGCCAATATTTCAATAGTTCGTTGGGTGGGGCTACTGGACGAGGCGAGCGCGGAGCAATATATCAGCTTGAAATATCGTGGCATACCAGCGCCGGTAGATCTGAACAGCCTGTTGTGCAGCGCCGATCTCGCTGCCTTGAGAATAGACCTGCCGAAATTCTTTCTGGAATTTTTGTTCAGACAGTACGTGGGGCCGGCTCTTCATCGCCTGGAGTGGGAAAGAAGGGTGCGCATCGCTATCGCTACAAACCACCTCATCCAGGATTTTCCTATGCCGCAAGCTGTCCTTGAGGGATACGTGAACCATGAGGTGTCCTCAAAGACTTTTGCAAAAATGGATTTGGCTAAAGGGGTACTTCTTCTTACCTATCACGGAGGGTTCGTCCGTTTGACTAGAGCGTTGTTTGAAAATCAATGCCGAGATGGATTTACGCTGGCACGGCTAAGTGCAGAAGAGGAAGGCAATGAAGAAAAGGCAGGATACAGGGACGCGCTATTCAAGGCATTCAGGACGTTGCAAGCAGGAAAATCTGTGCTGATGGCACCCGACGGTCCCCATGGGAGCCGTGGCTGTATGACCACGGTTTGTTCAAAGCCTATCGAGATTGGGGCCGGTGCGGCATTCCTCGCCTACGAGACTGGTTGCAGTACTGTATGGTATACGATGATGCGTGACGGGGGTGGTTTCGCGCCAGTGGTAGTTCCCGGCCCAAGGAGGGAGACCGGGGAAAGCTATGATCATTTTGAAGCAAGATTGAGCGCGTTCTATGGCGATAGGGTCACGGATGCGTTATGCGGTGACCCTCAGAATATTGCTGTGGGCAACCGGCTGATGAGGTTATTGAACGAAAAACCGGGCAACCCACCCCAGTGAAACGAGTACACAGTATGAATCACTACAGCAAGATTGAAGAAACGGTATTAAGCATTTGGCCGACACATGCTGCTGCTCTTTCCAGAGCGCAGCCCGACAGCGATAGCAAGAAAAAGCTTCGGGAGGAAATCTCGAAGCTGATCTTGGAATTGACCGGCGACAACCTTGCGAAGTATGTCCATGGGTACCACTGGATGTGCCGAATGGTATTGGAAGAGGAGATGGTTTTTCGCCGAACGGGGCGTTATCGTCTAGCTAGCTTCGCTGAAACCGACCAACTGGTTTATGCGGATCCAGAGCTTATGTCGAAGTACATGGACGGACTGCTACTCTCGCAAGTGCTCTGGGCGAACCACATCGAGATGCTGGATTACTACATCAACGATTTTCTGGGAACGGGCGCAGGTGTGGGCTCACATCTGGAGGTTGGACCAGGGCACGGTCTGCTCTTGTATCTTGCAGCCCGCGTAATTAAGGGGCGCGTAACCGCCTGGGACATCAGTGCGACCAGCATCGAGCAAACCCGGGCCGCTTTGAGTGTTCTGGGAGCGCCGGCTAGTATCCGGCTCGACAAGCAAAACCTGTTCGACTGCCCAGATGATGGGGAGACTTTCGACAGCGTGGTAATCAGCGAGGTGCTCGAACACCTTGAGCAGCCGCAGTTGGCACTCCACGCGCTAAGGAAGAGGATGGAAAGCGGGGGGCGAATATTCGTCAATGCCCCGGTAAACAGCCCCGCGATCGACCACATTTATCTCTATCGCAGCCCCGAAGAGCTTGTTGAAATGGTCAAGGAATGCGGATTCGAGGTGGAATCTGTGCGCATCGCGCCGGCGTCAGGCTACACGGAAGCACGCGCGCGAAAGAGCGACGTTTCGATTTCATGCGGGGTGATTGCAAGGTGTCCTTGATGAGCGGCCTTGAATTCCATCATGTCGGAGTCGGTACGGTCTTGTTCGAAGCGGCCATCGCGACCTATGTGGATTTGGGCTATAAGCTGGTCACGTCTGTTGACGACGAGGCGCTGGATGTCCGCATCGCATTTCTGTCTGGCCCGAGTGGGCCGCTTTTGGAAATAGTATCTCCGTTGGGCCCCGATGGCCCCTTGCGCGCTCTGCTGAAGAAACAGGCGCTACCGAGCCCTTACCATACCTGTTATGCGACCAGGGACTTGCTGTTAAGCGGGGAAATGTTGCGGAGCAAGGGCTTTTTACAACTTGGCCCGCCACGCCCTGCCGCAGCGCTGGGGAACGCTCCGATCACATACCACTATCATCACGCTATCGGACTGCTCGAACTGGTCGAAAATCCCCGCCTAGGTCAGTGAGGCGGCAATCCGCCAACAGCAGCGAAGCCCCTTGAGTGCGGTAGTGGAGCAGGCGCAAGAGGTTGGTTACACTCATCCGCGACATTCCTAGTGCTGAAAGGGGCTATTTGCTGCCACAAACAGGAATGCATGATTGACGTGTCGTAGGCCGCTGGCTATTCTGAAGGCATTGGCAACAGGCCGCGTCAATGTCGGCGTGATGGTTAATACAGCGGGCTTTGAAGCGGGCGCAAGCATTCGTTGCAAACCCAGCCTCGCCAGATTGTGGTGGCGCAGCATTGCCATACTTGCCTCTTTGACCTTCCATGATCCATTCCCGACTTCGGTGAAGTGTCGCCTGATGATTTTGTGATTGGTGGAATCAAGCAAGTGGTCGGACACACGGGAGGCAATCCAGATTTATGAAAACAACAAACGTATCGTTGTGTCACTGCGGGGCTCGCGATGAGTGGCAACTGTTCAGTGCAACTTGCATGATCGGAATTGAAGCGCCTTGAATCAGAATTCGTCTCGAAAAATGAACGCCCAGAAAATAAGACTGTTGCCTTTGCAGCTAGTTAACGTCAGTCAGACTGAAGTTACTAACGGGTGGCGGATGACCGGCTTGCCCGGGTATGTAGAGCTCTCGGCGGCTCCCTCCCCGATACCGGCCGGCTGGGTGCTGCTCAGGGGGGTGCTGCATCGTCACGGACAGGATTTCTCGGCGAGAATCATCGCCGAAATGCAGGACGCGGACAATCAGCGCCGTTTATTCTCGCTCCCAGTCACCCGCAAGGGCACCATCAATGAGTTGATCCGCTTACCCGAGGGCGTGACCAGGCTGATGCTTGAGCCTATGCAGTCGCAGGGTGATTTCGAGCTGGAGCAGTTCTCCCTGATGCCGGTCGGACATGCGGTACGCATCGTGCGCATGTTGCGGCGCGTGATCCCGATATTCTTCAAGCAACCGCGTTCGCGCAGACACCGGGCCGGGCTGCGCATCTATACATTGTTCGCCGATTTGCAGAAGGCATACCGCATCGCTGGACGCTTCAGGGCGTATGCGCCCGCGCCGGGCTACAAAAAGTGGATCGAGAAGTTCGATACGATCACCAAGTTCGACAGGCAGTTGATGCGGCAGAGCATCGCCACTTGGCGTGACCAACCCCGTTTCGAGATCATCGTGCCAGTCAACAGCCGAGAGGCCGAAAGACTTGAACAGACGTTGCAGTCGCTACGCAAACAGGTATTCCGCCGGTTCCAAGTAAAGCTGCTGGTTGCTCCTGAGCAGGAACTGTCGAAGCAGGAACTTCCCGCATGGGTTGAGGTGCTCAGGTCTGTTTGTGACTCCGAGCGTGTCGAAATGGCCAATGCAGTTCTGAAAGAGGCGGATCCCTCGACTTGGATCATTGTGCTGCGCCCTGGTGATTTGCTGGCGCAGCATGCACTCTATTGGTTTGCCGAAAAGGCCATTAGAGGGCGAAAGACGCGTTTCATTTATTCGGATCACGACAGCATCGACCCGATGGGCAAGCGGATCGGCCCTGTTTTCAAGCCGGACTGGTCGTTCGAGTTGCTGCGTTCGACCAACTACATCGGCATTTCCGCGGCGGTGCGATCCGATGTGTTGCTCAGGGCTGGCGGGTTGTCATGGCGCGATATCTTTGACTTCGACCATCACGATCTGTTTCTGCGTGTGACCGAACAAATACAGCCGACGGCTATTCGCCACATCCATGCCGTACTTTGCCATCACTTGCCAAGCGTGAGGGAGATGGACGAGGGCGGTGAGGGCGGCAGTGGCAGCCCGGTCGCTGATCACCTGCTGCGCCTCGGCGTGGACGCATCGGTCGACCGAACGAACGCCGGGCATTTCAGGATAAGGTATGCCTTGCCTGAGAACCCGCCAATGGTCAGCATCGTGGTGCCTACCCGTGATGCCTTGGCGCACTTGCGACCGTGCGTCGAGAGCGTGCTGGGCAAGAGCAGTTATCCGAATTTCGAGCTGATCGTGGTGGATAACCAGAGCAGTGATCCAGAGGCGCTGGCTTATCTGGAGGCGCTAGCGCAGCGGGGGCGGGTGCGCGTTCTGCGATACGCCCAACCTTTCAATTATTCAGCTATCAACAATTTTGCGGCCGCACAGGCCGGTGGCGACATTCTTTGTTTGCTGAACAACGACACCGAAGTGATTTCCACAGATTGGATGGAGGAGATGGTCGGCCATCTGCTGCAGCACGAGGTGGGAGTGGTGGGGGCCAAATTACTTTATGCCGACGGCCGCGTGCAGCACGGGGGAGATACGGTGGGGCCGGGCGGCTGCGCGCATCATCTGCATTCGCTGCTCGAGCGCGACGCACCCGGTTATTGCAACCGAGCGATCCTGGCGCAGGATCTCTCTGCAGTCACTGCCGCCTGCCTGATGACTTGGCGCGGACTGTATGCCGATCTGGGAGGACTGGATGCGGCCAATCTGCCGGTGGCGTTCAACGATGTCGATTATTGTCTAAGGGTGCGCGAGGCGGGCAAACGGGTAGTGTGGACGCCCCATGCCGAGCTGTATCACTACGAATCGGTCTCGCGCGGTAAGGACGTGACCCCGCAGCAGGTTCGGCGTGCTCGGCGTGAGGGGGCTTACATGCGCAAGCGCTGGCGGATGGTGATGCGTCACGATCCGTTCTATAACCCGAATCTGAGTTACGAGCGGGCGGATTTTTCTCTGAGTAATGCGCCAATGGCACGGCTTCCATGGCTCAATCACCGCTAGATTTGGGCCGAAAAGTGAGACAATCTGCTTATCCCGTAGGAGAAAATGAACTGATGAGAAGACCTCTAGCGTTGATTCTTTCCGGCGGCGAGACAGCGACTACGGATTATTTTCTGCTGCCACAGTTGGAGAGTCTGGGCTACGAAGTCATCCTTGCTGGTTCCGGTGCGCATCTGGCAGCACTCGAGGGTTGCCGACTGGCGGTGATCTCCCGTTATGTATCAGGTAGCTGGTTCCCCGCGCTTGAGCGGTTGAGGCGGCAGGGGGCGAAGCTGGTCTATTTCATGGATGACGACCTGTTCGATCTGACAGCCTTGCAGGGGCTGCCTTGGCGCTATCGCTGGAAGATATTCAGCCGAGCCTGGATGCATCGCTCACGGCTACTGCGGCTGTGCGACGAGTTCTGGGTTTCTACCCCTTATCTGGCTGAGAAATATGCGGGTTTCAATCCCATATTGCGGGGTCCGCTTCCTTCGGATTTGACGCTTGCGCAAAAGCCCTGCGTTCGCGTTTGTTATCACGGCACGGCATCTCATCCGTGCGAGATCGAGTGGCTGTTGCCGATCATCCGCGAGGTACAGGCGCGAACAGACGATGTGCATTTCGAGCTATTCGGCGGCCGCGAGGTGGCGAAGCGCTTCGGCGGTCTGCCGCGTGTCTCCGTGTTGCATCCTATGGGTTGGCAAAACTATCTCGCCTACACGGCCAGTCATCGCTGTGACATTGCGTTGGCCCCGCTGCTGCCGGGCGCTTTCAACGCCGCACGCGGGCCGACCAAGTTCTACGATTACACGCGCATGGAGGCGGCAGGCTTGTATTCCGATGTGACACCTTATCGCGGTTTTGTGCGCGAGGGGGTGGATGGGCTGCTGCTCGATAACGATCCGGAAAGGTGGATCGAGGCGATTCTGGCGTTGACGCTGGATGCGGAAAAAAGGGCTGCGTTGGCGGTAGCGGCGAGACAACGGCTGCTCAATGTGATACATACCGATTCAAAATAAGCGGGGCAGGCGGTACAGGTCGGAATAAAGCAAGGTGTCTGTGCGGGCAATACCACTCGGCACATACTCATTCCGGCATGCACTGATTCATGTCTCCTACCTCGGAGGGTGGGGTTCTTGAATAATTTACTGGAGAGACTTTCATAGATGCAGAGCAGTGAGCAGAAATCAAGCAACGTGGTGTGGCATAACGCCACGGTGACGCGCAAGCGTCGCGAGGAGATGAACGGGCATGGTGGGGTGATCCTGTGGTTCACCGGGTTGTCCGGTGCCGGTAAGTCATCGCTATCGCATGCGGTGGAAGAAGCGTTGCACAGCATGGGTTGCCATACCTTTGTGATGGACGGCGACAATGTGCGCCACGGCTTGTGTGCCGATCTGGGGTTTTCCTCGGAAGACCGGGTGGAGAACATCCGCCGGGTGGGCGAGATGTCGAAACTGTTCATCGAAGCGGGTGTGATCGTGCTGACGGCATTTATCTCTCCGTTCCGCAGTGATCGCGAGCGCGTGCGTTCGCTGGTGCCGCACGGGGATTTTATGGAGATCTTTTGCAGTACGCCTCTGGAGGTGTGCGAAGAGCGCGATGTGAAGGGCTTGTACAAGCGTGCCCGCGCCGGGGAGATCAAGGAGTTCACCGGCATCTCTTCTCCCTATGAGGCGCCGGTAGACCCGGAGCTTGTTGTGGAGACCGGAAAGCTCTCCATCGAAGATTCTGTGGCGAAGGTTATGGAATTGCTGCGCGAGCGCGGCATTGTGCGGGAATAGCACGATGGCACTGAATATCGATAAAGAACTGTTGGGAAACATCGAGGTGATCGCGCGTGAAGCGGGCGCGGCTATCATGGAAGTGTACGGGCGTGAGGATTTCAGCGTTCAAGTAAAGGCGGATGAATCGCCGCTGACGGCAGCAGATGCGGCTGCGCACAATCTTATCTCGCAGCGGCTGGCGGCATTGACGCCCGAGCTACCTTTGCTTTCCGAGGAGGATGTGTCGGGTTTCGGCGGGCCGGATGCGGCGGGCCGTTACTGGCTGGTCGATCCGCTGGACGGCACCAAGGAGTTCATCAAGCGCAACGGTGAATTCACCGTAAATATCGCGCTGATCGAGCAGGGGCGGCCGATTCTGGGCGTGGTGTATGCGCCGGTGCTGGATACGATGTATGCCGCTGCACAAGGCGTAGGGGCGTTCAAGCAGGTAGGCGATGGCGAGCGCACTACCATATGTGTTGCCAAACATGGGCAGGACGAGGCATGGAAGGTCGTCGGTAGCCGTTCGCATGCGGGCGATACGCTTCCTGCCGTGTTACAACGTCTGGGTGAACACGAATTAATCTCGATGGGCAGTTCGCTGAAGTTCTGTCTGGTCGCGGAAGGGAGTGCCGATGTGTATCCACGCCTCGGGCCGACTTCCTTGTGGGATACGGCCGCCGCACAGTGCGTGGTCGAGCAGGCCGGCGGCAAGGTGGTACAGCTGTCCGGTGAGCCGCTCGGCTACGGTAATCTCGCGGTCATCCTGAATCCATTCTTTGTCGTGCACGGGCAGAGCAGCCAGGATTGGCCGGCGCTGTTCTCCGATGTTGCAGACGCTGCCCCCAGGGTGAGCTGATTGGCGGTTGGTGTCTTTTCCGGCGGGATGCTGCGCATCCCGCATTTGGAGAAGCTCCTCGGTTCAGCTGTCATGCCGAGCCGGCTCGGCAAGTTGTTCCACCCGGTTACAGCGGTGGCTGGTTGGGGACGCAAACCAACTTCATTGCATGCGCGCCGCTATGCGCAACGACACGGGTTGCCCTATCTCGCGGTGGAAGACGGATTCCTCCGCTCGGTCGGGTTGGGCAGCCAGGAGCCGCCGCTGTCTGTGGTGGTGGACGATCTTGGGATCTATTACGACGCCACCCGCCCTTCGCGCCTTGAAGCGCTGATCCCCCGTTCTCTTTCCGATGAAGAATCTGTTCGCACGCACGAGCTGATCGCTGCCTGGCGGGCGGGTCGTGTGTCCAAATATAACTCTCTGCGTGAGTATGTCGGTGATCTGCCGCAACGCTATGTGTTGGTGGTGGATCAGACTTATGGTGATGCCGCGATCGAGTATGGCCTAGCTGGAGCGGACAGTTTCCAGCGGATGCTGCAGGCCGCACTGGAAGAGCACCCGGATTGCACGGTACTGGTGAAGGTGCATCCCGATGTGTTCGCGGGGAAGAAGCGCGGCTACTTTGATGTGGCAGCATTGTCTGCAATGCCGCGCGTGCAGGTGCTGGCGGTCGATGCGCACCCGGTGCGTTTACTTGAGTCGGCGCAGGCGGTCTATGTGGTGACTTCGCAGATGGGTTTCGAGGCGCTGTTGTGGGGGCGGCCGGTGCGCGTCTTCGGCATGCCGTTCTATGCGGGCTGGGGCCTGACACAAGATGCGCTGGCTGCACCGTCGCGTCGCGAAACAGTGAAGTTGGAACAATTGGTGTTTGCCGCGCTGGTCGCTTATCCGCGCTATATCGATCCCGAGACGGGGGAGCGTTGCGAGGCGGAGACTTTGCTGGCGCATATCGCGCTGCAGCGGCGCATGCGCAGCCGCTTCCTAGCTATCGTCTATGCGGCCGGTTTTTCCCCTTATAAGAAGCCCATCGTGCGCGACTACCTGCAGGGGAGCGAAGTGCGCTTTCTACGCCGTCCGCAGGACGTGCCCCCGGGCAGCGTGCTGGCGCTGTGGGGCAGGCAGGAGCGGGTCGGTCACGATGTCCGATTGCTGCAACTGGAAGACGGTTTCCTACGCTCGGTCGGATTGGGGGCGGATCTGATTCGTCCGGTCTCCTGGGTGATGGATGGGCGCGGCATGTATTTCGATGCCACGTCGCCTTCAGATCTGGAGGTGCTGCTGCAGAACGAGGAATTCGGCGAGGGGTTGTGTGCGCGGGCGAAGCAGCTGCGCGAGCGCATCGTCTCGGCCGGGTTGACCAAATACAACGTCGGCGCTACGCACTGGCAACGCCCGACCGAAGCCGGCACGGTGATCCTGGTACCGGGCCAGGTCGAGACGGATGCCTCGATCGCCTACGGCGCGCCGGGTATCCGGCGCAACATCGATCTGCTACGCACGGTGCGCGAAGCCAACCCGGATGCCTATGTGCTGTACAAGCCACATCCCGATGTGCTGGCGAAGTTGCGGGCGCAGGGACAGGGCGAGGCGGAAGCGTTGCGCTGGTGCGACGAGGTGGTGACCGATGCCGCGATGGGCGAGCTGCTGCAACAGGTGGATGCGGTGCATGTGCTGACGTCGCTGGCCGGGTTCGAGGCGTTGTTGCGCGGCAAGCTGGTGACTTGTCACGGTCAGCCTTTCTATGCGGGCTGGGGCCTGACCACTGATGTGGTGCCGGTGACGCGCCGTACCCGGCAGCTGACACTGGACGAGCTGGTGGCCGGTGTGTTGATACGTTATCCAGTGTATCTGAGCCGGGTGACGAACCGCTATACCAGTCCGGAGAGGGTGCTGGATGAATTGCGGGCATGGCGGGATAGGGACACCGGTGTGAGGTGGTGGAGTCCTTTCTATCGCTGGATCAGGGGTGTTCTCGCGAAGGTGCACTGAACAAGGCGCTGGTTCAGTCCTGCGGAATGGGGGATAATTCTTCCCGCTCAAGACGGCCAGCTGGGCGGTCTTCGAAGTGCATACCGTAGGCGATAGCTGTGATTTACACTGGAATGGCGCATCTCGGTCTGGATGCGCTGCTTGATACATTCGCTCATCGGCGTATGTTTCACCGTGACCTGACAGTTCGGGTCAAGCTTTCTTGCTGTGGGACTTCGCGATGCCTTCCAACCACGGCCAAAGGGATATTTGAATGATCAAGAGTGGGCTGTCAGCCTTCAAAGACAAACGGATATTGTTGTTGCAGGGGCCGGTGGGGCCGTTCTTTCGACGTCTGTCTCGAGACCTCACTCAAGCGGGCGCTCAAGTGTTCAAGGTCAATTTCAACGGCGGTGACTGGCTGTTCTACAACGACAGTGCCTTCAACTACCGTGGACATCCGCAAGACTGGCCGGCTTATTTCGAAAAACTGCTCGATCAGTTACATGTCGATATGGTCATGCTGTTCGGCGATTGCCGGCGGATTCACCGCGTTGCGCACGGGATCGCACATCGCCGCGGTGTAGAGATCGGGGTATTCGAGGAAGGATATATCCGTCCGCATTACATCACGCTGGAGCGATTCGGCGTCAACGACAATTCGCCGCTGCCACGATTGCCGCTCTTTTATCTGAATAACACCCCGCCCCAAGTAGAAGAACCTTTGCAGCTGGGCAAGACTTTTTGGTATGCCACACTGTGGGCGATGCTGTATTACTTTGCAGCGGGCTTGTTGAAGCCGTTCTTCAGGCATTATGAGCATCATCGTCCCCTGAACTGGCTGGAATGTTTGCCCTGGTTGCGCTCGGCTTGGCGCAAGTGGTATTACGCAGTCAAAGAATATGGCACCACAAAGATGCTGACCCAAAGGCACGCCGGAAGGTATTTCCTGGTGCCGTTGCAGGTGCATAACGATGCGCAGATCAAACGGCATTCAGGGTACGCCAGCATCCAGAGTTTTATCGATGATGTGATGATGTCATTCGCCCATCACGCACCGCGTGGCAAGGTATTGGTCATCAAGCACCATCCTATGGATCGTGGCTATCGCGACTATGCCGCTTTCATCGAACAGCGTGCGAACGCGCTTGGATTGCAGGGGCGCTGTTTCTATATCCACGACCAACATCTTCCTTCACTGCTGGATCATGCGAGTGGTGTGGTGGTGGTCAACAGCACGGTGGGGTTGTCAGCCATCCTGCATGGAGCACCTGTCAAAGTTTGCGGGAATGCGCTCTATGATATGAAAGGGCTGACCTTCCACCGCCCCCTGAACAAGTTCTGGCGCGAGGCGCAACATGCCAAGCCCGACCCGAAACTGCTTAAGAATTTCCACGATTTTCTAGTGGTGCATTCGCAAGTGAACGGAAGTTTCTATAAACGGCTACCCATCGTGGCTTCCGCCTCGGGACTGCGTTGGACCTGGCTGAACGAACAGGTTGCAGAGGAGATAGCCGCCCCGGGCAAGAAGGCCGCAAGCGGGGGCTGAAGCCGGGTGGCAGGTGCAGGCTCTGGCGATTACTGTTCCGGCGCCTTTTCTTTCAGGTTCTGTTCGATGAGTGTCATGGCACGTTCGGTGGCCCCTTGGCCGCCGCTGACGAAACGCTCCCCCTGTTGCCCCATCTCCTGCATGCGTCCCGCATCGTGCATCAGCATGCGTAACTGATGCACCAGATCGTGTGCATCGCGCACGCGTAGTGCGGCGCCACATGTGAGCGCCGATTCTGCGACTTGGTCGAAATTGAAGGTGTGTGGTCCCAGCAGCACTGGTTTGCTGGCCGCGCAGGCTTCGATCAGGTTCTGCCCGCCCAACGGTAACAGGCTGCCACCGATGAAGGCGATATCGCACGCGCGGTAGTAGGCGAACAGTTCGCCCATGCTGTCGCCCAGCACCACCTGTGTCTCGGCAGCAACGGCTTCATTGGCGCTGCGGCGTTGCAGTCGGAATCCGTGTTGCTCGACCAGTGAGGCGACTGCGTCGAAGCGTTGCGGGTGGCGCGGTACGATCACGGTGAGCAAGTGTTCAATGTCGGCATGCTTCAGCGCTTCCAGCAGCAATGCTTCTTCCCCCTCACGTGTGCTGGCGGCGAGAAACACCGGGCGCGTTTCGCCGAAGCGTGCACGCAGGTGCTGGCCGAGTTCGAGCTGTGCGGGCGGCGGGGCGATGTCGAACTTGAGGTTGCCCATCACTGTCACCGAGCGGCCGCTCAGTGAAGTCAGGCGCAGGGCGTCGTCCTCGGTCTGCGCGGCGATGAGCTTGAGTGCATGCAGGCCGTCGTGGGTCAGTTGCGGGTAGCGCGCATATTTACGCGCGGATCGCTCGGACAATCTTGCATTGAGCAACAGCAGCGGTGTATTTGTACGCTGACAGGCGTGGATGAGGTTGAACCATACCTCAGTCTCCAGCAAGACGCCGACCTGAGGCCGGAAATGCTGCAGGAATCGGCGCACCGCAAAGGGGTAGTCGTAGGGCAGGTAGGCGCGCAGCACATCGTCGCCATAGAGTTGTTCACTGGCGGTGCGCCCGGTGGGGGTGGTGTGGGTGAGCAGGATCTGATGTTGCGGATAGCGTTCACGCATTTCGCGCACAAGCGTGGCGGCGGCGCGCGTCTCGCCCACCGAAACGGTGTGCAGCCAGATCACCGGTTTGTCGCTGCGAATACGGTAGTGTCCGAAGCGTTCGCCGATGTGTCGCAGGTATTCCGGTTGCTTGCGCGCGCGCCACAGCAGGTGCAGCAGGGCGTATGGCAGCAGCAGCCACAGCAGCAGGGTGTAGGCGTGGCGGGTATCGAAGATCTTCATGCGCGCTCTTTTGTGTCGTCATTCCCGCGCAGGCGGGAATCCAGGAGTTCGCCCGTGATTGCCGGCCAAAGGTCGCTCCATTCTGGATTCATCTCTTCAATCAACTTGATTTTCCACGCCCGATTCCATTTTTTTATCGCCTTCTCACGGGTGATGGCGGCCAACATCGTGCCATGTTGTTCAAACCAAACCAGCGAATCGACATCGTATCGATCTGAGAACCCTGCCACGAAGTGGTTTTTATGTTGCCATACACGTTTGATGAGGTCACTCGTGACGCCCAGATAAAGCGTGCCGTTCTTTTGACTTGCCATAAGGTAAACAGCGGGCTGCTTCATGATGCGAGGGGCTTTCTGGATTCCCGCCTGCGCGGGAATGACGAGCTTGGTGAAAATTTCGGTCTCATATGCGGTCGCCCAGTGCGCGTGACAATTGCTGCATCACGTCTTCGACCTCGATCAGGGCCATCGCGCCGGGATGGTGTACGCGGGTGTTCCACTGCAGCCGGGCCGGGTCTTTATCGAGGAATTCGCGCACTGCTTCGTCGTAGCGGTCCACGCAATAGCTGGTGCGCTGGTACGGGCCGGTGAGACGCGCCGGCGCGACGGCATAGAGACCGACGACCGGCGTGTCGACGGCGCGCGCAAGATGCACGGCGGCGGTGTCGGGGGCGATCAGCACATCCGCCTCGGCGAGCACGGCGGCCAGCTGTTTCGGGGTGGTTTGGCCGCACAGGTTCAAGGTATGCGCGGGAGCGACCTGCGCCAGACGTGCGCAAATCGCTCGCTCGTCGTCGGCGTGCCCACCGGTGATGACGAAGCCGCAGTCGAAGAATTTGACCGCCAATTCGATCACCTTGGCATAGCGCGGCGAGAGCCAGTTGCGTTCGATCTTGCTGGAAACGGGGTGCAGGGCGATCAGTGGGCGTGGCAGCGCGGCGAGCTTCTTCTGCGCCCATGCCTGTTCGGTATGCGTGATCGGCAGCGTCCATTCTGCATGCGCAGGTGTGCCGGTCAGTTCGGCCACGAAGGCGAGGAAGCTGTCGACGAGATGGTCGTTCTTGAACGGGATGCTGCGGTTGCAGAACAGCCATTGCAGTTCGCGTGCGCGGGTGCGGTCGAAACCGATCTTGAGGGGTGCGCGCAGGGCCGGATAAAGCAGGTTGATGCGCAGATTGGCCTGCATCGCCAGCACGGCATCGAAGCGGCGTGCGCCGAGCAGTCGATAGAAAGCGCGATAGTCGGACAGGCTGCGCGGTTTGTCTGTCACCAGGAAGTTCACGCCCGCCATACCTTCCAGCATGTTGTGACCGAGTGGACTGGTGATCCAAGTGATCATGGCATCCGGCAGCGCCTGCTGCAGTGCGCGCACTGCAGCGGCGGCCATGACCACATCGCCCAGCGCGGAGAAGCGGACGATGGCGATGTGCGGCGAAGAGGGGAGCGGAGCGGTCACGAGCGATATTCTGAGAAGTCAGGGCGGCATTGTAGCCAAATCCCCGGTCGCTTGGCTTGACACCGCTTGTCGGGGCCTGTTGTAATGCATGCGTTCAATGATTGAACGCATGCGATATGCTCGACGAAACTACCCATTACTCCATGCTCAAAACGCTGGAAGAGAATCCCGGCCTTTCCCAGCGAGATCTGGCAAAGAAGCTGGGCATCAGTCTCGGCAAGGTCAACTATTGTTTGAATGCGCTGGTCGAGAAAGGCAGTGTGAAGATCAACAACTTTCGCAACAACAACAATAAACTGGCCTATGCTTACTTGCTGACCCCAAGCGGGATCGAGCAGAAAGCGCGCATGACCGTTGATTTTCTGAAGTACAAAATGCATGAATATGAGCGGCTCAAGGCCGAGATCGAAGCATTGCAGCGTGAAGCGGAACAACAAAATCAGGTGAGCAAACAATGATGAAATTGATACCGACCATCTTGTGCGGCGGAGCCGGTTCACGGCTATGGCCCGTTTCCAGAGAGACACACCCCAAGCCTTTCATTCGCTTGGCAGACGGGCAAAGCCTACTGCAAAAAGCCTGGCTACGCGGGGCAGTGTTGCCGCATGTGACAGAGATGTTGACCGTTACCAATCGCGAATTGTTCTTCAAGACCGAAGATGAATATGGCGAGGTGTCGGGTGCGGTGGGCAAAGCAGGACTGCCGAACCGCTATATCCTTGAGCCCTTTGGACGCAATACCGCGCCGGCGATCGCTGCAGCCGCCATGCAGGTCGCGGAGAAACATGGCGAGGATGCTTGTCTGCTGATCTTGGCGGCGGATCATCTCATCGCCGATCAGCCCGCTTTTGCTGAAGCGGTTGGCAGTGCTTTGAGTCTAGCGGAACAGGGTAAATTGGTGACGTTCGGCATCCGTCCTGATCGGCCCGAGACAGGCTTCGGCTATATCGAAGCGGAGGCCAACGAGGTCAAGCGCTTCGTCGAGAAACCCGACTTGAAAACTGCGGGCGAATATCTGGCTTCCGGCCGTTTTCTGTGGAACTCGGGCATGTTCTGTTTTCAGGCTGGAGTGATGCTGAAGGAATTGCAATTGCACTGTCCGAGGGTACTGGATGCCGTTAGGCATAGCATCGCATCCTCCAAGACGTTGGAAGGGGATGCCGTGAGCCAGCTGGATCTGGATGCCAGCACCTTCCAGGAAGTGCCGGATGACTCCATCGACTATGCCGTAATGGAAAAGTCATCCAACGTCGCAGTCGTCGCCTGCGAGATCGGTTGGAGCGATATCGGTTCGTGGACTGCTCTGGGAGATCTGACAGCTGCCGATGCAGCGGGCAACCGCGTTGACGGCGAGGCGATACTGTATGAAGCGAGCAACTGTTTCATTCAGAGCGCTGACCGTCTAGTTGCCGCCGTCGGGGTGAAGGATCTGATCATCATCGATACGCCGGATGCGCTGCTGGTAGCGGACCGCAACAGCTCCCAGAACGTCAAGCATGTCTTCACCAAGCTCAAGACGGAGGGGCACGAAGCGCACCGTTTACATTCGACCGTTCACCGTCCTTGGGGGACTTACACCGTATTGGAAGAAGGTCCTCACTTCAAGATCAAACGCATCGAAGTGAAATCCGGTGCCAGCCTAAGCCTGCAGATGCACCACCATCGCAGCGAACACTGGATCGTTGTCAGCGGCATGGCCAAAGTGGTCAACGGCCAACAGGAGTTGTATGTGCAGACCAACGAATCGACCTATATCCCGGCTGGCCACAAGCACCGTTTGGAGAACCCCGGCATGTTGCCGCTGGTGATGATCGAGGTGCAGAGCGGTGAATATCTGGGTGAGGACGACATCGTGCGTTTCGACGACAAGTACGGCAGGGCCCCGCAATGACGCTTAGCTGCTTTAAGGCCTATGACATCCGCGGCAAACTCGGCGAAGAACTCAACGATGACATCGCCTACCGAATCGGCCGAGCCTATGCACAGCATCTTGGTGCGAAACGTGTGGTGGTCGGTGGTGATGTGCGCCCAACCAGCGCCACGCTCAAGCAGGCCTTAGCCGATGGGCTGATGGATGGTGGCGCGGATGTCATCGATATCGGTATGGTTGGCACTGAGGAGATCTATTTCGCTGCTTTCCACTTGGATGTGGACGGCGGCATCGAAGTCACTGCCAGCCACAACCCGATGGACTACAACGGCATGAAGCTGGTGGCGCGCGGCGCGGTGCCCATCAGCGGAGATACCGGCCTCAAGGCCATTCAGGCGTTGGCTGAAGCCAACCAATTCGCGCCCGCTGCAAAGCGAGGCACGAAGCGCGAAAGCTCGATCCTGACCGCTTTTGTCGATCACCTGCTGACCTACATCGAGCCATCGGCTATCAAACCACTCAAGTTGGTTGTGAATGCAGGCAACGGTGCCGCGGGCCATGTGATCGACGAGGTCGAAGCGCGTTTCAAAGTACTTGGCATCCCCGTCTCCTTCATCAAGATTCACCACGAAGCGGATGGTAGTTTCCCCAACGGCATTCCCAATCCCCTGTTGCCGGAGAATCGAGCGGCCACCGGCGATGCCGTCAAATCGCACAGCGCTGATATGGGCATCGCCTGGGACGGCGACTTCGACCGCTGTTTCCTGTTCGACGAGCGGGGCGAGTTCATCGAAGGCTATTACATCGTCGGATTATTGGCGGCGGCATTCCTGGTCAAGCATCCGGGCGAGAAAATCATCCATGACCCGCGCCTGACCTGGAACACAGTCGATGTAGTTAAGGATGCCGGAGGACTTCCCATTCAGTCCAAGACCGGGCATGCCTTCATCAAGGAGCGTATGCGCTCTGAGAACGCCATCTACGGCGGCGAGATGAGCGCGCACCATTACTTTCGTGACTTTGCCTACTGCGACAGCGGCATGATCCCGTGGTTGTTGGTGACTGAACTGTTGAGCCGTAGCGGCAAACGACTATCGCAGCTGGTAGACGAGCGCATCGCCGCCTATCCATGCAGTGGCGAGATCAACTACCGCGTGAACGATGTTAAGCAAACCATCGAGCGAATCTTGTCGCATTACCTGCCACAGAACCCAATCATCGACCGAACGGATGGCGTGAGCGTTGAATTCCCAATGTGGCGTTTCAATCTGCGTGGTTCTAATACCGAGCCGCTGCTGCGCTTGAATGTCGAGACGCGCGGGGATGCGGCTTTAATGCAAGTGCGTACGGACGAGATCGCCCGCCTGATCACAGGCTAGGCCCGAGTTCTAGCATACGAATCTATCGATATTTTTGTTAAGGAGAGCAACATGAGTAACCCCAAAGTCGCACTGATCACCGGCATCACCGGCCAAGATGGCGCCTATCTGGCCGAGTTGTTGCTGAAGAAGGGTTACATGGTGCACGGCATGAAGCGTCGCTCATCCTTGTTCAACACCGACCGTATCGACCATCTGTATCAGGACCCGCATGTGGACAACGCCAAGTTCAAGCTGCATTACGGCGACCTGACCGACTCCACCAATCTGATCCGCATCATCCAGCAGACCCAACCGGACGAGATCTACAACCTTGCCGCCATGAGCCATGTGGCCGTTTCCTTCGATACGCCGGAATACACTGCCAATGCCGACGGTATCGGCACGCTGCGTATCCTCGAGGCCATCCGTATCCTCGGCTTGGAGAAGAAGACCAAGTTCTATCAGGCTTCCACCTCCGAGTTGTACGGACTGGTGCAGGAGACCCCGCAGAAGGAGACCACCCCGTTCTACCCGCGCAGCCCCTATGCCGTGGCCAAGATGTACGCCTACTGGATCACCGTCAACTACCGCGAAGCCTATGGCATCTATGCCTGCAACGGCATCCTGTTCAACCACGAATCCCCGATCCGCGGTGAGACCTTCGTCACCCGCAAGATCACCCGCGCGCTGGCGCGCATCAAACTGAACCTGCAAGACTGTCTGTATCTGGGCAACATGGATTCCCTGCGTGACTGGGGCCATGCCAAGGACTACGTCGAGATGCAATGGCTGATGCTGCAACAGGACCATCCTGAAGACTTTGTCATCGCCACCGGCGTGCAATACAGCGTGCGTGACTTCGTCAACGCTGCAGCAGAAGAACTGGGCATCAAGGTGCGCTGGGAAGGTAAAGGCGTGGACGAGAAGGGCTACGATGATTCCACAGGCAAGTGCATCGTGCAGGTCGATCCGCGATATTTCCGCCCCACCGAAGTTGAGACCCTGTTGGGTGACCCGACCAAAGCTAAAGAGAAATTGGGCTGGACACCCAAGGTCACCTTTAAGGAGTTGGTGGCAGAGATGGTGCGCGAAGACCTGAAATCCGCCGAGCGCGACGAACTGGTCAAGAAGCACGGCTACCAGGCCATGGATTACCACGAGTGATTTCAGCGTGATGCAGAAAGACAGCAAGATATACATCGCAGGCCACCGTGGTTTGGTGGGGTCTGCGCTTGAGCGTTGTTTGCGGGCCAAGGGATACGCTAACCTTGTGATGCGTTCGCATGCCGAACTGGACCTGACCGACCAAGCGGCAGTGGCCACTTTCTTCGCACAGGAGAAGCCGGATTATGTGCTGTTGGCCGCGGCTAAAGTTGGGGGTATCCATGCCAACAATACCTATCCGGCCGAGTTCATCCAGCAGAACCTGGCCATCCAGACCAACGTCATCCATGAAGCTTGGCGCAACGATGTGCAGCGGCTGCTGTTTCTGGGTTCAAGCTGCATCTATCCCAAGGATTGCCCGCAGCCGATCAAGGAAGACTACCTGCTGACCAGCCCGCTGGAACCAACCAACCGTTCCTATGCGCTGGCCAAGATCGCCGGTGTGGAGATGTGCCATGCCTACAACCGTCAGTATGGCACCAAGTACATGGCAGCCATGCCGACCAATCTGTACGGCCCCAACGACAACTATGACCTGAACAACTCGCATGTTCTGCCCGCACTCATCCGCAAGATGCATGAAGCGAAGCAGGGCGGGGCGAGGGAGGTGGTGGTGTGGGGCACGGGTATGCCGAAACGCGAGTTTCTGTACAGCGATGACATGGCAGATGCCTGTCTGTATCTGCTGGAGCAGCCGGAAGCCAAGCTCAAGAGCCTGTTCAATGACGAGAAGCCGCCGCTGGTGAACGTGGGCTGCGGTGAAGACTTGACCATCCGCGAGCTGGCCGAACTGGTGAAGGGAGTTGTTGGCTTCAAAGGTGAGCTGGCCTTCGATACCAGCAAGCCGGATGGCACCATGCGCAAACTGATGGATGTGTCACGGATGGCGGAGTTGGGATGGCGAGCGCACATCTCGCTGCGCGATGGGGTTGCCATGGCATATCAGAGTTACTTAACAACGCGCGCGTGAATATCGCAGCCTACAAGTCGCGTGGCACATTCAGCGCACGCAGGAGTCAAGCTTGAGCCAAGTACTGATCATTGAGGCTGGCCGAACCGAACGCCATTACTGGCGTGACCTATGGCGCTACAGGGAATTGTTCTATTTTCTGGCTTGGCGCGACATCCTAGTGCGCTATAAACAGACTGCGATCGGCATACTGTGGGCATTGCTGCGTCCGCTGCTGATCATGCTGGTGTTCACGCTGGTGTTTGGTAAGCTGGCCAAGCTTCCGGCTGGCGATGTTCCATATGCGATTCTGGTCTTTGTTGGGTTGCTGCCATGGCAGTTTTTCGCAGGTGCCTTCAGCAGCGCGGGCGAAAGCCTTGTTTCAAATTCCAGCATGATCTCAAAAGTGTATTTCCCGCGTTTGGTGATACCAGTCAGCGCGGTAATTACCAACCTAGTAGATTTCTTGATCTCATTCGCCATCCTCGCCGGGCTTATGGCATGGTATGGATTCATGCCGGATTGGCATCTGTTCACATTGCCATTATTTGTGTTGATGGCGGTCATCGCTGCGCTGGGTGCGGGGCTATGGATTGCAGCACTGAACGTCAAATATCGAGATTTCCGCTATATCGTTCCTTTCGTTGTGCAGATCGGTCTGTACATTTCGCCGGTTGGATTCAGCAGTGCAATCGTGCCGGAACAATGGCGTCTGCTCTATTCACTCAATCCAATGGTCGGGGTGATCGACGGTTTTCGCTGGGCCATATTGCGAGGGGAAGCGCAGCTATACGTTCCGGGATTCCTGCTTTCCCTTGTGTTGGTGACGCTGATCCTTATTAGCGGCATCTGGTATTTCCGCAAGACGGAAAAGAGTTTTGCCGACGTCATATAGCCTTTATGTCTAGCGTCATCTCCGTAGAGAACCTTTCCAAGAAATACATCATCGGCCACCAGCGGCCCGAACGATATACGGCACTGCGCGACGTGCTGGCAAACGGCGCTAAGCGGGCATTCGGAAAGCTTCTGCATCCGAACACGGGGCTGGATATTGCAGAGCAGGAGGAATTCTGGGCACTCAGTGATATCAGCTTTGAGATCAAACAGGGTGACCGAGTCGGCATCATCGGGCGCAACGGCGCAGGCAAATCCACGCTGCTCAAGATATTGAGTCGCATCACCGAGCCGACCTCGGGCAGGGTGGCGATCAAGGGGCGCGTGGCCAGCCTGTTGGAAGTCGGCACTGGCTTCCATCCGGAGCTCACTGGGCGCGAGAACATCTTTCTCAACGGAGCCATCCTCGGCATGAGCAAGGCAGAGATCCGCCGCAAATTCGATGAGATCGTATCCTTTGCCGAAGTTGAGAGATTTCTCGACACGCCAGTCAAGCGCTATTCCAGCGGTATGTATGTTCGGCTCGCATTTGCCGTGGCCGCGCACCTGGAGCCCGAGATTCTTATCGTGGATGAGGTGCTGGCGGTGGGGGATTCTGCATTCCAGAAGAAGTGCACCGGCAAAATGGACAGTATCAGTGGCGAGGGCCGCACAGTGATATTCGTCAGTCACAATCTTGTATCTGTCGCCATGTTATGCAACAGAGCGATTCTGCTGGAGCGAGGCACGATAGTGGCGGAAGGGCGGTCTGAAGACGTCATCGACCGATATCAGTTTGACTCGCAAGAAAAGCTGGATGTACAAGGGGCTCAATTCAACTTCAAGCAGGATATCTCTACGCCAGCACAAATTTCTGCGATCCGTATCAAAAAGCCCGATGGGAAGTTGGCGCAGGTTTTCGATGTGTCAACTGAAGGAATTATTGAGGTGGATTTCATCCTCAAGCAGGATTTTCCGACTTTTCTGCTGAGTCTGCATATATGGACGGCCAACAATGCGCTGGCATTGGCATCAGTCGATTCAGATTATATGAACTATCTGAATCCTACCGACATGCAGGGGACCTTCCCACGTAAAGCGGGCACGTATACCGCCACAATCAAGATTCCTGCACCTTTGCTGAATTCTGGCACATACGAATTGGAGATATTCCTGACAACTGGGCCAGCAAGAATCGATACGCAGCGGGGCATCTTCATGGAGATTAGGGATAACGGTAGTTTTCTCTCCTTTGTCTCCAAAGCTCACCGTGGTGGGACACTGGCTGTGCCGTTGCAATGGGATATTGTTGGGGGCCCCGATGGGGTTTGAAGGACATTGGTCGCCAAATTACTGGAGAGAGACATGTTAACGAATGGATCCATACTTATCACCGGCGGCACAGGCTCCTTTGGTCATGCCTTTGTTCCGCTCACGTTGGCCAAGTACAACCCGCGCCGTTTGGTCATCCTTTCACGGGACGAGATGAAGCAATGGGAAATGGCCAAACTATATAGCGGTGATGACCGTGTTCGCTTCTTTATTGGCGATGTGCGCGATAAGGACAGGCTCGCTCGCGCACTTAACGGTATAGATTATGTAGTGCATGCTGCCGCCACCAAGATTGTTCCTACTGCGGAATACAATCCCTTTGAATGCGTCAAAACCAACATTATCGGCGCGATGAACCTTATCGACGCATGCATTGATAAGGGCGTGAAGCGCGTCGTTGCCCTGTCAACAGATAAGGCAAGTAGTCCTGCCAATCTGTATGGCGCTACTAAACTTGCTTCGGACAAACTCTTTGTCGCAGGGAATTCGTACTCGGGAGATGGAAATACCAGTTTCGGAGTGGTGCGCTATGGCAATGTCATGGGGTCCAGAGGATCTGTGATCCCACACTTCCAATCACTTGCCGGCAAGGGCGTGCTTCCAATAACAGATGAGCGAATGACTCGCTTCATGATCACTCTTGAGCAGGGGGTCGAGCTGGTCTGGCATGCATTCGAGGATATGGTGGGCGGGGAAATATATGTGAAGAAGATCCCGTCCATGAAGGTCACCGATATGGCCCATGCGGTCTCACCCGATGCGCGCCATGAAGTGGTCGGGATCCGTCCTGGTGAGAAATTACATGAACAGATGATAGGTTACGAAGATGCCGCGAATACCTACGAATATGACGACCACTACAAGATACTCCCGGCGATCCATAACTGGAATAATGATCCTGAGCGTATAAAAAATGGCCGTAGGGTCGCGCCTGACTTCACTTACTGCTCAGATAGCAATACAGAGTGGATGAGTGTCGACTCGCTTCGAAAATGGCTGGAACAGAATCGTGACAAGGTTGGCAGGGTCTGATAACGATGATTCCGTACGGACGACAGGATATTTCCGAAGCAGATATCCAAGCTGTGGTGGAGGTGTTGCGTTCTGATTTTCTTACGCAGGGGCCAGCCGTGCCTGCGTTTGAGGATGCCGTCGCAAACTATTGTGGTGCCAAGTTTGCGATAGCCGCCAACAGTGCAACATCATCTTTGCATCTTGCTTGCCTAGCATTGGGTGTGGGGAAGGGCGATATTGTCTGGACCAGCCCGATCACTTTCGTGGCGAGTGCAAATTGCGCGCTGTATTGCGGTGCTGAGGTGGGGTTCGTTGATGTTGATTTGCGAACCTGCAACATGAGCGCGGATCTTCTGGCAGAGAAGCTTGCCGAAGCGGAAAGTAAGAATGAACTGCCCAAAGTGGTTATTCCGGTACATATGGGTGGCCAGTCGAGCGATATGGCCGCGATCCATGCCTTGAGCCAGCGGTACGGATTTAAGATTATTGAGGACGCTTCGCATGCTATCGGCGGAAGGTACGGGAGTGGAATTATAGGCGGCTGTCGCTACAGCGATATCACCGTATTCAGTTTTCATCCGGTCAAGATCATCACCACGGGCGAGGGGGGGATGGCGCTGACCAATGACGAGCATCTGGCTAAACGAATGCGCTTGCTAAGAAGCCACGGTATTACACGCGACCCGGCAGATATGACCCATGAGCCGGATGGTCCTTGGTATTACCAGCAAATAGCACTAGGTTTTAATTACCGTATGACGGATATGCAGGCAGCTCTGGGGCTGAGCCAAATGCAGCGGCTTGATGAGTTCGTCGCGAGACGTCACGTCTTGGCGAAGCGATATGACCTGTTGCTATCAGATTTGCAAGTGACGCTTCCATACCAACATCCTGAAAGCTATTCAGGGATGCATCTCTACGCGATCCGGTTGAACCTGAACGAGATTCGCGCTACTCAGCGTGAGGTATTCGAGGCATTGCGAGCAGCTGATATTGGCGTGAATCTGCATTACATCCCGGTATATGCCCAACCCTATTTTGCAGCACTGGGCTTCAAGGCCGGTCTTTGCCCAGAAGCTGAACGATATTACTCTGAAGCTATTAGTCTGCCGATGTACACAGGATTGCAGGAGAGCCAGCAAGACCAAGTGGTGGCGGCATTGCGAAAGGCCATCAGCATATGAAAATCGCCGTTATTCCAGCAAGGGGCGGCAGCAAGCGCATCCCACGTAAAAATATCAAGGAGTTTTTTGGCAAACCGATGATCGCTTGGTCGTTGGAAGCGGCAAGGAGCTCGGGTGTATTCGATCGCATCATCGTTTCCACCGATGATGCTGAGATCGCTGAAGTGGCGAAAGCCTGGGGCGCAGAGGTCCCTTTTAGCCGCCCGGATGCGCTTTCCAATGACTATGCAGGGACTACGGAAGTCATTGCCCATGCGACACAGTGGATGCTGAGCCAAGGGGTGAGTGTAGACGCCGTTTGCTGTATCTATGCAACGGCACCATTCATTCGCGGGGAAGATATCAGGCTCGGTCTGGATGCACTGCAATCGGGAGATTGGGCTTATGCGTTCACCGTGACCGATTTTGCTGCTCCGATATTTCGCTCATTCAGGCAGACGGAAAAGGGTGGGCTTGAGATGTTTTTCCCGGAACACTTTGCGACCCGGTCGCAAGATCTGCCGACGGCATTGCATGATGCCGGACAGTTCTACTGGGGGCGTCCCTCGGCATGGATAGAAGGGCTGCGAATCTTTGGTCATCAGTCAACGCCGTTGTTCATACCGCGCTGGCGCGTTCAAGATATTGATACGCAGGAAGACTGGGTCAGAGCCGAGATATTGGCTCCTGGTATCGTGGGGCAGGGCGAGAAACATGCATGAGTCATGCAGAACCGAATGAATGTCGCTTTTCGTACGGATGCTTCGGCCCAGATCGGAACTGGCCATTTCATGCGTTGTATGACGCTGGCGGGCGCTTTGCAACGTCGAGGCGCTTCTATCAGCTTCATCAGTCGCAAGTTGCCGGGGTATCTGCACGAAATGCTGAAAGAAAAAGGGATGGAATATGTAGCACTGGATGCCTGTTCGGCTCCTTTTCCTGCGGACGAATTGGCTCACGCGAGTTGGCTCGGGGCCAGCCAGACTCAGGATGCGATAGCTACAGTTAAGGCGTCCGCTGGCCGGATATGGGACTGGCTCATCGTAGATCACTATGCACTGGATAGTAGATGGGAGTCCATGCTCTGCGATGTCGCCAAGAAATTGCTGGTTATCGACGACATCGCCGATCGTCAGCATCAATGTGACGTACTGCTCGACCAGAATCTTTTTTCAGATATGGATCGACGCTATTCAGGCAAAGTGCCCGCGAATGGCCGAATATTACTTGGTCCTGGCTATGCATTGTTGCGGGACGAATTCAAGAATCTGCATGGGCAGGTCAGTATGCGCACGGGGACTGGCAGAAGGGTGTTGGTATTCTTTGGTGGGGCAGATAAGGAAGATTGCACAGGACGTGCTATTGAGGCGCTGAAAGGTATCGGTGATCTGGAGGTGGATGTGGTGATTGGAGCATTGCATCCTTTCCGTGAGCAGATCGAGATGGAATGTGCGCGGCACGGATACGTGTGCCATGTTCAGACGGACAGGATGGCAGAACTCATGGCAATAGCTGATCTGGCGATCGGGGCGGGAGGGTCGGCCAGTTGGGAACGCTGTTGTATGGGATTGCCCACAGTGCTTGTGGCGCTGGCGGACAACCAAGTCGATATCGCAAAGGCATTGGATGAGTTTGGTGCCAGCATTTATGTCGGGACGCTGAAAGTGGCCGATGTTTCGGCGCTACGTTCTGTGATCACTGAACTGCTACGCACTCAGGAAAAACTGGCAGCGATGTCTGAGAAAGCCTATTCGCTAGTGGATGGTTTGGGGGCTGAACGTGTTTGCCAAGTGATGGAGGCCTGAAATGAATATTTCCATCTTGAGTAGCGACATCAAGCATCCAGTTATCGACGACCTAAAGGGCTGGATGAGAGACATGACCTCCAAAGGGCACTCAGTAGAGCTTGTATTCGATAAGGCGAGCTTGCGAGGTGGGGACATTCTGTTTCTGATCTCTTACCAGCAATTGATCGGAGAAAAAGAACGGGCTCAATACGGTGCCACACTGGTCCTGCATGCAAGTGACCTCCCCAAGGGCAGGGGATGGTCTCCGTACATCTGGTCTATTCTGGGTGGAGCAAATCAGATCACGGTTTGCTTGCTTGAGGCAAGCGAGCCTGTAGATAGTGGTGCCGTATGGTTGAGAAATAGCTTCAAACTCGAGGGGCACGAACTTCTTCCGGAGATACATGAGAAATTGTTCATGGCAGAGCTGAAACTTATGACGCAAGCGGTCGAACAGTTCGGTGCCGTCACCCCTGTCGAACAGGTCGGAGAAGCGGGAGTTTTTCTTCCGAAAAGGTCGCCGTCTGATAGTAGGCTGGACCCGGACAAGACGATCGCAGAGCAATTCGATCTTTTGCGTGTCGTCGATAACCAAAGATATCCGGCATATTTTGATCATTGCGGAAAGCGCTATGTGATCCACATTGAGAAGGTAGGGCAAGATGAGCGATAGGACTGAAATAAGGATCGCCGGAAGAGTCGTTGGGCGGGGCCATCCCCCTTTCATCATTGCCGAGATGTCCGGCAATCATAACCAGTCACTGGAACGTGCACTGGAGATCGTAGAGGCTGCAGCAAAGGGTGGTGCACATGCGTTGAAGCTGCAGACCTATACGCCGGATACCATGACGCTCGATCTGGATGAGCGAGAATTCCATATCAGTGACCAGAACAGTCTATGGGCGGGCACATCGTTGTATAAACTTTATGCAGAAGCCTGCACGCCGTGGGAGTGGCACAAGCCGATCTTTGCGCGTGCGCGCGAACTGGGCATGATTCCGTTCAGCACGCCTTTTGATGATAGTGCGGTGGACTTTCTCGAGGGTATGGACGTGCCCTGTTACAAGATCGCTTCATTTGAAAATACCGACCTGCCCTTGATACGCCGCGTGGCGGCGACCGGGAAACCCCTGATCATTTCTACCGGCATGGCTAAGCTGTCTGAGCTGGATGAGACCGTTCGGGCTGCACGTGAGGCAGGTTGTAATGAGTTGGTATTGCTCAAATGCACCAGCAGCTATCCGGCTTCGGCGGTGAATAGCAATATTCTTACTTTGCCACACCTGCGAGAGTTGTTCGGCTGTGAAGTAGGACTTTCAGATCACACTATGGGCATAGGTGTGGCAGTAGCGGCAGTCGCAGTGGGTGCCAGTGTCATTGAAAAACATTTCACCCTGGATCGTTCAGCAGGTGGTGTGGATAGCGCCTTTTCTATGGAACCTGCAGAAATGGGGCAGCTGGTGGTTGAAACAGAACGTGCTTGGCAGGCGCTCGGAAAGGTGAGTTACGGGGTCACAGAGACAGAAAAAGCTTCTATCCAATTCCGCCGCTCTTTGTATGTGGTGCAGGATCTCAAGGTGGGAGAAGTGCTGACGCATGAGAATGTGCGTGCGATCCGGCCAGGCTTGGGCTTGCCGATAAAATATCTTGATCAGGTGCTGGGCCGGGCAGTGAAGCAGGATGTGAGACGGGGCACGGCCCTTAATTGGGACATGTTCTGAGATGGAGCTGCTGCGCGTCCTTATCGTTGGCTGCGGGAATATTGCGGGCACCTTTGATCAGGGGCGAGCCGGGAATGAACTTCCGTATACCCATGCAGGTGCATTCTTGCGCGATGGGCGTTTCATCCTATCTGCATGTGTCGAACCTGATACCGAAAAGCGCAAAGCATTTATGGCCGCGTGGGGTATCAATAACGGGTATTCATCGCTGGAGCAGGTGGCAGAAACGGAAGACGGTTTCGATGTCATCAGCATCTGCTCTCCGACGCCAATGCACGCACAAAACCTTGAGTTGGCATTGAAATTGAAGCCACGGCTGATTTTCTGTGAGAAGCCCGTTACAACATCGCTCACGGAGTCCGAACGTTTGGTTGCTGCGTGCCGTGATGCCAATATATTGCTTGCAGTAAATCACACCCGTCGCTGGGCACCCGATGTCGCTGAGTTTCAGGCGGATATGCGAACAGGCAGATGGGGGCAGTTGCGTTCAGTGGTCGGTTTCTACAACAAGGGGATATTGAACAATGGTTCACACCTGATCGATCTCTTGCATCTGTTGCTTGGAAAGATGGAGATCGAGAAGGTAGGAGAGCCGCTCCATGATTTCTTCCCGAATGATCCTACGGTCCCTGTCTGGCTAAAGGCCGCACAAGGTGTGCCTGTTCATCTGGTGTGTGGAAATGCAGCAGATTACGCACTATTTGAAATTCAGATGATCTTTTCGAAAGGCATGGTGACTATGGAAGACGGTGGATTCTTCTGGCGTGAACGTCGTGCAGTTGCTAGCAATGCATTCAAGGGCTATCAAGTGTTAGGCGAGGGCGTTCGCCGAGACGGAGAATATCGCTTGGCCATGCAGAATGCTGCGGACAATATTTTTCGTGCAATCACGTCGGGTGCTGCACTTGCGAGTACGGGAGAAACAGCGATTGCCACACAGCGCGTGTGCGAAGAGATCGCACGACTGGCTTGCACAAATCCGGAAAAAGTACGAGTACATTCCACTGGCGAAAAATCAGTATGACGAATATCAATAAAAACGAAATGCTGGCGCTATTTGGCGGAAACAAAACCATTCAGCGGCCATTCAAGCGCTACAACCCTATTGGAGAAGAAGAGGTGAATGCCGCCAAGCAGGTCGTCGAAAGCGGGGTCCTGTCGCAGTTTCTGGGTGTCTGGCACGAGGACTTTTATGGCGGCCCAAAAGTGCGGGAATTCGAGCAGGCGTGCGCGTCATACTTTGGCGTCAAGCATGCGATTACAGTGAATTCAGCGACATCGGGATTGATCGCAGCAGTCGGCGCGATCGGAATTGAGCCTGGTGATGAGGTCATCGTCAGTCCGTGGACAATGTGTGCCAGCGCCACTGCGATCTTGCATTGGAATGCTATCCCTGTATTTGCTGATATCGACCCGGAAACATTCAATCTTGATCCTGTTTCTGTTGAAGCAAATATCACCCCCTACACCAAGGCAATCATGGCAGTGGATATCTTTGGACACTCGGCCGATATGGATGTCCTCATGGAGATCGCCGCAAAACATGGTTTGAAAGTGATTTCAGATGCTGCTCAGGCACCGGGTGCTTTGTATGGGAATAGATATGCAGGAACACTGGCTCACGTCGGCAGTTACAGTCTCAATTACCACAAGCACATTCACACTGGTGAGGGCGGGGTACTGGTTACAGATGATGACGATATCTGCGAGCGCCTGCAGCTGATCCGTAATCATGCCGAGGCGGTCGTTGGCGGCAAGGGAGTTGCGAGTCTGTCCAATATGATCGGATATAACTTCCGCTTGGGCGAGATCGAATGTGCGATCGGTATCGAACAGCTCAAGAAGCTGAAGACACTGGTCGCATCGCGACAGAACTCGGCAGCAAGACTATCTGCCGGACTAGAGGGATTGAAAGGCCTGCGCACGCCAGTTGTCAGGCCAAGTTGCACGCATGCCTATTACATCTACCCTCTGGTGCTGGACGTAGATGGTTTGGGGGTGAGCCGTGATCGCATTTGGGAAGCCTTGGTCGCAGAAGGAGTCGAGGGTCTGTCGCCAAGCTATGTCAACTTGCACATGCTCCCTATGTTTCAGAAAAAGATCGCGTATGGGTCGGGGGGCTTTCCGTGGACATCCGAGATATGCAGGCGCAATGTGGACTATCGGCATGGCATTTGTCCGGTAGCGGAGGAGTTGCAGGAAAAGAGTTATCTGGGCTTCGCCATGTGCCTGAACGATTTGAGTGATCCGGATGTGGATTTGATCATAGAAGGATTCCGGAAAGTATGGCATCAAATGGAGAGCCTGAAATGATTTACCAGTTGAATAAGGACTACTTTGTCAGGGCGCTTTCGGAAAGCGATCTGGAAGGTGCATATCCGGGGTGGTTCGAAGATCAAGAAGTATGCCGATACAACTCGCACGGAAAGTTCTTTCAAGCGCGGGAATATTTCCGGGAGTATTTGAACGATTCGAACCGAAAGGATCGGATCGTCTGGGCGATCTGTCATGTCGTAGATGGGCATATCGGCAACGTATCCCTGCAGGATATCTCCTTGATCAACCGCACAGCAGAGTTCGCCATTCTGCTGGGGGATAAACGGCACTGGGGAAAAGGAGTGGGGACGCTGGTAGGAAGGAAGTTGCTGGAACATGGTTTCGAAAAACTGGGTCTGGAACGTATCCACTGCGGGACTGCAGCGACGAACAAGGGTATGAAAAAGCTCGCAGCAACTCTGGGCATGAGTCTTGAAGGTACGCGGCGCAAGCACTTATTCCTTGAAGGAGCTAGGGTGGACATGCTGGAATATGGCATTTTGCGCACAGAGTTCGAGGAGAACGCGGCTCCATGATCGCAGTGATTTCCTGTGACGCAGGAGGGGCTGAGATTGTCAGTAGCTACGTCCGCAGACAGAATTTGACTGCACGCTTCGTTTTGGAAGGGCCTGCATGCAAGATATTCGAGCGTAAGTTGGGCCGACTGGAAATATGCCCCTTGGAGGAAGCTATTCTGCAGTCGTCTTCGATACTTTGCGGAAGCAGCTGGAAGTCCGATATCGAGGTGGATGCCATCAGGCTGGCGCGCTTGCATGGCAAGCGTTCCATTGTGTTCATTGATCACTGGGTCAATTACCGGGATCGATTCGTCCGCTCTGGAGAGACTGTATTCCCTGATGAGATATGGGTCGGGGATGATATGGCTCGGGAACTGGCGCAAGAAGCCCTTCCCGGTTTGCCCATCACATTGGTAGAGAACCCCTACCTTCTGGATGTCAGAGAAGAACTGAAAGGAATTAAAAAGCGGCAAGTGGCTTCATTAGGTTCTGCCTCCATACTTTATGTCTGCGAACCGATCGGCGAACATGCGCTGCTGAGATATGGAGATAGGCGTTACTGGGGATACGATGAAGAAGAGGCATTGCGATATTTTTTGAATAATTATCAGTCTCTGGGTATGCCGATAGAACGCATCCTGATTCGTCCGCATCCTTCAGAGTCGGTAGAGAAGTACTTTTGGGTGCAGAAGGAGTTCGATCTGCCTATTGAGATAGGCGGGGCCCTCACCCTGCTGGAGGAGATTTCAGAAAGTGATGTAGTGGTCGGCTGCGAGTCGATGGCGATGGTCGTCGCCCTGGCCGCTGGTAAAAAAGTGTTCAGTTGCATTCCACCCGGTGGTCGGGAGTGCTCTTTGCCGCACAAGGATATAGCTATGCTACGCGATGTATTGAAGATCAAGAGGGGCAGCCAAGATGAAAGTTGATGAGAAATCTCCCCAGCCCATTGAAGGAATCAGGTATTGCGTCAGATGTTGCGTTCCCGAGACGCAGGAAGGTGTGCAATTTGACGAAATGGGTATATGCACGGCCTGCCGATCTTCGGAAGAGAAGATGCATATCAACTGGGTCGAGCGCGAGAAGCAACTGAGAAAAATTCTGGAAGAAGCAAAGGCAAAGGCAGGAACTGGCTATGACTGTGTTCTCCCGATATCGGGCGGGAAGGACAGTTTTTTTCAGGCGCATGTCCTAGTCAAGGTTTATGGGATGAAGCCTTTGGCCGTGACCTT
This sequence comes from Gammaproteobacteria bacterium, assembly GCA_018814405.1. GTDB lineage: Bacteria > Pseudomonadota > Gammaproteobacteria > Burkholderiales > Gallionellaceae > Sideroxyarcus. Next base: position 36,794 of record JAHIZO010000010.1, read on the forward strand.
TAACCAGAACTGGGTTTCCGAGACTGGTTTTTATAATCTGCAACGTTGTCTGGAGGTTTTCGATCTGGACCATCTCCAGTTCACCCCGGCGCGAGGGTTGGTCAATCGTTTGGCCAAGAGGTCGTTATCGGCAATTGGTGATTCATGCTGGCATTGCCATGCTGGCGTAGGTGCATTTCCGTTACAGATTGCGACCCGCTTCAAGATACCGCTATTGGTCTGGGGTGAGTCGATTGCAGAAAATGCCGGCCGAGCATCCTATAGCTGTCCCGGAGTTAAATTCGACAGGGATTATTTCACCAAGGTTTCTGCCAAGCTGACGGCTCAAGAAATGACAAGCGGAGAGCTTAGCGCCAAGGATCTTTACCCTTTCGAACTTCCCAGTTATGAGGAGATTGAGAAGACTGGCGTTTGGGGGATCCATTTGGGAGATTACATGTTCTGGGATGACGAGCGTCAGACGGAATGGATACGAGATACATATGGTTGGCGCGAGACTGAGATGGAGGGCGCATATAAAGGATATAAGAGCGCCGAGTGCATCATGGCGGGCGTACATGATTTCACCTGTTATTTGAAGCGTGGTTTTGGAAGGTCGACTGCGCAAGCCTCAGTTGATGTGCGTAACGGGCTTCTGACCAGACAAGAAGGATTCGACCTGATTCGGCAGCATGATCAGGAGCGCCCTGAAGCGCTTGACTACTATCTCAAGATCACCGGGATGAGTGAGGCGGAGTTCTACGATACGATGAGGGAAAAGAAGTTGGATGTGCTTAAGGAAATCGATCTGCCGGTCCATCCCAAGGAGAGACCGAATGCCGAACGATTGGTGCCGTTTGTAGAACAGGTCATCAATAAGCATCTCAACCAACCAGACCCCCGTGTCGCCCGAGATGAGAAGGAGGGGGGCTGATGCGCACTCTTTTTCTGGAACGATCTATCCCTGAATTGAGGCAAAGTCTAGAGCGAGGCGAGCTCTCGTTTGGAGATATCGTCGACGCTTCAGTTCAAACGATAGAGGCCAAAGAAGTCAAGACACGGGCGTGGGTAGACTTTGATTTGGATCGCCTCCAGCTTGAATCGCAGCAGAGCTTTACGAGATACAAAGCACGCGGGTATTTACTCGGTATGGAGGGCATCCCGTTTGGCGTCAAGGATATCTTCAATACAAGGGACTTTCCCACGCAAATGGGCTCTCCTCTATGGAAGGGGTTCACTCCGGGCAATAACGCTAGAGCAGTGGACTCTTTGGTTTCAGCCGGCGGATTGGTCGTTGGCAAGACGGTGACCGCTGAATTTGCAGTGCATGCACTCAATGAGACGCTGAATCCGCATGACCCTTCGAAGACGCCTGGCACTTCCTCCAGTGGTTCAGCCGCGGCAGTTGCGACCGGGATGGTTCCGTTTGCACTTGCTACTCAAACCGCAGGGTCTATCGTGCGCCCAGCCAGTTTTTGCGGAATATGGGGGATGAAGCCTTCTTTTGGCCTGATTCCCCGTACCGGCGTATTGAAGACTACAGATTCACTAGACACTTTGGGTTTCGTGGCATCGCATGGGAAAAGCCTAAGGAGCATTCTTGATCTATTGAGGGTGAAGGGGCCTGATTATCCTTTCGTCTATACCAATGTGGATAAGCGGAGTGCTTATCCAAAACAAAAGGATCGTCCTTGGCGAGTCGGTTTTGTGAAGACGCATACTTGGGGAACGGCTGCTCCATATGCTCAGCAGGCACTGGAGGAGTTGGCCGCCAAGATAGGGCGGCAGACGGGATTCGAAGTTGAAGAGATCGAGTGGGAGCGCGCATTGTGCACTTCGCATGATATCCATACGACTATCTACAATAAATCCCTCTCATATTACTTTCAGCATGAAATGCAGATGGATTCCCAGATTACGCCACTCATGAAGAAGATGATCGAGGCAGGTGTTTCCATAAGTCCAGAAGCCTTCAGGCGGGCACTCGAAGAGCAGGCTAGATATTGCGAGACATTGGATTCGCTTCTTTCTCCATATGATCTGGTCCTTTCTCTGGGGACCTCTAGCTCCGCACCATTACGAGGAGTGGAGGAATCACCAGATCCGTCATTAGCGTGGACATTGGGGCATATCCCGGCGGTAGCTGTCCCCACATTCCGCTGTCCAGAAGGACTTCCGTTTGGAGTTCAGTTCGTATCTCGCAGGTGGAATGACTATTTGCTGCTGCAAGGGGTAGAAGAGCTGATCGATTGCGGCGTTCTTCCGGCGGGTAGTCAGTTGATTCGCGAGATGTGATGGGGGCGAGCTACTTGATACCTCGTAACTATCGGCGCAAGAGGCGCGATGTAAATGTAAGGCTGCGCCAATCAGGAATCACATGAAAGAAACTATTCAGCGTATCAGCATGGTAATTAAGGCCACACTTTCTCGTTGGAGGAAATATTTAAGACGATATTTCCAGCGTTCTGCCATGCAGCGGCTATACCGGCTCGGGAAAAGTCGTAATAAAGATTCTGATTTGACCTTGTTCTGGGTGCCGGGTGGTATGCCGCTCATGTTGCATGTGGAGAGTACGGTCGCTACGGCACTAAAATTGCGTGGCACTGACGTTCATGCTGTGATTTGTGACGGTGCATATATTGCATGTGTGAAACGCGAGATGAAAGCAGACCAAACAATAGACCGTTGGCAGCTATCTTGCGCCGCCTGCAAAAGCGCATGCGCTGCTGTACTGGAGGATATGGGTATAGCTTATTCCTACATCGGTGATTACGTTTCCGAGCAGACCACGAAAGAATTGAAGCAGGTGGCGGCCGAAAGTACGTGGCAGAACCTTGATGGATTGAGCTACGGAGGTGTCAATGTCGGGCGCAATGCTCGGTCAGCCATTCTGCGATACCTGCAAGGAAACAGTTTCCAAAATGACGTATCGGTCGTTCGTGAGTATGCTTTCAGCGCCCTGCTATGTGCGGCTGCTTCGGCAGAGGCATTCGAGCGATTGATGCCGGCTCGGGTCTTGACGTCACATGGGACATACGTGGACTGGGGCCCAGCACTTCATACTGCACTGGCAAAGCAGATACCTGTGGTGGCGTGGATGGCTTCGTATCTTCCGGTGCGCTTCTATTTGCGTCATATCGAAGACGGTTTGCGGCTTGATTTTCATAATTTAAGTGCGCACGCATGGGATGAATGCAGCCATCTTGAACTTGCGGATAACCAGTCGGCCAGATTAGATCAATTTTTGCAAAACCGGTATTTGAAGGACGCCAGTTTTGATATGAAGCGATTCAAGGAATACACGGGACAAGCAAATCTAGTAAGGCGCAAATACGGCCTTGATGCGGTGCGGCCTGTTTGGGGAATCATGACTCATATCAATTGGGATTCTGTGAGTGATTTTTCTCCAATGGTTTATGAATCCTTTGACGAATGGGTCGTTGATACGATCCAACAGATAATCGATGTCTCGGAAGTTCAATGGATAGTAAAGGTCCATCCAGCCGAGGCGTGGGAAAACCCGGATAGCGGGGTGGCAAGTCTCATCAAGCGGCATTTTCCTGTATTGCCAGAGCACATTCGTGTGATCGCTGCAGAGGAGGAATTGAGCCCCCTTGATTTCTTCCAGCTGATAGATGGAGGCATTACCGTCTATGGCACCGCGGGTCTGGAATCTGCGCTGCAGGGCAAGCCGATCATCCTGGCAGGTGAAGCGCACTACGGGAATAAAGGCTTTACTTATGATTCCAACTCTCAAAAGGAATATAGGGAATGGCTTCAAAGGGCTTCCGCTCTCCCCCCGTTGAATATTGAACAAATCGAATTGGCTCGACGTTATGCCTATTGCTACTTCATCCAGCGACAGATACCACTTTCGGTTCTCCGGGATCCGCAGTCAAAGTGGTGGAGCTTTCAGTTCGCCAAGAAAGAAATGCTCTTGGAGGGGCGAGATCCCGTTGTTGATTTTGTGTGCGAAAGGATAATGGATGGCAAGGACTTCATCATGGATGAGAGGCTATTAAGCTTGGTGGAGAGCGGGGATGAATAAGGTGGCGGGATTGCAGAAGATGGCAAGTTGCGATGCCATGGCGACAGTCTATATCTCGCATGATGCCGTTTACAGGGTGATCGATTCCGCCAGTCAAAAAAGTGTCGAAGAAATGCTGGAGGTCATCAGGCAGTTGGGCGAGGGGAGCATAGTGCATACCGAGGTATGTTCTGAAATAGATGTTCCTGACGGGATAGATGATTCCCTGTTCGTCCTTAAGCATAAGAAAGTGATGTTCATTTCATATCCACATGAATGGTGTGCTGCCATGCTGAAGGATGCAGCGTTATGCCAGACGGCGCTTTCGAAGAGCTTACTGCGACACGGACTGTTCCTTAAGGACGCGCACCCGTGGAACATACTGTTTGAGAAAGGGCGGCCGATATTCGTGGATTTCACATCCATCGTAACGCGAGAGCAACTTTTCTCTGAAGAGTATTTGCGTGCGAACCAGTGCTATGCAGGGGCTACGGATGATATTCGACTTGCGCAGGTGCTGAAGGAGATTGCCGAGAGGATGTATTTGCCATATTTCTTCAATCCCCTCTGCGCCTACGCATTTGGACACCGTCCATACGTTGCGAATGAGATTGAAAGGTCGACACTGAATGCTTCCAGGTCGAAGTTCTCTATTCGGAGTTGTTTGCCGGTATTCCGTTTGCGCCCTTCGGCCATCATTTCGTCCATCAAGTGGCTGATAGCGCGACTTCGATTCAGCAGCTCTATCAGGCTGCTGGAAAAATCTGCGAGACCGGAGAGATTTTTCCAGAGAGTAGAAGACATAACGCAGGGGCTGGAAGTGCAAACCAGCGGGAGTGCATATTCGAATTATTATCAGCTTAAGGGAGAAGATCAAAGCTGGGATTTTTCGCAAGATTGGAACGGAAAGCAAAAGGCGGTGTATGAAGCGCTCAACACACCGAAGATCACCACAGTGCTGGATGTCGCGTGCAATACCGGGTGGTATTCCATCTTGGCTGCAAAGTTGGGTAAGCAGGTTGTTGCTTTCGATATCGACGAAGCTTGCATTGAGGCGCTGTATGGCCGGGTCAAGGCGGAGAATTTGAACATCTTGCCGCTGGTGATGAATTTTTCCCAGTTGAGCGTCAGACGCGATTCAATATATGACGGGAAAACCATCCTGATCGATTCCAGTGATCGGCTGAGCTGTGATTCGTTGATGGCGCTGGGGATCTTTCACCATTTAACCCTAGGTGCAGGGATGAGCTTTGAGAAGGTCTTGGAACATTTGATCTCGCTTTGTAAACACCAGATGATCATTGAGTTTGTGGATGCGGAAGATGCGATGATTAAGAACGAGCCGGAGTTCTTCCCGGCATATTTCAAAAACAAAGAGTTATTGGCGGACTATAGTGTTCGGAGGCTGGTTGCGCTTTGTGAGGAGCGCGGCTTCAGGGTGCGGCAGGAAAGTTCGCATCCCGCCACGAGAAGTATATTGATTTGTGAAAGATAGCCTGCAATATGATGAAGTGTAATTACTTGGAGTGGTGATGAAGCGAGCCTTGATTTGTGGGATTTCTGGTCAGGATGGCCCGTATCTTGCGAAGTTACTGCTGGAGAAAGGGTATGAGGTCTGGGGGACTTCGCGTGACGCCCAGATATCTGCCTTCTCCAATCTTGGGCGGCTGGGTATTCGCGAAGCAGTCAGGCTGGAGTCCATGGCATTGAACGATTTTCGCAGCGTATTGCAGTGCCTGATCAAGGTGCAGCCGGATGAGGTGTATAACCTTGCTGGGCAGAGCTCCGTAGGGTTGTCTTTTCAGCAACCGGTGGAGACGCTGGAGAGCATCAGTGTCGGGACAATGAACCTGCTCGAGGCTATCCGCTTCATAGACAAAAAAGTACGTTTCTATAATGCAGGATCCAGCGAATGCTTTGGTGATACCGGGGATGAGCCGGCACATGAATTGACATCTTTCCGCCCTAGGAGTCCCTATGCTGTTGCCAAGGCGGCAGCATTTTGGGAAGTGGCGAATTTTCGAGAGGCGTATGGTATTCATGCATGTTCGGGCATCCTCTTCAATCACGAATCCCCTTTGCGCCATCCTCGCTTTGTTACCCGCAAGGTGGTGTCAGCGGCATGTCGCATCGCAGCGGGGAGCAGTGAGAAGCTGGCACTAGGCAATATTTCTATAGTGCGCGATTGGGGCTGGGCACCAGAGTATGTAGAAGCAATGTGGCGCATGATGCAACTTGACCAGCCCGAAGATTTTGTTGTGGCCACAGGCACTAGCCATTCGTTGCAGGAATTTGTGGCGTGTGTCTTTGATTGCTGTAGTTTGGATTGGCAACAACATGTGGTGGTGGATGAGACCTATTTGCGGCCTACTGATATTTCCGCCAATCGCGCGAATCCGGGGAAGATATATACCAAGCTTAACTGGAAAGCTGTAAGTGGAATGCAAGAGGTCGCCAGGATGATGGTGGCGGCAGAAAGCATCGCCGCTGTAAATGGATGAGCGACGTTCCCATGAAAAGGTCCCCCTCCGTATTGTTTGTCACTCCCATCCTCGGCCACCCGCCCAAAGGGGGCCCCGAACTGAGGATAGAGAATTCGATCAAAGCGCTGTCCAAAATCTCGACCTTGTCAATTTATAGCCGGACCCCTTGTGCGGCGATGGGCGGGGCGCGCGCGGTCAATTTTTTCAAACAACATGCGGTGAATTTTAACTTCGCGCCATTCTGCCGTCAGCACGAGGGGTTGACGGGTCTTCTTCGGCGCATGATCAATCGTCTTGCACGCGCCGTAAGCGGGCGGAATCTAATGTCCGCCGTGGCAGAAACGGAATCGGATTATGGGGATGTAGTCAAGACTGCGCTTGCGCAGAAGGCTGATGTTATCTGGTTGGGCTACGGGAATATTTCGTACCCCTTGTTGCGCTACATCAAACAGCATTGCGACCTTCCCGTTGTACTTGACACCGATAGCGTATGGTCGAGGTTCGTAGAGAGGGAATTGCCGTTCGCTCACGATGAAGCTGAACGTGCCCGGATTATGGAAAAAGCCGCCAAAAAAACAGAAGAGGAGCAATGGGGAACCCAGCTTGCAGATGTAACCACAGGGGTATCCAAAGTGGATATGGAGTATTACCAAGAATTGGTCGCTGACCCTGCTCGAGTTCGACTGTTCTCTAACGTAATTGATCTGGATTCCTATGAACCAGTACCTGCTCCAAAAGGTTTCAAGAAACCCTGTATGTACCTCGCTGGAACATTTTGGCCGGGCAGTCCAATGGAAGATGCGGCGCGCTGGACGCTGGATAATGTATTGCCGCTATTGAAGCAAGAAGTACCCGACATCCATTTTTATATTGCAGGACGCGCTTCAAACTCAGTGCTCGCGGATGTGAACGACGCGAGCGTCACAATAACAGGAGAGCTGCCCTCAGTGCTGCCCTATTTGTGCAATGCCTCCGTCGTGATTGTCCCGCTGCGCTTTGAGTCTGGGACGCGTTTTAAGATACTAGAAGCTGGTGCCTGCGGCACTCCGGTTGTTTCTACTAGGCTCGGAGCTGAAGGCATTCCGGTAGAACATGGACAAAGTATTCTGCTTGCCGATACACCGGAGGATTTCACACAGGCCATCATTAAAGTTCTTCAAGATCAGGCATTGGCGAACAGTTTGGGAGCTAATCTACGGGAGCTGATCGTCAATGGCTATTCTCTGGAGACGCTGGCAGATGAAGGAAGAAAAATCATCAATTACGCGGTGAAGGGGTAAGTAATGCTTGAAGCAATCGTGCACTCCGACGTGATGCAAGCATATATTTTGCGCTCTGATTATCACGCTGATGGGATCCAATTTTTTACACCGAATGATTTTTCCCAGCAGCTGGGTTATATGAATCGTCCGCAGGGTTATGTCATTCCGCCACATGTACACAATCCGGTGGCTCGAGAAGTACAGTTTACGAAAGAGGTCCTAGTCATCCGTTCTGGCAAGGTACGCGTGGATTTCTATGACGATGACCGGAACTATCTTGAGAGCCGCATATTGCACGCTGGCGACATCGTGCTGCTGGCACACGGCGGTCATGGCTTTGAGATGCTAGAGGACAGCGAGATCGTCGAGATCAAACAGGGGCCCTATGCGGGAGAGGGAGACAAGACGCGGTTCGAGCCGGTATCGGCGGACAACATCCGAGTGTCAGGTGAGAGGGAGAATGGGTGAACTTCGTAGGGTGTTGAAAGGCCTTCTTCCGTTAAACGGACTGAAGCGTATCGCACTCTCATTGCGCGATTTCGACCGCACGCCTCCCATCCTTGTCTTCCAGATGGGCAAGGTCGGCTCGACAGCCGTTTATCGCTCGCTACGTACAGCAGCGCAGGGTGCCCCCGTCTATCACGCGCATTTCCTTTCGTATCGCGGGCTGGATGAGGTTGAAGGTTTCTACCGGGCGAAAGGTGCCACCCGGCTGGTCGATGAGTTGCACTACTGGCGCGCAATCCGGCGCAAGCTTGATCGCAGCAAGCGGCGTGCTTGGGTGATATCGATGGTGCGGGATCCGGTCGCACGCGATATTTCCGACGTATTCCAGAATATGCCGATCCATCACGCAAGCCTATTGGTGCCGGGAGGAGAAGTCCAAATCCGTAAGACGCTCGACGCGCTCGCGGAGAATTTTTCCGCATTCGATGAATCGAGCGACTATGCCTGTACATGGTTCGACCGCGAGATGAAGGAAGTGTTTGGCATCGATGTCTTTGCAACACCATTCGACCGCGCGCGTGGATATTCGATTCTGGAGAACGAACGAGCCAGGTTGTTACTGCTGCGTATGGAAGACATGGATGACATATTCTGCGATGCGATGCAGGCGTTCATGGGTTTATCAGTACAGCTGGGACGTTTCAACGACGCCTCGGACAAGGGATACCATGCCGCATACAAGGCCGTCACCGGACAGGTGAGGTTGCCTCGCACCGTTGCGGAAAAGATCTACGCCTCGCGTTATGCGCGGCATTTCTACAGCGATACCATGATCGAAGCTTTCCTGAACAAATGGACAGGGATCCCTTCCGCATCAGTGGGACGGGGCGACACGCACGATATGGAGGTTGCATGATGGATTTCATCCCAGTCAACGAGCCACTGCTGGACGGCAACGAGGAGAAATACCTGACCGAATGCATACGCAGCGGTTGGATATCTTCGGAAGGTCCGTTCGTCAGGCAGTTCGAAGAACAATTCGCGGCACGCATGGGGCGCGAATACGGTGTGGCGGTTTGTAACGGCTCGGTCGCTCTGGATGCCGCGGTGGCCGCCCTGAATCTGGGGCAGGGGGATGAGGTCATTCTGCCCGCGTTCACCATCATCTCCTGCGCTGCCGCTGTGGTGCGCGCCGGTGCCACGCCCGTGCTGGTAGATTGCGATGCGGCGACCTGGAACATGGATGCTGCCCAGGTTGAGACGCGCATCACGTCTCGTACGCGTGCCATTATGGTGGTGCACATTTTCGGCCTGCCTGTAGATATGGCACCGCTATTGGCGCTTGCGGAGAAGCACGGGTTGAAGATCATCGAGGATGCTGCCCAGATGCACGGACAGACTTATTGCGGCAAGCCTTGCGGAAGTTTCGGCGATATCAGCACGTTCAGCTTCTATCCCAACAAACACATCACCACGGGCGAAGGCGGCATGATCCTGACGGACGACCCGGAGCTCGCCGCAAGATGCCGATCACTGCGCAATCTGTGCTTCAAGCCGGAACAGCGGTTCATACATGACGAACTGGGCTGGAACTTTCGCATGACCAATCTGCAGGCCGCGCTGGGTGTTGCGCAACTGGAGCGTCTGGATGACTTCGTTTTGCGCAAGCGGCGCATGGGCGAACGCTACACCGCGTTGCTTCATGGAACGCCGGGGCTGCAGCTGCCGCTTGCCAAAACTGCATATGCGGACAATATCTATTGGGTGTTTGGCCTGGTGTTGGACGATAAGGCGGGCTTCGACGCAAGGGAGGCGATGGAAAGATTGGGGAAACTGGGCATTGGCAGCAGGCCGTTCTTCTGGCCCATGCACGAACAACCCGTATTCAGAAAGATGGGGCTGTTCGCGGACGATCACCATCCCGTAGCCGAACGTATCGCGCGCCGCGGCTTCTATATTCCGAGCGGCATGGCGCTTACCACCGGGCAGCTGGAGCGTGTGGTTGCAGCCGTGAAGGATATCTTGCGATGAGCCAGGTGTTCGACGCCTACGCCCGCTATTACGATCTTTTGTACCGGGAAAAGGACTACGCAGCAGAGGCGGAATATGTCGCATCTATCATCCGCCGGCATGTACCCCATGCAAAACGAGTCCTCGAACTTGGCTGCGGCACTGGAGTTCACGCGGAATTTTTAGCACGCATGGGCTATAGCGTGCATGGTGTGGACTTGAGCCCCATCATGCTGGCACGCGCCGAGGCGCGTAAGGCTGAACTGCCAGCCGAGATCGGCGCGCGTCTGACGTTCGGCCTTGGCGATGTGCGAACCGTAAGAACGGGAGAGCGATATGACGCGGTGGTTTCCTTATTTCATGTCATGAGCTACCAGACAAGTGATGCCGACCTAGCTGCGTCAATGGAAACAGCCGCCCTGCATCTGTCTGAGGGGGGTGCCTTCCTGTTCGATTTTTGGTACGGCCCCGCCGTACTTGCACAGCAGCCGGAACTGCGCATCCGGCGATTGGAAGATGATCAGGTCAGCGTGACGCGCATCGCAGAGCCGGTGATGCACGAGCGAGAACATGTGGTTGATGTAAATTACGATGTATTCATCGAGAACAAGATGGAGAAGACGATAGCGGAAGTGCGCGAGAACCATCGCATGCGCTATCTCTTCATTCCGGAAACGCAGCGCATGTTGCAGGCGGTCGGTCTTGAAATGCTTGGGCAGTGCCGATGGATGGGCGTCGAGGCGCCGGATGAGAGTACATGGGCGGCGCTTGTGGTTGCCGGAAGATGAGCCGCACAGCACTGCATGTTCTGGTAGGGAATCGCAAACTGGATACCTATCCCAGTGTGTATAACGCCATGCACATTCTGGCCGAGCGTGGCTGGAAGAACCAGATTATCACCAGTTGCGGTATCGAAGGTTTTGAACACCTTGTGCAGCGTCATTACTGTTTTTCCGGTGGGTACATGAAACGTGCGAGGCAGCTCTCGTGCATCGCGGACTCATTCGGTCTGGCGATCCTCTATGAGCCCCGCGATGTCGAGATATTGCAACTTTCCAGATGGCTGGGGGGGAGGTTGCACGCTGAATGTCTGGTACATCATTCTCTCGAGATACCAACCGATCAAGTATCGATACCGCTATGGAAGCGACTTGCACATCGGGTTCTTTATCGCGGATACCGGCTTGTAGACCGGCTGATCATTCAGGATGTTGACCGATACCGGCTGTTGGTGAAACATGTTCCGGCCATGGCGGACTTGCCGAGAAAATATGTGCCGAACGCCTATCTGGCCGACATGGAGCCAATGGCCGCATCGCTCCCGTGGTTCGATGTCCTGCGCAAGCGCAGTCAATGCATTGTGACTTATACCGGCGCACTGGAACGATGGGCATTGTCGCCGGAGCTTTTCATGGCGATCCGTGAACTGAAGGACGTTGGCTTTGTGTTCAGCGGATGGTCGGAGGATGGTTTTGCTGAGGAGGCGATGGCACTTTGTCGTGGAGCAAGTCACATCCATTTCGATCTTGGTCACAAAGGGCGTGCAGAATTTAACTACATGGTCAGCCATTCGGATATCGGTCTGGTTTTCTACGACTCAGCCGATCCCAATATCGCCGAGATGGGCCTGTCATCCGGCAAACTCCACAAATTCTTGTCCTATGGCAAGCCGGTACTGTCCAATGAGGTTCCCACATTGAAGCAGTTCCTGGAAGGGAACGGCTTTGGCCTTGCAGTTGAGCCGAAACTCATTCCGGCAGCCATCCGCAAACTCGTGCAGGAGCATGATAGATTCAGTACGAACGTGGCGACCGGCTACCCGGCGCTCGTCAACTTCCGCACTTCCTATGGGGAATTCATTGAATCATTGGATTCAGGGTTAGGCAAATGAACACGACAGCCCTGTCTCAGTCTGGATAAACCCGCGTATCAGATGCCGAATAAACCACAAATCACCGTGATCGTTGCTGTGCTTAACGGAGCTAAGACTCTGCCGCGCCTGCTCGGAAGTATAGCTTCGCAGACGTCCCGGAACTTTGAGCTGGTTGTGATTGACGGCGGCTCGACTGATGGTACGGGCGAAATCATGGAGGCTTATTCCTCGGAGATCGCATACCGTGTTTCAGAACCCGATGAAGGAATCTATGACGCATTCAACAAGGGTTTGCTGCAAGCCCGTGGCGAATGGATCTGTTTTCTGGGTGCTGACGATTATCTCTGGAGCAGAGACGCGCTAGACAAGGTGTCACCCTACCTGTCTGCACAGGAGCATGGATTGGTTTACGGGCAGGTAGCACTCGTTTCGCAGCAAGGAGAGGTACTGCTGCATGCTGGAGAGCCTTGGGATAGCGCGAAACAAAAGATGCCGACCGCCATGTCAGTCCCCCACACAGGCATGTTTCAGCATCGGTCCTGGTTCGAACGATACGGCTTTTTCGATTCCGCCTATCGCATTGCAGGTGATTACGAATTGCTGCTACGTGGATGGAAGGAAGAACCCGTCACACACGTTCCCGGACTGACCGTTGCCGGAATGACGCATGGAGGTGTCAGCAGTCGGCCGCTGCACGCTCTTCAGCATCTTAAGGAAGAACGTTGCGCTCAGCGAAAATGGATCGGCGGGCCACCGGGATTGCGATTTCTTGCAGCCGGATTGCGCGTGTATATCAGGCTGCTGTTGCAAGCATTGTTGGGGGAACGATTGACTTATCGTCTGCTCGATCTTGGCCGACGGTTATCCGGCAAACCGGCATACTGGACTCGGATATGAGCCTAGATACAAGACACATGGCTCAAGTGAGCGTCATTATCCCCTGCTATTGTTGCGCGGATACGATTGCCTATGCAGTCGAATCTGTTCTTGCGCAAACTTTGCTGCCTTCGCAACTGGTACTGGTGGACGATTGCAGTCCGGATCATGGGGCCACACAGACTGTTCTGCATAAACTGAAAAGCAGATACAGCGACAGGCTGGAGATTGCCCTCGTCACTAATTCCGTCAACCTCGGCGCTGCCAGTGCTCGCAATGCTGGTTGGGACATGGCAACGCAGCCATATGTGGCCTTCCTAGATGCGGACGACGCGTGGCATCCGGAGAAGATTCGCATTCAGTACCGCTGGATGGAGGATCATCCTGAATACGGCTTATCCGGACACCAATACTCGGTTCATATGGATCGGGGGTCACAATGGCCACAATTAAGCGAAGAGATCAATGTCAGAACCTTGACCCGGTTCAGGGCCTTGCTGTCAAATCCGTTCGCCACGCCAACGGTGATGCTGAAGAGGGAAGTGCCATTCCGGTTTGAAAAAGGTAAAAGATATACAGAAGACTATTTGCTTTGGTTGCTGCTCATATTATCCGGCACGCGCTCGGTAAGATTGAATGTAGCGTTGGCAGCAACTTTTAAGGCTAGCTTTGGTGCCAATGGCCTGAGCTCGGATTTGTGGAAGATGGAATGGGGCGAACTGGAAGCATACTGGAAGACATACAGATGCAAGCTGATAGGTCTTTCGACTATCTTGTTGCTGATACCATTTTCATTGGCGAAATATATTCGCAGGGAGATCGTTGTAGTCATTCGGCGCGTTACTCGCAGAGGGGACTGAAGTTTCTCTTTGGATGGAAGGTGAAGTTGATCGAATAAGGAACCGAATACTTGGCAAGGTTAATTGCAATTACTGGCGGGACAGGATTCATCGGTCGACATCTGGCCGCGCGACATGTTGCGCAGGGTGACAAAGTGCGCTTCTTAACCAGAAAGAAATCAGTTGCTGGTATTTCGGGCGCTGAGGCGTACGTAGGTGATCTTGCTGAGTCAGAGATATTGCGCCGCTTTGTCCATGGCGTAGATGTGCTATACCACTGCGCGGCCGAATTGCATGAAGCAGCCAATATGGAGAGAACCAACGTGTTGGGTACGGCAAACCTGCTTGATGCAGCTGTAGGCGAGGTAGGGCGCTGGGTGCAGCTGAGCAGTACCGGGCTGTATGGCGCTGTGCGCAACGGCACTGTGCGCGAGGAAGCCGAGATGTTGCCGAACAACCCGTATGAACGCAGCAAGGCGGCGGCGGACGCGCTGGTACTCGCGGCGGCGGAGCGACGAGGATTATCTTGTGTGCTGCTACGGCCCTCCAATGTCTATGGCGCGGACATGCCCAACCAGTCGTTGTTCCAGCTCATCCGCATGATCGACAAAGGATTGTTCTTTTTTATTGGGCCGCCCGGTGCGATGGCGAACTACATCCATGTGGAGAATGTCGTGGATGCTTTGTTGCATTGTGCAGAGACTGCGCTGTCTGCCAATGGGCGCAGTTACATCGTCTCCGATCATTGCACTCTGGAAGAGCTGGTGTGCAGCATCGCGGCCCATCTGGATAAGGAGGCGCCGCGTCTGCGCCTGCCGGAATTGCCGGTACGCGCACTGGCTCAGGCCTGCAGCTGGATATCAGGCTTTCCGCTGAAGACGTCCAGAGTCGACGCGCTGACCAATCGTGTGGTGTACTGCAGTGAGCGCATCGAAGCGGAAATGGGCCATCACAATCTTGTATCAATGGACACGGGCATGGGCGAACTCGTCAGGTGCTGGCAGCATGGTGCAAACTGAAAAAGCTCGGCTCAAGATCGTTCGTATCGTCACGGCCTCCTACGTTGTGCCCTGGCATATGGCCAATACCCTTCAACGTTTGCCGCAGGATTTCGAGGTGACAGTAGTTGGGCAGGGCGTCTCCGTCTATCGCGACACGTATCCCGGCATCCGCTGGATCGACCTTGATCTGGATCGCAAGGTGAGTCTGTTCTCAGACTTGCGGGCGCTGCTCGTGCTATGCCGCATATTCATCGCCATCAAACCGGATATTGTGCACTCGATCATGCCCAAGGCCGGTCTGCTGACCGCCGTCGCCGGATTCCTGTGTCGCGTCCCGGTACGCTTGCACACGTTTACCGGTCAAGTGTGGGCAACAAGGGGCGGTCTGGCATGGGGCTTCTATTACACCCTTGATCGGCTGATCAATACACTGAACTCCGTCTGCCTGACAGACAGCCCGTCACAGTCCGCTTTTCTGCTTGAGCATGGCATCGCGCATGAGGGAAAGGCGCTACCGGTGTTGTCGAAGGGGTCTCTGTCCGGTGTTGACCTCAGGCGTTTCGATAGGGCGGTTTTGTCGGCAGGTGCAGCTGATCTGCGTCGTCAGTTGGGCTTGCATGAGGCTGACTTTGTGTTTGCCTTCATCGCAAGGAAGACGCGGGATAAAGGTGCCATCGATATACTCAGAGCTTTTGCGAAGGTCGCCGCTGTCACTCCGAGTGTTCGCCTGCTGTACGTTGGTCCCGACGAGTCGGAAGGCGAGGTAAGGAAGATGCTCGATGCAGACAGGATACTTTCAGAGGCAGTGCTGGAGATCGGTCAGGTGGGGAATCCAGAACTGTATCTGGCGATCAGCGATGTGCTATGTCTGCCCAGTCATCGTGAAGGTTTTGGTAGCATCGTGATCGATGCCGCAGCGCTGGGCATTCCTGCCATCGGCACGCGCATCCCAGGTCTGGTCGATGCTATTGCGGATAATTTCAGTGGTGTGTTGTTCCCGCAGGGTGATATTGAAGCACTGGCGACCATCATGCGAGAGGCTCTGGAAAATCCGGAGAAATACAGACGGATGGGTGCGAATGCAAAGAGCAGGGTGGTGCAGATGTTCAGTGCGCAAGTCCTGTACGACGCGCTAAGAACCTTGTATTGCGATTTGGTCCACATGCGTGAGGTGAAGCGGTGCGATCCGAGCAGGGTGCAATGAGAATACTTGTCACTGGCGCGAATGGTTTTGTGGGCAGCGCGCTTGTCGCACAGATGTGCGCGCGCGAACTTGCAGTCAGATGCGCAGTGCGTGTGGCAGGACAGATAGATGATTGCGCTGACTCGGTGGCGGTAGGCGGCATCGATGCCCAGACGAACTGGCGTGTAGCTTTGCACGATATTGATGTCGTCATCCACCTAGCCGCGCGCGTGCATGTCATGCATGAATCGGCAGTCGATCCGCTGGCCGAATTCCAAATCGTGAACGGGCAGGGTACGGAGAACCTAGCACGCCAGGCGGCAGAGATGGGCGTGAAGCGGCTGGTGTATGCCAGTTCTATCAAGGTGAACGGCGAGGAGACGGTGAACGGTCACGTCTATCGCGAAACAGAACTGCCTGTGCCGCAGGATGCCTACGGTATTTCGAAGTGGGAGGCGGAGCAGGCATTACACCGTGTTTCTGCTGAGACCGGACTTGAGGTCGTCATCGTGCGCCCGCCGCTGGTGTATGGGCCGGGCGTGAAGGGCAACTTCGCGCAGATGCTTAAGGTGTTGGCGCACGGTATCCCGCTGCCGCTAGCATCGGTGGACAATCGGAGAAGCCTCATCTATAGCGGTAATCTGGTCGATGCACTGATTGCCTGCGCCACGCATCCGGTGGCTGCAGGCAGGACTTATCTGGTCAGCGACGGCGAGGATATCAGCACGCCGGAGTTGCTGCGCAGTCTGGGAAAGGCGCTGCGACGACCGGCTCGACTACTGCCCTTTTCGCCTGCCCTGCTGCGCTCGCTGGGAAGGCTCGCCGGTAGGGCGGGACAGGTCGAGCGTCTGCTGGGCTCGTTGCAAATCGATAGTGGTAAAATCCGCCGCGAACTCGACTGGAAGCCGCCGTTCACATTGCAGCAGGGCTTACAGGAAACCGCCGCGTGGTATCAAAGCAAGGATCTATGAACCAATATTCCCCGATAGTCGCCGTATTGGTCACCTTGTCAGTCATCGTGTTCATATTGCACAGCCGATTCGGCGGCTGGTTGCAGGATGTTCCCAATGCTAGGTCATTACATGCGGTACTTGTTCCGCGCAGTGGCGGTATCGCTATCTGGGCGGGTATCCTGTCCGGCTGGGCACTGGTGTCCCACGCGGTGGCATGGTGGCTGCTGTCACCCCTGATTATCCTGTTCTGTGTGTCATTACTGGACGATGTGCGCGGCTTGCCTGTCCGCCCGCGGTTGTTGTCACAGTTCATTGCGGCCTCGCTCATGCTCGCCGGTTCCGGCTTCCTTGCCCAGCAGGGGCTGATGAGTGCGCTCGTCATGTTGCTGTTTACAGTGTGGTTGACCAATCTCTACAACTTCATGGATGGCGCGGACGGACTGGCCGGCGGCATGACATTGTTTGGTTTCTCTTGTTACGGGGCTGCTGCGCTGCTCGCGCAGAACGATGCGATGGCGATGCTGAGCCTGAGTGTCGGCGCAGCCGCGCTCGGTTTCCTGTGTTTCAACTTCCCGCCTGCAAAAATGTTCATGGGCGATGTCGGCTCCATTCCGCTCGGTTTCCTCGTCGCGGCACTGGGGTTGTGGGGCTGGCAGCAGGACTGCTGGCCGGTATGGTTCCCGTTGCTGGTGTTCTCGCCCTTTCTGGTCGATGCCAGCGTCACGCTGGCAAGGCGTACTTGGCGCGGTGCAAGGATCACAGAGGCGCACCGTGAACATTATTACCAGCGCGCCATCCGTATGGGCCGGACACATCGCGAGGTCGCACTGGTGGAATATATGCTGATGCTGGGCTGCGGCGGCACGGCACTATTGGCACTGCATGGTGGATATGTCTGGCAGGTGATGGCGGTGTGGGTCTGTATCTATACATCGCTGATGCTGCCGCTGGATGCCGCCTGGAAACGGCATGAACGGGAACAGCATGCATAGACCGAGTGCGTACACCCTGCTGGCGATAACGCATGATCTAGTGGCAGCGGCTCTGGCATGGAGTTGCGCTTATCTGTTGCGTTTCAATTTCGACCTGCCGCCGAGCTTTCAGGAGGAGATGCTGGGTACCCTGCTCTGGGTCGCGCCGCTACAGTCGCTCATATTCTGGCGGATGGGCTTGTATCGCGGCATCTGGCGCTATGCCAGCATGGCCGACCTGCGCCGCATCTTTCTCGCGGTGATGTTGGCCGCGATCATGATCCCGCTGGTGTTGTGGATGTTTCGTGTCGATGCGGTGGTGCCGCGTTCGGTACTGATCCTAGACCCTATCCTGTTGCTGCTGGCGATGGGCGGTGACCGCCTGCTCTATCGATTGTGGAAGGAGCGGGGCCTGCTCGGTGACTTCAGCCTGCGCGGCGAGCCAGTGTTGGTCCTTGGTGCCGGCGGTGCCGGGGTGAGTTTGTCCAAGGATCTGTTGCGCAGCCGGGAGTGGCACCAGGTCGGTTTCCTTGATGATGACCGCGACAAGCAGGGTTGCCTGCTCAATGGCATCAAGGTATTGGGCACGTTGGACAGCCTGCCCTATTGGTCGCAGCGGTTGGGTGTCAGTCAGGTCATCATCGCCATGCCATCGGCCTCGCATCAGGTGCGAAAGCGCGTGATCGACTTGGCTAACCGCAATGCGATCAAGGCGCTCACGGTGCCTACGTTCGACGATCTGTTGAGCGGGCGTGTGTCGGTTTCGCAATTGCGTGCAGTCGAGCTGGACGACCTGCTCGGGCGCGATGCGGTGCATCTGGACACGGGCGGTCTGCAAGATCTGCTGGCGGGCAAGACGGTCATGGTGACTGGTGCAGGGGGCTCCATCGGTGCCGAACTGTGCCGCCAGATAGCGCGCTTCTCACCGGCCAAGCTGGTGCTGTATGAACTCGGTGAACTTGCTCTGTACAACATGGAACAAGAGCTTGGCGCGTCCTTTCCCGATCTTTCCATTGAGTATCTTGTCGGCGATGTGCGCGATGAGGCCAGGCTGGATCAAGTATTCGCCGAATACCACCCGAATGTTGTTTTTCATGCTGCAGCCTACAAGCACGTACCGCTGATGGAGTGCGGCAATGCATGGCAAGCAGTGCGTAACAATGTGTATGGGACATGGCAGGTGGCACGCTGTGCACAGAAATATGGAGCAGGGACGTTTGTCCTGATCTCAACCGACAAGGCGGTCAATCCGACCAACGTGATGGGGGCGAGCAAGCGGTTGGCAGAAATCGTTTGTACGGGGCTTCAGCAAGAGGCCGGCACACGTTTCGTTACCGTGCGTTTTGGCAACGTGCTGGGCAGCAACGGCAGCGTGATCCCGAAATTCCGCGAACAGATCGCCAAGGGCGGTCCAGTCACAGTGACGCATCCTGACATCACGCGCTATTTCATGTCCATCCCCGAGGCCGCGCAACTGGTGATGCAGGCGGGCTGCATGGGCCAAGGGGGGGAGATATTCGTACTCGAGATGGGCGAACCGGTGAAGATCGTCGATCTGGCGAAGGATATGATCCGTCTGTCCGGATTGGATCCGGAAGAAGTGATGATCGAATTCACCGGACTCCGGCCTGGAGAGAAGTTGTATGAGGAATTGCTGGCGGATAGCGAGCAGACATTGCCGACGCCGCATCCAAAATTGCGCATCGCTAAAGCACGGCGAGTGTCTGATGGTGAGATGAGGACGATCGAGTCTTGGTCATCAGCCACCATAACGATGTCTGATGAACAGGTGCGGGAAGCAATGAGACAATGGATGCCGGAATATAAGCCTAATCCCAATGGCTTTGCGTGATGAGAGCAGTATTGCGAATTACTCTATCCTTGTTGCATCAAGGGTGGTCAACAAACAGTTAGGAAAGTCATGAATCAGGAGCAAACTGCAAGGCCAAAACTGTCCGTCTATATCATCGCCTACAACGAGGCGGACAAGATCGCCGACGCGGTGGATAGCGTGACGTGGGCTGATGAAGTACTGGTGTTAGATTCCAATAGCACCGATGACACCGTGCGCATCGCGAGCGAGCACGGCGCGACGGTGAAGCAATTGCCGTTCAGCGGCTTCGGAAAGTTGCGCAATGATGCCATCGCCGCCTGTGCGCATGAGTGGGTGTTCAGTCTTGATGCGGATGAGCGTTGCACCCCGGCTGCGCGGGACGAGATCTTGCAGATACTGTGCGCGCCTCAGGCCGACGCTTATTACGTACCGCGCCGCAATTGGTTCATGGGGCGCTGGATCAAGCATTGCGGCTGGTATCCTGATTATCGTCAACCGCAATTGTTCAGACGTCAGGCACTGGTCTTTGACGAACAGGAAGAGGTGCATGAGTCGTTCGAGATCCACGGCAAACTTGCGTATCTGCGTTCCGCCATCATCCAAGTGCCTTTTCAGGATTTGGGGCAACTGGTACACAAGATCCAGCGCTACTCAACGCTTGGTGCCGTCAAGATGGAACGCAAGGGTAAGCACGCAACGATGGGGAAGGCGCTATCGCACGGGCTGTGGGCATTCTTTCGGATATATATCCTGAAACGCGGCTTCCTCGATGGGTGGGCAGGTTTCATGCTGGCGCTTAGCAGCTTCGAATCCACTTTCTACCGCTATGCAAAAAGTGCCACCAGCCGCCTCAATTGGACAAAGCCTCCCGTCTTGCCCAAGTGATGGAAGGGAATGTCACGCAAGGCAGAGATGGTGGGGCGCATATGAGCAAGGACGAGTCATTCATGCAGCCGATCAACATCATCGAGCCGACACTGAGTTCTCAGGCCGGGCACTGTTACAGTTTTGTGAGCGCACTGATCAGCGCCAGCTCCGGGAATGCGCCAATACGACTCTGGGTCAATAAATACGCACAGCTCGAGCTTCAGCCGGATCGTATCGAGATACAGCGATATTTCTATCGCTGGGCGCGCCGTTTCCAGGCCTACCGATTGTTCCGCAAGCTGTTGTCCGAGCCCGGCAAATTGTTCGTCTCGACGGCGTCGTATACCGATCTTCGCCTGTTCGATTGGGCAGCGCGCGAAACCGTTCCTCAAAACAAAGCGTACTTCTACGTGCACTGGTTCCGGCCTAGCGAATCAAAGTTACAGCACCTCCGACGCATCGCCCAACGCCAGCCCAATCTGGTGATCTTCGGGCCGACTCCGACCGTGGTGGATGTGTTCAGGTCAGCGGGATTCGCTGCTGCGCGAGTCGTCCCTTATCCGATCTCGGCTCGCCAGTATTCAGTTGCAGTGCAGCCTTTCCAGCATCTGCTGTTCGCCGGGGCAGCGCGGCGAGACAAAGGGTTCGCGCGCATCGTGGACCTTGTCGAGTTGCTGAATGCGCAACAGGCTTCGATTCCTTTCACTGTACAGATATCCGCCGAGCACTTCGGCAAATATGATGTCGAAACGCTTGCCGACATCAAACGTCTACAGAGCATCCCCTATCCGCATCTGCGCCTTTTGACCGACACTTTGAGCGTGGAGCAATACGAGGCGTTGTTCCCCGGGGCGATTGCCATGCAGCTCTACGACGTGAACGATTTCTCGGATCGCGTCAGCGGCGTGACGCTGGATGCCTTCTCGGGCGGATGCCCGGTGTTGACCACCGGCGGAACCTGGATCGCCCGCATGGTGCAGCGCTTTGACGCCGGCCGGGCGGTCGAAATGGTCGAGTCGCCGCACTTGCTGGAAACGATCCATCTCATAATCGCGGAATACGGGCGGTATGCCGAAAATGCCTCCAAGGCCGGAATCATCCTGCAACAGGAGCACAGTGCGGGCGCGCTCCATGAGGCTTTGACGGCATGAGCCAGCCGCTCCGCATTCTTCATGTGGTCCGCCGCTATGGCCCGGTCGGCGGCATGGAGCGCTACGTTTGGGAAGTGGTGCGCGAATTGGCAACACTGGGTCACCATGTTGAAGTGTTATGTGAACGCTGTCATGCGGAGCCGCCAGCTGGCATCGTGGTATACGAGCTGGGCGAGATCGCAAAACGACCACGCTGGCTCTCGCTGCTGCGCTTCGGTGCACGTGCAGAAAATTGGCTGAAAAAGAACCCGCGTCCCGGGTTTGTGATCCACAGCAATGAGCGTTTGGGCTTCCATCACATCACTACTTTTCATGGCCCGCCATTCGCCACAGTGCGCGATAAACCGTGGTGGAAAAAACTCTCGTTGCGCATTGCGATGCAGTTCTGGTTGGAGCGAAGGGAACTGGCAACGGCGCGTCATATCGTGCCGAACTCCATCCATATAAGGAAGCAGTTGGCGCACTACTACCCGGAATATGCGCACAAACTGGCAGCCCCGATCGTTCCCGGTGTCGCACCCATACAGGTGCGCGAGTGGCGGCCAGCACCCTCTGATGGGGGTGTCGTCGGTTTTGTGGGGGTGGAGTGGCAGCGCAAAGGTCTGCCCTTTGCAGCCGAGATAATTAAATTATTGCGCAGAGAACGTCCGCAAATTGAACTGTGGGTCGTCGGGCCCAAACCTGCAGAAGTCTCGCATCTGTTCGAGGGATGGCAAGGCGGTTACAAATTGCTCGGCTGGCGCGATGATGCAGAACATTTGCTCCAGATGGATGTATTGCTGCACCCGGCACGCGCAGAGCCGTTCGGTATGGTAATTTCCGAAGCGATGGCTGGTGGAGCACGCGTCGTGGTGTCGGACGTGTGCGGTGCAGTTTCGGAGATCAAGTCGGAGGCGGGTGCCGCCATGCCGCTCGGTGCACAAGCTGAAGTGTGGGCGAAGGCGATAGATGCGCAACTGTGCAAGACGCAATCTCCGCCGCCATATGCACATGCGTGGCGGGAGGTGGCGCAGGAATACGTGAATATCTACCGGCAGATAACTGATATTTGACCAACAGTTTCAACATGAAGGGCAAAGGCGAAAGATGAAAGACGCATTCTGGTTAAGGAAGTTGAGGCAGCTGGGAAAGAAGTTCGGTTATCGGCTGATAGATGGCGAGAGTCCGGAAGCGCTTTTTTCCGAACTGATGAAGTTCCGTGATGGGGGAGAATCGACGGCGAAGAGCAGGAAGCATGAATTCCTTGCCTATGTATTGCGTAATATAAATCTTTCCAAAGCACAGCTGTGTCAGGACTTGTTTGCGCTGTTCATGACCGGAGACAAGCGCGAGGGGTACTTCGTGGAATTCGGCGCAACAAACGGAATCTTGCTAAGCAACACCTACCTGCTTGAGACGGCGTATGGATGGAACGGCATTCTGGCAGAGCCTGCCAAGAGTTGGCATGAAGCACTGCACAAGAACAGGCGCTGCGCTATCGATGAGCGGTGTGTCTGGAAAAGAAGCGGGGAGCAGTTGGAGTTCAACGAGGTTCATGAAGGCGAGCTTTCTACCATAGCGGAATTCTCGGAATCCGATGGGCACGAGCAATCGCGCAAAAACGGGATGCGCTACATGGTTGAAACGATCACTTTGAATGAACTGCTACGGTCCCATGGGGCGCCCGGAGTGATCGACTATATGTCCGTGGATACCGAGGGTTCGGAATTGGAGATCCTCAGTCATTTTGATTTTTCGCAGCACGATATCCGGATCATCAGCGTCGAGCATAATTTCACACCGGAGCGCGAGAGGCTATACGCACTCTTGAAGTCCAAAGGATATGCCAGAGTCTTTGAAAAGTTCTCCCAATGGGATGATTGGTATGTAAAGGAATGAGTGCGCTAAGTCTATTTGTCCTCAGCCATGATCGCCCCGACTTTCTGCGGCAAACGTTGCATTCGATCCAGAATCAACAAGACGGGGATTATGAGCTGATCGTTTCGGACAATTCCAGCAACGATGAGGTGGAGCAGATGATGCGGGCCGAATTCCCGCAAGTGGAATACCGGCGCAGACAGCCGATGTTGTTCCACATCGCACACTTCAACCGTTGCATCGAAGAGGCTCAGGGAAATTACTTCTGCCTGTTCCATGATGATGACCTGATGCACCCGGAATTCGTCGGACATATGAAGGCGGCTATGGATGCCGATCACCGGCTGGTCGCCTGTGGCTGCAATGCGCTGATTGAAACCATGGGCCGGATAGAACCGCGCACTTCGTTTCGCGCCCTCGGCAAGCTGGAACATATAGGGTCGGCCCGCGATCTGGCCAGTCGATATTTCGCGCGTGCGCAGTCAGGCTTTGCACCTTTCCCTTGCTATGTATATCGACGCAGCGCCGTGGGGGAGTTGCGTCTGGATGTGGAGGGCGGCAAGTACACCGATGTTGCATGGTTATTGCGGTTGGCGATGAAAGGGCCGATGGCCTGGGTCAACGAGCCGTTGTTGACCTACCGTATCCATGGCGGCAACGATGGCAAGGTGGAGTCGCCGCGCGACCGTCTGCGCTTCATGGCTTTTCTCAAGCGCTATCCCGAACAATTCGGCAAGGCGCTGTTGGCAGACTACCGCTGTTCGTTCATCTATAAGCCGCTGGTCAAGAACGAGGCTGCGACGCCGGCGCGGCGCGCAGCAGCGCGACGTTTCCTGAGGTGCCATGGCTGGTCGCGGTATGCGGATCCTGTTTTGTACCGCTCGCTGGCGAAGCGTTTCTTTATCAAGAGGCTGGTCGAGAAATGATCTACGCGAATGTGCATGCGGCGGGCCATGCTAACAATTCCATGTTCGCCGAGGAAGATGCGGTACATCGTTTCAATCCGACCTACACGCCGCGATTATTGCGTGCAGCCTTTCACGAGCACGGTATCGAACTGAACACGCCGGATATCAATCAGGGGCGTGATATCGTTTTCGACCTGTTCTTTGAAGGGCACGAATTCGCCGACGACGGCACCCCGAAATACCTTATCGCGCAAGAGAATCCGTACATCAATCACCTGAACGCGAATCGGGAATATTGCTTGCGATTTCGCAAGGTGTTCGCTTGGGACAAACGTTTGCATGATCTGCCCAATGTGGTGCCGATAATGGTGCCGAACAGGCTGGTTTTCGACTCATTCCCGACTTTCGCGGAGCGAGATATATTCAGTTGCCTGATCAACGCCAACAAGGCCTTCCGCGAGCCGTTGCCCAACGATCTGTACCAAGAGCGCATCAAGACCATACGCTGGTATGAGCGCCACGCACCGCAGTATTTTGAGCTGTACGGACTGGGGTGGCAGAAGCCGGCACCTGCCTTCACGCCATGGAGCAAGCTTAAGAGGAGTGCCAGCAGCCTGCGTACCAAGGCATTCGGTCACAAGCCCTTCCCAAGCTGGCGCGGTGAAGTACAGGACAAGGCAGCAGTGATGCGGCGTAGCAAGTTCGCATACTGTTTTGAGAACACTCTAGGGCCGGATAACTACATCACGGAAAAGATATTCGATAGTTTCCTGAGCGGGTGTGTGCCAGTGTACTGGGGTGCTGAGAACGTGCTGGAGCACATCCCGGAAGATTGCTTCATAGATCGCAGGGACTTTGAAGGCACAGCGGGAGTTCACCATCACTTGCTGCAGATCGGGTCTGAGCGGTATGCAAGTTATCAAAAGGCGATCACGAACTATTTGCACAGTGACCAGGCACAACGATTCAGCGCCGGCCAGTTCGTGTCGCGTATCGCAGAACATATAATGCAGGACTTGAAACAGCATCCTGACTACGAGACGGACCAATGAGCGACATCGTCATCTTTTGCAAAAGCTACCACCGTGACCTTGAGCGCGCAGTGGTCATGGCGGAGAGTGTGCGTCGCTACAACCGGGAAGGATTGCCGCTATATATCTCGGTGCCGCAGTGCGACCTTAATTTGTTTCAGCGACGCATCGGCACGCAGGGAATCAACTGGCTGTGTGACGAAGACGTCATCCGCGCTAATCCCTCTCTTGATATGCAGGCCTATCTTGCCTTGCCGGGACACATTTCCCAGCAGGTGGTGAAGGCGGAGTTCTGGCGCGTCAATCCCGCGCCCAATAGTGTTTGTATCGATTCGGACTCGCGTTTCATCCGTGATTTCTTTGCCAGCGATTTCCTGGCACCTGACGGCACGCCATACACCATATTGCATGAGGGAAAGCCCTTCATCGAATTTTGCCTGACGCACGGCATACGCGAGACGGAACGGCATTTCGAGGCCTTGTGTGAAGATATGCGCAAGGTGTTCGGGCGGGTAGGTCCCTCCTACGCATTCAATCCCTTTCCGGTGATCTGGAGTCGCAAGGTGTGGCAGGATTTGCAGGTGCAGCTGGAAGAAGAGGGCAGCGATATCATGCGCGCCATCGTCGCCCACCCCTATGAGTCTTCCTGGTATGGCGAGGCGCTACTGAAACATCGTTCTATACCACTGCTGCCAAAAGAGCCGATCTTCAAAGCGTATCTGTACTTCGAGGAATACGAGCGCGACAAGCGCGACGGTATGACAGAGGAGATGCTCGCGCGCTTCTATCTGGGCGTGGTCTACCAGTCGAACTGGTATCCTCACCGCCTGAAGTTTCTGAAACGTATTGCCTATAAGTTGAAGCGGCGTATGCAACGCTATCGCAACTGACAAGTACACAGAGGTATCCAATGAAAGCAGTCATTCTTGCAGGGGGTCTAGGCACACGCATCAGCGAAGAGACTTCGCTGCGCCCCAAGCCCATGGTGGAGATCGGCGGCAAGCCGGTGCTGTGGCATATCATGAAGATGTATTCGGCCCATGGCATCAACGAGTTCGTCGTTTGTTGCGGCTACAAGGGCTATCTGATCAAGGAGTATTTCGCCAATTACTTCCTGCATACATCCGATGTCACCTTCGATATGCAGCACAATCAGATGGAGGTGCACCAGCGCTTTGCCGAGCCGTGGAAAGTGACGCTGGTCGATACCGGCGAGAACACCATGACCGGTGGGCGGTTGAAGCGGGTGCGCGACCACCTTGGCGAAGAAGATTTCTGTTTTACCTACGGTGATGGCGTGAGCGACGTGGACATCACGGAATCACTTTCCTTCCACCGCCGCCATGGCCGGTTGGCGACGCTGACGGGTGTACAGCCGCCGGGACGCTTTGGCGTGCTCAACATCACGGGTGATCATGTGACGAGCTTCGAGGAGAAGCCGCACGGCGATGGAGGCTGGGTGAATGGCGGATTCTTTGTGTTATCCCCCAAGGTGATCGACCTGATCGAGAACGATACGACTGTCTGGGAGCGCGGCCCGATGGAGCAGCTGGCACGGGAAGATCAGCTCTCGGCCTACCTGCACCATGGATTCTGGCAGCCCATGGATACGTTGCGTGACAAGAACCATCTCGAAGAGCTGTGGCAATCCGGCAAGGCGCCATGGAAGATGTGGAAATGAACGTCGAATTCTGGCGCGGCAAGAAGGTGTTCCTGACCGGCCACACCGGCTTCAAGGGCGGTTGGCTGAGTCTGTGGTTACAACAGCTCGGAGCAGAGGTGACCGGCTATGCTTTGCAGCCACCGACAAATCCAAGCCTGTTCGAAGTCGCGAACGTTGCGCAGGGTATGACCTCAATCATCGGCGACATCCGTGACGCGGAAGCGCTGAGCAAAGCCATGCGTGACGCAGAACCCGACATCGTCATTCACATGGCCGCGCAGCCGTTGGTGCGCTACTCCTATGTGAACCCGGTAGAGACCTATTCCACCAATGTGATGGGCACGGTACACCTGCTGGAAGCGGTGCGGCAGACACCTTCGGTGCGCGCCGTGGTGAACGTCACCAGCGACAAGTGCTATGACAACAAGGAATGGGTGTGGGGTTATCGCGAGAACGAAGCCATGGGCGGCTTCGACCCTTACAGCAACAGCAAGGGTTGTGCTGAGCTGGTGACCTCGGCATACCGCAATTCATTCTTCAATCCAGAGAAATATGCAGACCATCGCGTGGCGCTTGCGACCGGCCGCGCCGGTAACGTCATCGGTGGCGGCGATTGGGCGGACGACCGTTTAATCCCCGATATCCTGCGTGCCATCAGCGATAACAAGCCGGTCGTGATCCGCAGTCCGCATGCGATCCGCCCCTGGCAGCATGTGCTGGAGCCGCTGTCCGGCTATCTGCTATTGGCGGAAAAGCTGTACACACAAGGAGTCACTTATGCCGAAGGCTGGAACTTTGGCCCAAGTGACGAGGACGCGAAACCAGTGCAGTGGATCGTCGAGCAACTTACTGCGCAATGGGGTGAAGGTGCGAGCTGGCAACTGGACGCGGGTGAGCATCCACACGAAGCGCATTACCTCAAGCTGGATTGCTCCAAGGCCCGGATGCGCCTCGACTGGCAGTCGCGCTGGCATCTGGACCATACGCTGGAGATGATCGTCGCTTGGCAACAAGCATGGCTGGCGCAGCAGGATATGCACAGCTTCACCCTGAAACAGATCGAACAATACGCACAGTGAGAGAAACATCATGAGCACCAAAGAACAACTCCGCAGCCAGATCGCAGATCTCGTCAAACAATATGCCGACCTCGCCTATGCGCCCAGCGCATTCGAAGCGGGCAAGCATGCCGTGCCGCCTTCGGGCAAAGTACTCGGCGCTGCCGAACTGCAGAACATGGTGGAAGCTTCGCTCGACGGCTGGCTGACGACCGGCCGCTTCAACGACGCTTTCGAGAAGCGCCTCACCGAATTCCTTGGGGTGAAGCATGCGCTCACCACCAACTCCGGCTCTTCCGCCAACCTGTTGGCTTTCACCGCACTCACCTCGCACAAGCTGGGCGAACGCGCCATCCAGCCGGGCGACGAAGTCATCTCGGTGGCGGCGGGTTTCCCCACCACGGTGAACCCCATCCTGCAATTCGGTGCAGTGCCGGTGTTCGTCGATGTGCAACTCGGCACCTACAACATCGACCCGGCCAAGCTCGAAGCGGCGATCACACCCAAGACCAAAGCCATCATGCTGGCCCACACTCTGGGAAATCCCTACGACTTGGGCGCCATCACCGCGCTGGCCAAGAAACACAATCTGTGGCTGATCGAAGATTGCTGCGATGCGCTGGGTTCCACATACAACGGCAAACTGTGCGGCACTTTCGGCGACATCGGCACACTGAGCTTTTACCCCGCCCACCACATCACCATGGGCGAAGGCGGGGCGGTGTTCACCGACAACGACCAGCTGCGCCAGATCGTCGAATCGATCCGCGACTGGGGCCGCGACTGCTACTGCCAGCCTGGCAAGGACAACACCTGCGGCAAACGCTTCTGCCAGAAACTGGGCGACTTGCCCTACGGCTACGACCACAAGTACACCTATTCCCATTTGGGCTACAACCTGAAGATCTCAGACATGCAGGCCGCCTGTGCACTGGCGCAGATGGACCGGGTGGAGGAATTCATCGCCGCGCGCAAGGCGAACTTCGCATACCTGAAGAACGGCCTGAAGAACTGCGAAGAATTCCTGCTGCTGCCCGAGGCGACGCCCAACAGCGATCCGTCCTGGTTCGGCTTCCCTATCACCATCAAGGCGGACGCGGGCATCAACCGCGTCGACCTGCTGCAATACTTCGACCAACACAAGATCGGCACGCGCCTGCTTTTCGCCGGCAACCTGACGCGTCAGCCCTACATGCAAGGTCGCAACTTCCGCATCGCGGGCGAACTGACCAACACCGATATCGTGATGAACGATACTTTCTGGATCGGCGTGTATCCGGGATTGAGTCGTGAGATGCTGGACTTCGTCATTGAGAAGCTCGAAGCGTTCTTCGGTCTGAACTTCTGACACGACAGGACCTGCATTGAAAGCCTCCGACGCACTCGCCAGATTCCTGATCGCCCACCGGGTGCATACCTGTTTCGAGCTGGTGGGCGGCATGATCACCCACATGCTCGACAGCTTGGCTGAATCCGGGCAGTTCAACATCATCTCAATGCATCACGAGCAGTCAGCGGCTTTTGCGGCCGAGGGTGTGGCCCGCTACAGCAAAGGCAAGACTGTCGCCGTTGCCATGGGCACCAGCGGGCCGGGTGCCACCAATATGGTCACCGGCATCGGCGATTGCTGGTTCGATTCAGTGCCATGTCTATTCATTACCGGTCAGGTCAATACGCGCGAACTTAAGGGCGAGCGCGTTATCCGTCAGCAAGGCTTCCAGGAGCTGGACATCGTCGAGGTGGTGAAGTCGCTGACCAAATACGCGGCACGGGTGGAAAGTGCGGAAGCGCTGCTGCCCGAGCTGCACAAAGCCTTGTCGGCGGCGTTGAGCGGGCGGCAGGGACCGGTACTGCTGGATATCCCCAACGACGTGCAGCGGACCGAGCTCCCGGATGCGCTGGTCGAGAAATGGTTGGCCATGCCGCTGGATATTGCGCCGGCCTCGCAAGTGTCGGCGGGGGATCTGGAACAGATAACAGCCCTGTGCAAATCGGCCAAACGTCCGCTCATCTGTGTCGGAGGCGGCGCCCGCTGGTCCGATGCCATGGATGACTGGCTGGCGCAGGCAGACCGGTTCGGCATCCCCTGCGTGGCTACGCTCATGGGGCATGAGCGTGTGGTGGCGCGCGGCAACTACTTCAACATGATCGGCAGCTACGGCAACCGTGAGGCGAACTGGGCGGTGCAGAACTGCGATCTGCTGATCGTGCTGGGGGCGCGGTTGGATGTGCGGCAGACCGGATCGGATGTTGAGGATTTCGCCCGTCATGCGCGTGTCATCCAGGTCGACATCGATCCCGCGCAACTGAACAATCGCGTGCATGCCGACCTGAGCGTCTGTGCGACGGTTGAGAGTTTCTTCCAGACATTTCCCCTGCGGGACGATGTGTTCCCAAGCTTGGACAATGGCTGGTTGACCGAGCTTGAGCGTCTGCGCGAGATGGCAGGCGCAAATGAATATGCAGACTGGAAGATCAGCCCGAGCGAGCTATTCAAGAAACTGAACAGGATTCTGGCTAAGCGGCCGGTCGACTACGTTTGCGATGTTGGCAACCACCAGATGTGGGCCGCGCAGAGTTTGCGCTTGTCGCCCGAGCAGGCTGTCCATTACAGCGGCGGCATGGGCGCGATGGGCTTCGCTTTCCCGGCCGCATTGGGCATCGCGGTCGAATCCAGGGGCAAGGTCGTGGTGATCACCGGCGATGGCAGCTTGCAGATCAACATCCAGGAACTCGATACGCTAAAGCGCATGGACCTGGATGTGACCATCATCGTCTTGAACAATGTCGTACTAGGCATGGTCAAGAATTTTCAGGACATGTATTTTGACGGGCGCAACCAATCGACCCAGAAGGGTTACAGCAGCCCCGACTTCACGGATATCGCCAGAGCGTACGGAATCGCCGCGCAACGTATCAGCAGCGCCGCTGACATGGATCGGGTGCTGCCGTTGATCGCCGACCACAAGGGGCCGCTACTCATCGAAGTGATGATGGAAGGGGCGACGGAATGCCGACCGCGTCTGGCATTCGGGTCGAAGCTGGACGAGCAGTATCCCAAACTGGCCGACTGAGCGGGGTGAGATGAAGATAGCGATACTGGGAGCGACCAGCCAGATAGCCAGAGACCTCATCCTCTCGTTCTCGCACGAAGCTGGGAAGCAGTTGTTCCTGTTCGCCAGACGCCCAGCGGAGGTCGAAGGGTGGCTGGCAACCAATGGAATCAAAGGCCGTTACCCGGTCGCCGATTTTTCCGGATTCGGTATGCAGGACTTTGATGCGGTCATCAATTTCGTCGGCGCAGGAGACCCGGCACAGATCGCATCCATGGGCAGTTCCATTCTGGACGTCACACTGCGCTTCGACGAGATGGTGCTGAGCTACCTGGAATCGCATCCTGCCTGTCGCTACCTGTTCCTGAGCAGCGGGGCAGCCTATGGTTCGAACTTCTCCGAGCCTGCCAGCCGCGACACACCAGCTATTATCAAGATAAACGACCTTGCGCCGCACGAGTGGTACGGTGTGGCGAAGCTGCATGCCGAATGCCGGCATCGGGCGCATCCCAGCCTTTGCATCTTCGATATCCGCGTGTTCAATTACTTCAGCCGCACGCAGGACATCGAAGCGCGTTTCTTGATCACAGATATGCTGCGCGCCATCCGTGATGGCTCGGTGTTGAAGACGAGTGCAGACTACATCGTGCGCGACTATCTGCATCCATCTGACTTTCACTCACTGGTGAATGCTCTGTTATCCGCCCCTGCGAACAACACAGCGGTGGATTGTTACAGCAGGGCCCCAATAGACAAATCGACCCTGCTGGCTGCCATGCGTGATCACTTCGGGCTAAGCTATGAAGTGGTCGGACAGTCTGCCACTGTTAACGCGACTGGCAGCAAGCCGCATTACTATGCTGTGAATCGGCGTGCAGCAGAGTTTGGGTATTTGCCCGTCTGGACCTCGCTGGAGGGCTTGTTGAGCGAAGCAGAACTTATTCTGGACAAAAGTAAGCAGATTTGACTACGAACGGAAGCGCTATATGACGTTAAACAGAACAGCAAGGATATTTGTCGCAGGTCATCGCGGTATGGTGGGCGCAGCCACGTTGCACCTTCTGCAGCAGCAGGGCTTTACTAACCTTGTGACCGCAGGAAGCAGGGAGCTTGATCTGACCAACCAACTCTCCGTCAACGACTTCTTCTGCAATGAGAAGCCAGAGGCAGTAATCATGTGTGCGGCCAAAGTGGGAGGTATACAAGCCAATATTGAAAACCCGGCCACATTCTTGCTCGACAACCTGCAGATGCAGAACAACGTGATGGCTGCATCACTGAAGCATGACGTGAAGCATTTCGTCTTTCTTGGTAGTTCCTGTATCTATCCAAGGGAATGTCCGCAGCCTATGAAAGAGGAGTATTTGCTCACCGGGAAACTTGAACCGACCAACGAAGGCTATGCCATAGCCAAGATTGCTGGGATAAAGTTGCTCGAAGGGATGCACAAGCAATACGGCTTCAACAGCATCAGCTTGATGCCGTGTAACCTGTATGGTCCCAATGACTCGTTCGACCTGCAACACTCGCATGTACTGTCCGCGCTGGTGAAGCGCTTCGAGGACGCACGGATGGCTAACGCAGCCTCGATTACCCTCTGGGGAACGGGGATCGCACGGCGTGAGTTCATGCATGTGGATGATATGGCACGGGCGATCCTATTCATGATTGAGAACTACAAGGAGAGTCGCTTCATCAATATCGGCGTCGGGGAAGACATCAGCATCAAGGAGTTGGCCGAAACGGTGGCAGCCATGACCGGTTTTATGGGCGAGATACTATGGGATAATTCCAAGCCCGACGGTATGCTTAAAAAATGCATGGATGTCAGCCGCATGAAGGCTTTGGGATTCATGCCTCAGATAACGCTGAATGCAGGAATTGGGCAGATGATAGAAATATACAGAGGACTGAAAGCCACGCCATGATTCCATTGATGAAGAATGCGTTCCTTAACGAATATGAAACTAAGAAGGCGCTGGCGGAATTCATCCTGCAAGCGAGCCGCCTTAGTATGGATGCTGAATGTCTCAAATTCGAGCGCAAGTTCGCTGAATACCAAGGCCGCAAGGAGGCCGTGCTGTTCAACAGCGGGGGGAGCGCCAATCTGGCTATGCTCCAGGCTTTGAAGAATCTTGGGCTCCTGAAAGAGGGTGACAAGGTCGGATTCTCGGCTCTGACTTGGTCCACCAATACAATGCCTATCATCCAAATGGGGCTGGTGCCTGTCGCAATCGATTGCGAGATTTCAACGCTCAACGTGATGTCTCATAATCTTGAGGCACGATTGGAACAGACTGAGCTCAAGGCACTGTTCCTGACCAATGTTCTTGGCTTCACCGGGGACATTGAACGCATCCAGACGATCTGTCGCGAGCGTGGACTCATTCTTCTGGAGGACAATTGCGAATCACTCGGCACGGAACTTCCCTGCGGCAAGGCCGGTAACTTCGGCATGGGTGCCAGCTTCTCCTTCTTCGTCGCGCATCACATGTCGACCATTGAAGGCGGCATGGTTTGTACGGACGATCAGGAATTCGCTGAGATGTTGCGCATCGTTCGAGCCAATGGGTGGGACAGAAACCTCACCGCACAGCAGCAGCACAAATGGCGCCAGAAATTCAAAATCACCTCGGAATTCGAGGCTAAATATACTTTTTATGACCTCGGCTTCAATCTCAGGCCCACTGAAATTACAGGGTTCCTCGGGCAATATCAGATGCAATTCCTCGACCAGAACATCAAGTGCAGAGAGGATAATTACTTGCGGCTTGAGAAGTTGGTTCTGCAGAATGATGACTTGGTCCCGCTGAATCATGCTCACATCAATACGTTGTCTACTTTCGCCATCCCCGTTGTGTGCAAGACGCCGCAACTGCGCAATCAATACCTTGCCAGATTTTCAGGGGCGGGCATTGAGATACGCCCCATGATCGCAGGCAACATGCAACGCCAACCCTTCTTCGGGAAATATGTGCAAGAGCGCTACGAGCTGCCGGGCACGGATTTCCTGCATGACAACGGCTTTTATTGCGGAAACTATCCAGAGCTTTCTGAAACCGATCTCGAAACCATTTCGAGCTGCCTGTATTCTTAGCAGTGCAGCCTGCATGTTGTACTGGAGCCGCTATCCATGAAGATTCCCAAGATATTTAGACGATCACGTACGGATGAGTACTTGCCCACTGTGGTCATCTTCGCTGGCGGCATGGGTACGCAGATCATTCAAGCTGCGACATATTTCTCGCTGAAGGAAGCCGGCCAACCTGTATTCGCAGACATGTCGTATTTCGACACTGAAGCCCGAATGGCGGAGGTCGGCAATGCTGGGCAGCTCACTCACTGGTTCTGGCAGCTGGACCAGTTCGGCCTGACACAGGAATCATTCGAAAAAGCTTCGGGGCTAAACAAACGGAACGCAAATCTTTTGGCAGATGGCCCACGGATGATGGAACTTGGTCTGGCGGCGCTCAAGCAGCCTTCGATTCAGAATCGATTCGGAAATTCAGCTGATGTAGGTGATGTTCTATCACCTGACGTACTAGCTAACTTCCTTTGCATCCATATTCGGCGCGGTGATTATGTCAACGTGGCAAGTCATCTGATAGCAGACGAAGAGTTTGTCAGGCTTATGAAAAAATTTTCGGGTTTAGTTAGTCATGCTGTGATTTTGTCTGATTCACCGATACCAGAAGATTTCCGTGCTGCGGTTACTCCCTACTACAAGTCTGTATCGTTCCTTGACAACATAGATCCGTATAAATCACATCAAATCATGCGAAGTGCACGTACCTTGATTTGCTCCAACAGCACCTTCAGCCTGACTGCCGCAATGCTTAATCCTGAGGCATTGGTCGTGATACCCAAAAAGTGGTATGGGGGAAATGATTCTGAAGTGGAAGCCCCGATACAAGCATGCTGCACGTTTCAGGTCATGAAATGACGGCGGCTAGTCAGTTGAATCTGGCCGAGAAGCATGATGTTGAAGCGAGGCAGCATTGGCTCATCCTTTCCCACTGTTTCAACATGGATGGCCGTGCTGCCAGCCAGACCATCACCGACAAGTTGCCGCATCTGATGGCGCGTGGTATCGAGCCTATCGTTCTGAGCGGGGTGTCCGGCAGTCGCGATGACAGGTTCATGCATCTGCAACTATTGCCATGGGGCCCAGCCGGGCTGCGTTTCGACATGCGCCATGTGGTGGCGATGCATTTCGGTCGCGGCGTCGTTTACCGCGTCCTGACGCTAATCATCAGCCTGCTGCTTGCACCATTTATCGCGCTGGAACGTCTGATGTTCGGCTTGCAGAATCACGCGTCCTGGGTGTTTCCGGCAACGATCCGCTCTTTACTGCTGATACGGAAATACAAACCGACCGTCATCTATTCAACCGGTGGGGCATACTCGGCACACTTGTCAGGATACTGGCTGAAGAAGCTCACAGGGTTGCCGTGGATTGCTGAAATACACGACCCGATGGTGATAGAGGGGCAGACCAAGAGCCGTAATGCCCGCTTCATGGCGAAGCTGGAAGGCATCATCTGCAAACATGCCGACCTGGTCTGGTGGTTCACCGATGGGGCTCTGGAGATGGCACGCAGACGGCATCCTCAGTTGGGTGAGCGGGGTATCGTCGTGCTGCCGGGGGCGGAGCCGCCCCGATCCGAGGTGGTCTACCAGCGCGGAGAGCAGATGGCGATCTGCCACTTCGGTTCTCTGGCAACCACGCGCTCGTTACTGCCTGTGGTTCATGCTTTGGATTCAGTTTTTGCGAAAGAGCCAGAGTTGCGTGCGTTCGTGCGTGTGCACGTGTATGGCGGGAAGATAGATCCGGTAGCTGTGCGCGCCATTGAGCAAAGAAAGTTGCAGGATGTGTTTGTCTCGCACGGAAGGCTGGAATACTCGGCAGAAACAGGACGCACGGGACGCGAGAGAGTGGTCGACCTGATGCATCAGGCCGACTGTTTACTGTTGGTACACGGGAGTATCGATGATTGCCGTGAATACATACCGTCAAAACTATATGAATATTTCTGGGCCAAGCGTCCGGTCATCGCCCTGACACACGAAAATGCACAGCTTGATTCGATGGTGCTCGAGCGTGGTGGTTATGTCGCCCCCTATGTCGATGAAGGTGCGGCGGAACGTGTGCTCAGGCAGGCCATACAGGATTGGCAGAATGACCAACTGGTGGCCAGTCCGGTACAACCGCTGGGTGTAGAGCAGGCCGTTGAGAGAATCATTTCGGCATTGCAGCGATAAGGCGATTCAAGCTTATGTCCATCTATGCCATAGGCGACATTCAAGGCTGTTACAACGAGCTCCAGCAACTGCTGGAGCAGATCCACTTCGACCCTGCGCAAGACCATCTTTGGTTCGTCGGCGACCTGGTCAATCGCGGCCCCGGTTCGCTGGAGGTGTTGCGTCTGGTGAAGTCGCTGGGCGACAGTGCGATCACGGTGTTGGGCAATCATGATCTGCATTTGCTGGCAGTGGCAGAGGGAATCGGCAAGCTGCACAGCAGCGATACGCTGGATGGGATATTGAATGCGCCGGATCGTGACGAGCTCCTGCACTGGCTGCGCCATCAGCGCCTGATGCATGCGCAAGGCGAACATGTGCTGGTGCATGCGGGGCTGTTGCCGCAATGGTCGGTGAAGCAAGCGCTGACATTGGCGCAGGAAGTTGAAAGCGCGTTGCGCAGCGATGAGTACGCGGTATTCCTAGAGAAGATGTACGGCAATGCGCCGCACGGCTGGGAAGACGATCTGCAGGGTTACAAGCGCCTGCGTGTCATCGTCAATGCGTTCACGAGGTTGCGCATCTGCACCCCGCAGGGCGAGATGGAATTCAAGTTCAAGGGTGAGGTTGGGAATATCCCCGAGGGCTATTTGCCGTGGTTCGAGATGAAGAAGCGTCGCAGTGCGGACGCCACGATCATATTCGGGCATTGGTCCGCGCTGGGGCTGAAGCTCGAACCGAACATCATCGCGTTGGATACCGGTTGCCTGTGGGGCGGGCCGATGACGGCAATACGGCTGCAAGATCGGCGCTTGTTCCAAGTGCGCTGCAACACCCCCGTCGCAAAACACTGGTGAAAAAAAACCGGTGACGCGCGAGGCATCACCGGTTTTCTCAGCAATTACACTGATCAGTATCTGCGCTTTTGCGGCACGAAAGCACTGCGTCCTTCGATATGGCGGAACGTGATCCGTCCCTTGCTCAAATCGTAGGGCGACATTTCCAGCGACACCTTGTCACCGGCGATGATTCGGATGTGATTCTTCTTCATCTTGCCGGCGCTGTAAGCGATGAGCTGGTGACCGTTCTCTAGTGTGACGCGATAGCGAGAGTCCGGAAGGACCTCGTCCACCACACCATTCATTTCGAGCAGTTCTTCCTTTGCCATAAATTAAGCAGCGCGGATGTTAGACGCCTGCTGACCTTTAGGGCCGGCGACGATGTCGAATTCTACGGTCTGACCTTCGGTCAGAGTCTTGAAACCCGAGCTTTGAATTGCGGAAAAGTGTGCGAACAGATCATCGCCGCCGTTAGAAGGCGTAATGAAGCCGAAGCCTTTGGAATCGTTGAACCACTTAACTGTACCTGTTGCCATGATGAATCTCCTGATAAATTTAGGGCATACGCCCTGTTGGGAGCGAACTTCAAGACGGCACACAGATGAAGGAGAAATACCGCAGGAAAGCGGATACAGAACCAAACAACAACGACAGACTTGAATCGCGGGGCGCACTATGTACTGTCTTGGCGAGAAATGCAAATAAAAAATCAATCCTGTGTGAAAGAGGATAAGGAGGCTTCGAATTGGGCGATCGGCACGGGCTTGCTGAACAGATAGCCTTGATAGTGCGGGCAGCCATGCTTCATCAGCAGGTCACATTGTGTCTGCGTCTCCACCCCTTCTGCGATCACATCCAATTCCAGACTGTGAGCCATGGCGATGACGCTCTGCACGATGGCGCGGTCGCTGCTGCTCACTGCGATGTCACGAATGAATGACTTGTCGATCTTGAACTGGTCGAGGGGCAGGCGCTTCAGGTACTGCAGGGACGAGTAGCCCGTGCCGAAATCATCAAGGGAGAGCTTGATGCCAAGCTGCTTCAGGGCTTCCATGGTGGCGATGGTCTCGTCGACGTTCTCCAGCAGCATGCTCTCGGTCAGCTCGAGTTCGAGCTTGCCCGGATCGACGGCATGGTGACGTATCGCATCGCTGACTTGGGTGACGAAGCCGGCTTGGTGGAATTGTTTGGCGCTCACATTGATCGAGAGGCACAACCCGCTGGTCAGTGGGGTGTCCTCCCAGGCCTTGAGCTGGGCGCAAGCGTTCTCAAGCACCCATTCACCGATCGGCAGGATCAATCCGGTCTCTTCCGCCAGCGGGATGAAATGGTCCGGCGAGACGAGGCCGCGTTCAGGATGGATCCAGCGGATGAGTGCCTCGGCGCCGAAGGGGCGATAGTTCTCATCGACTTGCACCTGGTAATACAGGCTGAACTGGGCGCGGGTCAGTGACTTGCGCAGATCGTCCTCAAGGGATGCTTTGGCATTCAGGCTTTCCTGCATCTGGGGATCGAAGAATCGCAGCGTGTTGCGTCCGGCCTTTTTCGCCTGATACATCGCGATATCGGCCTGCTTGATGAGCTCGTCTATGCTGTCTCGTCCCTCGCTGAACAAGGTGGCGCCGATGCTGGGGGAGTTGTGATATTCGTGGTGACCGAGCTGATACGGTTTGTTCAGCATCTCCATGATCTTTTCTCCCACCCCTTCGGTCTGGGAGGCGGCCTCCAGCGCGTGGGGACTGAGGTCCTCAAGCATCACCACGAACTCGTCGCCGCCGAGACGGGCGACCGTGTCGCCTTTGCGGATGCACAGCTCGAGCCGGCGGGCGACTTCCTGCAGCAGCAGGTCGCCCTTGTCATGTCCCAGCGTGTCGTTGAGGGATTTGAAATTGTCCAGATCCAGGAACAGGACAGCGCCGAACTTCTTGCTGCGGCCGCAGGAGGACAACGCCTGCTGCAGACGGTCCAACATCAACCGACGGTTGGGCAGGCCGGTCAAGGGGTCATAGAACGCGAGGCTGCGGATCTCGTTCTCTGCCGCTTTGTGCAAGGTGATGTCTGTGACAGAAGCCACATAGTTGACGAGCTTGCCGTGCTCGTCCTTCAGGGCGGTGATGGTCAGGCGCTCCGGGTATATCTCGCCGCTCCTGCGCCGGTTCCAGATCTCTCCGCTCCAGCTGCCGTGGGTTTTGATCGCGTGCCACATGGCGGAATAGAACACCGCATCGTGTCTGCCTGATTTCAGGATGCGCGGATTCTGCCCGACGACCTGCTCCGGCTCATATCCGGTGATCTCGGAGAACGCCTTGTTGACGCGCAGGATGTTGCCCTCGGCATCGGTGACCATGATGCCGTCCTGTGTCTCGAAGGCGGTGGCTGCGATGTGCAGTTCGGCTTCCGCCTGCTTGCGCGCGGAGATATCGCGCGAGGAATTGAAGAGTACCGGCTTGCCATCCAGCAGCAGCGGGATGCCGCTGATCTCCACATCGAAGACAGAGCCGTCCTTGCGCCTATGCTTGGATTCGAATTCCGAGCGCCCTTTGTATTCGAACTGACGTCGCAGGGCCATCCTGATCTCTGTGCTGTCCATGCTGGCATCCCACTGCGAGACATTCATTCCGATGACCTCATCGCGCGTATAGCCGAGCATGGAACAGAAGGCTTCACTGGCTTCCATGACGTTGCCATGCTCATCCAGGATGTGTATCCCGTCACTGCCGTTGTGCAGCAGCGCGCGATTCTTCTCGCTTTCGTGTTTCAGCGCCTGTTCGGCACGCTTGCGTTCAGTGATGTCGTTGCCGACGGCGATGAAATGCTCGGGTTCTCCATTCCGGTTACGCGAGACCGCCACAGAGAGGGACAGGTCGTACAGGCTGCCACCCTTATGGCGATTGACCACTTCGCCATGCCAGAATCCCTTGCCTAGCACCTCCCCCCACATTTGCACGTAGAAGGCGGCGTCCTGATGATGGGAAGAGAGCAAGTCCACCGGGTTCTGCCCTAAAGCGTCCGCCTTGCTATAGCCGGTGATCCTTGTGAAGGAGGGATTGATGGAGATGATGCGGGAATCGGCATCGGTGATGACGATCGCATCGCTGCTCGTCTCAAAGACTTTGGCATTGATGCCTTGCTGGCGCTCAACCTCTGAGCGTTGTTCTGCGATCTGCATCTGACGCCGGTAGTAGGTGATAGACAAAGCGATGATCAACAGCAGCGAACTCCCCGCCACAGCCAGCAAGGTCTTGGCACTGGTCCACCAGGGTAGCAGCACCCTGGCTTGCTGGAGGTGCGTGACCACCACGACGGGATACAGGCTGGATGCGCGGAACGAAGTCAGGATAGCCTGCTTGTCGCGATCCGACGACGCGTATTCCCCATGCTCACGCTCCGGCAAGCGGAATGCCTGCAGCAGATGGTTGAGCTGCATCCCCGCGCGGGTGGCGAGTGCGGAATCGATCAGTACGGTGCCGTCATATCTGAGCACTTGGACCGAGCCTTCCTCGGGCCCGAGTTTCTGCATGACGTGATTGGAGAAATAATCCGGATTGATGGCGAACAGCAACGTGACATGTCGCTTGCCTACCAACAGGTCGCGCGCAGCGGGGATGAAACTGTGCTCGTTCGGATCGGCGGCAGTCTGGGGTGTCGTCTCCCTGCCGTCCGAGAAATCCCTGCCTTCCCATGGTCTGCCGATGCGCAAGATCTCCGATCGAAGCGGAGCGGGCGGAAGGAAATCCTGCATGGAGATGCCGAGCCCGATGTTGGCCGGGTTGGAACTGGCAAAGATACGTCCCCTCTCGTCAAGAAGCGACATCGAGCGCAAGAACGGCGCATGCCGCAGAAAATCGACGAAGTGCGCATTGGCGGGATGGTCTTTCGAAGTAGCGGCAGCCTGGATATCAAAGTTGTCCCCGACCAGTTCGGTGACATGCAGGTTCTGGGTCAGGAAGTCCTCGAAGCTGCGGGTATGCATGGCGGACATCTGCAAGCCGCCCTTGATGGCATCGACGCGCAGCTGCCACAGGGTGAAGGCCGTCACGCCGCTAAGGCTGACGACCAGCAGCAGCAGGGCGGCGAAGAAACCCTGCCGCAATTGCTGTTCGCGTGAACTCATTGGGAAACGATCATTTCCAGCTTGTGTCGTTTGGCGGCGGCCATCAGTCGACCATCACGTTTGATCTCTCCGACGAAGCGGTCGACTCTGGCGCGCCAGGCCTCATCGCCCTGTTGCATGGCGTAGGCATAGGGCGTGATGTGGTAGGTCTCGGACGGCGAAACGAGCTTCGCCCAATCGTTGTTGGCAAGGAAGCGCTGGCTGTAGGGGAAGTCGGTCATGAACACATCGGCACGACCCGAGGCGACTTCCTGTTCACGGGCGAACGGAGTGTCCAATACGAGCAGCTTCGCGGCAGTGAGCTTGGCTTTCATCACCGGTTCATGCAGCGTACCCTTGGCCACGGCCACCACTGTTCTCGCCTTGTCGATATCCGCCCAGGTTTTGATGCGACGATTGGCTTTGCTGGTGATGGCGTAGATGTCACTGGCAAGATGCGGCTGGGTGAACGCCAGGCTCTTCGTCCGGATCGGTGTGACGCCGATAGCGAACATGGCGACATCACAGCGATCCTGGGTCACATCGTCGATCAACTTGGCAAATGAGCTGTCAACGAAACGGACGGGGACGCCCAGATCCTGGCCGAGCGCTTGGGCGAGGTCGATATCGATACCGCTGAGCTGCTGGGTCTTGGGATTGCGAAAAGTGATGCTGTAGTAATCCGGCCAGATGCAGACGCGCAATTCCTTGTTGGCAAGTACACGGTCGAGTCGACTCATGGCGGGGGGCTGAGCTACGGCAAGGCCGTAGTGACCCACTAACAGGAAACAGGACAGGAATATCGAAGCTATGCGCATA
Organism: Gammaproteobacteria bacterium; assembly: GCA_018814405.1. Lineage (GTDB taxonomy): Bacteria > Pseudomonadota > Gammaproteobacteria > Burkholderiales > Gallionellaceae > Sideroxyarcus. The sequence goes on from JAHIZO010000010.1 coordinate 79,112, forward strand.
ACACCTCCTTTTGTTGACCGGGAGCATTCGAATGCTCTCTCAGAATCGGGGCTGTGGAATGGCGCAACCCCGGTACAGGATTGTATAGGTTTAGCCTGCGCTGGAACCGGCAGAATCGCGGATTAACCGAGTGGGCTTCTCGGCCATGCGGCGTCGAGCAATTGCCTGCTCAGATGTTCGGCCTGCCTGATATACGCGCCGCCGAACAGATTGGCATGATTGAGGATGTGGTAGAGGTTGTACAACTCGCGCCGTTGCGCATAGCCCGCATCCAGCGGCCAAGCAGCTTGGTAGCCGGCATAGAACTCAGCCGGATAACCGCCGAAAAGTTCGGTCATCGCAAGGTCGCATTCGCGGTCGCCGTAGTAGCATGCAGGATCGAAGATGACCGGCGTGCCATCTGCAAGAAAGCCATGATTCCCGCCCCACAGGTCGCCGTGCAGTAAAGAAGGTTGCGGTGTGTAGCCGTCAAAGAAAACAGGTAGTGCATCCATCAACTTCTCGCCGAGTCTTTGCAGTTCACCGCCATAGCCGTTGTTTGCGGCTAGGCGAAGCTGAAAGCCCAAACGCTGCTCACGCCAGAAATCCAGCCAGTCATCTGTCCAAGCATTGGGTTGAGGTGTTGTGCCGATGAAGTTGTCCTGCGCAAAGCCGTATCGATCTGCGGTGTTCCGGTGCAGTGCGGCGAGTTGCTCGCCAAGCAGTTTTGCATTGTTCCGCCCACCAAGCGGCAGGTGTTCCAGCACCAGAAAACTGATCCCCTCGGATGCGCCGTGGGTGATGACCTGCGGTACGCGCAGCGTATTAGTGGCGGCAATGGCTTGCAGTCCCGCCGCTTCAGCAATGAACATCGCGTGCTGCCGGGCAGCGTTTAGCTTGAGGAAATACAGAGAACCGTCGCTACCTTCCAGACGGAAAGCCTGATTGATATCGCCGCCACCTACCGACGTGGCGCGCAACAAATGAAACGGGCGCTGTGTGGCATCGCCGATGGCAGATGCGACAGCGCCCGGTATCTTCATGCTTTACAGCTTGATGGAAAAGCCGAAGTTCTTCTCGAACAGTTCCATGATCTCGGCGCGCGAGTGCTTGTGGTTCTGACCGCCACGGCTGGCGATCTTAAGCGAGCCTATGAGTGAGGCAAGACGGCCCGTGGTCTCCCAATCCCAGCCGGACTGGATACCGTACAGCAGACCCGCGCGGTAAGCATCGCCGCAACCGGTCGGGTCGACGATGGCTTTCGGTTTGGGCGTGGGGATGGCGATCTGCTTGGCGTCGGCATAGATCATAGAGCCGTCACCGCCCAGGGTGACGATGAGCGCGGAGACGCGCTGCGCGATATCGGCCAGCGACTTGCCGGTCTTCTCCTGCAGCATCTTGGCTTCGTAGTCGTTCAGCGTGACGTAGTTGGCAAGATCGACCATCTCCAGCAGTTCTTCGCCGGAGAACATGGGCATACCCTGACCGGGATCGAACAGGAAGGGGATGCCCGCTGCGTTCAGTTCGCGCGAATGCTGCAGCATGCCGTCGCGACCGTCCGGCGACACGATGGCCAGTGTGACTTCTTTCGCATCCTTCACATGGTTCAGGTGAGACATGCTCATCGCGCCGGGATGGAAGGCGGTGATCTGGTTATCGTCTAGGTCGGTGGTGATGAATGCCTGTCCGGTGAAGTTTCCATCGACATGTTTGATATGCGTCTGTGGCAAACCAAGATTCTGCAGGCGCGTGGCATATGGGCCGAAGTCGTCGCCCACCGTTGCCATGATCAGCGGATTGCCGCCGAGCATCTGCAGGTTGTAAGCAATATTGCCGGCGCAGCCGCCGTACTCGCGACGCATCTCGGGCACCAGAAAGGCGACGTTCAGGATGTGGATCTGCTCGGGCAGGATGTGTTTCTTGAAGTGGTCCTTGAACACCATGATGGTGTCGAAAGCCATGGAACCGCAGATCAGAGTCTTCATGTTTTTCCGCAATGTGTGATTGAGATGTGTGCGGATTATAACAGTGCCTTGCTATACGGCCGCAGCAACTCAGGTGCCTTAAGCCTGTTCCTTAGCTGGTTCTCGTCTTCGTTGCCGTCGTCGTCGCCGCCAGGCCAGCGTTATCTTCAGACGCCACACGCCCATGATCAGCAGGTAGGTCAGCACGCCCGCCGAACAAGCCACGATGAGCAGGCCCAGCAGCAAGGGCTTGCCCAGCGCCGTGATGCGCACGATCCAGCTTCCGGCTTCCCCGCTATCTTGCTCCTGCGTTTGTGCAGCCTCGAAATCGGGCGGTGGCGATCCATTGCCGATCAACGCCGTGCCGATGTGATACGCGCCGTAATAGATCGGCGCGAAGGTGATCGGATTGGTGACCAGGGTGCTGGCGATGGCAGACGGAAGATTGGCGCGCAATAGCACGGCCGCTGCGGCGGACAGCGGGATCTGTGCGACCGGGACCAGCAAGCCGAAAAAGATACCGAGCGCCACGCCGAGTGCCACGCCGCGCCGGGTGATGTGCCACAGTTGCGGGCGAAATAGCGTCGGTCCGAGCCAGTGCAACCAACGGTTGCCGCGCACGTAGTCGGCATTCGGCAATAACCGCTTCAATCGCTGTTTCATGCGGGGGTACTTTCTGTCTCATGCGGCACGTTCGTCTTTCCATCATTGAGCATGATCGCCGCTTTGACCGCTTGCTCGATCGCGCGGCGCATCATGCTGGCCGCCCGCAAGCGGGATTCCATCTCCATCACCGGCAGCTCACCGCGCACGCCCGCCGCCAGCAGGTGGGATTTCAGCGACTGATAGTGTGCTTCGAGTGAGTCAAGGGCCTGGTCGATGACAAGCCGGTCGCGTATGGCGGTGTCCGGATCGATCTCTTCCAACAATGCCTCAGCCTGCGCGTTGAATTTTCCGACTTCGACGGGGACCGGGGTGGTGTTCTCGCGCAGCGCCGTAGACAGCTCCACTGCCAATTCGGAAAGCGTCTCGTAATAGCGCGCGATACGCAGGATGTCGGGTAAACGCTGTGCGCTAGCGGTCGACATCTCGGTGCGACTCAAGCGCATGATGAAATCAGCGATGGCATGGTTCAGCCCGACCACAGCGCGTTGCGCGCGCACCAGCTTGTCCTGGGCTTCTCCGCTCGCCGCATCGCGCAGCATGCGCATGGCAATCGATCCCATGCGCCGCACTTCCTGATGCAATGCGTCCAACGCCAGTGTGGGTACACCCAGCACGTTAGCGTCCAGATGATGCGGCCTAGCTTCGTCCTCTTCAGCCGTACGGAAGCGGCGTTCCAAGAAGTGCGTCAGACGATTCACCAGTGGCCACATCAGCACTACGCCCAGCAGATTGAACACGGTGTGGAACAAAGCCAGAAAGGCGGCGGGTGCTGTATCCAGTTGCAGTAAGTCGCGCAACACGGCGATCATGGCGATCAGTAGTGGCAGCATCAGCAGTGCGACGATGCCGGTCAGCGCGTTGAACAGCACGTGTGCACTGGCGGCGCGCTTGGCATTCGGCGTGGCACCGATGGCCGCGATCAGCGCGGTGACTGTGGTGCCGATGTTGGCACCGATCACTGCCGCCGCCGCACTTTCTATGCCCAGCAAGCCACCTTGCGTCGCAGTGAGTACGATGGTCAGTGACGCGCTGGAGGACTGCATCAACACCGTCATCAGCAGGCCGGACAGCACCATCAACAACAGGCCGGTCAGGCCGTCGAATTCCTGCAATGAGAAATCGGTCGTGAATCCGGAGAACGCGATCTGCAACATATCGATGCCAAGGAACAGCACGCCGAAGCCGGCCAGTGCCAGTCCGGCTGCGCCGCGTCGGCTGTGCTCGCCGGAAAGCCGTAGCGCCATGCCGATGCCGATCAGCGGCAGGGCGAGCAGATCGATCTTGAACTTGAGCCCGACCAATGCCACCAGCCAGCCGGTCATGGTGGTGCCGACATTGGAACCGAACAGTACCCACAGTGATTGCCCCAGCGTCAGCAGACCGGCGTTGACGAAACCGATGGTCGCCACCGTCACCGCACTGGAGGATTGCACCAGCGCCGTCAGCAGTGCCCCCGATGCCAGACCGCGCATCCGCGTCTTGGTGGAATAGGTGAGGATGCGCCCGAGGGCGGGGCCGGCGGCGAGTTTGAGCCCGTCCGTCATCAGACTCATGCCGAGCAGGAACAGTCCGATGCCGCCCAGCAAACCACCGATCGCAGACCAGTCGTTCATTGGGCCTCCCGCTCGCGTGCACGTATTCCACGAATCAACCATTTCTCCAGTTCGATGGCGATGAACAACAACACGCCGAAGATCAGAATCAAGCCCCATGCCGCCGCATCCAGCGCAACTACGCCGAACATATCCTGCATGAACGGCAGATAGGTGAACAAGCCCTGAATGACGACCAGCACGGCTATGCTGAGCAGCACATAAGGGTTGCCGGTGAAGTCCTGCCAGTTGCGCACCGGTGCCAGCAGGTAGCGGCAGTTGAACAGGTAAGCGATCTCACCCACCACCAGCGCATTGACCGCCACGGTGCGTGCGGTCTCCAAACTGTCGCCACGTGCCAGCACCCACAGGAACAGTGCGACCACGCCCAATGCTAGCAGCGCCGAGACGAAGCTGATGCGCCAGATCATGAAGCGGGTCAGCAGCGGTTCGGCGGCGGCGCGCGGTGCACGCTGCATCACATCCGGCTCGGCTTGCTCGAACGACAGCGCCAGTGCCAGGGTGACCGCAGTCACCATATTCACCCACAGGATCTGCACCGGTGTCAGCGGCAGTGCCATGCCGAACAGGATCGCGATCAGCACGATGCCGGCCTCGCCACCGTTGGTCGGCATGATGAACACGATGGCTTTTTTTATGTTGTCGTAGATGGTGCGACCTTCTTCCACCGCGTGCGCGATGGTGGCGAAGTTGTCGTCGGCCAGCACCATCTCGGCAGCTTCCTTGGCCACTTCCGTGCCCTTCATGCCCATCGCTACGCCGATGTCGGCGCGCTTTAGGGCCGGCGCATCGTTCACGCCGTCGCCGGTCATGGCGACGATCTCGCCGTTGGCCTGCATGGCCGTGACCAGCCGCAATTTGTGTTCCGGGCTGGCGCGTGCGAACACATCCACTTCGCGCACGGCTTTGCGTAGTGCCTCATCGTCCATCGCGTCCAGTTCGCTGCCGGTCAGCGCACGGCCGCGGCCGATGCCCAGCTGCAGGGCGATGGCGCTGGCGGTGTCAGCATGGTCGCCGGTGATCATCTTCACCCGGATACCCGCCGCGCGGCAGTCGCGCACCGCTGCGATGGCTTCCTCGCGTGGTGGGTCGCTGATGCCGACCATGCCCAGCAGCGTGTAGCCGCCATCCATGTCGGAAAAGTTCAGATCACGTTGACCGTTGTCTATGGTCTTCATCGCCAGTGCCAGCACGCGCTGGCCGAGTGCGCCGGTGATCGCCATCTGCCTGTGCCAGTAAGGCAGATCCAGTGCCACGTCTTCGCCCGCACCGCGTTGCTGCTTGCACATGGTCAGTACGGATTCCACCGCACCCTTGACGAAGATGAAGGCGTGGCCGGCGTGGTCATGGTGCAGCGTGGCCATGAAGCGGTGCTCCGACTCGAATGGGATGTGGTCGGTGCGCGGCAGTTCGCCATGTTCGAATTGCGCATCCATGCCGGCCTTCAATGCCAGCGGGATTAGCGCGCCTTCGGTCGGGTCGCCCGCGATGTGCCAGGCACCCTCGCTTTCGCTCAGCTCGGCATCGTTGCACAGCAGTCCGGCGCGCAACAGGTCCAGTGCCTCCGCATGTTTGGCCAGATCCGTTTCCTTGCCGCCGATCTCAAAGCCGCCGTGCGGCGCATAGCCGCTGCCGCTCACCCCGAACACCTGCATGGCGGTGATGACGCGTTGCACCGTCATCTCGTTCTTGGTCAAAGTGCCGGTCTTGTCGGAACAGATGGTGGTGACCGAGCCCAGCGATTCAACCGCGGGCAGGCGGCGCACGATGGCGTTGCGTCTGGCCATGCGCTGCACGCCCAGCGCCAGCGTGATGGTCATCACGGCGGGCAAACCTTCCGGGATCGCCGCCACTGCCATGCTTACTGAGGCGAGGAACATGTCGCCCAGTCCGAAGCTGTGTACCAGCCAGCCGAACAGGAGTGTCAGTGTGGCCAGTACCATGATGACCACGGTCAGCCAGCGTCCGAAGGTCTCTATCTGTCGCAGCAGCGGGGTAGTCAGTGTTTGCACGTCTTGCAACATCGCGCTGATACGCCCGATCTCGGTATCGTCCGCGGTCGCCACCACCACGCCCGTACCCTGTCCGTACACCACCAGCGTGCTGGAATACGCCATGCAGTAGCGGTCACCAAGCGCGGCTAGTGCGTCAACAGCGGCGGGAGATTTTTCGACGGCGCTGGATTCACCGGTCAGCGCCGCTTCCTCGATGCGCAGGTTCTTGGTGTGTAGTAGGCGCAGGTCGGCGGGTACCTTGTCGCCGGATTGCAGCAGCACGATGTCGCCGGGTACCAGCGTGTGAGCCGCCACCACCACACGTTTGCCGCCGCGCAGCACGGTGGCTTCGGGCGACAGCATGCGGCGGATCGCTTCCATCGCCTGTTCCGCCTTGCCTTCCTGAATGAAACCGATGATGGAGTTGATCACCACCACGCCGACGATCACCGCCGTGTCTACCCAGTGCGCGAGCAGCGCAGTGACCACGGCGGCGGCCAGCAACACATAGATCAATACGTTGTGGAATTGCAGCAGGAAGCGCATCAGTGGCCCGCGCTGTGCGGGCGGGGTCAAGCGATTGGGGCCGAGCTCGGCCAGCCGGCGCGCGGCTTCATCGGCCGTCAGTCCGCTGCTCGTAGTTTGTTGTGCGGCCAGCGCATCGGGTGCGGAAAGTTGATGCCAGTATTGCTGGGTCATGCCTACCTCCGGTTCATTGGTCTGCATCATCCTTACCTCGATGCAGTGCAGCCTTGGCTAGCAGATGTGCCGACACCGGCGCGGTGATGAACAGGAACATCATCACCGCGATCTCGTGCAGGCTCAAACCCGGCTGCGTGGTAGTGAAATATAGGGCTGAGGCCAGAGACATCGCGCCGACGCCCAGCGTGGTGGCCTTGGTCGGACCGTGCAGGCGGGTGAAAAAATCCGGCAAGCGCGCCAAGCCCACCGAGCCCAGCAGCGCGAACAGTGCGCCGAGCAGGATCAGTGCTGCGACAAGGAATTCGATGGCGGGGTTCATTGTAAAAACCTTGATGCGTCTAGGACAGACACGAAACAGTTCGTTCGTGTCTTGCCGTGTATTGCGCGGACGAAGGATTGTAGGCTCATTCGATGATATCTCCGCGTAACAGATATTTGCACAGCGCCACGGTGGCGACGAAGCCCATCGCCGCTAGGATCAGCGCGCCCTCGAAGTAGGCGCCGCTCGCCTCGCGGATGCCGTACAGCACCAGTAAAGCGATGGCATTGATGTTGAGTGTGTCGAGCGCGAGGATGCGGTCGGTGATGTCCGGCCCGCGCAACAAGCGCCACAGGTTGAGCAGCATGGCAAGGCCGATCAACACGAAACCGCTCTCGATGGCGAAGTTCAGCATGCGAATATCTCCCGTATGGGTGCTTCATAGCGTTGCTTGATCTCGCGCACCAGCGCCTGCGGGTCGGGTGCGTCGAGTGCGTGGACTTGCAACACCCAGCGCTCGCGGTCCACGTCGATGGACACCGTGCCCGGGGTCAGCGATACGACGCTGCCTAGTACCGTGGCGGCGAACGGGTCGCGCAGGTCCAGCGGCACGTCGACGAAGGCCGGATGCAATGCCGCCACCGGCCCGACCACGCGTCGTGCCACCGCCCAGTTGGCGAGCAGGATGTCCCAGCCGATGCGCGCGGCGAATCTCAGCGCAAGCGTGGGGCGCTGGATGTGCAGCGCATCCGGCCAGAACGGCGACACGATGAACGGCAATAACACCGACAACAGTGCGCCCAGCAGCAGGCTGGCGAGGGAGGCAGCATTGCCCAGCACTGCCCACAGCAGGAACAGACTGATCGACAAAGCAGGTCGCGGTAAGAGGCGGCGCATCATGGTCTGCTCTCCCGTTGGACGGTTACGTGATACTCGCCGAGTACCGCTGCGATATAGGCGTGCGGTTGATGCAACTGTGTTGCAGCGCGTGCCGCGTAATCCGCCACCGGTCGCGCGAACAGTGCTAGCAACAGCGCGGGCGACACCAGCAGGGTGACGGCGATGGCACGATGCCAGCCGATGGGGACCGCGATGGCGTGCGGATGGTGCGGGCTGCGTTCCCAGAACAGCCGTCCCCCGTTCTTGGCCAGTGCCAGCATCAGCAGCAGACCGGCGAACAGCAGCACGAACCAGATCGCCGCCGCCTGACCGCTGTCACGCAGTGCGCTCAGCAACATCAGCTTGCCCAAGAAACCGGCGAATGGTGGCAGTCCGACCGCACTGGCGGCAGCCAACAGGAAGGCCAGCGCCAGCCAGGGCGCATGCAGGCGCGGCCCGCTCTGGAACAGGTCGGACAGTGCGCCGCGTCGTTCTGCGACCAGTGCCGCGACTAGGAACAGTGCGGCGGCGACGAAAGTGGATTGCAGCAGGTAATACAGTGCCGCAGCCGAGACCTGTGCCTGCGGGAAAACAAGCGCGATGAGCAGCGTACCGGCGGACACCAACACCAACCAAGCCGTCAGGTCGCGCAGACGCGGGGCAGCGAGCGCACCCAGCGCGGCGAACAGCACGGTCGCCAGTGCCAGCGGCAATAACCAGCCCTCGAGCAGATCGGCCGTGGCGGTGGCCGGCGCGAAGGCGATGGCCTGCACACGCATGATGCTGACGATGCCGACCTTGGTCATGATGACGAACAATGCAGCGACCGGTGCGCCGGCGGCGGCATAAGCCTGCGGCAGCCAGAACGACAGCGGTAACAGCGCCGCTTTTAATGCGAACACCGCGATCAGTGATATGCAGGCCAAGCGCGCCAGTGCGTGGTTGTCGTCCAGCGTTTGTAAGCGCAGCGCGACATCGGCCAGATTCAAGGTGCCCAAGGTGCCGTACAACATGCCCAGTGCGATGAGGAACAGCGCCGATCCGGCGAGGTTCAGCACCACGTAGGCCAACCCGGCGCGGGTGCGTGCCAGTCCGCCACCGTGCGCTAGCAGCACATAGGAAGCGAGCAGCATCACCTCGAAGAACACGAACAGATTGAACAGGTCGCCGGTGAGGAAAGCGCCCTGCAAGCCGACCACCTGCAACTGGATCAACGGATGGAAATGGCGCCCGCGCTGGTCGAATCCGGCACTGGCATACAGCAAGGCGGCAGCGGACAGCAGAGCAGTCAGCAGCACCATCATTGCGGCCAGTCGGTCCACCGCCAGCACGATGCCGAACGGTGCCGCCCAGTTGCCCAAGGCATACACCAGCACGCCGCCCGTATCTGCCTGCCACACCAGCCAGCTCGCGGCGCACACACCGAGCAACGCGGCGACCAGTCCGATGGCGCGCTGGGTGGCGATACCGAAACCCTTCGCCGCCATTTGCAACAGCGCGGCGGCGAAGGGGATCAGGATGGGCAGGATGGCGGCGTGCTGGCTCAAGATTTTTCCTTCGCATCGACGTGATCGTCGCCGGATTCGCCCAGTGCGCGCAGCGCCAGCATCACCAGATAGGCGGTCATGCCGAAGCCGATGACGATGGCGGTCAGCACCAGCGCCTGCGGCAGCGGGTCGGTGTAGCTCGCGCCGTCACGGATCAGCGGCGGGGCATCCATTTGCAAGCGACCGCTGGCGAACAGGAACAGGTTCACCGCGTAGGACAATAATGTCAGTCCCAGCACCAGCGAGAAAGTGCGCGGACGCAGCATCAGAAAGACGCCGCAGGCGGTGAGCAGACCGATGGCAATGGCGAGTAAGGCTTCCATCAGCTTTTCACTCCTTCATGTTCGGATAGTTTGCCAAGGTCAGCCAGCACCATCAGCACCACGCTGACCACCACCAGATAAACGCCGAGATCGAAGATCAGGGCACTGGCCAGTTCGATGTCGCCGAGCCAAGGCAGCGTGAAGTGACCGTGTGCGGTGGTGAGGAAGGGGAAGCCGAGCAGCCAGCTCGCCGCGCCGATGCCGCCCGCGCAGGCGAGTCCGGCAGCGAGGAACAGGGGCAGACGTTGCGGCAGGCGCGCACTGGCGAAGCCGATGCCGCTGGCGAGGTATTGCAGGATCAGTGCCACGCCGGTCACCAGTCCGGCCACGAAGCCGCCGCCCGGCAGGTTATGTCCGCGCAAAAAGATGTACACCGACACCATCAGCGCCAGCGGCAGTAGCGGGCGCATCAGCATCTCAAGGAACAGCGGGTGGCGCTCGCGTACCCAGCGACGCCCTTCGCTGTCGTGCATCGGTGCTTTGAGGATCAGCTGGTCGAGCAGCGCATGCGCCGCCAGCCCCACCATCGCCAGCACGGTGATCTCGCCCAGTGTGTCGAAGCCACGGAAGTCCACCAGGATCACGTTCACCACATTGCTGCCGCCGCCACCCGGCACGGCCTGTGCAAGATAGAAGCCGGAGATCGTTTCGAAAGGCGAAGTCAGCAGGGCGTAACTGGCCGCGCCCAGTCCGACCCCGGCGGCAAGCGCCAGCAACGCATCGCGCACGATGCGCGGCAAACTTTCTTCGGCGGGCGAGGTCGGCGGCAGGTAATACAGCGCCAGCAGCAACAGCACGATGCTGACCACTTCGACCACCAGTTGTGTGAGCGCAAGGTCGGGCGCTGAGAAGCGCACGAAGATGAGCGCCACGATCAGGCCGATCACGCTGGTGAAAACGATGGCGGTGAGCCGCTGGCGGTGCTGCGACACCACGCCGAAGGCAGCCAGCATCAGCATGCCCAGCGCAACCAGACTGGCGGCATCGGCGGTCTGTGTCACGACAGTCGGTGCGGCGTACGGGGCAGACCACCACGCCCAGCCGCCCAGTGCCAGCACGAAAGCGAAGAACAATGCGAGGTAGCGTTGCAGCGAACCATTGTCCAGCCACGCGACCAGTGTGCGTGCGAGCGCCACCAGCTTCTCATAGCTACGCTCGAACACGATGCTGGCATGGATGGTCGGCAATCGGTCATAGAACGCATACAGCGGTTTGCGCATGACATACAAACCGATGCCGCCCGCCAGCGCGAGCAGGCTCATCATGAACGGCGCATTGAAGCCGTGCCAGATCGCCAGATGGAATGGCGGCAGCGGTTGTTGCAACACCGCTCCGGCCGCGACGTTGAGGATCGGCGCGATGCTCCATTGCGGGAAGATGCCGACCAGCAGACACATCGCCACCAGCACCTCGACCGGCGCACGCATCCAGCGCGGCGGCTCGTGCGGCTTGCGCGGCAGATTGACAGGATCGCCGTTGAAGAACACGTCGTGGATGAAGCGCGAGGAGTAGGCCACGGCGAGGATGCCGGCCAGCGTGGCGAAGGCGGGCAGCAACCAGCTCATCTCGTCGAACACCGGATGGCCAACCGTTTCGGCGAAGAACATCTCCTTGCTGAGGAAGCCATTGAGCAGCGGCACACCCGCCATGGAACCGGCGGCGACGATGGCCAGCGTGGCGGTGATCGGCATGAACTTGAACAGACCGTTGACGCGGCGCATGTCGCGCGTGCCGCATTCATGGTTGACGATGCCGGCAGCCATGAACAGCGACGCCTTGAAGATCGCATGATTGATGATGTGGAACACGCCGGCCACCACCGACAAGGCTGTATCCAATCCGAACAGCAGTGTGATCAGGCCGAGGTGGCTGATGGTGGAATAGGCCAGCAGGCCCTTGAAGTCGTAGCGGTAGAAAGCGAGGTAGGCGGCATACAGCAGGGTAACCGCGCCGGTGCCGCTGACCAGCCAGAACCACAGGTCGCTACCGGACAGTGCCGGATACAGGCGCGCCAGCAGGAACACCCCCGCCTTCACCATGGTGGCTGAATGCAGATAGGCGGACACCGGGGTAGGTGCGGCCATCGCCTGCGGCAACCAGAAATGGAAGGGGAACTGCGCCGACTTGGTGAACACGCCGAGCAGCACCAAGATCAGCATGATCTCGTACAGCGCGTGGGCGCGAATCTGTTCGCCTGCCGCCAGCACCTGTGACAGTTCGAAACTGCCGACGATATGACCGAGCAGCAACACCCCGGCGAACAGTGCCAGCCCGCCGCCACCGGTCACCGCCAGCGCGATGCGTGCGGCCAAACGCGATTCATAACTTTCGCGCTTGTAGGAGATGAGCAGGAAAGACGACAGACTGGTCAGTTCCCAGAACACCACCAGCAGTAGCAGGTTCTCCGACAGCACCACGCCCAGCATGGATGACATGAACAGCAGCAGCAGGGTGTAGAAGCGGCCAAGCCGGTCGTGCACGTCGAGATAGTAATAGGCGTACAGCGTGACCAGCAGGCCGATGCCAAGGATCAGCAACGAGAACATCAAGCCCAGACCATCGAGGCGGAAGGATAGCGCCAGCCCCCAGTCAGGCAGCCAGGAGAAACTCGCCAGCAAGGTCGTACCATTCATGACGGCGGGAACCAAGGGGAGCAGCAATGCCAGACAGGCTGACATCACCAGCACCGTGGCCAGTGCAGCATAGCCGCGCCCGAAACGCTGCATCAGCAGCGGCAGCGGACTGGCAGTGAGGGCAATGGCGAGGATTGCAATCAGGGAAGAGGTCGGGTCCATGTGACTATGTTAGCCAAGCTGGCGAAACGTGTGCATGGAATCGATGCGGCGGATATGTTATGCGCAGCGTCCGCTTTTGCGAGCCACGCACCGTGTTAGCCGAGGCGGTTATCCGCCGGATGGTAATGCGGGTCTTCCAGCACATTCACTTCGACCATGCCGCGCGCCTTGCCGAGCAGCTCCAGACAGTCCGGGCTCAAATGGCGCAGGTGCAGTTTCTTGCCGAGCTGGGTGTAGCGTTCGGCCAGCTGGTCGATGGCCTCCAGACCGGAATGATCTTTCACGCGCGCATGCTTGAAGTCGATCACCACCTCTTCAGGATCCGTCTTCGGGGTGAACAGGTTGAGGAAGCTCTGTGAGGAAGCGAAGAACAGCGAACCGTGCAGGTCGTAGACTTTCCAGCCGTGTTCCTCGGTGGTCACGTGCACTTCCATGCTCTTGGCATGTTCCCAGGCGAAGGCCAGTGCAGAGATGATGATGCCGACTATCACCGCGACGGCTAGGTCCGTCAGCACGGTCACCACGGCCACGGTGATGCCGACCACGATGTCTGTCTTGGGCACTTTGCCGAACAGATGGAAACTGCCCCATTCGAAGGTCTTCTCGGACACCACGAACATCAGTCCGATCAGCGCGGCCAGCGGGATCATCTCGATCCATTCCGACGCGAACAGGATGAAGGTGAGCAGGAACAGCGCGGCGGCGATGCCGGACAGGTTCTTCACTGCACCGTTGGTGACGTTGATCATGCTCTGGCCGATCATCGCGCAACCTCCCATGCCGCCAAAGAAGCCGGTGACCACGTTGGCCACGCCCTGACCGATGGAGGCGCGATTGGGCTTGCCACGCGTATCGGTCATGGTGTCGATCAGGTTCAGGGTCAGCAGCGATTCGATCAGGCCGATGGCGGCGAGGATCAGGCTGTAAGGAAAGACGATCTTCAGCGTCTCCCAGTTCAGCGGCACCTCGGGCAGATGGAATTGTGGTAGCCCACCGGCGATGGAAGCCATGTCACCCACGGTCTTGGTGTCGATGCCGGCAAAGATCACCAGTGCGGAAGTGGCAACGATGGCGGCCAGCGTGGAAGGGATGGCGTTCGTCAACTTGGGCAGCAGATAGATGATGACCATGGTCAGCGCGATCAGGCCGAGCATGGTGTACAGCGAACCACCCTGCATCCATTCGCCGTCAGGCGTTTTGAAGTGTCCCATCTGCGCCAGGAAAATGACGATAGCCAGGCCATTGACGAAACCGAGCATCACCGGGTGCGGCACCATGCGAATGAACTTGCCCAGTTTGGCCAAGCCGAAGCCGATCTGCAACACACCCATCAACACCACCGTGGCAAACAGATATTCCACGCCGTGCTGTACAACCAGCGCCACCATCACCACTGCCAGCGCACCGGTCGCACCCGAGATCATGCCGGGGCGGCCGCCGATCAGCGAGGTGATCAGACCCACCATGAAGGCGGCATACAGCCCGACCAGCGGATGCACTTGCGCCACGAAGGCGAATGCGATGGCCTCGGGCACCAGCGCCAATGCAACGGTAAGACCGCTCAAGACATTGGTCTTGGCTTCGGGAAAATTCTTGATGTCCATCATGTGTTGCTCCAAAAGATCGCGCCGTCCATCAATTGGACGGGAAAGATATTTACTCGGAAATGAATGTGGTGATCGTCTTGCGGCTGGCAGATGGAAAGTACCTTACATCGAAGGCTGCCGAGCTGATCGAATCGTGCGGCGGATTATACCTTATGCCTGCGGCGTGATCGCCAGAGGGAACTCGGTGACTTGCACCGAGGGAGCGGCGATCTTCACGCGGCCTTCGGTCTTTTCGAATTCGTCCAGGATGGCGGAGAACAGTCTGTCCTTGGTGGTGCGGCGGCGACTGTAATCCACCAGATAGCGCAGCGTGAACTCTATCCAGTTGGCGTCGAAACTCATGGTCACCACCACATCCAGCCGCGCGTCCTCCGCACGATGATGCAACATGAAATGCGACCAGTATTGTTGCGCGGCAGCCATGGTGTCGCCCTGTTCGCGTTTGCCGACAGCCAGCAGGATGCTGCGCGCCAGCCTATGGTCGCTATCGGTGCGTACCGGCACCACGATCTCGTCCCACAGGAAGGGGAAATCCACGCTGTAGTTCTGCACCTGCTCGCGCAGCATGATGTTGTTGGGCAGATACACCACGCGACCGTTGTACAGGTCGGACTTTACCCAGTCGCCGCATTCCATCACGGTGGTGGTGAGCGGGCCGATGTCCATCACGTCGCCCATCACGCCGCCGAGCTTGATGCGGTCGCCCGGTTTGTACAGATTGCCGAAGGTGATCACCGCCCAGCCGATCAGGCTCTGGATCAACTCCCGCAGCGCAAAACCGAGACCGACGCCGAGCAGACCGATCAGCACCGGCAGATTAGCCAGCTGGTTGCTGAAGATGACGATGGCAATGATCAGCGACAGGACATAGCCAGACAATCCAAAGGCTTTGCGTGTCTTGTAGCGCAGATCCTTGTTGTCGATATTGTTGGTGGCGATCAGTTTGGCGAAGCGCACCAGCAGGAAGATGAAGAACAGGCTGATGCCAAGCTCGGCCAGCTTGGTGAACATCGGGTGCGAGATCAGTCCCTGGAACAGTTCTGTCATATTCATATCGTCTAGCATCAGTGGTGTGCGCCCTCGGCCAGCTTCTCGGTACGGAATACTTCTTTGTTGCGTCCGATGATCAACAGCAGCGCGCCGGAATAGAGGAAAGTGGACAGCATGATAACGCCGATGACCACCGCCTTAAACATTTCAAGGTGCGGATAGTCGGCGGGGATCATGGTGATCATCACGATGGACAGGCCGCCCTTGATGCCGGCGAAGGTCAGCACGCTCCACCAGCGCAGGCTGATGTCGACCATCTTCGTGGTGCGATTGGCGACGGCGGCGAACAGTCCCATCATCGCGCCGCGTATCACGGTGGTGGCGAGGAACATCACCAGGATCTCGGTCTTGTATTGCCAAAGTAGTTTGAGGTCGATCATCTCTGCCATGGCGATGAACAGGATGGTGTTGGCGACCAGCGCCAGCAACTGGATATCTTCCTTGGTGCGCAGATGGCGATCACGTTCGGCAAGCGTGGCACGCAAGCGCCCCAGCGTGCTACCGAACAAGCCGGCCGGCGTGCTCTGGTTCATCGATTGCAGCGCCGCTTCGTCATCATGGATGCGTTGATCTTCTTTTTCTACCGCCTGCATCATCACGTGATTGACCGTGATCACGGCGAAGATCACAGCGAGGATGCCGGACAGGTGCAGGTGCGAATGTCCGCCCAGCAGATTCAGGAAGACATAGAAATGTTCGGCGATCTCGAAGGCGCCGTAACCGGCGATGAGCAGCACCATCATCTCGGCGAAGCGGTTATGGGTGGATTTCATCAGCATCAGGCCGAGGAAGCCGACCAGCATGCCGACCGCCACCGAACCGAGGATCACTTCCGCACTGATGCCCAACACATAAGCGGTGGATATCTCGTTGCCGCCCAGTGCGTACAAGCCGACGAAGACGAAGGCGATCAGCGCGGTGGCGTCGTTCAACAGGCTCTCGCCCTCAGCCAATATCTTCAGCCGATGCGGCAGTTCGAACTTGGAGAAGATGCTCACCACCGATACCGGATCGGTCGCCAGCACCATGGCGAACAGCACGATCACGGCAGCGGTCGATAGTTCATACTCCCCGAACAACCAGTCGGAGATGGCCAGTGCGGTCAGTACCGACAGGATGATGGAGACCACCGCGAGATGCAGCAGGCTCCAGGCATGTTCTTTCAGGTCGGCGACCTTGAGTTCCAGCGAATCGGAGATCAGCAACACCGGCAGCAGGAAGATGACCAGCGCGGCGAAGTGTTCCGTGTCGCCGGTGAGGACAGGCACCTGTTTGAATACATAGTGCGCGATAAAAGAAAGCAGGATCAGGCCCAAGGGTGATGGCACGCGCAGTTTTTCCTCCAACTGCAGTGCGAGGAAAAGAATGGTGGCTATCATCAACAATGTCGTAATCATGCGTGTTCCTTATTGAATGCGTTCATGGCTCGCGCCTGTGGCGGATGCCGGTCTGGTTCGTCCGATACCGGCTCAGGCGTCGGGCGGTGGGACGAATGCCGGGACTTTAACGGTGTCGCCCGGCGGTTTGCCCAGTATGCGCGAGTAGAAACTGCGCACCAAGGGCGCGGGGTAGGCCATCACCAGTAGCGCACTGAGTGAGATGCTGAACAGCACCACCATATAAGTGGTGTCGCGGATCGCTTCACCGCCATCGATGCCATATTGTAAAGGCAGCGCGGCGAGTACCGCAGCCGCCAGTCCTTTGGGGGCCATCATCGAGGTGATGGCCGTGTCACGCAGGGTATAGGCCGGGTCGCGGAACACCACGCGCGTCAGGAGCAGCCGCAACACATAGACGATCAATACCATCACGATGGCGACCGTGGCAGGCAGCACGGCACCGAAGTGGATGGAGATACCCAGATACACGAAGAAGTAGGTCTTAAGCAGGAACACTGCTTCGCGATAGAAGATCAGGTCGACCTCGTTCAGCGGTTCGATGCCCTTGTCGAGATTGGGGATGCGGTCCAGACCGAATTTATGGAAGTTGGTCAGTGTGACGCCCAGCGCCAGCGCGGCGATGGCGCCGGAGAAGCCCAGCACTTCGGTGGCACCGTACACGATGAACACATAGGCCAGCGTGGATGAGATGGTGTTGGGGAAGTCGCGCACTTTGCCCAGTACCAATAGCCAGCCGATGCCGCCCACCACACCGAACACGGCAGCGAACACCAAGGCTGCGATGACACTGCCCACGACCTTGCCGGCCGCCACATCGCCTTGCGTGAGTATCTGTAGCAAGGCGAACACGCCCACGATACACAGCACATCGGTCAGCGCGGATTCCAGCACCAGCACGGTGGCCGGTTTTTCGGACAACTTGAGTGCGCTCACCATCGGGATCACCACGGCGGATGAGGTGCCGCCCAGTGTCAATCCCAGCAGCAGCGCGGGCATGAGATGCAGTTCGAGCATATACATGCCGACTGCCGTGATCACGATGATGGTCAGCACGAAACAGGCGATCGCCAGAAAGCCGGTGGTGCCGATGGAGTGGCCCAGCACATCGAGATCGAGCGAGGTTCCACTCTCGAACAGGATCACCACCAGTGCGATGGTGGCGAGCAAGGAACCGACCTTGCCGAAATCATCGGGCGACACGATGCCCAGTAACGGGCCGAGCAAGATGCCGATCACCATCAGCACCAGAACGTCGGGAATGTTGGTACGACTGAATTGCAGCGACAAAAAGTGCGCAAAGAACACCATCAAGCCGATGACGAGTATGGTGGTGGACATGAATGCTCCTGCATTGAATGGGGCGCGATTATACCCGAGTCATCATGACAGCCATTCGTGCGGCATGCGTTAGAATCGATCACTCATAAAGCACCGGAGTCCGGCATGGAAAACATATCCTTCATCGATCATCTGCATGTGCCGACTGAGTTGCTGCGCGTGATCCTGACGCTGATCGCCGCCTGGATCCTTATCATCGTGAGCCGCAAGCTGATCCGCGTGTTCAGCGACTATGCCCGCCAGGGCATCCAGTCTGCCGAGGAAGGACGGCGCGTCGAGACGCTGGCCAGAATGCTGCGCTACATCTTCAACGTCGTCATCATGATCGTCGCGGCAGTTCTGCTGTTGAGCGAGTTGGGCGTCTCGGTCACCCCTATACTCGGCGCGGCCGGGGTGGTGGGTATCGCAGTCGGCTTTGCTGCCAAGAGTCTGATCCAAGATTACTTTACAGGCATCTTTCTGCTGTTGGAGAACCAGATACGCCAAGGAGATGCAGTCGAGATATCCGGCAAGTCGGGCGTGGTGGAAGACATCACACTCAGGTATGTCGCCTTGCGCGACATCGAAGGCAATGTGCATTACATCCCCAACGGACAGATCACCATCCTGACCAATAAATCGCGCGGCTATGCTTATGCGCTGATCGAATTCGGCGTCGCCTATCGCGAAGACCTTGAAGAGGTCTATCGTGTCACGCGGGAGACCGCTGCCGAATTACGCAATGACCCTGTGGTCGGCCCGAAGATACTTGAGGACTTGGAGATACAGGGTGTGCAGAGTTGGGCAGATTCCGCGGTGCTCATTCGCTGTAGATTCAAGACCGAGGCGCTGGAGCAATGGGACGTTAGGCGCAACTTTCTCGGCTGGTTAAAGAAAGCCTTCGACGCGCACGGTATCGAGATCCCTTATCCCCACCTCACCCTCTATGCGGGACAGGACAAGCAGGGCAATGCACCCGCGCTGCGCATCATGCAGCAGCCTGACAAGTGACAGGGCAGGCGCAATGCGTATCGCATCCATCATCTTGGGTTTGTTGCTGGCAGGTCAGGCGCAAGCGCAAACAGCGCACTGCAGATTCCTTGAGCAAATCGTTTTGATGGAATACGGCTTGGCCGAAGGTCAGGCTTGTCATGCGCTATATCTGGACTGTTTGGCGCATCCTTTTGTAAAAGACGATGCGATCCCCAAGACGCGCTGCATCGAGATCCTCCGTTGCGGCGCCAAATTTTGGGTGCCTATTCCGCATGGCGTCTCTAGCGTCTCCAATCTGGAAATATTCAAGCAGGACTGCGAGCCGGAATAGGCTCGCAGCATAGTCCAGCCTTATTCGAAATCGTCCGCCGTGCTGGTGTCGTTGCGTTCGTGGAACAGTTGCTCCAGCTCTTCCTCGAAGAAGAACTTCTCTTCTCCGAAGGCGGGCTTCAGTTCGTCGAGCCAAGTGGCCTGCTCGTCGTATTTCGCAAAGAACGGACGTTGCACCCAATCTGGGTCACGGCCTTGCAGGAAGCGCATCACCAGCACTTTCTCGCCGGCCACATCGCTCACGCCCAGTACCTGAACCTTGCCGGGGTTGGCTGACATGCTGGGGCCGCGTACGGTGCGCGCCAGGCCGGATACTTGCTGATACGCCTCGCGGAAGATCTGCCAGGCGCGCACCAGCGGCACGGAAAAGTAATGCTGCGCGCCGGTATCGCGCGCGAGGAACATGTAATACGGCACACATCCCAGCTTGACCTGCTCTTCCCACATGCGCGCCCACAATGCCGGGTCGTCGTTGATGTGGCGCATCACCGGTGACTGGCTGCGGATCATCACATTGGCTTCACGCAGATTACGGATGGCTTGGCGCACGGTGTCGTTCTCCAGTTCGCGCGGATGGTTGAAATGCGCCATCAGTGCCAGCTGCTTGCCACTGTCGGTCACCTTGCGGAACAGTGCCAGCATCTCCGGCGTGTCGTCGTCGTCCACGAACTTGTGCGGCCAGTAACCCAGCACTTTGGTGCCGATACGGATGTTGACCAGATTCGGCAGGTCGGCAGAAAGCAGTGGCTCGATGTAGGCGGCCAGATTCTTGGCCGTCATGATCATCGGATCGCCGCCGGTGAACAGGATGTCGGTGATCTCGGGGTTGCGCTTTACGTACTCGACCAGCTTCTCCACTTCGCGGCTGGCGAACTTGATGTCGGTCATGCCGACGAACTGCGGCCAGCGGAAACAGAAGGTGCAATAGGCGTGGCAAGTCTGGCCCTGGCTGGGGAAGAACAGGATGGTCTGCCGATATTTGTGCTGCATGCCATGCAGGCGCTCACCGTCCATCTCGGGCACATTGTGGTCAGCCTGACCGGCAGGGTGTGGATTGAGTTGCATGCGGATGCGATTGGCAACGTCCTTGATCTCGGCCTTATCCGCGCCGCGCGCGAGCAGTGCAGCCATCTCGTCGAAATGTTCCGCGCTCAGCATGTCGCGCTGCGGGAAGGTGAGCGCGAAGATCGGATCGTTGGGCACTTTGTCCCAGTCGATCAACTGGTCGATTACATAGTTGTTCACTTTGAACGGCAGCACATTGCCGACGACCTCGATATCCAGTTGTTGCTGTTCGGTGAGCTTGGCGACCTGCGGGATGTCGCGGAAATTGTTCAGATTGTAGGACCTGAACTGGGGCTTGCGCGCCGAATAAATGGGGATATGGGTCTGGCGTGTGTTGGTCACGGTGGCTGCTCCTGTGCGATTAGATGGAGGCATCGATACGCGCGGCATCGTGCTTCTCGAATTAGATGTGGGCCGCGTTTATAACACAGCGCGCACAGCGCATCAAAGCCAGAGCAGGATGGCCGCAGATGCGCGAGATTGAGTGCGCAATTGATAACGTAGACAGCATTTGAGATAAGTAGGGCGTTATTTCGTGTATAATGCGCACATTACGCGGCATTTTGTTCATTGCAAAACCAATAGGGCGACTCTTGCGAAATAGACCAATGACAGAAAAGGCGAACGAACCACATCACGCTTATAAATCCCCCTCAACCGTTAAGCGCAGCGGGGCCACAGTTGCGCTGTTCGGCGAGGTGCTTGCGGATGTATTCCCTGATCGCAGTGTCCTTGGTGGTGCGCCATTCAATGTCGCTAGGCATCTCAAGGCTTTCGGCCTCAATCCTGTTCTTATCACCCGCACCGGCAACGATGCCCTGCGCGCAGAGCTGCTGGATGCGATGGCTGCCTGCGGTATGGATACGATGGGCGTGCAGTGCGATCAGAACTACCCGACGGGGCAAGTGAAAGTCCATTTCGAGGGCGGGACGCATCGCTTCGAGATATTGCCGGATCAAGCCTACGACCATATCCATGCCACGGTTGCACGCATGGTCGCCTTATCCATCCATCCTGAATTGGTCTATTTCGGCACGCTAGCGCAACGCCATGCTGCGTCCAGAAGTGCTTTAAAGACGTTGCTGAAGCATTCCAGCGTGCCGACTTTCTTTGACGTGAACCTGCGCTCGCCATGGTATGACGCGTCAGTATTGAGAAAATCTTTGCAGCATGCCGATACGGTCAAGCTGAACGACGAAGAGATGTCGATCATGGCCGAGCTATTTGGCTTGCCGGGCGATACGTTGGCCGATCGTGCCCGTTCTTTTATACGGGTGTTCGGTATAGGACAAGTGTTGGTGACTTGCGGTGCCGAAGGTGCTTGGCTGGTACAGCGCGACGGTTCCGAAGTGAGCATGATGCCGAAGGGGGCTCCGATAACAGTGGCGGATACGGTTGGTGCCGGTGATGGATTCTCAGCGGTGTTCATGTTTGGCCAGTTGCAGGGCTGGCCGGGCGAGCAGATACTTGCCCGGGCGCATGAATTTGCGGCGGCGATATGCACCATACGGGGCGCAGCCCCTGAGCAGGCTGATTTTTACGAACCATTCTTGAGGGCGTGGCAATCATGAAAAAATCACCACTCTTTATCGTGTTGGTCAGCGTGCACGGATTGATCCGCGGGCACGATCTGGAACTGGGTCGTGATGCAGACACCGGCGGACAGACCAAATATGTCGTCGAGCTGGCGCGTGCCCTGGGCGAACGCAAGGATGTGGAGCGTGTGATCCTGCTGACGCGACGTGTGCCGGACGAAAGTGTCAGCCCGAACTATGCTGAGCCGATCGAGGTGCTATCGGATAAAGTCGACATCGTGCGTATCGATTGCGGCGAGCCGGTGTATCTGCGCAAAGAGAAGCTGTGGGACTCGCTGGAAAGTCTTTCCGACAACGCTTTGGCCTTTCTCAAAGCGCAGCCCCGTTTGCCGGATGTGATCCATGGTCACTATGCGGACGCCGGTTATGTTGGCTCTCGTTTGTCGCATCAGCTGGGCATCCCGCTGGTTTTCACCGGCCATTCACTGGGGCGCAGCAAGCGCAAGCAACTACTGGCCAGCGGGGTCAAACGCAGCGAGATCGAGGACACGTATCATATCTCCCGCCGCATCGAGGCGGAGGAGGATACGCTGGGCGTGGCCGAGCGCGTGATCACCAGTACCAAGCAGGAAGTTGAGCAGCAATATGGCTTGTATGACTTCTATCAGCCTGCGCGGATGCGCGTGGTGCCGCCCGGCACCGACCTGAAACAGTTCTATCCGCCGCAGGGGGACGAGAAGCAAAGCGCCATCGCACAGCAGCTCAAGCGTTTCCTGAAAGAACCGAACAAACCTATCATTCTGGCCTTGTCGCGACCGGACCCGCGCAAGAACATCGTGGCGCTGATCGAGGCATATGGACAGTCTGCAGAATTGCAGGCCATTGCCAACCTGGTGGTCGTGGCCGGTAACCGAGACGATATCCACGAGATGGAAGACAGCTCGGCGGGCGTGCTCAACAGCATTCTGCTCGCTATCGACAAATACGATCTGTACGGCAAAGTAGCTTACCCCAAACATCACGCACAGGAAGAAGTGGCGGTGATGTACCGTTTGGCAGCTGCGACGCGCGGCGTGTTCGTCAATCCCGCACTGACCGAGCCGTTCGGCCTGACCCTGATCGAAGCCGCCGCCTGCGGCCTGCCCATCGTGGCGACCGAGGATGGCGGCCCCATCGACATCATCGGCAACTGCAACAATGGTCATCTGATCAATCCGCTGGATCGGACTGCGATGGCGCAGACGCTGCTCGACACGCTGACCGACAAGCCGGCGTGGCGTCGTCTGGCGAAGAACGGCATCGAGGGGGTGAATCGCCATTATTCATGGCAGGCGCATGTGGAGAAGTATCTGAAGGTGATCCGTCCCTTGGTCGAGCGCTCCGAGACGGTGGCACCGATCACCAGCAGTCGCCGCCCGGGGATGTTTCGCAATCGAGCGATCTTCACCAGCATCGATCTGAATCTGATCGGTGATGATGGAGCACTGAGAGAGTTCCTGCGGCTGATGCATGAGAACCGCAAAACGACCATGTTCGCCATTGCCACCGGCCGCCGACTGGATGATGCCTTGGCCAGACTGCGCGAATACAACATCCCCAAGCCGGACGTGCTAATCACCGGACAGGGCACGGAGATCCATTACGCACCGGCTTTGACACGCTCCGAGAGCTGGGTGCGTCACATCAATCATCGCTGGAGTCCGCAGGAAGTGAGGGATGTGCTGGCCGAGGTGCCGGGCCTGACCCTGCAAGCGAAGATGCACCAGAACCCGTTCAAGATCAGCTACTACGTGGATCATGCTTTGGTGAATGCGCACGAGGTTCGCCAGACCCTGTTGCGCCACGAGCAGGCTGTGAATGCGGTGTTCTCCTTCGGCCAGTTTCTGGATGTGGTGCCGGTGCGCGCTTCAAAGGGATTGGCCATGCGCTGGTGCGCGGAGCAGTTGGGCTTTCCGCTGGAGAACACATTGGTGTGTGGCGCGACCGGAGCCGACATCGACATGCTGATGGGCAACACGCTGGGTGCGGTAGTGAGTAATCGCCACTTGGATGAGTTGGCCGATGTGGCGGCGATCGACAGCATCTATCAAACACAGCAACAAAATGCAGCCGGTGTATTGGAGGCGATCGCACACTATGATTTCTTCTCTAAGAGAGGAGACGGTACATGAGCCGGCATCTGTTGTGTACCGATCTGGATCGCACCTTGATCCCGAATGGCGAGCAACCCGAATCGACGGGCGCGCGCGAAACGTTCCATCGTCTGGTTGAGCGTGATGACGTGCAGCTGGCCTATGTGAGCGGGCGTGATCGCCAACTGATAGAGCAGGCCATTGCCGAATACGATCTGCCGCAACCGGATTTCGTCATCGCTGATGTCGGTTCGACGCTGTATCAGGTCGAGCAGAGCGGCTGGCGGCGACGAGATGAATGGGATGAACAGATCGCGCCCGACTGGGGCGATCTGTCACGGGAAGAGTTGGCGAAGTTGCTGCATGTCTTCGGCGATCTGCGATTGCAGGAGCCCGCCAAGCAGAACCGGCACAAGTTGAGTTTCTATGTCGATCTGTCAGTAGATGCCGCTGTATTGCAAGCGCAGATGCATCGCTTGCTGGACGAGCACGGCATCAAAGCGAATCTGATCTGGAGTATCGACGAGGCCGCGCATGTCGGTCTGCTGGATGTGTTGCCCGCATCCGCTAACAAGCTTCATGCCATCGAGTTCCTGATGCAGCAGCAGGGATACGGCAGGCTGGATACCGTGTTCGCGGGAGACAGCGGCAACGATCTCGATGTATTGAAGAGTGATGTGCCGGCGGTGCTGGTCGCCAATGCAACGCCCGAATTGAAACAGCAAGTAGCGCATCTCCACAAAGCATCACTTTGCACCGCACGCGGCGGTTTTCTCGGCATGAACGGCAATTACAGCGCGGGCATCCTTGAAGGTGCGGCGTATCATTGGCCGGAGATAGAAGCCTGGCTGCTGGAAACCAACGAAATTTAGGAATCAGATGTACGAACAAGCCTCACATGCGATGTTGAACGAGATCCTGGTCGAACTGAATCCGGAGATCGGCAAGCAGCGTTTGCGTCATTTTTATACTCGCCTCGGTGCGAACTTCTACAACATCTACACTCTGTTCCATCACCTGTATGGCGATCGGCCGGACTTCAAAGCGCATATGGTCAGTCTGGTCGAGACGCTGGCGCTGCGATATATCGAACGTGCGCCGAGCCTGCGCAAATCCGATCTGGCGCGCGAGCGCGACTACAACTGGTTCCTCAGCCAGCAATGGGTGGGTATGGCGCTTTATTGCGACCGTTTTGCAGGGGATCTGAAAGGCCTGCGTGCGAAGTTACCGTACCTGCAGGAATTGGGCGTGAACATGGTGCATGTGATGCCGATTCTCGACTGCCCGGAAGGCGCCAGTGATGGTGGCTATGCAGTGCGCGATTTCCACAAGGTGGATGCGCGCTTCGGCAGCAACGCCGATCTGGAAGCGCTGGCAGCCACGCTGAAGAAGCGCGATATGTTGCTGGTGCTGGACGTGGTGGTGAACCATACCTCGGACGAGCACGTCTGGGCGAAACTGGCACGTGCGGGTGACAAGAAATTCCAGGACTACTTTTACGTGTTCGATGATCGCGAGACGCCGGATGCTTTTGAAGAAGGTATGCCGGAGATATTCCCCAATACCGCCCCCGGTAACTTCACTTGGGACGAAGAGATGGGCAAGTGGGTGATGACGGTGTTCAACAACTACCAGTGGGACCTGAACTATCGCAACCCGGCCGTGCTGATCGAGATGGTGGACATCATCTTGTTCTGGGCGAACAAGGGCGTGGACATCTTGCGCATGGATGCGGTGGCTTTCCTGTGGAAGAAGATCGGCAGCACCTGTCAGAACGAACGCGAAGCACATCTGCTGTTGCAACTGATGAAGGATTGCTGTCAGGTGACTGCGCCCGGTGTGCTGTTCATCGCCGAAGCCATCGTCGCACCGGGTGAGATCAGCAAGTATTTCGGTGAAGACGCCATCATGGCCAAGGAATGCGAGATCGCTTACAACGCGACATTGATGGCCCTGTTGTGGGATGCGGTCGCGACCAAGAACGCCAAGCTGCTCAATCTGGGTGTGCAACATCTGCCCGCCAAATTGGAGCGCGCGACCTGGCTCAACTATGTGCGCTGTCACGACGACATCGGTCTAGGTTTTGCGGACAAGGATGCGGCACTGGCCGGCTACGACCCGCATAGCCATAGACGCTTCTTGATCGATTACTTCACCGGCCGCTTTGAAGGTTCGCCCGCACGCGGCTTGCCTTTCGGCGAGAACCCCAAGACTGGCGATGCGCGCATCTCCGGCTCACTCGCTTCGCTGGCCGGGCTGGAGTCCGCCATCGAATCCGGCGACGAAGGCGCGATAGACGACGCCATCCGCACCATCCTGTTGCTGCATAGCGTCATACTCTCATTCGGCGGTATCCCCTTGCTGTATTACGGCGACGGGATAGGGATGCTCAACAGCGTAGAGTATCTGGCCGATCCCGCCCAGCGCGATGATTCACGCTGGGCGCACCGTTCCAGGTTCGACTGGAAAAAGGCCGAGTTGCGTCTCAAACAGGGGACAGTGGAGCAACGCATCTTCAACGGTCTGAAGAAGATGATCGGGCTGCGCAAGGAGCTCTCTGCTTTCTCCGACTTCGACAACCGGCAGCAGGTGCTGGTGGATAACCCGAATCTGCTTGTCTTCGTGCGCAGCGACCCGGCATCGCCACGTAACCGGGTGTTGGTGGTGGCCAATTTCAATTACGAAGCGCAGACGCTGCCTTTGGAATTGCTGCGTCCTTACGGATTATTCCAGCATGGCCCGATGCGCGAATTATGCAGTGGCATGAGTGTCGAGGTCGCGGAAGATAGCATCAGCATTCCCGCGCTGACCTGCTGCTGGCTGGCCGATTAAGCAACACCGGCAGCCGACAGATTTTGATGCCGAAACTCACGGGAAGATACAGGGCAAAGCGACTTGCTCATGCAAGCATCAGCTAAGTTTTTCCCTGCGGAAGTAATACCAGAGATAGTAGAAGCCGATCGCGGTGCCGACCGGGAAAGAGAAGATCGACAGCGCGGCACACGGCAAGCCGATGCGCCAGGAGCGCGGCCAGTTGGACAGCAGAGCGAAGCCTGCTACGGCATAGGTCAACCCGACCAGAACACCGACGAAAGTGATGCGGGTATCGGTGTGGTTGAAGTTCACCGCCAATAGAGACAGAATCAGCGCGCCGAACAGCACCCAGCAGACGCCGATGATGCGCTTGTGTATGTTCATACCTGCCGACATCTATCGCCCTTAGCGCAACACATCCAGCGCCGCTTGGTAGTTCGGCTCGTGGGTGATGTCATCCACCAGTTCGGCGTGGACGATCTTGTCCTTGTCATCCAGCACCAGCACGGCGCGCGCCGTCAATCCGGCTAATGCAGTGTCGGCGATCTTCACGCCGTAGTTGCGCATGAAATCGCGACCGCGCATCAGCGACAGGGTGACCACGTTCTCCAATCCTTCCGTCGCGCAGAAGCGGCTCATGCCGAACGGCAGGTCGGCAGAGATCACCAGTACTACCGTGTTGTTCAGTTTGCCGGCAGCTTCGTTGAACACGCGCGCGGAAGCCGCACAAACGGCGGTGTCCAGACTGGGTACGATGTTCAGCACTTTGCGCTTACCGGCGAAGTCTTTCAGCGAGACATCGTTCAGGTCTTTACCCACCAGCGTGAAATCCGGTGCGAGCTGGCCGACGACGGGGAAGGTGCCGAACAGGGTGACGGGCGCACCCTCTAGCGTAACGGCAGTCTTGTTGCTGGGATCTTTAGCCATGATGGGCTCCTTAAATGTATGAGGTGATGGGCGGACAGGCGCAGATCAGGTTCTTGTCGCCATACACATTATCCACCCGCGCCACGGCTGGCCAGAACTTATTCTCGCGAATGTAAGCTAGCGGGTACGCAGCCTGTTCACGCGAGTAAGGACGAGCCCACTCATTGGCACTAACGGTTCGTGCGGTATGCGGTGCATGCTTGAGGATGTTGTCCTTCTTGTCCACTTTGCCCGTGATGACTTCCTCGATCTCTTTGCGGATGGCGATCATCGCGTCGCAGAAGCGATCCAGCTCGGCTTTGGATTCGCTCTCGGTCGGTTCCACCATCAGCGTGTCCACCACGGGGAAGGAGGTGGTCGGTGCGTGGAAGCCGAAGTCCATCAGGCGCTTGGCGATGTCCGCCACTTCCACGCCTTCCTTCTTCCACTCGCGGCAGTCGAGGATCATCTCGTGCGCGCAGCGACCGTTGCTGCCGCTGTACAGCGTGGCGTAATGGTCTTTCAGCGTTTCTTTGATGTAGTTCGCATTCAGGATCGCCATCTTGGTTGCTTCGGTCAGTCCCTTGCCGCCCATCATCTTGATGTAGCCGTAGGAGATCAACAGGATCAGCGCGCTGCCGTAGGGTGCGGCGGAAACTGCATGGATGCCCTGTGTGCCGCCGACCTTGACCAGCGGGTGCGAAGGCAGGAACGGTGCGAGATGCGCGGCCACGCCGATGGGGCCTGCACCCGGCCCACCGCCGCCGTGCGGGATGGCGAAGGTCTTGTGCAGGTTGAGGTGGCACACGTCCGCGCCGATATTGCCGGGGCTGGTGAGGCCGACCTGCGCGTTCATGTTCGCGCCGTCCATATACACTTGGCCACCGTTGGCATGGATGATGGAAGTGATGTCCTTGATGCTCTCCTCGTACACGCCGTGCGTGCTGGGGTAGGTCACCATCAGGCTGGACAGGTCATCCTTGTGCTCTTCCGCTTTGGCGCGTAAGTCGTCCACGTCGATGTTGCCGCGTGCATCGCACTTCACGATCACGATCTTCATGCCGCACATCGCGGCGCTGGCCGGGTTGGTGCCGTGCGCGGAAGAGGGGATCAGCACCACATTGCGCTGCGCTTCGCCGCGCGAACGGTGATAGGCCTGGATCACCAGCAGACCGGCATATTCGCCGGATGCGCCACTGTTGGGCTGAAAGCTCATCTTGGCGAAACCGGTGATCTCGGACAGGTCTGCATCCAGACCGGCGATTAACTCGGCATATCCTTCTGCCTGTTCCAGCGGCACGAAGGGATGCAGATTGGCAAACGCCGGCCAGGTCAGACCCAGCATCTCGGACGCTGCGTTCAGCTTCATGGTGCAGGAACCGAGCGAGATCATGGAGTGCGTGAGTGACAGGTCTTTGTTCTCGAGGCGCTTGATGTAACGCATCATCTCGGTCTCGGTGTGATACGCGTTGAACACCTCGTGCGCGAGAATGGCCGAACTGCGCGGGGTGAACATCAACGCGCGGGCGATGACTTGTTCACGGGTCACGCTGGGCGATGGCTTGTCGGCAGCTTGTGCGAACACAGCGAGGATAGCGTTCAGGTCGGTGACCGATGCCGTCTCGTCCAGCGACAGCGTGATGCCATCGGCAGTGTAGCGAAAGTTGATCTGCGCCGCTTCGGCCAGCGCGTGGATCTTCACGTTGTCGGTGTTCAGCAGATGCAGTGTGTCGAAGAACGCGCCGTCGGCGAATTGGTAGCCCAGCTTCTGCAATTCATCCGCCAGCACGGCCGTTGCCTGATGCACGCGGCGCGCGATGCCGCGCAGACCTTCCGCGCCGTGATACACCGCATACATGCCGGCCATGATGGCCAGCAATGCTTGCGCGGTACAGATGTTGGAAGTCGCCTTCTCGCGGCGGATATGTTGCTCGCGGGTCTGCAAGGCCATGCGCAAAGCGGGGTTGCCGTCGGCATCCACCGACACGCCGATGATGCGGCCCGGCATCGAGCGCTTGTGCGCATCGCGGCAGGCGAAATAAGCGGCGTGCGGGCCACCGTAGCCCATCGGCACACCGAAGCGCTGGGTGGAACCGAACACCACATCCGCACCCCATTCGCCCGGCGGAGTGAGCAGCACCAGACTGAGGATGTCTGCGGCGACCGCGATGCTCATGCCGTTGGCTTTGGCGCGTGTCACGAAATCGGCATAGTCATGCACCGTGCCGTCGGCGGACGGGTATTGCAGCAATGCACCGTACAGTTTGTCGTTCAGCGTGACGGTCTTGAAATCACCGATCACCAGTTCGATACCCAGCGGCTTGGCGCGCGTCTTCAGCAGCTCGATGGTCTGTGGATAGCATTCGTGTGACACGAAGAAGCTGTTCTTGCCTGCTGCCACATCGTCGCGCGAACGCAGACCATGCAACATGGTCATCGCTTCCGCTGCGGCAGTGGCTTCGTCCAGCAGTGAGGCGTTGGCGATCTCCATGCCGGTCAGATCCATCACCATGGTCTGGTAGTTCAGCAACGCTTCCAGACGACCTTGCGCGATCTCGGCCTGATACGGCGTGTACGCGGTATACCAGCCT
The DNA here is from genome assembly GCA_018814405.1 of Gammaproteobacteria bacterium. Classification (GTDB taxonomy): domain Bacteria; phylum Pseudomonadota; class Gammaproteobacteria; order Burkholderiales; family Gallionellaceae; genus Sideroxyarcus. Next base: position 109,573 of record JAHIZO010000010.1, read on the forward strand.
GGGTTCTCCAGCACGTTGCGCTGGATCACGGCCGGCAGTACGGTGCCGTAATAGCCGAGGCCGATATATGTTTTGTAAAGCTGGTTCTTGGCGGCGATGCCACGCAGGTGGTCGAGGAACTCATGCTCCGACATCCCGTCCGCCAGATTCAACGGCTGCTGCAAACGGATTGCCGCAGGTACGGTCTGATCGATCAGCGCGTCCAGCGATGGCGCGGCTATCTTGTGCAACATGGCTTGCACGTCTTGTTCGTTGGAACCGTTGTGGCGAGAGACGAAATGGTCGGTGTTCATGGTGAGCTCGGTATGTCAGGAGTGATTGAAAACGCCACTGCGAGCACAGAGATCCTGTGTCCCCAGTGGCGATGGTTCTGGTTTAGTGCGCTTCGCTGTCTACATGTGCCTGATAGGCGGTTGCATCCATCAGGGCGGCGACATCGGCAGCATTGTCCGGCTTCATCTTGAAGATCCATGCCGCGAAAGGTTCGTTGTTGATGGCTTCCGGCGCGTTCTCCAGATCGGCATTGGCGGCAGTCACTTCTCCGGCCACAGGGGCGTACACATCGGCAGCGGCTTTAACCGATTCCACCACTGCACATTCTTCTCCGGCATTCAGCTTGCGGCCTGCAACAGGCGGCTCGACGAACACCATGTCGCCCAGCAGTTCTTGTGCGTGCTCGGTGATGCCGATGGTGATCGTGCCGTCTGCTTCGGTCTTCACCCATTCGTGGGAGGCGGTGTATTTCAGGTCGGTCGGGTTGCTCATGGTCTAGTCCTCAAAGAAAATTAAATCAGGCCTTTGCCGTTACGGGCAAACGGATATTTCACGACTTGCGCAGCCAGCATCTTATCGCGGATCACGACTTGTACGGCGTCGCCGATCTGTACGTCTTTCGGCACACGTGCCAATGCGATGGATTTCTCCAAAGTCGGAGAGAAGGTGCCGCTGGTGATCTCGCCTTCGCCGTGGGTGGTGACGACTTTCTGATGGCCGCGCAACACGCCGCGATCCAGCAGAACAAGGCCGACCAGTTTCTTCGTCGGCGGGTTGGTCAGCAAGGCAGCTTTGCCGATGAAGTCGCGCTCGCTCTTCAGATCGACAGTCCAAGCCAAGCCGGATTCCAATGGGCCGACGGTCTCGTCCATGTCCTGACCATACAGGTTCATACCCGCTTCCAGACGCAAGGTGTCGCGCGCGCCGAGGCCGATGGGCTTCACGCCGACCTTGTTCAAGTCGTACCAGAATGCTTCAACCTTCTCTTTCGGTAGCATCACTTCGAAGCCGTCTTCGCCTGTGTAGCCGGTGCGCGCAATGAAGTATTCGCCGCAATCTGCCGCTTGGAAATTCACCAGATTCTCGGTCGCCGCTTTGGTTTGCGGCAACACTTGCCATACCTTGGTGCGGGCATTCGGGCCTTGGATGGCGACCATCGCCAGATCGTCACGCGAAGTGATGGTGAGGTCGGGTGCGTGTGTCGCAGCCTGTTCTTTCATCCACGCGATGTCTTTGTCTGCGGTACCCGCGTTGACCACGATGCGGAACCACTGCTCGGTCATGAAATAGATGATGAGGTCGTCGATCACGCCGCCTTCGGGACGCAGCATGGCGGAATACAGTGCCTTGCCGGGAATGGTGATCTTGTCGGCGTTGTTGGCCAGTAGATAGCGCAGGAAGGCGCGCACGCCGTCGCCTTTGGCATCGACCACGCGCATATGGCACACGTCGAACATGCCGCTGTCGTTGCGCACCTGATGGTGTTCGTCGATCTGTGAACCGTAGTTCACCGGCATGTCCCAGCCGCCGAAATCCACCATCTTGGCGCCCATGGCGCGGTGGGCTGCATTCAAAGGAGTCGTCTTCAGAGTCATGTAAGTTTTCCGGGCGATAAAAAAGGGCGAGGCCACATAGCCTCGCCCCCATCTGTCCTTGGTACCTGAGAGATTGCAACTCGCGTCGCGTGCCCCTTCGGTGGCTGACTCAACAGCACTCTCCAGATTTGCCTGTCCCGATAGTTCCTTTAGCCTGAGCGGTTGCGGGTGTTACGCCTTCGGCGGTGCTTTGCAGCACACTCTCCCATCGGTTTGAACGGCGGGCGGATTATACCGGAAGTCTTTACAGAGGGTAGAACAGCAGCAGTCGATAGCCACTCGGGCGAAGGTCGGTAGTATCCAGCCTTAAAGCGATCTCTCGCTCACGGCTGTGTCCGATGCCGAGTTCCAGTTCATCCTCGTTCTTAAGATAGGCCGCAGGATGGAAGGTGCGGCGGGCGATGACGTCGTCACGCGAGTCGGTGAGGGTGAGTTCAAGGCTGGGCCAGGCTTGGGCATATCTGGCGCGGTTGTGCAGCAATGCGTGCAGGGTGATCACGTTCACCAACTTGGCATCCGCTTCCAATTCGGAAGACTCGATAGACAGCAGCTCTACATCGCGCGGCAATTCGACGGTGCAGTCGAGTTGTCCACAAAGCTCGACCAGCAAAGGCTTGAGCCCTGGCAGTTTCACTGCCAGTGCATCGCGGAAGTGATAGGTCGCTTGGGCGGTCAGCAGCAGGAACAGTGTCACGCCCCAAAAGGTAGCAAGGTGGTGCTTGGGCTTGGGAGCTACGGGTTTGTCTTCATCAGTTGGATCGTCCACGAACTGTACTTGTTGTGCCAGCGTGGTGGGTTCGTCTTCCAGCTCCGTCAAATTGGGGATGGGGCTGAGGTCGGGCTGGTCATGCGCTTCATCTTCAGCTGATGTCTCGTTAGAGCTGGCGGGAGTATCTGAGCCACCGGTTTCACCGGGCGTTGTCTCGTCCTGTGCCGCCTCGGAGATGTCTTCCTGCGTAGCCAAGGTATTGATAGTGCGTTCACCAGTGTCGTCACTGGGACCTTCGTCAGCGTGAGAAGGCTCTTCATCAATCAGCAGGCTCAGCTGCGGGCTGGGCTCGTCATCCTGTAGATGTTCGCGCGCATTGAACACGTTCTGGCAACGGCCGCAGCGCACCAAGCCATCATGCGCGTCGAGTTGTTCTTCGCTTACCTTGAAGCGGGTGGCGCATTGCGGGCAGAGCGTGGTGTCGTTCATCGCTTCACTCCGGACAGGCAACACCAGCCGTCTTCGATCACCGCCGGTGCGAAGTCGAACCATTGCGCATAGATGCGCATCACTTCATCCGCCTGCTCGGCGAGGATGCCAGACAATACGATGCGTCCGCTAGGCTTGGCCGCGTTCGACAACAGTGGCGCCAGCGCGCGCAAAGGATTGGTGAGGATGTTGGCGACCACCACATCATATTGTGTGAGCTGGACGCCATCCGGGATGAAGAAATCAGCTTGAACATGGTTGGCTTCGGCATTGTCGCGGCTGGCGATCACCGCTTGCGGATCGATATCCACGCCCACGGTGCTGCTTGCGCCCAGTTTCATTGCGGCGATAGCGAGGATGCCGGAACCACAACCGTAATCCAGCACCGTTTCACCGCCTTGAATGTGGCTGTCCAGCCAGCGAAGACACAAGCGCGTAGTGGGATGGCTGCCGGTGCCGAAAGCAAGCCCCGGGTCTAATGCGATATTGATAGCGGAAGGGTCGCTGGCTTCGTGCCAGGTTGGCACGATCCATAGTCGGTCGCTGATTCGGATAGGGTCGAACTGTGACTGGGTGAGACGCACCCAGTCGTTCTCTTCCAGTGTCTCTATACTGTGCTCGGCTGGTGCGGTGATGCCCAGTTCATCGTAGCAGGTATGCAGGATGGATTCGACATCGGCATCTGCTTCGAACAGGGCATTGATCAGGTTGTGCTGCCACACGCTGGAGGTCGGCTCGCCGGGTTCGCCGAAGATGGCCTGTTCATCCGGCGTGTCGGCATCGGCATCGAGCATGTCTACCGACAACGCGCCATGCGCCAGCAGCGACTCGCTCAATGCCTCGGCATGACTGGCTTCCGCCCGGACTGACAGCGTTAGCCAAGACATGCCTTATTTACCTTTGGTTCGTTCCGCCAGCTTGTGTTCCAGATAATGGATGCTGGTACCGCCACGCACAAAAGCTGCGTCGTTCATCAGCTCCTGATGTAGCGGGATGTTGGTCTGGATACCTTCCACTACCATCTCGGACAGGGCAGTGCGCATACGTGCGATGGCCTGATCACGGGTGTCGCCATAGGAGATCACTTTGCCGATCATCGAATCGTAATGTGGCGGGATGAAGTAGTTGTTGTACACATGCGAATCGACGCGGATGCCGGGGCCGCCCGGCACATGCCAGTTGGTGATGCGACCCGGCGACGGTACGAAGGTGTAAGGATGTTCGGCATTGATGCGGCATTCCACAGAGTGGCCGCGGAACTGGATGTCCTTCTGGCGGAACGGTAGCTTCTCGCCGGCCGCGACACGGATCTGCTGCTGCACGATGTCGACGCCGGTGATCATTTCTGTAACCGGGTGTTCGACCTGCACGCGGGTGTTCATCTCAATGAAGAAAAATTCGCCGTTCTCGTAAAGGAACTCGAAGGTGCCTGCGCCACGGTAGTTGATCTTGCGGCAGGCTTCGGCGCAACGTTCGCCGATCTTGGCGATCAGCTTGCGGTCGATGCCCGGTGCAGGCGCTTCCTCGATCACCTTCTGGTGGCGGCGCTGCATGGAACAGTCGCGTTCTCCCAGATACACGGCATTGCCATGCTGGTCGGCCAGGATCTGGATCTCGACGTGGCGCGGGTTCTCCAGGAACTTCTCCATGTACACCATGGGATTGTTAAAGGCCGCAGCGGCTTCGGTCTTGGTCATGGTCACGGCATTCAGCAGCGCCGCTTCGGTGTGTACCACGCGCATGCCGCGTCCGCCGCCGCCACCGGCTGCCTTGATGATCACCGGATAACCGATGAACTTGGCGATCTTGATGATCTCTGCAGGGTCGTCAGGCAGTGCGCCGTCCACGCCGGGCACGCAGGGTACGCCTGCTTTCTTCATCGCGTTCTTGGCGCTGACCTTGTCGCCCATCAGGCGGATGGTCTCGGCGCGGGGGCCGATGAAGACGAAACCGGATTTCTCACAGCGTTCGGAAAAGTCGGCGTTCTCGGACAGGAAACCGTAGCCGGGGTGGATAGCCTGCGCGTCGGTGACTTCCGCCGCGCTGATGATGGCGGGGACACTCAGGTAACTCAGGCTGGAAGACGCAGGACCGATACATACCGACTCGTCGGCCAGCTTCACATATTTGGCTTCTGCGTCGGCCTCGGAGTGTACGGCGACGGTCTTGATGCCCATTTCGCGGCAGGCGCGCTGGACACGCAATGCGATCTCGCCGCGATTGGCGATAAGGATCTTTTCAAACATAACGGGCTTCTCCGGCGCAGTCGTTCGGGGTTTACGTTCGAACACGGCCATGATGTGTTAACCGACGATGAACAAAGGTTGGCCGAATTCGACCGGCTGACCGTTTTCGACCAGCACGGCTTTGATGACGCCGCCCTTGTCGGTTTCGATCTCGTTCAGCAGCTTCATCGCTTCGATGATGCATAGGGTGTCGCCGGCATTCACACTGGAGCCGATGTCGACGAAAGACTTCGCGCCCGGGGACGGTGCGCGGTAGAAAGTGCCGACCATCGGCGACTTGACCACGTGGCCTTCCGGTTGGGCGGGCTCGGCGGGGGCAGCAGCTACAGCGGGTGCAGCGGCAGGTGCGGGGGCATGCTGAGGCGCGGCGGCATATACATGCTGCATCGGTGCGGCGATGGAGCTGGCGCGCGAGATGCGCACGTGCTCTTCGCCTTCAGTTAGTTCCAGCTCGGCGATGCCCGAGTTCTCTACCAGTTCGATCAGTGTCTTCAGTTTGCGCAGATCCATTTTTTAGCTCCTTACAGAATGTTGTAGTGCGAATTGCAAAGCGAGTTCGTAACCGGTTGCCCCTAGACCGCTGATCACGCCGACGGCGATGTCAGAGAAATACGATTCCTTGCGGAACGCCTCACGGGCGAACACATTGGAAAGGTGAACCTCGACGAAAGGGATGTCGACTGCCGCCAGCGCATCGCGCAGGGCGACGCTAGTGTGGGTGAATGCGGCCGGGTTGATGATGATGAAGTCTGTGCCGTCAGCTCGCGCCTGTTGTACGCGGTCAACCAGCATACCTTCGGTATTGCTCTGGAAGTGATCCAGCTTGACACCGCTCTTTTCAGCTTGTGCCGTCAACTTGACGTTAATATCACTCAACGTGACGCGACCATAAACTTCCGGCTCGCGTGTGCCGAGCAGGTTCAAGTTTGGGCCGTGAAGGACGAGGACGTGTTTCATGGCGCGCAGTTTGCCGCAAAATAGGGAACTTTGTCCATCAGTTCGGTGAAGTTGAGCGTAATCAGGATCATAGGCCCGCGCTAGAGAGTGAGTTGCCGAATTGTTGTGCATCCTGATAACCGATCACCCGCTGATCGGCTTGCTCGCGTCCCTGTTTATCGAAGAACAGGATGGCCGGCGGGCCGAACAACTGGAAGTGCTGCAGCAGGGCTTTATCCTCCGCATCGTTGGCAGTTACGTCGGCTTGTAACAGTAAGGCTTTACTCATGCGCGACTGGATGGCTGGGTCGCTAAAGGTGAAACGCTCCATCTCTTTGCACGAGATGCACCAATCGGCATAGAAGTCCAACATCACCACCTTGCCTTCTGCCTGTGCCACACGCGCTTGCAGCGCGGCTAAACCTTTCACGCGTTCGAAGTGGCTGGAGTTATCGGTCGCCACCACTGTGCTTGCACCTGTTTGCAGCGTACCCAGCGGACGTAGTACATCGCGCGCACCCGACAGCGCCCCGATCAGATAAGCCACGCCCAGCAGTAAGGCGAGGATGCCGAGCGCCTTGCCCAGCTTCTTGAGGCCACGCGCATTGACCGGCAGCGGATCCAGTGCGTGCAGATGGATGGCGCAGAAGATCAGCAGTGCCGCCCAGGCCAGCATCTGCGCGGCGACAGGGATGACCGGCGCGACGATCCAGATCGCCAGTGCCAGCATCAGTACGCCGAAGAAGCGCTTCACGGATTCCATCCACGGTCCGGCCTTGGGCAGCAGGGTGCCTGCGGAAGTGCCGATGATCAGCAGCGGTACGCCCATGCCCAGTCCCATCACGAATAGGGCGCTACCGCCCAACACGGCATCATGTGTCTGGCTGATATAGAGCAAGGCGCCCGCCAGCGGAGCGGCGACACAGGGGCCCATGATGATGGCGGACAATGCGCCCATGGCGAACACGCCGGTGAGGTGGCCGCCATGCAGCCTGTTGCTGGTGCTGGTCAGCCTGCTTTGCAGCGCGGCAGGCAGTTGCAATTCATACAGGCCGAACATGGACAGTGACAGCACGACGAAAATGGCGGCGAAGCCACCCAGCGCCCAAGGGGTTTGCAATGTATTGGAGATCAGCTCTCCGGAATAACCGGCAGCCACACCCGCTACAGCATAGGTGATGGCCATGCCCAGCACATAGGCCAGCGACAGCAGGAAGGCATGGGCGTGGGTGATCTGGTGTCCGCGACCGACGATGATGCCGGACAGGATGGGGATCATCGGGAACACACAGGGCGTAAGCGACAACAGCAGGCCGAATCCCAGAAAGCTGGCGATGATCAGCCAGAAGTTGCCGTCTTTGAACAAGCGCGCGATCTGTGAATTCTCATTCTCGGTGATGGGGGCGAGAGGGGTGGATGCGGCGCTGACAGTAGTCAGCAGTTCAACGGTAAGCGTCTTCTCGATGGGTGGGTAGCACAGACCCTCATCGCTACAGCCCTGATAGCTGGCGTTGAGCACCAATGGCAACTTGGGGTCGACACCCTCCAGTGCGATCTCGGCCTGGAAGCTGTTATGGAACACTTTCATCACGCCAAAGTTGGGGTCGTCCTTGGTCTCACCTTGCGGCAGAGAGACTTGCGCGATCTTGGCCGCGCCTTCTCCCAAGCTGAAGGTGGTCTTGTCGCGATACAGGTAATAACCTGGCGTGATGTTGAAACTGGCGATCAAAGTGCGTTGATCGAGCGGGCGCACTTCCAGCTTGAAAGCCTGATCAGGCGGCAGAAATTTTGGCTTGCTGCCGAACGAGAGCATATCGGCTTGTACCAGTGGTGCGATGCATAACAGAGCTAGCAAAAACAGACGACGTAACATTCTTTATCCTTGGTTTAGCTTGGTTTCCTGAGTCACCCAATCCAGATAGAGCGGCAAGCCGGCTGTCACCGGCAGCGCGACGATCTCCGGCACATCGTAGGGATGCATGCTGCGTAAAGTCTCTTCCAGTTTCGCATAGGTGTCGCGTGTGGTTTTGATCAGCATAGGCACTTCACCCGCACGTTCTATCTTTCCCTGCCAGCGATAGACCGAAGTGCATGCGGCCAGCACATTGACGCAAGCCGCAACGCGGGCTGTGACCAGTGCTTCGGCGATTCGTTCCGCCGTGGCGCGATCCGGCAATGTGGTGACCACCAGCAACACTTCGCTCATCGCGCACCCGCCCGTGCGCAACGCACGCCGAGCTGAAGCAACTCATCCCACACATCGCCTTGGCGCAGACCTTTTACCAGACGGTCGATCAGGGCGGCCTGCTTCAACGCACGCTCGGCGAAAGTCGGGTTGAAACGGCGTGCCGCTCGCTCCACCAGTTTCTGGCGAATACCCCACACCCGTGCTTCACGTAAAGCACTGGATAGATTGCTACCCTGCTGCACCGCACGAGATACTTTGGCTAGCGCGCGGATATCTTCTGCCACTGCCCACAAGATCAACACAGTCGCCGTACCTTCGGCGCGCAGACCTTCGAGGATGCGCACATAGCGTTCCGCATCGCCCGCCAGCATCGCTTCGGATAGCTTGAATACGTCGTAGCGCGCCACGTCCATCACCGAGTCCTTCACCTGTTCGAAGCTGAGCGGTCCGGCAGGGAACAGCAAAGCCAGTTTCTGTATCTCTTGGAACGCGGCCAGCAGATTGCCCTCGACTTTTTGCGCAAGAAAGGCCAGCGTGTCGGCATCGGCACTTTGCTCCTGACGCTTCAGTCGACCGGCGATCCAAATAGGGAGCGCATTGATAGCCACTTCATCCGCACTGATCACGGTGGCGTGCTGGGCCAGTGCGGTGAACCATTTGCTCTTCATGGCCGTGCCGTCCAGCTTGGGTAGCGATATCAGCGTCAATGTGTCGGCGTTCAGATTCTCGCAATGATCCTGCAAGGCTTGCGCGCCTTCCACGCCGGGTTTGCCGGTGGGGATGCGCAGATCGATCACTTTGCGCGCCGAGAACAGCGACATGCTTTGTGCGCTATTGCGTAACGTTGACCATTTGAAACCCTGGTCGGCGATCAGCACCTCGCGTTCATCGTAGCCGGCGGCGCGCGCGGCGGCGCGAATGGCATCGGCCGCCTCAATGGCGAGTAATAAAGCTTCACCGTGGATCACATACAGCGAACCCAAGCCCTTGGCCAGATGACGCGGCAGATCCTCACTGGAAATATTCACGGGAACCTCATGTTTATTCTTGCGGCTGTGGCTTGGCCCGCATCAAGCGGCGTACTGTCTGTGCCACAGCATCGGCGCGCATGTCTTTGTACAGTTGCGCCTCTTCTTGCTGTTTAGCCAGAATCACCGCGTCGTCATAAGCCAGCACGCGATTCAGTTGCACATCGTCCGGCGGTAACCATTCGACTTGTTGCAGGTCATAGGCGCGCATGGAGACGCGATATCCCAGCTGATATTCACGCACACGACCACTGCCGGACAGCGAAAGGATCTGCTTGGTGGTGTTCTCGGACACGACCTCCAGGATCAGCTCGGCCTGATCTGGCGTGGCGACAGGTTCCATCTTGTTCTTGCTCAAGGTGCGGCGCAGTTCAATGACAAAGGGCGTTTCGCCCTGCGTCTTGAGATAGACCGATTTGAAACCGAAGCGCACATCCTGCAGGTCGCTACCGCGCAGATGGAAGCCACAGGCGGCCAGCGTCAGCAGCGAAAGGGACAACAAGACATTGCGCAGGGATTTCATATTCAAGCCACCACGTTGATCAGACGACCCGGCACCACGATGATCTTCTTCGGGCTGGCACCTTCGAGATGACGCTGTACTGCCTCGTGCGCAAGTGCGAGCTGTTCGATGCTGGCCTTGTCAGCATCCTTGGAGACCAATAGTTTGCCGCGCAGTTTGCCGTTCACCTGGATCATCATCTCGATCTCGTCCTGCACCAGTGCGGCCGCATCGGCTTGCGGGAAAGTCTGTGCACGCAACTGGGTGCCGGGACGCAAAGAAGTCCACAAGGATTCTGCGATGTGCGGCACGATAGGGTTGAGCAGCAGCACCACGTTCTCCAGCACTTCCTGCGCCACGCTGCGCGCGACCGGCGTGTCTTCGTCGAACTTGCCCAGCGCATTGAGCAACTCCATGGTCGCGGCGATGGCGGTGTTGAAGGTCTTGCGGCGGCCGTAGTCGTCGTCGATCTTCTGGATGGTCTGGTGCAGTTGCAGGCGCATCGCTTTGGCGGCGGCACTCAACTCGCCATCTTTATAGCAAGCGACCACGCCTTGCTCGACATGGTCGTGCACCGCTTTCCACACGCGCTTGAGGAAGCGGAACGAACCTTCCACGCCCGCATCCGACCACTCCAGTTGCTGGTCGGGTGGTGCGGCGAACATCATGAACAGGCGCGCAGTGTCTGCGCCGTAGGCATCGATGATGGCCTGCGGATCGACACCGTTGTTCTTGGACTTGGACATCTTCTCGGTACCGCCGATGATCACCGGCTGGCCGTCGGTCTTCAGCGTCGCGCCGAGCGGGCGCGCTTTGGCATCGACTTCCACATCCACGTCAGCCGGGTTGATCCACAGCTTTTTACCGTTAGGCTCTTCGCGATAGAAAGTCGGTGCCACCACCATGCCTTGCGTGAGTAGGTTCTTGAACGGTTCGTCGCCCTGCACCAAACCTTCGTCACGCATCAGTTTGTGGAAGAAGCGTGCATAGAGCAGGTGCAGGATGGCGTGCTCGATACCACCGATGTATTGATCCACCGGCAACCATTTGTCGGCGGCGGCCTTGTCCACCATGGCGGTGTCGCATTGCGGGCTGGCATAGCGCGCGTAGTACCAACTCGACTCCGCAAAAGTGTCCATGGTGTCGGTCTCGCGCTTGGCTTGGCCGCCGCATTGCGGGCAAGTGCATTCGTAGAACTCGGGCATCTTGGCCAGCGGCGAGCCGGCACCGTCCGGCACCACGTCCTCCGGCAACACTACCGGCAACTGTTCGTCCGGCACGGCCACATCGCCGCAAGTCGGGCAGTGGATGATGGGGATGGGGCAGCCCCAGTAGCGCTGGCGCGAGATGCCCCAGTCGCGCAGGCGGTATTGCGTCTTCTTCTCGCCCAAGCCTTTGGCAGCGAGATCGGCGGCGATGGCATCCACGGCTGCGTCGTGCTTGAGTCCGTCGTACTTGCCGGAATAGATGCACGCACCTTGATCTTTGTCACCATACCACTCAGCCCAAGCATCGGTGGTGAAGGTCTCGCCCTCGACCTGGATGGACTGTTTGATTGGCAGATCGTATTTCTTGGCAAAGCCGAAATCGCGTTCGTCATGTGCCGGTACCGCCATCACGGCACCTTCGCCGTAACCCATCAGCACATAGTTACCGACCCATACCGGCACTTGTTCGCCGGTCAGCGGGTGGGTCACCTTGAGGCCGGTGTCCATACCCTTCTTCTCCATGGTGGCGATGTCCGCTTCGGCCACGCTACCGTGTTTGCATTCTTCGATGAAGGCAGCGAGGGCAGGGTTGCTTTGTGCGGCCTGGGTCGCCAGCGGGTGTTCGGCCGCCACGGCGACGAAGGTCACGCCCATGATGGTGTCGGCGCGGGTGGTGTACACCCACAACTTCTCATCAGCGCCATAGGGGAAGGCAAAGCGCACGCCATAGCTCTTGCCGATCCAGTTGGCCTGCATGGTTTTCACCTGCTCCGGCCAGCCGTCCAGCTGGTCGAGGTCGCCCAATAGTTGATCGGCATACTGGGTGATGCGGAAGAAATACATGGGGATGTCGCGCTTCTCGACCACCGCGCCGGAGCGCCAGCCGCGGCCGTCGATCACTTGCTCGTTGGCCAGCACGGTGTTGTCCACCGGGTCCCAGTTCACCACGGAGGTCTTCTTATATATGACACCCTTTTTGAACAGGCGGGTGAACAGCCATTGTTCCCAGCGGTAATAGCCCGGCTTGCAAGTGGTCACTTCGCGCGACCAGTCGACCCCCAAGCCCAGTGACTTGAGCTGCTGCTTCATGTATTCGATGTTGGAATAGGTCCATGCGGCCGGCGGCACGTTGTTCGCCATGGCGGCATTCTCGGCAGGCAGACCGAAAGCGTCCCAGCCCATGGGCTGCATCACGTTGAAGCCCTTCATCTGGTGATAGCGGCTCAGCACGTCACCGATGGTGTAGTTGCGCACATGGCCCATGTGTAGCTTGCCCGACGGGTAAGGGAACATAGACAGGCAATAGTATTTTGGCTTACTGCTGTGCTCGTCGGCTTTGAATGCCTGCGCGGCCTCCCACTCTTGCTGGGCGGCGGATTCGATGTCTTTGGGTGAATAGTGTTGTTGCATAGTCGGGGGGATGGGTGGCTTGAGATTACAGGTCCGGCATTATAGCGACAACGACGTGCCACCGCCGCACCTCGCTACCGGAACCGAAACAAGGTAGAATCCGCTTCCAAAAATTTTATCCATATCGTTTTCAGGAGAGAGAACCTATGTCCACCAAGCACCCAGTCATCGCCGTCACCGGTTCTTCCGGCGCCGGTACAACCACCGTTAAGCGCGCATTTGAGAACATTTTCCGCAGAGAAAAGATCAGCGCCGCTGTGATCGAAGGCGACAGCCTGCACAGCCTGGACCGCATGGCTTTCCGCGCAGCGGCAGCCGAAGCGACCAAGGCCGGCAATCACAGCTTCAGCCATTTCGGCCCTGAAGCCAACCACTTCGACAAGATCGAAGAGATGTTCAAGCAATACGGCGAGACCGGCATGTGCAAGCGTCGCTACTACGTGCACAGCGAACCTGAAGCCGTTGAGCACAACAAGCACTTCGGTCTGACTGATCTGACACCCGGCGTGTTCACACCTTGGGAAGATATCGAATCCGGTTCTGACCTGTTGTTCTACGAAGGTCTGCACGGTCTGGCCAAAGATGAAGCCAAGGGCGTTGACGCTGGCAAGTTTGTCGACCTCGGCATCGGCGTGGTGCCGGTGGTCAACCTCGAGTGGATCCAGAAGATCCATCGCGACAAGGCAGAGCGCGGCTATTCCGCCGAAGCGACTGTGGATACCATCATGCGTCGCATGCCGGACTACATCAAATACATCACCCCGCAGTTCACCCACACTGACATCAACTTCCAGCGTGTGGCGACCGTGGATACTTCCAATCCTTTCATCGCGCGCGACATCCCGACTCCGGACGAAAGCTTCGTGGTCATCCGTTTCCGCAACCCGAAAGGCGTGGACTTCCCTTACTACCTGTCCATGATCCCCAACTCTTTCATGTCCCGTGCCAACACCATGGTGGTGCCCGGCGGCAAGATGAGCCATGCGATGGAGATCATCCTCTCGCCGATCATGCACGAGATGATCGAGAAGAAGAACAAGAAGTAAGCAACACGATTCCAAGCATCACACAGGCGGGGAAGCAGAGATGCTTCCCCGTTTTGTTTGGGGGGAAAGGCACGCTTGGCTGTGGGATAATCTAAAGATGAATTCTTCCCTGCTTTCCGGCCTCAATCCCGAACAACGTGCCGCCGTCGAACTCCCTGCCCAGTCTGCGCTGATCTTGGCAGGCGCGGGCAGCGGCAAGACGCGCGTGCTGACTACGCGCATTGCTTATCTCATCAGTAACGGGCAAGTCTCGCCGCACGGTTTGCTGGCGGTGACTTTCACCAATAAAGCAGCCAAAGAGATGGTGACACGCTTGTCCGCGATGTTGCCGATCAATACGCGCGGCATGTGGATCGGTACTTTCCACGGCCTGTGCAACCGCATGCTGCGCGCACATCACCGCGAGGCGAACCTGCCGCAGACTTTCCAGATCCTCGACTCGGGCGACCAACTGTCTGCCATCAAGCGTCTGATGAAGTCGATGAACGTGGACGATGAGAAATATCCGCCGCGCGAGATGCAGCACTTCATCAGCGGCAGCAAGGAGCAGGGCCTACGCGCGCATGAAGTGGAAGCCTACGATCCCTACACGCGGCGCAAGGTGGAAGTGTTCGCCGAATATGACGCGCAATGTCAGCGCGAAGGCGTGGTGGATTTCTCCGAGTTGCTGTTGCGTTGCTACGAGTTGCTGGCGCGCAATCAGGCACTGCGTGAGCACTATCAGGAGCGTTTCAAACACATTCTGGTGGACGAGTTCCAGGACACCAATCCATTGCAATACCGCTGGCTGAAGTTGCTGGCTGGGCAGAGCAATGCACTGTTTGCAGTCGGTGACGACGACCAATCCATCTACGCTTTCCGTGGTGCGAACGTAGGCAACATGCAGGAGCTGTTGCGCGACTTCCATGTGGAGAGCGTGATCAAGCTGGAACAGAACTATCGCTCGCACGGCAACATCCTCGATGCGGCGAATGCACTGATCGCCAACAACCGCGAACGCTTGGGCAAGAACCTGTGGACCGACGCTGACAAGGGCGAGCAGATTCGCGTGTACGAGGCGGGCACCGATGTGGACGAAGCCGCCTTTATCGTGGAAGAGATCAAGCAGCTCAACCGTGAAGGCGTGAACCTCACCGAGATGGCTTTGCTGTATCGCTCCAACGCGCAATCGCGCGTACTGGAACATGCGCTGGTATCGGCGGGCCTGTCGTATCGTGTGTATGGCGGGCTGCGCTTCTTCGAGCGGCAAGAGATCAAACACGCGCTGGCATATCTGCGTCTGATGGAGAACACCGACGACGACAACGCATTGCTGCGCATCATCAACTTCCCCACGCGCGGTATCGGCGCGCGCAGCATCGAACAATTGCAGGAAGCCGCCAAGCAATACAACACCACTTTGTGGGACGCGGCGGCACGCGCGGGCGGCAAGATAACCGCCTTCGTCGGCATCATCGAAGCCTTGCGCAGCGCGACCAAAGGTCTTCCGTTGCCCGAAATCATGGAGCATGTGCTGGAGCACAGTGGCTTGGTGCCGCACTACCAGAACGAGACCGGAGCCAAGAAACGCGAGGCGCAGGAGCGGTTGGAGAACCTGAACGAGTTGATCAACTCGGCCACGCTGTTCGTGCACGAGAACGAAGACGATAGCCTTACCTCTTTTCTCACGCATGCCTCACTGGAATCGGGCGAGCATCAGGCGGGCGACAGCGAGGATGCATTGCATCTGATGACGGTGCACGCCGCCAAAGGTCTGGAGTTCCACACCGTGTTCATCACCGGACTGGAAGAAGGCCTGTTCCCGCATCAGAACAGCATCGACAACGGTGACCTGGATGAAGAGCGGCGCCTGATGTATGTGGCGATCACGCGCGCACGTCGCCGTCTGTATCTCACTTGCGCGCAGAGCCGCATGTTGCATGGGAAAACGAACTACAGCACGGTATCGAGCTTCTTGCGCGAGCTGCCGGAAGAGCTACTGCATTGGATCACCCCGCGCTTCACCGCGCGCAAGACCTTCGATAACGGTCGTCGCGAGACCGAGAGTTATATCTCCGCATTCGGTGGTGCGCCCAGCATTCCCGCCCCCCCTTCACCCAAGTCTGCATGGCGCATCGGCCAGGCGGTGTTCCACCAGAAGTTCGGCGAGGGCGTGGTGACTGATACGGAAGCCAGTGGCAACGAAGGCCGCGTGCAGGTCAATTTCAAACGTGCCGGCAGCAAATGGCTGGCACTCGAATATGCCAAGCTCACGCCCATCTGATGCACGTCTGCGGCTGATCGCGGAGAGTTTTCAGCGCCTGACCGGTAAACCGTTACTACCAGAGATGCCGCTTGACGAGCATGCATTGCGCGAAGCAATGTGGCATGCACCGTTCGCCATCGTGGCGCACGGCACGGAAGCCGATCCCATCTTCTTCTACGGCAACCGATATGCCTTGCAGCATTTCGAGATGAGCTTCGAGGAATTCGTGCAATTGCCTTCGCGCTTATCTGCTGAACCCGTGGCACAGGAAGCGCGTGAGCAGGCTTTGGCCAAGGTTGCGCAGCATGGATTCATAGACGGTTACTCAGGTATGCGCGTAGCGAAGAGCGGTCGCAGGTTCATGATCACCGATTGCACGATATGGAATTTGCTGGATGCGGAAGGCATGTATAAGGGTCAAGCAGCTGTATTCGTGAAGCAAGACTGATAGACAGATGATTCAACCGAGGAGATGGTGATGAGCAAATCGTACAAAGAGATCACGCGTGGCATCAGCAAAGAGCTGACCACCTTCCGCAAAGAAGCGCAGACGCCGATGGCGGGATTCGACTCAATGGCGATATCCGCCATGTCAGAGGGCGTGCTGAGCGCGCTGCAAAAGGAATTGATCGCCACGGCGATTGCTGTTTCAACGCGCTGCGAAGGTTGTATCGGTTTTCATGTTCGTAGCTTGGTGAAGCTGGGCGCGACGCGCGAGCAGATCAACGAGATGCTGGCAGTTGCGGTGTATATGGGTGGCGGCCCATCCTTGATGTATGCGGCGGAAGTGTTGGCCGCATACGAAGAGTTCAATCAGTCCTGAGTAGTGTTTTCGGGTGGCGGAAACTTCGCCACCAGCTTGTCCGGCAATTCGCCTTTGTCCGCCATGGAGTCGGCGGAGAATGCCATCACCGAAGTGACCAGCACGATGATCAGCGTCGGCATCAGCGCGATACGGGTGAGTGCCGTCCAAACGATGCTCGCCATGTGCGGGTCACTAGCGATCTGGCTGAGCAGCCATGCGAACAGGATCAGTGCGGCAGATATCGCATAACCGATGATCAGGATACGGCAGCGTGTCCACGCCAGTCGCCAGTGCATCTGTACGAACCAAACTGTATCTTGCTTGCTGCGCCAATTGATGTAGGCCATCAATGACCCAGAGAAGAACAACGGGATCAGCAGACTGATCATGCCCAGTTTCAAACCCAGCACGGCGGGTGTCATGAACAGATCGAAAGCGAACAAGCCGATGATGAAGATGTTGTGCGGTGAGCGCGCCAGTCGTCTGGCTTCAGGGCTGGGATTGAAATTCATTGAGTAGATTCCGTCTCATAGGCTGCGATCGCGGGATCGGTTTCATCCAGCCAGGGGAAGATGTTGCGATAGCTGACATATAGCGAGGTCAGGCCGAGCGGTAACAACAGCAGCATGCCGATGCCGAACGGCAGGATACCGAGCAACACGGTGAGCAGCTGCATGATCAGGCTGTACACGGTGTAGGGGATTATGTTGCGCAGCGTGCCCACGAAGCTGGCGCGCAGCGCCAGCCACGGCGAGACGCCGCTGAAGAACACCAGGATGGGGGCGTATTGCCAAGCCACCACCAGCGCCAGCATCAGAGTCAGACCGATTAGCACGGCCAGCGAGACGCGGCTGTCACCGCCCGCGATGGCCTGCATCAACAACTGCGAATCTTGGGCGGTATGCATCTGCTCCATCAGTGCCGCGAATGATTCGCCGCCCACCGTCACCATCACCGTCGAGGCGAACAGCATGCCAAGCATCAGGAAAGCGCCCAGCGCGATCAGACTGGAAGTGTGCTTTTTGAAACCGGCCAGCAACATCGCGGGAGACACCTTCTGGTTCTCCTCCAGTGCGCGGCAGATGTTCATGAAACCGGCCAGCATGATGGGCATCAGCGCGACAGCCAGCAATGCTCCGACTACAGGCAGCATCAGCGCCACGAATACGGAGAAAACGCATAAGATCGCGCTGCCCATGCTGAGCATGGGGTTGCGCATCAATAGTTGAAAGCCCTGCTTGATCCAGGTCCAGCCGCGCGCGGCACCGAGTTTTCGTATCTCCATGGTTGTCTCCTATAACCAGACCGGCTGGTCGGTGGCGATGTGATTGCGCAGGATGCGCTCGAATACTGCGGGGTCGTGTGCGTTGACCATCTCGCCGTCACGCGGCAGGTGCAGGTCGTACAGGCGCGATATCCAGAAGCGCAGCGCGGCCAGACGCAATGTCATCGGCCAAGCGCTCGCCTCGGCTGCTGTGAACGGACGAACCGCATGATAAGCGCGCAGGAACTCTCCGGCGCGTGCAGCATCGAGTTGACCATCAGCCTGCATGCACCAGTCGTTGAGTGTGATCGCCACGTCGTACAGCAGCACATCGGTGCAGGCGAAATAGAAATCGATCAGGCCGCCGACGCGGTCATCATCCATCAGAACATTGTCACGGAACAGATCGGCGTGGATCACACCGCGCGGCAAAGCGCTGGTGTCTCGCGCCGCATGCAAGGCGACTTCATCGGCCAATAGTTGCGCGGACGCCTGCGGCAGAAAGCGCGCCACCTGTTGCGCGGCGGATGCGCGCCATATTGCGCCGCGCGGATTCTCCATCGGCTCGGCAAAGCTCTGTCCGGCGATATGCATCTGCCCCAGCATCGCGCCGACCGACCAGCATTGCGTTGCGCTTGGTTGTGTCACTGACTTGCCCGACAGGCGACTGACGATGCACGCCGGTTTGCCGTTCAGCTCCCCCAGGAACTGATTCTCCCGGTCGGCGACTGGCGCCGGGCAGGGGATGCCGTGACGCGAGAGGTGCGACATCAGGTTGAGGTAGAACGGCAGTTCGTCTGGCGTGAGCTTCTCGAACAATGTCAGCACGAAACGGCCGTTGCCGGTGGTGACGAAGTAGTTGGTGTTCTCGATGCCTGCCGGGATGCCCTGCAATTCCTGCAAGGTGCCCAGCGAATAATGCGAAAGCCAATGCGTGATGTCTGTTTCAGAGACACTGGTGAAAACTGCCATGCCTGTGTCCTGTCAGAAGGTCTTGATGATCCACTGCGGAACGCGCAGGCCGGAATCCAGATTGTCCTGGCGGGCGAACTTGCCGTCGCCGCGCTCGTCGATCAGATAGTAGGGCGCACCGAACTTTGGGGTGATCTTGATCATGTACAGCTTGCCGTGGGAACGATACTCCTCGACTACCGTATCACTCCGCTCGGTGATAGTCACCTCGGGTGCGGTGTCGGTATCGGCGTGTACGTTGAGCCCGATGAAGAGCAGGACGAGTAGGGTAAGGATGCGCATGATAGTTTCCGATCAATAAGGTGTGCGATTCTACGTTAAAGATTGAGCTGCATCTCGCGTTCCGCCTGCGAGGGTTCGAAACCGCGTGTCTCATAATGTTTGAAGATGGCCGCGACAACCTCTTCCGGCTCGTCGATGACCTGGATCAGGTCGAGGTCACCGGGGCTGATCACTTTCTCGTCCAGCAGCGCAGTCTTGAACCATTCCACCAGTCCGCCCCAGAACTTGCTGCCGACCAGAATGATGGGCATACGCCGCGTCTTGCCGGTCTGCACCAGCGTCAGTGCTTCCATCAGCTCATCCAGCGTACCGAATCCGCCCGGCATCACCACATAAGCGCTGGCGAATTTCACGAACATCACCTTGCGAGTGAAGAAGTGATGGAAGGTCTGGCTGATGTTCTGGTACGGGTTGTTGTGCTGCTCGTGCGGCAACTGGATGTTGAGGCCGACGCTGGGCGACTTGCCGTAGAATGCGCCCTTGTTGGCCGCTTCCATGATGCCGGGACCGCCGCCCGAGATCACTGCAAAACCCGCGTCCGACAACAGGCGCGCGATCTCTTCCGTCAGCTGGTAATAGGGGTGTTCATGCGGCGTGCGCGCACTGCCGAAGATGCTCACTGCCGGATGGATGTTGTTCAGGCGTTCGGTCGCGGACACGAATTCTGACATAATGCCGAACACCCGCCAGGACTCCTTGGATTGCATCAATTCGGGCGATTGCGCCGGCGGCAGTTTCATATCATTGTTCATTGCGGATCCCTAATTATGAAAACGAGCGAAGCGAGTTTCGCTAAAACCCTGTTATTGGTGGACGGCTCGTCCTATCTTTACCGCGCATTCCACGCCATGCCCGATCTGCGCAGCCCGCAGGGCGAACCCACCGGTGCCATCCAAGGCGTGCTCAACATGCTGCGCCGCCTGAAAGCCGACTTTCCGGCAGATTATAGCGCCTGCGTGTTCGACGCGAAGGGCAAGACGTTCCGCGACGACTGGTTTCCCGAATACAAGGCCAACCGTCCCTCCATGCCGGACGATCTGCGTGCACAGGTAGAGCCGCTGCATGAAGTGATCGCCGCAGCCGGTTGGAACATCATCATGGTGGACGGCGTGGAAGCCGACGACGTGATCGGTACCCTGGCGCGCCAAGCTTCGCAGAACGGTGCACGCTGCATCATCTCCACCGGCGACAAAGACCTCACACAACTGGTGGATGACAACACGCTGTGGGTCAACACCATGAGCGAAGAGAAGCTGGATATCGCGGGTGTCATCGCCAAGTTCGGCGTGCCGCCCGAGCGCATCGTCGATTATCTCGCGCTGGTCGGCGACACCGTGGACAACGTGCCGGGCGTCACCAAGTGCGGTCCCAAGACCGCCGTCAAATGGCTCACCGAATACGGCACGCTGGACAACCTTATCGCGCGTGCGGATGAAGTGAAAGGCGCGGTCGGTAACAACCTGCGCGATGCACTGGAATGGTTGCCCATGGGCAAGCAACTGGTCACCGTGAAATGCGATGTGCCGCTGGACAAACGTTTCGACGAACTGGCCGCACCCGCCGCCGACACCGACAAACTGAAAGCCATGTATGAACGCTTCGGCTTCAGAAGTCTGATGCGTGAACTGACAGGCGAGTCTGCACCGAAGAAAGAGCGCGCCACGAGCAGCGTCGCACAGCGCGACTTCTCGCAGCCGGAACCCCCGCAAGACTTGTTCCAGAACGATACTTCCAACTACGAGGCTATCCTTACCGAAGCGCAGCTTGAGGCATGGCAGGCAAAGCTGATGGCCGCACCGCTGGTGAGCCTAGACACCGAAACCACCGGCCTCGACCCCATGGTCGCGCAACTGGTTGGTATCTCGCTGGCGATAACGCCGCACGAAGCGGCCTACCTGCCGCTGGCGCATCACTACCCCGGCGCACCGGATCAGATCGGATTCGACCGTGCATTGGCGATGCTCAAACCTTGGCTGGAAAGCGATGCGCATAAGAAGCTCGGCCAGAACCTGAAATACGACCAGCACATCTTCGCCAATCACGGCATCGCACTGCGCGGCATCGCCGAAGACACGTTGTTGCAATCCTATGTGATCGAATCGCACAAACCGCACGAGATGGGCAACCTCGCGCTGCGTCACCTCGGCATGAGCACCATCAGCTACACCGACGTGGCAGGCAAGGGGGCGAAGCAGATCGGCTTCGATCAGGTCGATGTCGAGACGGCCACCAAGTACGCCGCAGAAGATGCCGACATCACCCTGCAACTGCACCAGACCCTGTCGCCGCAACTGCAAGGCAGATTGGCCGAGGTGTACCGCGACATCGAGATGCCGGTGCGTGAAGTGCTGTTCAAGATGGAGCGCAACGGCGTGCTCATCGATAGCGGCAAACTGTCACGACAAAGCCATGAGTTGGGCCTACGTTTGAACGAGATAGAGAAGCAGGCATTCGAACTGGCCGGCCAGCCCTTTAACCTCGCCTCGCCCAAACAGCTGCAAGAGATATTGTTCGACAAACTTGGCATCCCCTCCAAGAAGAAGACCGCCACCGGCGCACGTTCTACCGACGAAGAGGTGTTGCAAGAACTCGCGCTCGACTATCCGCTGCCCAAGCTGCTGCTGGAGCATCGCGGCATGGCGAAACTCAAATCCACCTACACCGATAAATTGCCGCTGATGGTGAATGCCAAGACTGGCCGCGTGCACACCAGCTACTCGCAAGCCGTGGCCGTCACCGGACGTCTGTCTTCCAGCGAACCCAACCTGCAGAACATCCCCGTGCGCACACCCGAAGGCCGCCGCATCCGCG
This sequence comes from Gammaproteobacteria bacterium, assembly GCA_018814405.1. Classification (GTDB taxonomy): domain Bacteria; phylum Pseudomonadota; class Gammaproteobacteria; order Burkholderiales; family Gallionellaceae; genus Sideroxyarcus. The sequence continues at coordinate 131,582 of JAHIZO010000010.1, forward strand.
AAGCCTTCATCGCCCCAGCAGGCAGCCACATCATCTCCGCCGACTACTCGCAGATCGAACTGCGCATCATGGCGCACCTGTCCGGAGATGAAGGTTTGCTCAAAGCATTCGCGGCCGGAGAAGACATCCACCGCGCCACCGCCGCCGAAGTGTTCAACGTATCACTCGATGCCGTCAGCAGCGAACAACGCCGCTACGCCAAAGTCATCAACTTCGGATTGATATACGGCATGTCCGCCTACGGTCTCGCCTCACAACTCGGCATCGAGAACAGCGCCGCCAAGCAATACATCGACGTCTACTTCGCACGCTATCCCGGCGTGAAGCACTACATGGACGACACCCGCGAACAAGCCAAGGCGCAGGGTTTTGTGGAGACATGGTTCGGTAGAAGGTTGTGGTTGCCGGAGATCAATGGTGCGAACGGCATGCGCCGTCAGGCGGCGGAGCGTGCGGCGATCAATGCACCGATGCAGGGTACCGCTGCCGACCTCATCAAGCTGGCGATGATCGCGGTGCAGGATTGGCTGGAGCAAGAGAAGTTGGAAACCAAGATGATCATGCAGGTACATGATGAATTGGTGCTGGAAGTGCCTGATGCTGAACTATCGCGTGTGAAGGAGAAGGTGCGGGAGTTGATGTGTGGGGTGGCTGAACTCAAGGTTCCACTTGAGGTGGGGTTGGGGGAGGGGATGAATTGGGATGAGGCGCACTAGCGCTCCGTCATTCCGGCGGAGGCCGGAATCCAGTCAAAACCAAAACCGTCGGGCAAACCCCCCGACGGTTTTGACTTAAAATCCATGCGGCGCAATGCCTGTTGGTTATTGCACTCTACGCTTGCCGCAACAAAATTAACTCAGCAAGGCTAGAATGAAAATTTACAGAAATGTACCACCTGATGTTGCGGAATCGACAAAAGTTATTACAGCATTGATTGCTTGTCAGATGCCGCAATTTATCGCCGCAGCCTCCGGAACTTGGTGGTTTGCAATTCTGGTGGGATTCGGTATGTATTTCATATTCCGACAATTCCCCATTCAAAGCTATTACAAAGAAATTCGAACATCTCTTTGGGTTGCACAAGCCATCAATCTAATTGGAGGCTCTCTTTTTTATTTTCTTACTACTTTCAGGTCTGAAATCGCATTAGGAGTTGGTTCGCTTCTTTTACTGTTTCCAGTTCGGAAATTAATTGTGATAAATAAGAAGCTATATAGAAAACTCTGATTAAGTGATAAGTGGCCATTAAGCGTAGGATGGGTTGAGCGCAGCGATACCCATCAATCAACACCGTCGGGGGTTGCCCGACAGCAAGTTACTTTCTTTTGCTTCGCCAAAAGAAAGTAACCAAAGAAAAGGCGACCCTGGTTTGCCGCCCACTGCGTGGGTTCCCTGCGTTGCTCGGCAAGTCAGGCGGCTGCGGAACTCGCGCTACGCGCTCAGACAGTCCTCGCCGACTACCCCTGACTTACCTGCGCTACTCGGCGGCGCTCAAGGGAAATAAAATCCACTGCGGTATTGTGTGCGCTTTGCGCACGCTGATTTTTGTTGGTGAGGCGGGCCATGCCCGCCTCACGGTTTAGCTTTTGATTATTGGTTTTGGGGTTTTGACTTTCTCTCCCCTGTGCGCCGCCGAGTAGCGCAGGACGGGCGGGGGTAGTCCGACGAATATGTTTGAGCACGTGGCCGCGTAGCGGATCGTGCGAGTTTATGAGGAGGCCCGGCCGTTCGAGCAACGCAGGGAACCCCGAAGGGGCGGGAAGCTGGGGTCGCCTTCTTTTTGGTTACTTTTTCTTGGCGACGCAAGAAAAAGTAACTAGCTGTCGGGCTACCCCCGACGGTTTTGTTTTTTGCTTGAAAGATTCGCGCGGAACAAGTTCATGCTTCGATACGGCCTGCGGCCTACTCAGCACGAACGGAGTGGGAGAAACTTCCTATCCAACATGTGCAGCACTCTGCGCTGTCATTTTCACCCCAATCGCATCCATCAACTTCCTCACCGTTTCATAGCGCGGCTTTGCTCCCGGTGCGAGGGCTTTATACAAACTCTCGCGGCTCAATCCCGCATCCTTGGCGATCTTCGCCATGCCGCGCGCTTTGGCGACATCGCCCAGGGCGGAGAGGAATACATCGGGGTTGCTGTCTTCAAGTGCGGCGGCGAGGTATTCGGCGATCATCTCTTCGCTGTCGAGGTAGTCGGCTGCATCGAAGCGGGAAACGGCAATCTTCTTCTTTGTTGTTTTGCTGGGCATGGTTCAGTCCTCCTCAAGTTGTTTGCGCATGGCTTTGGCGCGTGCGATGTCGCGCTTCTGCGTCGATTTGTCGCCGCCACACAGCAACAGGTACACCACTTTTTCGCGTTGGGTGAAATACACCCGGTAACCGGCACCGACATGGACGCGCATCTCGCTGACACCTTCGCCAACTGGCTCGCAATCACCGAAGTTGCCATGCTCAGCACTCTTGATGCGGCTAACGATGCGGGCTCGGGCGCGCAGGTCGCGCAACGCAGACAGCCAATCAGAAAACTCGTTGGTTTTGTCGATGGTGTACATGCGCGCCATTGTATCCACATGGATACTTAATGCAAGCTGAGCCTCGTGGGCACGAAGTGCCCACGTAGGTCTTGGGTTTTGACCTTCCTTCCCTTGTGCGCGGCCGAGTAGCACAGGCGAGTCAGGGGTAGTCGGCGAGGACTGTCTGAGCGCGTGGCGCGAGTTCCGCAGCCGCCTGACCAGTCGACAACAAGCCGCTACGCGGATTGTTGCGGCGAAGACTAACCTTTAGGTTATGTCGTAGCCAACAACGCAGGGAACCCACGAAGTGGGCGGCAAACCGGGGGCGCCTTCTTTGGGTTACTTTTCTTGGCAAGACAAGAAAAGTAACTTGCTGTCGGGCAACCCCCGACGGTGTTGGTTTTGAATTAAAGCAAACCTGCGGGCTTCGCCCATCCTTCGATACGGCTATCGCCTACTGATGGAACTACTAACCAATCGACTAAGCCCGCAAGCCGGCAAGTCGCTGGTAATCAGGACGAACGGTATGGCGCAATACTCAACGCGAACGTTGCGTCCGCAAATACAACTCCTCCACCTTCGCCCTGGCCCAAGGCGTCCTCCGCAAAAACTTCAAACTCGATTTCACACTTGGATCATGTGTGAAACAACGAATGGGCACGGCATCGGCCATGGCTTCCCATCCCATACTTTCGGACAGTTGCGTGACGATCTTTTCCAGTGTGACGCCTTCCAGCGGCGGGCGGTTGGTGTTGGGGGTGGTCATGCGCGGATTTTACAGGGGAACGGCGGGGTGAGCGTTTACAATGCGCGCCTTGATTCCACGCCGTATCTGCCATGACCGAACCCGTCCGCCTTGCCAAACGTCTTGCCGAATTGACCGCGTGCTCGCGCCGCGAGGCGGAGCTGTATATCGCGGGTGGCTGGGTGAGGGTGGACGGGAAGGTGGTGGAGTTGCCGCAGTTCATGGTGACGAATCAGAAAGTGGAGCTTGATGCGGCGGCAAAGGCGGTGCCGGTGGAGCCGGTGACGATCCTGCTGCATCAGCCTGCCGATCTGGAAGAGGAAGCCGTGGCACCCTTGCTGTGCGCCGATACACAGGCAGCGGACGATCATTCCCATATCCGAGTGCTGCAACAACATTTCGTGCGCATGACGCCGTGTCTGCCGCTGGAGCCGAATGCGAGCGGTATGTCAGTGTTCACTCAGGACTTTCGTGTATCGCGCAAATTGGTGGATGGGGCGGCGACGGTGGAGCAGGAGTATGTGGCAGAGATTTCCGGTGAGTTGTCGGAGGAGGGCTTGAAGCTGCTGAATCATGGTCTGACTTTCAACGACAGGCCTTTGTCGCCGGCCAAGGTCAGTCGTCAGAGCGAGACTAGGCTTCGCTTCGCGTTGAAAGGTGTACGGCCTGGCCAGATCGCCTTCATGTGTGAAAGCGTCGGTCTGGAATTGTTGAGTTTGCGCCGCCTGCGCATCGGGCGCTTGTCTATGGGAAAGTTGCCGATGGCGCAATGGCGCTATCTTGCACCGTATGAAAAGTTCTAAGGCGATGCTGGGTTGATAGCGAAGCGGCTGGATGCCGCTTCGAAGTGAATCAGCCGAATATCTTCTTAAGGGTGTTGCCCAGCCAGCCGCCCGAGGTGTCTGATTTCTTGATCTCGACACCGAGCGAGTTCACCACGGCTTCGACATAGTCGGCATCGTCGCCTTTGATGTGGTTGACCAGCCAGATCTTCAGCATGGAGAGGAGTTCCGGTGCGACGTTCTCGCCTTTGGCGGCGCGCTGCTGGAACTCCCCGACGCGCTTGGTGAAGATCTCGTGCACGCGCTTGTGCGCTTTGTAGAACGGATAGTTCGCCTTCTCTTGAAGCTCTTCCTCGAAACTGAAATGAGACAGGGTGTAGTCCACTAGCTCGCCCAGCACGTGATTGATCACGGTAGTGTCGCCGCCTTCATTGGCGGTGTTTAATTCGTTGATAAGATCGACGATGCGTCGGTGCTGTTTGTCGATGACTTCGATCCCGGTGTCCAGCTCATTGGACCAGTGCAGGTATGCCATAATCTCCTCTCGTGCGATGCGTCGAACGTAATAGTTTTTATAACTGCGGCACGCATTCTTTACTACCCCTACTTACGAGTCAACTAAAATGCGCCCGACCTTTTTCATCGGGTATATCTAATGTCCAAGCTTATCCTGCAAGATGATCGTTCCTTGTTGCGCCGCTATCTGCTGGCGGGATATGTGCTGATGATCGTGTATGCCAGCCTCTCACCTTTTGCGGGTTGGCAGGCATCAAAAGTGACCATTGTGGAAGTGCTCGCTTCGCCGCTGAGCCAAGCCTACACGGGCTTCGATGCGGTCGCCAATTGGTTGGCCTATCTGCCCTTGGGCATGTTGCTGGCACTTAATCTGAGCACGCGACTCAGGCCATTGCACAGTGTGTTGCTGGCGACATTGGTTGCCGTGATGCTGTCGATGGCGATGGAATATCTGCAGATGTATCTGCCGGCACGTGCCAGTGCGAATGTGGATGTGTTGACCAATGGCGTGGGGGCGCTGTGCGGTGCGGCGTTGGCGGTGTGGATCGCGCCACAGGTCTGGTTCGCCCGTGCCACGCAGTGGCGCATCGAACTGTTCCAGCGCGGCGTGGGGGTCGATTTTGGTCTGGCGCTGGTGATGCTATGGATGTTCGCGCAGATCAATCCTTCGCTGCCCATGCTGGGCAATGTGTTCCTCACCGAAGAAGCAGGGCGTATCGCCGCATTCAAACCGTCACAGTTCAGCCTGTGGGCGAGTGCGGCGGTGGCCTGCAATCTGTTGTTGATCGGATTGTTGTTGCAGACCCTGTTCCGTATACGACGCCATGTGGTGGCAGCTTTGTTGTTGATGTTGAGTGTGGTGGCGCTGGGCAAGTTCATCACGGCGGCGGTGTTGTTGAGGTCTTGGGCTTTGATGCTGTGGTTGAACGGTGAAGCCGTGCTCGGACTGCTGGCGGGGCTGGCACTGACGGGTGCCAGCTTCTGGTTGCCGCGTCCGGCGTTGTTGTGGGCAGCTTTGTTGACGAGTGTCGCGTATCTGGCGCTGGCAGCAGGGGTATTGGATAGTGCCGCACCCGCTGCCGCCATGCGCTTGTATCATTGGCACTATGGCCACCTGCGCAACTTCAACTGGATGTCGCAGATCGCTTCGGCGGTGTTCCCTGTGCTGCTGCTGATCTATTTGGCCTGGGCACATCGCCGCATCATGAATGTGGAGGAAAAAGATCAATGACCCAGTATTTCGACAAGCATGTGTTCTTCTGCACCAACCAGCGCGAAGACGGCAGTGATTGCTGCAACAACCATGGTGCGCAGAAGGCGCGCGACTATGTGAAGGACAAGGTCAAGGCGCTGGGCATCTCGGATCGGCAGAACAAGATCCGCATCAATTCCGCAGGCTGTCTGGATCGTTGCGACGATGGCCCGGTGTTGGTGATCTATCCGGAAGGCACTTGGTACACCTTCGTTGATGAGAGCGACCTGGACGAGATCATCGAGGAACATCTGAAGCATGGTCGCGTGGTGGAGCGCTTGAAGATCTGATGGCAGTTGGATTGAAAAGCTTCCATCTGGATGGCCCGGCAGGGCAACTCGAAGGCGTGGTGCACCTGCCGGATGGCGAACTGCGCGCCATCGCCGTGGTGGCGCATCCGCTACCCACCATGGGCGGCACGATGGAGAACAAGGTGGCGGTGACGCTGGCCAAGACCTTTGCCGACTTGGGCTGTGCAGCGTTCCGTTTCAACTTTCGCGGTGTCGGCGCCAGCGATGGCGAGTTCACCGGTGGTGAAGGGGAGGCGGAAGACCTGATCGCCGTGGTGCGATACGCGCAGGAACAGTTCGGCAGCGATCTGCCTCTCGTGTTGTCCGGCTTCTCATTCGGCGGTTATGTCGCGGCGCGTGCCGCGCAACAATTGCAGCCGCAACATCTGATCCTGGCAGCACCTGCCGTCGGGCGTTTTGCGATGCCGGCTGTGTCGCCCGACACGTTGGTTGTGCACGGCGAACATGACGATGTGGTGCCGCTGGCCGATGCGCTGGAATGGGCGCGACCGCAACATCTGCCTATCGTGGTGTTGCCTGCAGCAGAACATTTCTTTCACGGACGCCTGACACAATTGCGCGAGATCGTGAAGAAGCATTTCAGCGGAGTGGTGTTGTGAATGAAAAATCTGTTAGTCCACGAAAGACACGAAAATCACGAACAACCTTGCATCGGATTTCGTGCCTTGCGTGTATTTCGTGGACTAATGTTCATTAGTGGAAATGAGTAAGCCATGTCTGTAATCAGGGCCTCCGGCCTGCAAAAATCCTACGCCGGACACCGTGTGGTGGATGGTCTTGATCTGTCCATACACAAAGGTGAATGTTTCGGGCTGCTGGGTCCAAACGGTGCGGGCAAGACCACCACACTGCGCCTATTGTTGGGGCTGATCGAGCCGGATGCGGGCACGGCGACGCTGCTTGATCTGCCGGTGCCGCAGGCCGCACGCGAGGCGCGTATCAAGGTGGGCGTGGTGCCGCAGATGGACAACCTTGATCCCGACTTCACCGTGGCCGAGAACCTGCTGGTGTATGGCCGCTACTTCGGTATGCACGACAGTGAGATCAAAGCGCGCATCCCCGACCTGCTGGAATTTGCCAGCCTCACCAGCAAACGTGATGCGAAAGTGCCCACCCTGTCCGGCGGTATGAAGCGCCGTTTAACGCTGGCGCGCGCGCTGGTGAACGATCCGGATGTGGTATTCCTCGACGAACCGACTACAGGACTCGATCCGCAAGCACGCCATCTGATCTGGCAGCGCTTGAATGCGCTGACAAAGCAAGGCAAGACACTGTTACTCACCACGCACTTTATGGACGAAGCCGAGCGCCTGTGTCACCGGCTGGCGGTGATGGACAACGGCAAACTCATCAGTCAGGGCTCGCCGCGCGAGCTCATCGAAAGCAACATCGAGCCGCAGGTGGTGGAGGTGTTCGGCGAGACAGCCGGACAGTGGGCGAATGAACATGCAGGCAAATTCTCACAACGTTACGAGGTGAGCGGTGAGTCGGTGTTCTGCTATGTGCAGGATGCGCAGAAACTGGTGGCGCATCTGCAAGCGCAGAGTGAATTGCGCTATCTGCATCGCCCGGCGAATCTGGAAGATGTGTTCCTGAAGTTGACCGGAAGAGAGATGCGCGAATGAATCTGATCTTCCGCATGCTGTGGGTGATCATCCGCTCCTTCTTCATGGCGCGGATGGAGAGGCCCTATACGAGCGCACTCTCTTTGCGTGTGTTGCCGAACGATATCGACATCAACTTACATATGAACAATGGCCGCTACCTGACTATCTGTGATTTGAATCGTGTGGATGTGTTTGCGCGTAGCGGTCTGTTGAAGGCGATGTTCAAGCGCAACTGGATACCGGTCATCGCAGAGCACACGATGACTTACAAGAAACCGCTGAACATCTTTCAGCGTTACGAGGTGAAGCTGGTAGTGCAGTACTGGGACGAGAAATATTTTTATATGGCACATACCTTCATGTGCGGAGATATCGTCGCTGCTGAAGGTACGTCAAAAGGCTGCGTCTATGCGCGCGGCAAGGGTGTGGTGTCGCCAGCCGAAGCCTTTGACGCAGTAGAACAGGATAGGTCGAAATGAGTGTTCAATATTTTGCATTGCCGCGTTTGACGCTGCGCTTCTTCCCCATCTGGCGCAGGCAATGGCTGGTGTGGCGCAAGGTCGCAGTGCCTGCCATTCTGGGGCATCTGGCCGACCCGGTGATTTACATGCTGGGTCTGGGTTACGGTCTGGGCAGCCTGTTGCCGGAGATGGGCGGCACTTCCTATATCGCTTTCCTTGCGGCAGGCACCTTGTGCTACAGCAGCATGAACAGCGCCAGCTTCGAATCGCTGTACGGTGCCTTCGCACGCATGCATGAGCAGCGCACTTGGGAAGCCATCATGAACACGCCGGTGACACTGGATGATGTGGTGCTGTCGGAGATACTCTGGTCGGCGACCAAGAGCCTGATGTCAGGCATCGCCGTGCTCATCGTGATCTGGATACTGGGACTGACGAATTCTCTGATGTCGCTGTGGATGATCCCGCTGGTGTTGCTCATCGGACTGGCCTTCTCTGCAGTCGGTTTGATCATGACTGCATTGGCCCCTGCGTATGACTTTTTCATGTACTACTTCACGCTGGTCATCACACCGATGATGCTACTATGCGGCGTCTTTTTTCCGGTCAGCCAATTGCCGGAGGTGTTGCAGGCGCTGGCCGCCGCCTTGCCGCTGACGCACGCTGTGGATCTGGCGCGGCCATTGATGAATGGCGCAGTGCCGGCGCAGGCGATGCTGCATATCGGTGTGCTGCTGACCTATGCGCTGGTCGGTTTCTATATTTCTTTGGTTTTGTTCAGACGTAGATTGTCGAGGTAACTACCTACTTCGATAGTTGTAATGTCGGAGGTGAATATGAAATTTTTCGCGTTTCTTGCCGTGGTTGTAATTATTTACGCAGGAAGCCTTTTCTATCGGGCATATCATTCTGAAAATGCAGCCAAGGAATATATTGAAGCGGCGTTATTGGATATTGCGAAACCATGGAGCTCTGGAAGGTTAGAGAGCAACGCATCTGAGTGGTTGCGAGAGAAATCCAGATTGAGGCCTGCCGAGATAGTTGACATGGCGAGCCATGACTATGGTGATCTAGTAGAGATATCTGATTTGACCTCCTGCAATATTCAACGAGGTACGGACAAGTACTCGCAGACAATGCATACATATGCAGTATGTGAGGTAACGGGAAGATTTGAGAAATCAACCCGTAAGTTAACAATACGACTAATTGAAGATGGTGATTGGAAAAACGGGAGTTGGAAGATCAACGATTTCATGGCGGTTAATTAGAGTTTGAGGTTATCAACATGTTATGGCTTAAAGCATTTCATATCTTTTTCGTTGTGAGCTGGTTTGCGGGTCTGTTCTACTTGCCGCGCATCTTCGTTAATCATGCGATGGCGGAAGAAGCCGCAGTGAAGGAACGTCTGAAGCTGATGGAGCGCAAACTGTACAAGTTCGTCACACCCATCGGTGCGCTGGCTGTGATCACCGGTCTGTGGCTGTGGTTCGGTTATGGTTTTACGGGTGGCTGGCTGCATGCCAAGACCACCTTCGTGGCCGGTCTGGTCGCTTATCACCTTTACTGCGGTCATCTGGTGAAGGTATTCGCCGAAGACCGCAATATCCGCAGTCACGTGTGGTTCCGTTTCTTCAATGAGGTGCCGGTGCTGGTGTTGCTGGCAGTGGTCATCCTCGTCGTTGTGAAGCCTTTCTAAGATGCCTGATTTTTTTGCCACCTGTCCACGCGGACTTGAAAAACTCCTCTCCGATGAACTGACTTCGTTCGGCGCCACCGCGGTGAAAGCGACAGACGGCGGCGTCGGCTTCTCGGGTGACTGGCCGACCTGCTATCGCATCAATCTGCAAAGTCGACTCGCGTCGCGCATTCTGTGGCGGGTGCAGGCGCCGACGCCGTATCGCAATGAACAGGATGTGTATCAGGCCACTTACGATCTGCCCTGGACGCGCTGGTTCGATGTGCAGCACACCATGCTGGTCAAGGTCACGGCGATCAAGAGCCCGTTGACCAGTCTGGAATTCATCACGCTCAAGATCAAGGATGCGGTGTGCGACAAGTTTCGCGCCGAGAAGAAGGAGCGCCCCAGCATCGCCAAGCTGGAGCCGGATATGCGCATCCACGCTTTCTTCGAAGGCGACAAGTTCACGCTGTATCTGGATACCTCGGGCGAGGCGCTGTACAAGCGCGGCGTGCGCACGCATACCAACATCGCGCCACTGCGCGAGAATCTGGCGGCGGGAATTCTGATGATGACCGGCTGGAAGCCGGGCATCCCCCTGCTCGACCCGATGTGCGGTAGCGGTACTTTCCTGATCGAGGCGGCGCAGATATCACTCAACATCCAGCCGGGTATCGCGCGCCATTTCGCGTTCGAGAAACTGAAGAACTTCGATGCCAAGACTTGGGCTGCGATGCGCGAAGCCGCTATCGCCGCACAGAAGCCGGTGTGTGAATTGCCGCTGCACGGCAGCGACCTGTACGGTGATGCTTTGGTGGCTGCGCATCAGAATCTGGAAGAGGCGGGTATTCGTGAGACGGTGGACTTGAAGCAGTGCAATGCGCTGGAAGCATCACCTCCGGAGGCTGAAGGCATACTCGTTGCCAATCTGCCTTACGGTGAACGTATGGGCGACGAAGATGAGCTGGCTGCGTTGTATCCGCAACTGGGCGATGTGTTGAAGAAGAAGTTCGGTGGTTGGAGCGCCTACTTGTTTACGGGTGATCTGCGCATCGCCAAGTTGATGCGGCTGACACCGTCCAAACGAACGCCTTTGTATAACGGTGCGATCGAATGCCGATTGTTCGAATACAAGATCGTCAGCGGCAGCAACCGCAAATAGAAAAGCCGCCTCAGGGCGGCTTTTCTATTGAGAAATTAAATCAAGATAGCTTCAGGTGTTCGGTGCCGCTCATCACGTCTCTATCCTTGGTCTCGCTGCTCTCCAGTTTTATACGCAGACGCAGGTCGTTCACCGAGTCGGCGTTCTTCAACGCTTCTTCATAGCTGATCATGCCCGCTTCGTGCAGATCGTATAGCGCTTGGTCGAAGGTCTGCATGCCGATCTCGCGCGACTTGGACATCACCTCTTTGATCTGATGCACCTCGCCCTTGAAGATCAGGTCGGAGATCAGCGGCGAGTTGAGCAGGATCTCGAACGCAGCGGCACGGCCCTTGCTGTCTTTCTTGGGAATCAGGCGCTGAGAGATGAGCGCTTTGACGTTGAGCGACAGGTCCATCAGCAATTGTTCGCGGCGTTCTTCGGGGAAGAAGTTGATGATGCGGTCCAGTGCCTGATTGGCGCTGTTGGCGTGCAAGGTGGCCATGCACAGGTGACCGGTCTCGGCGAAGGCCACGGCGTATTCCATGGTCTCGCGGTCGCGGATCTCACCGATCAGGATCACGTCCGGTGCCTGCCGGAGGGTGTTCTTCAGTGCGTTGTGCCAGTTGTCCGTGTCCACGCCAACCTCGCGGTGCGTAATGATGCACTTGTTGTGCTCATGCACATATTCCACCGGATCCTCGATGGTGATGATGTGACCGAAGCTGTTGAAGTTGCGGTAGCCGATCATGGCGGCCAGTGTGGACGATTTGCCTGAGCCGGTACCGCCGACCAGAATCACCAAGCCGCGCTTGGTGAGCGTGACTTCCTTCAGCACTTCCGGCAGGCGCAACTCTTCGAAGCTGGGAATCTTGGTGGTGATAGTACGCAACACCATGCCCACCCGTTGCTGCTGCATGAACACATTGACACGGAAGCGGCCGATGCCGGGCGGGCTGATGGCGAAGTTACATTCGTGGCTGGCTTCGAATTCGGCTGCCTGACGGTCGTTCATGATGCTGCGCGCCAGTTCCTGCGTGTGCTGCGGTGACAATATCTGATTGGAAACCGGCGTCATCTTGCCGTCCACCTTGAATGCCGGCGGAAAGCCGGCGGTGATGAACAAGTCGGACGCTTTCTGCGAGATCATGCCTTTCAGCAGATTGTGTACAAGTTCGGTAGCCTGACTTCTTTCCATGGTGTGCTCCTGATTCGGTGATGCTCAGCGGTTGCTTAACCGGGGAACAGATCCTTGTTGGCCGCTTTGCTGCGTGCTTCTCCCGAGGAGACGACACCGCGTTTGACCAGATCGGTCAGGCACTGGTCCAGCGTCTGCATGCCGATATTGCCGCCAGTCTGGATGGCGGAATACATCTGCGGCACTTTCGCTTCGCGGATCAGGTTACGGATGGCGGGGGTGCAGAGCATGATCTCGTGCGCCGCGGCACGGCCACTACCGTCCTTGGTTTTGAGCAGGGTCTGTGAGATGACGGCACGCAGTGATTCGGACAGCATCGCACGCACCATCTCTTTCTCGTCGGCAGGGAATACGTCGATGATACGGTCGATGGTCTTGGCGGCGGAGCTAGTGTGCAGGGTACCGAATACCAAGTGGCCGGTCTCGGCGGCGGACATGGCGAGGCGGATGGTCTCCAGGTCGCGCATCTCGCCGACCAAGATCACGTCCGGGTCTTCACGCAGAGCTGAACGCAGCGCGTTGTTGAAAGACAGCGTGTGCGGGCCGACTTCGCGCTGGTTGATCAGGCACTTCTTGGATTCGTGCACGAATTCGATCGGGTCTTCCACGGTCAGGATGTGGCCCATATCGTTCTCATTGATGTGGTTCACCATTGCCGCCAGTGTCGTCGATTTGCCTGAGCCGGTCGGGCCGGTGACCAGCACCATGCCGCGCGGATTCTCGGCGATGGTCTTGAAGATGGGCGGTGCATTCAAGTCTTCCAGTGTGAGGATCTTGGAGGGAATGGTACGCATGACCGCGCCGGCGCCGCGGTTCTGGATGAATGCGTTGACACGGAAGCGGGCAAGATTGGGGACTTCGAACGAGAAGTCCACCTCCTTGTTCTCTTCGTAATGTTTGCGCTGCCCGTCGTTCATGATGTCATACATCATGGCGTGCACTTCTTTGTGCTCCATCGCGGGCAGATTGATACGGCGCATATCGCCGTGCACGCGGATCATCGGAGGCAAGCCGGCGGAGAGGTGCAAGTCGGAAGCTTTGTTCTTCACGCCGAAGGCGAGCAGTTCGGTGATATCCATATATAATTCCCCAGTCGTTAAACAACCGCCAATATCGTGCAGGCCGCCCGATTATGACTGCAATCCTTTCCAACTTGCAAGCCGTGAGGCGGGCTGTAACAGAAGCTGCAACAGCCGCAGGACGTCCTCGCGACGCGGTGCGTCTGCTGGCGGTCAGCAAGACCTTTCCAGCAGCATCCGTAAGTGAGGCCTACCAGGCCGGGCAGACCGCTTTCGGCGAGAATTACCTGCAAGAAGCGCTGGACAAGATCGGGACCCTACGTGAGCTGCCGTTGGAATGGCATTTCATAGGACCGATACAGAGCAATAAGACACGTCCCATCGCCGAGCACTTCGCATGGGTACATGCTGTCGATAGATTGAAGATCGCAGAACGCTTGTCAGCGCAGCGGCCGGAATCTCTGCCGCCCCTGAATATCTGCCTGCAGGTCAATGTGAGCGGCGAGGCGAGCAAGAGCGGTGTCGCGCCGCAAGACGTCGCGCAACTGGCAAGCGAGCTTGTACGGTTGCCTCGATTGCAGTTGCGTGGTCTCATGGCGATCCCCGCGCCGACAGATGATCCGGCGCAGCAGCGAGCACCATTCGTGCAGATGCGCGAATTACTTGCAACATTGAATGCGCAGGGCATGCAACTGGACACCCTCTCGATGGGTATGTCGCATGACTTTGCGACAGCGATACAGGAAGGCGCGACCATCGTGCGCGTCGGCACCGCGATCTTCGGTGCCAGAAACTACGGAGGCGAACAATGAACATCTGCTTTGTTGGCGGCGGCAATATGGCGAAGGCTCTGATCGGCGGCTTGCTCAAGCGCGGTTATGCACCTTCCAAGATTCGAGTGGTAGAGGTGGACGAGAAGCGCTGTCAGGAACTGCATCATGACTTTGTGGTGCGCGCCACGACAGACCCGAGCGATGCGATCCCGTTTAGCGAGATCATTTTGCTGGCGGTGAAACCGCAGCAGATGCAGAGCACGTGCCGCAACCTGGCGCCGTTGCTCACCGGACAGATGGTCATCTCCATCGCGGCAGGGATACGCGCGCATGACATTGCGCGCTGGCTGGGGACTGGCAACATCGTGCGCGCCATGCCAAACACACCGGCATTGATCCGACACGGTGTGACTGGGCTATACGCGCTTGAAGCTGTTAGCGCGACTAACCGTGAGCGAGCCGAGGCCATCATAGAAGCGGTCGGCACCACCTTGTGGGTGGAGGATGAATCGATGCTGGATAGTGTGACGGCTATCTCGGGTAGCGGTCCGGCATATGTGTTCTATTTCATCGAGGCGATGCAGCAGGCGGCACAGGAGCTGGGGCTGGATGAACTGCAGTCGCGTCAATTGGTACTGGACACCTTTATAGGCGCTGCCAAACTGGCGGATAGCAGCCAGCAGGATGTCGCCACATTGCGCGCCAACGTGACCTCCAAGAACGGCACGACCGAATATGCGTTATCCAGCATGGAGTCGAACAATGTGCGTGCACATATCGTCGCTGCCGCACATGCGGCGGCAGCGCGCTCGAAGGAGTTAGGTGATGAATTGGGTAAGGATTGAAGATGCTGTCTGAAGCTTTGTTATTCCTGGTCGATGCGCTGGTGCAACCGTTCGCAGCCGTATTGATATTCCGTTTTCATGCGGTCTGGCTGCGTGTGCCGATGCGCAATCCGATCGGAGAATTCGTGCTGGCAATCACAGATTTCATCGTGCTGCCGCTACGTCGCCGCTTGCCTGCACTGCCTGGAATGGATAGCGCCACATTGTTGCTGGCCTTCGGCTTTGAATTCATCTACCTCGTGGCATTCATTAGCTTGCAGGGCTATTCCTTCGACACCTTCCCGCTGATCGGTCTATTGCTGTGGACACTGGTCAAGCTGTTGAAGCTGAGTCTTTATCTGCTGATGGCCAGCTTGTTACTGGAGGCGGTCATGTCCTGGGTCAATCCGCATACGCCGCTGGCACCGCTGTTGTCGGCAGTGAATCTGCCCTTCGTGCAACCCCTGCGCCGCCGCATCCCCACTGTTGGCAGTCTGGACCTGTCCATACTGGTACTGCTGCTGTTGTGCCAGCTGTTGCTGATCGTGCTGGTCGGCGGACTGGAACAGGCCGCGACGCGCTTGCTGTGAGTGTATGGTATCGCCGCAACGGCGACGTATTGACACTGACGCTGCACGTTCAGCCGGGGGCCAAACGCAGCGAGGTGTCCGGCTTGCATGGTGAGGCATTGAAGATACGCCTCGCCGCACCGCCCATAGAGGGGCGTGCCAACGATGCGCTCTGCAGGTTCATCGCCGACACCTTCGGCGTGTCGCTGAAACAGGTGGAACTGAAGCAGGGCGCGCAGTCGCGTCACAAGGTGGTGGCGGTCAGCGGCAGTAGCGTAGATCCGGAAAGTTGCCTGCAGCCCTGAGTGCGCATCAATGCGTGCGCAGGTGCCGCTCTGAGAGCAGGTTTTTCACATTGACCAGTTTGCTGCGGTCACTCTCGCCGTTCACATTGATGATGTGCAGCTTGCCCGCCCCGCTGTGCATGTCATCGGCAAAATCCATCACCGCACCGATCACCACCAGCTCTTTTTTTCCGATTGCTTCCGCGAACTTGATCATGGCGGCACTGACCTGGTTATGCACGTTGGCCTGCACACCATCCATATTGTTGAGGTTGGACGAGATGTTGATGGTGTCCAGCTCGCGTCGGATGGCTTCCGACTCTTTTGAATAGTTGCCGCTGACGGCGGCGATGGCACCGCAACGCGAATGGCCGACGAACATCAGTACCGGCGAATGCAGATGGTGCACGCCGTATTCCACCGAACCTTCCGCCGTGGTGAGCTGGTTGCCGATGTTGCGAATCATGAACAACTGCCCCTCGGGTGCACGCGAGAACATATTGGTGTGCACGCGCGAATCAGAGCAGGTGACGACGGTGGCGAAAGGTTGCTGGCCTTTCGCCAGATCCGAGAAGAATTCGATGCGCCGGATCGACATGTAGATGCCGTTGTTGGCAGCCAGATCATTGAGGAATTCGTTGACGGCCGCAGCTTCCGCCTTGGCGTGTTCGCGTGCCGGCTGGGCGAATGAATTGGGGGCAAAGCTGATCGCGCATGCGAACAACAGAATGTAGAAACGGTTAAGCATAAGGCACCTGTACATGTATTTGAGGTTGCAAGATAAACGGAGAGGCCAAATAGCCAACAGATGAAAAGAGCGCTATATCGCCCTTATTCTTCGTCGAACAAGATTTGCAAGCGTAGCCAGAGCAGCGGATCCATGTCGTAGCTTTGCGAATGACGGAAATGCAATTGCGGATTGAATTCGAAGAACAGCCAGCGCCGGTTCAATTGTCGGCGATACAGCACTGACATCACGGCATCATCCAAGCGTGACTGGGGTTTGCTCACGCCGATCAGGCTGACCTGGTATTGCACTGCGCGTTTCTCGTCCAGTGTGTGAAAGACGGTGAAATCCTGTTGCAGGTCGAAACGTTGCGGTTGGTGAAGCCAAGTCACGCTGCTGGTGGCGCGGAACAGCGTCTGCAGTGCCAAGGGGCGCTCGAAGTCGAGCTGCGTGGTTTCACCCAGCCCGGACTGACTAAACCAATACAGTGATTGAGCCGGCTTCATGCGCCACTCGCCCATCGGAACGACGAGGCTGACACGCGCACGGGCGAAGGGCTCCAGCGGCACATGCAGCTTGACGCCGATGTCGGTACTGGTATGCCAGACTTGTGCTTCACTTTCCTCCACGCGCAGCGCCAGACCGTACTCTCCGGGAGCGCGGAAAGGTCCGATACGTTGTACCTGATTCTGGGCGACACCGGGGCCGGCGGTGTTTTGTTCCGGATCACTTTCCAGCAATAGGTGCAGGCGATGCTCCGTCGAGGGCAGGTGCAGCTTGATGCGGCCGGACAGTGTGGTCTCGCGCTGACCTCCGGCCAGCATCTGCTCGTTGAGGTCGAGTTGGAAAACGCTGCGATTGCTTTCCTGGAAGTTGCGCTCATCGCCGAAGAAACGATCCAGTCCTGTGATCATGCGGACAAAGTGCTGTGAGAAGTATTCGCGCGTGGCATCGGCCTGCTGCATGCCGGAGTTGGCCATCTTGGGGAGCGGGTTGTCTATTGCCCCCCACGCTGAACCCGACAGGCACAGCAAGGCCCACAGGCAAGTGCTATGGAATGTGGATTTCGGTCGCGGAGCGTGCATACGGGAATGATACACAGAAAAAAAAGCCGGCTGTCGCCGGCTTGAAATCGCACTGTTGCTGTTGCCTTGGGTCCGGATCCTTGTAAACAAAAAACCGGAAGGCTACCTACTAACGCGCGACCTCTACATTAGGATGACATCGTACTGCTCTTGATTGTAAAGATTTTCCACCTGTAACGAGACCGGCTTGCCGATGAAGTCGGATAGCTGGGCCAG
This sequence comes from Gammaproteobacteria bacterium, assembly GCA_018814405.1. Lineage (GTDB taxonomy): Bacteria > Pseudomonadota > Gammaproteobacteria > Burkholderiales > Gallionellaceae > Sideroxyarcus. The sequence continues at coordinate 149,289 of JAHIZO010000010.1, forward strand.
ACTCTGTGATTCTTCATCCAAAAACAGGTCGATCACCTGTTGTGAGGCGAGGATGCGGTATTCCTTGGCATTGAATTGGCGGGCCTCGCGCAGGATCTCGCGCAGGATCTGGTAACAAACGGTCTGTGCAGTTTTGACCTCGCCACGGCCCTGGCAGGTGGGGCAGGATTCGCACAGTACGTGGGCCAGACTCTCCCGTGTGCGCTTGCGCGTCATTTCGACCAAGCCCAGTGACGAGAAACCGTTGACGTTGATGCGGGTACGGTCCATCGATAACATCTTGCTGAATTCAGCCAGTACGCCGTCACGATGTTCCTGACTGTCCATATCGATGAAATCGCAGATGATGATGCCGCCCAAGTTGCGCAGGCGCAGCTGTCGCGCGATGACTTGTGCCGCTTCCAGATTGGTCTTGAAGATCGTGTCGTCGAAGTTGCGGCCGCCGACGAAACCGCCGGTGTTCACGTCGATGGTGGTGAGCGCCTCGGTCTGGTCGATGATCAGATAGCCGCCAGATTTCAGGTTGACGCGTTTGGACAGTGCCGACTCGATCTCATCCTCGATGCCATACAGGTCGAACAAAGGGCGCGTGCCGATGTAATGGCTCAGTTTCTCCAGCGCGGCATTACTGAAATCAGCCGCGAATGCTTGCATGCGCTGGTGGGTGTCACGGGAATCTATCAGTATGCGGGTGGTTTCCGGTCCGACGAAATCGCGCAGCACGCGCAGGCTGATATCCAACTCTTTGTATAGCAGGGCGGGCGCGCCCAGTTGTCTTGCCTGTTGTTGTAACTTGCTCCACAACTTGTCCAGATAGGCTACGTCGGCACGCATCTCCTCGTCAGTGGAACCTTCTGCCATAGTGCGGATGATGTAACCACCGCCATGTTCGACTGGCAGCAATTGTTGCAGACGGGTGCGCAGGATCTCGCGCTCTTCCTCGTTCTCGATGCGTTGTGATACGCCGATGTGTGCTTCTTGTGGCAGATAGACCAGCAGGCGGCCGGCGAAACTCAGTTGCGTGGAAAGGCGTGCACCCTTGCTGCCGATGGGATCCTTGATCACCTGCGCCAGTACACTCTGGCCTTCAAACAGCACTTTCTCGATGGGTTTGGCCGCGTCTCCGTTGATGCGGTTCTCCCAGATGTCGGCCACGTGCAGGAAGGCGGATCGTTCCAGCCCGATGTCGATGAAGGCAGACTGCATACCGGGTAGCACACGTTTCACTTTGCCGACGTAGACATTGCCGACCAGACCGCGCTGGCTGCCGCGTTCGATGTGCAATTCTTGCGCAACGCCTTGCTGCATCACGGCGACGCGCGTCTCCTGCGGGGTGACGTTGATCAGTATCTCTTCGTTCATGAGGTGGATACTCCGAAAGATTGCAGCAATTCTATTGTTTCGAACAAAGGCAGGCCCATCACAGCGGTATAACTGCCATCGATATGCTTGACGAATGCCCCCGCAGCCCCCTGAATACCGTAGGCACCAGCCTTGTCGTGTGCCTCGCCGGTCAACAGATAACGCCTGATACGTGTTTCATCCAGTTCGGCGAAGGTGATATGGGTGGTCGATAGCCGCATCTCAACACGCCCCTCGAAAGCCACCGCGACAGCGGTGAGCACTTGATGGCGGGTGCCGGAAAGTTCACTCAGAATTTGGAAAGCATGCTCGTTATTGTCTGGCTTGCCGATGATCTTGCCGTTCACGGTGACTGTGGTATCTGCAGCCAAAACCGGATAGGTGCGCAATTTGCGCAGTAGCAGCGCTTCCCAGCCTGCTTCGGCCTTGGCGTGGCAGATGCGCTGCACATAATCGACCGGCAGTTCATCTGCCAGCGGGGTTTCGTCCACGCGCACTTCACGGCGCGAATCGTTGCGTAGCAGCAGTGGATCGAAATGCACGCCGATCTGCTTGAGCAGTTCGCGGCGGCGCGGACTTTGCGAGGCAAGATAGATGCGTGTGTGGTTGCTGCTCATAGCGGACTCGGTTTTATTCTCTATGGTAGGGGTGATTGTGCATGAGAGAGTGCGCACGATAAAGCTGCTCGGCTAATAGCACGCGCACCATACCATGCGGCAGAGTGAAGGCAGACAAGGCCATCAGTTGCCGTGCGCGTTGTTTGACGGATGGGTGCAGGCCGTCGGCACCACCGATGATGAAGGCGACATCACACCCTTCTTGCATCCAGTCTTTCAACTGCTGCGCCAGCTGTTTGGTGGTGGGTGTCGCACCATGTTCGTCGAGTGCGATGCAGTGTGCCGAAGCAGGCAAAGCAGCCAAGATGCGTTGCGCCTCGGCTTCCATGATCTGTACGGTGGTCTTGCCAGTGGTGCGCGGCTCCGGTTTGATCTCTACCAGCGAGATGCTTGCCTCGCGCGGCATGCGTTTGGCGTATTCGTTGAAACCCTCGGTGATCCACGCGGGCATCTTGTTGCCCACCGCGAGGATCATCAGCTTCATTTGCCGGCTTGGGCGCGCAGCTTGGGTTGGACGCCCCAGAGTTCTTCAAGGTTGTAATACGCACGTACGGCCGGCTGCATGATGTGGACGATGACGTCGCCCAGATCGACCAACACCCATTCGCCGCTGTCACCGCCTTCGATGCCGACCACTTCTTCGCCGATCTCTTTCAGCTTCTTTGATACATGGTCAGCCAACGCTTTGGTCTGGCGTGTGGATTGTGCACTGGCGATCACCATCGATTCGAACAGCGAGTTGAATTTGCGGGTATCGATGACTTCGATATCAACCGCTTTGATGTCTTCCAGTGCCGCCACGACGGCGGCTGTCTTGTCTTTTACGTTCAGCATTTTGAGTAGGTCTGATTGGTTTGAATATGATGGGCGACTGTATCCGGCACCAGATAGCGGATGCTCTTGCCGTCCGTACAACGGCGGCGGATGTCGGTGGAGGATATCTCCAGTGCTGGCATGTCGGCGACAAAGATGGCGCCGGCAGGTGTTTCGTGTAGTGCTTGCGCGCCGGGTGCAAGGCGGGCACGGTATTCAGATTGCAGCGCTTCATCGGCTTTGGCCATCGCATTGCCCAGCGGTAATCCGCCTGCACGTTGCAGTACCACAATGTGCGCCAGTGCGAACAACTGCTGCCACTCGTGCCAGGTATGCAGTTGCAGGAAGGCATCGCCGCCAAGGATGAGGCACAGCGGTTGTTGCATACCCAGTTCTGCACGCAGCGCGGTGAGCGAATCGACCGTGTAGCAGGGATCGTTACGGAACACTTCGCGCACATCGACCATGAAGTCGGGGTGACCGTTCACCGCCAGTCGCACCATCTCCCAGCGCACCTTGGCAGGTGCCAGCGGGGCAGGGCGATGCGGCGGTGTGCCGCTTGGCATGAAGCGCACTTGCGACATGCCGCATTGTTCCAGCGCTTCCTGAGCGATACGCAGATGCCCATGATGAATGGGATCGAATGTGCCGCCTAGGATGCCGATGGGTTGCGTCACTGCTTAGACCGCCAAGCGGCGCATGTCGGACAGCACATGCGACAGGTAGGTGGTGAAACGCGCACCCGCAGCGCCGTCGATCACGCGGTGATCGTAAGACAGTGACAGCGGCAACATCAGACGCGGCACGAATTCGCCGTCTTTCCACACCGGCTTCATGCTGGAACGCGATACACCAAGGATGGCCACCTCCGGCGCATTGATGATGGGTGTGAACGAAGTGCCGCCGATACCGCCCAGGCTGGAGATTGTGAAGCAACCGCCCTGCATGTCGGCAGCGGTGATCTTCTTGTCACGCGCACGGGCGCTGACTTCCATCAATTCTTGAGCCAGTTGCACGATGCCTTTTTGGTCTACGTCGCGGATCACCGGCACCATCAAGCCGTCCGGCGTATCCACTGCCACACCGATGTGGATGTATTTCTTCAGCACCAGATTCTCACCGCTCGCATCCAGCGAGGCGTTGAAATCCGGGAAGTGCTTCAGTGTCACGGCGACCGCTTTCAGCATGAAGGCCAGCGGCGTGATCTTGATACCCTGCTTGGCATACTCTGTGTTGAGCTGTTTGCGGAAAGCTTCCAGCTCACTGGTATCGGCATCTTCGAACTGCGTGACGTGCGGGATCATCACCCAGTTGCGGTGCAGATTGGCGCCGGAGATCTTCTTGATGCGCGACAGCGGCTTGGATTCGATTTCGCCGAACTTGGCGAAATCCACATCCGGCCATGGCAACAGGCCGGGCAACGCGCCACCGCCAGTGCTTGCGCCACCACCAGCCAGCGATTGCTTGACGAAGTTCTGTACGTCGTCTTTGGTGATGCGACCTTTGTCCGCGCTACCCTTTACCCGTGTCAGATCGACACCGAGTTCGCGTGCGAAGCGACGGATGGAGGGGCTGGCGTGTGCATTGCCGCCTGTGGAAGCGGCAGCAGGTGCCGCAGCGACAACGGGTGCGGCGACCGGCGCCGGTTTCGCAGCGGGCGCTGCCGCGACAGGGGCTGCCTGTGGTGCGGGCGCGGACGGTGCGGCGGCAGCAGGTGCTGTACCCGCAGCGGCTTCGATCAGCGCGATCAGATCGCCTTCCGATACCTTGTCGCCAACCTTGACCTTGAGTTCTTTCAGTACGCCGTCGAATGGTGCGGGCACATCCATGGTGGCCTTGTCGGTCTCCAAGGTGATCAGCGTCTGTTCGGCAGTGACTTGCTCACCGGCCTTCACACCTACTTCAATGACTTCGACACCTTTGAATCCGCCGATGTCCGGGACTATTACGTTCTTGATTTCTGCCACGTCGTTCTCCTCGATTACACCGTGGTGGGATTCGGCTTGTCAGCGTCGATCTGATATTGCTTGATCGCACGGCTGACCACGCTCGCTTCGATGCTGCCTTCATCGGCCAATGCCTTCAATGCGGCAACGGCGACGAAGTAGCGGTCCACCTCGAAGAACTCACGCAGTTTCTTGCGGAAGTCGGAACGGCCAAAACCGTCAGTTCCCAGCGTCTTGTACTGTGCCTTCACATAAGGACGGATCTGATCCGGATAGGCGCGCATGTAGTCGGTCGCGGCGATCACCGGCGTCTTGGCGTCCAAGCATTGCTCGACATAGCTGACGCGTGCCTTGGCTTCGGGATGCAGCATGTTCCAGCGTTCGCAGTCGATGCCTTCACGGCGCAACTCGTTGAAGCTGGTCACGCTCCACACATCGGAAGAGATATCGAAGTCGCGCGCCAGCAGTTCTGCCGCCGCGATGACTTCACGCAGGATGGTGCCGCTACCCAGCAACTGCACTTTGGATTTGGACTTCGCCTTGGTGCTGCTGAACTTGTACATCCCCTTGAGGATGCCTTGCTCGGCACCCTTCGGCATGGCCGGGTGGGTGTAGTTCTCGTTCATCACCGTGAGGTAATAGAACACATCTTCCTGTTCCTGATACATGCGGCGCATGCCGTCCTGCACGATCACCGCCAGTTCATAGGCAAAGGTCGGATCGTAGGACACGCAGTTGGGGATGGTCGCTGCCATCAGATGGCTGTGGCCATCCTGATGTTGCAGGCCTTCGCCGTTCAGCGTGGTACGACCGGCCGTGCCGCCGACCAGGAAGCCGCGTGCACGCAGGTCGCCCGCCGCATAGGCCAGATCGCCGATGCGTTGGAAACCGAACATCGAGTAATAGATGTAGAACGGGATCATCGCCACGCCATGGTTGGCGTAAGCGGTGGCAGCAGCGATCCAGTCGGCCATACCGCCTGCTTCGTTGATACCTTCCTGCAGGATCTGACCGCTCGCCGATTCTTTATAGAACATCAGTTGGTCGGCATCTTGCGGCGTGTACAACTGACCCTTCTGCGAGAAGATGCCCAGTTGACGGAACATGCCTTCCATACCGAATGTGCGGGATTCGTCAGGCACGATAGGCACGATCTGTTTACCAATGGCCTTGTCTTTCACCAGCATGCCGAGCATGCGCACGAAGGCCATGGTGGTGGAGAACTCGCGCTCTTCGCTTGATTTCAGCAGCGCATCGAAAGCATCCAGTGTCGGGATATTGAGCGGATGTGCCAATGGCTCGCGTGCCGGGATGTTGCCCATCTTTGCACCGCGTTCCTTGAGGTACTTGGCTTCCTGACTATCGGGCGCGGGGCGCACGAAGGGCAGGTTAGGCAGGTCTTCGTCGCTGACCGGGATATTGAAACGGTCGCGGAAGTTGCGCAGCGATCCAATGTCCATCTTCTTTTGCTGGTGGGTCGGGTTCTGCGCTTCGCCCGATGAACCCATGCCGTAACCTTTCACGGTCTTGGCCAGGATCACAGTGGGCTGGCCCTTGTGTTTGGAGGCTGCCGAGTAGGCTGCGAAAACCTTGAACGGATCATGACCGCCGCGGTTCAGGTGCCAGATCTCGTCGTCGGACATGTCGGCCACCAGCTCCAGCAACTCCGGATACTTACCGAAGAAATGCTCGCGCACATAAGCGCCGTCTTTGGATTTGTAGGTCTGGTATTCACCATCCACCACTTCCATCATGCGTTTTTCCAGCAGGCCGCTCTTGTCCTTGGCCAACAGACGATCCCACCAGCGACCCCATACCACTTTGATCACGTTCCAACCTGCGCCACGGAACACGCCTTCCAGTTCCTGAATGATCTTGCCGTTGCCGCGCACCGGGCCATCCAGACGTTGTAGGTTGCAGTTGACCACGAAGATCAGATTGTCCAGACCTTCGCGGCCGGCCATGGAGATCGCGCCCAGAGATTCGGGCTCGTCTGTCTCGCCGTCGCCGAGGAAAGCCCATACCTTGCGGCCGTCGGTCTGCGACAGATTGCGGTGCTGCAGGTAGCGCATGAAACGCGCTTGATAAATCGCCATCAGCGGGCCAAGGCCCATCGATACCGTGGGGAACTGCCAGAAGCTCGGCATCAACCACGGGTGCGGGTAAGAAGACAGTCCGTCGCCGTCCACTTCCTGGCGGAACTTGCGCAGCTGCTCTTCCGACAGACGGCCTTCAAGGAAGGCGCGCGCATAGATACCGGGTGAGCAGTGACCTTGGAAGTAAACCAGGTCGCCGCCTTGATCTTTGGTGTGACCGCGGAAGAAATGGTTGAAGCCGATGTCATACAAGGTGGCCGCAGAAGCGAAGCTGGCGATGTGGCCACCCAGCTCGGAAGATTCCTTGTTCGCATTCAGGATGATCGCCATGGCGTTCCAGCGCGTCAGCGCGCGGATGCGGTGTTCCAATTCATGGTTGCCGCTTGAACGCTCTTCCTTATCCAACTTGATGGTGTTGACGTAAGGCGTGGTGGCGCTGATCGGCATATCGTCGCCGGCCAGTCGCGCATGGTTAATCAGTTGGTCAAGCAGGAAGTGGGCGCGTTGTGCGCCTTCTTTTTCCAATACGGACTGGAGCGATTCCAGCCATTCCTGGGTTTCCTGCGGATCATGATCGGGTATCTGTGTCGCCATCGCTTACTCTCTCTCTCGGTTACAACGCAATATTTCGTTTTCCGTCACCAGCCATTCAACTGCGCGGTCGGTGTCCTCCAGCGGGATGTCTTCGACGACTTGCAGCCCGAACGCGGCAGCGACCAATGCAGGTCGATGCGGCATACGCGCCAGCAGTTTGTCGTAGAAACCGCCCCCATACCCCAAGCGTTCCCCGTTTCGGGTGAACGCGACACCGGGTAACAATATGCAATCAATCGTTCCCAGTGCTTCTTCTTTTATACATCGCTCGATCAGCGGCTCGCGTATGCCCCACGAACCGGCGGCCACGTCTTGCTGCAAATCTTCCACCTGATACAGATCCAGATGCTTGCTGGCCTTGTTCACGCGCGGCAGTAATACACGTTTGCCGTCGCGCAGGGCTTGCGCCAGCCAGTGTTCGGTATCCAACTCCGCCCCGAAATTCAGATAGCCCAGTACCGTTGTTGCTTGTTGGTATACGGGCAAACTACTCACCGAGCTCAGGATCATCTGACTCAGGCGCAACCGTTCAGACGCGGCCAGATTTTCGCGGGCGGCGATTATACGTTGCCGGAGGGTCAGCTTCCTAGCTTGGATGTTCATAAGCCCCTATTGGATTGTCTGCAAAGCGGCGAACGGACGTCATTGCCAGCAGAACGGAACCCAACTTCGCGGTAATGTTGGCAAATCACGCGGGGTCGGCTGATGCTTCGCCGGCCAGAAAAGACACGGAAGTGATCCGTGCTCATCCAATCATCCCAAAAACAGCCGGTAAGCCGGATTATCGCTCTCGTCCCAATAGCGGTAACCGAGGGCGTCAAGGAATGTCTTGAGCGCCTTCTTGTCGCTCTTCGGCACTTGCATACCGACCAACACGCGGCCGTAGTCCGCGCCATGGTTGCGGTAGTGGAACAGACTGATGTTCCAGTTGTGACTCATGCTGTTGAGGAAATTCATCAGCGCACCCGGCCGTTCAGGGAACTCGAAGCGGAAGATGATCTCGTCCTTTGCTTCGGGCGCATGGCCGCCGACCAGATGGCGCAGGTGCAACTTCGCCACTTCGTTGTCGGACAGATCCAGCGTTGGTAGCTTGTTGCGTTGAAGCTTTTCTACCAGATCGGCGGTCTCTGTCTGATTCTTGACTTGAATGCCGGCGAACACGCGCGCCTCTGCCGGATCGGCATAGCGGTAGTTGAATTCGGTGATGTTGCGCTTACCCAGCAGTGAACAGAACTTGCGGAAGCTGCCAGGCGTTTCTGGGATGGTCACGGCGAGGATGGCTTCGCGTTTCTCGCCGATGTCGGCGCGCTCGGCCACGAAACGCAGACGGTCGAAGTTCATGTTCGCGCCGCTGCAAACGGTGACCAGCGTCTCGCCCTTGAGCTGTTCGCGCTGGGCATACGCCTTGGCACCCGCGACTGATAGTGCGCCGGCGGGCTCCAAGATGGAGCGCGTGTCCTGGAACACGTCCTTGATGGCGGCGCATACCTCGTCGGTATTCACCAGGATCACTTCGTCCACATACTTTTTGCAGATGCGGAAAGTCTCTTCGCCCGCCAGCTTGACCGCCGTGCCGTCCGAGAACAGGCCGACGTCACTGAGCGTGACACGTTTCTTCGATTTCAGCGAACGCGCCATCGCGTCCGAGTCGGTGGTCTGTACACCGATCACCTTGATGTCCGGACGCACCTGCTTGACGTAAGCGGCCACACCCGAGATCAATCCACCGCCGCCGATGGCGCAGAAGATGGCGTGGATGGGCGCCTGACGCTGGCGCAGGATCTCCATCGCGACGGTGCCCTGTCCGGCGATCACATCCGGATCGTCGAAAGGGTGGACGAAGGTGAGATTCTTTTCTTTCTCCAGTGCGTAGGCATAGGTGCTGGCATCGCTGTAACTGTCGCCGTGCAGCACGATCTCCACCGAACGCTGGCCGAAATGCCTGACTGCCTCGATCTTCACCTGCGGGGTGGTGGTGGGCATCACAATGACGGCTTTACAGCCGAGGCGGTGTGCGGACATCGCCACGCCCTGCGCATGATTACCCGCCGAGGCAGCGATCACGCCGCGCTTCAGCTGCTCGGGTGTGAGTTGCGCCATCTTGTTGTAGGCACCGCGCAGCTTGAACGAGAACACGGGCTGCATGTCTTCGCGTTTGAATAGGATGGTGTTGCCGGTGCGCGCCGACAGGGCGGGCGCGAGTTCTAGCGGTGTTTCAATGGCCACGTCGTAGACGCGGGCGGTCAGGATGCGTTTCAGATAACCTTGCATGGTGATTCACGGACGATTGATAGTGTCCGCAAGATTAGCAGGAAACCCGCCGAATTCCTAAATACGCAGGCCGATCATTTGGTAAAAAGCGGGCAGATTGCTCAGGTCGTTCAGCACGGCCGCCGCGCCGGTGAAGTTCTGCGTGTGTGTATACGGATTGGTGGTGATGTAGGTCTTGATGCCTGCCGCCAGCGCAGAGTGCAGACCGTTGTAAGAATCCTCAAGCGCGATGCACTCGCTGGGTTGAAGTGCGAGTTTGTCCAGCACCCAGTCGTAGATATCCGGCGCGGGTTTTTTCTTGGGCACAATGTCGCCGCAGCCGTTGGCAGCGAAGTAGCTCGCCCAATCCTTGCCCAAGCCGACTTCCAGCAAGGCGCTTACGTTCTCAGCGGTGGTGGTGGTGGCAATAGCCAGTGTGATACCCGCAGCGCGAGCGTCATGGATGAGTTGCTTGATGCCGGGGCGCAGCGGAATGGCGCCTTCGCGCAGCATGGCAGTGTAGTGGCCGGTCTTCACAGCATGCAGATGCTTGACGAAGTCGTCAAAGTTATCCGGCTTGGTATAGCCCTGCAAAAAATCCGAGACAAAATACTTGATGCGTTCTTTGCCGCCCGTCACTTTGAGCAGCTTGTCGTACAGCGGAACGTCCCAGTTCCAGTCCAGCCCGTTCTCGGCGAAGGCCTTGTTGAATGATTGGCGGTGGCCATCCTCGGTATCTGCCAGTGTGCCGTCCACGTCAAAAATTATCGCTTTGATGGTCATCAGTTTTCCTTTATCTCATTCCCGGGAATTTCTTGCCCGCCATAGACTTCATCATCTTGCTCATCATTCCCTTGCCGCTGAACATCTTCATCATCTTCTGCGATTGTTCGAATTGGTTCAGTAACTGATTCACATGCATCACCTGCACGCCCGAACCGGCAGCAATGCGTTTCTTGCGCGAAGCTTTGATCTGCTCGGGGTGGCTGCGCTCCCACGGCGTCATAGAATTGATGATGCCTTCGGTACGATTGATCTGTCGCTCATCCACTTTGGCACCTGCGGCGGCATTCGCCAGCTGTGCCGGCAGCTTGTCCATCAGCGCAGCCATGCCCCCCATCTGTCTCATCTGCACGATCTGCATCTTGAAGTCGTTCAGGTCGAAGCCTTTGCCGCTCTGCATCTTCTTGGCCAGCTTCTCTGCTTCACCGACATCAACGTTGCGTTGTGCTTCTTCCAGAAGCGACAACACATCGCCCATGCCGAGGATGCGCTGCGCCATACGTTCGGGATGGAAAGCTTCAAGGCCGTTCGGCTTCTCGCTGACGCCGACGAACTTGATCGGCTTGCCGGTGATCTGTCGCACCGAAAGTGCTGCACCACCGCGTGCATCGCCGTCCAGTTTAGTGAGGATCACGCCGGTCAGCGGCAAGGTCTCGCCGAATGCCTTGGCGGTATTCACAGCATCCTGACCGGTCATCGCATCGACCACGAACAATGTCTCGACGGGCTTGAGCGCGGCATGCAGATCTTTGATCTCTGCCATCATCGCTTCGTCTACGGCAAGACGGCCGGCGGTGTCGACGATCAGCACATCGTGATGATGTTTCTTTGCCCAGTCGTGCGCGGCCAGTGCGATGGCCTGCGGTTTCTGCGAGATGTCTGAGGGGAAAAAATCGATCTTGAGTTGTTCGGCCAGCGTGCGCAGTTGTTCGATAGCAGCAGGGCGATACACGTCGCAGCTGACCAGCAGTACTTTCTTCTTATGCTGCTCACTGAGCAGCTTTGCTAGTTTGCCACTGCTGGTGGTTTTACCCGCACCTTGCAGACCGGCCATCAAGATCACGGCGGGCGGGACCGTGGCGAGGTCGATGCCAACGTTGGCTTCGCCCATCAGTTTGGTCAGTTCGCGATTCACTACGCCGATGAGTGCCTGTCCCGGTGTCAGGCTGGCGATGACTTCCTCGCCCAGTGCGGCCTCCTTCACTTTGGCGATGAATTCCTTTACTACTGGCAGCGCGACGTCGGCTTCAAGTAGAGCGAGACGTACTTCTCGCAGTGCGTCCTGAATGTTGCTTTCAGTCAGTCGCCCCTGGCCGCGCAGGTTCTTGATGATGCCTGAGAAACGTTGTGTGAGATTGTCGAGCATGGTGTCTTAGTGACTTGGTGTAGAATCCGCACAGTCTAAAACATCCGCACTCTTCATGTCGAACCAAGCTCTGCCTCTGCTGACTTTCGCCCTGTACGCTGTACTGGCATTCCTGTTCTGGCGCGCCCAAGCTGCCGGAACTGCCGAGCAGAAAAATCGTGGTGCGTTAGGATTCGCCGTGATCCTACCTTTGTTGCTGCATGGCGGCCTGTTGTACCAGTCTCTTTTTGTATGGGGAGCGCTGAATCTCGGTGTGACCTATGCGCTATCGCTGATCCTTTGGCTGACTGTGCTGATCTACTGGGTGGCGCGTCTGTTCTATCCGCTTTCCGGTTTGTTGGCATTGATGCTGCCGCTGGCGGCGATCAGTGTGCTGTTGCCAGCCTTGTTCCCTGTTGGGCACATCCTGTCGCAGCCACCGTCCGGCCTGTTCGATACGCATGTGCTGATGGCAATGCTGGCGTACAGCCTGTTCACCATCGCTGCATTGCATGCTGGGTTGATCTCGCTGGTCGAGAAGCGCTTGCACCATGCCAAGCTGCCCAAGATATTAAAGAGTCTGCCGCCGTTGATGACCATGGAATCCTTGTTGTTCCGTGTCATTGGTATCGGTTTTGTGATCCTGACGGTCACTGTGGTTTCCGGCATCATGTTCTCAGAGCAGGTGTTCGGTCAGCCCTTTACTTTTTCGCATAAGGTGTTGTTCGGATTGATCTCTTGGTTTGTTTTTGGCGGTTTGTTGGTAGGTCATCACTTCTATGGATGGCGCGGCCATACGGCGGTACGTTTGACCCTGAGCGGCTTTGCTTTCCTGCTACTAGCCTATCTGGGCACCCAATTCGTCCTGCAGCTCATCCTCCAACGCTGATTTCCCTGAAAAATTCTGTCCTTGCCTTACTTCGGCAAGGTGTCGTAGAATTCGCGCCCTTTGGCACGGGCCAGATCAACTTTTTATATCGGAAATCATTATGGTAGTCATTCGTCTTTCTCGCGGCGGTTCGAAAAATCGTCCGTTCTACAACGTGGTTGTTGCTGATTCTCGCAATCGTCGCGATGGCCGTTTCATCGAGCGCGTTGGCTTCTACAACCCGCTGGCTGTTGAAGGTACAGAAGGTCTGCGTATCGCGCTGGATCGCGTTACTCACTGGCAAGACAAGGGTGCACAGCTGAGCGAGACTGTTAGCCGCTTGGTTAAAAAAGCCGGTGCAGCAGCAACTGTCTGATGAGGCAAGCCCCATGGTTGTCATGGGGAAGATCGTAGCGGCACAAGGCATTCAAGGCTGGGTGAAGGTGCAGACTTTCACCGAATATCTGGATAGCTTGCTGGATTACGACATTTGGTATGTAGGAAACGAAGCAGCTTGGAAGCCCACGAAAGTGTTGGAAGCCAAGGTGCACGGCAAGGTGCTGGTCGCCAAGCTGGAAGGCGTGCTTGACCGAACAGAAGCTGAAAAGCTGAAGGGTCAGTTGATCGCGGTGCCGCGTGCAGATTTGCCGAAGCAGACCGGGGACGAGTATTACTGGTCCGACCTGATCGGCTTGACGGTACAGAATCTGCAGGACGAAGTACTGGGCACTGTCGAGAATCTGCTGGAAACGGGCGCCAACGATGTGTTGGTGGTGCAAGGTGAACACGGCCAACTGCTGATTCCCTTCATCGCAAGCGTCGCACAGGATGTCGACTTGGCCAACAAGTTGATTCGGGTAGATTGGCAGGCGGATTACCTTAAATGAGGTTCGACGTAATAACGTTGTTCCCCGAGATGTTCGAAGCGATCACACAATATGGTGTGACACGACGAGCAGCTGAAAAGGGCAAGTTCGAGTTGCAAGCGTGGAATCCGCGGGACTTCACGACCGACAACTACCGCACCATCGATGACCGTCCCTATGGAGGTGGTCCCGGCATGGTGATGTTGGCGGAGCCGCTGGAAAAAGCGATCAGCGCAGCGAAAGCAGCGCAGGCCGCAAGCGGAGCCAAGAAGAGTTGTGTGATCCACCTCTCGCCGCAGGGCAGGCCACTCACCCACGAAGTGGTGATGGAGCTGCTGGCGCGGGACGAAGGATTGATATTGCTGGCGAGTCGTTACGAGGGCGTGGATGAACGCCTGTTGCGCAGCCAGGTGGATGAAGAGCTTTCCATCGGAGACTATGTATTGTCCGGTGGTGAGTTGGCAGCGATGGTGGTGATGGATAGCATAGTGCGGCAGATCCCCGGTGTATTGGGCGACGACGCATCAGCCCAGCAGGATTCCTTTGTGGAAGGTCTGCTGGATTGTCCGCACTACACGCGGCCTGAGATTTATAACGGCGAGGGCGTTCCGGAAGTATTGATGTCCGGGCACCACGCCGAGATAGAGAAGTGGCGATTGATGCAGTCATTAGGTAGGACTGCGGAACGTCGTCCAGATTTGCTGGCGGATCGCCAGTTGACTAAACAGGAAGCTCGGCTACTGGCTCAGTACCAGCAGGAACAAGCTTCCGTAAAAGAAAAGGAAACAAAATGAATCTGATCGGTATTCTTGAAAAAGAAGAAATCGCACGTCTGAACAAGACAATTCCTAATTTCGCACCTGGCGACACAGTTGTCGTCGGCGTGAACGTGATTGAAGGCGAGCGTAAGCGTGTGCAGGTGTTCGAAGGCGTAGTGATCGCCAAGCGCAACAAGGGCTTGAACTCCAGCTTCATCGTGCGCAAGGTCTCTTCCGGCGAAGGCGTCGAGCGTACCTTCCAAAGCTACTCTCCGCTGATCGCCAGCATCGAAGTGAAGCGTCGCGGTGATGTACGTCGCGCCAAGCTGTACTACCTGCGCGATCGTTCCGGCAAGTCGGCACGTATCAAAGAAAAATTGCCGGCACGCAAAGTCAAAGCTTAAGCCAAGACTGCAGGCAATAAAGAACGGGAGCTTCGGCTCCCGTTTTTTTGTCCGTAATTCGTGGATCAGCGCCGGTTATGTAGGTAGCAAAGCAGATTTCTACATTTCAGATATGATGCGCGCATGAAATATCAAGCCATCATCTCCGCCCCCTTCGGCAAGCTCGGCATCCGTTGTTCCGACACGGATCTGCTGGGTATCGAACTCCTGCCACAGAGCACTAAAGCCCAAGCCCCAGAGGGCGAAATGGCGAAAACGATCTGTTCCGAATTGGCAGCATATCTGGCTGATCCGCAGCATGAGATCGACCTGCCATTCGAACTCGATGGCACACATCACCAGTGCAATGTCTGGCAAGCGATGCTCGACATTCCCAGCGGCCAGACGCAAAGCTATGGCGAGTTGGCTGCGAAGATCGGCTCCAGCGCACAGGCGGTCGGTCAGGCTTGCGGCAGCAATCCCATTCCCCTCGTCATCCCATGCCATCGCGTGGTGGGGAAATCGGGCTTGGGCGGATTCATGCATCGCGCTGATGAAGATGCATTGAACATCAAACGGTGGCTGCTAGCCCATGAGCGACGCTGAACTGCTGGATGAGTTCAGTGATGCGCTGTGGCTGGAAGACGGGTTATCGCGCAATACGCTGGAAAGCTATCGCCGTGACCTGAATAAATTCTCTTCATGGCTGGCCGAGCAACGCGGATGCGGACTGCTGGCAACCACCCATGCCGACATTCAAGGATTTCTTGCCTTTCTGGTAAGCAAACAAAAAGCCCGCGCGACCTCGACCTCTCGCGCCATCTCCAGTCTGAAACGATTGTTTCGCTATCAATTGCGCCAGAACCGGATAACAGTCGATCCCACTTTGCAGATCGCCACGCCCAAGCTGCCGCGCAGCCTGCCCAAGAGTCTGACCGAAGAAGATGTCGAGCTGCTGTTGAACGCGCCGGATGTGGAAACGCCCTTGGGCATGCGCGATCGCACCATGCTGGAAGTGCTGTATGCCACGGGCTTGCGCGTTTCCGAACTGGTCAACCTCAGCGTTGCGCAAGTCAGTCTGGATATGGGCGTGACGCGAGTGATGGGCAAAGGCAGCAAAGAGCGACTCGTGCCGCTGGGCGAAGAATCACTGGACTGGGTCAGACGCTATCTGGTCGAAGCACGCCCTGCATTATTGGCTGGCAGGATGAGTGATGCCCTGTTCGTGACCCAGCGTAGCGATGCGATGACGCGGCAGATGTTCTGGTATCTGATCAAAAAACACGCCAAACACGGCGGTTTGCACAAAGCTTTGTCGCCGCACACATTGCGACACGCTTTCGCTACTCATTTGCTCAATCATGGCGCAGACTTGCGCGTGGTGCAGATGTTGCTCGGCCATTCGGACATCTCGACTACGCAGATCTACACCCATGTGGCGCGCGAGCGTCTGAAACAGTTGCATTCACAGCATCATCCACGCGGTTAATAAAATGAGCCAAGAATCGATTCGGACTGAAGATGGTCGTACGTTCTACGACATGTCCGGTAGCGATAATCCCTGTTTGGGATGTGCTGTCTGTTGCATGCACTATCGCGTTTCGTTCTACCAGGGAGAGATGGACAGCCAGCCGGGCGGTTACGTGCCGTCGGATATGGCGGTATCGCTGACACCGTTTCGCGCCTGCATGAAGGGGACCGAGAAAGCGCCGGGACGCTGCATCGCATTGGGTGAAGATAGTCTGTGCAGCATCTACGATAATCGCCCCTCAGTCTGTCGTGAATTCCCGGCGTTGATGGAGGATGGCTCGCAGAATCCTGAATGCATCCGTTTGCAGGCCATGTACGGAATACGCCAGGAACAAGGCGGAACTTGACTGGAAGCTGAATGACTCTCGTAACTGCATCCGTTTCCTTATTCCGCGAATTCCTGCAATAATCGGCGCACCGAGAGAGATAACAAAGAGAATAGATATGGCATTGACACAAGACGATTTGAAACTCGCAGTCGCCCAAGCAGCGATCGCCTATGTTCCCAACGATTGCATCGTGGGTGTGGGCACCGGCTCCACCGCAAACTTCTTCATCGATGAGTTGGCCAAGATCAAACATCAGATCCGCGGCGCAGTCGCCAGCTCCGAAGCTTCCGCCAAGCGTTTGCAGGGTCACGGTATCGAAGTGCTGTCTCTGAACGACGCAGGCGATCTGCCGGTGTATGTCGACGGCGCAGACGAGATCACCAAACACATGCACATGGTCAAAGGCGGCGGCGGCGCATTGACGCGCGAGAAGATCGTCGCAGCAGCGAGCGCGAAGTTCATCTGCCTGTGCGACCAAAGCAAGCTGGTGGATGTACTGGGCAAGTTCCCCTTGCCGATCGAAGTCATCCCGATGGCGCAAAGCTACATCGCACGTGAAATGGTGAAGCTGGGCGGCCAGCCCAGGCTGCGCGAAGGCTTCACGACCGACAACGGTAACGTCATCATTGACGTGCATGGTTTATCGATCATGAACCCGACCGAGTTGGAAGCAAAGCTAAACCATTTGCCAGGTGTAGTGACCAACGGTCTGTTCGCATTGCGTCCCGCTGATGTGCTGTTGCTTGGCACACCGGATGGCGTGCAAACAATGACGGCGCAGTAACATAAGCGTAACGAAGCATCAGTAACATCTGTAATTTGTATTAATCCATTAAGGAATGATCATGGTCGGCACCGAACACACCTCCAAACAATTTGACGCAGAACTGGAAGCTGTTCGCGCGCGCGTTCTGCAGATGGGCGGGCTGGTTGAGAACCAGATCAAGCTGGCGATCGAATCTCTGGTCACGGGGGATGTCGCGCTGATGACGCAGGTGATCGAAGATGACCACCGTGTGAATCTGATGGAAGTCGAGATCGACGAAAGCTGCAACCACATCTTGGTGCGTCGCCAACCCGCTGCAGGTGACCTGCGCATGGTGATGACCGTGATCAAGACCATCACCGATCTGGAACGTATCGGTGACGAAGCCGAGAAGATCGCGCGCATGGCCAAGCTGCTGTCGCAGAAAGAGCGTCTGCACCTGCCGCGTTACAACGAGATCAAGCATGCCGGCGAGATCGCGCTCGATATGTTGCGCAAATCACTGGACGCTTTCGCACGCCTCAACCTCACTGCAGCAGCTGAAGTCGTGCGTCAGGATGAACAGGTTGACGAAGAGTTCCGCGCCATCATGCGTTACCTCATCACCTTCATGATGGAAGATCCGCGCACCATCTCCACTTCGCTGGAGATCCTGTTCGTGGCCAAGGCCATCGAGCGTATCGGCGACCATGCCAAGAACATGTCCGAATATGTGGTCTACATGGTCAAAGGTCGTGACGTGCGTCACGTCACCGTCGAAGAGATCGAGCGGGAAGTGCAGCGGTAAGCTGCCAGAAACACTTTGCATCGCCAGCCACTCCTCGCTGCCGTCGATCTCGGTTCCAACAGTTTCAGACTACAGGTCGCGCGCGTCGAGAACGATCAGCTCTATATGCTGGACGGTCTGCGCGAAGCGGTACGCCTCGCATCCGGCATCACTGCCGATAAGCGCCTGGATCAAGATTCCCAAAAACGGGCACTCGAATGTCTGCAACGTTTCGGCGAGCGTTTGCGCGACCTGCCGCGCGAAGCAGTACGTGCCGTCGGCACCAACTCCCTGCGTGTCGCTAAGAACGCCCCCGAATTCCTCAAGCTGGCTGAAGAAGCACTTGGCTTTCCCATTGAAGTCATTGCCGGGCGTGAAGAAGCACGCCTGATCTATCTGGGCGTCGCGCAAGGATTGCCGCAGGACGAAGGTCGGCGTCTGGTGATGGACATCGGCGGCGGCTCCACCGAATTCATCATCGGCGAAGGTTTGCAGCCTATCCATCTGGAAAGCCTTTACATGGGCTGCGTCAGTTACAGCGGACGTTTCTTCGCCGATGGAAAGCTCAGCAAATCTAATCTCAAGCAGGCCGAACTGGCCGCGCGCAACGAACTGCAAGCCATCATCTCGGAATATTCGCACGGTCACTGGGGGCTGGCACTGGGCTCATCCGGTACCGCACGGGTGATCAGCGACGTACTGGAGCAGAATGGCTTCAGCAACTCCGGTATCACGCGCGAAGGTTTGGAGATGTTGCGTGCAAAGATGTTGGAAGCCGGCGATATGAGCAAGCTCGATCTGCCGGGCATGAAAACGGACCGCGTGGCGGTATTTCCCGGCGGCTTCTCCATCATGTACGCGGCTTTCTGCGAACTGGGTATCGAATTGATGCGGCCGGCGCTGGGCGCGCTGCGCGAAGGTGTGTTGTACGACCTGCTGGGGCGCTTCACGCACAACGATATGCGCGAGGCGACCGTGCAGCAATTCATGCGCCGGTATCACGTCGATCATGCTCAGACAGAGCGTGTATCCAAGTTGGCATCGCATCTGGCGCAAGCATTCGCAGACGGCCATGCCAATGAAGAAGATATGCAGCTACTGGCATGGGCATGCGACCTGCACGAGATCGGTATCAGCGTGGCCCATAGCGGTTATCACAAACATTCCGCCTATATCCTCGCCAATGCGGACATGCCAGGCTTCTCTCGCAAGGCGCAGCAGTGCTTGAGCCTGTTGGCGCTGTCGCACCGAGGGAAGTTGGAAAAGGTGCGTGACCAGCTGAACGAATGGCCGGTGACAGCCAGAGTGATGGCTTTGCGGCTAGCTGCCTTGTTCTACCGAAACCGCAGCGATGTCGTGCTGCCCGAGATGCGAGGCCAATTCAGTGGCACGAAGTTCCATCTGCAACTGAATGGCGATTGGCTGGCGCAGAATCCGCTGACCGAAACCGCCCTGCAAGCCGAGGCTAAACTGTGGAAATCAGTGGGGATCAGTTTGCAGGTTGAAACCGAATAATTTCGCCTAACGCGTGACGTCGGAACTAAAGTCCGTGTGTCCCTGACGTTCTTCATTCCCCGCGCTAAACTCCGCCCCGAAGCTGGCTAGACAGTCGCTGCATAGTACGTTTATGCAGAGGACAACGTCAGTTGCAGTGCAGACTCATGCGCGAAGCGCGTGACGTCGGAACTAAAGTCCGGGCGTCCCGGACGTTCTTCATTCCCCGTGCTAAACTCCGCCCCGAAGCTGGCTAGACAGTCGCTGCATAGTACGTTTATGCAGAGGAAAGTCCGGGCTCCATAGAGCGGGATGCCGGTTAACGGCCGGACGCCGTGAGGCGATGGAAAGTGCCACAGAAAATACACCGCCTAAGCTCCTTCGGGAGCCGGTAAGGTTGAAATGGCGAGGTAAGAGCTCACCGCGGACGTGGTAACACGGACGGCAGGGTAAACCCCATCCGGAGCAAGACCAAATAGGCTGGCTATGACGTTGCTCGCGTCGCCAGCGGGTAGGTTGCTTGAGCGTAAGGTAACGAAACGCCTAGAGGAATGACTGTCCACGACAGAACCCGGCTTATCGGCCAGCTTCACCCTTCAGCAGTGCGGTGCGATCTTGAATAGATGACATCTAAGCGCATCGCGAACCGAACGAGATACGAAAGTCTGAACTTATGAGATTGAAAAGCCTGATCCAGTTTTCTCTGTTCATGATCCTGTCACTGTTTGCGCTGAATTTTGCGTTGAATTTCTGGAACGGGCACCAAAAGAGCCAGGCGACTGATCAACTGCAACATGAGACCAAGCTGTTGGCTGTCACCACCTCGATCAAGCAGGGCATCGTCGATATCCAAAAGCAGGTCACCCGTCTGGGGCAATTGCCACAAGATAGCGTGCCTGCACTCAGCGCTCAGGAAAAAGACAGGGTGGAGGCGCAAGCTGCACGAGTGGCAGGCGACATCACTCGCCTCAAATCGATGGCGGACGAGGCGCTGTTAAAGAAGGTCACTGCCATGCAGGCGCGTTACATGGAGCTGTCCGCTTCCTGGCATCTGTTCTACAACCACTTCGGCAATGATTCCGCAAAGGCCATGACCGAATTTGTGCTGCATGCCGAGCCT
Source organism: Gammaproteobacteria bacterium (assembly GCA_018814405.1). GTDB lineage: Bacteria > Pseudomonadota > Gammaproteobacteria > Burkholderiales > Gallionellaceae > Sideroxyarcus. The sequence continues at coordinate 169,975 of JAHIZO010000010.1, forward strand.
TACAGTCAGCAATTGATCTTTCAGGACCTGCCCGCGCTCGAAGCTTACGAGAGCGATATGATCGAGCAAGCACAGCAGCAGTTGAAGGCGGTGGAATGGTGGTCCGAGCGCGCCGCAGTCATATTCTTTGTCCTTTCCCTGTTAGTCGTGTTGTCCTTCGCGATACGCGTCTATCGTCGCGTTGTGGACGGCATGCTGGCTTTTTCGTCGGGTGTTGCCACTGTGCTGGAAGGTGGTGAGGCGCGCATCGGCCTGCAAACCAAGGATGAACTGGGTGAGATCGCCGCTGCTTTCAATACCATCAGCACCGATCTGCACAACTCGCGCAAACAATGCGGCGTGCTGGAGCAGGATCTGGTGCAGCGCAACGAAGAGGTCGAAGCGCAGCGCAATGAGTCACAGGCCTTGCTGCGCAACATCCTGCCCGCGACGGTCGCCGAAGAATTCCGCAGCAAGGGCGCGGTGCAGCCGAAGTATCTGGAAGACGTCACCATCCTGTTCACTGATTTCGTCGGCTTCTCTTCTTCAACCGAAAAGTTGGCGGCGGAAGATCTGGTGCACATGCTGCACGACTACTTCAGCGCCTTCGACGAGATCTGTGCGCGCTACGGCATGGAGAAGTTGAAGACCATCGGCGACAGTTATATGTGTGCAGGCGGTCTTCCCGAGCGCAACCCGTCTCATCCGGTGGATGCAGTGATGGCGGCGATGGAGATCATTGAGGCGGTGAACGAGCGCAGTAATCGCAATAACTGGTCGATCCGCATCGGCATCCACACCGGTCATGTGATCGCGGGGATGGTCGGCACGCAGAAGTTCGCCTACGACATCTGGGGCGAGTCGGTGAACTACGCATCGCGCGTGGAATCGAGTGGCGAGCCGAACCGCATCGCGCTATCGGCGCAGACGCATGGCCGTATCAAAGATTTCTTCGAATGCGAGAAGCGCGTGAAGACGCACAACAAGGTTTCGCACAAGATGGAGTTGTATTTCGTGAAGGGCTTTACCAGCAGTCTGGTCGAAGACACCAAGCAGATGCCGCCGGAAGCTTTTGTGCGACGCTATCGCGGCTACTTCCAGAAAGAGCCACCATCCTTCCCGCCTTTGCGAACTGTCTTGGCAGGCAAAGCAGAGAAATAAAAAAACGGGGCATCAAGCCCCGTTTTTTTATTTGTTCTCGTTCAGCGCTTGTTCTAATCGATCCGCCGGTAGGAAGCCGGGGTTGATCACACCGTTGGCGAAGATCAGGGCGGGCGTACCGTTCACCTTTAACTTGCGGCCCAGTGCCATGACTTCATTGGTCGGAACTTTGCAGTTGCCGGCCTTGGGTTGCACACCGTCCTGCATCAACTGGTCCCAAGCCTTAACCGGGTCCTTGCTGCAAAGAACACCTTGCACCTTCTCGGCTGAGCCGTTGAATATCGGGTACATGAACAGATACAGCGTCACGTTATCGATGCTCTTCAGTTCCTGCTCCAGCTTCTTGCAGTAGCCGCAGTTCGGGTCGGTGAAGTAAGCCATCTTGCGGCTGCCGTCGCCCTTAACTTTTTTCATGGCGATATTCAGCGGCAGCTTGTCGAACTCCACCGCGAACAGCGTACGTGCGCGTGCTTCGGTCAGGTTGCGGCGGTTATTCAGATCGAACATCTGACCGTCGATCAATATCTCCACCTTCTCGTCGGTATAGAAGATATGGTCACCGGTCACCACCTCATACAAACCGGCGATGGGCGAAGGGTTCACTTGATCCACCGGCCCAATCAATGACTGGTACTTCTGCAAGGATTCCTTGATGGAAGCAGACTTGTCGCCGGCAGCAAAAGCAAGCGAAGTGGAGAGCAACAGCAACAGCAGGGTTCTGAACATTTGATGCGTCCTTGGTTGGAAAATCAGTTGAGTGCGTGGCGGGCCAACATCTTCTTTAGCGGCCCGATAGCGTTGGTAGCGGCCAAGCCGACATTGCGCAACGTGCGCAATACCGGATTGGCATTCACGAACAGATGCTTCAGCGTGTCGGTGGTGAGCTGCATGGACAAGATGTCATCCTGTCTGGCCTTCTCGTAACGGCGCAACAGGTGCAGATCACCGCAATCCAGTGCACCGCGTTGCAGCAATGTCTGCGACAGCTCGCGCACATCGCGCAAGCCGAGATTCACACCTTGGCCGGACAGCGGATGCACGTTGTGTGCCGCATCACCCACCAGCGCCAGACGCGGCTTGGTGAGATGGGCCAGATTCAGCACGCGCAAAGCAAAGGCCGCGGCAGGCGTGATCACTTTCAGTTCGCCCAGCGTGTGCTGGGAGGCTTCAGCCACGCGCGCGCACAATGCCTCGGGCGACAGCGCCAGCAACTCGGCGGACTTCTCCGGCGTCACCGACCACACGATGGAGATGCGGCGTCCCGGCAAAGGCAGCAGCGCGAGGATGCCGTCCTCGGTGAACCACTGAAAAGCGATGCCGCGATGTGCTTTGCTGATGGTGAAGTTGGCCACCAGACCATGCTGGTTGTAGGGCGTCGGCACTTCCGGCATATTGGTTTGATGACGCACCCAGGAATCGCGCCCATCTGCACCGACGATCAGCTTGGCCTTCACCTCGCGTCCGTCTTTCAGCGTCAGGTTCGCCGCGTCGTCATCAATGGCGAGCGACGCGCATTGCGCAGGTTGCAGCAGGGTCAGGTTCTCTTGTTCGCGCAGACCTTGCCACAGCGCCTCGTGCAGCAAACGGCTCTCGAGGATGAAAGCCATCTCCGGCACGCCCAGCTGGTAAGCGCTGAAATTGATCTTGGCACCGGTATCGCCGAACACACGCATCTCTTCCACTTGTTGCACGCGTGACATATCCAGTCGCTGCCATGCACCACATTCGCGCAAGAATTCGGCGTTGCCGGGGGTGAATGCGTAGATGCGTGCGTCCCAATCGTCTTCGGCTGTAGAGGCCTGAGGTGAGGAACCACTTTCAACCAATGCCAGTTTCAGTCCGCTATCGCGTAATGATGCGGCCAAGCTCGCGCCGACCAGACCGCCGCCGACGATGATGATGTCGAACTCCATATGGACACCTCACACTAAAGGGTTAAGTAGACAGCCCAGATAGGGTACTGCCCGTAAAAATCTGCCAGCATCATAGCATGGGCGAGTTGATTAATTTATAATCGCCGCCCCCTTCAGGAATCGCCATGAAAATCGGTAAGTACACATTGAAGAACAACTTGATCGTCGCCCCTATGGCAGGTGTGACCGATCGCCCGTTCCGCATTCTGTGCAAGCGCATGGGCGCAGGCATGGCTGTGTCCGAGATGGTGGCCTCCAACTCATTGCTGTACGGTTCCGAGAAGACCAAGCGCCGAGCCAACCACGAAGGCGAAGTCGATCCCATCTCCGTGCAGATCGTCGGTGCCGATCCCAAGATGTTGGCGCAGGCCGCACAACACAACGTGGACAACGGCGCGCAGATCATCGACATCAACATGGGCTGCCCCGCCAAGAAGATCTGCAACGTCATGGCCGGTTCCGCGCTGATGCAGAACGAACTGCTGGTGGCCGAGATCCTCGAAGCCGTGGTCAACTCGGTCGACGTGCCGGTCACGCTAAAGATCCGCACCGGTTGGGATAAACATAATCGCAACGCTGCCAACATCGCGCGTATCGCCGAAGCCAGCGGCATTCAGGCACTCGCCATTCATGGTCGCACTCGCGCCTGCGCCTACACCGGCGACGCCGAATACGAAACCATCCGCGCCGTCAAAGACGCGGTGAACATCCCCATCATCGCCAACGGCGACATCACCACCCCTGAAAAAGCCAAGTACGTGCTCGACCATACCGGCGCCGACGCCGTCATGATCGGCCGTGCCGCACAAGGTCGCCCCTGGCTGTTCCGCGAGATCGAACATTTCCTCACCACGGGCACGCACCTGCTCTCGCCGCAAGTCGGCGAGATACACGACGTGCTGGTCGCCCATCTGGCTGACCTGTACGACTTCTATGGCGAACACACCGGGCTGCGCGTCGCGCGCAAACACATCTCCTGGTACACCAAGGGACTGGTCGGCTCTGCCGTGTTCCGCCATCGCATGAATCAACTGGAAAGCGTGGACGAGCAGATGCAAGCCGTCAGCGATTTCTTCGAAGAACAAAAAGTCAGCAGCACAAGACTGCAGTACGAACGGGAGGCTGCAGCCGCGTAAGTGGCCCGCAGAGAGTCACCGACAAAAATATGTCGGGGCTCGGGAGGAGAAGCAGGGTCGGCACATGGCAGCGCATCAGCGCTGCCATGCGTCGGCATCTATGGGGACAGCAGTGCAGTAGCAGGAATAATGGGGGCAGTAATGAGCAGTGAAGATTGTGGCATCAACGAGAACGACATCGCCAAGCACGTGCGTAAAGCACTTAATGATTACTTCAAAGACCTGGCTGGCGAAGCACCATCCTGCGGCGTGTATGACATGGTGATCGACTGCGTGGAAAAACCATTGATCGAAACCGTGCTGAATCACGCCGGTGGCAACCAGACACGCACGGCCGACTTACTCGGCATCAACAGAAATACCCTGCGCAAGAAGATGCAGGAACATCAAATCAAATAATCATCCACGAAAGAAAAACATGGCCATCACACAAGCACTCATCAGCGTCTCGGATAAATCAGGCGTACTCGAATTCGCCAAAGGCCTGCACGCCCTCGGCGTGAAGCTGTTGTCCACCGGAGGCACTGCCAAGCTGCTCGCCGACAACGGCGTGCCCTGCACCGAAGTCGCCGACTACACCGGCTTCCCAGAGATGCTCGATGGCCGTGTGAAGACCCTGCAACCGAAAGTGCACGCCGGCATCCTCGCACGTCGCGACCTGCCCGAGCACGTTGCAACATTGGCCAAGCACGACATACCCACCATCGATCTGGTCGTGGTCAACCTGTACCCGTTCGCGGCCACCATCGCCAAGCCCGGCTGCACACTGGAAGACGCCATCGAGAACATCGACATCGGCGGCCCGACCATGGTGCGCTCCGCTGCCAAGAACCACGCGCACGTCGCCATCGTCACCGACCCGGTCGACTACGCCGACGTGCTGGCCGAGATGCAAACCAACAACTGCACCGTGTCTGACGCATCGCGTTTCGACTTGGCTAAAAAAGCCTTCTCGCACACTGCCGCCTACGACAGCATGATCAGCAACTACCTCACCGCCATCAACAGCGACGGTAGCAAGCAAGCCTTCCCGGCACAGATCAACTTCAACTTCGCCAAAGTGCAAGAGATGCGCTACGGCGAGAACCCGCACCAGAGCGCCGCGTTCTATCGCGACCTCATCGCGCTGCCCGGCGGCATCGCCGATTACACGCAAGTGCAGGGCAAAGAACTCAGCTACAACAACATCGGCGACTCCGATGCAGCATGGGAATGCGTGAAGACTTTCGACCAGCCCGCCTGTGTCATCGTCAAGCACGCCAACCCTTGCGGCGTCGCCATCGCTGACAGCGCGCTGAACGCTTACAAGCTGGCCTATGCCACCGACACCACCTCCGCGTTCGGCGGCATCATCGCCTTCAACCGCGAGTTGGATGAAGCCACCGCCACGCTGATCACCGCCAACCAGTTCGTCGAAGTCATCATCGCGCCGAGCGCCACCGAAGCCGCACTCAAAGTCACCGCCGCCAAACAGAACGTGCGTGTGCTCACCGTGCCGCTTTCCAACGCACACAATCAGTGGGACGTGAAGCGCGTCTCCGGCGGTCTGCTGGTGCAAAGCCCGGACGCATTGAACGTGGGTGCAGAACACCTCAAGGTCGTCACCAAGGCGCAGCCATCCAAAGAACAGATGGCCGACCTGCTGTTCGCATGGCGCGTCGCCAAGTACGTCAAGTCCAACGCCATCGTATTCTGTAAGGGCGGCCAGACACTCGGCGTCGGCGCAGGCCAGATGAGCCGTGTCGACTCTACCCGCATCGCCAGCATCAAGGCGCAGAACGCAGGGCTGAGCCTGGTTGATTCAGTGGTTTCTTCCGACGCCTTCTTCCCGTTCCGTGACGGTATCGACGTGCTGGCCCAAGCAGGTGCCAAGGCCGTCATCCAGCCGGGCGGTTCCATGCGCGACGAAGAAGTCATCGCCGCTGCCGACGAGTTGGGCTTGGCCATGGTCTTCACCGGCCACCGTCACTTCCGCCACTAAGTCAGTCGCGCAGGGCTCTCTGCCTCGTCATTCCCGCGCATGCGGGAATCCGGCGAAGTTAAAGCCCTGCGCAGCAGACAACAAGGTTTTGCCCCGCTGAGCGGGGTTTGTTCAACCATCTGGATTCCCGCCTGCGCGGGAATGACAACGAAGGTGTCGTTATGAAAATATTAGTCATCGGTTCCGGCGGTCGCGAGCACGCACTCGCCTGGCGTCTGGCACAAGGCAAAAAAGTGCAGAAGGTCTACGTCGCCCCCGGAAACGCGGGCACCGCACTCGAAGAAGGTGTGGAGAACATCAACATCACCGCCATTCCCGAGCTCCTTGAGTTCGCCAAGACTAACGACATCTACATGACCGTGGTTGGCCCCGAAGCGCCGCTGGCCGCGGGCGTGGTGGATGCGTTCCGTGCCGAGGGCCTGAAGATATTCGGCCCCACCAAGGCCGCCGCGCAACTCGAATCATCCAAGGATTTCGCCAAGCGCTTCATGACGCGCCACGACATCCCCACCGCCTTCTTCGAAACCTTCAGCGAGATCGCACCCGCCAAAGCCTACGTTGAAAAACACGGCGCACCCATCGTCGTCAAAGCCGACGGACTCGCCGCAGGCAAAGGTGTGGTCGTCGCCATGACGAACGACGAAGCGTTCGAAGCCATCGACATGATGCTGTCCGACAACAAGCTGGGCGACGCCGGTGCGCGTGTCGTGGTGGAAGAATTCCTCACCGGCGAAGAAGCCAGCTTCATCGTCATGGTCGACGGTAAGAACGTACTCGCCATGGCCAGCAGCCAAGACCACAAGCGCCTGCTAGAGGGCGACCAAGGCCCCAACACCGGCGGCATGGGCGCGTACTCCCCCGCACCCGTCGTCACCCCCACCATCCACGCCCGCGCCCTGCGCGAAGTCATCATGCCCGTCGTGCGCGGCATGGAAAAAGAAGGCAACACCTTCACCGGCTTCCTCTACGCCGGCCTGATGATCTCGCCGGACGGCGGCCTCAAAGTGTTGGAATTCAACTGCCGTTTCGGCGACCCCGAGACACAACCCATCATGCTGCGCCTCAAGAGCGACTTCGCCGTGCTCATCGAACATGGCATCAACGGCACACTCGACAAGGTGGAAGCCGAATGGGACAAGCGCACCGCGCTCGGCGTCGTCATGGCTGCCGCCAACTACCCCGATACCCCGCGCAAGGGCGATGAGATCACCGGCCTGCCCAAGAACATCGAAGACGCCCACGTCTTCCACGCCGGCACCACCATGCAAGACGGCAAAGTCGTCACCAGCGGCGGCCGCGTGCTCTGTGTCGTCGCCCTCGGCGACATGGTCAAGCGCGCCCAACAACGCGCCTACGAGATCGCCGACACCATCAAGTTCGACGGTTGCCAGATGCGCAGAGACATCGGCTATCGCGCGATAGGGCGGAAGTAAGCAAACAAGCAGCAAAAGAGCGGGGAAGTGGAAACACTTCCCCGTTTTGTTTTAAGCGGAAATAAATTCTTACGCGCTTAGGCACAAAGGCGGCGCAGAGCGCAAACTGCCGCACATCTAAAACATAAACAGGAGCGCCAAATGTCCAAGAAAAAGTTCCACTGCCAAGCCGTCACCCATGCAGGCATCAAAAGCATCAGCATCACCGACGACACACATCACTTCTGCCTCACCCTGGAAGACGCAGGCAACAGATTGAACGCCCTGAAAGAAGCCATCGCCATCGGCAAATATCCCATCGCCATGGAACTGGTGAACTCCTGCGCCAAGCTGATGACCGGACCCACGGTAAAGTATTACGTCACACAGAACGACGCAGAGAAGTTTGAGCATTCACTGGATAAGGCGTTGCATCACTAAAGAGGTAACGCTTCACCGCTTTGTATTCTGCGGCCAATATATTCTTTGTTGCCGGCTTAGATAAATGCGGTAGGTGCAATTTGGCTCGGACTCGGCAGATCTGCATGGTGTGGAAGCAGGAGCGATTCATTCGCAATTCGGTTAGTCAAAGTTAGCCATCAAAACCTCACGCCTATTTTTTACTTAGGTAATGGCTTCCACACCGGAAATTTCTGCATCACTTTCGCGAACATTTCGGATTCAGTGTATTGGGTTAGCCACGCTCTTAACTTCGGGTAAGAGGCAGTCGAGAACCATGCGCTATCGACGGCGGCAAACTGGCGAATAAAAGGTAGCAGGGCTGCATCTGCGATGCTGAAGGTGTCGCCCAATAGATAGGGTGTTTCGGCAAGTCTGGTTTCGAGGCGCTGCAGGAATGTTTCACCTTGTTCGCGATAGAAGCGTTGTGGGTGTTCGGGGAACCGTTCCGGGTATTTGTAGTGATCGAGCGCTTGTTTGAATGTGCTGTCGTTCTCTTGCAGCAGCGGCAGGGTCGCAGTCACATGACATTCATTCTCGCCTAACCAATGATGTGTTCCCTGTGTTCTCAAGGCCCACAACATGATGTCCCAACTTTCGTCGATGACGCTTCCGTCATGCAACACCAGTACAGGTACGCTGCCTTTGGGTGAGGCGGCGAGCATCTCGGCAGGCTTGTCGCGCAGTTCCACTTCACGGTGATCAAGCTCGATGCCGCTGATGATGAGTGCACTGCGGGCACGCATGGCATAAGGGCAGCGACGAAATGAGTAGAGGATAGGGCGTTGCATGCGGGGTATTTTAGCTTGATATGCATGCGTGTTATTTGAGTGACAGGTTATGATTCGCGCCGATGAGACCTCGGGGTCCGATCCCCGATTTGTTTTGAGAAAAGAATAAGGAAGCACATGAGCGTATCGATGTATTACAACCCCAAATGTAGCAAGTGCAGGGCGACCTTGGCCTTGCTGCAGGAAAAGGGAATCGAGCCGGAGCTGATCCACTATCTGGAAGCCGCACCTACGGCGGCTGCGCTGGCGGCGGTGCTGGTCAAGCTGGGTAAAGGTGCCAAGGATGTCATCCGCTTCAATGAGGATGACGCAAAGGCGCTCGGCATTGCCCCTGCAGATGATCGATCAGATGCTGAATGGCTGAACATTATTTCAGCCAACCCGAAGCTGCTGGAACGTCCGATCGTGATCAATGGCGACAGGGCGGCGATCGGCAGACCGCCTGAGAATGTGCTCGAAATACTTTAGGGAAGGTCTGATTAAGTCCGTTCGTGGTGAGTATTTTCCGTTCGCTCCCTCGATACACCGCGCAAGCGCGGCACTCGGGACGAACGGAAAATGTATCGAACCATGGCTTTCGGACTTAATCAGCACCTCCTTAGGTGACACTGGCGCTGCGCGCCATTGCTTCGAGAGAATTTGTTCCAAATAAATGACTGCTCTTCTCGTACCCCAACAAGTCGAGCCGGTAAGATTCAGACGATCCATGAAGACCACACTGATCCAACTCCATGAAGATATGGCCGAGCGTGTACGAACCATCCGGGTGGATCACGCCGACTGGTTGTGCGGCAAGGGTTGCGATGGTTGTTGTCAGCAGCTTGCCGAGGTGCCGCAACTGACATCAGCAGAATGGGATCTACTGCGGGAGGGGCTGGTCGGTCTGCCGCCGGAACACTTGCAGGCGATCCACATCAAGATGACCGCCCTGAGCAAGCAGCAGTCGCGCCCCTTCACTTGCCCGATGCTTGATCTTGTCGCCGGCACCTGTCCTGTCTATTCCCAGCGCCCGGTGGCGTGCCGCACCTACGGCTATTACGTGCAGCGTGATAAAGGTCTTTATTGTCAGGACATCGAGATCCGTGAGGCAGATGGCGCTCTGGCCGATGTGGTGTGGGGCAATCATGATGCCATTGATCAAAGCCTCGCCGGTCTCGGCGAGAGCCGCGCCTTGACCGACTGGTTCGCGCACTGGTGTGTGGACAGTCAGTCGTAGAGAAACTGCTTTCGCTTAAAGGTGTAAGACCTTCGCTGTCGTTTCGACTGAAGCATCCCGATCAACGCTGGATTCTTGCCAGTATCTTCCCCACCACGATCGGATCGTGTTCGGTGCGCATGTTGCGGTGCAGGGTCTCTGCTTCCGGGTAGGCGGTGCGCATCATGCCCAGCCATTTCTTGATCATGCCCGGCGCGTGCCTCGGGTCCATTCTGGCGATGAGCTGTTCGTAGTAATCGAGCACCCAACCTTGCAGCGCCGGCCAGGGCATGGCTTCGTCGCCGGTTTTGATGCGGTGCATCAGGTCGGGGCGGATGATGGCGCCGCGCCCGATCATGACGTCGGTGCAGCCGCTGACCTGGCGGATGTTTTTATAGTCCTGCGGTGTCCACACTTCGCCGTTGGCGACCACCGGCAATCTCACGCTCTCACGGATCTGGGCGAGCCATTCCCAGCGCGCGGGTGGGCGGTAGCGGTCGGCACGGGTGCGGGCATGGACGATGAGTTCGTCGGCACCGCCCGCTTCGATGGCGCGGGCGCAATCCAGCGTGAGCGAGGTGTCTTCCAAGCCAAGGCGCATCTTGGCGGTGACGGGGATGTGTGGTGGTACGGCGCGGCGGGTGGCGGCGACGATGGCGTGGATCTGCTCGGGGAACTGGAGCAGCACCGCGCCGCCGCCGTTCCGATTCACCAGCGGGGAGGGGCAGCCGAAGTTGAGGTCGATGCCCGGTGCGCCGAGTGAGGCGGCAAAGGCGGCATTCTCCGCGAGGCAGACTGGATCGCTGCCCAGCAATTGCACACGCACCGGTACGCCGGCACGTGTGCAGCCGCCGCGTTCCAGTTCCGGCACAGTGTTGAGAAAGGTTCTTTTGTTGAGCAGATGGTTCGTCACCCGCACGAATTCCGCCACGCACAGGTCGATGCCGCCGAGCCGCGTCAGGATGTCGCGCAGGCTGTGGTCGGCAAGGCCATCCATTGGGGCAAGAATCAGGCGCATGTCGTTCGGGGTGATGGCGGGGGGCGCATTCTAAAGGGAAGCGCTACAAATCCAAACTCCGTCGCAATTGATCGATCGCGCCTTGTCTTGCTGGGCACTTTGAATATTTTGAGACGCCCAAAAGCAAACGCCGCATCTATGCGGCGTTATCTTTATGTCGGCATCATGGGTTGCCGAAGCGTTCAGCCTGTCAGGCTGATTGGTGTTGCGTCTAATTGTGAAGAATCATCGCGGGGTCGATAAGCTGCTCCCTTCTTCGGGTTGGCGTTCATGCTGTTGCGACTGCAATTATTTTATACACCCCTTGCTGTGCACATTCAATCGAGTATTTTTCTCATGTTTGCAGTTCGGCGTCAGGGCGCTGATTCCACTCTGTAAATCACGGTATCGCCGGTGAAGAAAATCGGACGATGCGCATTGATTCAGCCAGAAACAGGTAGCGTCTATTCCATATCCGCCGGTTTGGCGCGCATCTTTGCGGCGATGTAATCGGCTTGGGAGATGTGGAGCAGGTCGGTCATTCTGCGCATGAGGTGGTTCTCGTGAGCACTTATGTGGCGGTCGGCGTAGGCGACTTGCCACATGTATTCGACGATGCGGCCCCTTTCTTCTCGTCCCAGTTCGCGGTGGATGAGCGAGGTGAATTGGTGCAGGTCGTGAGCTTGTTGCGCGGTCTGTTGGCCTAGTGCGGAGAGTTGTTGCACTTCGCTGTCGCTGAGCTGGAAGCGTTCTTTGAGGATGCGCAATACAGTTGCGCGCTCTGTATCGGTGCTTTCGTCATCCGCGCGCATGACTTCTATCATCAGTACGGCGGTGGCGAGTTGCAGAGTATGTTGGGGTGCTGGCGCATCGTTGCTGGCGAGGCTCAGGCTGGTGAAGAATTCGTTCAGTTTTTTTAGCATGGTGTTGAGGTTGTCGCTGGATGAAACGGGAAGCATTGCCTTATTCGGTTTGTCGTTCCCGCGCAGGCGGGAATCCAGTTAAATAAAGGCGCTGGTTCCCCGCTTGCGCGGGGATGACGAATAAAACAGCGTCTTGTTAATAGTGCGGTGGTCTTTCGTTGGCTAGCGATTTGTCTTCGCCGCCTGATTCGGCGATCGACCGCACCTGCCCGGCGAGTGCGACATACATCCTTTCCAGTCGTTCCAGTTTTTGCTGTTGCTGGTAGACGGTCTTGTTCAGTTCTTCGATCAGGTCTTCCTGGAAGGTGATCTTTTCTTCGATGTTGATGAGGCGTTCGTCGTTCATGCTGTAAGTCGGTTGGTTCGGCGAATGGCCGGGGTGCGCATTGTAGCGCGGTACGGCGGGGGGCAATTTCGGTATGATTGCCGCGAAACGGTGACAAACTGTCACCGTTTGAAATTTCCCGCCGCCTGCAAGGAATAAGTGGATCACTAAGTAATGAGCAAAGCCGGAACGCTTGCTGCCTACTTCAAACCTGGCGGCCTCCTGGAAAGCCTGCGTTCTTCTTTTAAAGCGCGGTTACCTGAAAAGCGCATCCTTATTCAAGAAATCGATTAAAATTTAAATAGCGTGATTTCTTATTAAAGGTGACGACTATGCGGCGAGACATCACTGGGCAATATCTCAGCAGCCTCGCGGGTGGCGAAACAGTTCACGCCTTTGTGCCTGATGCGCTGCCACCTATCCCCGCGCTAACAATCGATGAAGCGCGCCAACGCTTGTTGGAACGCGCCACGCTTGCCGTGGGACGGCTCGATAGCGTGAGTACCTTGCTGCCAGATCCGCAACTCTTCTTGTATGCCTATGTACGCCGCGAGGCCGTTCTTTCGTCGCAGATTGAGGGTACACAATCTTCACTCTCCGACCTGCTGCTGTTCGAGCTGGACGAAGCGCCCGGCGTGCCGTTCGATGACGTGGTCGAAGTCTCCAACTACATTGCTGCGTTGGAGCACGGTATGGCGCGTCTGAGCGAACCTTTTCCGTTATGCAACCGCTTGCTGCGTGAAATGCACGCACGACTCATGGCGCGCGGTCGCGGTAGCGAGAAGGCACCGGGAGACTTCCGCCGCAGTCAGAATTGGATCGGTGGTACTCGCCCGGGCAATGCGCGCTTTGTGCCTCCCCCTCCGCAGGAAGTGGAAGCCTGCATGTCTGCACTTGAACACTATATCAATCTGCCGAATGAGGCTGCACCTGTGCTGATCAAGGCCGCACTGGCGCATGTGCAATTTGAAACCATCCACCCCTTTCTTGACGGTAACGGCAGACTGGGACGTCTGCTCATTGCACTGTTGCTGCATCAAGGTGGTTTGCTTGCTCAGCCGCTGCTCTACCTCAGCCTGTATTTCAAACAGCATCGCAATGTCTATTACGAACTACTGGACAAGGTGCGCACCGAGGGTGACTGGGAAACTTGGGTGGACTTCTTTCTGGAAGGTGTCGAACAAACCGCACATGGCGCAGTGCAGACTGCACAGCGCTTGGTGGCGTTGTTCGAACAAGACAGCCAGCGCATCCAGCAAAGCGGACGCGGTGCAGCCAATGCTCAACGTTTGCTGCTTGCCCTGCGTAGCCATCCAGTGTCTACACTCAAGCAACTGGGGGCAGAGGCAGGTATTAGTTTTCCCACCGCGGGGAAAGCCATGCAATCCCTGATCGAACTCGGCATCGCACGCGAACTCACCGGCCAGCGGCGCAACCGCGTATTCGTATATGACACTTACCTTGCTATCCTCAACGAAGGAGGTGAAGTGTGATGAGTAGAAAACTTCGCGTGCAGCTATTCGAGCTGTGTTTTTTTCGATAGCCGCTATGCAAAAAATAGATATTTCCAGCCGCGCGCTTGCTGCCCACCTAAAACGTGGCGGCGTGATCGCTTATCCCACCGAGTCTTGCTACGGCCTCGGTTGCGATCCGCGCAATCGGCGCGCGGTGAAGCGCATCTTGCAGTTGAAGCAGCGTCCGCAGCGTAAGGGGCTGATCCTGATCGCGTCTGACTATCATCAGGTGTCGCCATACATACAGCCGCTCACTGCTGCCGAGCAGCAGCGTTTGCAGCAGGATGGTGCGCAGGCGGTGACTGATCTGATGCCGGCGAAACCTTCCTGTCCGCGCTGGTTGCGCGGGGTGCATGCATCGCTGGCGGTGCGGCTGACAGCGCATCCGTTCGCGCGACAGCTGTGCCGCAGTGCGGGCAGTGCGCTGGTGTCCACCAGTGCTAACCGCAGCGGTATGCGCGCGGCCAAGACTTATGCCGAGTGTCGGCGAATGTTCGGTGATGGCGTGTGGGTATTGCGCGGTCGTGTGGGAGAACGCAAACGTCCTTCGACGATACGGGCGTGGGCCGGTGATAGAATCGTGCGTCAATAATTATTAACCCGTCATTCCCGCGCAGGCGGGAATCCAGCGTTTTCATCAAACATGCTTTGGCTTTGTCTCCGTGATGCGGAGATTTTTTGATTGACTGGATTCCCGCCTGCGCGAGAATGACATCAGCCCGGAGAGCGCAATGAGCAACATCGATCCCAACGCCGTAAAGACCTACCTGCTGGAACTGCAGGAGCTGATCGTCGACCGTCTGGAACAAGTGGACGGTAAGAAGTTCATTCGCGACAAGTGGACGCGCGCCACGGGTTCGGGCGGCATCGGCAAGGGCGAGGGCATCAGCTGCATCATCGAGGAAGGCAATGTGCTGGAGCGCGGCGGTGTGGCGTTCTCGCATGTGCAGGGCGACAAGATGCCGGCTTCCGCTACGGCGCACCGTCCCGAGCTGGCCGGCTGTTCGTGGGAGGCGATGGGTGTGTCGCTGGTGATGCATCCGCGCAACCCTTACGCGCCGACTTCGCATGCCAACGTGCGCATGTTCATGGCGCACAAGCCTAACGGCGAAAAAGTATTCTGGTTCGGCGGCGGTATGGACCTCACGCCTTACTACGGCTTCGAGGAAGATGCGGTGCACTTCCACCAGATCTGCAAGAACTCGCTGGCACCGTTCGATGCGTCGCTGCATGCAAAGTACAAGAAATGGTGCGACGAGTATTTCTTCCTCAAGCATCGCAACGAACCGCGCGGTGTGGGCGGCATCTTCTTCGACGATCTTTCCGAGCCGGACTTCGAATCCTGCTTCGCTATCCAGCAGAGCGTGGGCGACCATTACCTGTCGGCTTATGTGCCACTGTTGGAAAAGCGCAAGGACATGCCCTACGGCGAACGCGAGCGCGACTTCCAGTTGTATCGTCGCGGGCGTTATGTGGAGTTCAATCTGGTCATCGACCGCGGCACCATCTTCGGCCTGCAATCGAACGGCCGCACCGAATCCATCCTGCTGTCCATGCCGCCGCTGGTGAAGTGGCGCTATGACTGGCACCCGGAAGCGGGTACGCCGGAAGCGGAGTTGTACGACAAGTACTTGGTGCCCCAGGACTGGGTGTAAATTCCTGGCAGGGAATCGGTTGTAGGGCAGCTCTAAGTATTCGTCACACCGGCGAAGGCCGGTGTCCAGAAATATTATCGGAACAGCGCCACGTGTTGACATAAAAGCATATTAAATAAAACCGCTGGATTCCGACCTTCGCCGGAATGACAGAATTGGAATTATTAGAGATGCCTTTAGATCGCCAGAAGCACAAGACCCGCCATCGGCGGGTCTTGTGCTTTCAGCATGCGGCGATAACCGCGAGGCGCGCGATTTAGTAAGCTTCGCGCTGGTAGATGAACGCGTCATTCCCTTTGTAGATGCCGAACGTAGCACGTCCCGGGATGCTCGGATCGACGGCTGCGCCATTGCTGCCGGTCAACAGATAGCTCGGTGCGTTCAGGCTGAGATCGACACTGCCCGGGACGCCGGGTGCATTCAGTGTAATGGCGCGTACGCCGTCAGTCATGGTGTCGGTGGTGGGTGCGTTGATGGCCACTGCGCCACCCATTCCCACGAGATTGGAAATGACCACGTTGCCGCCTGCCGTGCTGAGTGCGCTATCGAACGTCGTGGCGCTGTCTGTATTGCTGGTCAGCCAATTGCTGCCGCCGTAGAACTGCGCGGTCGCATTCATCGTGAGCGGCAGCAATTCCGAACCGTAGTTGTTGCTGATCTTGATGCGTCCGCTGGCGATCTTCACGCCGCCTTCGATGGAGGTGGCTGGCACGCTACGCAGTGAGGTGGCGTCGGCATCCGCTGCACGCAGGTAGATGTCGGTCGGCGCGGTGGGCGTGGTGGCGAAGGTGTAGACCGGTGTCGCGGGTGTGCCCAGGATGGTGCTGCCTTGCTGGAACGAGGTGGCCGGTACGGCGCTGTTCGACAGTGCTCCGGCGGCAGCGGACGGCGGGTTCTGTGTGACGGTGCTGCCTGCTGCATCCCATGCCTGCAAGGTCACGGCTTTGGCGAAGTTGGGCGAGGTGTTACCCGTGCCGTCGTAGTTCACGGTGATGGCGTCGCTGGCGTTCGCGGCTGTGACATTGACGGTGAACGGCTGCCCCGAATAAGCCCAGCCCGCGACCGGGCAAATCTGTCCGGTCGGGCAGACCGTCATCGGTGCGATCACATAGGTGTTGAAGTGGTGCGGCACGAAAGTGCCGACCGTGCCCGCGATGGCTGCGCCGCCGGCATCCTGACACACCGTGCCGCTGGCGCTGGTGTTGCCGCTGGCGGTGAGGCCGGACAGCAGATAGCTGCCGCTGCTCAGCGTGGCGGTCAGGTCACCGTTGCCGACCTCGCTCCAGTTGAGCGTGGTGATGGTCGTTGCGCCATTGGTGAAGGCGGGGGTAGCGCCTAGGCTGAATGTGCCGTTGGAGGACGACACGCCGCTGGGCTGACATTTGCTGAACGTAATCGTCACGCTTTCCGGCGTTGTCTCCTTGCCGAAGTTCGGAGTGGCGGTGGCTGCGCTGTTGTAGGCGGTTACTGTCGCAGAGAAATCATTGCCGGCCTTGATCGGCCCCGCTGTCACGGCAGAGACGCCGAAGTGATGCGGGGCGACGACGAATGGTCCGCTCGCGCCGAGCTGGGCGGTGGCGGCACTGTTGCGCATCCACAGATCCACCTTGCCGACGTCCGCGTAGTTGAAACTGAATGGCCCGGCGGAGGGTGTGCCGCCGGGGAAGCTGGCGGTCAGTGTGCTGCTCGACCAGCTGGCGGGTGTCGCGCCGTTCGCCTGACACAGCGGCAACGTCACGCCCGAGAACGTCGCCTGGACACCGGCATGCGTCGCCGGGTCATGGCACGACAGCGCGAATGCCATGTCGCGGGTGCGCACTTGCACCGGGTGGAGGCGGGTGGGGACGCCGCTGCTCAAGGTGGTGATGTAGACATCGGTGACATCGACTCCCGCCACCTGCGGCGACCAGCCGATCACGGCGCAGGTCTGCCCCGGCGCGCCGAATGCGATGTTATGCACGCAGACGCTGTCGGTGAAAGCGAAAATGGGCTGGGAATAGTTGATGGTGTTGGAAAGCTCGGCGATGGGGGTGTTCGCCAGCAGGTCCACACCGCCAGAGTCGGCCACATAGATATTTACGGTGTCGGCGGCTTGATAAGTGAAGTACAGGGAGACCGAACTTTCGCCTGCGCCGAAGGTGTAGCTCGCCTGTCCGCTGTTGGCCGCGCCCGGCGTCAAGGTGCCGCTTCCCCCGCCGCTGCTCCAGTCGCCTGCCCCGGTGCTGGTGGAGAGCGTGATGGTGTGGCCGGTCAAGGCGTCATGTGCGGCAGTATGCGGAGAGATCACCACAGGTACGGTGGAGAAGGCCATCGCGGTCGTGGGCGCATCGATGCTGACGTGGTCCAGCAAGGAAGCACACGTGCGCGCCGAGCCGTCCCAGTTCTTGCCTGACAGCTCGTTGTTGTAGCCGGCGGCGATGGCCGATGCGGACAGCACGGAAGAGAACACTTTGTATTCGTCCAGCTTGCCCGCGAAGTAGAGGGGCGGCGGGGTGCTGGTGTTGGTGATCCGGCCGATGCCGTCGAAGCTGTTGCCGACCAGCCCGGTTGGCTGGGTGCGCGTGCCTTCCAGTACGCCGTCGACATAGATCTGCGTCACGCCTGTAGCCATATCACGCGTGAACGCCACGTGATGCCAGTTTCCGTCGCTGACCACGGTCGATGATTTGAAGGAAGTGTCGTTCTTCACGTTGAAACCGATATGGCCGACCGCATCCAGCCAGCCGAGGAAAATGTCATCCTGGCCGCCGTTCTGCTCGACGCCGGTGATGCCGGGCGCCTGCCAGTCGATGTTGTTGCCGAGCTGCGTGGTGTTGAGCCAGACGCTCAAAGTGAATGTGCCGTTGAGTTGAGTGAACAGTGTGGGCACGGCGACATAATCGTTCGCGCCGTCGAATACGCCGACGTTGCATATGCCCTGTCCGATGCCCGCACTGGCTGCCGTCGTCACCGCGCCCATACCGGTGCCGTTGTTGCCAGCGATGCTGTCCACCACTTCGCCGGCAGTACCGTTCCAGCTCGACTCGTCCATGCGGTATTCGGCGATGGCGGAGGCAGGGAGCGTGTAGGTGATGCTTACCAGACCCGCTGCGCCAGCGCCGCCTGTCGTGTTGCGTTCTGCAGCGCCGCCGCCGCCGCCGCCATTGCCCGAAGCCGGGGCAAAGCCATTCTGGCTGTTTGCGCAACCGCCGTTGCCGCCTATGCCGCCACCGGCAGGCGCGGCTGCTGCGGTACAGGTGTTCCAGGTGGCTGGGCCGCTGGTGCCGTTCGCCGCCGTACCCGCCGAGGAACCGCCGGGGCCGCCGCGACCGGTATTATTGTCGCGTCCGGTGCCGCCGTTACCCCCCGAGTATTTCACAGCCCCCACGCCCGCCGCCGCCGTGCCGCCCGCACCAGCGACGCCGCCAGCATTACTGACGGGTGCCGAGCCGCCCGTCCCGCCCTTGGCGAGGATAGTCGTAGTGTTGATGAACCAGGAATCGCCACCCGTGCCGCCCGTGCCGTTCATTGCGCCTGCGGTGCCGGCTGCGCCGACAGTCACCGTGTAGGTCGTGCCGGGCACGACCGTGATCGCCGTGGTTCTGGAATAGGCACCGCCGCCACCGCCACCACCGCCATCCGAGTTGTCTCCTTCACCGCCGCCGCCACCTCCTCCGCCGCCCCACACTTGCACATCGACACTGGTGACACCGGCCGGTGCGGTCCATGTGCCGGTCGTCGTATAGGTGTCGGTCGCAGCCTGTGCGAGCGAGGCGACGGCCAGCAGCATCGCGCCGAGCAGCAGGGGCCAGCCGAAGCGGCTGGGAAGCGGTACGGCTGCTGATGGCGCAAAGGTGGCGCTGGCGTGACGTGAAGGGATGGCGTGTCTAGTCATAAAGCTCCTCGCTTAAGATGAGGTTTTGCATATTGTGCCCGAGTAAAGGCGCTGTGGCTGTGTGGTGGACAGGCAGCTTCAGTATTTGTTCAATATGATCTTACGGAACCAGCCGCCCCCCAGCGCCGGCACATCGCTTTCAACCATGAGCTGAGGCACCTGACTCAAGACTTCCTCGAACACCACATCCATGCGCGTTGCCATGCGGCGCGACAGGCCGTTGAGCAAGCGGCGCACGGGCGCGCGCTGGCCCGGCTGCAGGAACTTGTCGAATAGCAATATCTTGCCGCCCGGCTTCAATACGCGCGCCGCTTCGCTCAAGGCGCGATGCGGTTCCGGCACGACAGCCACGATCAGGTGCAGCACCACGACATCGAATTGCGCATCGTCGAATGGCAACGCCATGCTGTCGCCGAGGATGAAATCTATATCCAGATGTGCGCCGCGCGGCCGGGCGCGCGCCAGCATGTCAGCGTTGAAGTCCAGCGCGGTGTAGCGATGCATGGTCGGCAAGTGCGGCAGATCAAGACCGGTGCCCGCGCCGCTGACCAATACATTTTGCCCTGCCATAGCGGGAAGCGCGGCCAGCGAGTGCTTGCGTGCGGCGCGCATCGGCGCTTCGATGACAAAATCATACAGCGGTGCGATCAGCGTGTAGCTGGTGCGCAGGAACGGGTTCTGGCGGTAGGGCTGGTGTGGGGTAGTCATGTTGTCCCCATCGGGTTCGCGCGCACCGCTTCAGGGTGCGTGCGATGTAGTCAGGCGGTGGTTGCGGTGCTATTGCTGCGGAGATCGTTCAGTGCCTGATTCTTGGCGTATTGCGCTTGAGCGATGGCGGCTTGCGCGGTCTGGCTGCTTTCGCCGTTCTTGGTCGCTACGTCGCCTTGTCCGAAGCTGGCTAATGTGTCGATCGCGGAATTGCCGGTCGAGGCTTGGCCGGAATCGAAGGAACCCTGCGCCTGCGTGATCGCGTCCTGCGCGTTCAGTATGGCATCCCGTGCGGCCTGTTCGGTGTCAGTGCTGGTGCTTTGCGGCACGGTTTGCTGGAAGCGGCTCAGCAGACCGGATGCGTTGTAGGTCAACGCGGAAGTGGAGGAACTCTGTTCGTTGCTGGTCAGCGTGGCGACCACATTGTTCTGCGCATTCGCAGATCGATCCTGCGTGTCCTGCGGCGGCTGCGACGGGGTGGACGAAGTGCCCACCGGCTGCTGCTGCGCATAGTTGTTCAGGCTGGAAACGGAGAGGCCGGGTATGGATGGCATGATGTGCTCCTGACATTGGGTGCGGTGACGCTTGTCTGCATTCTACGCCGGGCAACGGGCAACGCCAACAGCCCTGCTGTATCCATTTTGCTGGCGCGGGATTAGTCCAGATGGTGGATGCCGGTGATTTTGGCTTGAGCTACCGCTGCGGCCAGCACTTCCACCGCCTGGGTGCGGGCGAAACTCTTGCGCCAGGCCAAGGCGATGCGGCGCGAGGGCACGGGCTTGGTGAAGGGCACGACGCTCAGCAGCTTGCTGCGGTAGCGCGCGCTGTTGGCCGAGGCGGGCAGCACGGTGATGCCCAGGCCGGAAGCCACCATGTTGCGGATGGTCTCCAGCGAGGTGCCGTGCTGCACGCTGTCGTTCCTGCGGCTGCCGGGGCAGGCCTCGTCCACCTGATTGCTGTAACAGTGGCCGGAATCCAGTAGCAGCACTTTCTCCTGTGCCAGTTCGGCCGGCTTGATGCTGCGCCGTGCGGCCCAGCGATGGTCGTTGCTCACCACCACTTCGAACGGTTCGTCATACATGGGATGGGTGAGGATGCCGGAATCCCCGAACGGCAAGGCGATGATGATCACATCCAGTTTGCCGTTGCGCAGCAAGGCTTCCAGGTTGGCGGTGATGTTCTCCTCCACTTCCAGCGCCATCTGCGGGGCAAGCCGCTTCAACTCCGGGATCAGGTCGGGCAGCAGATAGGGACTGACGCTGTGGATGATGCCGAGGCGTAGCGGGGTGATGAGCTGGTTCTTGCCCTGCGCGGCGATCTCGCGGATGCGCTCCGCCTCTTCCAGAACGCGCTGTGCCTGTTCCACGATGGCTTCGCCGACGGGCGTGGTGGTGACTTCGTTCTTGCCGCGCTCGAATATCTTCAGTCCCAGTTCTTCTTCCAGTTTCTGGATGGCCAGCGACAGTGCGGGCTGGCTGATGAAAGCCTTTTCCGCGGCGCGGCGGAAGTTGCGTTCCTGGGCGACGGCGACGATGAAACGCAGTTCGTTGAGGGTCATGGCTTGCTCCTTGTGATTTGGATAATAAATCACCTTGCTTTGAACAATCAATTGGCTTGATGGATTGGATGGGTCTACATTGCAGTTGTGGCAGAGACGTCACCTTATCAACCCAACAAGGAGATCACCATGCAACGACCCGACATCAAGACCCATGCCAATCTGGAAGCCGCATTCGCCGGCGAGTCGATGGCACACACCAAGTATCGCTACTTCGCCGCCATCGCACGCGCCGAAGGCAACGAGGAAGTGGCGCGTGTGTTCGAAGAGACTGCCGCGCAGGAAGTGATGCACGCGCTGGGTCACCTCGACCTGCTGTATCCAAAGTCTGAGATGACTACCGAGCGCTGCCTGCAGATGGCGATCGAAGGCGAAACCTACGAATACACCGAGATGTATCCCGGCTTCCTCAAGACGGCGCAACAAGAAGGACACGACGCGGCTTCGACTGAGATCAAAGAACAGATTGCCGAATCGAAAGAGCATGCCGAGATGTTCAAGGCCACGCTGGAGAAAGCAGCCAAGCGTTTCGCCGCACTGGCCAAGGTGGAAGAACGCCACGCCAACCAGTACCGCGCCCAGTTGGCGAAGGTATCGGCTTAATCGAAATCAACGACAAGGAGAACATCATGAAAGTATGGCAATGCGTAGTGTGTGGTTTCATTTATGACGAAACGAAAGGTCTGCCGGATGAAGGCATCACCGCCGGTACCAAGTGGAACGACATCCCCGAGAATTGGGCGTGCCCGGATTGTGGCGTAGCTAAAGCCGACTTCGAGATGATCGAAGTTTAATCAAGGAGTGTGGAGATGAACCCCATCGTCGTCATCGGCAGCGGATTGGCCGCCTACAGCGTGATCCGCGAACTGCGGAAACTGGATCGCGACTTACCGCTCATGCTTGTGACGCGTGACGACGGGGACTATTACTCCAAGCCCATGCTATCGAATGCTTTCGCGCAAAACAAAGATGCGGCCGGATTGGTGCTGACACCCGCGAAGGAGATGGCGGAGCAGATCAGCTTCACGCTACACAGCCAGTATGAAGTGAGTGCCATCAATGCCGAAGGCAAGCGTGTGCATACCCCGCAAGGTGAGTTGCCTTACAGCAGTCTGGTGCTGGCGCTTGGGGCGGACCCGATTCGCATCCCGGTGCAGGGTGATGCGGCAGAGTCGGTGATGTCGGTCAACGATATAGCTGACTACGCGCGTTTACGTCAGGCGATGCAGGGCGTGAAGCACATCACCATCATGGGCGGCGGGTTGATCGGTTGCGAGTTCGCAAACGATTGGACAGCAGCAGGCTATGGCGTCAGCGTCATCGATCCAGGGCCGTATCCACTCGCCAGTCTGATGCCGGAACGTGCAGGTAAGCAGTTACTCGAACCGCTTGCGGCGATCGGCGTGGATTGGCGTTTCGGTACCTCGGTCAGCAGTGTGGATCGTGCAGCGAGTGGCTACACATTGACGCTGGCGGACGGATCGCAACTGCAAACCGGTCTGGTGTTGTCCGCTGTCGGTCTGCGTCCGCGTATCGCTTTGGCACAAGCTGCAGGGCTGGAAGTGAATCGCGGTATCAAGGTGGATGCGTACTTGCGTAGCAGCGACCCGTCCATTTATGCGTTGGGCGACTGCGCTGAGATCGACGGCAAGGTGCAACCTTTCGTGCTGCCTATCATGCACGCGGCAAGAGCACTGGCCAAGACGCTATCCGGTTGTGAGACAACGGTCGATTTTCCCGCCATGCCGGTCGTAATCAAGACACCTGCGCATCCGGTTGTAGTGTTGCCTGTCGCGCGTGATGCGGTGGGGGAATGGAAAGAACTGGCGACTGGCGACGGCATGAAGATGGTGTTCCTCGATGTGGAAGATCGTATGACAGGATTCGTGCTGACCGGACAGTATGCGAGTGAACGCAATGAGATGGCCAAACAGATCGGGCAGGTGCCAGCTTCCTAGTTGCATGCGTGACGCATCACCTTTCATCAACGGGACAAGGAGAATGATCATGAGCAAGAAATCCAACATCAACATCGGTCTCGCGGAGAAAGACCGCAAGAAAATTGCAGATGGCTTGGGTCGCATGCTGGCCGATACCTACACGCTCTATCTTAAGACACACAACTTCCATTGGAATGTCACCGGCCCGATGTTCCAAACGCTGCACATCATGTTCATGACGCAGTACACCGAGACATGGAACGCTGTCGATCTGGTCGCCGAGCGCATCCGCGCACTTGGCTACCCCGCGCCAGGCACCTATAAAGAATTTGCTTCGCTGACCAGCATCAAAGACAGCAGCGGCACCATCAGTGCAAAAGAAATGATCCAGCAACTCGTCGACGGTCAGGAGACTGTGGTGCGTACTGCGCGAGAGGTGTTGCCGGTGGCCGAGAAGGCGGGTGACCAACCCACTGTCGACCTACTCTCCACCCGAATGGAAGTGCATGAGAAGAACGCCTGGATGTTGCGAAGCCTTTTAGAGGAGTGAGCTGCTCAAACGAGTGCCGAGACTCTCACGCATGCTTTCGGCGGAGACTCGTGCGGCAGTTTCACCATCGCCGAGTGAGGTTGGATGAGAATCAGTGTGACAGATAGTCGAGGGCGACTCCGGCGAACACGGCCGCTCCGAACCAATTGTTGTGCAGGAAGGCCTTGAAACAGTCCTCGCGCTTGCGCTCACGGATGAGTGTGTAGTGATACAGCGCGATGCTTGCCGCGATGACTAAGCCAGCGAAGTAAATCATTCCCAATCCCGCCATCACGCCAGCGAGTGCCAGCAGTATCAGGGTGATGGCGTAGCAACTCATCACAGCGGCCACATCGAAACTACCGAACAACAATGCCGAAGAGTGGATGCCAAGATGGATGTCATCGTTGCGGTCCACCATGGCGTACTCGGTGTCGTAGGCGATCGCCCAGAACACATTGGCCAGCATCAGTACCCAGGCCACCGGTGGCACATGGCCGAGTTGCGCGGCGAAGGCCATGGGGATGCCGAAGCCGAAGGCGATGCCTAGATAAGCCTGCGGGATGGCAAAGAAGCGCTTGGTGAACGGATAGCTGCCGGCGAGGAAAACAGCAGGGAAAGCCAGTAACCAGGTCAGCGGATTGAGCGGCAGAATGAGGGCGAAGGCGAGTAGTGCCAGTATCACGGCCAGCCATATCGTTTCGCGTTCACTGACTTTGCCGGTGGTGAGCGGACGGTGCTGGGTGCGTTCCACATGTAGGTCGATGTGGCGGTCGGCGTAATCGTTGATGGCGCATCCGGCGGAACGCATCAGTACGGTGCCCAGTGTGAAGATGACGATGATGAGTAAGGAGGGGCTCCCTGCGCCGGCGATCCACACCCCCCACAGTGTCGGCCACAGCAGCAACAGGATGCCGATGGGGCGATTCAGGCGGGTGAGTTGGAGATAAAGAGAGAAGCGTTGTTTCAAGTCCATGCGGGGATTTTACCCGAGCGGCTTAGGACTTGAGATTCAATATCTCGGGCAGGAATACTTCGGTCACCAGTAGTGGTGCACCGTGCAGGGTGAACAACGAGCGGCGCGCCCACAATCTTTCCGGGCGGGTGTCGATCTCGCTGACCGCACTTTGATACAAAGGATGGTGCGGACGCAGGGCGGCGAAGTGCAGCGGCTGCCGTACGACCAGTGGATGAGTGAACAGCAGGCTGCCAAGTGAACGGTTGCCTAGGCCTTTCATGGCCTGCCATGCCCCCCGCAGATCGTTGGCGTGACAGGCGCTGTGCGCAAATATGACCGGACGACCGTCGGCATGCAGGAAAACTTCCCGCGAATAGGCAGACTGATGCGGTGCGATGCCCAACACGGCGGCCTCGTCATAAGCGATGCGAGCCAATCCGCTGCGCACAGGGCGCACCACGAACTGACCGCAGCGCAGCTGGATGCGCGCAGTGAGAGAGCCGCTGTCGTGCAGCCAAGGGCGCATGTCTGCGCCGCAACCCAACGCTGAGCCGTTCCAGTAAGAATCAGACTTGCAGGAAGTCATGCTTGTTCGCCATCCATCGTTGTAAGTGTGCGCGCGCCGCATCGGGGTGTTCGCGCAACAGTTCGTCCGCGATCTCGCGCGCCGTTTCCAAGAGTGCCTCGTCTTCGCTGATATCTGCGAAACGCAGCATCGCTACGCCGCTCTGGCGCGCACCGAGTAACTCGCCGGGACCGCGCAATTGTAAATCCTGCTGCGCGATGACAAAGCCATCCGTGTTCTCGTAGATGACGCGCAACCGTTCACGCGCCAGTTCCGACAACGGTTGCTGGAACAGCAGCACGCACATGCTCTCCGCCGCGCCGCGTCCGACGCGGCCGCGTAACTGATGCAGCTGCGCCAGCCCCATGCGCTCGGCATGGTCGATCACCATCAGGCTGGCATTGGGCACGTCCACCCCGACCTCGATGACAGTGGTGGCGACCAGCAGTTGCAGATCGCCCGCTTTGAACGCGGCCATAGTGGCGGCCTTCTCGTCGCTGCTCAGTTTGCCGTGGGCGAGGCCGATGCGCAGCTCGGGGAATATCTCGCTCAGTGTGGCGTGCGTGTCCAATGCAGTCTGCAATTGCAGCGCCTCGCTCTCGTCGATCAAAGGACAGACCCAATATGCTTGTCGACCTGTGATGCAGGCTTGGCGCACACGCTCGAACACTTCTTCACGGCGTGAGTCGCTCACCAGTTTGGTGACGATGGGCGTACGCCCGGGTGGGAGTTCGTCGATCACCGATACATCAAGGTCGGCGTAATAACTCATCGCCAGCGTGCGCGGGATGGGCGTGGCGCTCATCATCAGCTGGTGTGGTTCTTTGCCCTTGTTGCGCAAGGCCAAACGTTGTTGCACACCGAACTTGTGTTGCTCGTCGATGATGGCGAGGCCGAGTTTGTGGAATTCGACATCTTTCTGGAACAGCGCATGGGTACCGATGGCGAGCAGGGTGTCGCCGCTGGAGATGCGTGCAGCTGCCTCGGTCTTGACTTTCTTCTTCAAACTGCCGGATAGCCACACCGGTTCGATGCCGAGCGGTGCCAGCCATTCGTGCAGTTTTAAATAGTGTTGTTCGGCCAATATCTCGGTCGGGGCCATGAACGCGACCTGATAACCGTTCTCGATGGCTTGCAGTGCGGCCAGCGCAGCGACAATAGTCTTGCCGCTCCCCACGTCACCCAGCAATAAACGTTGCATCGGGTGTGACTGCGTCAGGTCATGTGCGATCTCGCGCCACACTTTCTGTTGCGCGCCGGTGAGCTGGAACGGCAGCTTGTCGAGCAGGGCGCGGGTGAGTTTTTCATGCGCGGGTAGGGCGGGGGCAACGCGCTTGCTGCGTTCGCGGTGATGCACGCGCATCGACAACTGCTGTGCCAACAGTTCGTCGAACTTGATGCGACGCCATGCGCTGTGGCTGCGCGCTTCAAGTGTGCTGGCTGAGATATCGGGTGTCGGATTGTGTAACAGACGCAGACTGTCGCCGAAGTCGGCGAGCTTCAATCGTTTGAGCAGTGGCGCGGGCAAGGTGTCGCTGAGCGGGATGCTTGCCAGTGCGTTGTCGATCAGTTTGCGCAGCACAGTCTGCGAAAGACCTGCCGTGGTCGGATACACCGGCGACAGGCTTTGCGGCAGCGGTGTGTCGTCATCCACCGATTTGCATTTGGGATGCACCATCTCCAGCCCGAAGAATCCACCGCGCACTTCGCCGATGGCGCGTATCTGTTTGCCAACGGCGAGTTGCTTTTGTTGGCTGGGGTAGAAGTTGAGGAAGCGCAGTGTGAGCTCGTCATCGCCTTGCTGGATGCGGCACACCAGTGTGCGGCGCGGGCGGAACATCACTTCGCAATGGGTGACTTCGCCCTGCACCTGCACCGTCTCGCCCGGCAGTGCCTGGGCGATGGGTGTTATGTGTGTTTCGTCTTCGTAGCGCAGCGGCAGGTGTAGCAGCAGGTCAGCGCGATGATGGATGCCGATCTTGGCCAGCTTGGCTAATGTGGCCGGTGCGATTTTGAGAGGGGTGGACAAGGTCGCCGTCAAAACCGGATGACCTAGCTGGCCAGTTTGGCGAAGCGTGAATCTGCCAAGCGTAGCCGGTCTGCCATGACGCGCAGGAAGGCCTGATTGAAATGCAACTGGCAGTGATCGGATAGCCCCGCCAGCAGTTTGGGGGCGATCTTCATTACTGTCACATCGGTGCCGGCAGTGACGGTGGCAGAGCGATGCACGACACGTCCACTGATGTAAGCCATCTCGCCGAAGCAATCGTCCCGACTGATCAGGTTGAGCAGGTAGCCGTTCTTGGTGATGTTCACCGTGCCGGTGATCATGATGTAGAAATCGTCGCCCAGCTCGTCCTCGCGCATGAGCACGGTCTGCGCGGGTTGTTTTTGCCATTCGCCGATGCGCAGGATCTCCCACAACTCGGTATCGGAGAAATCCTTGAATAGCGTCATGCCGCGCAGCGTGGTGAATTTCTCGGTCTGGCTGTCGACGATGTTGGTGTGCTCGTAGCTGCCCAGCGCGGCGAGATCGTTGCCGAAGTCGCGCCAGTTCTGATAGCGCTGACTCTTGTCCTTCTGCATCGCGCGCGTCACGATCTGTTCCAATTCAAGCGGAATGTCGGCGCGATAGGTGCGCAACGGGGTGGGCGGGATGTTCAGTATCTGGTGGCACAGGCTGGCCAGACTTTGCGCACGGTACGGGGCTTGTCCGCACAGCAGGCGATACATCACCACGCCCAGCGAATAGATGTCGGTCTGGTGGGTCAGTGCCTCGGCCCCCAGTTGCTCGGGGGACATATAGATAGGCGAGCCCAGATTGCTCACCTGAGTCTGTTCCAGGTCGAGCAGAAGGGCGGCACCCATGTCGGAGATCTTGATGTCGCCGTCCTCGGTCAGCATCATGTTGGCCGGTTTTATATCGCGGTGGATGACGCCGTTGTATTGCGCATAATTGAGCGCGCGGCAACACTTGAATATGTATTCGACGATTTTGTCTATGGGCAACAGATTGTCAGGCTCAGTGTTTTTCTCGAGCGTGCCGCCGCTGACATATTCCATCACGATGTAGCTCTCATCATCGCCGATCAGTGCATCGTAGATCGACACGATGTGCGGGTGTTCCAAGCGGCCGACCAGCGACGCTTCGTTGTCGAGCTGGCGGCGGAACGCCTTGCCCATGCGGGCGTCGTTCAATATCTCCTGCTTCAATACCTTGATCGCCACCTCACGGTTGGCGAAGGGGTCGTAGCCGAGATAGACGATGCTGGTGGTGCCGTGCCCGAGAACCTGTTTGATGGCGTATTTGCCGATCGATTTGGGGTGTGTCACTGCTATTTGAGTTTCATCATCAATCGGCAAGAACCATCACGCCGTCTGCTTCCACCAGCGCATTGCGCGGCAGGCTGGCCACGCCGACGGCGGCGCGCGCCGGATAAGGCTGGCGGAAATAGGTCGCCATGATCTCGTTGACCTTGGCGAAATGGCCCAGGTCGGTGAGGAAGATGTTGAGCTTGACCACGTCATCCATGCTGCCGCCGGCGGCATTGGAGACCGCGCGCAGGTTCTGGAACACGCGGTGGATCTGCGCTTCGATACCTTCCACCATCTGCATGCTGGTCGGCTCCAGACCGATCTGGCCGGACAGGTAGACGGTGTCGTCCACGCGAACTGCTTGTGAGTAGGTGCCGATAGCGGCAGGCGCATCGGGTGTCTGGATGATGGTCTTTTTTGCCATGTGGTGTTCCTCCTGTTGGAAAGGGCGCGATTCTAACTGACCAGTCGCGAGATGCGCTCATCTGCCAGACGCAGGCGTTCGGCCAGCACATACAGGAAGGCCTGATTGAAGTGGCTCTGGCAGTTGTCGGAAAGTTTGGCGAGCTGTTGCGGATCGAGCTTCATCACTGACACCTCGGTGTTGGCGGTGACGGTGGCCGAGCGCGGCAGTTGTTTGCCGCGTATATAAGCCATCTCACCGCAGCAGTCGCCGTTGCGCAGTGCGAGCAGCAGGCGCGTGCCGCGCGTGACGCTGACACTACCGTCAATGATGAAATAGATGGCGTCGCTCATCTCGTTCTCGCGCATCAGCACGGTCTTCTCCGGCTGTTTCTGCCATTCGCCGATGCGCAGCACTTCCCACAGTTCGAGGTCGCTGAAGTCTTCAAAGAACTTCATCTTGCGCAGGATCTTGAACTTCTCGTTCTCGGCTACTTCCAGATCGCTCTTCTCGAAATGGCCCAGTGCGGCCAGCTCGTCGCCGAACTCGCGCCAGCTGGCGTAGCGGTCTTCCGGTTTTTTCTGCAGGGCGCGCATCACGATGCGTTCCAGATGCGGCGGCAGATCTTTGCGCAGGGTCGAAGGCATGGGCGGCATCTCGTTCATGATCTGCTGGTACAGATGCGCGAGATTCTTCGGGCTGTAGGGCGAATGGCCGGTGAGCAGGCGGTACATCACCACGCCCAGCGAATAGATGTCGGTCAGATGCGACAGCGATTCACCGCGCACCTGCTCCGGCGACATATAGTTTGGGGAACCGACGTTGCTCTGTGTCTGTTCGACGTCCATGCGTACCGCAGCGCCGAGGTCGGAGATCTTGACCTTACCCTCTTCGGTCAGTAGCAGGTTGGCCGGCTTGATGTCGCGATGGATGACGCCGTTGTATTGCGCATAGTTGAGCGCGCGACAGCATTCGTACATGCGTTCCACCACCGCATCCAGCGGCAGCAGATTATCGGCGTGGATGTACTGTTCCAGCGTACCGCACGGCACGAACTCCATCGCGATATAGCTGATCTCGTCGGTTATCACCGCCTCATACATATCGACGATGTGCGGGTGGTTCAGCGTGCCGGCCAGTGCTGCCTCGTTCTGCAGGTGTTTGCGGTTCTGGCGGCCGTTGCGCGAATCTTCAAGGAAAGACTGTTTGATGACCTTGATCGCGACTTCGCGTTTGTTGAACGGGTCGAAACCCATGAATACTTCGCTGGTCGCGCCATGGCCGATCTTGCGCTGGATCCGGTAGTTTCCAAGGAAGGCTGGGGGGTGTGTGGCCTGAGTGGCTGTTGTAGTTGCGTCCATGCGCGGCAATTTACACCAAGTAAGGGAGCGCGAACAGTCGCCATATCGCAGCTTGTTAGGGATGGCGCTTTAGCCGATAATTCCGGGGCGCCGAATGACGGTTATGCCGCATTCGGCATTTTTCACGCGATAGGACCATCCATTGAATATCGATTTCCAGAGAGCCGTCGACCGGCTGGCCGGAGTACCCATCTGCGCAGCCCTGTCGCTTTACGAGCGCGTGAAGTCGGCGTTCGCCCCACCGGCAAAGGTGGCTGAGCCCAAGCGCATCCTCATCGTGCTGCTGTCCGAGATGGGTAGTCTGGTGCTGGCGCAACCCATGTTTGCCGAACTCAAACGCCGCTACCCCGACGCCGAGTTGTACATGCTGATGTTCCGCAAGAACCGCGAAGTGCTGGACCTGCAGGGCGTGATGCCCAAAGAGAATGTGATCACGCTCAACGACAAGGCGCTGGGCGATCTGGCCAGTGACAGCCTGCAGGCGATCCGCAGGATGCGCGCGCTGGACTTCGATGTGGTGATCGACTGCGAACTGTTCACGCGCATCAGCAGCATCTTCTCCTATCTATCGGGCGCCAAGGTGCGCGTCGGTTTCGAATCTCACACACAGGAAGGTCTGTATCGCGGCTCGTTCATGAACCGCAAGGTGATGTACAACCCCTACCAGCACCTGTCGCAACAGTTCCTGACCATGGTCGAGGCCATCGCATCGAGCGGCCGCCCCATCGCCAAGCGTATGCCGGGCGAAGTCAGCGCGCCGCCCTTGCTGCAATTCGAGGAAGGCGAAGTGGCGCGCGAGATCGCGCAGCTGGAAAAAGACTATCCGGTGTTGGACGGCAAGAAGTTGGTGTTGGTCTATCCCGATGGTGGCATCCTGCCCATCCGCGCCTGGCCGCCCGAGTATTACGAGCAACTGTGCGATGAGCTGTTGAAGGAAGGCTATGTGCTCGGGCTGATCGGCTTGCCCGACGCCAAGCCGCTGGCGAAGCGCATCGTGGCGCATTGCAAACAAGATCACTGCATCGACCTCACCGGCTACACGCGCAACGTGCGCCATCTGCTGGCTGTGTTCCAGCGCGCGCAACTGTTGGTGACCAACGACGGCGGGCCGGGGCAGTTCGCAGCACTCACCGCTTTACCGACGCTGGTGTTCTTCGGACCGGAGACGCCCGAGCTGTACAGCCCGCTCGCGCCCAATATCCATTGCCTGTTCACCGGCCTGTCCTGCTCACCCTGTCTGACGGCATACAACCACCGCAACTCGCCGTGCGACGGCGACAACCAATGTCTGAAACGCATCACGCCGGCGCAAGTGCTGGAAAAGGCACGCGCGCTGCTGCAGGAGAATCCCGCCGCATGACGCCGTTCAAGCTCCGCATGCGCACGGCGTCGCTGTTGCGGCGCATCTTCTCCATCCGCTTCCTCAAGTTCGGCACCGTCGGCGTGTCCGGTATCGTGGTCAATCAGGGCGTGCTGTACCTGGTGCAGGAACATGTCTTCAATGTGTCGCAAGTGGTGGGGGAGGTGAATTGGTGGCAGCTCAACATCGCCCTATCCGCCGCGATCTTCTTCGCGACATTGAACAACTTCTTCTGGAACCGGCTGTGGACCTGGAAGGATCGCGTACAAAATCATCACCGCCCGTGGATCGTGCAGTTCGGGCAATACACCTTGGCATGCGGTGTGAGTATCGCGCTGCAATTCCTGTTTACGAATCTGCTGGCGCCCCACGTCTACTACATGATCGCCAACTTCATCGCCATCGGTGTCACCAGCGTGTTGAACTTCCTGCTCAACGATATCTGGACATTCGGCCGCCTCAAGTTCAAAGCAGCTGCGGCACGACAACGTCACGACTGATATGCTGCGCGACTCGATGAGATATTTTGCCGAATCGCGTCCGCTGCAATATCTGGCGGCTGTGGTTCTGGCCGTATTCGTTTACTTCTATGCGCTGGACGGTCTGCACATCCCGCGCAACGGCGACGAGAACGTGTACGCCCATATCACCCGCCTCACGGCGCTGAGCGGCGACTGGTTGCCGCTGCAGTCCAATCTGGACAACATGCGCAACACCAAGCCGCCGCTGCTGTTCTGGCAGGGCATCGCCTCTACAGAAGGTGGCGCGCAGTGGGATCGCTGGCATTTGCGCTACCCCAGTGTGATCTATACCTTGCTCACGGCTTGGTTGGTGTTCCTGCTTGGCCGCAAGCTGGGCGGGGCATGGGCGGTGGGGGCGACTGCGTCATTGCTCTTTCTCGCCTTCTTCAGCACCTACCGTTTCGGGCGCCCCTACCTGACCAATCCGGCAGAGACGTTCTGGCTGTTCCTGCCGTTCTTCACTTTGTTGTACTGGCGCGAGCGCGCGTTCGATTCGCGCTTTGTGGTGCCCTTGTTGCTCGGCGCTATCACTGGCATTGGCCTGCTCTATAAATCCTTCGCGCTGCTGGCACCGGTCGGCTTGGCACTGACTTGGTGGTATCTGTTTCAACGCCGTTATCGTTTGCGGCCTTTCCTGCTGCACGATGTGAGCAGGCTGGCTATCGTTGCCATCGTTGCGCTGGCAGTGTTCGCGCTGTGGTTCGTGCTCGATCCCGATCCGCAGGCAGTGTGGCAGGAATTCGTGGTGGGTGAGAACGCGGGCAAGTTCGATCCGCACGGTGACAGCTACTGGATGAAGTTATTGTGGGGCGGTAGCAGCGTGTGGGTGTTGCTGCTCGGTTATCCGCTCAATGCAGGCCTGCTCGCCTTCCCGGTGATGGCACTGTTCGTGGTCGCCTGGCAGCGTCGCTACCGCATGAACGACGAAGAGCGCATGTTGTGGATGTGGATGATCGTGCTGTTCGTGATCTTCGCCATACCCAGCCAGCGTTCGGCGCGCTACTTGATCGATGCCATGCCGGGCGTGGCTTTGCTGCTGGCTTTGAATTGGCAACGCATCCCGCGTGTGGTCTTCATCGCCAGCCTGCTGGCATCCGCCGCAGTACTCGCATTGTTCGGCTGGCTCGCGTACAACCTGGAAGCGCAGATGAGCGGCTTGTATGACGCGGCGTTCTGGGCGGTACTGGCGATTACCTTGTTGCTTTCGGTGCTGGCCGTGCTTCAGGCACGCTGGACGCGCGGCTTGACGAATGTTGTAGCATTGCTGACTTTGCTGGTACTGGCTATGTTGCTGCGACCCTTCGATGGTGAAGCAGGACGTTTCGATGTTGCCGCCCAGCAGGCGACGCAGGATAAGGATGTGTGGGTGCCATGTGATTTTCGCGCCAGCTGGGAAGACTATCGATTCCTGCTGCCCGCTGCGCGCATTCACGGTTACCATGCGCAGCCGCCGGTCCCGATGGATGAACTGAAAGCGAACTATGCGCTGTTCGCGGTGCAGTTGCCCTTGCAGGACAAACCCTGTGCGGAATGTGAAGTGCTCGGATCGCGTCTGGAGATACGCGGCCGGCATAACGATGAAGAGATAAAGGCCATGCTGGGCGGAGACGTGATGCAGCAACTGTTCGTGCGCGAATGGTTGTTGCGCGCACCGGCAGGTGATGGAGAGAAGATGCAGAATGTGGAAGGGTGTCGTTGATGGGGAAATATAAGCGCCTCGCTTTATTGGCGTTCGTGTTGGCTGCGTTCACGCTGGCTTTGTCCAAAGCCGCAAGCTGGCAACTGGCTTTTGATTTCCGTCTGCCAGAACCGGTGGTACTGGATGCCGAACCGGCCCCCGCACCGGTGAAACGGTATCGCGGACGCCGTGCGCAACCGCCCGAGCCGAGCGTGGTGATGGGCAAACTGGAAGCGCATCTGGTCTCCAGCCGTCAGCACACTTCTACACATGCCGCCTCGCTGGTGGAATTGAAGGATGGTCGTCTGCGTGCGTTCTGGTTCTCCGGAAGTCGCGAAGGCGCGGCGGATGTCACCATCAACAGCGCGATCTACGACCCGACCGCGAACACCTGGTGGCGCGAACATGAGGTCGCGGGGCGCAAGAGCACGCAGCGTGGCTTGCATCGCTACATCGCCAAGGTCGGCAATCCGGTGGCGGTGCGCGCCGCAAACGGCGAACTGTGGCTGTTCTATGTGACGGTGTCGCTGGGCGGCTGGGCGGGCAGCTCGATCACCCTGATGACCTCGAATGACGAAGGTGAAAGCTGGAGTGCACCGCGCCGCTTGATCACATCGCCCTTCATCAATATCAGCACGCTGGTGAAAGGCGCGCCCTTCTTCTATGCCGACGGCACCATGGGCCTGCCGGTTTATCACGAGTTCATCAGCAAGTTCTCCGAGATCCTGCGTCTGGACCATTCCGGCAAGGTGATCGACAAGCAGCGTCTGGCTCCGGGGGGCAAAGGGACGCTGCAGCCGGTGGTGCTGGTGCGTAGTGAGAAAGAGGCACTGGTGCTCAATCGCTATTCCGGCAAGGATACGGACAAGCGCGTGGTGGCGATGGCGACCGAGGACGGTGGTCGTCACTGGCAGGCACCGCACAAGAACGCCCTGCACAATCCAGATGCCGCGTTGACTGCGCAGGTGCTGGAAGATGGCCGCATGCTGGCGGTGTTGAACGACCAGGAGAACGGGCGTGAATCGCTGAGCCTGCAATTGTCGGAAGACGGCGGCGCGAGTTGGCACGAGTTGCACCGGCTGGAAGAGATGAACGTGCTGCGCGACAAGGAGATGTCCGAGGGCACCTGTCTGGATGTCGCCGAGAAGCTGCTGCGCAGCAGCGATCCTTTGTTGCGCAAGGCGGATACGCAGACGCTCGCACCCTATGTCGAGTCGGCACGGCCCAAGGTGGTGGGCGGCGGCAACTGTCATTTCGAATTCTCCTATCCCTACATGATTCAGGCGCATAACGGCGACATCCATCTGGCGTACACCTGGAACCGCACCTTCATCAAGCATGTGCGCATCGATGCGTTGTGGCTGAAGAAACTGCTGGAAGCGAAGGGAGACAAGTGATGCTGTTCACCGACTGGATGGGATTGAGCGGTCTGGCGCTGGTGTGGCTGCTGTTCGCCTTGCGTCTGCCTGTTGCACAAGGTCTTGATGGCAAACGTCGCGCATTGCTGGTGGGGCTGGGTTATGTGCTGGTGATGTTTCCGATAGCGGGCTGGTCGCTGGCGATCTGGCTGCGCGGTATGGTGGGTGATCTGAGCATCACCAGCATGCTGCTGTTGTCTGCTGCAGTGTATGCACGACTGTTCAAAGTGCCGCCCAAGTGGGATGCACGCGAACGCGGTGCCTTGCTCGGCTTCCTCGCTGTGTTAGCTTTGTTGTTGTACCCCTTCGCACTGGGACTGGGTTCGCTCGATCCCTACCGCTCAGGCTACGGAGGTGTCGCTATGTTGCTGATGTTGGCACTGCTCGCATTGTGGCTGATGCGGCGCGGCTTCTATCTGCTGCCGCTGGTGTTCGCACTGGCCGTCACCGGCTGGAGTTTCAACGTGCTCGAATCGACCAACCTGTGGGACTACCTAATCGATGCGCCGCTGGCGATATATGCCTTGTGGGTGACGATCAAGGTGAACCTGTTGTATGCATTGCGGAGGAGGCGTGCCTAGGCTGACGCGCAATGACTATCGCACGCTGACGCTGGCCGCACTGGGCGGCGCACTGGAGTTCTACGACTTCGTCATCTTCGTGTTCTTCGCCGCGGCCATCTCGCAACTGTTCTTCCCGCCCGACATGCCGGACTGGCTGCGCCAAGTGCAGACCTTCGGCATCTTCGCCGCCGGCTATCTGGCACGTCCGCTGGGCGGCATCATCATGGCGCACTTCGGCGACATGTTCGGTCGCAAGCGCATGTTCATGCTCAGCATCCTGCTGATGGCGGTGCCGACCTTGCTCATCGGTCTGTTGCCCACCTATGCCACCTTGGGCATCGCCGCACCTTTGCTGTTGCTGTTGCTGCGTGTGATGCAGGGTGCAGCCATCGGCGGTGAGGTGCCGGGCGCCTGGGTGTTCGTGGCCGAACACGTGCCGCAACGCCATGTCGGTTTCGCCTGCGGCACGCTCACTGCCGGGTTGACCGGCGGCATCCTGCTCGGCTCATTGGTGGCAACGGCAGTGAATCATGCTTACGACCCGGTCAGCCTGCTGGCAGAAGGT
Organism: Gammaproteobacteria bacterium; assembly: GCA_018814405.1. Classification (GTDB taxonomy): domain Bacteria; phylum Pseudomonadota; class Gammaproteobacteria; order Burkholderiales; family Gallionellaceae; genus Sideroxyarcus. Next base: position 206,732 of record JAHIZO010000010.1, read on the forward strand.
TGGCGCGTACCGTTCATCCTTGGCGGTGTGTTCGGTCTGCTCGCGGTGTGGTTGCGCCAGTATCTGCAAGAGACGCCGGTGTTCAAAGAGATGCAGGCCCGTCAAGAATTGGCCGATGAACTGCCGCTGAAGAAAGTGGTACGCGCGCACCGCCCGGCCGTGGTGCTCACCATGCTCATGACCTGGCTGCTGTCTGCCGCAGTGGTGGTGATGATCTTAATGACGCCGACCTTGATGCAGAAACTGTTCGCCATCCCAGGTGCCACCGCGCTTACCGCCAACAGCTTCGCCACGCTGGCGCTCACCATCGGCTGCATCGTGTTCGGTGCGTTGGCCGACCGCTTCGGCGCGGGGCGCGTGCTCGCCTACGGCTGCGTGGCGTTGGCCGCCACCTCATGGTTGCTGTATCAGCAACTGGCGAGCGGCACCGAGCATCTATATATGTTGTACGCCTTGAATGGGTTCTTCGTCGGTGTGATCGGTGTGGTACCCAGCGCGGCCGTGATGCAGTTCCCGCCAGCGGTGCGTTTCTCCGGTCTGTCTTTCTCCTACAACGTGGCTTATGCCGTGTTCGGCGGTATGACGCCGGTGCTGGTCAGCTTGATGGTGCCGGTGTTGGGCGCACAGGTGCCGGCTTGGTATGTGATGGCTCTGAGTGTCGTAGGCGTGGGCATCGGGCTGCACCTGATGCGGCGCCAAGCGGTGCATTTATGAGAGAATGCGCGCCCAATATAGAGAGCGCACTACGCGCCGGTCCGATAGGGGAGATCCTTGGATAAGTTAAAAGAGTTGCTTGCGCCGGATATGGCCGCGGTCGATGCGGTGATACGCGCACGTCTGCATTCCGAAGTGGTGCTGGTCAATCAGGTCGGCGAATACATCGTTAACAGCGGCGGTAAGCGGCTGCGCCCCGCGTTGGTGCTGATGTCGGCACAGGCTTTTGGTTACAAGGGTACTTATCATCACGATCTGGCAGCGGTGGTGGAGTTCATCCACACCGCGACCCTGCTGCACGACGATGTGGTGGATGAATCAGAATTGCGTCGCGGCCGCGAGACGGCCAATGCCTTGTTCGGCAATGCCGCCAGCGTGCTGGTGGGCGACTTCCTTTATTCGCGCGCGTTCCAGATGATGGTGGAAACCGGCGAGATGCGCGTGATGGAAGTGCTGGCTGACGCGACCAATGTCATCGCCGAGGGCGAAGTGCTGCAACTCCTTAATTGTCACGATGCCGATGTGGACGTGGCCAACTACATGCGCGTCATCCATTGCAAGACAGCAAAACTTTTCGAAGCGGCGATGCGTCTGGGCGCTATCTTGGGCAAGGTGTCCGCCGCAGAAGAAGAGGCTGCCGCGAAATACGGCATGCATCTGGGCACTGCTTTCCAGTTGATCGACGACGTGTTGGACTATTCCGCCGACGAAGCGCAAACCGGTAAGCATCTGGGTGACGATCTGGCTGAAGGCAAGCCGACGCTGCCGCTGATCCACGCCATGCAACACGGCACACCCGAGCAAGCCGCCGTCGTGCGTATCGCCATCGAAGAAGGTGATGTGGCGCGTCTGCCGGAAGTGCAGGCCATCATCCAAGCCACCGGTGCGTTGGAATTCACCCGCCAGCAAGCGCTGTTGGAAGCCGAGGCGGGATGCGCCGCGATCTCATCATTGGCTGATACTCAATTCAAACATGCTCTGTTAGAATTGGCGCGCTTCGCGGCAACGCGACAGTTTTAAGCAGTAAAACTCAGTAGTACCAGTATCACTTCGGAGCGTGGCTCAGCCTGGTAGAGCACTGCGTTCGGGACGCAGGGGTCGGAGGTTCGAATCCTCTCGCTCCGACCAATTCCCATTGGTCGGTCTTTCTCCAAAACCTATCATTACCCCCAAGTAAGACAGCCAAGCGCGCACGACGATCCATGTCCGTGTGCGACTTGTCGTAAAGCCTACAAGCCCCCCCTCCCGTCTTGTTCCACACACGGGGGTTGAGCATGCCATAGAAATAAACCCCTTATAAAACAATGCATTGATTTTTTGGCACGGGCTGGCACACAGCTTGCACTTGATAGGTCGTACCTAACCAATCAAGGAGCCAGACAATGATCACCCTCACCCCAACCGCAGTCACCGCTGTAGAGCGATTCATCAAAGGCGCAGCCGAGCCAGTCGCCGGATTGCGTATCGCCATCTCCGGTGGTGGCTGTTCCGGTTTCCAGTACGGCATGTCACTTGAAGAAGCCCAGAGCGAAGACGATGTCGTCGTTGCGATCGGCGATGTCACGCTGTTGGTCGATCCGCTATCCGCTCCCTTGTTGGAAGGCGTGACGGTGGATTACGTGGAAAGCCTCACCGGCAGCGGTTTCAAATTCGAAAACCCGAACGCCAGCGCAAGCTGCGCGTGCGGTTCTTCATTCTCGGCATAAGGAGCAGACAACATGTGGGACTACTCGGAAAAAGTAAAAGAACACTTCTTTCAACCGCGCAACGCAGGTGTGCTGGAAGACGCGAACGGTGTGGGTGATGTCGGTTCGATCTCCTGTGGCGACGCGCTGCGCCTGATGCTCAAAGTGGAGCCGGAGACGGACATCATCCTCGACGCACATTTCCAGACTTTCGGTTGCGGCTCTGCCATCGCTTCTTCTTCCGCGCTGACCGAGATGGTCAAAGGCAAGACATTGGATGAAGCATTGAAGGTGAGCAACCAGGACATCGCCGACTACCTCGACGGTCTGCCCCCCGAGAAGATGCACTGCTCGGTGATGGGACGCGAAGCACTGCAAGCCGCTGTCGCCAACTATCGCGGCGAAGTGTGGAGCGACGATCACGAAGAAGGCGCATTGATCTGCAAATGCTTCGCTATCGACGCCGTGATGATCGAAGACACCATCCGCGCCAATGATCTGGTCAGCGTGGAAGACGTGACCAACTACACCAAGGCCGGTGGCGGTTGCTCCTCCTGCCACGAAGGCATCGAAGAGATCCTGGTGAAGGTGATGGCCGAGCGCGGCGAAAGTTTCAAGCCCGGTACGCCTTCCAAGGAAGAGGCAGCACCTGCCGGCATGACCAATCTGCAACGCATCAAGAAGATCGAAGCGGTGCTGGAATCCGTTCGTCCGCAACTGAAGCGCGACGGTGGCGACATCGAATTGCTGGATGTGGACGGCAAGACCATCTACGTCAGCATGACCGGTGCTTGTGCAGGTTGCCAGATGGAAGCGCTGACGCTGCAAGGTATCCAACAGAAGCTGATGGAAGAACTGAAAGAGTTCATCAAGATCGTGCCGACCAAGGCTGGGGCATTGAGCCGCGCCTCTTGCAACCCGTAAGGAGATGAACATGGAAGGCATATATTTCGACAACAACGCCACCACCCGCGTGGATGAGAAGGTGGTTGAGGCCATGCTGCCTTACTTCACCGAGCAGTTCGGCAATCCGTCGTCGATGCACAGCTTCGGCAACAAAGTCGGTCTGGCGATCAAGAAGGCACGCATGCAAGTGCAAGAGTTGCTCGGCGCGGAACATGACTCCGAGATCATCTTCACTTCCTGCGGTACCGAGTCGGATTCCACTGCCATCCTGTCGGCATTGAAGGCACAACCGGATCGCAAAGAGATCATCACCACCACGGTCGAACATCCTGCCGTGCTGACACTGTGCACATGGTTGGAGAAGGATGGCTACAAGGTGCATTACCTGCCGGTGGACAACAAAGGTCGGCTGGATCTGGATGAGTACAAGAAGCTGCTCAGTGACCAGACTGCGGTCGTGTCCGTGATGTGGGCGAACAACGAGACCGGCACTTTCTTCCCTGTGGTCGAGATGGCCGAGATGGCCAATGCCGCCGGTGCGATGTTCCACACCGACGCCGTGCAAGCCGTCGGCAAAGTGCCGCTGAATCTGAAAGACACCAAGATCGACATGCTGTCCGTGTCCGGCCACAAACTGCATGCACCGAAAGGCATCGGCGTGCTGTACCTGAAGCGCGGTGTGCGTTTCCGTCCGCTGCTGCGCGGTGGCCATCAGGAACGCGGTCGTCGTGCCGGAACCGAGAACACAACTTCCATCGTCGGTCTGGGCAAGGCTGCCGAGATGGCGATGGAGGCGATGCATCACGAGAACACCGAAGTGAAGCGTCTGCGCGACAAACTGGAAGCGGGCATCCTTGCCAAAGTGCCGCGCTCCTTCGTCACCGGCAATCCGGATGACCGTCTGCCCAACACTTGCAACATCGCGTTCGAGTTCATCGAAGGTGAAGCCATCCTGTTGTTGTTGAACAAGTTCGGCATCGCGGCGAGTTCCGGTTCTGCCTGTACTTCCGGTTCGCTGGAGCCATCACACGTGATGCGCGCCATGGGCATTCCGTACACCGCCGCACACGGCACGGTGCGTTTCTCGCTGTCGCGTTACAGCACCGAAGCGGAAGTGGATCGCGTGATCGCAGTCGTGCCGGAGATCATCGCCCAGCTGCGCAAGCTGTCACCGTACTGGGAAGGCGAAGGCCCCAAAGAGGAGGCGTTCGCGCCTACTTACGCATGAAGACCCTGAGCAAAGTCATCACGCAAACGAACGAAGCGACGCAAGTCGGCGTCGCCTTGTTCGCCATGTGGATGAGCTGCGCCATTCTTTTGATAGTGGATTGAGAGGCTGACCATGTCCCGCTTCATCACCATCGATGACACCACCCTGCGCGACGGCGAACAGACCGCCGGGGTGGCGTTCACGCTGGAGGAGAAGCTGAACATCGCACGCCAGCTCGATGTGCTGGGTGTGCCGGAGCTGGAAGTTGGTATCCCCGCCATGGGCGAGGTGGAGCGCGACGCGATCAATGCCGTGGCGTCGCTCGGTCTGAATGCAAAGCTGATCGCGTGGTGCCGCATGCACAAGGAAGACCTCCTTGCAGCGGAGATGGTCGATGTGCACATGCTCGACCTGTCCATTCCGGTGTCGGACATCCATCTGCAAAAGAAACTCAAACGCGACCGCGACTGGGTACTGGAGACCATCATCGACTTGGTGCCGTTCGCGCTAGAACAGGGGTGCGGTGTCATCGTCGGTTGCGAGGATGCTTCGCGCGCCGATCCGGAATTTCTGCTGCGTGTGGCCGAGATCGCACAGACCGCCGGTGCACAGCGCCTGCGTTTTGCCGACACATTGGGTGTGATGGAGCCGTTCGGTGTGCACAAGGTCATCTCTTCGATACGCAGCGCATGCGACATCGAGATCGAGATGCATGCACATGACGATCTGGGGCTGGCGACTGCCAACAGTCTGGCTGCCGCGATGGCCGGTGCGACGCATATCAATACCACGGTGAACGGACTGGGCGAACGTGCAGGCAATGCACCGCTGGAAGAAGTGGCGCTCGGTCTGAAGAAACTCTACAGCATGCAGACCGGTATCGACCTCACACACTTCACCGAACTGTCGCAGATGGTTGCCGTCGCTTCCGGTCGGCCCGTACCCTGGCAGAAGAGTGTGGTGGGCGAGGGTGTGTTCACGCACGAAGCGGGCATCCACGTCGACGGGATGCTGAAAGATCCCGACACTTATCAGGGCTACGACCCGGTCGAAGTCGGACGGTCACACAAACTGGTGCTCGGCAAGCATTCCGGCGCACACGGCATCATCGCCGCCTACGCCAACATGGGGCTGAGCCTGAGCCAGGCCGAGGCGCGCGCCTTGCTGCCCGATATCCGCAGCTTTGCCGAGCGCGCCAAGCGCTCACCCGCCGATCAAGAGTTGTTGTTCATCTACCAGAAGTTCATCGGCCAACATCACGGCGGGCGCAGCGAGCCGGGCGTGATGGCGCATTAGGAGAACGACATGGAAGATACGATGACCGCCACCGTTGAACTTGGAAAGCCGGCCTTGCCATCGCTGTTGCAGTTGCTGCGCGAAGATGTGCGCTGCGTGTTCCAGCGCGATCCGGCTGCGCGCTCGCGCTTTGAAGTGCTGACCACCTATCCCGGTGTGCACGCCATTCTGATGCAGCGCATCGCCAACAAACTGTGGACATTGAAGCTGCGTTATCTGGCGCGCCTGCTGGGTTGGTTCGCGCGCCTGCTGACCAATATCGACATCCATCCCGGTGCCACCATCGGTCGTCGCTTCTTTATCGATCACGGTGCGGGTGTGGTGATCGGCGAGACTGCCGAGATCGGCAATGATGTGACGCTGTACCACGGTGTGACTTTGGGTGGCACCACCTGGAACAAAGGCAAGCGTCATCCGACCTTGGCCGACGGCGTGGTGATCGGTGCGGGTGCGAAGATACTGGGCGCGATCACGCTGGGTGAGAACGTGCGCGTGGGCGCCAACTCGGTGGTGGTGAAAGATGTACCCGCACATCGCACCGTGGTCGGCATCCCGGGCCGTATCGTGTTGCGCACCGAAGAAGCGGACTCGAACAATATCTACGGCATCAATCTCGATCACCACCTCATCCCCGATCCGGTCGGTCGCGCCATCGCCTGTCTGATGGAACGCATCGAAGTACTGGAAGGTCAATTGCGCAAGCAGGGTGAACCGGTGGACGGTCAATGCCATACCTGTGATGCGGATGATCTATGCGGCACGGAAGTGGCGCGCCAATTGAGGAAAGAATGATCATGAAAACATTACGCCGTCATTCCCGCGCAGGCGGGAATCCAGTCGAGTCAAAAGCAAATCGCGTAGCGATTCAAAATGCTTTGTCCGCGAAGCGGGATGTTTCTTATTGCTGGATTCCCGCCTACGCGGGAATGACGAGGGCGGGGTGAATCATGGATCTATTGGATTTCGATCAAGCCGAATTGTATTTCGATGAACCGCTGGCGCAGGACGTTGCGCGTCTGTTGGTGCAGGCGGCGGACACCTACGGCAGCGAGGAGAGTGAAGGCTATTTGCTGCGCGCCAACTTGATGGCACCGCAACACCTGATGGTGCTGGTGGCTTTGTATCGCTACTACTTCTATCAGCATCGTTTGGATGATGCCTTGCTGGTGGCGGAGAGCGCGATGGCCGTAGTTGGTCGTCGACTGGATTTTCCCGATAGCTGGGTCGATATGCGCGAAGAGAACATCGGCGCCGGTGTGATCCGCTCTATGGGGCTGGTGCGCTTCTACCTGATGGTGTTGAAAGCGGCGGGCTATATCAATCTGCGTCTCGGCAATAGAGAGACGGGCCGCGCGATGCTGGAGAAGCTGGTGCAACTGGATAGCCACGACCGCATCGGCGGCAAGGCCTTGCTGGAAGTGATGACTGAAGTAGAACATGAAGAAAGGAATATGTGATGACTGACGATCTGACACTGGAAGAAGCAATGGAGGATCTGGTATCTGCCGAGGATTTCCTGAGCTATTTCGAAATCGATTTCGACCCCTCTGTGGTGCACGTGAATCGTCTGCACATCCTGCAGCGTTATCACAACTACCTGAGCAAAGAAGTCTTGCCGGAAGACGAGGCGGCACAGCGCGCGGTCTATACGAGCCTGCTGACCAAAGCGTATCAGGACTTCGTTGCATCCGACGCGCTCACCGAGAAGGTGTTCAAGGTGTTCCACATGCACGAACCGCAGACGCAGTTCGTTCCGCTCACCTCCATCACAGTGAACAAGAAAGATGCTGCCTAAATTCCAATTCGGCGACGAAGTCCGCATCGTGCGCAATGTGCGCAATGACGGCACCTACCCCGGCGTGGAGATCGGCACGCTGCTGATCCGTCGCGGCTCAACCGGTTTCGTGATGAACGTCGGCACCTTCCTGCAGGACCAGTTGATCTACACCGTCAACTTCCTGGAGCAGGACAAGATCGTCGGCTTCCGCGAGGAAGAATTGATCGGCATCGACGAACCCTGGGTGCCCAGCAAATACGAGAGCCGTGAGAAGGTGCGCAGCAAGATCACGCTCACCGTGCGTGGCGAGGTACGTGCCTCGCCTGGCATGGAAGGCGAAGTATTGAAAGTGCTGCGCGACGAGGACGGTGGCGTGCAGTATCAGGTCATCTTCCACGATCATGTGTTGCAAGTGCCCGAGTCGGCACTGGAGGCGGTACATGTATACGACGACAGCAAGGAGGCGAACCATGCCTGAAGTGATCGAGAGCGGCGTCGCCTACCTCGCGCTGAAAGCCGCGCAGAAACTCTACGGAAAAGCGCCTGCAGCACTGGAAACGGACGAATCCGAGCGCGTGCAGAACATGGCGCAGAAGCAGTTCGAACTCGAAGCACGCATCCTGAAAGCGCCGGAAGCGCGCGATGCCATGGTGCCGCCCTCGACATTGCAGGCTGCCATGCAGGAGATACGCGGACGTTACGAAAACGAAGATGATTTCGCCGACGACTTGAGCCAGAACGGATTGGATGAAGCGGAATTCTCCAGCGCGCTGGAGCGCGAACTCAAGGTCGAGGCCATTCTTGAAAAGGTCGGCACGCATGCCGAGCATGTCACCGATACCGACGTGGAACTGTATTACCAATACCACCCCGACCAGTTCCGTCGTCAGGAGACACGGCTGGCGCGCCATATCCTGGTCACCATCAACGAGACCATCCCCGAGAACACACGCGAGGCGGCGCTCAAGCGCATCACCGAGATCGCCATACGTTTGCGCAAAGAGCCGGCCCGATTCGAGGAGCAGGCGCTCAAACATTCCGAATGCCCCACCGCGCTGGAAGGCGGAAAACTCGGCGATCTGCCGCGCGGCAAACTCTTCCCGGAACTGGAGCAGGTGCTGTTCGAACTGAATGCCGGTGAAGTGAGCGACGTGGTCGAATCCGAACTCGGCTTCCATGTGCTGCGCTGCGACACCATCACCCACGCCAGCGTGCTGGACTTCGCACAGGCGAAATCATCCATCCGCAAAGTGCTGGAGAAGAAGCGCAAGCGTGCGGTGCAGCAGCAGTGGATGAAGGTATTGCTCGCAAAGTGATCACGATCTGCCCGTCTGTCTCCAGATGGGTGGGCTGATTCTATGAATGCCCGCAAGCTTTCCCTACATAACCCCGAGCCAGGCTTAACCATCCTGCGGCTGGCAGCGCTTTCTGCAGAAAGCGATGCGGTGCTGGATGCGGAAAGCAAAGCACTCATGCTGCAGCAAGTGAACGGAGGTGCGCTGGCCAGTATCGCCACGCACGATGTGTGGCCGGAGCTGCAGCCCGGGTTGATGGCGCAGTTCCCTTCCAATATGTTGCGCAATCTGCTGGATTGCGGCGCCCTGCATGTGCTGTTGCCAGAGGTCGCCGCGCTGTTCGGTGTATTCCAGATCGCCAATGATCCCGAGCAGGTCGATATCGGTTGTCATGTGCTGCGCGTGCTGGACGAAAGCGCACGATGCGATGCACCACTGTCCGTGCGCTTTGCCGCGCTGGTGATGAATATCGGAAAATCCGATTCACCACCCCAACACCTGCCAGTCCACTACCGTCATATCGAGCGCGGACGAGATCGTATCGAAAGGATTTGCGAACGCTTCGAGTTGCCGAAGGACTGTCGCGACCTTGCGCTGCTGGCGCTGGCTGAATGCGAACGTGTGCATCGCGCATCTGAAGTACGCGCCGGTCCGGTCGCGGCCATGCTGGATCGTTTGGGTGCTTTTAGCGATATGGAACGTTTTGAACGATTGCTGTTGCTGTGTGCTTGCGACTATCGCGCTTATCCGGGGTATGAAGCCAAAAGTTATCCCAAGTCCGCGCTGCTGCACCGCGCTCTCGCAGCGTGCAAGGACATCGATGCAGAGGAACTTGATGAGGATGCCCTGATGGAAGCGCGCGCACTGGCGATTGCGACGGCGTTTAAATCTGAGCGCTGGTCGGAGAGCCTGTCATGAAAACGAACGAAGTGAGTTTCGGTGGAGACTTACCGACAGGTTATGTCGGAACCAATACACGCGATGCCAGTGAGCATCCCGCTGCGGCGTGGGCGCTGGAAACAGGCTTCGATGCAGTGCAAGTAGATTGCACCACGGCGGTGGTGCTGAAAATACTCGATGGCAAATGCAAGATGTCACAGGGCGAGATGGCCGCCATCATTGCGATCTACGATGTCGTCCACCATAGCTCCGCACCAATGCTGGGTGCGGCAGTACATGAGGCTATCCGTACGATGCGCACGCAAGACAGCGCCGAGGCACGGGAACGTATTCATAGCCTGCGCGTGCAGGCCGAAGCGGAGATACCGAAACCGGTCATGAAAAGCTACAAGGCTTTTCTGCGCGATGGGCTGTTCGGCTGAAGACTGGATGCGCTTGCAGACGGATAGGGAGGTTATGCTGCAAGCGGCAGCATCTGATCGAGTTGATCCTGAATCGTGGCGCTTGCTTCGCGCAATTCATATTCGTCCTGCAAGCCCATCCAGAATTGCACGGAGGTGCCGAATACCTTGGAAAGGCGAAGGGCGGTATCTGCTGTGATGCCTCGCTTTCCCAATACGATCTCGTTGATGCGGCGCGGCGGTACGTTGATGGAATTCGCCAGACGTGTCTGGCTGATGCCCATCGGTATCAGGAACTCTTTAAGGAGAATCTCTCCGGGGTGTATGTTTTGTAACTTCTTCATGCCCTTCTCACACTATGTATGTAGCGCTCTCAATGCTGCATCCGGTTCTTTTTCAACGATGGTGAGTAGGGTGGCGGCGGCACCGGTAGGTTGGCGGCGGTTCTGTTCCCAGTTGCGCAGGGTGGCGACTTTCACGCCTATTAGTTGAGCGAACTCGGTTTGGCTCAAGCCGACCTTTGCGCGTATCGCTTTGGCATCGGGAGGTTGTATTTCTGTGACGCGGCCCGGCGCAGTTTTGCCGCGCCGAATCGCGGCAGCTTCATGCAGGCTTTGTTCCAAATCTCTTAAGAGTGTCTTGTCCATTTCGGCAACTCCTTGCCCGGTTCAGGTAGGGCGCAATAACGTTCTCCTGAGCTTGTCGAAGGCAACGGGCATTGCGCCGCATGCGCAACATATCAAACATTCGGTGCAATGCGTTGCACTTATTGCACCTTACATGATTTGAACGTGATCAGCAGTTGCAAGTCAGCAAGCCATCCCATTCCGTCGTATAGCGCCGCGAACTGCTCTCCCGGCGCATCGCCCAACTTTGGTTAGCGCCTTCGCCCAGCAATCTGAGCGTGCCGCTGCCCATGCGGCGGTTGATGTGGTCGAGGGCGTTCATCAATGACTTCGATCTTTCGCGCGCCGCATCGTCGTCGAACAATGTGCGCGGGCGTTCGCTGGCGGGGATGATCTCGGCCAGCATCACGCCGACCTTCTGATAGGCGTAGCCCGCGCGATAGATCTGGCGCAGGCCGTGCAGCGCGGCTTTGCAAAACACGCGCGTGTCGTCGCCGGGTTCATCCAGTGGCACGAGGATGCCTTGCTGGTATTGCCTGTCCTGTTCGCGGTGCGGGTTGGTGCGCACGTAGATGTGCAGGGCACCTGCAATGGATTTCTGCTGGCGCAGTTTCTCCACGGCGCGCGTGGTGTAGGCGATGGCGGCTTGTTCCAAGTCATCGAGGCTGGAAGTGAGCATGCCGAACGAGTGCGAGCAGATGATCTGCTGCTTGTCGTGCGGCAGGTCGTCCAGCTCCAGACAGGCTACGCCGTTCAGCTCGGACACGATGCGTTCGAACACTACGCTGAAGCGGGTGCGCAACTGTCCGGCCGGTGCGCGCTTCAGGTCGAGCACGCTGCGGATGCCGATCTCCTGCAACTTCGGCGCGGTGCGCCGACCCACGCCCCACACCTCACCGACCTCGATGCTGGCGAGCAACGTATCCAGTTCATCCTCATCCATGCTGTTGAAGTCGCACACGCTGTTGCGCTGTGGCTGCTTCTTGGCGACATGGTTGGCGAGTTTGGCCAGCGTCTTGCTCGGCGCGATACCCACGCACACCGGGATGCCCACGCACTGGCGGATGGTGTGGCGCATGAGTTGTCCATACTCGGTATGGCTGCCGGGCATGCCGGTCAGATCGAGAAAGGACTCGTCGATGGAATACACCTCCTGTTGCGGACTGAACTGAGACAGCAGCGACATCACGCGGTTGGAGATGTCGGCATACAAGGCGTAGTTGGAAGAGAAGGCGACGATGCCGTGCCGTTTCGCGAGGGCTTTCATCTGATACCAGGGCGCAGCCATCTTCACGCCCAAGTCTTTTACCTCCTGCGAACGCGAAACGATGCAGCCATCATTGTTGGAAAGCACCACCACCGGCTTGTCTTCCAGCTTGGGCTGGAACACGCGTTCGCATGAGACGTAGAAGTTATTGCAGTCGACCAGTGCGATGGCGCGCTTCATTTTGGGGACCTCTGAAAATTCAAGTAAGCGCTGATTTATTCGTCATCCCCGCGCAGGCGGGGATCCAGTGCCTTTATTCAACTGGGTTCCCGCCTGCGCGGGAACGACAGAACCGAATAACGGCGATGCTCTAGCCGGACAAGCCGGAACCAAAATCGTAGGATGGGTGGAGCGCAGCGATACCCATCGCTAATGTCTGAAAATGATGGGTATCGCTATCGCTCCACCCATCCTACGTTCGGATTTTTACACCTTATGCACATTCCACTGCACCACCCCCCAGATAGAAAAATCCTGTTCGTCGGTGATGACGATGTCGGGATAGTCCGGGTGGGCGGCGCGCAGCACCTTGCCTTGCGGGGTGTAGTGCAATTGCTTCACGGTGAACTCGCCGTCTATCACCGCCACCACCACGCAATCCTGTGTGGCGGGCAGCGCGCGGTCGATGATCAGCAGGTCGCCGTCATAGATGCCCAGCTCGCGCATGGAGTGACCGGCCACGCGCATGAAGAAGGTGGATTCCTTGTGCTGGATCAGATGCTCGTCCAGGCTCAGGCGGCGCTCCACATAGTCGTCGGCGGGTGAGGGGAATCCGGCCGGTACGGCTTTGCGCAACAGCGCGCGCTGCTTCTCGAACATGGAGCGATTGGGGCGCGTCAGTGACAGCAGTGCCGAGTGGGGCATATGCGCGCCGCGCAAGGAGTTATGAGTATTCAGATGATTCATGGCGATCTCTTACAGAACGAACGTTCTTCGCACTGTAAAGAACGTTCGTTCTGGCGTCAAGCGTCAATTAGCAAAGCAGTTCTGAATTTTGAAATATGTGAAAGCTGATATTGGCGAGCAAGTTACTTGACTAAAGTGTGGAATCGAATCTGACCTTTCCCAGCTTCTTTAGCTTGGTACATGGCTGTATCAGCCCACTTGAGAATATCCTCTGCCCTCAAATCGGAATCGGCAAAAATTACAACGCCAATGCTCCCCGTGCAGCGATGCTCGATGAAAGTATCTGGCCCCCCCTGCGGCTTGATTGTCAGTTTATAGGGGGCAGATAAGGCAGCCAGAATTTTTACAGCCACCATTTCAGCTTGTGAAGTGGCCTCATTATCACTCTTGGTTAACTCGTTTAGAATAATCACAAACTCATCGCCGCCGAAACGGGCTACGGTGTCCATCTCGCGCACACAATTTTTCAGTCTATCCGCCGCTTCGATCAAAAGTAAATCACCCGCTCCATGCCCATGAGTGTCGTTGAGCAACTTGAAATTATCTAGATCAATGAATAGCAGTGCATTAAGAAACCCATTGCGCTTACTTGCTACCAAAGTTTGATTCAAGCGGTCATTAAGTAGCCGCCTATTGGGTAGGCTAGTAAGCGAGTCGTAGAAGGCCAGTTGCGCTATTTCTTCTTGACGCTGATCAAGTTCGCTTATTACTTGCTTCAACTTGATATTGACCTGGGCTAGATCATGCTGTGCTCTGGCATAGTCGCGATTTAGTTCGGATACAGTGTTGCTAAGAGACTCCAGTCCTTCAACGTCATATTCAACGAAGACTCTTATTGTGGAAGATTCTCGCCAGATGGTGGAATTCAGCGTTCTTGTTAGTCCGGCGTAATCACCTAAGGTCAGCAATCCGTGAAAGATTCGACCACCAGCATCGGTTGGCATGCCAAGTATGGTTTTTAAATCAGGTTGAATGAAGAAACGTTCCACATTTTCATTTAATAATCTTTGAGTGCGATCCTGGATGAGCCGCATAAATCCATCGTTAGCTCCAAGCAAATTGCCCGATTCATCTATGGTTGCAAGTCCTATCGCCAGGAGCCTCTCTATGTCAATCTTGTTCCAGATCATGGTGGAGTGTTTCCTGTAAGCACATCATTCGCACAATTAACCGCCGCCTGCGCATCTGTTCCAAATGCATCAGAGCCCATCATTTTCGACAATTGATTGAATCTATTGATGGCAAGTCCACCGATGATCACGGCGGGGCGCGCATGACTCAGGAGTTCATCCAGTTGGGTGATAACTGTTCTAACAGCGGGCAATTGATGTGCGAATGAGACGGATAGACCCACAAGATTGGGTTTCCATTCGATTACATGTTTGATAAGTGCTTGAGTTGGTACGTTCGCGCCCAAGTATTCAACATCCCAGCCAGCCAGAAGAAAAGAGTCCGCAACCATCTGCAAACCTACAGCATGATGGTTGCCTTCAACACAGGCCAATAACACTCTTTTGTTTACGCTTACGGATGGCTGGCATCGTAATAAGCTTGTTGTCATAACAGCATGTGCGATTGCTGTTGCCTTGTGTTCCTGCGCAACCGTAACTTGATTTGCTTGCCACTTTTCTCCGATACCATAAAGTGCAGGTTGTATAACATGCAGCTCCACATCAACAAGTGACCGTCCATTGTTGATGCATTGGTTGACAACAGCTAAGGCATCTTGCTGGGAACCTTTGAGTAACGCCTTCTCAAAGATTACCGCTTCAGACCATGGTTCAGGTGATTTTGGAGGAGGTAGTGGAGTGCTGCCAGTTTCAAGGAACTGGGTTCGTGCGGCATGCAGCGTGCTCGCAACGACCGCCCCCTCCGCCTTCTCCATATGTTCAGTAAAAAACTCTGCCAGCCAGTCGAGGGATAATGCTAGATGATCTACGGGGACGCCTCTTTCAGTGAGCACACTGCGTAACCAACGCAGATAGTCCACCATGGGCTGCAATACCCCAAACTCCAACGCAGGTCTCAGGAATTCTAGATGGAACGCCAAATCTTCGCGACAGGCCTCACGTCCAGTTGATCCGAACCTCTCATACAATGAGCCGTGGGCAGCATAGAAACGTTCCGAGACTGTTCTTGCTGCATCAGCTCGCAAGGTCAGAAATCGCTGTAAGCTCGCGTCGCTTAACGTTTCCATTTTGACATCCATATCCACTGGGTACTAACAAGGCCCCTAAGCTGCAAAAACTTCGAAAAGCTTGATTTTGGCGCTGCCAGGTACAAGCTTTAGTCCTTTTGGGATGCCCTTATGAGAGGCATCATATTTATGGCTATTGTGCCAACTTTGGTAGCTTTGTTCATCACTCCAGCGCGTCAAAAGCCAAACCTCGTCATGATTATCAATTGGACTCATTACTTCCATACCAAGGAAGCCGGTTGAGTTATCGACCAAGT
The DNA here is from genome assembly GCA_018814405.1 of Gammaproteobacteria bacterium. Lineage (GTDB taxonomy): Bacteria > Pseudomonadota > Gammaproteobacteria > Burkholderiales > Gallionellaceae > Sideroxyarcus. The sequence goes on from JAHIZO010000010.1 coordinate 222,169, forward strand.
GCAGTCTGTTGCAGAAAGCCGCTCGCACCTCTTCGGCCATGTTGTTTGCGATCGTAAAGGTACTAAGTGCTATAAACATAAGTTCCAATTCCCATATTTTTCAATATAAACGGAAAACTAATGATCGAAAGGTGCCGCTTAGATTTTAAAGTAAGTACAGCTCAAATAACCGTTTTGAATAGTCAGGTTATTATTGGCGACAGACTGTTGCACTATGGCGGAAGTAAAAAAAATAGCACCTGCGGCAGTCCGCTTGGGCCGGTAGAAGTCGATACGTTCTAGGCTTAGCCTGCTACTTGCAAGCCGAGAACGAAAGTGAGCTTATGGTCTTTCAGCGCAACAGCGCCTGCGCCTGCATCTCGCACAAAGTACGCGTCTCGGCGTCCAGCGCTTTCAACCAACATTCAGGAATGGACTCGGTGCCATACATCGCCCCCGCCAACATGCCCGCGATGGCACCGGTGGTGTCGGCATCGCCGCCTCGGTTCACCACATCGACCAGGCAGTCGCGCAGATCGTCGGTGTCGAAGAAACTCTGGAACACGGCGGGCATGGTGTCGGCGATGTAGCCGCTGGGGTTGGCGGCGGGTTTGACGGCGCGGAACTTGAACAATGTATGTTGTTGGGCGAGGGGATGGGCGTGTTTGTGCAGCAGGTCGTTCTTGCTTGCGCCGCGCAGTGCGTCTTGCACCATCAGCACCAGACATTCGCAGGCGGCATCCGACAGTGCGCAATGATGGGTGACATGCGCTTGTGCGCGGCAGGCGGCGCGCACGGCGTCTTCGCTCTGACCGAAGGTGGCGAGCGCGACCGGCAGCACGCGCATCGCGGCGCCGTTGCCTGCGTCGTGGTCGGAGTAGGGCGCTTCTGGATTGCCGGTCTTGCGGAATTGCAGCAGGTTGCGGCGCACGGTGTTGCCGATGTCCACCGGCTTGCCGCGCATCCAGTCGTCGAAGGCTTGCGCGGCGGCATGCGCATCGACCTTGCCTGCTTTGAGGATGGAGGTGCCGAGTGCGAGCGACATGGTGGTGTCGTCGGTGACTTGGCCGGGCTTCAGATGCAGCCAGCCGCCGCCGATGAGTTTGTCATGCACGCCGTATTGGGCTTTGATCTCGCGCGGTGTCATGAACTCCACCGTCGCACCCAGCGCATCGCCGATGGCGAGGCCGAGGTATGCAGCGATGGCGCGGTCAGAAGCGGACATTTTGCAGTGACTCCGTCATTCCGGCGCAGGCCGGAATCCAGACGCTTCTAAATCTTCCTGCGAAGCGGTGCAACAGCGGTTTTGACTGCTTCGCGGGGTGTGTGAAATTCGCTGGATTCCCGCCTGCGCGGGAATGACGGTGCACATTTATTCTTCCGGCCCGAAACACTTCGCGTAATCCGCGCACACTTCGCAACTCGGCGCGCGGCAGACGCGTATCTCTTCTTTCTCGCACAGTTGCTTGTAGAGGAATTTCTTCCACTTCATGTCCTTGGTGTTCTTGGCGGCCAGCGCTGGGAAGTTCTCGGTCATCAGCTGACTCAGGTATTTGCGCGACCACAGGCCGAGGTCTTGCCACAGGTGGTCGTTCGCCATGCAGGCGGTGGTGACGATCTCCGCCATCCATACTTCGGATACATCGAGGTCGGCGCGATGCTCGAGGATCAGCGCGCGCACGTCCTCGTGTTCAAGCTCGCGTTCATCGGATGCGCTGGCGGTGCGTCGCACCACCAGTTGCATGCTGGGGAAGTGGCGCGACAGCAGCACCGCGAACACTTCTTCATCCAGCCCGAGTCCGGGTGGCAATGCACCGATGCCGGCGATCTGGCTGGCGATCAGTTGCGCGAACAGTTCATCATTGGGCAGCCCGGCCGCATGCGACATCAATTCCGCATACAGGCCTTCCGGCTGCGGTGGTGTAGTGCTTGATTGCATGACGGCGGGCTGCATGGTCTGCTCCTATTTGCTCGGGTATTCGATCAGCACGTCTTCGTCGCGCAGCACCATCTGGCAAGCCAGACGCCATTCGCTGGTGACCACGTCGTTCACTTTCATCGCTTCGATCTGTGCGGCGGTGATCTTGCCTTCCTGCTTCAGCACGGTGATCTCGCGGTCTGTCAGCGGGCCGGCCATCGGGCCTTTGTTGGACAGGTTGGTGACCTTAACCAGGCAGGTCGCGCATTCGCCGTTCTCGCAGCCGAAGTCGATGGGGATGTGGTTGTCCTTGGCCAGTTTCAGTACGGTCATGGTGTGGCTGCCCGCTGTCGCGTAGACGGTCTTGTCCTTGTGCAAGGGGCTGGAAAAAGTGATGTTAGGCATTGCTGTTACTCCTACTGTGGTGGTTAGAAAAAACTACGCTTTAACTGTGATGTCGCCGCCTAATACCTGCGCCTGACAGGCGAGACGGTGGCTGCTACCGGCCATGTTCTCTTGCAGCACTTTGTCTTCCAGCACCGAGCGTTCGCTCATGTGTTCCATGCCGGAGACGATCTTCATGATGCAGGTGCCGCATTCGCCTTCGCGGCAACCGTAGGTGATGCTGGCGCCGACCTTTTCGCTGATCTCGATCAGGCGTGTGCCTGCCGGGACACTGACGGTGACACCGAGTTTTTCGAAAGTGACGTTTGCCTTAGGCATGCGATTGCTCCTGGGAAAGTAGTTCGGACATGGAGATGACGCGGCGCTGCAGATTGCCGGTCAGATGTTGTGCAAGTTGTTTGCCCAGATCGCGGCAACGCTGCATCTCTTCTTCGTTGGGTATCAATTTGGCGCGCACGCCTTTGACCGGCACGCGCAGTTTCAGTCCGCGCAGGCGATCTTCGATCATGTTGATCGCTTCGCCGCTCCAACCGTAGGAGCCGAACGACGCGCCCAGTTTGTCACGCACCTTGATCACCGCCAGCGAAGACAGCAGGTCCCACACCGGCTTCACCGCGTCGCCGTTGATGGTGGGTGAGCCGATGGCGATGCCGTCCGCTTCCTCGATGAGGTCGACGAAGGGCAGGCCGCCGCTGGCCTGCAGGTCGTACAACGACACGCGCACACCGGCCTCCGTCTCCGCGCCTTCGGCCACGGCCTGCGCCATCAGCGCGGTGTTGCCGTAGGAGGAGATGTAGAACACCAGCAGCGATTTGTCGTTCGCGCCGACTTCGTTGTGCAGCAGTGGAGCGGCCAGTTGTTTGTAGCGTTGCAGATAACTTTGCGGCGCGTCGCGCAGGATGGGGCCGTGTGCGGGGGCGATGGTCTTCAGCTCAAGTGGCTCCAGCAGTTCGAGCGCCTCCAACACATGCTCGCGGAACGGTCGCATGATGTGTTGGTAGTAATACTCGAAGGAGAAACGGAAATCGCCGACTTTGTCGTTGAACAGGCGCGGGTCGCAGAAATGGCAGCCGAACACATCGCCGCTGAACAGGATGCCCTGTTCTTCCACTAGCGTGCATTGCGTATCGGGCCAGTGCAGGAAGGGCGTGCTGAAAAAATGCAGTGTGCGTCCGCCCAGTTCGACGCGGTCACCCGTCTCAACCACATTGAATTGTAGATCGTCGGTCTTCACTAATGCCTTCAGCATCAGTTGTGCTTTGGCCGAGATGTAGAGCTTCGCTTGCGGCGCGCGTCGCATTAGTTCCGGCAAGGCGCCGCTGTGATCCGGCTCCAGATGGTTCAGCACGATGGTGCTGATCTCGTCGTAGCGTGCGACCTGTTCCAGGCGCGTGAAGAATTCACCCGCATGCGAAGCCTTAACCGTGTCGATGATGGCCACACCGTTGTCGCCGCGTACGCAGTAGGAATTGTAGGTAGTGCCGTTCGCCGTTTTCAGGATGATGTCGAATTCGCGCAGGGCAGGATCGAGCGCGCCGATCCAGTGCGTGCCGGGTGCGAGTTCAACGGCGTTCGGCGTCGCGTTCATGTGACTGCTTCCGGCGCCGGGCAGGGTTTCGCATCGTGGCTTTTGGGGCAGGCTTCGATATCGCCTGCCGGCTTGGCATCGTTGAGGCCGATCCACGCGCGTACTGCGTCGGCATCGAAACCTGCACGCAGCTCACCTTCGATATCCATCAAGGGGCGGCGGATGAGTAGCGGTTGTTCCACCATCATCGCCAGTGCTTCATCGGCAGTGTAAGCGGCCGGATCGATCTCTCCCGACTTCACACTGGGTGCAGCCTGATTGAACCATTCGGAGACAGGCATCTCGCCGAAGAAAGGGCGCAACCTTTCCGCCGTCCATTTCTCGATGAGCAGGTTCTTCGCCAGCACGGTGTGACCCGACGCGGCCAGCCACACCTTTTGTTTGGTGTTGTTGCCGCAGCCGGGTTTCTCGTAGAAGACGATGGTGGCCATGATGCTTACGCGGCCAACTTCTCTGGCGGGATGCCGGTCAGCGAGCCGGGCGGGTTGAGCTCCACGCCGTCCTCGTTGAGGATCGCACCTTCGATCGGGCAGATGCTCGCGCATTGCGGCTCCTCGAAATCGCCCGCGCACTCGGTACACTTGTCCGGGTCGATCAGGAAGTGCGGCTTCGCTTCAAAGATCGCCTTGCTCGGACACAAGGGTTCGCAGGCATAGCAGTTGGTACAGAGTTCGATGATCTCGAATGCCATGATGGTCTCCTTTATGCGGCTTTTTTCGCGGCGTCGGGTTTTGCTGCCAGCTTGCCCGCGACACGCATCTCTTCGTATACCGCCAGCACCGCATCCTCGATGGCTTCCATCGCGTGCTCGCCGTTGGGCTGGATGCCTGCGGCTTCCAGCGGGCCCCAGGGCTCGTAGCCGACCTTGCTGCACAGCACCACTTCGCAACCCGAGAGTTCGCGGATGGTCACATCGAGCGCGCTCTCGCCGTCGCCGCAGGTGTCGCCGCCTTCGCAGTAGGGGATGGTCTTGCGGTGGCCGATGAAGCGCACGCCGTTGCTCGATGCCTCATAGATCAGGAACTCGCCGGCATGGCCGAAGTGTTCGTTGATGACGCCGCCGCCCTTGGTGGCGACCGCCATCAATACCGGACGGGTCACTTCCTTTCTCAGGCCTTCGATGCTGACCAGCTTGGTTTCCTTGGCCTTGTGTTTGCTTTCCAGTTCTTCGTTGATGGCCGCATGCACTTCGGCGCGCATCTTCATCGCCGCCGCGTAGTCGATGTCCATCTCCTCGATCTTGTCCAGTGTGAACTCCGCACCGCGGTCTTCGCCCAGCAGGCCCACCGCATCGGCGCGGCACTGGCGGCAGTGCCGCATCATGTTCATGTCGCCCGCACAGGAGTCCTGCAATTCCTGCAGTTCTTCGTTGGTCGGTCCGCGCTGGCCGGTGAGGCCGTAGAACGTGCCGTGTTCCTCTTCCGAGATCAGCGGCATCACGTTGTGCAGGAACGCGCCCTTGGCCTTCACGATCTTCGAGACTTCTTCCAGATGCTTGTCGTTCACGCCGGGGATCATCACCGAGTTCACTTTCACCAGCACGCCCTTGGCGACCAGCATCTCCAGCCCCTTCTGTTGTTGCTCGATGAGGATGGCAGCGCCTTCGCGGCCCTTGATGCGCTTGTTGTTCCAGAAGATCCACGGATAGATCTTCGCGCCCACGTCCGGGTCCACGCAGTTGATGGTGATGGTGACGTGGTCGATGTTGTACTTGCACATCTCTTCGACGTTCTCGGGCAAGGCCAGGCCGTTGGTGGAGACGCACAGTTTGATGTCCGGTGCCTGCTCGTTCAGCATGCGGAAGGTGTCGAAGGTGCGCTGCGGATTGGCCAGTGCGTCGCCTGGACCGGCGATGCCCAGCACTGTCATCTGCGGGATGGTGGCCGCGACGGCTATCACTTTCTTCACTGCCTGTACCGGATTGAGCACCTCGGACACCACGCCGGGGCGCGATTCGTTGGAACAGTCATATTTGCGGTTGCAGTAGTGACACTGGATGTTGCAAGCCGGTGCGACGGCGACGTGCATGCGCGCAAAGTAATGGTGTGCTTCTTCGGAATAGCAGGGATGGTTCTTCACCTTGTCGCGGATGCTATCCGGCAGGTGGTTCATCTGGTCGTCGGTCGAGCCGCACGATCCCTCGGAACATCCGCCCTTGGCGGCTTCGCTTGCTGTGTTGTTCAAGACTGGTAGTTCCACAATATGTCCTCCGGTTAGGTCCGCCTGACTATCAGCAAGCCGCGTGCCTGAAATGCGATCACGCTTAACTCGTTGTTTTGTTGGGTACCTGCTTGGACGATGTGGGCTTGCCTGTTGCAAATTGCACATGACATTCACGAAAGCTTGTGACGAAGGCGACAAAAATCACTGTCGCGCCGGTATGGGGTCTGGGGGTAGGAGCGGGCGGGCAGGTGAATATGCCGTGTGCACAATGGCTTACAAGAATAGTGCGGTATCCGTTGCGGGCTGGCATCCAACTTGCCTATACAAAGGCATGAAACTTCATCTCGATTGGTCTTCCTACGAAACCGCCGGACAAGGCGATGCCTACGCGGGCATTCCCGCGACCGGCGGCGACTTCGCCAAGGCGGTCGCGGTGTGCATCAGCGACAAACAATGCCAGCGCAAACCAAAGGGGGTGATGTGTCCCAGCTTCCGCGCTACGGACGATGTCGCACATTCGCCCGGCGGCAGGGTGCAAGTGCTCAAGGCTGCATTGAACGGTGAGCTGGGCGAGAACGCTTTCGCCGGATCGGAACTCGCTGCGGCGTTGGAACTCTGTGTCGGTTGCAAAGGCTGCAAACGCGAATGCGCCAACCAGGTCGACATGGCCGCCATCAAGATCGAATATCAAGCACAGCGTAATGAGAAGCAGGGTGTGTCGTTGCGCGAACGGTTGATTGCCGACTTGCCTCAACAATTGCATCACCATACATTCATGCGCAGCATAATCCGCTGGCGCAACCGTGCACCGTGGCTGGCGAAGCTGGGAGAAAGATTCCTCGGCATCTCGGCGAAAAGAAAACTGCCAGAGCCATCCTCTACTCCGTTCGTGCTGAGTAGCGAAGCGTATCGAAGCATGAACGATTTCGGAGCGCAGTCTAAGGCAGACAGCAAAGACGTCATCCTGTTCGTTGATACCTTCTCCAATCATTTCGAACCGGAGATCGCTCAAGCCGCACATGAGGTATTGAGCGCCGCGGGTTATCGCGTCACCTCTTTGCAGCCGGAATTGTTCGATGAAGAACCCGAACGCGCATTGTGTTGCGGGCGCACTTATCTTTCTCTCGGCCAAGTGGAACAAGCCAAGCGAGAAGCACGCCGCATGCAACTGGCGCTGCGTCCCGCGCTGGCCGCAGGCACACCCATCGTCGGACTCGAACCTTCGTGCATCCTTTCGCTACGCGACGATCATCTCAAACTCGGTCTGGGTGAAGAAGCTGTCGCGCTATCTAAGCGGGTCTACTTGTTCGAAGAATTCATCGCGCGCGAACATGATCGCAAGCGTCTCACGCTAGATCTCAAACCGCTGCCACCGGGCAAGACATTGGTGCACGGCCACTGTCACCAGAAAGCCGTCGGCGCGATGAAGTCTTTGCGCAAAGTGTTGCGCATGATCCCCGAGTTCGATTTCGAATTCATCGAAGCGAGTTGTTGCGGCATGGCCGGCAGCTTCGGTTTGGAAGCGGAGCACGCCGATATCTCGATGCAGATGGCCGAGCTCGATTTGCTGCCCGCACTGCGCGCCGCACCCGACGCAGCCATCCTCGCCAATGGCTTCTCATGCCGACACCAGATACACGAAGGCACACAACGCAATGCACAACACGTCGCGTTGCTGCTGCGCGATGCACTAAAGGAGAGCACAACATGCTGACTGGCGCACTACTCGGGCTGATGGAACAACTCGCCCTGAACATCATCACCCTCACCGAAGAAAGCAGCGAACGCGAATTCTTCGACAGCCGCATCACGCGTTCGCAGACGCTGATGATGTTGGGCAATCTGGCCAAGGCATGTTCCAACTTGCCCCCCAGCGCCTGCGAGCGACTGCCGCAGATCGACTGGGCGGCATGGCATGCCGTCAAGATCGCACTCGCCAATCCAGATCAGCATCCCTTGCAGATTTGGGTGGCGGTCAAAGAACTGACACCGCTGACGCTGCAACATTTATACGACTACAAACGCACGCAGCCGCAATTGTTTTCGATGGTGATGTGACGATGCAGTACTGTTTTGTTAACGAATGGAGGATATGGAAATGAACGAATTCTTAACGATGATGGCGATGGTCGTGGTGGGCACCGTGATCTTGATGGTCGGTATCCGTCTCAACAGGAACGAAGCGCGCAGCCTGGATGGTTCGCGCACAGAGATCGTGAGTTGGGGCACGGGTTTCTTTGTGACGTTCACCGGCCATGCGGCGCTGATCTCGTACTTCTGAGAGAGGGCGCGCGGCTAGATCTCGTAGTGCAGCGCCTGCTGAGAGTCGTCCAGATGTAGCAGTGCCTCGAATTCCGCCAGCGGAACGGGTTTGCTGAAAAGGTAGCCCTGGTAAGCCATGCATCCGTTCTGGCGGAGGAAGTTGAGTTGCGGCTCGGTTTCCACACCTTCCGCGATCACATTCAGTCTGAAGCTCTCAGCCAGATTGATGATGGTTTGCACCATCACCGCATCGCTGGGGTCGGTTCCGATATCGCGCACGAAACTCTGGTCGATCTTGATCTGGTCGAGCGGCAACTGCTTTAGATAGGAAAGGGACGAGTAGCCTGTGCCGAAGTCGTCCAGAGACAGGCGCACGCCCAGTGCTTTCAGGGCATGCATCTTGGTCACCACATCGGCGACATCATCCAGCACGACAGCCTCGGTCAGTTCCAGCTTCAATCGATCCGGTACGATGTTGTGTATGTTCAGGAGTGCTGCCACGTTGTTCACGAAATCATGTTTCTTGAACTGCGCCGCACTGACGTTGACCGCCAGTGTCAGGTCTTTTGTCTGTTCCAGCTTGCGCCATTGGGAAAGTTGCTGGCAGGCGGTCTCCAGAACCCATTGCCCGACGTCCAGGATCAGAGAGCTTTCCTCCGCAATCGGGATGAATTGCATCGGCGAGACCATACCCCGCTGCGGGTGGATCCAGCGTATCAGCGCCTCCGCACCGATCGGCCGTCTTTCGTTGTCGACCTGGATCTGGTAATACAAATGTAGCTGCTTGTCGGTGATCGCATGGCGCAGATCCGCCTCCAGTGCGGCGCGTGTCTCGACGGCCTGCTGCATGGCCGGGTCATAGAAACGCACCGCATTCCGTCCCGATTCCTTTGCCTGATACATCGCCATATCGGCGTATTTGAGCAAGATATCGATCGCAGCTTCATTGCCGCGATACAGGCACACGCCGATACTGGATGAGCTGTGATGCTCGTGATTGTCGAGCAGGTAAGGTGCCGACAGCGAGGTGCGGACCTTCTCGGCGATCAGGGCGACCTTCTGCGAGGCGTCTTCCGCATCCAGCCCGATCTCCTCGATCAGCACCACGAATTCGTCGCCGCCGATGCGCGCCACGGTGTCCATGTCCCGCACGCACTGGCGCAAACGTCGCGCTACTTCGATCAGGAACATGTCGCCGACATCATGGCCCAGCGTGTCGTTGAGGATCTTGAACCTGTCCATGTCCAAAAAGAGCAGGGCACCATAGTGTTTGCTGCGCGCCGAGATGGACTGTGACTGGGTGATGCGGTCGATCAGATGGCGACGGTTGGGGAGCTTGGTCAAATGATCATAGAAGGCCAGGCTGTAGATCTCATCCTCGGCCTTCTTGCGCAGCGAGATGTCGCTGAAGGTGGCGACATAGCCTGTCGTCTTGCCGTTGCTGTCCTTGATGGCGGTGATGGTCAGCCACTTGGGGTAGATCTCGCCGTTCTTGCGTTTGTCCCATATCTCACCCGTCCAGGAGCCCTGCGCCAGCAAGTGTTCCCACATCTCGGTGTAGAAGGCTTGGTCCTGCCGCCCTGAACTCAGCATCCGTGGATTCTTGCCGATCACCTCTTCCTGAAAGTAGCCGGTGATCTCTTCGAAGGCCTTGTTGACCCGGATCAGGTTGGCGTTTGCGTCCGTGATCATGATCGCTTCGTGCGTCTCGAACGCGGCGGCGGCAATGCGCTGCAGTTCCTCGGCGGCCTTGCGCTCGGTGATGTCCTGAAAGACCACCACTGAACCCACCAGCTCCCCCTCGTTATAAAGCGGCGTGGAAGAATACTCGACGGGGAAACTGCTGCCGTCTTTTCGCCACAGCACCTCGTCCGCCACCGTTCTGACCATCCCGTCCTGAAAAGTGGCATGCATCGGGCATGCGTCTCTGGGATAGGGGCTGCCGTCCGGATAGGAGTGATGCACCGTGGCATGCATCGGTTTTCCCATCAATTCGCTTGTTGAATATCCCAGCATCTTCCCGGCTGCCGCATTGACGAAGATGGTGTTGCCCTGCGTGTCCAACCCCCACACACCATTGCTGACCGAGTCCAGCAGCAGGTTGGAGCGATATTCAGACTTGCGGTGGGCGTTCCACAAAGCAGTGATGATCAGGCCGACCACGGCCAGTGTGATCATGAACGCCCACAGCAGGAACAGGCCCTGAGCGCCATGCAGAGAGAAAGGGCCGCGATCCAGCGAAGTGGACCAGGCGGCAATGTATGAAAGCAATACCACGGCCAGAGGCGATCCTGTCATGCCGAAGCGCATGCCGGCCCAAACGATGAGCGGGAAAGGCAGGAATGCCAGAGGCAGGTTATGGTCTCCGGTATTGTCGATAAAGGCTATCCAGGACAGCGCCAGCATCAGGCTGAACCATGCCAGTAGTTCACCTTGCCGCTGCATCAGGAACAGCAGACTGCTGCGATTGACGGTCAGCAATAGTGGTGTCGCCAGCAACACCCCCACCGCATCGCCCATCCACCATGAAATGAAAGCGCGGAGAGCCGCCTCCAATGGGATGGCTCCCGCGATCAGCAACATACCTATCCCGTTCAGTGCCGAGACCAGCATGCCGGCGAATGCGGCCGGGATCAATTTGGCGATATCTTTGGGATGGGTGAGATCAAGATTGAACTTCGTGCGCTGCAACAACCACATCGCCAACAAAGGTGCCAGCGTATTGCCGAGCGCGATGCCCACCGCCAGCAGCAATGAAGGATTGATGGAGAAGTTGACCAGCGCTGCACCGATGAAGATGCCCGGCCAGTAACGCCCTCCCCAGCGCAGCAATGCCGCGACGGCGATGCCGGTAGGCAACCAGTACAGCGTGATCTGCGATCCCACATAAGGGATGTCCAAGCCAAGTCTGCCCGTCACGAAATAGGCGGACGCGAGCAACAGGACCTTTAACAGGTAGCCGCTTAGATTCGAATGGTCTGTGGTTTGCGTAGCGGCCATTGGGCGATCAAAGCAGGTAGTTAAAACCCTCGAAGTGGAAGTCTGGGTGACCGATGTCCCGAAGCATACTGAAATACTGGGAAGTTACAAAGCCGCAAATATTAAAGTTGTCTGCCGAGCGGCCCTTGTTTGGCGCGTAGCCAAACTCACTTGCGCCGCAGACGGAACAGGCCGTTGGCTTCGCTGTCGCTGCTGAAATACAGCGCGCCGTCCGGCCCGAACGTGACCCCGGCCGGTCGCGCCCAGCGTTCGCCGTCCGGCAACTGGAAGCCGCCGACCAGTTCGTCCACGCGTACCGCCTTGTCACCGTCGAAGCGCACCACCACCAGCGCGGGCGGTCGGCGCGTGGCGTTCGGCCCGAAGAAACCGCCACCGGGTTGCGTGCCCCACGAACCGTGCAGCGCCACCACCGCATCGAACTCCAGCCGTGCATCCAGCGCGCCCTTGGGCACGAAGGCCATGCCCAGCGGCGCGTTGCGCGAAGGGAAGGTGGCGACCGGCAGCGTCACTTCGCCGAGCGGGCGCGGTGGCGGACTCGAAGCGCAATCGTCGCGCTTCATCTGCTTGCCGTCGAACTGGAACCAGGGCATGCCGTGGAAGGAACCGGCATCGAGCCGGCTGAAGTATTCCGGCGGTTGCCCGAAGCCCAGATGGTCCGGCCCGTTGTTGTTCGCATACAGCACGCCGCTCTGCGGATGCCAGTCGAAGCCGACCGGGTTGCGCAGGCCCGAGGCGTAGGTCTGCCATGTCGCTTTGCCATCACGCTCGTGCAGCACCAGCACGCCGCCGCGCCGGTCGTCGAAATCGTAACCGGCACCCAGATATTGCTCGCTGCAATTGCGCTGGATGCCGAGGCTCACATACACCCGACCGTCCGGCCCCACACCCACGGTGCGACTGTTGTGGCCGCCGCCGGCAGGCAGCGCGGCCAGTAGTCGCAAGGTTTGCGGATCGACGTGCACCTGCCCGGCGCGGTAAGGCGCGCGATACACGCCGTCCGTCTTCGCGATCAAAATCTCGCCCGGCCGGAACGCCACACTGTGCGGATAGTCGCCAGTATCGATCAGCACTTCCGTCCGCGAGTAGGGCGGTGGCAGGCGGTACACCTTGCCCGCGCGCGAGCCGGCATACAGGTCACCGTTGGCGGCGAAGGTCAGCATGCGCGGCCCGTCCATGGCAGTCAGCCATTCGAGCAGATAACCCTTGGGTACGCGCGCGATCCGGCGTTCGCCATCCACTATCAAGGCTTGTTGTTCGTATGCCAGCGGCTGGGTGCCGGCCTGTGCCGGTGTGGCGATGAGGGTAGTCGCCAGCAGCAGTGCCGCTGCCAGTTTGTCGCGCGGGTGGTCGAGCCGGACAGTCATGGGCTGCTGCGCCGGGTGATTCAGCGCACGGACTGCGGATCGAAGAGGGGATTCTGGATCAGGCCGAAGCGGTTGCCGAACGGGTCTTGCACCGCCGCCACCTTGATGCCCTCGCCGACTTCGGTCACCGGCTCCAGTGCGCTCGCGCCCAGTGCCAGCAGACGCGCGTGTTCCGCTTCGATGTCAGTCACGCCCCACAACGGTTGCGGCCCGATGGTCGCGGGTTGCGCGCCGGGCAACAGCCCCAGCTCGAAGCCGCCCACGTTGTAGCCGACATAGAACGGCTGGTCGAAGTAAGGCTCCAGCCCCAGCACTTGGCTATACCAGCGCTTGGCGGCATTCAGATCGGGAGCGGGATAGATGGCGGTGCGCAGGCCGAGGATCATGAGGTTCTCCTTTGCGATGCTACGAGTGTTGCGGGAGGGCGAAGCGACTTAGTGCACGCCCATAGGAGGCAGGGTAGGCAATTCGCCGGACGAGTGCAATACCGTGTGCTTCTGATGCGGGCGTTGCATGTATCAGAACTGGAAGCGGTTCTCGCGGAACAGTTTAAGACAGGCATCCACCACCGCGGCATCGTAATGCGTCGCCTTTCCTTTCTCTATTTCGGCCAACGCCGCATCGATGCCCAGGCCGGGGCGGTAAGGTCGGTGCGAAGACATGGCTTCGACCACGTCGGCGACGGCGAGTATGCGAGCGCCGAATTCGATCTCGCCGTCCTGCAAACTCAGCGGATAACCCGAGCCGTCAATCCGTTCGTGGTGCTGGTGCACCATGGTGGCGACCGGCCACGGGAATTTGATGCCCTGCAATATCTCGTAACTCGATACCACGTGGTGCTTCACGAGCGCGTACTCAATATCGCTGAGCTTGCCGGGTTTGACCAGTATCTCGGCGGGGACATTGATCTTGCCGATGTCATGCACGATCGCCGCCAGATAGATGCCATGAGCGAGATCGGAATCGATACCCAATTCCTTCGCCAGCGCATAGGCCAGATCGGCGACGCGCCGCTGGTGGCCGGCGGTGTAGGGGTCGCGCATCTCGATGGTGAGTGCGATGGCGCGCAGGGCATCTTCCAGGCTGTCCCGGAGCGATTGCTCGTAATGTTCGCCCAGCAGCGCCAGCCGGTTCCGCTCGCCCTTGGTGCGCAACATCTCGATACCGAAGGAAGTGTCCAGCGCAGTCTCTTTCAGGTAATTCACCTGCACGCTGCCGAACTCGTTCGCATCGCATGCGCACAGGATCAAAGCACCGAACGGTTTGCCTTCCAGATGAAGCGGCAGGATCACCACGGAGCGGTAGCCGAACTTGGCTGCCTGTGCGCCCAGATGATGATGCACCGCTTCACGCTCCGTATCGTTGATGACCATTATCCGGTCGTCACGTACCGCATTGATGACGGGTTCCAGTCCATTGCCCGCATGGTTCCAGTCTATGCGGTGCGTTTCATTCTCGGACTTTGAATAGGCGGCGGCCATGCGCAGGTATTTGTCGCCCTCCGGTCCGGCGAAGCCGATCCACGCTGCCAGATAGCCGCCTTCTTCCACGATGTCGTGGCAGATGCGTTCCAGCAGTTCCTGTTCGGTTTTGGCGAACAGCAGCGAGCGGTTGCCGGCAGACAAAACGCGCAAGGCGCGGTTCACCCGGCCCAGCTCCTCGTTCTTTACCTTGATCTCTGCTTCATGCGCCTGAATGGAATCAGCCATGGCATCGAAGGAGCGGGACAGCCGTGACAGTTCGTCCTGTCCGGCCAGCCCGACCCTGAAATCACGATCGCCTTCGGCAAAGCGTTTATTTGCCTGATCGAGGAGGCGGACCTTGCTCAGGAAATACTTCTCGCTCCCAAAATAGACCAGCCACATCGCCAGCAGAAAGATGAGCAGGCTGCTGACGAAAGTTTCAAACAAGCTCGTGTAGGCAGGCTGCAAAAGCACGTCATGCGGAATATCGATGACCAGTCGCATGAGGCCGGAACCGGTGTTGAACTGGTGTGCGGCCACAAAGCTGGCAGCACCTTTGAAACCGGGGCCATCGTAGACCGAATCTTTCATGCTCACGATGCGCGCGTGGAAGGCGGTAGCGGCGATGGATGTTCCCACGGCAGAGGCTGCATTCGCGGTGGCGGCGATGACGACGCCATTCTGATCCAGCAGCAACAGATGGCCGCTGGCAGGCAGTTCTATCGCATCGAGCTCTTCCTGTATCCACGAGAAATCCATCTCGACCAGGACCACCTTCTGTGCGCGTCCGGCCTTGTCGCGCAAGGCCCTGGCCATGATGGCGGCATAGTGGGCCGGACTGCCGTTGTGGGCACGGCCAACGATGCCCAGATCGGACTGTTGCAGCGCCTGCTGGAAGTATTGCTGGCGCGCGATGTTCTTGTCCGTCAGCCACGGAATGGAGTTGCAGCTGACATTGCCCTGCAGGTCCGCGATGGCGAACCGGCCGAACTCTGGATCAAGACCCGCATAACCGACAACGCCCTGGCTACAGACCTTCCCGTCCAAGCCTTTGCGCATCTCGTTGATGGCCATGAACGCGACCATGCGCGCTTGTGCTATGTGGCGATGCTGCTCGCTCTCTATCCAGCGGGCGGTGATCTGGAATTGCTGTTTTTTTTCTGCTTTGAGTGTGTCAAAACCCTGCAGCGCCTTGACTGCCGCCTGACCGATCAACACCACGAACAGCACGAGCAGCAACCACAACAGTTTTGCGCGCAAGGTGCGAAAAGAGACGGGGAAGACAAGCTTCATGGGCGACTCCGTACCGAAAGAGCAGAACGCTCCGGCGCGAAATCTACGCCGTTCCAGCAGGCGAGTAAATGGGGTGCGTCGCTATTTTATTCAAATGGTTTTGACTGGTTCTGCGGTGCAGAAAAACACCTGATGAGAACCCTCTGTCAGATTGCCGCCAAGCGCCATAGCGAGGTGACCTCAGCCGCGCGCGCCGCATACAGCGGATCGGTCTTGTCGGCGGATTTAGGGTGGTGCGGACTGATGTCCAGACGTTCGATCACTTTCAATCCTGCCGCATCGAACAGCGCCAGCAATTCTTCGCGCGTGCGCAGGCCAAGATGTTCCGCGATGTCGGAGATGATCAGCCAGCCTTCGCCGCCGGGCGAAAGATGTGCGGCCAAACCATTGATGAAACCGCGCAACATGCTGCTGTCCTGATCGTAGATCGCATGTTCCACTGGGGTGCTGGCGCGCGCCGGTATCCAGGGGGGATTGCATACGATGAGCGGTGCTTTGCCTGCGGGGAACAGGTCGGCTTCGATCACTTCCACTTGTTCATTCAGTCCGAGGCGCGTCAGGTTGTCGCGCGCGCAACTCAATGCGCGCGGATCTTGATCGGTGGCGACGATGCGTTGCACGCCGCGCTTGGCTAGCAATGCCGCGATCACGCCGGTGCCGGTGCCGATGTCGAATGCCAATTCGGTAGCAGGCAGCGGTGCCTGATTCACCAGTTCCAGATATTCGCCGCGCACCGGCGAGAACACGCCGTAATGCGGATGGATGCGTTCATTCAATAAGGGGATCTCCACGCCTTTCTTGCGCCACTCGTGCGCGCCGACCAAGCCCAGCAATTCGCGCAGGGACGTGACCGAAGGTTTGTCGCCGCGACCGTAAGCCTCGTTGCAAGCCTGTCGCATATCCGGCGCGCGGCGCAAAGGAATGGCGTAATCGGCGTCGAGCGGAATGAGGATCATCGCCAGGGTGCGCGCACGTTGCGACTGCGCCTGCCGATGCAGATGGAATGCTTCGCCCGGCAGTGCAGCTGTCTTGCGCGAACGTTCCGCCTTGCGCGAATTGCGGCGCGACATCGCTTGCAACAACTGTTTCGCATTCTGGAAATCGCCGCGCCACAGCAGTGCCGTGCCTTCGCACGCCAGACGGTAAGCCTCGTCAGCCTTCATCGTGTCATCCGCGATGACCACGCGCTTGGGCGGCTGCATGCCGCTCTCGGAACGCCAACGGGCTTTGCACGGTTTGTTCGATTCGTTCCAGGTGATTTGGGGATGCATGGGAGTCCTGTGAGATATGGCAGTGCAAGCAGATCGCGCACCGCCGTGGATGATACCCGAATGCCCAATGCCCCGTAGCGGTGCGCAATGTCAGGGGGGAACGCCGCGAATCCCTATTCGTCGGGCGTGGCACCGAATTTGCATTACGTAAGGCGAAGGTTGGTTGCGATGCGTGAGCGCCATACAGATGTAAGGAATGCTTCACGGACATGCAACACAGGGTCGCTACCGTGACGTTGCAATACACACTTAGGAGAATGACATGACGGAATTTTGGACACTGATGGCAGGTATCGTGATCGGCATACTGGTTTTGATGGTCGGCATCATCATCGACCGCGATCCCGATCAAAGCATGGGCGACGCACTCGCCGAAGGCTCCCGCTGGGGCGCGTGGTTCATGCTGGTGTTCGGCAGTCAGGCGGCAGTCATCAGCGGCCTGTAAGGTTTATCTGCAGGAGAGCCGGTACACCTTGTATTCGGCGCGTATGTCGGGGAGCGACGCCGATTCCGGGTCGGCCTCGAATACGCTCTCAACGAAAGTCAGCTCGATATCGAAGCCGGTCGAGTACAAAGCCTTGATCTCATCATCGATGCCGTTGGCTTGCGCCGTTGTCGCATCCGCTGCGGCATCCTCCACCGTCAGCAGAAACACCGTGGCAGTCTTGGATACCAGGCGCTGCAACTGCGCCACATAAAGTTCGCGTATGTTCTCCGGCAACGCGGTGAGCGCAGCGCGGTCATACACCGTATCCAGTTCGCCCAGATCGTCGCGCGTCAAAGCGAAAAAATCCCCGCACAAGATACTCAGCTTGCCCGCGCGCCACAGCGTGAAATCGCCGACCTGTTTCTGTGTCGGTTGTAAGCCGCGCTCGCGAAAGAAATCCGACACCGCCACCGGGCTCAACTCCACACCGATCACCTCATGCCCCTGTTGTGCCAGCCACAACATATCCAGACTCTTGCCGCACAGCGGAACGAACACACGGCTACCGCGCGCCAACTCCAGCGCGGGCCAGAATCTGCTCAACAAGGGATTGACTACGGGTTGGTGAAAATCGGTGCGCTGTTCGCGCCAGCATTCAAGCCAAAGATGATCGTCCTGATCGGTGCGGGGGGATGAGAAAGGCAAAGTGGCGGGTATTCGCTCCGTGATTGTGTCGACTTGGCGACTGAGGTGGATGGTAGACCTTATGTTGCGGCTTGTGTGGGGTGTTGCGCGGGCAATCACTGAGCGGAGGCAGCGTCCAGACTGCCCCCATCGCGTGCCTTCAGAATTTCCCCACCCAAGTGCGTATCCCCTGCATGATCATCTCGACTGCAATGGTGCCCACATACAGCGCGGTGATCCGTCCGGCGATCTCGATATACCTCTTGATAAGGGGTTCGCTGTGCGGACGCACATGGTCATGCAAAGATTTGAGCGCGAGCATGATGGCGATGGAGATGGCTACCGCGACGATGATGGCGCCGCATGCCTGCCAAACCTCATGCCGCTTGCCGATGACCACGCTGGCGCTGATCGTGCCGGGGCCGATCAGTACCGGCATGGCGATGGCACCGGCAAGATGGCTCGATTCGCCGCGCAGGATCTCGATGGCGGTCGGACCGCGAAACACGAACTGCAATCCGATCAACACGAACACCACGCCGCCGAAGATCTGGAACGAAGCGAACTCCGCCTGCACGATCCCGGAGAAGATGAAATCACCGACCACTGCAAAACTGCAGAACACGACCGCAGCGATCATGCCGCCCTGGATCAGCACTTTGGAGAAACGTTTTTGGTCCAGCTTCTCCACCATGTCCACCAGATAGACGATGACAAGGAAAGGATTGAGCAGAACCAGCAACAGCACTGCGGATTTGATAAGTTCGGTCATGTTAATTGCGGTCTGTCAAAAGTGGGGCCTCGCATTTCTTTGAACGCTTCGCGATCGTTCTGGAAGGGTAAGGGGGCAATGCATCGGGAGTGGCAACCCTAAAGCGCAACGGAGCGCTAAAGTAATGCCTCGAAAAACAGCTTTGTGGTGCGCGTTCTGCAATAGACCTATGGCAAGGCCGTCCGTCACGCATGTTGGACGTCCATGCCCGTAGAAGTCTATTTGTGGGCGATCTGCTTTTCAGTGAACAGATAATCTTTTAACTCTTTATCCATGGCCGGGTCTTGTCTTCTTATCCATTCCAGGATCATCGCGGCATGTTCCTTTTCCTCATCGCGATTGTGCGCAAGGATAGACCTGAGCGCCTCATCTTTGCACGCATCGACCCGCTGGTTATACCAATCGACCGCTTCCAACTCCTCCATCAATGAAGTGATCGCGCGATGCATATCTCGTGTTGCATCGGTCAGTTCCGCGATTGGTTCGTGATAGCCTTCATTCGACATGTCTCTCTCCCGATAAAGTTGTGATCGGATGCGCCAAGCGATCATTGTGAACACATCCTGTGCCGGTGACACTTCCACTAGCGAACCGTAACCGCTGAACTCCACGCCGTCAACGACTTCGACGGCCGATGACACTCACTATCCCTCCGCACGACACATTCGATACGCGTGCCAACCTGGGCTGTTGCTGGCCGGATACGCAGTTCTCAGAAACGATAGAGCAACTCGACCATGTGCATATCGGTGCCGATGGTGCCGGGTGCATAGAAACCCGCATCCGAATAGTGCATGAACCGGTAACCTGCCGCGATATGACGATACAGCGGAACTTCGACCCCCAGCGTCAAGGCGAACTGGAGCGGGCCGCCGAAATCCTGCAGCGCGAAACGATGTTTGCTCAGCCACGCCAGCCCCAGACCCGTGTCGATCATGAAGCTCCCGTTGCCGAAAGCCAGCGCAGGGATGGCGACTGCGACCAGCGCCGTATCGTTCTGGCCTCTGAGAACGCCCGCGTGGGTGAGCAGTCTGGTGCTTGCCTGCCAGCCCGACTGGAACTGGTGCGCCCATGGCAAACTGAAGTTCGCCACGATGTCGGATTCATGGAACGATTCCGGCTGCAACGCGCCGATCACATGGCTCTTCTCGCCGATCTGCAAGCGCATGCCCACGCTCTGCAATTCCATATCCAATGCATGGCTGTGCCGGGGTGAGACAAGGCACAGCATTGCAATCGCCATGGCGAGCCAGACCGAGATGACGAGTCTGATATTCGGTTGCCTGATAGCCATCGGAAACTGTTGCGGCGCTGTCACTAAACGCTCAACACATGCGCCACCCTCAGCAGTTCCATATCGAACCGCGTGCGTTGTTCCCACGCATCACTGAGCGGGCGTAGTTGCAATTGCTGGCCGGAGACGCCGACCATCTTGCCGGTCTCGCCTGCCAGCAGTGCTTCCACGGCGTGCACGCCCATGCGGCTGGCGAGCACACGGTCGAAGGCGGTGGGGCTGCCGCCGCGTTGCAGGTGGCCGATGACGGTGACGCGGTTGTCTTTGTATTCGGACTGGTCGCTGACACGCTTGGCGAGCACCATGGCGCCGCCGTATTCGCAACCTTCGGCGACGATGATGATGGAGGATTTTTTGCCGCGTTGCTGGCCGATGCGCAGACGTTCGATGAGGGTTTCGACGCCGGTTTCGACTTCGGGAAGCAGGATATCTTCGGCGCCGCCGGCGATGCCACTGATCATGGCGACGTAACCGCTGCGGCGGCCCATGACTTCGATGAAGAAGATGCGGTCGTGCGAGTTGGCGGTGTCGCGGATACGGTCGATGGCTTCCATCGCGGTGTTGATGGCAGTGTCGAAACCGATGGTGTAGTCGGTACCGCCGATGTCATTGTCTATGGTGCCGGGCAGGCCGATGCAACGGATGCCGAATTCGTTGTGCAGTTTCTCCGCACCCTGGTAGGAGCCGTCGCCGCCGATGACGATCAGCCCTTCGATGCCGTGCTTCGCCAGGTTCGCCGCCGCCTGAGCGCGGCCCTCCGGTTCCATGAACTCCTTGCAGCGCGCGGTATGCAAGATGGTGCCGCCGCGGTTGATGATGCCGCTCACATCGCGCGGGCCGAGCGGGTGGATGTCGCCCTCGATCAGGCCTTTGTAGCCGCGCTCGATACCGAATACTTCGATCTCGTTGAAGGAGGCTGCACGTACCACGGCGCGTATCGCCGCGTTCATGCCGGGCGAGTCGCCGCCGCTGGTGAGTAGACCGATTCGTTTCATGTTGTTCCGTTCGTTGGTTGTCGCGTGCCGCGATTCTAAAGGATGGCGGTGCACAGTTTCGTTACTTCACGCCTGCCACACGCCGAAGCCCGCACTGCGCAGGTCGATGCCCACCTCCACTTCCTTGTCGCAGGCGTCGTCGTAGCCCATCGGATTGAAGGCTTCGTACAGGTCAGGCAGCAAACGCAGGCCGTATTGTTTGGCGTAACGGTTGGACTGGATGCCCGCCTTGTGTTTGTCAAAACGGATGTCGGGGTCGAGGCCGGTCATGCCGACGTAGACGCAGGGCTTGCCGGGGAGGTAATCCGGATTGCACTTCTTGAACTTGGCTTCGTAGAGCACGTCTTTGGAGAGTTCGATCACGTAGACGTTGTAATGTTTGCGGCGGGCCATGGGGCTGGAATGTAGCGAAGTATCGGCGGTTTGAACATATGTGGCGGGGCGGAGGTCATCTTGCAGCACGAACGCTGGCCTGTCCTGTTCGTTGTAACCAGCGTCAGGGGTTCTGGTTGAGTGAGACTGCCAGCGTGCCCGAGCGGATATGCAGGTCGCGTTGCGGGAAGGGGATCTCGATCTTGCGTTTCTTGAGTTCGTCTTCGATCGCCCACAGGTATTTGGCCTGTGTCTTGCCGGGGGCGACGATCAGCTCCGGTCCCACCCATACCACCAGTTCAAAATCCAGACTGCTATCGCCGAACTTGACCAGCCATGCCTCGGGTTCGCGCCCAGCCGTGTGTTCGGTGCCGGGCACGCTGGCCGCCGCTGCGATAGCAGCTTCCCTGACCAGGTCTTTGTCGGTGCCGTAGGCGACGCTGAACGGCACATGCAATCTGCGCAGGCGCTCGCCCAGCGTCCAATTGATCACGCGGCCGCTGATGAATTCCGAGTTGGGCACGATGATGTCGATCAGGTCGGCGGTGGTGACGCGCGTGTAGCGCAGGTTGATCTCCGTCACTCTGCCCATCACGCCGGATTGCAAGTCGACGAAGTCGCCGACCTTGATGATCTTCTCGATCAGGATGACGATGCCGGACACGAAGTTGCTGATGATGCTCTGCAGACCGAAGCCGACGCCAATTCCTATCGCGCCGGCGATCAGGGCGAAGCTGGACATGCTGAAACCCAGATAGCTAAGGCCGATGGACAGACCGATGATCCAGACCACGTAACGGCTGATGCGGCTCAGCGCGTACCAGCCCGGGCTGAATTCCTTGTCGTGGCTGCGCCCGATGCGGGCGAGCGTGCTTTCGATCGCGTTGCCGCTGCGCCACACGATGAACAGGATCAGGAACAGTCCCAATACACGGAACAGGTTGATCTGCGTGTCGGCGATGGCGAACCATGGCATCAGCGCCATCTCTTCGAGCGTTTGATAGATCATCTGCAACGTTTCCATGGTGCTTCTCCGCCAAGTCGAATCGAAGGCCATTCTACACATCCGTATAGTAAAGTGAGCCTGCGCATGCAGCCTGTCCGTGCAGCTTCCAACACCGAACCAGATTGGGACATCATGAACCATCCTGAAGAGACAAAAGCATCCGCCGACCAGCACCGCATCCCGCTGGAGGTCTTGCAACAACGTCTGCATTGCAGCGGGGAAGGATTGAGTACGGCCGAGGCCGCGCAGCGGCTGGCGCAGTTCGGCAGCAATGAACTGCGTGTGCGCAAAGAGACACCCGAGATCGTCAAGTTCCTGCGCCAGTTCACCAACTTCTTCGCGCTGCTGCTCATCGTCGGTTCCTCGCTGGCGTTCTTCGCCGATTACCTCAAGCCGGGCGAGGGCAACTTCTACATCGGCGTCGCGCTGCTGGCGGTGGTGCTGCTCAATGCCTTGTTCACCTATGTGCAGGAACACGAGAGCGAACGCATCATGGAAAGCTTTCGCAACATGCTGCCGCAGATGATCACGGTGCAACGCGATGGTCAGATATCGCGCATCGAAGCGAAACTGGTGGTGCCGGGCGATGTGATCCTGCTGGAAGAGGGCGACCGCGTGCCTGCCGACGGGCGACTGCTGGAGGTGAATCAGCTCAAGGTCGACCACGCTTCTCTGACCGGCGAGAGCGAACCGCAACTGCGCAAAGTGATCTGCACGCACGACAACCTGCTTGAGAGTCGCAACATGGTGTTCTCCGGCACACTGGTGCAAAGCGGCAATGGACGCGCGCTGGTGTACGGCACCGGCATGAACACGCAGATTGGACAGATCGTGCAGCTGACCAAAGACGCAGGCACGGTGGATACGCCGATCCGCAAAGAGCTGCACCATTTCATCCGCGTCATCTCCATCATCGCCATCGGGCTCGGGCTGTTGTTCTTCGCGCTCAGTGTGCTGCTCGGCAATCCCCTCATCGGCAGTCTGATCTTCGCTATCGGCATCATCGTCGCCAACGTGCCGGAAGGTTTGCTGCCCACGGTGACGCTTGCGCTGACCATGGCTTCCAAACGCATGGCGAAGAAGAACGCGCTGATCAAGAATCTGGAAGCGGTGGAGACGCTGGGTTCGACCACCGTGATCTGCACCGACAAGACCGGCACCATCACCCAGAACCAGATGAAGGTCGCCACGCTGGTGTTGGGCGAGCATGAACGCTCGGCCTATCAGAGCGGGCTGAACGAGGCGGAAGGTTTCAACGAAGCGTGGCGGGCCATGGTGTTGTGCAACAACGCGCGCCTCACCGACCATCATTATCTGGGCGACCCCACCGAGGGCGCGCTGCTGGTGCTGGCGCAACGCCTGCAACCAATAGGCGATTTGGCGGCACGCTTCCCGCGTCTGCACGAAAGCCCGTTCGACTCCGCCACCAAACGCATGATCACCACGCACAAGGTGGCGGAGGGGCAGCCGCATGTCGCGTACATGAAGGGCGCACCGGAGATCGTGTTCAAAAAATGCACGCATATCCTGCATCAGGGCGAGCAGGTCGCGTTCGACGAAGCCGCGCGCAGCCGCGCACTGGAGTTATACGAAGTGCTGGCCGCGCGCGGCGAACGCGTGCTGGCGTTGGCCTACAAGACGACAGACGCCGAAGCAGCCAGCGAGGACGACTTCATCTATTTGGGGCTGGTCGGCATGCTCGATCCGCCGCGTCCCGAGATCGCCGATGCGGTCGACAAATGTCGCAGTGCTGGCATCCGCGTGTTCATGATCACTGGCGACTATCACACCACCGCCGAATCCATCGCGCGCCAGGTCGGACTGTTCACCGGCGACGGGCAAGTGATCGTGGGCGAGAAGTTGTTGCAGATGAACGAGCAGGAACTATCCGAACTGCTGGACAGTCGCGAGCTGGTGTTCGCGCGCTCCACACCGTTGCAGAAACTGCAGATCGTCAAAGCGCTGCAGAAGAAAGGCGAGATCGTCACCGTCACCGGCGACGGTGTGAACGATGCGCCCGCACTGAAGAACGCCGACATGGGCGTGGCGATGGGCCTGTCCGGCACCGAGGTGGCTAAGGAAGCGGCAGACATGGTGCTGATGGACGACAACTTCGCCACCATCGTGCACGCCATCGAGGAAGGCCGCACCATCTTCTCCAACATCAAGAAGTTCATCGCCTACATCCTTACCAGTAACGTGCCCGAGATACTGCCCTTCATCGCCTTTGTCGCCATCGACGCACCGCTGGCGCTGACCGTGGTGCTGATCCTCACCATCGACCTCGGCACCGACCTGTTGCCCGCGCTGGGACTGGGGCGCGAAGCACCGGAACAGGATGTGATGAAACAGCCGCCGCGCCGCCGTGACGAGCGATTACTCACCTGGCCGCTGCTGGGCATGAGCTACGGCATCATCGGCATGATCCAGGCCGCGGCAGGTTTCTTCGCCTTCTTCACCGTGCTGCATCAGGGCGGCTGGGTATGGGGCGCGGAATTGCCGACCTCGGGTCTGCTCTATCAGACGGCGGTCACCTCATTCTTTGCAGCGGTGGTGATCTGTCAGGTGGCAGACGTGCTGATCTGCCGCACGCGCCGGCAAAGCATCCTGTCCGCTGGCATCTTCCGCAACAAACTGATCTGGGTGGGCATCGCGGTGGAACTGGGGCTGGTCGCCGCCATCTCGCACGTGCCCTTCCTACAACCCTTCTTCGGCACCGCACCGATAGGCTGGTTCGAAGTCTCGCTGGCTTTGCCGTTTGCAGCGGCTATCCTGCTGGGTGATGAATGGCGGCGCTGGCTGATCAGGCGCGACAATCGTTTTGTGCAGCGCTGGTTCACTTGGTAGAGGGCTAGTTGAGCGGAGATTGAATAGCTGCTTTGCGGTGGTGCACTTATTGATAAAGTGACTGGAGAGAATATTACGGGCAAGCCTTATACATTTCTCCAGGCAACACCAGCGGTGAAGTCTTGAATCTAAGAGTCGATGCCGGATTGCTGCTCGCCCTGAATAAGTCCATGAGCCTGCATGTGGCACAGCAAGGTCGGTATGAAAACACCGCAAGAGCGCTGGTGAAAAACCAATATACTGATTTTCAAAGGCATTAATGAGAAGTTTGGCTGATAACGTAACAGTAATCTAGGAGAAGCGACATGAGCATGGTTCAGGAATTCAAGCAATTCGCTATCAAGGGCAATGTGGTTGACATGGCCGTTGGTGTCATCATCGGTGCCGCATTCGGCAGAATTGTTTCTTCTGTTGTTACCGATGTCGTCATGCCGCCTATCGGCGTGCTGATCGGTGGGATGGATTTTTCCAAACTGGCAGTTGTTTTGGTAGAGGCGACTGCAGCCGCACCGGCCGTCGTGATCAGCTATGGTAAATTCATCCAAACAGTGGTGGATTTCACGATTGTAGCGGGAGTGATCTTTATGGTCATAAAGGGCATCAACTCGATGAAGAAGAAAGAGGAGGCTGCCGCCAACGCAGTGCCACCAGCTCCGACGACACAGGAAGTCCTGCTAGCGGAGATACGCGATCTGCTGAAGAAATAACCCTACAGAGCCCTGTTGCCACCTAAATGCCCCGTCTATAGGGCCGTTTTTTGTATAGTGGCCTTAAGCCCGCAATAGCGGTGAGATGTCGGTACCATTGCCTCAGTTGCCGAGTGGTTAGATTGGAAATTGCATGAGGCTGTGAGTTAGAAAAAGCGATCTAGGGAATCTGGCAGTTCGTGCCAGTTCAAGCACACGTAAAAACGCCCCGACACACATATGCCGGGGCGTTGTCGTTCGTGGCGTCAGAGGGATGCGCTGATGGAAGTGAATGTCGGTAGTGCGACGATGAAAGAAACCACGCTGGCGATGACCCAACGAACGAACCTTGCAACACCTTCATAAGCTTTTTTCATTTGATACCTCTCTAGTTAACGCAATGTTGCCCGCACGATGCGGACGTGCGTCAGAGGGTAATACCTGAGGAAAGTTCCCGGATATTTCGCATGGCATGGTCATAACCCTGTCACAGAGTGTGGGTATGTTGCAGGCCTGCATCTAATTAAGGGGTTGGAAATGAACGATACGCTCACTGTTGCCGCCGCTGCCGCATTCGAATCTCTCGTCGCCCCGCAGCCGCTGGTGGCGCACAAGTCTGCACTGGATTTCAAGACCTTCTGCTCGCTGCGACGCATGGTCTCGCACCAGCGCAAACAATGGGTGGTCGGCAGTTCGGACTTCATGCAGTTATTGGCACTTCATCTGCCCGAGGTGGCTGAGCATGTCGACGAAAGCGACTTCGGCTATATCCACCTCGAAGTCGGCGTGCTCAGAATCGCCAGCCGAACCGCGATCCTGTGTCGTGATATGTCTGAACTATTGCGTCATCTGATACTGGTGAGCGATCTGCTGGGGCGTGCCGATCAGACTTTGCACGATGCCTTGCGCGTATCTTATCTGGAGGCGTTGTTCCTGGGCGAGACAGGTTCGGAAACCATGGTGGCACGCGGCATGCTGCCGAAGATGATGGAAGACGTCTTGCGCAAGTCCGAATCAAGAATGGGCAGCATGCGTGCTGCTGTTTGAAGGGAGCGGTGTGTTACGTCGTCACGCGGCGCTCTGCCGGTGTTTGATCTTCTTCACCGTTTTGTCCGCGACATAGGCGGCGAATGCTTCGACGTTGTCGTATGACTGCGACTGGGCGAAGTCTGCCAGCGCGGCTATCAGAGCGCGTGTCTGTTCGATTTCGGCGAAGCTGCGATCACAGGTGATGCAGCGTTCGCCGTCGTCGCGGCAAGCGGTCTTGCCTTTGCACGGTGTGAAGACACTCACGCCGCGTTGCCTTCCGCATCGAACACCAGCAATGTTGTCTCGCCGTCGATGTCGGTGATCTCGGCACCGCTCAGTGTTCCGTTGTCGTGATAGCTGTAGCGGTGCGACATCTCTACCTCACTGTAAGCATACTTGTCGAAACCGAGCAGCCGGTCGCCGTCGTAGTAGCCGCAGAAGTAGGTGTTGCGGTTCTGCACCTCATGCGGCTCCAACTCATTGACCAGCTTGAACGGCATCTTGATGCCGGTGTAGGTAACGAAGTAGCGGGGCGTGCCCGGCTTGTCGTTGTCACACATGCTTAGGCTCGCAGCAGCGCCTTCGCCATGCGCTCGGAGAGTTGGTCTGCGGTGAATTGCGGCTCATTGGGCGGATACAGTTCGTCTTCGATGAAGTCGAAGCCGTTGGCTTGGGCCAGTGCCAGCAGCTCGCGCACTTTCAGACATGCTGCTAGTTGTTCTTTGAGGGTGGCGTCGCTGCGTGCCTTGTCGGAGAAATCTTTGATGTTCTTGATTGCCATGTTGGTCTCTTTTTTGGAGTAAACGAAACAACGGGCTGCACTGCATCCCGCTTTTGTCAGCCAAAACCGCTAAATCTTGACCTTATGCCATGAGCAGCAATAAACGTGCCTTTACTTGGGGAGGTGGCAGAGACGTTCGAATTCGGCCAAAGGTACGGGTTTGCCGAATAGATAGCCCTGATAACGGTTACATCCGAACTGGCGCAGAAAGGCGAGTTGGTCGTCGGTCTCCACACCTTCGGCGATGATCTCCAGGCCGAAGTTGTTGGCGATGTTGATGATGGTGCGCACCATGATGCTGTTGCTCTTGTTGGTGGTGATGTCACGTACGAACGATTGGTCGATCTTCAGCTGTTCCAGTGGCAGGCGGCTCAGATAGGCAAGCGAGGAATAGCCGGTGCCGAAATCGTCCATGGCGAAGCGGATGCCGATGGCACGCAGTTCCTGCATCTTGAGGATGGCGTCTTCCACGTCATCGAGGATGAAGCTCTCGGTGAGTTCAAGCTTCAGGCGAGACGGGCGGGTACCGTACGACTCCAGCGTGTCTTTCACTTCTTCCACGAACCATGTCTGGCTCAACTGGCGCGGACTGACGTTGACCGACAATACGATATGGCGCATCTCTGCATCCATCTCCCAGCGTTTCAACATCACACACGCCTGTTCGATCACCCAGTCGCCGATGGGCAGGATCATGCCCATCTCTTCCGCCAGCGGGATGAACTGGGCCGGCGATACCATGCCGAGCCGCGGGTGGTTCCAGCGGATCAATGCTTCGGCACCTACGATGCGTCCGTTGTCGTCCACCTGCATCTGGTAGTACAGCTCAAGCTGGCCGAGTCGCACCGAGGCGCGCAGATCTGCTTCCAGTTCGGCCCTTTGTTCCATCTCCAGTTGCATCTCGGGGTCGAAGAAGCACACGCGGTTTCGGCCGGTGGATTTCGCCTGATACATGGCGAGGTCGGCCTGCTTCAGCACCTCATCGATGCTGTTCTGGTGTCCGCGGAACAGACTCACCCCCATGCTGGGTGAGCTGTTGTGCTCGACGCTCTTTAGCTGGTAGGGCTGGCTTAACTCGGCGCGAATCTTTTCGGCGATGGTCTCGGCCTGATTGGCCGCTTCCTTTTCGATGCCACTCAACGATTCCAGTGCCACCACGAATTCGTCGCCGCCCAAACGCGCCACGGTATCGCCTTCGCGCACATTGCGCGTGAGACGGGCGGCCACTTCCTGTAGCAGTTCGTCACCGACGTCGTGGCCCTGCGTGTCGTTCAATGTCTTGAAGTTGTCGAGGTCGATGAACATCACCGCGCCGTGCTTGCCACTGCGCGCACTGATCGACATGCTCTGCAGCAGGCGTTCATGCAACAGGCGACGATTCGGCAGGGCAGTGAGTGTGTCGTAGAAGGCAAGACGGTGAATCTCTTCTTCTGACTGTTTGCGCAATGTGATGTCCTGCACCATGAACAGCACCACGTTCTCTTCACCCATGCGTGCCAGTGAGATGTCGGCCAGGAAGGTGGACAGTTTGTCGTTGATGTTGAGGCTGAAGCTGTAATCGTGATGAGGCGTCTGCGTCGCGAGCACTTGCGTGATCGCGCCATCCAGTTCGGGAACGCCAAGGAAAGTGCTGAGTGTGTGGTTGCGCCAGGACACATTTTCTTGCAGTTCGAACATTTCCAGCACCGCCCTGTTCACCAGATTGATCTGGCCGGTGCCATCCAGCACGATGAAGCCGATCGGCATGTTGCTTACGATCTGTTCGGTATAGCTGCGCGCCAGCGTCAGCGCTTTGTGTTCGGCATGGAAGTAAGTGTCCAGCGCCAGCCCCATGTCGAAGAACACCACTTTCAGCAGGGCGTTGCTGGCACGTTGCCCGCGCTCCGCATCATCGCGATAGTGTTCCGCTATATGCGGCAGTACCTCGCTCATGTATTTGCAGTAGGCACTCATGTACCACTTGGGTGTCAGCCCCACGCGTTGATGCACCACGCCCACATGCAGCCGGTTCCCCACATAAGCATGATCGTAGTTGCCCTGCGTCAATTGGTCGAAGTAAGCCATCTGGGCCTGCTTCAGTCTTTCCAATCGTGCCTGGTCACCTAACAGCGGTCGAATCTCGGGGAACTGCATCAAGTGCTCATAGAACACATCGATCAATTCGCCGCGCTTTCCTGCCAGTACGCCGTGCAGTTCTTTTAGCAGCGCCGCGTCTTCCGCATCAAAAGAGAGGAATGTTTTGCGCTGCAAGATATCCGCATCGTCGATGCCGATCTCGGTCAATAGGGATGAGGAGGGATGCATGGGCGCTAGAACCTTGTGTCCACGAAAGTCACGAACGAAGACACGGTCCGCAATGCGTGGCGGGAGGCTTCTTCAGCTATGTGCCGCGCTGGTGATCGCGCCATTTTCATTTCGTGTCTTTCGTGCTTTTCGTGGACAGTTTGTTAGATCTGTTTCACTTTAATGTTCAGTGTCTGGATGCGATAGGCGATCTGGCGCGGCGTCATGTCAAGCAGGCGCGCTGCCTTGGCCTGTACCCAGCCGGCCTGCTCCAGCGCGGCGATGACGCGCTCGCGTTCATCCAGATGCGGATCGTCCAGATCGACGTTCTGTACCGGGCCGCGGCTGGCCGAGATCTTCTCGTCGATGCCGGTGAGCAGGATCGCGTCGCGGTCTATGGTGTCGCCCTCGGTCATCACCGATGCACGCTCCAGACAGTTCTCCAATTCACGCACGTTGCCCGGCCAGTCGTGATGCATCAGCACGCGCATCGCTGCTTCGGTCAGCCCCAGTGTGCGGCCTTGCTGGTTGCTGACCTTCTCCACCAGGAAGCGCGCGATGTCTGGGATGTCTTCCATGCGCTCGCGCAGAGGCGGCAGGGTGAGCGGCATCACGTTCAGGCGGTAATACAAGTCTTCACGGAAGCGTCCGCGCTCCACTTCATTTTCCAGATCACGGTGCGTCGCTGCCACCACGCGCACGTCGACCTTGATGGTCTTGGTGCCGCCCACGCGTTCCAGCTCACCTTCCTGTAACACGCGCAGCAACTTGGCTTGGAACGATGCGGATATCTCGCCGATCTCGTCGAGGAACACGGTGCCGCCTTCGGCTTGTTCGAAGCGTCCTTTGCGTTGCGCCACCGCACCGGTGAACGCGCCTTTCTCGTGGCCGAACAATTCGCTCTCCAGCAAAGTCTCCGGCAGCGCCGCACAGTTCAATTTCACAAAGCTGCCGCGTGCGCGCGGCGAGTTGTAGTGGATGGCATTGGCGATCAATTCTTTACCGGTACCCGTCTCGCCGCGGATCAGTACGGTGGTGTTCCACTTCGCCACCAGTCGCACTTGTTCGAAGATGCGGCGCATCGCCTGCGTGTGGCCGATGATGTTGTCGAAGCCGTATTGCGCACGCACGGTGCGGCGCAGACCGTCACGCTCTTCCGCCAGTTCCTGTTTCTCCTGCGCGACTTCCTGCGACAGGCGCACGCTCTGGCCGATCAGGTTGGACACCATCTCGAGGAAGTGGCGATATTCATCCAGCTTATGTGCCATGCCCGCTGCCGGTTGTGCGGCAAGCACGCCGACCACTTTCCTGCCGATGCGGATCGGCACACCGACGAACGCACCTTGCGGGTTGTAGATGCCCATGCGTGACAGGAAGCGCGGCTCGTCCATGATGCAATCGACCATGATGCTGTTGCCGGTCTTGAGGATAGTGCCCACCACGCCTTCGCCCGGCAAATAGCTGACTTCCTCGGTCACGGTGTCGGATACGCCATACACCAGTGACACTTGCAGTTCGCCGGTGGCGGCGTCGATCAGGCTGACCATGCCGCGATCCAGCCCCACACCTTCATGTAGTGCGTTCAACACACCGTCCAGCGTCTGCTTGAAGTTGAGCGAATGCGACAGCACACGGCTCACCTGATACAGCGTCTCCAGTTCTGCGCGCAGCAGATCGAGTTCGTTGCGGGAATCAGACATGGCTGCCTCCCTTCGTAAATGGCAGTTGCACGCGCATGCGGCAACCGCTGTGATAGTCGGGATCGATGTCCAGTGTGCCGCCGTGACGACTGATGACTTCTTGTGCCATGGCTAATCCGAGTCCGAGGTGCTGTTTGCCAGCCCCTTTGGTTGTAAAGAAAGGTTGGAATACGGTGTAGCGCAGATCGTCTGGCACACCGGGACCGGTATCTTCCACGGTCACGTCCAGATGGTCGTTATGCACGCTACAGCCGATGCGCAGTTCGCGGGAACCGCCGCGACGTTCGTTCATCGCCTCGATAGCATTCACCACCAGATGTTTGAACAGATTGGTCAGTTGCGCGGGATGTGCGGCCAGCGTGGCGGACTGCGCGGCAGGTGACCATTCCACCACGATGCCCGCGCTGAGCAGCTTGGCGGTGGCGAGTTTCAATACATCCACCAGCACATCGTTGATGTCGATCAGTTGCATCGTCTCGTCGTCATGCTCGGGGATACAGGCGCGCAAGGTCTCCAGTGCTTCGCGGCTCTTGTTGATCGCCTCATCCAGCGCGCTGGATGAGATATCGCCAGAACCGTTGGGCGCGCCTTGACTGGATAAACGACGCTCCAGCATGGAGGTGGCGGCACTCAACATATTGAGCGGGCCTTCCAATTGGAACACCGCACCGGCCAATGTTTCGCGCAGTCCCTGGATGCGTTCCTGTTCTGCCAATAGTGCGCGCAGGCTGTTGATGCGCAGGTCTTCCTGCTGGCGTTTCAGTTCGCTGATGTCCTGAATGGTGAGCAGCAGATAGTGGCGACGCGTGGGTTCGTAGAAGGCGTCGGCACCGACGTCCTGCTCTTCGAACCAGGACACCGCGCAGGAGAACCAGCGCGTGGCCTTTTGGGGTGTCTCGAGTTGCACTTCGCGTGCGGTGATGTTCTTGTGCTTTTGCCAGGCGCTGGAGAAAGCGTCGCCCATCTGCGCGCGCAGGGCGGCGAGCAGACGCGCGGCGGGCTCTTTGCCCAAGTCGCCGATCAGTTTTTTGTATTCCTGATTGTCGAGCAGCACCTGCTCGGACTCGTCGAGCAGCACGATGGCGACCTGCGCCGCGTCCACCACCGACTCGATCAATGTCTTCTGATTCTGTACCTGGCGTTCCAAGCGGTGCACCTCGGTCACATCGCGTTGCATGCCGAGAAAGTGCGTGGTCTCGCCCTGTTCGTTCACCACCGGCGTGATGGTCACGTCGGCCAGATAACGGCTACCGTCCTTGCGCTTGTTGACCAGCAGGCCGTTCCATGGACGCTGGCGTTGTATCTGTGCCCACAGTGTCTCGTACACCAGCTTGGGGGTGACGCGGTAAGACAGGATGGATTCGTTGTGACCGACGATCTCGTCCTGTCCGTAGCCGGTGATGCGCGAGAACGCAGTGTTGGCATACAGGATGTTGGCGCGTGCATCGGTGATCGAGATCGCCAATGCGGCCTGCGCGACGGCCTGTCGGAACAGGTGGGTCGGCAGGCTTTCTGGAGGCTGAGTAGGGTCGGACATGAGGACTCCAATTTAAAGACACCCCTCAATCAGCAATAAACATGCCTATAAATTTTCGTTTTGCACTCAACGCCGCAGGCATGGGGCGAATTGTTGTGTTTGCTACATCGGTGCCTGGGCGAACCCGACAACGACAAGGGTTTTTTGCACCGCGCTGGTGCGGAGTTCTTCCAAATGCCTGATTCCGTGCACACCCTTTCGGTGCGCAGCAGTTGGCACGGGCCTTGCAGAGTAGGGCACAGGAGAACGAACGCGATGTCAGAGATATTTCTACTGTTGTTAGGCACGGCGCTGGTGAACAACGTGGTGCTGGTGAAGTTCCTGGGACTGTGCCCATTCATGGGTGTGTCCCGGAAGATGGATGGCGCGCTCGGCATGGGCATGGCCACCACCTTCGTGCTCACCTTCGCCACCGCCGCCAGCTGGATGCTGGAGCACTGGCTGCTGCAGCCGCTGGGTATCCAGTATCTGCGCATCCTCGCATTCATATTAGTGATCGCCGCCACGGTGCAGTTCACCGAGATGGCGATCCGCAAACTCAGCCCGGCTTTGTATCAAGTGCTCGGCATCTATCTGCCGCTGATCACCACCAACTGCGCGGTGCTCGGTGTGGCACTGCTCAATGTGCAGGAGAAGAACGGTTTTATGCACAGTCTTCTATATGGCTTCGGTTCTGCACTCGGCTTTACATTGGTGATGCTGCTGTTCACCGGACTGCGCGTCCGCCTGTCGCTGGCGCAAGTGCCCGCCGCGTTCGCGGGTGCGCCCATCGGTTTCGTCGTCGCCGGATTGTTGTCGCTGGCGTTCATGGGTTTTGCCGGTTTGGCTTCTCATTGAGGAAAGTGAAATGCTTGTAGCCGCCATCGTAAGTCTGACTGTCCTCGGCACCGTGCTCGGTCTGCTGCTCGGGCTGGCCGCGCGTTATCTGCGCGTGGAGGGGAACCCCATCATCGCTGAGATCGAGCAGATGTTGCCCGGCTCGCAATGCGGCCAATGCGGTTATCCCGGTTGTACCGGCGCAGCGCAGGCTTTGGCTGATGGCAGCGCGCCGGTCAACTTGTGTCCGCCGGGTGGTGTGGCGCTGGTGCAGGCGCTGGCGGACAAGCTGGGCGTGGAGGCCGATCTGTCCGGCGTGGAAGACAAAGGCCCGCAGGTGGCTGAAGTGAAGGAAGAGATCTGCATCGGCTGCACGCGCTGCTTCAAGGTGTGCCCCACCGACGCCATCATGGGCGCGGCACAACAGATACACGTGGTGTTCCGCGAAGCGTGCACGGCATGCAGTAAATGTGTGGACGTCTGCCCGACCGAGGCGTTGTCGTTGCAAGACGTGCCGGTCACTTTGCAGTCCTGGTATTGGAACAAACCGAAAGAGGCGACAGCATGAAGCTGTTCGATAGATTCTTCTCCGGCATGCGCGGCGGTGTGCACCCCGAAGGTCGTAAAGACCTGTCGGCAGCGCGCGGCATCCGCGTGCCTCCGTTGCCGAAAAAACTGTTCGTGCCTTTGCAGCAGCACATCGGCGCACCGGCATCGCCCATTGTCTGCGTGGGCGAGCGCGTGCTGAAAGGACAGCTCATCGCTGTTGCGCAGGGCAATGTCTCCGCGCCGGTGCATGCGCCGACCTCGGGCATCATCATTGCGCTGGGCGACCATGTCGCGCCGCATCCATCCGGTCTGCCGGTGCCGACTTTTACGCTGGCGTGCGACGGGCTGGAGGAATGGGCTGCACTGCAAGCATGCGACGATCCGTTCGCACTGTCCGCTGAAGACATCGCCGCACGCGTCGCGGCGGCGGGCATCGTCGGTCTCGGCGGTGCGACCTTTCCTTCTGCATTGAAACTCAACCTCAGTCGTGGTGTGCAGACGCTGATCATCAACGGCGGCGAATGCGAACCCTATCTCACATGTGACGACCGCATCATGCGCGAGCGCGCCACGGCCATCGTCGAAGGTATCAGCCTGATCGCACAGGCCGTCGCTGCCAAAGAAGTGATCGTCGGTATTGAAGACAACAAGCAGGAAGCCATCGAAGCCATGCGCGGTGCGGCACGTGCGTCATCCATGAAAGTGGTCGCCATGCCCAGCATGTATCCCATGGGTTCGGAGAAACAGATCATCCAAGTGCTGACCGGACAAGAGATCCCCGCCGGTGGACGGCCTGCCGACATCGGTGTGCTGGTGCACAACGTCGCCACCGCCTTCGCCGTGCATCAGGCGATACGTTTCGGTCGACCGCTCATCTCGCGCATCGTCACGGTCAGCGGTGGGGCCATCAAATCACCGTGCAACGTGGAGGTGCTGGTCGGTACGCCGGTGCAGGAACTGATCGACTTCGCGAGTGGCTATTCGCAAGCAGCGGCACGCATGGTGCTGGGTGGCCCGATGATGGGCCAGCACATCAGCAACACCGGCATCCCGGTAGTGAAGGGCAGCAGTGGCATCCTCGCGCTGACTGCAGACGAGATCGGGCACGATGCAGCATCGCCCTGCATCCGTTGCTCCACCTGTGTGCGTGCCTGTCCGGTCGGTCTGTTGCCGCTGGAGATGGCGGCGCACATCCGCGGTTCTGATCTTGCCGGTGCGGTCGATCTCGGCCTCAAGGATTGCATCGCCTGCGGCTCCTGTTCCTATGTCTGTCCGGCACATATCCCGCTGGTGCATTACTTCAACTATGCCAAGGGCGATCTCGCCGCGCAGGAGCGCAGCAAGTTGAAACAAGAAGCCACTAAGAAATTGGCAGAAGCGCGCGGCGAACGTATCGCGCGCATCGAACGTGAACGCGCCGAGATGATGGCGAAACGCAAAGCGGCGCGCGCGGCGAAGGAAGCGGCTGCGAAGGCGGCGGCGGAAGCGGAGGCAGTATGAAAGTGCTCGAATCTTTGAACCGTCATTCCCGCGAACGCGGGAATCCAGATGAAACATATATTCCGCGTAGCGGACAAAACCTGTCGTCCTGCTCCGCAGGGAATGATTCGTTCGACTGGATTCCCGCGTTCGCGGGAATGAGGATGTGAGGCAGCGCAGATGAATTCAATCGCCCATTCCCCCCACGCGCACGCGCCGAGTTCCATCGGCAAGGTGATGCTCACCGTGATGCTGGCACTGGCACCAGCCACCGTGTTCGGATTTTGGCTGTACGGTTGGCCCGCCATCAATCTGTGGGCAGTGTCGCTGATCGCCGCCATCCTCGGTGAAGCCTTCGTCATCCGCATCCAGCAGCGCGCGGTGAAGCCGGTGTTGATGGACGGCTCCGGCATCCTCACTGCATGGTTGCTGGCCTTGTCCTTGCCGCCGTATGCACCCTGGTGGATAGCGGTGGTCGGCAGTCTGTTCGCGGTCGTCGTCGGCAAACAGATCTTCGGCGGGTTGGGACAGAACGTGTTCAATCCGGCGATGGCGGCGCGTGTGATGCTGCTCATCTCATTCCCGCTGGAGATGACGACCTGGGGCGCCCCTTTGCCGCTGACTTCACCGAACGGATTGAATCTGATCGAAGGTCTGCGCGTCACCTTCCTCAGCCAGCCGATCGACGGCATGGCTAGCGCTTCGCTGCTCGGCCATGTGAAGACCGAGTTCACGCGCGGCATCGGTCTCGATCAGGCGCTCACCGGTTTCTTCACGCCGATGGATGCGCTGTGGGGGATGCGTGCCGGCAGTCTGGGTGAGACGGCAGCATTGTTGCTGCTGCTGGGCGGACTCGTCCTCATCGCGCGTCGCATCATCACCTGGCATGCGCCGGTCGCCATGTTGCTGGGCGTGGCCGTGCCCGCGCTGATCTTCAGCCTCATCGACGGTAACCACTATGCCGGGCCGCTGGTGCATCTGCTGTCCGGCGGTGTGATGCTGGGCGCGTTCTTCATCGTCACCGATCCGGTCACGTCACCGAATACGGCCAAAGGGCAGTTCATCTTCGGGCTGGGCTGCGGTCTGCTCACCTGGGTCATCCGTACTTGGGGTGGTTATCCGGAAGGCGTCGCTTTCGCGGTGCTGCTGATGAATGCCGCCACGCCGCTCATCGACCAATACGTGAAACCGCGCATCTATGGCCGCGACAGCAAGGGCGTCGCATTGCCCGCGAAGAAGGGGGCGTGATGAAACTCGAAGCACTGCGCGCCAAACTCGGTTATCAGGCGATGCTGCTGGGCAGCGTGGCGTTGCTCACCAGTGCGGCACTGGCATTCGCCTCGCTGGTCACCGGGCCGGACATCAAGGCGGCGGAAGAAGCCGACCTCAAGCAATCGCTGACGCAGGTGTTGCCGGGCAGCTACGACAACGAACTGTTGAAAGACACGGTGACATTGCCGGGTGCGGATGGCGAGGTGCTGGCTTGGCGCGCACGCAACAAGGGCAAGGTGGAGGCGGTGGTGTATCGCGTCACTGGCTACGGCTACTCCGGTGCCATCGTGTGTGTGATGGGCATCTCGCGCGAGGGAAAGATATTGGGTGTGCGCGTCATCAAACATGCGGAGACGCCGGGGCTGGGCGACAAGATCGAACCGGCCAAGGCTGACTGGATACACAGCTTCGCAGGCAAGTGGCTGGGTGAACCGCCCATCGACAAGTGGGCGGTGAAGAAAGATGGTGGTGTGTTCGATCAGTTCGCCGGCGCAACCATCACACCGCGCGCGGTGGTGAAGGCGGTGAAGGAAGGTTTGCAGTTCTTCGATGCGAACAAGATGCAATTGCTCGACGAAGCAGGAGAAGGCAAATGAGTGAAAAACCGGATGTCCACGAAAGACACGAAATAAAAACCTCATGGCCAGAGGTGCGCCGTGCAAACCTGCCTGAAGGAGGTCGCGTCTCGAGTGTGCATTGTTCGTGTGTTCTCGTGTCTTTAGTGGACAGAAATGGGGTTTCAAGATGAACGAAAAATACGGTCGTATCACGCGTGAAGGGATCTGGGACAACAACGTCGTGTTCGCCCAGATGCTGGCGCTGTGCCCGTTGCTGGCGGTGACCAGCACGGCCACCAACGGATTGGGTATGGGCCTGGCAAGTACTGCCGTGATGTTGCTGGCCAACATCATCGTGTCCAGTGTGCGCCACCTGATCAGCCCCGAAGTGCGCATTCCGGTCTACATCGTGTTGATCGCCACGCTGGTGACACTGGTGGACATGAGTCTGAATGCTTGGGCGCACGAGCTGTACAAAGTGCTGGGCCTGTTCATCGCGCTGATCGTGGTGAATTGCGCCATCCTCGGTCGCGTGGAATCGTTCGCGTCCAAGAACTCGGTGCCGGATGCGGCGCTGGACGGTTTGATGATGGGCATGGGTTTCACGCTGGCGCTGGTGGCGCTGGGTGGCGTGCGCGAGATATTGGGTAGCGGCACGCTGTTCGCCAATGCACATCTGTTGTTGGGATCGGCATTCGCCTTTCTTGAGATCACCATCATCCCCGACTACAAAGGTTTTCTGCTGA
This sequence comes from Gammaproteobacteria bacterium, assembly GCA_018814405.1. Lineage (GTDB taxonomy): Bacteria > Pseudomonadota > Gammaproteobacteria > Burkholderiales > Gallionellaceae > Sideroxyarcus. Next base: position 260,707 of record JAHIZO010000010.1, read on the forward strand.
TGATCCTGCCACCGGGCGGTTTCATGGCATTAGGGTTCATTTTGGCTGCGAAGCGCCTGTACGACCGCCGCCGTGCTGAACGTGCGGCAGCAGTCGTTGCGGTTGCCGGTCAGGAGGCCTGAGATGCAAGTCGGTATCGCTTACTCAGAACCCGTCAACCAGCTCTGGCTACGTATCGAAGTGCCGGAGGAAGCCACCGTGCAGCTCGCCATCGAGCAGTCCGGCATCCTCAACAAGTTCCCATACATCGATCTGGAAACATACAAGGTCGGCGTCTACGGAAAGATGGCCGAGCTGGATGACAAGCTTAAACCGGGCGACCGGATCGAGATCTATCGTGCCATCACTGCCGATCCTGCGACTGTGCCACGCAGAGTATTCGCCAGTGATGACGATGATGAGTAACACCAATTTTCTTTAACCAACCATCAGGAAACATAACCATGCTATTCGACACCTACGAAACCAAAGGCCTGCTGTTCAACATGAACTTCAAAGAGACCGACGGCAACTACGCGGGCTATCGCGGCGACCTCGTGCTGGAACTGGGCGAAGCCGGTGACGCATCGGGCCATCGCAAGCCGCCCGTATCCACTATCAAGAACACCGTGGTGTTGGCTGAAGGCGACAAGATCAAGCTGTACGTTGGTAGCCTGGACGACCTCGCGCTGTTGCCAAAGGTGCTCGACTACTATCAGGCGGACTTCGCTGCCGATGTGAAGATCATCCTGTTCGTGGTGAACATAGCCAAGCCGCTGGTCATCGAGACTGCCGGTCTGAGCATCGCCACCATCTCCATGCAGGAAGGTCTGATCTGGAACGAGCTGATCGACATCGCCGCGCTGGAAAAGGGTGACTTCAAGGGTCAGACACCGACTGCAAAGATCGCTACCGTGTACAAGGCTTTGTCCGACTACAAACCCAAGGGTGATGTGGTGTCGTTCGAAGAAGCACTGACACGCACAGTCGAGTTGACTCGTGCAGGTCGCGGCCCTGTGTAATTTGGCATGCCCAAAATAGGACTCTTCTTCGCCAGCAGCACCGGCAATACGCGGCGCATCGCCAAGGCCATTAAGAAACGTTTCGACGATGAGACGATGGCCGATGCGTTGAACGTCAACAAAGCGACGCCGGAGTTGTTCGGTAGTTACGAACAACTCATCCTCGGCACTTCGACTTTGGGGGCGGGGGCGTTGCCGGGGCTGTCCACCGACTGTATGGGCGGTGGCTGGGAAGAGTTCCTGCCGCAGATCGCGCATCTCGATTTTAGCGGCAAGACCATCGCCCTGTACGGGCTGGGCGACCAGAACAAGTATGCGGAAGAGTTCGTGGATGCGATGGGCATCCTGTATGAATTCTTCAAAGCACGCGGTGCGAGTTTCGTCGGCGCATGGCCGTCCGATGAATACGCGTTCATCGAATCCAAAGCCTTGCGGGACGATGATTTCGTTGGCCTTGCACTGGATCAGGAGAACCAAAAACTATTGACTGATGCACGGTTGGAAGCTTGGTTGAAGCTGATCGCGCCTGCATTCGGCCTGCCATTATGAGTTCACGGCGTTCTGTAATGATGCGCAGCTTGCGTGCCAAGAATCGCAAGCAGGCGATGATCGTCGGCGTGGTCGGATATACCGCCGAGACATGGTCGCAGGTGAAGGCCACAGCCACCGATCCGCAATGTTTTGAAGATACTTTTGAGAAGTGGAAAGCTGTCGCCGTCTCTGCGCGGCGCGAGTTCCAGCGCAGCGGCGTGCAGGCGGTGGAATACCAGATCGAACCGCAAGTGTTCGCAGAATGGTGCGCACAACATCAGCAGCAGAATGATTCCAAGGCGCGCGCCGAGTTCGTCTCGGAAAAGCTGAGCGCTGCTTACGCACAGCAGTCCTGAGTGGATAGTACCAACTAAAAACAGTCGAGTATTTGCTGTAGCCCCTTGTCCTGACTAGTCGGCGCTACTCATTGCGCGTGTAGAATGATCCGTGCAATGAGTCGCTATCGATAACGCTGCTTGGTCTGATGTGTCCAAAGAATACATAGCCAGAATACAAAGGCTATCTGAGCAATAAGGGGGATGGCTGGTGCAGAAGTCTTTGTCAGAGGAAACGTCTAGTTTTAGAAAACAGGTGCTGGCAATTTCCATAGCCAGCGCGCTGGCGCTCGCCAGCGCTTTGCTGTTCGGCATGATGAGCGTGTCTCACTTCAATGAGGTTGAAGCGACCTGGGAAATGCATAACCATCGCGCTACTAAGATCGCCATCCTTTCCTCTGACCTGAATCACCATATTGGTTACGGCGGTTTCATCCATAACTTCAAGAATCTGGTGTTGCGTCGTGATATGGCGCGCTACAAGGGCGAGATCGAGCACGACATCGTGCAGCTCAGGCTGGATATCAAGCTGCTTGATGAAGAACTAAAGTTGCCGGAGGACAGGGCCGCCGTCAGACAGATCAGTGATACGTTCGAAGAGTACATAGGCAAATATCATCTGGCGGCAAGTTTGATCGCGCAAAATAAGAATCAACGCCAGATCGATGATGTGGTGAAGGTTTCAGATACCAAGGCGATCGCGGCAGTTGAGCACCTCATGGCTCGTATAAATGAGCGTGCGCAGGATGCTGAGCGGCGGGCAAAGGCGGTGCAGCAAGACGCCATGAAGTTTTTGAAGATCGGCGGCATTCTGGTCATTGCCGCGATGCTCGCCGCCACGCTGGCGTTGATCATGTTCCTGCAGCGCGTTGTGCGCGCGAATGAACTGATCCGCAGGACGCAGGAGCGTCTGGATATTCTGCTGGATACTTCACCCGACCCGATGATGTCAGTCGACCCGGGCGGTCGGATCACACGCGCGAATCAGATGGCTGCCAAGTTCTTCGGTTATTCGACGGCCGAATTGCTGAACATGACCGTCGAACAGTTGATCCCGGATCGTTACCGCGCCATGCATAAGGGGCACCGCGATGAGTATTTCACATCGCCTCGCCATCGCGGTATGGGAGATAAAGATTTCAAACTGGTTGCACTTACCCGTGATGGACGCGAACCGAATGTGGAGATCAGCCTGAGTCATAGCGGCAGCGGTGATGACCGTCTTGCGACCATCACCATCCGAGATGTGACAGAGCGAGAGAAGAGTCGTCAGGAAGTGGAGGCGGCTCGCCGCGCAGCCGAAGAGGCGCTGGCGCGCCAGAAGGTGATGCAGAACGAACTGGTGCAGGCTGAGAAGATGGTGGCGCTGGGCAGTCTGGTGGCCGGTGTGGCGCATGAGATCAATACGCCTGTAGGTGTGACGCTGGCTTCGGCGACGCATCTGGAGTCCGAGACGCGCAAAGCGGATGCGCGCTATCACGAGGGCGAGCTTACCGAGGAAGGACTGGAGGAATATTTTTCGACCGCACGTCAGGCTACGCAGATGATGACGCTTAACAGCCAGCGCGCATCCGACCTGATCCAAAGCTTCAAGCAGGTCGCAGTCGATCAGACCGGCGGGGAACGCCGCAGCTTCGATCTGGCTGTCTATCTGGATGAGATACTGCTGTCATTGCGCCCCAGTCTGAAGAAGAGTGATGTGGAGGTGTCGGTGGATTGTGCGGAAGGGGTCGTGGTGGATGGTTTGCCCGGCGCGTTGTCGCAAATCGTGACCAATCTGATCATGAACTCGCTGACCCATGCATTCGATGTTTCCACCCAGGGGCATATCGATATTTCGGCACGACTATCCGGTGAATGGATAGAACTCATCTATCGCGATAACGGTAAAGGCATCCCCCGCGAACTGCAGGGCAAAGTGTTTGAGCCGTTCTTTACTACCAGGCGTGGCTCGGGAGGCAGCGGGCTGGGGTTGCATCTGGTATACAACATCGTGTATCAGACGTTGAAGGGTACGCTCATGTTGGCAAGCGAGCCCGGGCAAGGGGTGACTTTTACTATCAGGTTCCCGCGCGTGTTACCCAAGATCAATATTGAGGGGGATGGCAATGACTGAAGAGAAGAAGCCGCTCAAGCTTAAGGCAGGAAGCCCGCAGGAAAAACAAACATCGCGCCCACGCAAAGATTGGCGTGTGCTGGTGGTCGATGATGATGAGGAAGTGCATGCCGTCACGCGCATGATCCTGGGCAAGATGCGTTACAAGGATCGGGCGATAACATTGTTGTCCGCTTATTCCGCGGCTGAGGCCAGGGTGGTGATGGAGAACGAGAAAGACATCGCGGTCGTGCTGTTGGATGTGGTGATGGAGACGGACGATGCCGGTTTGCAACTGGTGAAGGTGATACGCGAGGAAATATTCAACACGGCGGTGCGCATCATCCTGCGCACCGGGCAGCCGGGGCAGGCACCCGAGGAGCGCGTCATCGCTGATTACGACATCAATGACTACAAAGCAAAGAGCGAGCTGACCGCGCAGAAACTCTTCACTACGGTGATCGCCGCATTGCGTTCTTACGAGACCATCGTTTCCTTGGTCAAGACGCGCAAGGGCCTGGAGAAGATACTGGATAGTTCGAGTGCGCTGTTTCAGGTGCACTCGATCCAGAACTTCGCTTCCGGGGTGCTCATGCAGCTGTCGGGTTTTCTGGAGTGCCAACCTAACGGCATCATCTGTGTGCAGCCGGATCAAGCTGCGATGGAGGGCGAGTGGCCGTGCAGCGGTTTGCAGATACTGGCCAGCACAGGCGAATACTGCCAATGCACGAACTGTCTGCAGGAAAGCGATTGCAAACATACCGAGATGTTGCAACTGATACACAAAGCGCTCGCCGAAGAGAAGAACCAGTTGGGTGAGAACTATACCGTTTTGTACTTTAAGACAGGGAACACCCCGGCAACGGCCGCGTTGTTGCATGGCGGTCTGTGTGATGCGGACGAGAACGACAGGCAACTGCTGGAAGTGTTCGCGTCCAAGATATCGCTCGCATTCTCGAATGCCATCCACTACCAGAAGATGATTACCGCAGAAGCCGCATCGACCATCGACTTCCTGACCGGTCTGAACAATCGTCGGCAGTTGCTGCGCATCGGTGTGCCGCTGGTGGCGGGTGCCAATCGCAGCGGCAAGTCGCTGGCGGTGGCGATGATAGACATCGATCACTTCAAAGAGATCAACGATACATATGGGCACGATGCGGGTGACGAGGTGCTGAAACGTATCGCCACTCTGATGAAAGATCGTTTCCGCAGCAGTGATGTCGTGGCGCGCTTTGGTGGAGAAGAATTCTGCGTCATCGCCTCCAGTCTTACACCGCAGGTTGCCTATGAGCTGTTTGACGAATTCCGCCGAAGCCTGGAAGAAACGACTATGGACATCAACGGTGAATCGACACGGATAACTGTCAGTATCGGGATATCGACATTGCTTGCCGACAGTGTCGATGCCATGATCTCTGCGGCAGACCAGATGCTGTATCGCGCGAAACAAGATGGCCGGAACCGGGTGGTCATGGACAGTTGATGTTCGCAAGCCGGCTTGCCCGGATAGGTCGCGCGCCGCTCTGGCACCCAACATATGATCGGAAGTGGATTCAGTCTGGCACGCTATTCGCTTATTGCTTTGTAGGAAAACCTACAGACCAAAGCCATGGAACTCGCCAAAGACGAATACACCCCCCACACCGCCTACGATGAACTATTGGATCGTGATCTGAAGCCACGCCCGGCTGCGCAGCACTTGTTCGACTATTTGAACTCGCTGAATGAAGATGAGTTGAGCACGCGGCGGCAGGCAGTAGACGCCACCATCATGGCTATGGGCATCACCTTCACGGTATATAGCGAGGCAGGCAATATCGACCGTGTGTGGCCGTTCGACCCGATCCCGCGGGTGATGGGGCGCAAGGAATGGGAATCTATTCAGGCCGGACTCAAGCAGCGGCTGCGCGCCCTGAACCTGTTCATCAACGATCTGTACAACGAGCAGCGCATCATCAAAGATTGCGTATTCCCGGCCGATGTACTGGAAGGATCGGGTAACTTCCGTCCGCAATGCGTGGGTATCACGCCCCGCTTTGGCGTGTGGGCACACATCTGCGGCACCGACTTGGTGCGTGATAAAGATGGCACCGTTTATGTGCTGGAAGATAATCTGCGCGTGCCATCCGGCGTCTCCTACATGCTGGAGAACCGCCAGATCATGAAGCGCATCTTCCCCGAGGTGTTCCGCACCACCAATATTTTGCCGGTGGATGACTATCCCACCCGGCTTTACCAGATGCTGGCTTCGCTCTCGCCGCGCGAAGGGGCACAGCCGGTGATCGCCGTGCTCACGCCGGGCATCTATAACTCCGCTTACTTTGAACACAGTTATCTGGCGCAGCAGATGGGCGCCTTCCTGGTAGAAGGCAGCGACATGGTGGTGGGGGCAGACGACATCGTCTACATGAAGACCATCACCGGTTTGCAGCGCGTGGATGTGATCTATCGCCGCATCGACGATGCCTTCCTCGATCCCGAAGTGTTCAACCCCGATTCGGTGCTGGGCACGCCGGGCTTGATGCGCGCTTGGCGCAAAGGCAATGTCGGTATCGCCAACGCGCCGGGCGCGGGTGTGGCCGACGACAAGGTGGTGTATTCGTTCGTGCCGCAGATCATCAACTATTATTTGAACGAAGCACCCATCCTCGCTAACGTACCGAGTTATCTGTGCATGATTGAAGATCAGCGCGACTATGTGTTGGCGAATCTGGACAAGCTGGTGGTGAAACCGGCCAATGAATCGGGCGGATACGGCATGCTGATCGGCCCGCGCGCGACGCAGGAAGAGCGCGATCAGTTCGCCAGACTTATCCGCGCCAACCCGCGTAACTACATGGCACAACCCACGTTGGAAATCTCAACTGCACCGACGCTGGTGGATGGCAAGCTGGCACCGCGCCATCTTGATCTGCGACCTTTCGTTTTGCAGTCAGACCAGTTGTACGCCACCACCGGCGGCCTGACGCGCGTTGCCATGCGCAAGGGTTCACTAGTGGTCAACTCTTCGCAGGGTGGCGGCAGCAAAGACACCTGGATCGTGGAGGACGCATCATGATGCTCGCCCGCGTTGCAGAGAATCTGTATTGGATGGCGCGTAATCTGGAGCGCGCCGAGAACACCGCACGCCTGATCAACAGCACCACCTATGTGTTGCTCGACCTGCCGCATGGCGCGACGTTCGGCTGGAAGAACCTGGCCGAGATCGCCGGACTGGACGATCTGTTCGCCAAGACCTATCCCGAGGCGAACGAAGAATCCATCATGCGTTTCCTTATCGAGGATGAGGCGAATCCCAGCTCCATCTTCGCCTGTGTGAAATATGCGCGCGAGAACACACGCACCCTGCGCGAAGTGCTGCCCGCCGAGATGTGGGAGCGCATCAACAGTCTATATATCTATGTGCGCCAGAACGCGCATGCTGCATGCAAGAGTCGCCGTGAACGCTATATGGTGCTGAACGAGGTCATCCAGCAACGGCATGCCATAGTCGGCCTGTTCTCCGGCACCATGCCGCATGATGATGCTTACCAGCTGATCAAGCTTGGCCGCAACATCGAACGCGCCGACATGACCACGCGTATCCTGGATCTGCATTCCGCAATCAGCTTTTCCGACGAGAGCGTGGTGCGCGAAGCATTGGTGGAACGCATCTGGATGAGCACGCTCGAATCGCTGTCTGCTTACCAAACCTATCGGCGCCTAGTCTCCATGCATGTGCGCAGTGATGATGCCGTGCGCTTCCTGTTGCAGGACATGCGCTTCCCGCGCAGTGTGGCGCATTGTCTGAGCGAGATGGAAGCCTGCTTCAAGCTGATGCCCAAGTCTCAGCAGCTGCAGCAACTCACTATTCTGTTGAGTCTCAAGATCGCCCAGCACGACACATCCAAGCTGGATGCGGCGGCCTTGCACGAATATATCGACGTGTTGCAGATGCAGTTAGGCGAGATACACGATGCGCTGTTGCAGAACTATTTCCATGCCTGGCAAGACGGCGTTCTGCCTCCCGGTCAGACACAGGGCGAGATCGAGTTTGCCCAGCAATGAAGGTGCGTGGTAGTGTTGCGCGCACGCGAAACGCTTTGACGCGAATCCGCGACTATAACTACATGAACTGATTGAATCTATATGACATATTGCGTGGCTATCAACACCGACGAAGGTGTAGTGTTCTGTTCCGATTCGCGTACCAATGCAGGATTCGACAACATCTCCACCTATACCAAGATGCACTCTTTCGTCTGGCCCGGAGAACGATCTTTCGTACTGCTATCGGCCGGAAATCTGGCAACTACCCAAGCTGTGGTGAAACGGTTGTGGAGCGACATTGAAGAGGCCGCGCCGGTCAACTTGCGCAGTGTGCCGAGCATGCTCGCTGCCTCGGACTACATCGCCAGCATCAGCGCCTCGGTTCAGAAACAGCATGTCGAGCGCGATAATGCCAAAACCAATTTCGAAGCCACCTTCATCTTCGGCGGACAAGTCGGCCGCGACAAGCCCGAAACATTGCTCATCTACCCGCAGGGTAACTACATCCACGAATCGGACGACCACCCTTTCCTGCAGATCGGCGAGGTGAAATACGGCAAGCCCATCCTCGATCGCATCATCAAGCGTGACACGCCTATCGAGCGCGCTGCACGCTGTGCACTGGTCTCAATGAACTCGACCATCCGCAGTAATCTGACCGTGGGCCCGCCTGTTGACCTGCTCATCCTCCGCAAAGATGCACTCGATTTCGGCCAGCGTATGACGCTCACCGAGAACGACCCCTTTGCCAAGGAACTCTCTGAGGTCTGGAATCAGGGCTTGGTGCAAGCCTTGATGGGCTTGCCCAGATTCCCTTGGGAGCATTCAGGCGAAGCGATGCTGAAGATAGTCGATGATGTCGCCTGATTCGTACATCCACTGCACCTGACCATCCTCGCCTGTGATGCGCAGACAGGGCGTCTGCACCTTGCCGCCGCCTTGCAATAAAGCCGCTTTATGTTCCGCATCATGCTGTGCATCGCGCAGTGTGATCGGTAACGACAATCGTCCCATCTCATGCCTTACCTTGATGCAGAACGGGCAAGTCTTGAAGTGATACAGCGCCAATTGCAAACACTCGGCTTCAACTTTCTGCTGCGCTTCTGCACTGCGTACCACGCCCTTTGGCATCGCTAGCTTTGCCCATAGCAACATGAACGGCATCAATACCAGACGCAGTGTGCGAAAAAACATTCGTATCAAGGTTCTCATTTTCTATTCCTAAGTTTGTTCGGGGCAGCGTGATTCAGACTGTGATTCTAACTGCCGCTGAAATTCGGTAAAAAACTTATTCCGGTTCGTTTGACCAATTCCGGATAACTGATCGGTTTTCCTACTTTTGCCATGTCCTGATTGTCTATCCAATGCGCCCAGGCTTGGTTCGTTGACGGGTCGTAGACTAGTTTGAACAGATGGTCCGGCACCCAGACGCGGTTGGCTCCGATGGTGGCGGGGGCGGCATCGAACACCGGTCCGCTGATCACGTACACATCACCTTTGGCACGTATCACATATTTGCGCGTGGCACTTTCTATCCCCGCCCATGCCTTGCGATTATTGCGGGGGGCCTGCGGCACCATGTTGGCGAGCGAGAAGCTCTGCGCCATCGACTCGGGTGTGGTCATGTCTGCGGCGGGTGCCATGTGTCCGCGGTCATAGCCTGAACCTTTGTAGTCATCCAACTCCGCGCGTTCGGCGCGCGGCAGACGCGCATCGGCGAAAAACTTGTCCTTGCGTTTCTCGTGCGCACCTTGCAGGGTCTTGCGGCTCAATCTTTCCGCGACATAGAGCGGGGTGCGACTTTGGCCGGAATGCAACACGGCGAAAGCGGTGAAGCAGAGTGCGCGCAGTTGTCGAGCTTCCTGCTGCTTGATGAGCGGTGGCTCGCCATTGGCGAAGATCTGGCGACATTGTTCAAAGTTGTTCTGGTCGGCTGAGGCGAGGGGGGCTAGAGATAGCGAGACTGCAAAAACAAAGGCGAAGACAAGGCGCTGCATAGATTGGCTACGGGCATGACAAGGCTCGGGAGTCTATCGCAAACGCCAGTCATAACATCCCTGCTTGCTGTGTGATTAATAGATATTGAAATCTGTGTGGCAGCGCCGGAGCTGGTCATTCCTTGGAATTTAATAAATATTTATCAAATTGCTGCATCGTACTGTTCACGGCGCTGAGAGCAGAATGCGTTGCTGAATGCGCGTGCCTGCGGTTTGGCATGAGGCGGCGGCTGTGTTACGGTAAAAAGATAAATTTTTTGGACCAACCCAAAAGGCACGCTGGGGCAGTAAATGTTTTTGTGCCAGATTATGATTTGAATATACAAAATCACTAGTGTCCCAACGTTAATCGAACAGAAACAACTGGTTGGTTGAATCTGGTGAGTTTGTATCCAGTGGCGTACGCGCCAACAGCTGATTTAGAGCCATTCTCTCGAACATAGTGAGGCTCAAGATTTGTAGCATTTC